>NZ_SKFH01000028.1 GCF_004343705.1 Flaviaesturariibacter aridisoli
ATTGGTAACTTGTTCGTCGCAATTTTTTACTCATTACTCATTACTCATTACTCATTACTCATTACTCATTACTCATTACTCATTACTCATTACTCATTACTCATTACTCATTACTCATTACGCATTACGCATTACGCATTCAACTCGTTTCCAGCACCCGGACGCCGTCGGGGTTGATGCGCGTGACGTAGGTGTAGTGCGCGATACCCAGGTCCTGGTACACGTGGCTCATTGCGTCGGCTACCTGTTGCGCCGTTTCTTTTGTTCTGCTGAATTGGAACAGCGAAGGTCCGGAGCCTGAAATGCCGCCGCCCAGCGCACCGGCCTTGACGCAGGCAGCGCGCACGGCGTCGAAGCCGGGAATGAGCGCCTTTCGGTAGGGCTCCGCCACCACATCCTCCATCGAACGGCCAATGAGCTCGGGATCATTGCGGTAAAAGCCGGCCACCAGCGCCCCGAGATTGCCCCACTGCCGGATGGCTTCCTTGAGCGGCACATCGGGTCGCAATACGGCACGCGCATCGGAGGTCTTGATCTCTATCTGCGGGTGTACAATCGTTACGTGCAGGTCGGCGGACGGAAGGGCAATGATGTCCACCGGGTTGAGCGAGCGGATTAGCGTAACACCTCCATAGATGCAGGGCGCCACATTGTCGGCATGACGGGCGCCCGAAGCGATCACTTCACCTTCCATCGCGAGGTCAAGTAATTCCAGTTTCGAAAATGGCGATCCCAGCAGCGTGGCGGCGGCCACGGCCGCGCCGGCAGCGGACGCGGCGCTGGAGCCGATGCCACTCCCGGGCTTGATGCGTTTGCGCACCGTCAGCTCGAAGCCGCGGCCGGCGCCGGTCTTTTGCAGCACGGCAAGCAGCACCACGCCCGACACGTTCTGCTCCGGATTATCGGGCAAGGGGTACGGCGATTCGTTGACCAGGCGTACGCCGGGCGTGTCGGTAAACCGCAGCGTGAGCGCGTCGCAGGGTTCCTCGAGGGCAAAGCCCAGTACATCGAAGCCGCTGCCCAGGTTCGATACGGAGCCGGGTGCAGACACAGTTACTTGTTCCATCAGGTACGCGCAGTTTTAATAATGTCGGCAAAAATACCGGATGCGGTCACCTCGGCGCCGGCGCCCGCCCCTTTTACTACCAGCGGCTGCCCGTTGTAGCGGTTGGTGAAAAAGCGCACGACGTTGTCCTTTCCATACAGGTGATAAAAATCGTGTTGCGGATCGATGGCCTGCAGGCCCACGGCAGCCTTCCCATCTTCGAACGTTGCGACATACTTGAGACGCTTGCCCGCGGTGCGTGCCTCTTCAAGCAGCGAGCGGAAATGCGCTTCCTGCTTTTCCAGCTCACGGTAGAAATCGTCGATGCTGCCTTGCATGCACGAAGCCGGCAAAAAGGGCGTGTTCCGGATGGCGTCAAACTCGAGCGTCGCCCCCGATTCGCGGGCGAGGATGAGGATCTTGCGGGCCACGTCAGTACCCCCGAGGTCAAGGCGCGGGTCGGGCTCGGTGTAGCCCTGCTCCTGCGCTTCGCGCACTACGGCGGCAAAGGGGCGGCTGCCATCATAGTGGTTGAATACGTAGTTCAGCGTGCCGCTCAATACGGCTTCGATACGATGAACCTGGTCGCCACTGCTCATAAGGTCGCCGAGCGTCCCGATAACAGGAAGGCCGGCGCCCACGTTGGTCTCGAAAAAGAACGGCGCCCCATATTCGCGCGACAGGTTTTTCAACGTTTCATAGCGGCTGAAGGAGGCCGACGCCGCGATCTTGTTGCAGGCGACCACAGGGATGCTGCGCTCGAGAAAGCCCTCGTAAAGGCCGGCCACGGCTTCCTGCGCGGTAACGTCTACGAATACGGCGTTGCGCAGGTTGAGGGCGATCGCTTTTTCCCGGTAGGCGCGCACATCCATCAGCTCGCCTTCGGCCAGGGATTCTTCCCAGCGCGCGAGGTCGAGCCCGCCTTCGGCGAAGGCCATGCGGCGGCTGTTGGCGAGCCCTACCACGCGAAGCTGGAGGCGCAGGCGCTGTTGCAGCCACTGTTGCTGCTGCGCAAGCTGGGCCAGTAGCCGTTTGCCCACATTGCCGGTGCCGGCAATGAATAAGTTCACCTGCTTGTATTCCGTTTCAAAGAACGCCTCGTGGAGTACGTTGATGGCCTTGCGCACGTCGGCCCCGCCAATGACCGTAGAGATATTGCGTTCCGAAGAACCCTGCGCGATACCGCGGATGTTGATGCCGTTGCGGCCCAGCGCGCCGAACTTCCGGCCGCTGATGCCGGTATGGTTCTTCATATGGTCGCCCACCAGGGCCACAATGGCCAGCCCCGTTTCGCACTGCAGCGGTTCGATGCTGCCTTCCCGGATTTCGACCCGAAACTCCTCCTCCACCGCCCGTACGGCTGCATCGGCGGCGGAGCCGTCGATGGCAACACAAATCGTGTGCTCGGACGAAGCCTGGGTGATGAGGATCACGTTGATGAGGCGGCGTGCGAGGGCGCCGAACAGGCGGTGGCTGAAGCCCGGGATACCCACCATACCGCTGCCCTCGAGGCTGATGAGCGCGATCCCGGTTATGCTGGAGATACCGCGGATAATGGTTTTGTCGGCCAGCGCCTGTGCGTGGATCAGCGTTCCTTCGGCTTCGGGGGCAAACGTGTTGCGGATCCGGACGGCGCGCTGCTTTTTCATCAGCGGCTGTACGGCGGGCGGATAAAGCACCTTGGCGCCGAAGTGCGAGAGCTCCATCGCTTCCTGGAAGGAAAGCGCTGCGATGGTTCTTGCACCGGGCACGAGCCGGGGGTCGGCGGTCATCATGCCGGGTACATCGGTCCAGATCTCCACTTCCGCCCCGGGCAATGCGGCACCGATGATGGCCGCGGTATAGTCGGAGCCGCCGCGGCCGAGCGTGGTGGTCTCGCCGGCTTCGTTGGCGCCGATAAAGCCAGGAAGCACGTAAACCTGCATGGAACTCTTTTCAAAATAACTCTGCAGCAGCGCATCGGTGACGGCGAAATTTACATGCGCCTGTCCGAATTGACTGTCGGTTCGTATCAGCCTGCGGCTGTCGGCCCACTCCGTGGCAATACGGGAAGAAAGGTGGGCGGCAAACAGTCGGGAGGAAAGCAGCTCACCGAATGCGGCCACGCGGTCGGTGGTACGGGGCGAGCATTCGCCGAGGAGGCTGATGCCCTGGCAAAGGGTGCGCAGGGCGCTGAATTCGGCGTCGAGCGGCAAAGCGGCAGGATCGTCCACCAGCTCGGCCCAGGCCTCCCGGTGTCGCTCTTCGAGGGCACGGAGGGTAGCGTCCCAGGCTGCGTCCTGCGCGGTCGCCTGGCGGGCAAGGCGGAGCAAGTCGTCGGTTACGCCGCTCATGGCCGACAGCACCACCACTACCCGGCGGCGGAGGCTGTATTCCTGCACGAGGGCGGCCACGCGGCGGATGGCGCTTACGGACCCCATAGAGGTGCCGCCGAATTTCAATACATACATATGATCCGATCGTTTAGGTCAAAAAAATCCTGGCAAGGTAGGCCGGAAGGGCAGCGGGTTGGTATGTTCAGGCGCAACCCTTGCGGGTTGTTGTAGCGGTTGTACGCGTGCGCACCCCTGGCCGGGCCGGGCGGCCGGGGAGACAAACGGGGCTATGTGCGGCGCGGGTCATTCCTGACAAGGTAGCCGGAAAAGCGCAGTCCGCCAAGGAATTTTACGCCTAGACACGGACACGCAAGCAGTTGGCCACCGGAGCACATGAACCGTCAAATGCTTTCTGGTGGCGGGCTCGGGAATAGCATCGGGTTGTTAGCGAGCGTAAACCACCCTGGAAAAGGTTTAGTGTGTACTAGCTACACATTGTATTTTTGTAGCCGAACATTCAAGAATTTCATATAGCAAGCAATCGTTACGTCCCGCTAGTCTTAGCGGGATTCTTTTTTGGAGAAAACCCCGGGGCTTGGGTCAGGCGACGCCGAAAAGCCAGCGGCAATAGGCGCGCTGCAGGGTTTTGTAAAACAGCAGCACGATCGTAGCCCCGCCCAGCGTAAAGGAAAGCACCGCACTGTGCGGGCAAAAGGTGTACACGGCGCATCCGGCCACGACCAGCCGGAGGAAATCGAGGTAAAAAACCCAGCGGCGCTGCTCCAGTATGGCGCCGGAGTTGATCAGGCTTAACAGTATAAATACGGACAAGGAGAACACCTGCGCCCCGGTGAGACCCGCCGCAAAAAAAAGGAGCAGGAACAGCAGCACCAGGCTGGTGCCCGTCTGCATCCGGACCAGTTGCCGCACTTGCGCATTGACGGGACGGAATTCATTTCGGTTGGAGAACTTCTTTTCGAGCCAGGCACGGATCCGCGGGTCGATGTCGTCTGGCTTGCCGAACAGTGTCCGGAAGCGCGCGCGGAAGCCACGGGCACGGCTGAAAGCAACACCGATTTCGAGCAGGAAGTGAAAGTGCTGCCACAGGAAGCTATGGCTGTTGAGCGGGGTCGTGAGTCCGTAGGAAGGTTCGGCACGCTCTTCGGCAAAAGTGCCGAAAAGTTTGTCCCAGACGATCAGCACATCGCCGTAATTCTTGTCGAGATACTCCGGGTTGCTGGCGTGGTGCACGCGGTGGTGCGATGGCGTAACGAGGAAATATTCCAGGATACCCAATTTGCCCACGAGTTGGGTATGGGTGAAAAACGGGTAGGCTCCGTGCACCAGCAGCAGCGTTGCGATCATATGGGGCGGAAAACCGACGATGGGAAGCACGGACCAGAAAAGACCACGGGCCAACGCCTGGAACACTGTGATCCGCGCCGATGTGGTGTAGTTGAAATCCTCGCTCTGGTGATGCACCACGTGCACGCCCCAAAAAAGATTGACCCGGTGCCCGGCGCGGTGATACCAATACCACACGAAATCGGTCAGCAGGAACAGGAAAAGCCAGGTATACCAGTGTGCCGAAATGGAGAACCACGCAAAGTGGTGGTACAGCCATTCAAAAACGAAGAAAAAAAGACCGCTGGTGAACAAGTCGGTGAGCCGCTCGGCCATGCCCACATTCAGATTGGCAACAGCCTCGTGAAACCGGTGCACCGGCAGACGCCTCCGAAGCGAAACACGGTACTCAACATACATCAGGCCCACGAAAAGGGGTACGGCCAGCGCGATCCAGCTAACGTTCATGCGCTAAAAATAGGCCGCACACATTACCCTACCAAATTTGTAGACTTTATTGCTTCCGGAACAACACCCACCCGGTGGAAGCGGGCAATTGAACCTTCCCACCAGACACGGTGCGGATACCGCGCTCATTTACCTGCTGCCCGTCGGCGGCCAGCGTCCATTTGCCGGCAGGCAACTGCACTTCCTTACTTTCCAGTGCGCCGTTGAGCAGCACCAGCACGTCCTTCCAGGAGTCGCCGGGGGCGCCGCTGATGCGGTAAGTGAGCAGCAACGGGTCGGTTTCGGGTCCGAAGGCCAGGTGCTTCCGGATCAGCGCGGCGCTGGGCATCCGGAAAGCGGCATGGTTCCGACGCAGCGCGATCAATCCCTGGTAGTAGCGGAATACGCTCTGGTAGCGGGCTTTTTGGGCCCAGTCGAGCGCATTGACCGAATCGGGGGCATTGTACGAATTATGCATCAGCCCCTTGGTGCGCAGGAACTCCTCACCCGCATGTATGAAGGCAACGCCCTGCGCGGTGAGCACGGCCGTCTGCGCGAGCTTGTCCATCGCAATCACTTGCTTCTCCGTGGCCGATGGATTGGAAAGGCGGATGCGATCGAAGAGTGTGGGATCGTCGTGACAGGACACATAGGAAATTGTCTGCGATGGCTCGTTGGCCCAGGGCGCTTTCGAATACGCCACTTTAGAATAATCCACCTGCGGGTGCCGTACGGAGCCGGCAATACCGAACTTAAGACTTTCCCTGGTGCCCGCCTGGCCGCTGATGAACCCGCTCACCTTATCGTCGCTGAAGGGACCGCGCAGGGCATCGCGGATGTCGTCGCTGAAGGCAGCAACGCCCCGCAGTTGCGGCACGTTCTTCTTTACGGCGCGCTGCGCTTCCGGAAGCGGTGTATCGCCTGCGGTCCAACCTTCCCCGTAAATAAAAATGGTTGGATCGATCCGGTGCAAGCTGTCGCTGATCGCGTTCATGGTCCCAATGTCGTGCAGTCCCATCAGGTCGAAGCGAAACCCGTCTATGTGGTATTCGCGCGCCCAGTGCAACACCGACTCGACCATGTATTTGCGCATCATCGCTTTTTCCGAAGCGGTCTCGTTGCCACAGCCGCTGCCGTTGGCCCAGCCGCCGTCGGTGGTCTTGCGGTGAAAATACCCGGGCGCCATCTGCTCGAACACGGAGTGGCGGATGTCGGACGTATGGTTGTATACCACGTCCATCACCACGCGAAGACCCGCGCGGTGCAGGGTCTGCACCATCTGGCGAAACTCGCGGATCCGCACGCGTCCGTCGCTTGCATTGGTCGAATAGCTCCCCTCCGGCACATTGTAGTTGAGCGGGTCGTAGCCCCAGTTAAAGGGCGCCAGGGTTTTGCTTTCGTCGATGGAATTATGATCGAAGGCGGGGAGCAGGTGCACATGGGTGATGCCCAGCTCACGGATGTGATCGAGCCCGGTGGCCAGGCCCGCAGGGCCTTTCGTGCCGCGCTCGGCAAGGCCGCCGTATTTCCCTTTAAGCCGGATGCCGCTGTTGGCGTTCATCGAAAGATCGCGCACGTGCAGCTCGTAGAGCACGATGTCGGTGGGCCGCTTCAACGCCGGTCGTTTGTCCTTCAGCCAGCCCGCGGGCGCCAGTTCCTCCAGGTCGACGATCATCCCGCGCTTCCCGTTGACGCCCACCGCAATGGCATAGGGATCGGGTACTTCGAGTGACGCATTGCCGCCCTGGATCGTTTGAAATGTATAATAACGCGCTTTCAGGTCGCCATCCACAAGCGCGTACCAGCTGCCCTCCTCTCCTTTTGCGAGGTGCACCGTTTGCAGAGCATCGCCCCCGGTGCCGCTCCCATAGATGCGCAGCACAACCGTGTCAGCAGTGGGTGCCCATACTTTGAAGCGGGTTTGCTTTGGGCGGTAGTGTACGCCGAGGTCCTTCCCCTGATAAACCGGTTCCTGCGCCCCGGCGCGGACCGGGCAAAGCGACAGGAGCAGGCAGCAAAGGCAAACGGGCAGTAGCAGCTTTCTCATAAAACAAAATAACGCGGGATCGGCGAGCGGCGCCCGTTTTGACCGGTATTTTATTTTCCGTCGAAGCCTCCTTCATCGCCTTTATCAAACAGCCGCGCCTTTGGCAATTTGGTTGGTCATCTTTTTGCATCAGCAGCGGCATGGAACTCCCGGTTCAACACTCCGCTCCCGAAACTTCCGATTGGATCCGCCGCCTCGGCCGCATGGGCCTTATTACCAAGGGCGTTTTATACTGCCTGCTGGGCACGCTGGCCTTCCTGGCCGCTTTTCACTTCGACGGGCATTCAACCGAAGAAACGGACCGGGGTGGCGTATTGCGCGCCGTGCGCGACTTGCCGGCGGGCAACCTGCTGCTGGCGGCCATTGCTTTGGGCTTGCTTTGCTACTGCGCCTGGCGCGGCTTCCAGGCCTTCGGCAACACTGAAGGAAAAGAGAAAGACGCGAAAGGCTGGGCCGCGCGCCTGCGTTATTTTTTCAGCGGCCTCACGTATGCGGCGGTGGCGGTTCTCGCGATCCGTCTGCTGTTCAGCGATTCGGGGAAGAAAGACAGCCAGCAGGCGCTGGCGCAAAACCTGCTCGACAAACCGATGGGCCAGGCACTCGCGTATGCGGCGGCGGCGATCTTTTTCGTTACCGGCATTTACCAGTTTTATTATGCATTCCGCGGCAAATACCGCAAGCATGCCGGCGCCGGTAGCTTCAAGCCCGGCGGGCGCGTGTTGCTCCTGGCGGGCATGATCGGCTACTGCGCCCGCGGCGCCGTGTGGCTGCTGATCGGCTTTCTTTTTGGGCGCGCCGCGTTGCACACACGCGCCGCGGAGGCGGGCGATACGTCGCGCGCCTTCAACCTGCTGCAGCAGGGCGACTATGGTTCCTGGCTGCTCGCAGCCGTGGGGCTCGGGCTCGTTTGCTACGGACTCTTCAACTTCATCCGGGCCCGCTATGACCGCCTGCAGGGAAAAACGCGTTAGTCCACTTTTCCAAACACGCTGATGCGGCGCAGCTGCAGGGGAACGTCGATCGCCTTGCCGTTGCGCAGCACGTGTACGGTGGCCTTTTGTCCCGGCCTGAAACGGTCCGGCTCCCGTTTATCCGAAAGGGAACCGGGTGCGGCCCTGCGACACGGATAGTCTTTTTTGATGGGCGCGAACAAAAAAAGCCGCCCTTTCGGGGCGGCTCTTTCGCGGCGTTTCAACTGTGGAAGTTTCGGCGCTTTGGGGTGGAGGTGACCGGGATCGAACCGGTGTGCAAACAGGATTTCCAAAAGCTTTCTACATGCTTATTCCTCGGATTAATTGTCGGAAACGCGCAGGACCAGGACAAACCAACACGTTCCTTAGCTGGATAATCTTAGGCTACCGGCACAGCCTGTGGTAGCAGCGATCCCTTTTCTTTTTAAGTCGGCGGTGGCACTTGGTAAGGGACGAACCCGTGCGACGGCCCAAATGACTAACTAATCACTGATTAGGCAGCCATGGCATACGAAGTATTGCCATTTGAATTTTGAGTATTCAGATTAGCGGGCTAATTACCCAACGCCCGGCATGCTTGCACCTTCAAAGACCTCTGCTGTCAAAACCAATACACCCCCAGGGAGTTGTTTAACAACGTAGCAAAGTTACGGATTTGAGACTTAAGGGTATGCAAAGTTTCCGGTTGCTCGTTTCCAGTTTCGGGTTTGCTGCTCAATGCAAAACGGCATCGCTTCGCGATGCCGTTTTATAAATAGCTGCGCTTGCGCAACCGGAAACCGGGACTATTTGAACATCCGCCAAACATCGAGGCCGAGCGCGTAGATCATCAGGCTGATGAGCAGCACGAAGCCCACGATCTGGGCGTATTCCATAAACTTATCGCCGGGCTTGCGGCCGGTGATCATCTCGTAGAGCGTGAAGAGTGCGTGACCTCCATCGAGGCCCGGGATGGGCAGCACGTTCATAAACGCGAGAATGATCGAGAAGAGGGCCGTCAGGCTCCAGAAGCTTTTCCAGTCCCACTGGCCCGGAAAGATCTTGCCGAAGCTGAAGATCGAGCCCAGCGAGTCGTTGGGGTTGGCCTTGCCCGTAAAGAGTTGCTTGATGCCGGTGGTGTACATACTGAGCGTGTTCTTCGCACGGTGGAGGCCGGCGGGCACCGACTGCGCAAACGTATAGTGGCGGGTCTTGATCTCAAAGCCCATCGAGTCGAGCGGCGGTGGGAATACGCCGATAGCACCGCGGCCATCGATCGCGGCTACGGGAACCGGGATCACCAGGTTCTGCCCGGCGCGTTTTACGCCTACCTGTACGGTCTTTCCTGCCCGCTCACTTACGATGCGCCGGAACTCATGAAAGTAGGTGATCGGTTTTCCATCCACACTGGTAACGGTATCGTGCTCCCGGATGCCTGCTTTGTACGCGTTCGAGTTTTCTGTAAAGGTGTCTACGATGGCGAGATGCCTGATACCAATGAAGGACGCTCTCTTAGCAGAATTCAGGCTGCTGATCATTCCTTCCGGAACCGGCAGCACCACCGGTTGACCGTCGCGGAGCACCGTTACCTGCGTGGCTTCTTTGGTAACGATGAGACCCGGAACCTGCAGCTCGTCCTCCACGGGCTTGCCGCCCACGTGGGTAATGATGTCGCCGTCGCGGAGGCCCATGCTTTGCGCCAGGCTGTCGGCTGCGATGCCGTAGTGCAGGTTTTGCGGCGGCAGGTAGGTGTCGCCCCATTTGTAGGCAATGCCGGTAAAGATCACGAGCGCCAGCAGCACGTTGACGGTGACGCCACCGAGCATGATGATGAGGCGCTGCCAGGCCGGCTTGCTGCGAAACTCCCAGGGCTGGGCGGGCTGCTTCATCTGCTCGGTATCCATGCTCTCGTCGATCATGCCGGAAATCTTCACATAGCCGCCGAAGGGGATCCAGCCGAGGCCGTATTCGGTCTCGCCGATCTTCTTTTTATAAAGCGAAAACCAGGGATTGAAAAAGAGGTAGAACTTCTCCACGCGGCAGCCAAACCAGCGGGCCGGCAGGAAATGCCCGAGTTCGTGGAGCACAACGAGAATGGAAAAAGACAAGATCAGTTGGGCGGCCTTGACACCGATTTCCGCCCAGTTAATAGCCAATAAATGCATTCGTGGTAATTAAGCGATAGGGACAAATATCCGGTATTCGGGGCAGGAATGAACAGCTTCGGGCGATTTTAGGGATTTGCATGGACCGGGGATCGGCATTCGGGAACCGGCAATCCGCAATGCGCGGAAACATTGAAGGGCCTACAAAACGCCGGAAATACTTCATTTGGGAGCGCCAATAGTGCCCACTACCGATAGGCGTCAGCATTGCCGATCCGCGAATGCCGACTCAAAGCTTCATCAGCTCGCCGGCGTAGAGGCGGGCTTCGCCGTCGCTGTGGTAATAGTCGTCGATGCTGGGCTTGTCGATCCAGGACACTTTCTGCATCGTTTGCTCGATGATGTCGGTCATATCGAGGAACCCGATGCGATTCTGAAGGAAGGCCCACACGGCCACCTCGTTGGCGGCATTGAGCACGCAGGGCAGGTTGCCGCCTTTCTTCAGCGCTTCGATGGCCAGCGGCAGGTTGCGGAAGGTGCGGTAATCGGGCTCGTCGAAATTGAGCGTATTGAACTTGCGGAAGTCGCAGCGGGGGTAGCTATTGGCAAGGCGGTTGGGAAAAGCCAGCGCATACTGGATGGGCAGCTTCATATCGGGCAGTCCCATCTGCGCCTTGATGGAGCCGTCTTCGAACTGCACCATCGAGTGCACGATGCTTTGCGGGTGAATCAGCACCTGGATCTGCTCGGGCTTCAGGTTGAACAGCCACTTGGCCTCGATCATCTCCAGTCCTTTGTTCATCAGCGTCGCCGAATCCACAGAGATCTTGGCGCCCATGTTCCAGTTGGGATGCTGCAGGGCGTGCTCCCGCTTTACGTTGACGAGGTAGTTGGTCTTGCGACCCAGGAACGGCCCGCCCGACGCGGTGAGGATCACCTTCTCGATGGGATTTCGGTGCTCGCCCACCAGGCACTGGAAGATCGCGGAATGCTCGGAGTCGACAGGAATTACGGGCACACGCTTTTCCATCGCCATCTGCATCACGATATCGCCTGCCACCACGAGCGTTTCCTTGTTGGCCAGCGCTACGGCCTTGCCGTTTCGGATCGCTTCGAGCGTGGGGCGAAGACCGGCGTAGCCCACGATGGCCGCCAGCATCAGGTCGTAAATATCCATTGCCGCCACTTCAACCAGGGCCGCGTCGCCGGAGAACACCTTGATATCGGTATGCTCGAGGGCGGCCCGCACCTTGGCGTATTTGGCATTGTCGCCACCGATCACCACCACGTTGGGGTTGTGCCGGAGCGCTTGCTCGATAAGGAGATCGTCGTTGCCGTTGGCCGTCAGTACTTCTACGGACAGCAGCTCCGGGTGGGCGGCAATGACCTCGAGAGCCTGCGTGCCGATCGAGCCCGTGGAGCCAAAAATCGCGATGCGCTTAGGGTTATTCATAATGGCGGACAGTGGTCAAAAGTAGGGTGTTTATTAGTTTATTGGTCCATTGGTCATTACTCACTGGTTCTTCGCAAAAAATTCGCGACAGAAGCATTGCCGCGAACCTCTTTATCAATGAACGAATAGATCAACAGACAAATCGCTTCTCAGGCTTTGAACTTCACCAACTCTTCTGCTATTCTCCGGTCATTGCTCAGACGGGGCACTTTGTTCTGCCCGCCGAGCTTGCCTACGGATTTCATGTAGTCGATGAAGCCGTTCTTGCGGACGGGCGTGATGCGCAGCGGCAGCAGGATGTTGCCGCGCATCAGGTCGTCGTAGTAAATATTCTTCTGGCGCAGGTTCTCGTTCACCTGGGCGGCAAATCGTTCCAGGTCGGCGGGGCGCTGCTCGAATTCAATGAACCATTCGTGGTAGCTGTGTCCCTTTCCCTGCTGGATCATGGGCGCCACGGTGAACTCGGTGATCTGAGCCCCGCTTTCCTGTGCGGCCTTTAGCAAAGACTGTTCCACTTCTTCACCAATAACATGCTCGCCGAACGCCGAGATGAAGTGCTTCGTGCGCCCGGTGACCACGATGCGGTACGGATCGGTGGAAACGAACTTGATCGTGTCGCCGATGTTATAGCCCCACAGACCCGCGTTGTTGCTGATGACCAGGGCGTAGTTGACGCCCACCTGTACCTCGTGCAGCGACAGGCGTGTTGGGTTTTCGTTAAAGATCTCGCCGGCCGGCACGAATTCGAAAAAGATGCCGCTGTCGGTATTGAGCAGGAGCCCTTCTTCGGTCTGCGTGTCCTGGAAGGCGAAAAAGCCCTCGGAGGCCGGGAAGGTCTCGATGCTGTGTATCGGGCTGCCGATGCTTTCAAAAAGGCGAGCCTTGTAGGGTTCGAAGTTGACGCCGCCATGTACGAGCACGGAGAAATTGGGAAACAGGTCCTTGATTTTCTTTCCGCTCACTTCCTGCAGGCGGTCGAAATACATCTGCATCCAGGGCGGAATGCCCGAGATGAGCGTCATATCCTGGTTGATGGTCTCGCGCACGATGGCGTCGAGCTTCGTTTCCCAGTCGTCGATGCAGTTCGTTTCGTAGCTGGGCAGCTGGTTGGTGCGCAGGTACTTCGGCACGTGGTGGTTGACGATGCCGGAGAGGCGGCCGGTAGGGATGCCTCCTACCCGCTCGAGCTCCGGGGATCCCGAGAGGAAGATCAGCTTGCCGTCGGCGAAGGCGGTGTTGCCGGTTTCCGCCATATAGAGCAGCAGGGCGTTGCGCGCCGAGTTGATGTGGTTGGGGATCGACTCGCGGGTGATCGGGATGTATTTGACGCCGGAGGTGGTGCCGGAGGTTTTGGCGAAGTAGATGGGCTGCCCTTTCCAGAGCACGTTGTGGCGGCCGGCCTTGATCTTGTCGATCCAGGGGCGGAAGGCCTCGTAGTCGCGTACGGGCACCGCCTGCCGGAAAGCGGCGTAGTCGGCCACCCCGGCAAACCCGTGCCCGGCGCCGAATTCGGTGCCGCGGCCGGTCTTCAGGAGGCTTTTTAGCACTGCGTCCTGGTCGGCCAGTGCCGTTTGCATCGACTTGCGGGTGCGGTTGTATATATAAGAAGCAAAGGGCTTGGCGAGCAGGGATTTGAGCTTCATGTAGGGGTTCTGTAAGCACAAATATAGATTCAAAGGAGGGCCGGGGGGACGCAAATCCGAAAGTCAAAAGTCAAAAAATGCGCAAAAATCAAGTGAATAAGCCCGCAGGGCCGATCATTTTGAATTTAGCCTTTTTACTATTGACTTTATTCCTTACCTTTGCACTCCTAATTTTAGAACCGTTATGTTCGCAATTGTATCAATAGCCGGAAAGCAATTTAAGGTCGAGAAAGACCAGACTCTGTACGTTCCCCACCTGGGTGGCAACGCCGGCGATAAAGTAGAGCTCGGCGATGTGATCATGGCCGACAACAACGGCAACCTGTCGTTCGCCAAGTCCGCAACCGTGAAAGTGCAAGCCGAGATCCTCGACCACGTGAAGGGCGACAAGGTCATTGCCTACAAGCAGAAGCGCCGCAAGGGCTTCCGTAAGAAGCACGGTCACCGCACCCATTACACCAAGATCCGCATCGCGGAAATTGCGTAAGCAACGGTCAACAAGAAACTGAAATCTCAAATCTGAAATCTATTCATCATGGCACACAAGAAAGGTGAAGGTAGCGTAAAGAACGGCCGCGACTCGCAGAGCAAGCGCCTGGGCGTTAAGATCTTCGGCGGTCAGCCTGCTGTAGCGGGTAACATCCTCGTTCGTCAGCGCGGCACCGTATACCATCCCGGCAAGAACGTCGGCGTCGGCAAAGACTGGACGCTGTTCGCACTTACCGATGGCGTTGTAGAATTCCGCAAGGGCAAGAACGACCGCACACAGGTATCTGTAAGCGAAGTGCAGGCATAAGCCAGTTGTGGATTTCGTGGGGGTAAAGAAATTTGGTAGTTAAAATTTTGGCATTAATTTTACTACCGTTATTTCATTACTAACCCCTAAATTCTACACACATGGCAACAGCAAAAAAAGCTGCTCCGAAAAAAGCAGCTGCTAAGAAAGCCGCACCGAAAAAAGCCGCCGCCCCTAAGAAGGCTGCCGCCGCTAAAAAAGCAGCCCCGAAAAAGGCAGCTGCTAAGAAAGCCGCCGCCCCTAAGAAGGCTGCTGCTAAGAAAGCTGCTCCGAAAAAAGCCGCAGCCCCCAAAAAGGCCGTTGCTAAGAAGGCTGCTCCTAAAAAAGCCGCTGCATCCAAGAAGTAATTCTTTGGATCAACTGATAGAAACCCTGGCCTCCCGCCGGGGTTTCTTTTTGCTTCCTCGTGTATTGTTCCATTGGTACACGGTACCTGCCGACCACTCTCCTTCCGGCAGTGCTTATTAATCCGCTTCCATTCGCGCGCTGCCAGTAACGTCCAGTTAGCACATTAGCAGACTAGCACATCAGCAGATTTGCTATTTTGCAGGCATGGACAATTACGCGATCGCGGAGCAGTTTTCCTTGCTGGCCCGGCTGATGGATATCCACGGCGACAATCCCTTCAAAAGCAAAAGCTACGCATCTGCCGCCTTCGCGCTGGAGAAGCTGGACGTGGAGGTGGCCACCCTGGAGCCGGCCGCGATACCGGGCCTCCGGGGCATCGGCAGCAGCGTAGCCGGCAAGGTGCAGGAACTCATTGCCACCGGCAAGCTCTCCACCCTCGACAAACTCATCGCGCAAACACCGCCCGGCGTGCTGGAGATGCTCAACATAAAAGGCCTCGGCCCGAAGAAGATCCATACGCTCTGGAAGGAGCTCCACATCGATACCCTCAACGCCCTCCAGGACGCCTGCCGCAACGGGCGCATCGCCGCTACCAAAGGCTTCGGCGACAAGACGCAGGAGAAGATCCTCGACGCGATCCACTTTCATAAGCAAAACGCCGGCAAGTTTCTCTATGCCCAGGTCGAAGCTTTCGCCCATGCCCTGACGGCCCGCCTGTCGCAGCGCTTTCCCGACAACCGGCATGCCCTCACCGGTGCCTTTCGCCGGCAATGCGAGGTGATCAACGAACTGGAATGGGTCAGCACGATCGACGTGAAGGACGCCAAACGCTTCTTCGAAGTCGAAGCCTTCAGCCTCGTCAGCGAATCGAATGAATGGGTCGAATTCCAATCGGGTGAAGGCCTGCTGTTGCGCCTGCATTTCTGCGCTACCGATGACTTCGGCGGCACGCTCTTCCGGACTACAGGCAACGACGTATTCACCTTCACCTGGCAAAGCGCGGGGCTTCCTTCCAAGGCAGCTGAAGAAGAAACGCTGTTCGAAAGCGCCGGCCTCCCCTTCATTCCTCCCTACCTGCGCGAAACCGAGACGGTGCTGGCACGCGCCCGCGCCGGTGCACTGCCCGAGGCACTGCAGGTGGAAGACATCCGCGGCATCATCCACGCCCACAGCACCTGGAGCGACGGCGCCCACACACTCGAAGAAATGGCCCTTGAGCTGAAGGCCCGCGGCTTTGAATACCTGGTCATCTCCGACCACTCGAAAGCAGCCTATTACGCCAATGGTCTCGACGAGGCCCGCATACGTGCGCAGCATGCCGAGATCGACGTCCTCAACGAAAAGCTGGCCCCCTTCAAAATTTACAAGAGCATCGAGTGCGACATCCTCGCCGACGGATCGCTCGACTATTCCAACGCGGTCCTCGCCACTTTCGACCTGGTGATCGCCTCCATCCATTCCAACCTCGACATGCCGGCCGAAAAGGCCATGATGCGGCTGATGGGCGCCATCAACAATCCCTACGTCACCATCATGGGCCACCTTACGGGCCGTCTACTCGCCCGCCGTAAGGGCTACCCGGTAGACCACGTAGCGATCATCGACGCCTGCGCCGAGCGCGGCGTAGCCATCGAGATCAACGCAAGCCCCGTGCGGCTCGACATGGACTGGCGCTACGTGGAATATGCACTGGAAAAGGGTTTGCTGCTGTCGGTCAATCCGGACGCGCACAGCTTTGAAGACATCGGCAACCTCAAATACGGCGTCAAAGTGGCGCAGAAAGGCGGGCTGACGAAAGAGCGGAATATCAGCTCCTTTACGAGGGAGGAGTTTGAAGCGTTTTTGAATAGAAGGAAGATCAAATGAGTACATGAATACATGAGTACATGAGGTCAGAAATCTTACCTCACCCCTCTTTCTCTTCCGCCAACGGCAGCTCCACGAAGAAAGTAGTACCGACGCCCTTTTCCGTCTCGAACCAGATGCGGCCGCCGGCCTGCTCCACGATGCTCTTGCACATCGCAAGGCCCAGCCCGGTGCCCGAAGTTTTCGTGGTGAAGTTGGGGGTAAAGATCTTGCCGCGCATATCATCGGGGATGCCTTCCCCGTTGTCGGTCACCAGCACTTTGATGGATTGCCCGGTCAGTTGCTCCCGCAGCGTGATGCGGCAATGCGGCAACGCGGCGCAGGCTTCCACCGCGTTGGTCACCAGGTTGGTAAACAGGCGCACCATGTGGGTGCGGTCGGCATACAGGAGTACCGGTGCGGGCAGCCGCTCCCAGTACCATTCGATTTTCGGGTTGGTCACATACAGTGCTTCCAGGCTGCGCAGTACGTCGTGCAGGTCGAAGGTTTCGAGGTTGCGGTTGCCGATGTTGGCGAAGCGTGCGAAGTCGGAAGAAATCTTGGCGAGGTGATCGATCTGTTCGATGAGCGTTTGCGCCACGCTGGTGGTCAGCTGCTGGACGTTGGGCTGGTTGGCGTTCACCGCCCGCTGCAGGTACTGTATGCTCAGCTTCATCGGCGTGAGCGGGTTCTTGATCTCGTGGGCCACCTGCCGGGCCATTTCGCGCCAGGCGCCCTCGCGTTCGCTGCGGGCAAGCGCATCGGCGCTTTCCTCAAGCTGTCGCACCATCCGGTTGTATTGCTCCACCAGCACCCCGATCTCGTCGTTACGCGGCCACTCGATGGGCTCGTTGCGGTGCCCGAGGCTGATGGCGCGCATCTTGTCGCCGATGAGCGAGAAGGACTGCGTGATGCGGTTGGTGATGAACAGCGCGATGATGCCGGCGATGAGAAAAATGAAAGCGTTGAGGTTGATGATCGTAACGAGGAAGTTGGAGATCTCCTGGTTCAGGTCGATCTGCGACAGGAAGTAAGGAATATTCAGATACGCGTACACCTCCCCTTTCTTGTTGGTGATCGCCGCGTAAATACTCATATACCGCAGCGAGCTGAGGCGCTCTTCCTGCACGAACTGGATCTCACGCAGCCGCGCCAGGTGATGCCAGGCCATTGGGTGCATCCGGGTACTGAGCAGGCCCCGCTTATACACTTCGGGCTCCGAAGACACCTGCAGGGCGCCCTGCGGGTCGTACAGGTTCACATCGACATTGTGTATCTCGGCGATCTCGTTGATCAGTGTCTGCAAGCCCTGGTCGCTCACCGAATCTTTCTCGAGCAGGCTCGCCCCGATCGGTTTTCCCGCCAGCACGCGCTGCTGCAGCTCCTTTGTTACAATACCCGCCGTTCGGCTTAGCTTGTCTACGTTGTTGCGCTGGTAGCGCGCCACGAAGAACGAGATCGTAGCCACGCCAATAACGAGGAACGAGAAGATGCTGATAAAGATGATGGTGCCGTGTACCTGCGAGCGGATGTTGAGCTGGTAGAACGCCCGGGTGCGCCAGCCGTCGCCGGCCTGCAGCAGGAAGAGCAGCAGGCGCAACACGCCCACGAGGAACAGGAAGGCGCAGAACAGGTAAGAAAAAAGCGTAATACTTTCCAGTAATGTATCGCGCTGCTTGGCAATGACGACCACCTTGTTCCCGCTGGCGCGGTACCAGAGCTCGTCGAAATCGCCGTTTCGGCGGCGCTCGTATTCAGCTACCGGCACTTCGCGCGAGGACAGGTTGATGCGGAAAGAATACTTGTTGCTCGACAGCACCAGCAGGCCATTGGTGTAAATAGCGTAGGCGTACACCTGCGAATTCTCGGCGTCGGTTTCGCCGGTGCGGCGGAACAGCTCGGGATAAAGGGCTTCGGAGTTGTATTTCCGCGGGGTGCTTACGATAAAGAAAGTGCCGCGCTGGCCGCTGCTGTCCCCGATACGACGCTTGGTGATGTAGGTAAACTGGTTGTACGCCGTTTCATAATACGATAGATCCGGCACGCGCGTGGGACGGCTCTGCACGGAGAACAGGTTGTTGAGCTCGGCGAAGGTGACACTATCGCTGTTATTGACCGGGTTGTTCTGTTCGTCGAAAACAAAGATCCGCGTTTCATAGCGGTTGAGGTACCCCATGATGTTCTCGCTGATGATGCTGTCGCGCAGCACGCGGTTGCGCTGCGGGTCCTGGAAGCGCGGAAAGTTGGCCGCGAGAAAATCCTTGTCGAGGTAAGCCAGCGCCGTGCTCAGCGTGTGCTCGCCGGAGGGGTCGGTGAGCTCATCGTATTTCACAGCCATTGCTTTGCGGAACTCAAACTCCTTCTGGCGGTTCTCCCCGAAAATGACGATTGCCAGGGATATGGAAAACACGAAGATCCAGAACAGTACGCCGGCGATGCTGATCCGGAAGCGGTTGATAAAGAAGTGGCCGCGGCTGACCAACGCCGTATAGCAGATCAGCCAGATGAGCACCGGCATGTGAAACAGCACCACCTTGTTGCCGCTGCGGAAGGTGAGAAACAGCAGTCCCATAAAGGCCAGACCGAAATAAAGGAACACGGTCTTGCCCGCGAAGGCAGGAAAAATGATGCGGTAGAGGACGCGCGTAAAATAATAAAACGAAAGTGTCAGCAGTGCCAGTACGAGGAAGCCCAGGACGGTGTAGGTATCGAGACTGAAGAAATCGATTACGTTGAATGAAATCCGCGAGTCGGCCACCAGCGAGCGCACCACGTTGGCAAACTGGAAGGTGCCGAGCATCAGCACGAAAAGCGCAGCGATACCGCCCGGCAGCAGGCGCTTACCCTGCAGGAAGCCGGGCAGGCGTCCTTCGGGCCCCATGCGGTACCAGGTAAATACGGTCAGCCAGCAAAAGAAAAGCGTGGTGATGAGCAGGTCGCCAAGCGAGCGCAGGAGGAAGTTTTTGCTGTACACGGTAGGATCGAACAGCGCAAACTGGCGGAAGGAAAGCAACCCGGGCCAAAACAGCAACAGGGCACGGATGGCTACGAGCACCACGGCCAGGAAGAGAATGCCCCGCAGCTTGCCCCGATGGGTGGTAACGCGCTGTGCCAGGAAATGGATGTAGGCCAGCAGTAGCGTAAAGGCCATGATGCGCAGCAGCGCCGTCACCGCGTCTACCCTGCTTCCGGCAGCAGCCGTGCGCGGCGCCAGGTAAAACAAGGTCTGCGTGCTCCCGTCGCGGATTACGTAGGGTGTTTTCTCCGTAGATACCTGTATGTGCGCACCGGCCTCGGGGTCGTGCACGAAGTAAGATTTCAGGTAGCTCGAGTGCTGGTAGCCATAGCGGTATTGCACCGGTATCATCGCCACCGCCCACATCGGCCTGCCGTCAACCGGGAGCTGAAACGGCCGGTACTGCGTTACGAAGTAGCCGTTGGAAAGCGACTGAAACACGGTGCCGCTGCGGAAGGGCGTCGTCATCACCGGGGCCTGCATGCGCTGGCTGTTCCAGTACACCAGCGTGCCATCGGCGCGGTACAGGAAAAGTGCGTAGGGTTTATCGAGGAGCGCGGAGAAAGCGTCTTCGTTTTCCTGGCCCAGGGCGAGCTGCTGGAGCAGCGCTTTGCTGCCGAGCAGCTCCTTGAAGTCTTTTTCGGCGCCGTGCAGGTACGACTCCAGTCGGTGCTGCTCGCGCTCGAGCGAAGGCTGCTCGTGGAAATAGATACCGGTAAGCAGGGAAAGGAACAGCAAGGCGGCCGCCGTATACAGGAGGGCCCGTTTCGGCAACCGGTGGGAGCTGTTCATGACATTCACGATCGTTCGCGTTTGATCTCGTTCCAGAGGGCGTCCATTTCTTCGAGGGTCATTTCATTCAGCGAGCGGCCTTTCTGGCGCGCCCGTTCTTCCATCTGTGTAAATCGAGCGGTAAATTTGTTATTGGTGACCGCAAGTGCGTTCTCGGCATCCACATTCAAAAACCGTGCAAAGTTCACCAACGAAAAGAGCACGTCACCGAACTCCTCTTCCACCTTTTTCGGATCGCCGGTCTCCTGCGCCTCGCGCAATTCACCCAGCTCCTCTTCCACTTTCTCCCAAACCTGCTCTTTGTTGTCCCATTCAAAGCCCACCTGCTTTGCTTTTTCCTGCAGGCGCATGGCCTTGACCAAAGCCGGGAGCGTTTTGGGTACACCGGCGAGCACCGAGGCTTTGCCTTCCTTCAGCTTGATCTGCTCCCAGTTGCGCTTTACGTCTTCGTCATTCTCCACCTTTACGTCGCCGTAGATATGCGGGTGCCGCACGATCAGCTTTTCGCAGATCCCGTTGATCACTTCTTCGAGCGTAAAGCGGCCCTGCTCGGTGCCGATCTTCGCATAGAATACGATATGCAGCAGCAGGTCGCCGAGCTCCTCGCGGATGCCTTTCCAGTCTTCGTCGGTGATGGCGTCGGCCAGCTCGTAGGTTTCCTCGAGCGTCATCTGGCGTAGGGTCTGAATCGTCTGCTTCCGGTCCCAGGGGCACTGCTCACGCAGTTCGTCCATGATCGTTACGAGTCGGGCAAAGGCGGTTTGGGCTTCTTGCATGGTTTACAGTTGAATGGCGGAGATCAATACGAAAATCAGCAGCAACAGCGATACTACGAAAAAGGCCATCACGTTCAGCAGTAAAAACTTGCCCAGCGTGCGCCCGCGGCTTTGCCCGTAAAAGTTGCGCATGCCCTTGTAGAGCGACCACAGGCTGTACAGCAGCAACGCCACGATGATCCAGCTGCCGATTGCCCAGCCGCCGGTGTTGAGGCGAGCGATCAGGAAAACAGCCAGCAGCAGGATAAAGTTGAAGATGTAATGGTACAGCGTGAACACGAGGTGGTCGGCATAAAAGAACTGCTTGCGCCGCATATACAGCAACTTGAGCAGGAGCGCAAAGAACGGCAGCGACACGAACAGCATGTAGGGCAGCCGGTGAAACAAGCCTTCGATAAAGGCTGCTTTCGCTTCGCGCCGGTCTTCATCGAAGCGCTCGTTGAAATGCGCCACCCGCTTGCGTAGGGCTCGCCCGAGCCAGCCGTTGCCCAAATCGACGTCGAAATTGGAAGCACGAAGGTGATCTTTTGGTTCGGTTTTGTAATAGTAACGTTTGCCGCGCAACTCGAAGGCCGAGTCGCGCGTGCCGGCCGAATCGATGCGGAGGTAAACGGCCAGTGAAGTATCCAACAGCACCGGCAGTGCCCGGATGGCGTTGCTGTCGGCTTTGCGCACCGAAAGCTCCGACGCCACTTCGTACCGCTCTGCCCGCGACAGGTAGGTGTCGGTGAGTGCACCCTCGCCCACCTTGATCCGGTTCATGCCGGCGAAAACAAGGAAGAAAAACGCCGACGTGAACAGGTACATCCGGATCGGGTCGAGGTACGATTGCCGGCGGCCGGCAATGTATTCCCGCGGCACACGGCCCGGCCGGAGGAGCAGGTACTTGAGGGTCTCGAAGAACTTTCCGTCGAAATGAAAAAGGTCGAAAATAAAATGCTGTACCAGGTGGCGAAAGTTCTGGTGGGGAACAATGTTCTCCTGGCCGCATTGCTGGCAATAGCGCCCCGCGACTTCGGTTCCGCAGTTGAGGCAATTCTTCTCGGTACGTTCGGGTTGGTGCGACACGTCAGTTTTTGTTAAAAATAAAAGGGATAAATGGATGCAACAGTTTGTTGTCAGCCCGGTGGCAAAGCAAGGCGTATTTTTGGGAACAAACAATACCCGGATGAAATTCCTGTTTTCGCTCCTGCTGTTGCCCTGCTCGATGGCCGCCTCGGCGCAGTATTATTTCAAAGACATCGTGGGCACGCGCGAGACCAATGAGCAGATGAAGCGCTACCGCGAGTCGTCGGTACGTAGCGTGCTGCTAACGAGCTTCGACGCCGATGGCAGCAAGAGCGACGCCCTTTCGGTGCAGCAACAGTTTACCGGCAGCGAGCTCACCACCACCACCGTGCTTGATTCGAACAGCACCCTACTCCGCACGTTCCTGGATGCGCAGGGCCGCGTGGCCCGCACCATCGACAGCAGCGAGGCCGCCCTTGCAGTAACCAACTATACCTATAATGCCGCCGGGCAGTTGGAGCGCACCGAAAGCGAAACCTCCGACCCAACGCGCAAATTTGTGCAGCTTGAAGTGCACCGCTGGGAATGGGCCGGCACGCGCCCGATCCGTATGGTCCGCATCAAAAACGGCAGCGACTCCTCCGAAGTGCGCTTTGTGCCCGACGAAAAAGGAAATGTTTCCGAAGAGCGCTCGCGCCGGCCGGGACTGCCCGAGGACGTGGTATATTATTATTATAATGATGCCGGCCGGCTCACCGACATCGTACGCTTCAACGAAAAGGCAAAGCGACTGCTGCCGGAGTATATGTTTGAGTACGACGAAGCGGGCCGCGTGATCCAGCGGATCACGGTACCGGCCAACAATTCCAATTACATCATCTGGCGCTACCAGTACGACAACCGGGGCCTCAAGATCCGCGAAGCCCTGTTTGACCGCTACAAGCAGCTTTCGGGGAAAGTGGAATACCAATACACCACAGGCTCCTGATTGCTTGATGTCGGATCTCAGATTTCAGGTTTTTACCCCGGAATATTCTTACCTCGGCGACCGGAATACCGATGCGTCGTTGAAGGGCGTTTGCTGCGCGGCCGTGCGGCGGGCCGACGGCAAGTGCATCCGCGGGCGGAATGGCTCTATGCTGGTGTGGCTGGAAGACGGACGGAGGATGGTGCTGATCGGTAGGCTTCTGCGCAAAATTTCCTGACCGGGGTTACGGTAAAAAGAAAAGTCCTCCGTGGAGGACTTTTTCCAGTTTTGTGCGTGTCGGTGCCCCGGGCCGGAATCGAACCGGCACTCCCCTTGCGGAGAACAGGATTTTAAGTCCGGCGTGTCTACCAGTTTCACCACCGGGGCCACAGCAAAGATGCTGTAAATGAAAAATCCCGACAATGTCGGGATCTTCAGGGAGCGGAAGACCGGGCTCGAACCGGCCACCCCGACCTTGGCAAGGTCGTGCTCTACCAAATGAGCTACTTCCGCTTGATTATCAGCTTTTTATCGCTGTATTTGTAAGAACTTCGGGTTGCAAATATAAAGGCCTTTTTTCGTTCCAAACAAATTTTTCTAAAAAAAATTTATTTGTACTCGGGGTTGTACTGCGTGCTGGGTTGCACCGTGTATTCAACACGGTTTTTCTCATAGCGCTTCGTGTACAGTTTGAAGCAGCTACCGAAAAAGAAAGCGAGCATGCAAAATACGGACAGGTAGAACAGGAAGGCCGACGAGGAAACCCAGTTGTGGGTGAAGTCGCGGTCTTGCACTTTTTGGAGTTCTTCCTGGTATTCTTGCTGGTGATCCATACCTGAAATTTGTGGTGCAAAAATAAGGGGAGCCAAAACGTTTCTCCAAAAGAAAATTGCAGTTGTGGAAAAACTTTTCGCCGGCTACCGCACGATGTCGCGGAAGAACTTTTTCCCGCGCGCAAAATGCTGCCAGATCAGGTTGCCTCCGTAAACACCGCGAAGCTTGCGCAGCGGGGGTTTGGGCAGGCGGTCCTCCCCTCTTTCGGACAAGAGCCATTTATAAAATGCGAAATGCGCCCGGTTGATCGCGATGAAGTACCCGCTGTCGCCACCGAGCAAGCCCTTCAGCGCCGCCACCTGGTCGAGCAGGATGCGGTAGGGAATTTTCCACCAGCGCTCCGACGGCGCCAGGTTCTTGGCGAGCATGATGTGGTTGTTGCGGAAGTTGAGAAAGGTCTTGCGCGAATTGCCCTTGGGCAGCGTGCCCCCGCCCACGTGGTACACCACTGCGTGCGGGCAGCAGTAAACGCCGTAGCCCGCGCGCTGCAGACGCCAGCAGAGATCGATCTCTTCCTGGTGGGCGAAGAAAAAAGGATCGAGGCCGCCGAGCTCGTGCCACACGGATGCCCGGATGAACAGCGCCGCACCACTGGCCCAGAATACGGGCTGCACGGTGTCGTACTGACCCTGGTCCTGCTCGGTTACATCGAATATGCGTCCCCGTGAGAAGGGATAGCCGAGGCTGTCGAGCCAGCCGCCGGCGCCGCCGGCGTATTCGAAGTGATCGCGCTGGTGCCAGGCAAGGAGCTTGGGCATACATGCCGCGGCGCGGGGGGTTGTTTCCAACAGGCCGACGATCGGCGACACCCAGCCGGGCGTGACTTCCACATCGGAATTAAGTAACACGAAATAATCGGCGCTGACCGTGGCCAGCGCTTCGTTGTAGCCGCGGGCAAAACCGAAATTCTGCGGCAGCTCCCGTATTTCTACCGCCGGGTACTGCCCGCGCACAAAAGCCACCGAGTCGTCGGTGGAGGCGTTGTCGGCCAGTACCACGCTGAAGTTGGCGTAGTCGGTCGCCAGCACCGAGGGCAGGAATTGCTCCAGGTAGCGGCGGCCGTTCCAGTTCAGGATCACAATAGCAACATGAGGGAAAGGGGTCAATGCGCAGAAAAGTTAGGGGCCAAATTTACGGAAGCGGGCCGAAAGGTCAAGGGTGAAGGGCAATGGGTAATGAGTAATCAGTAAGGAGTATGAAGAGTTAAGCGGGCAGGGCTGTTCTAGAGTGGGCAGAACCCAGGTACCAATAAACCGATTAACTGATAAACCATTCCCCGATAACTTCGGCACATGTTTCGTTCCCTGCTGAACCTGCGCGCCCTGCTGGCCCTTATCGCGATCCTGATCGTGAGCGGCACGATCTGGTATTCGTCTTACCTGGCCGCCAAGATCGAACGGGAAGAGCGGCAAAAGGTGGAGGAATGGGTGGAAGCCGGAAAATCGCTGCTCAACCCGGCAAGCACCGACCCGACACTCGCCTTCAAGATCCAGCAGGACAACGACGACATCCCGATCATCTGGACCAACGAGCGCGACAGCATCATCGAGGTAAAAAACCTGGATTCTACGCGGCTCAACGACAGTAACTACCTGCAGGCCAAGCTCCGCGAGTTCCGTTCCGCCCGCCCGCCCATCACCTACTCCGACCCGCTGGAGCCGAGCCGCATCAATAAGTACTACTACGGCAACAGCCGCCTCCTTGGGGAAGTACGCTATTATCCCTATGTGCAACTGGTGATCGTGGGATTCTTCATCGGGCTGACGGTCTTGTCGCTGCGCAGCTCGTACCTGTCCACGCAAAACCAGGTATGGGCCGGCATGGCCAAAGAAACGGCCCACCAGCTGGGCACGCCGGTTTCGTCGCTGGAAGGCTGGATCGAGCTGCTAAAGGAAACGCACGGCGAAGAGGAGTTCGTGCAGGAGCTGGAAAAAGATATCAGCCGCCTGCGCCTTGTGAGCGACCGCTTCGGTAAGATCGGCTCGACACCGAAGCTCGAGCCGCTCGATGTGGTGGGCCAGGTGCGCCAGGTGATGGAATATGTCAAAAAACGGGCGCCGGGCCGGGTGCGCTTCGCGCTCGAAACGCACGGCTCGGAAACGGTACGGGTGCCGCTCTCCGGACCGCTGTTTGACTGGGTGATCGAAAACCTGCTGAAGAATGCGCTCGACGCCATGGAAGGCAGGGGCGCCATCGTGGTGAGCATACAGGAAGGCAGCGGTAACGTGGTGATCGACGTGGCCGATACGGGCAAGGGCATCAGCAAGGCGCACCTTTCGAAAGTGTTCAAGCCGGGGTTCACCACGAAGAAGCGTGGGTGGGGGCTCGGGCTCAGTCTTTCCAAGCGTATTGTGGACCAATATCACCGTGGCCACCTCACGGTAAAAAATTCTGAGCCGGGAAAAGGAACAACTTTTCGAATTGTATTGAAAAAGTAATTACATTTGCACTCCCCTAACGGGGATAGTTCTTCAAAAGGAGGCCCAGGTGGCGAAATTGGTAGACGCACTACCTTGAGGTGGTAGCGCTCGCAAGGGCGTGCTGGTTCGAATCCAGTCTTGGGCACTTAAAACCCCTGTAAGTCATTGATTTACAGGGGTTTTTTATTTGGCGTGTGTCAAAAATTTGCGCTTTTTTTCGCTTTCTCCCACTATTGTTGACACAGAATTGACACACGTCATGACACACGAAAAAATGGGAGGCTCGCGGCCCAAAAATCACGCGAACAGATCTTTTATCGTCCGAGCAACGGCAATGAAGATGCCCTTCGGATTCGAACCGACACCGAACCAGCACATACGAAAGTGTCGCTGGTGTGTCATCTCCAAAAATTTTCAATTGACACCCGATTTGACACAGCGCTTGCCACTGTGTCATCGAAGCCGTGTGTCAAATTTCCCTGTGGAAAACTCGTCTTCTTCTTTTGGAGTAAGACTTCCCGGGATTTCCCGAAATGACACTTTTTGGAGAAATGCTGTGTCATCCGGATTCGTACCGGCACACAGCTTGACACAGACGACCGAATCCACCTTTTTCACTGCCTAACTCCGACTTCCCATGAACATCATCAAACGACCCAACGCAACCGGCGATAAGATCACCTTTTACTATGACTTTGGCCGCGGCAAAGGCCAGCGCCCTTCCACCGGCATCTGGATCTACGCCAGCCCCAAAGACCAAATCCAGAAGAACCATAATAAAGAAGCCCTTGCCCTGCTAGAAGTAAAAAGGAGCCAGTTGGTCATCGAGTCCCAATCCATCGGCTCAGCCTTTATCCCATCCCACAAATTCAAACAGAACTTCATTGAGTACTTCCAGGAGTACGTGGACCAGAACAAGCGGAAGGCAAATCGGCACCTTGGAAACAGCTTTAAGCAATTCAAGGAGTTCGTTGGCCGAGACTTCATCTCCCCGATGGACATTACCGAGAACTTCTGTAAGCGCTTCCGCCAATACTTACTCGACAAATACACCGGCGAAACCCCGAGCGGGTACTACACCCGGTTCAAATGGGTGGTACGGGCGGCCACTAGCGACGGCTACTTCCAGAAGAACCCGACCGAAATGGTCTCGGCCAAGACGAACCCCTCGAAGCGGATGAAGGAAAATCTGGAAAGTGAGGAATACCTGGCCCTAATCAATACCCCTTGCACCAACGAGGACGTCAAGTCTGCTTTCCTGTTTTCCTGCTACACCGGCCTCCGCTGGGTGGACGTAAAAGCCCTGAAATGGGATGACATCAAGGACGGCATCCTGACCACTCGGATCATTCAGGCCAAAACCGGCCGGCCGGTAACGTTGACCCTCCACCCTATCGCGGCCTCAATCCTGCAGAACCAGAAGGCCAAAATGCAGCTGGGTGATAAGGTGTTTCGGCTGCCGACAGCAGACGGGGCCAACAAGGTGTTGGAAGGATGGGTAAAGAATGCTAAAATCGAGAAACATATTACTTGGTCTTGTGCACGATTGAGCTTCTCGATTCTTCTGCAAGACCAAAATATCGACGACGCCACAGTTGCCTACCTCATGGGACATACGTCAACAGATCAAGTGCGAAAGACTTACAAGAGGCATAGGCCGAAGAATCAGATGGAGACCATTAAAAGGCTACCAGCGCCCGACAAGATGCCATTTTTTCTAGCCCTCACTTGAAGCAAGGCCCCTTACGGGGCCTTTTACGTTTCGCGATAAATTCTTAAAAGCACAGGTCCCCACCACTCGAAGCACTATACGAATTGTCGGAAGGCTTGTGCGATTGTGTATATTAGAGGGAATCACTTAATTGCACAATCACTCGTATGGCAGAAATAAAGCGAAGAGTTTTCCAGCACATAATGGAAGATAGCTCTTACCACTTAATAAGAGAATTGCTCCCGAAGGAGTGGGTCATCCGTGAGTTCAACAGACCAGACTACGGAATTGATTTAGTAATTGAACTTTTTAATAAGATAGATGAACAGTATTCTGAGACACTCGGAGAATACATTTATGTACAAGTTAAATCTGTTAAATCAATAGAAATTACGAAAGAGAAAATCTATAACGTTGGAAATGTTGCGAAAGGCGGATGGAAAGAGGATAGATCTAAATATGCAGAGATTGATGTT
Source organism: Flaviaesturariibacter aridisoli (assembly GCF_004343705.1). Classification (GTDB taxonomy): domain Bacteria; phylum Bacteroidota; class Bacteroidia; order Chitinophagales; family Chitinophagaceae; genus Flavisolibacter; species Flavisolibacter aridisoli. The sequence goes on from NZ_SKFH01000028.1 coordinate 28,339, forward strand.
ATCAAATATGTATTCGACACAAATTCGTTGTACACCATACAGTCTCTAGGCGCAAGTGTTTCCGTTCTTTTGTTCGTAGCAGACCTCGCCACAGGAAATGTTTACTTTGTCTGCCTGAATGATTATATCGATAAAATACTTCTTCCCAAACAACCTGACTATGCTAATCAGGGCACAGTAACATTAACTATCCCTGCTTGGAATAATTTACAGAACAAACCTGTGGCGAACAACGCAATGAAATTTTATGGCAAGCGAGCGAAGCTCCTTGCAGCATTTTCTAAATTTTCTTATCAGAAGAACGAGATTGCTCATGCTTTTATGCAAAAAGATTATCCAGTTATTACGTATCGCGATGAACTTGAAAAGGGAAAGGAACAGACCAGGGAAGACACAGCTTCCATGCTACTTTATTTCATTGGCCAGATAGAAGGTTTGGACATATGGGAGCACGCGGAATGGTCTGTCTTGCCGGAAACAAAAAAAGAAATACAGACTGTAAAAGCTCTATTAAGCGATGAAAAGTCCAATTGGAACGAGGTCAAAAACCGAGTACTCATACTTTGGCACCAGTTGACAAACCTAGGAACGATGTATGAAGACTTATGCCGAGAATGGTTCCTGCCTAAGTTGATAAGCTTGATGACTTCCTATCCGACATCTCCTGAAATAATCAATGCTGGATAGAAGATCTTGCACGCGAGGAGTATCGATATTAGCGCACGACTCAATTTTTTATCAGATCATTTTGATATAATTCATTCGGACTATTAGTTATAATTTATTTCTAGTACTTTGGCCGAGAATCCCAAAGCATTCCCTAATACCAACTCCATTAAAAACATATTTATTTTGAACACTACACATATTGAAGCAGTATTTCTTGACTACATCAAATCGCCTGACACACAATACGCTCTTCTTATAAACGGGTCATGGGGTAGCGGCAAAACCTATTTTTGGAAATACAAATTACAGGAGATTGCTAAAGCAAATAAGTTCGAGGTAATATACCTTTCACTTAATGGAATAAGTAAAATCGAGACACTCGAGTACCAGCTATTTTTACGTTTTCTGCCCTTTGTGGGAAACACTGAAAATAAAACAGCTAAAGCTATCGTTGCACTTTTTGCAAACGCAGCTAACGCAGCGTCGAAAAAATTTTTGTCCGTAGGACTTACTGAAGCTTTCAAAGATGTCAAAGTCGATAGCCTCAACCTATCACATCATGTAATATGCTTCGATGATCTTGAGCGTTGCCAACTTCCTATTAAGGAAACGCTGGGTTTTATTAATAACTATGTCGAACATAAAAGTTTAAAAGCCGTCATCTTAGCAGACGAGAAGAACATTGAGGCTAACTTAGAAAAAGACAATAAAAAGTATCATGACATCAAAGAGAAAGTTGTCGGACGGATTCTTAATTACGAACCTAATATTGATCAGATAGTCCCCATCCTCTTTTCTAAATTCAAGACATCTCAACCTAAGGTCTATAACTTCTTCGAGCACTGGGAAAATGAGATAACATCAATTCTGCAAGAGTATCGTGAAAACAATCTCCGAATAATTTCTTTTTATATTTCCATACTAGAAAAAGTATCACCATTACTTGAGGATATCGATGAGAAGTATATTAAGGAAGTTATTCTTTTCACCTTAACAATCGTTATAGAATTAAAGCGTGGGCGACTTACTACTTCAGATTATTCTGATCCAAAAGGGATTCAAAACATCGATGAGAATTTTTTCGGGCTTTTTCTTGCTAGGACTACGAATCTGTCGAATGAAGAAAAAGAGAATAGAGAGAAGCTGTATGCAGAACTTTTCTATGATCGGTACTTAATTAACCGTATTAGTCAGTATTACTTTTACCCTTCCATCTATTCATTCGTGTTGACTGGTTATTTTAATAGTCAACAATTTCAAGATGAATTGAGAGAACGCTACCCTATTAGCCTATCGGATGAAATTATAGCGTTTCGAACACTGTTAAATTATACTTTTAGAGAGCTATCGAATGCTGATTTCATATCCTGTTTTAATAAAGTACTCGAATATGCAAAAGAAGGCAAATACAGCATTTATGACTACGCACAGATCGCAAATTTTTTCTTCTACTTTTCTGACAACAAGCTCGTACCGGCAAATTACAAACAAATACACGAAGTAATTAATGAAGGCCTAGAAATAGCTAAGCGTAGAAAAGAAATAAGCGAATTAATGTTCCAAAGCTTAAGACACTCTATAAGTGAAAATATTGAAGTAAAAAAAGTAAAGGAAACCATAAAGAACATTCACCTTCACATAAAAAGCGATCAGTTAAAAATCGAAAGCAATAAGCTATTAGATGCAATTAAAAGCGACGATGAAATAGCTCTATCTGCAACTTTCCAAGACAATCAATTTTCAAAAACCTTCCTTCAGTATGTTTATAACGAAGCATTTGTGCAAGCACTTGTCAAGTCTAGCAATAAACTGTTATTCAACTTTACTGAGTTATTGAATAATAGGTATAGTTCAGTGAATATTGGCGAGTTCCTATTTGAAGATCATGACCCCTTGTTGATGCTTAAAGAAAAACTTGAAACATACTTATCATCCATTGGCGAAGACCAGCCTCACAAATTCTTGATTGAAAGTCTTATTCAAATAATTAATGAGATTTGCGACAAATTAGTACTGACGAGGAAGTAATGTTTGTCAAGTCAAATAGGCGCTGTAAAGCGCCTATTTGATTCGTCAGCCTCCAAGCATTTTGTCTAACTCTTCCTTTTTGAAATAACCTGAGTTGCTTTTATAGACTTTTGCTTCATCACACTTCTTCGCAAATTGGGTCCGTCCCAAATTGCAGTATATCATCGCTTCCTCTGGCTTTAAAAAAGGCTTAAAACAAATCGCAATCGCCTTCATAGCGATCATTTCTTCTCGTTTTATCATAGGTATTGTTTTAGAAAATACTGATTTCGCCTCCCTGGTTGAATCGACCGAACTGGACAGCTTTCCCACGTTGAGGCACTTCAATAACCACGTCAACGTCATGCTGGAAAGCGTTAGTACCCCGGAAAGCGCCCTGCTTGGTAGTCTGGAAAATAAAAATGAATGACTTTGAGGGATTTTTTCCCTTTAGGCGGGTCAGATCCTCAGGCTGCAGACCGAGCTTGGTCACGCTATCCAAGAATATGAAGTCATACCCTTCCAGTAATGCCGGCAGCACTGATGAAACAAACAAGTTTGGGTGGGCCACCGCCTTGTCATTTAGCTTTTTCTGTAGGGTCAGGTCTAACCCTTCTTCCTTGGCCACATAGAGTACCTTACCGTGATTCCGAGCCAGGTAGCCGGCAAAGTCGATACACAGGTACGACTTGCCCATTTTCGGCTTGCCGAATACCATGGCGGTGAAGTTGGACGAGGGGTCGCCAATCAGGTCAAACCATTTACCTTTTAGCCCGATGGTCTGAAACTCCAGGTCAGCAAAGTCCATACTATTCATGATCGCCGGACGTCCCGGCACCCCGTTCAGGTTTGGACAGGCGCAACCGAGTATACCTTCCAGGCCATTCAGGGTAGCTGGCTCGATTTGAAGGGTCTTGATTGACTTGTCTGTGCTGAATGCTTTCAGGTTCTTTTTCAGGTCGTGGATTTCGACGATGTAAGGGTCTGAATCCGTGATCTTGCCCTTGAGCATGGCCTTGTTGATCTGCTCCAGAAGCTGGCGTGCTTTTTCTTTCATCCCGGGCTTCTCATTCATGGCAATGTAGCGCTTAATATACCCGACAGAAGCTAGAACCTTCTCCCCTCCAGCTATCTTCATCAGCGCCTCACGGGTGTCCGGCTTCAGCTCAAACTTGATCTTCGCCTTCATGGAATTATACACCTCAATCAGCCGGGTCTGGATGAATTTGATTTGTTCGGCATAGGGCGAACTCCGGCGGATGCGCTTCTCCAGTATTGCCTTTTGAAGCGAGTTGATGAACCGCAGAACATCCTCTTTAGCTTTTGTTTTTCCGTCTAGGTTAGCAAAGCGGCGAATAAAACGGAGTTCCTCCGGCATCCGTTCCACCCACAACGGCTCTTCTGCCGGCGGCTTCGAGCTTTTAGGAATCTTCGGAATAGCTTTGTGTCGCGGGTTGGGTTTCTCATCAGCACCTTTCTGAATGAACAGGGCTGCGCGGCCACCCTTTTCATCCTTGCCCCGCAGTTCGTTCAGCTTTACCAAGTATAGATCGATGGTCTTTTTGATCGGCTCACTGGTGTGGTAAGCATTCCAGGATGATCCATTGGCTGTGGCTTTTAATACAAACTCGTAACCCTTGCGAATGGCTTCGGGCATTTCGGCAAGACTAATCTTGCCTATCTCGTCAAAATAGTTGTCGGTGGTGATCATAGGTATTATTTTAGGCAGCAAGCAGTTGCAGTTCCAATATGAGTGCCTCGGCTTCCAATTCCAGGAGGCTGGCATCTGTGGCTTCTTCAGGTTCCGGCGGCTGGATTTTCTTTCGGGTACTTAATCGGCCTTCTGTTTTCAGGTCTCTGAGTTGATAGGAATGGATGGTCATCGAAAGTGAGTGATTCACCTGAAGTACCTGAATTGCTTTATCCAGAGCCTCAACCGGTAGCATTGCTACCATCTTGTCTGAGACTTTCTCGAAAACGCCCTTGTCAACCAGTTCCATCAACTGCCGATCCAGGTAGATATCGCCGCCACGGGATCGGGAAGCGGAAATAATGAGTTTGAAATAGTTGCCATAGCGGAAGAAAGAGAGTCCGTTGTTGGCGACCATTTGCCCGCCATGAGTTAGCGATCGAATCAGCGGCAAGGACTTGATGATAGGAATGACCACTTTGTCTGCCACCTGCTCGGTTGGGTTCCAGTTCTCCGGCATCAGAATGCCTTTGCGGGTGTCACCTTCCAGAGTGGTGTAGGCAACCAACTTGCCCTTAAAGTCGGAAAATGCCTGGAGGAGGTTCCCGGTAATAATGTGGCGGATCCGGCGATCGACGTTGTTCTGGGCAGTGTATTCCTCCCAGCTACTCAGATGAACGGAAAGGGAGTGCTCTGCAACATCCGAGCTGGCACCGATAATTGCCATAATATCCTCCGAGTAGGACGCCGGAACGGCGAAATACTTGGAGCTATTCGCAATGGCGAAACGTACTTTGATGGCTGAAGGCGCAAACGGATTCTTTTTCTTCGGATCGACGGTGAAGCCAAGAAAAACGGCCGGCACCAGCTCGTTTCCTCCGGTATAGGTTTCAATGGGATAGTTCAGGCCACGCCCAACGTAAAAGAAACGAAACATACGCATCAGGTAGCCCTTACGATTCTCGAAAACACCCTTGGTCTGTTCCTTCTTACTCTGCCAGGCTTCCTCCAGTTCCTGCTTACGTTCCTGACAAGCTGTAAGGAAAGCCTCCGTGCCCTGTTTCTCCCGGATCTTGATCAGGGCCTTCTCCTGCTCGATCCCGTCAATTAGTTCTTCATATTTGGTATCAATACTCGCAAGTTCAGCTTCCAGCGCCCCGGTCACGAAATCGGAATATTCCTGAATTAGCTCCTTTTGCTGTTCCTTCGCTTCCTTGCCCTTAAGCGACTCCTGAACCAGGTTCTCCAGTTCGACCCGTGAAAACGGCTTCTTAAGGACATTTGCCCGCACCGTCTCCAACAAACTATCATCCCCGAAAGCGCTATCGGAGCCTTTACCCATCTTGACGACCTTCGAGGCTACTATTTCCGCCTCCAGATTCATCGCCTCCACTTCCAGATCATACTCGCCAACCTGACGCAGGTAGTCCACATAGTCGCTATATCGCTCAGCGATCTCGTTATAGAAGTCCTGCTGCATCTTCGTGGATAGAACGGCCACCCGGCCCGAGACCTTATGGGCGGCATCTTCAGTCACCGTCGCTTCCGATCCGCTGTCGGCATTGCTGTCTTTTAGTTTGAGCGGATCATCTAATAACTCATTGACCTCCGGATTTTCCATCAGGTAGTCCTTGACTATTTTATCTCCGTACTTGTTCAGAAAGTCGGGCACGTCAAGAATCTTGGTCGATTGCTTCTGATTGGAGGCGGTATTGGCGTCCAGCGACTTCAGCTTCTTTTGAAGCATCATCATCAGGCGCTTTTCTGCCGGGATTGCGGAAGTCACATAATCGTAGATCGGCTTCAGCACCTGGCCAGTCCGGTTGATCCGCCCCCGTTTTTGCACCTCGGTATTGATATCCAGTTCGGCCTGCAGCACGATCATGACGCGTTGACGCACCTGCTCCTTGGGCACCTTAGCGGTCGGGATCGCATGGGCGGACGCGCCGGTGGAACCCGACTGGTTGATCATTAGCACATCCACCTCGTTATTATTGAATTGGCGGAACGCGTCGTTGGTGTTGACCTTCTTTCGGCTCAGCATCAATCCCTTGCCCGTCTTAGGATTGATCTGCAACTCGAATTTGCGGCCGGTAACTTCGGCTACAGAATAGCCGGCATCCTTTAAGCGCTTTATGATTACGTCAATGGGAGAAATGGTAATGCCCGTAGCAGCGGCTTTGATCCGGTCGAGAATGCGGTAATACTCTGCCTGGGTCTCCGGCGGAAGGTCAGGCACCTCGAAACGTTTGAACACCGGATTTCCATCCACATCCTTCTCGGTGTACCGAAGAATACCGTCGAGGCCACGTTTCAAAATCTCTGAAAAGTCTGCATTGATAGTGTCACCATCTGCTACCGGCGCTCCGAAATTGTTCTCCATTCCTTCAATGAACGAGCCCATGGTCGAGGCGAAAGCAATCACGGGCTTTTTCCCCTCGCGCAACCGCTGTATTGTTCGCTCTGCTACGGATTCCGCTTTAAGCGAGAAAAGCATCTGGTTGATCACTTGGAAGACTTTAGAAAAATAGGGCTGATTGTCCACGCCCGCCTGCGATGTGCCTTCGCGAACTTCAACCTCCTTTCCTTCCGCTACAGCAATCTTATCCAGTTCCTCTACCTGCTTGTTGATATGCTTACCCTGAAAGGAAATAATATCGCGGAGGATATCGGTGATATTGTCTGCAATCGCCTTGTGCTCTTCTGCTTTCTCGTCCAGGCTGATATAGTTCACTTCTACCCCTTCGAAGCTGCGCTCCCGGCGTAACATCTGGCCCTCAGCAACCAGCTGCGAGGATAGCACCTCCTGCAGGGCTACACCACCACGTGTAATTGCTTCCACCAGATCGTCCTTGCTCATGTTACAATCGGCGATGGACGTTTTCATGGCATAAATGGGCATATTGTCTGGACGCTTGGCAAAGGTGGCCGACAAGAATACAACGCCTTTTGTACCTGCAACCACATGCTGCAGAAACTCGCCGGTGTTGGATGAGCCACTGGAGTTATGCGCCTCATCGAGGATAAAGATGTTATCGGGTGCGATGGCCCTCAGCAAGGCGGGCTTTTCCGGCTTCTTCTCTGGCGAGTTGAATTGAGAATAGGTGGCGACTACAAAATCATAGTTCGCTGGAACTAAACGTTCCTGCATGATTCGGTTTTGCTCCGTAATGGCTGGTGCCTGGTAGATCACGTTTCCGTCTTCGTCCTTGATGTCCGTTTTGGATTCCCGAGTATTGACAATGAACGGTCGCAGATGAGCTGACCCGATTGCAGACAGGTCGCGGTAGATATCGGAGAAGAGGTTGGCTTTTTCCGTTAGAAAAACCGGCTTGTAGCCCTGAACCACCGCGTAGCGAATCATGGCAGCCGCGACGCGTCCCTTTCCGATTCCGGTCTGGTCGCCAATGATCATTCCCTGGCCCCGTGCCTCAATATTGTAGATTGCCATGGCCACGGCATCAATCTGTTCCGCCGAAAGAACCTTACAGAGGGCCGCTTTTGTTGTGTATTTCAGGCGATGCCGGACGAAATTGTCGATATCCCCGCCCACTTCCGACTTGATGTCCAAAATGGCCTTACGCGTTTCGGAGGCCATGGAATCCGGCACCTGGGTGTTGAGTACAACACAAGATTGCGAGGCCGGTTCATAAGGTGCTCCAAGCCCCTTAACGTCAAAAAGGTCCTGAAGCGCAAGCGCCTCCTGTTCCAGATGGTCTGTGTTCAGTGTTTTCATAGCAGGTTGGTCTTGCATCGCGGCCACAACGCGGTCATACAGGTCATCGAAAGTGATTACCTCCTGATCCATAACCGGGTTGTAGACCGGTGCGGCACCGGCAGGCGACAGCTTACGGCCCTTAATCAGGATCAGGCGGGTGTCGAATGATGTTCCCTGGCGCGAATACAACTTCTTCCCATTGATGTTGATTACATCGGCGACATGGTACCGGCTGTAGAGAAAGTTGAAAAAGATGCGGTTCTTACCCGCTTGGATGCGTCCCTTCTCGTCCCAGTGGGTACGTCCGCCGATAATGATCGCCGCACGTCCATTGTCCCGCATGCAGTCCAGCGCACGAAGCGCCATGACATGCTCCAATGGCTTGATTGGGAAGGTGTCGTACAGGACTTCTATTTCCGATTGCCCAAAAGGCGGATTCGTAATAACAGCCATAAACTGCTTTTCCAGCCCGCGAAAGGGCTGGGTAGCATCCTGAGCCGTCACCTTAAGGAAACCCTGCGTTTCGAGGTTGTGGCGACGCATTGGGTCGATTTCATTGACGTGGCATTGGTCGGGCCGAGCCAAGATCGTTAGCAGGCCGTTGCCGGCTGAGGGTTCAAAAAGGTTTACCCCTTTCTGCAGGCCACAAAAGGCACCAGCCAGGTAGCCTATGGGTGCCGGGGTGGAATATTGTTGAAGAAGTATGGATTGAGAAGTACGATGCGACAGGTTCACCTGCGACTCATAGAGTGAGATAATCTGATGAAAGCGGTCTTCCGAAAATTGATTGTCGGCGATTGCACGCGCCCTGTTTACAATAGCCAGCTCCGTCAGTTCCTTCACTTCGGTCTTGTCCTCAATTCCAAACGTATGTGCCAACTTTTCGATAGAAGTTTTGTTGTGCTCTTTACGTGCCTCCAAATCCTGAACGACGGCCGCCACGAAGGAAGCGGACGGGTCGGCCAGCTTGCGCAAGCCTTCCAGCCCGATCAAGCCATCATCAGCAAACGAGAAATAACCATCCTTGGTTACGATCAGGTGATCCAGTAAACGGATATCCATTAACGCAGCCCCTTCCTTGAGCCGGCGGGTCAGCTCCTGGTCAGCCCTACTGGGCAGCAAATTGCCCGATGGGTGATTATGAGATATGATCATCGACACACAAGCACATTTAAGCGCCGTACCTAAAATGATCCGTGTGTCGGCTACGGTTGCATTAATCGAGCCCTTGGAATGCTTGTAATAGCCTATCACGCGATTTGCCTGATTTAGGTAGAGCACCAGGAATTGTTCCTGAAGCTCAATCTCGCCAGCCCCGAATAAACCTCGAAGAAAAGCGGCTACGTCCTCGGAAGAAGAAATGGCCCCGGACAGGAATTTTCCTGAATTGCGATTGTAGGTGACCTGCATTTCGGGAATATCGACTTCGGGTATATTACCGAGTACAACTTCGGGGCGCAATGTGTATTTCATGCGATTGGTAATTCTCTTGGTTGGGGTAGATCTCCATCAGACGGGCCATAAGGGTTCGTGTAGTCAAAGGGGCGGTAAACCAGCTCCTGTCGCTGCGACCAGCGAAAAATCTTGCGCTTGCAACCGTAAGCCCACTCGTGAACCACCTCTTCTCCTACGCGGGTAATGCGTTCAATAGCCCATTCAAGCGCCCCGACTTGCCCTGATTGTCCATGCCAACCTTTATAAATCATATTTGGGTTAGCCTCATCTATGCGGGTGGGCTCAGGTATAGGAGGCTCGTCCTGCTTATTAAGGATAGCGCCTAGCGTAGCAACTATGCTTTCGATTAGTTTTAGAAACTCCGGCGGCAATTCGCAGGTGCCGCCGGAGCCACCACCGCCTGACCCTGACGGGCGCACCAGCATTTGATTGATGATGTCCCGCAGGTCTTCGGCGTTGCCTACTTCAGGTTGGTTCACCTCCCGGTAGTCCAGGAAGATGTTGCGCAAAGGGCCTTCTCCATTATCGATGCGCACGATTGTATCGTGGATGGTGTCGATGGCCTTGATCTGCTCCTTTGTAATCAGCAGCGTTTTGTCGCCCCGCACAATCCGGATGGAAGCGCCGCCGTCGAAAATGTTGATACCCATTGTCGTTATTGGATTTTATTGCTCTTGTGCACACGCTCAACGATGGTCTCACCCAGGATTGAACCTAAAAAGCCACCCATCATCACGTAGGGCACGGAGTCCTTTTCTGCCTCTTTGGAATACCAGTAGGCCAGCAGGGAAGTGAGCAGTGTAACGGTCGATACGATGGTCTTTTCTTTCATGGGCTTTTTTCTAATGATGCAATAGATAGGTTGCGGCGGCGCCTGTGACAAACACCAGAACGGCACCGAGAACCCGGCTTTTCGTTCGTTGCTTTTTGAATTGACAGGTGAGCGACACGTTCGCCTCTTTCAAGGCAGTTGCCTGCAATTGCGTGCTATCGAAGGCGTCGCGGAGCCGGTCATATTCCGATCGTTTGAGCAGAAGCTGGCTGTCCTTAACCGCCAACTGGCCTTCCAAGCCTTTCTGCACCTCCAATTGCAGGCTGTCCTTGAGTTGAGTCTCGTCCAGGTAGGCGGACACGGATTCGATCAGCGAATCGCAGGGCGAGGGAGCCGTGGTGGAATCCGCCAACTGCTTTTCAAAGCGAGTGTCCAGGATTTCATAGATCTGTTCCTGCAGTTGGTGGCTCCGCGCCTTTACTGACTTCAACTGGCTTTTCGATTCACCCAGTGCCGAGGCCAGGCTATCGCTGGTGTTTTGCAGCGAATCTTGCTTTTGGGCAAAACTCACTTCCATGGCCTGCACCTGCTCGGCATAATCGATGCTGGTGGCAGCAGCCGAATCAGGTACTTCTCCGAAAGGCCGGTCAGCTTGCTTTTGGAAGGTCAGGGCCAGGACGATGCCGAGCACGATACCGAAGGACAAAAAGAGAAACTTGCTTTTGATGTTTTTCATTGGTTGTTGTTGTTTTCAGTTTGAGATGATTTTCGTTCAATTGAATAACCGAAGCAGCCGGCAGCCACCAGGCTAGTGAAGGAGTAGAACATGAACTCCGGCACCGGCTTACCGAAAAACTGCTGGGCTATCCAGCTCGCCACGATCATTAGGATGACCACTGCAATGAGACACTCGCGAATGGAGAATTGTCCGTTTTTATCGCGCAGGATCTCGTGGAGGAAGGCTTTCATAGGATTTTGATTGAATGATGGAATAAGTGAGGGCGGCCACCCCTACGCTAAAACTTAGACCCAGTGCGGCCATTAGCCATTTTTTCGAGCTTCGCGGGCAAGTGCACGCTCGTCGATCAGCGTATAGGTAAACTCATTGCCATAGAGCTGCCGGTGGCGCTCGCAGAGCTGCATGAACAGGTCAAAGTCCGATGCTTTCTGAAAGACCTGGCAGCCGGCTGAATACTTGTCCACGGCCTGCGTCGTGCCTGTTTCCGCTGCCCGGTGGATGTTGATCCCGAAGAGGCCGGTGTCCTCCTTTCCGTTCAGGAAGTCAAGCACGGCCTTTCGGTCGTAGTCCCGCAGCACGGTTACCGGTCGCTTTTGCACAAGCGCCTTGTACTTGCCTCGGTGCAGCCCGATCATATAGGTAGCGATGTATTGGCCTTGCTTGAGAATGGCAGTCCCCTGCGGATTCAACGGGTTCAGGAGCCAATAAGTTCCCGGATCGGTAGTCGCGGAGAATTGGTGCTGAACCAGCTGTCCCTCGCGGTTACGGTAAAATACATGGATGCTGTCGTCGAACGCATTGGGCTTCGTGCTGTCAGCCCGCACCCCCACGATGTTCAGCTCGAAAGGACGAATAAAGGCCCGGTAGCCCCTTGTAGCAAGGGCTGCTAAAATGGTATTTTCCATAGGTATTGTTTTTTAAGCAACAGCGATTCCCGGCTCGTATCCCTTGAGCCACTCCTTGACGCTAAAGCCCGGGCAGCCGGAGGCAGCGTCGAACTCTTCGTGCCCCATGATCCGGGCGCTAGGGTACTTTACCGATAGGGCGATGATCTTGTTGAAAAGGGATTCTTCCTGCACCGGCGTCCGGGTGTCGCCCAGGTTGCCCGACTTATTGCGGCCACCTGCGTATGCGATGTGGATGGCTTCGTTATCGGCCTCCGGCACGTTCTTCACGATGGAGCTTTCCGGATGAATGCGCTTGATCTCGCCGGAGCGCTCCACCACATAGTGAAAGTCGCCGTAGAACTGGGATACCTTCGGATCGAACGTGGCCGTGCTGTGTACGATGATGTATTTGATGTGTCGTTTCATAAGCTTGTTTTAGAGATAGGTTACCATTTTGGTGGGCACGAGGAAGTATTTGCTTCCATTTTCAAAAAGGGTGTAATCGAGACGGCGGGAGACTTCGTTTCCCAAGACCATCCGGGCCGGAACACGCACCTTCTCGGTTCCGCTCAACCAAACGCTGGTGGCTGCTACGGTCACAATCGGACGTCCATCAAAACCTGAAAGGCTCCATTTACTGCCGTCGAACTGTAACCCCATGCGCAGGAACTCGAATTTGATCTTCTGCTTTTGCGTCTCTTGGGTGAAGGTGTTGAGCAGGCCGGTGACGAGCGTTTGCCGGACGCCAGCGAGGCGGAATTGCTTGAAGGAGTCGTTTACGGTCGAATACTGGTCCACACTGCCAATCCGTTTCAGCAGGCCGATGGTTTTTGCAAAATCCTTAGAAAGAGCGGCCTCGTAAAGCTCCTTTCCGGAAGGAAGATTGTCTGAAGGCCGGCTTCCCTGCGTCAGCACGTTGAAGGTGCTTTCTGTGACCACCGTCGGGAGCCCCTGGCGGCGCAAGGCACTCACCAGTTCCGTTCCAAAGTCACCATCCGCACCAAAGCGCGGAAGCACTTTAGCACCATACTTTTTAATTAGCGCTTCCTGCAGCATACGCACGTTCTCACCCTTGCTCCCCTTTTTAAGCGGGAAGTCATCCGATCCTCCATTTCCAGAGTTTGCCCTTGACCGCGGCCTGGGCGCTGGTGCCGGCGTATCGGGCGTTACTGGGGCAGGCGGCATCGCCTTGATTAGCGCATCGAGATCTGCGTTCTTTCGCGCTTCCCGCTTTTTCCGGAAGTATTGCCATCCGAAATAGCCCAGGATTCCGCTCGCCCCTACCGCGAAGGCGGTCAGGATCAGCGTCTTCTTTTGCTGCTTTTTAGGCGGGGCTTTCTTCTTTGTTTTTGCTTTCATCGGTAATCACTTGGGTTTTTTCATAATGATGTCCATCATCGGACTGTACTCCCAGAACTCCAGCTCGCTTTTCAGGTCGCGTCCCAACTCACGCCCGAATTCCCGCTGGTAGGCCCTGGTCACCTGTTGATAGTCTGTTTGTGTCGGAATTTCCAGGAACACCGCCCTAACTGCTTCTTCATCCGTCCCCGGAACACCCCAATAGGTTATGTCAAAGGCCGCTTTCAGTCGCCGCGCCCAGGCCTGGTATTGCTGCGGCCCAACCAAGGGTGCTCCCCCCTTCGATATTCGGTCCGGCTTGCCTGCCACAATGCCTAGCATCTCGCTGTATTCGCTCAGTGTCAGCTCGCTTTTGAGATCTGCCATCAGGCTTCGGGCATAGAGCTTCTGGTAGGAATTAATCACCAGTTTGAACACCTCTTTGGACGGAATCATTCGAAGCACCTCGCGGACGGCCACCTTGTCGGTCCCCCACCCAAAAGCATTGTCGTTTTCAAATGCCATTTTTAGCTTCTGGGCATAGTAGGCAGCATTGGTATCGTCATAGGTTTTCTTTTCCTCTGACGTGGACCGCGCCTGCCGCACAATACTGCGACCGATGAAAAAGCTACCACTCAGGACCACAAGGCCAACCATTGAATAGGCCAGCTTTTCCTTAAGGGTGAAACTTTCCTCTTCGTGCTGTTTGTGCTGCGGCATGAATGATTGGTTATACGCCCAGGTATTTCTTGGCAAGTGCCGTCTTTGCCGGGTCGTGGTTGACAATGTGGGCCAGCTTGGAAAGCTCCGTGGCCGAGAGCTTGCGCATGAGGGACGTCAGCGCAGTCATCTTGGAATCGGCCTCGGTTTGCGAAGCCGCATCAATGGAAATGTCGTAGTGGTACTTTTTCATTCGTTAGAAGTTGATGTTTAAGGTTTTTGCGATTTGTTCCAGCAGCGCCGGATCTTGCGCAACGCGCCCCAGGACAATGTTGAAGAGTTCGAACTGGCGCGGATCGAACCCCTCGGTGAGCTGGCGGAGAAAAGCGAGCTGACGCAGTTCATCCTCGCTTACCTCAGGCCCACTCTGCTCCTTCCGCTGGAAGCTCACTTCCGGCTCCGGTTGTGGGGCTTGCGGTTGCTGTAGTTGGCGCTCGCGGTCCTGATTGTCCTGAATCACCATACCTGCAAGTGCTTCGCCGCCCGGAAGCTTCGTGAGCATTTGCGGATTGCGCCGGACGATGCCTTCCAGAGCCACGGAAGCCAGTTCCGCAATGTTGACATTGCCGAGCTTGAACTTGTTCTCCTTGAGGTGCTGGATTTCCTTTTCCAGCTTTTCCGCGTATTCTTCCGACTCCTCCAGTTCCTCCTTTGCCGACTGCAACTCTTCGCGCAGGCGGGTCATTTCATATTCGCGGTCGCGGGCGGCCAGCTTTTCCTGGATGATATTGTCGATCTCACCAAGCGTACCTCCCTTGTCGATTTTGTTTCGCTGTACGGCAAAACAGTATTGGTCATTTCGGGGCGACAGGTTGGAGTTATAGATCAGGATCCGCACCTTCTCCGTGTCCTCGTTCATGTAGAACTCGTAGGTGTCAAACTCCTTAGGATCTTCAGTTTTCGCAACCACCTTGAGGTTGTCGACGAAAATCTCAAAGGGTTTGGCCATGCCCTTCTCCGCCTGCGCTTCCAAAAAGTGGCGCAGCTTGTCAATTTTCAGTTGGTCGTATACATCATTCGTTACGGGCATCGTTCGTTGAATTTTGCGGAATGGCTTGTAAAAGGCGTACACTGGTGGGCGAAACAGAAAGGTTGATCACCCGGATGTAGCCTCTGTGTTCGTACTGAATCTCCTGGGCCTGGTCGTCGCTCAGGTCATAAAGGCCCACATCACTTTCAATACGTATGGAATCGCTCGTTTCCATCAGCACCAGAAGTTGACCATAGGCGATCAGCTCCCGCACCTCGCCCGGACGCAGCAGCAGGTGGCGAAGGCGAAGCAAATAGTGCTCACGATGCCCCATTTCCTGCATCCGGCGCCGGATATAGTCGAGTGCGATTTCACTTGTCATAAGGTGTGGCTTCGTACCAGATAATCAGATTCAATTGATAGGTTATGTCCGGACCACCTTCGGGCATCCATTGATCGCGGTAGTACCCCTCCAGAATGGGCGCCTTTGTTGGCACATTTAGATTAACCGGGTACCGTTTGCGCCCCCGTAGCCATTCCTTCGGCCCCTCGCTTACAAAGGAGAAGTCGCCAAGACCAGAATTGACATCTGTGCTGAACACTTCCATTTGCAGGAAGATGTCAGAGGTGTCTGGACTTTGCAGCGATAGCGAACCTGCCTTATCACTCACTCCCACCACAAACAGCGGATCATAGGCCGGGAAGGCAGGCGGACTTCCTCCCAAAGGCAGCGCTGGAAGTGCGGATAACAGCATAACTGAAGCTTCGACACCTATGATTCGTTTTGCCAGGCCGGGCAAGGGCACCTGCAGGTAACGCAGGATTCCTTTTCGGTTAACCACTTCCTGGTGGATGATTGCCTGTTCCTTCATTAAGAAATCGTTTCGAGGTCCAGGTAAATGGATATCCGATAGGGCACAAACTGCAAACGGGTGTCGGGCGTGTCCTTGTAGTCCACTTTCAGCTTGAAGTTTCCAGGTTGGACACCTCCAAGGTTGAAGTACCGTTCATTTGGAGAAACATTTAGCCCGCTCATGAGTAACTTTGTCTCGTAGTTCTCCGGAAACAGCTCGTCCCGGTTGAGCTCTACTTTTGCCGAACCCCGATAGAACATCAGGTCATCGCGGTCAGAAGTAAACAGGATGCCGTGCACCTTGACCACTGTCTTCTCCAACTCGAAAGTTTTAGAGAAGGTGCCTCCCGCCGCCGGCACATCGATATCATATCTTTTCTTGACTCTTTTTTCCATGTGTTCAGTATTAGGCCGTGGTGATGCCTCCGGCGATTTTGTACACGGCCAGCAGGCTTTGTTTGCTCCGCTCCCTCTGGTTATAGCCCGCACCCGGCAGCGAGGCCCATTCCTTCCGGCATTTCGTGATTGCCGCTCCGAAGCGACCGGCCAATACATCGGACAGTGCCTTACGGCGGCGAATGAGCTCCACGGCGGCTTTATCTTGGCTTTCAGGTCCGAAGTCGGTTAGGCGGAGTTTACCGGAGATCTCCGCCCAGGTCTTTCCGAGGATTTGATAGGCTCCGGCAGCGGTGGACGTGATACCTCCCTTTGTAATCGGCATGTTCGGATGCCAGTTCAGACTGGAAACCGTCCCCCCGCCGAATACCTTGCGATAGGCGTCCTTTCCAAACGTGCCCTCCGCGTACTGAATCATGACGAGAAAGGCCCTTAGGTTCTTTGCTTCTGTAGATGATTGCCCCATTGCTTTTGTCTTTCGGTAAAGAAGGAAGCATAGGGCCGGCACGGAGCCAGCCGCTATGAGCTTCCAGTTGGCTTTCATAGGTCCCTGTTGCTTACGGGGTAGTGATGGTACCGTGCAGGCCGGTGTAGATGTAGGTATTTGCGGGAATGCCGTCCATGGATCCCAGCTCAATGGTCATCTCGATGAGGATGTCATCGTGGATGAGGCGCGGGTTGGCGAGCTTGTAGTAGCCGATGGGCACATTCTTGTTGCCGGAGGTCTTGAAGACGATATTGGCCGTCTCGGGCACGATCTGCTTCTTGTTACTCTTGAGCGAGAACTCGCCGTTGGCAATAGCGTTGTAGTTCTCCAACCCCTTGAATTCCGTGGCAATGATCTTGTCCTTAGAGTTGTCGGCCGAGGTGCCCGCCAGGATGAAGATCCCGCTTACCAGGAAAGCCTGGTTCTTGGGCAGCTTGGCGTTCGAAAGGTTGCGCAGGCCAATTTCCTTGTCGTCCTGCGTCTCGAACATTTTGATCGTTTTGGAGGTCACCGGCTTGATGGAGTAGATGGTGGAGTCGGCCAGGCGCAGCTCGCCTTTTACCATGCCTTCCTTGATGTGGGCCGGCAGCTCGCCGAAGAACTTTTCCATTTCGGCACGCGAGCCTTTGGAAGAGGCCCCGGTGTTCGACATTTTATTGATGGCCCGCATCCGCTTCAGCGGGTTCATGCGGCGGAGTGCGCCCAGCAGCTCGTTATCATCGACGCCTTCGATGCCCAGGAGTGCGCCCTGGTTGTTGTATTCTTCTACGCCTTCGAGTAATCCTAACATGACATGAGGAGTT
Organism: Flaviaesturariibacter aridisoli; assembly: GCF_004343705.1. Lineage (GTDB taxonomy): Bacteria > Bacteroidota > Bacteroidia > Chitinophagales > Chitinophagaceae > Flavisolibacter > Flavisolibacter aridisoli. The sequence goes on from NZ_SKFH01000028.1 coordinate 45,843, forward strand.
TGTTCCAGCCTATTGGCAGGCTAGAGGGTTAATTTTTGATTGTTGATTAATTGGATTCGTTAGAACATCCGTTCTTCCAGGTCACCGAATTCGCTGCCCACATCCCCGAACTCGTTGCTCACTTCGCCAAAATCCCGGTCTACGTCACCGAATTCGGAGTCTGGCAGCGCGCCCTGGAACTGGTAAGCACTATTGGCTACCTGTTCCTCGATAGCATTGAGTGCCGCGAGGTCGTTGTTCGGATACGAGAAGTACTGCAGGTTGCCAAAGCCACTGGTAGCCGCTCCGGCCGAAGCCTTTTTCATCAGCTTATCGATATAAAGCTTCTCAGAGAAGTTCTCCTTGTAAGCCTGCAGGCGGTCTTTCACGCCGTCAAAGCCCTCGAAGCCATTTACCGAGTTGCTTTTCTGGAATCCGTTCGCAGCCATCATCCCCAGGCCGAGTAGCTGGGTTAACTTATTACCCGAGTAGTGGCCCAGGCCGGTTGTGACCACGCCGATGGCGAGGGAAGGCCTGCCGATGGCCGCACCGATGAGGCCGCCACCGAGCACGCAGACCAGGATATCCTTGCCGGTCTCAAGGGCCGTGTTTTTCATGTTTCCTTTGGTGGCCAGGGAGTCGAAGCCGCTCGTAAATTGCTTGCGCTGGGCCTGCTTTGTTTTTTTACGTGTTTTCCTTTTAGGCATATGGATCTTTTTTTGGTGTTGATCAGATGAGGGCAACGACCTTCTTCTTTTTTTGATGAGGTTTGTTGGAGCGGTGGTGGTTCTTCCGCTTCTTTTTCGGAATTCCGGAAAGACCGCCGCCTGTTTTTGGTTTGCTGGCGGGAGCTGTCGGTGGATGCTTGGGCTTGAACACGGCATAACCGATTGCTATTAGCCCAATCCCGCCCACTCCGATGGCAACCGGCTTCAGCCAACTTTTGTTTTTATCCCAAAAGCCTTCTTTTTGTGGCGGAGGCGGCGGATCGGTCGGTGGGGCAACAGCTGCCGCCGGCGGTGACGCATCATCGATTTGCGCAGGCGGTTCTACAGGCGCAACCGGTGCCGGGAAGTTGCCGCCCCCGTCGTCGCCACTGCCGCCTGTCCGGGTCATCGCATAAGAGGAGCCACCACCGCCCCCTTTTACAAATCCTTCATCCGCGGCTGCACTACCAGCGGGCGGCAAACCTGTACTTTCAACCGGAGGCACCGGAGTAGTGTCAGGCACAGGTGCCCCGCTTTCCGCCGCTTCATTTCGGGCAGGATCAAAATCCTCGGAATCCTTGGACTTCTTCTTGAAAACATCGCCGATTTGTTTCAGGGCCGCTACGATACCCGAAATCACACCGGCTGCAGCGGCGACCGAAGCCAGCGTGATGGGTTCCCCCAGTTCGCCAAGCCCTTCGAAGCCTTCCACGTTTTCAGAGTGGTAGATCTCCGGACCCAGGAGCTGCGGAAGCGGTGTGGCGGTGTCCATGTACTCGATGCCATAGATCGGCAGCTCACCCAGACCGGCCACTGCTTTGTCCCGGTTACCCTTGCCGCGGAGGATTGCCTTCTTAAGGTTGGCAACCTTTCCACCCGCACCGCTGAAAATGCGCTCCAGCTTTTCACGGGTAGCCACCAACCGCTGGAACTTAGCCGGGTCAATTCCTTTGGCAACGGCTTGTTCCTGGGTCAGGTATGACCAGCGCAGGCGCTTGGCGACGTTCTTTATGTTCAACTTCATGGATGCCAGCACACCGTTTCGAAGAAGAATGGTGGCCGGGTTGAACTTGTTTACTTTGGAAATAAGCTTTTTGAAAAAGCCCTTCTTCTTTGGCTTTTTGGGCTTAGGCCCCGAAGAGCCGCGTTTGTTTTTGGCTGCCGCGCCCATGCGTCGGGCAAAAAGTTTCCCCAGCTCGCCCATGTCATCGCTTTCGAAACCATTGAGATACTGTAGGTCCATCGGGTAGTCTTTTTTTTCTGAATAGGGTACTTCGTAATCAAATTGGTCGGTCACGCAGTCGATCGTGATAGTGCCGCCCTGGTACGGCACCACCGGGTAAATGTGCTGGAAGTAGTCGCGGTGATACTTCGTGATGCGCAGGATGTGCGGGATGCCCAGGTTGGTCAGGATCGACGAGATGAATACCGAGTAGCAATCACAGTCCACCCCTGTTTTCCGGTCATGCCAGGCCCGGGCGGGGCTACGGATCTGCTCATAACCTTCCTGGTCCTTTTTGTAAGCAATATGCCGGTACACAAAGTGCCAGATCTTCGAGCAGGTTTCATACGTGTCCTTTCCCTTAAGCATTGCCGCAAGGCGCTTTGTATGGTCCAGCGTCTGGTGCACCACTTTGGGGATAAAGGCCACCGTGTCGGTTACCCCTGCATTTCTGCGGATTGTCCGGGTGCCCACTTCTGCAGCGGGAAAGAGATGGGTGTAGCCTTCACCGCTTTGGATGTTACGTTTTCTTGCCGCTTCCATGAAAGGGAATTACTTGGTAATAATGATCTCTTGTTTGACCCGTCCTAGAATAAGTTGACGGTTTTTAGATTGTTTTTAGATCCCTGGTTGCTGATTGCTTCCAGGGATTTTTCATGGATAAAGTTCGGGGTTTTGTAGTGTAGGCTGAGGTGCGGTCTCTGGGTGTTGTAGATGTGGATGGATTGGGCCACTACTGTTCGCAGGCTTTGCAGATCGGGACAAGGTGTGAGCAGGAACTCGTCTTTGAGGATCCCGTTGATGCGTTCCGCCAGCGCGTTTTGATAGCAATCTCCTCCCTGCGTCATCGAGCAGAGCACGTTGCCGCTCTGTAATACTTCCTGATATGGTGCTGCGCAATATTGAATACCGCGATCGGAGTGGTGGATTAGCGGAAGGTTCGCTTTTCGCTGTTTCAAGGCCGTTTTCAGGGCACAGGCAACACCTTCTGTTGCCAGGCTATCGGATACGAAGTGCCCTACAATCTTGCGCGAGTAGGCGTCGGTGATCAGCGACAGGTAGGCGGTATTTTCCTTGGTTGTGACGTAAGTGATGTCGGCCACCCAGAGTTGTTCCGGACGCGTCAGCTCCAGGCCTTCGGTGCGGTTGGGATGCTTGCGCAACCAGTGTTTGGAGTTTGTCGTTTTCGTATAGCACTTACGCGGTTGCACCAACAGGTGCTCGCCCCGCAGGTAGTCGAACAGGGCGTCGCGCCCCAGCTTCAAGCCCCGGGTCTTTAGTTCGGGGGCAAGCAGGTAATGAAGCTTGCGGGTACCAAGACGGGGCATGAGCTGTCGCTTTTCCTGCACCAGGTGGCGTACAGGCGCCAGCCGAAGGGCGCGCACTTCATTGCGGCTGCGCTGCTGGTAAAAGGCTTGCCGTGAGATGCCAAGCAGCCTGCAGGCGCGGCTCAGGCTCAGCCGTCCTTGCGTTTGGAGGGTTTGGGCAGCTTGGCGCGCAACTTTTTTGGCAACACGATTCCGAACTGCTTTTCCGCTACCTCGATGGTGGTTTCCAGCAGCAGGTTCTTGTCGCGCTCCCATTGAAGTGCAGCTTCCAGTTCTTTGATGCGCTGCTCCGGGGTCT
>NZ_SKFH01000029.1 GCF_004343705.1 Flaviaesturariibacter aridisoli
CGGCTTTTTTTATGCGCATATGCATTGAAACCCTTACTGGGCGCGGGTTGTATCGTTCGTTCTTTTTCCAGGAATGCCCGGCTTCACCCCCGGTATTCCCCATTTGACCCCCGATACAACCCATCCCGTCTATTGTTGACACGGATCACGTTTTGGTGACTATACTTTTACCACATGCCGCAAGGCAGTAACCTAACCTATCACCATTAACCTTTATCTCCGATGAAACAACACCGCGTTTCTAGCATGGCCGTACTATGCCTGGCCCTCAGCTCCACGATCATCAGTTGCCAGAAAGAAGACCTCACGTCGCCCACGGCAACATCCACTCCGGGTACCGGAACAATTGACACAAGTACCGAACCCCTGGCCGCTGGTATGACCGCGACCAATTCGCTCGCCACTACGGCGACGACGACCCCGAACAGCGCCTTTTCGCTGCCGTATTATCGCAGCGTCAATTGGGACAGCCGCAGCAACGGAAATTTCGGTCTGGCGGAATCCAAAGTTGATCTCGGCCCGACAGCCTACTGGAATGTGACCGCCGCCTCGCAGTCGCAGACCTACAACAAAATGCTGCAGACGACCCTGCTGAAGAACACCCTCACCGCAGGTTCTGTGATTTCGAAAGTGGACATTCCCGATGCTCCCACGTACAGCATTTCCTACGACATGCAGTTTGCGCCTGATTTCGATTTCAGTCTTGGCGGGAAGATCGGCTTCGGTCTCCTGCTGGGTGACGGCAACACCGGCGGCGATCCGGGTTGGGACGGCAACGGCGGCTCCCTGCGCCTCGGCTGGGAAAAGAATTCGGCAGGTGCCATCGTGCTTCGTCCCGATGTGTACTACAAAGACCAGCCCGGCTCTTTCGGTAACAACTTCGGCAAGCAATACCCGGCAACCGGCTCGCTCCAGAAAGGTACCTGGTACAAAGTGACCATGAACATCAAGAGCAACACCGGCACGAGCACCAATGGTTCGGTACAGCTCCTGATCAACGGTACCACCGTGCTGGACCAGGCCATCCGCTGGACGACCAACGATGCCAAGCGCCTGATCAACAACATTTGCTTCGAGAACTTCCGCGGCGGATCTACCACGTCGTACCAGTCGACCACCGATGGTAAAGTGTTCTTCGACAACGTCGTTATCAGCTCGAACATTCCCAGCGCTACAGCTCCTGCCCCCGCACCGGCACCTGCTCCCGCACCGGCACCCGCTCCTGCTCCTGCTCCTGCCCCCGCACCGGCACCCGCTCCTGCGCCCGCACCGGCTCCGGCTCCCGCACCCACGACGGGCCTTTCCACCCGCATTGTGAACTGGGACAACCGTGCCAACGGTGCCTACGGTCTGACGCAAGCCGTTGCTGACTTCGGTGCCGCCAACTACTGGCAGCAAAACAGCTCCTCGCAAAGCCAGGTGTACAACGGCATGCTGAAGACCACGCTGCTGGCCAACTCGCTCACGTCGGGCGGTGTGCTTTCGCGCTCCAACATCAGCACCGGCTCGCAGTATGAACTTTCGTTCGACATGCAGTTCGGCTCCAACTTCGACTTCAGCTGGGGTGGTAAAGTAGGCTATGGCCTGTTCCTCGGCGACGGTAACACCGGTGGTGACCCGGGTTGGGACGGCAACGGCGGCTCCGTGCGTTTGATGTGGTACAAGAACACCAGCACCAGCCCTGTGATCCTGAAGCCTTACGTTTACTACAAAGACCAGCCCGGTACCTACGGCAACGACTTCGGCAAAGTGTACCCCGCCGGTGGCGCCTCAATCCAGAAAGGTACCTGGTACCATGTGAAGATGTTTGTAAAGAGCAATACCGGCTCCAACACCGACGGCCGCGTGCAGGTGGTGATCAACGGCACCACGGTATTGGACCAGGCCATCCGCTGGACGACCAACGATGCGAAGCGCCTGATCAACACGCTTTGCTTCGAAACCTTCCGCGGCGGCGCTGAAACCTACTGGCAGTCGTCCACCAACGGCGACATCCTGTTCGACAACGTGAAGCTGGTGAAACTGGCCAATTAGATTAGAATTCCTTAACATAAAAAGCCGCTGCAACCCGCAGCGGCTTTTTTCATGATATCGGTCGAACCCATATCCAGCGCAGGTTTCCGGGGAAACGCGCGTTTTTGAAAAGAGTTCGTCCCGTAAAAAGTCCTTTTGGTCCCGTAATGAGCCCGCCCTGTCTAAAGCCACCGGGAAACCGCTATCGGGCGGTGTAATTTAGTTGTGCCGCAAGGCTATAACCTAACCTTTCACCATTAACCTACCTTCCGATGAAACAACACCGCGTTTCGCGACTGGCCGTTCTTTGCCTGGCCATGAGCACCACTATCATCAGCTGCTCCAAGTCTGACCTTATCGATGGTGCACAGCCGGCTCCTTCTACGACGGACAACAGCGGCAACATCACGCCCGACAGCGGTGTGCTGGTTCAGGGTATGACCTCGGCCAATGCACTTGCGGCCGCTTCGGTTACTACTTCTACGTCGACGCTTCCCACCTTCGCACTTCCTTACGCACTGAGCGTAAACTGGAACAACCGTTCCAACGGCGATTATACACTGGCCCAGGCCAACGCCGATTTTGGCCCTACTGCTTATTGGCAGGGTGCGGCTGTACAAAGCCAGGCCTACACAGGCATGCTGCGCACGACGCTCCTCAAGAACACCCTCGCTTCGGGTGGTGTTTCCTCCCGGATGGATATCCCCGACGCCACGATGTATCGTCTTTCTTTCGACATGATGTTCGCTTCGGATTTTGACTTCAGCCTCGGTGGCAAGGCCGGTTTCGGCCTCCTCGTGGGCAATGGTAATATGGGTGCCACGTCGGGTGCCGACGGCAACGGTGGCTCGTTCCGCCTTACCTGGGGCAAGACGTCCGCCGGCGCGGTGGTGCTGAAGCCCAATGTATACTACAAAGATCAAACGGTAGCCGGGGGCAATGACTTCGGTAAGGTGTTCCCCGCCAGCGGCAGCATCCAGAAGAACGTTTGGTACAAAGTGAGCATGAACGTAACCAGCAACAGCGGCTCCAACACCAATGGTTCTCTGCAGCTGATCATCAACGGGGTAACCGTGCTGAACCAGGCCATCCGCTGGACCACCAACGATGCCAAGCGTTTTGTAAGCGCTGTGGTGCTCGAATCGTACCGCGATGGCGCCAACACGTCTTTCCAGTCGGCCACAGACGGGAATATCCTTTACGACAACGTTGTTGTGAAATCGCTTTCGACGGTTGGACCTACCGTGACGTCGACCACCTCCGGCTCCACTTCGTCGACTTCCCCTGCAGCCCCCCCGCCGGCCCCCGCACCGGCTCCTGCACCTACGCCTACAACTACCACGGGTATCTCCACCCGCACGGTAAACTGGGATGGCCGCGCCAACGGTGCCTACGGTCTGACGCAAGCCGTTGCTGACTTCGGCAACGCCAACTACTGGCAGCAAAACAGCTCCTCGCAGAGCCAGGTGTACAACGGCCTGCTGAAAACGACCCTGCTGGCCAATTCGCTCACATCGGGCGGTGTGCTGACGCGCTCCAACGTAGCCCCGGGTTCGCAGTATGAACTGTCGTTCGACATGCAGTTCGGCTCCAACTTCGACTTCAGCTGGGGTGGTAAAGTAGGCTATGGTCTGTTTATCGGCGAAGGCAACACCGGTGGCGACCCGGGCTGGGACGGCAACGGCGGCTCGGTGCGTTTGATGTGGTACAAGAACACCAGCACCAGCCCTGTGATCCTGAAGCCTTACGTTTACTACAAAGACCAGCCCGGTACCTACGGCAACGACTTCGGCAAGGCCTATCCTGCAGGTGGCGCCTCGATCCAGAAAGGTACCTGGTATCATGTAAAGATGCTCGTGAAAAGCAATACCGGCTCCAACACCGATGGCCGCGTGCAGATCCTCATCAACGGCACTACGGTATTGGACCAGGCCATCCGCTGGACGACCAACGATGCGAAGCGCCTGATCAACACGCTTTGCTTCGAAACCTTCCGCGGCGGCGCTGAAACCTACTGGCAGTCGTCCACCAACGGCGATATTTTCTTCGACAATGTAAAGCTGGTTCAGCTGGCGCTTTAATCAGCTCCACGGATTTTCTATCAAATAGGATTGACTTCTTTTCTGCATAGGTAACAGGCCGCGTCGCAAGACGCGGCTTTTTGCCGCAGCGCCGGGATTCCGGCAAGCCCTTCCGAGAATCCGTGCAGAGCCTTACTTTTACACTAAGCTCGGCGACGATGGCCATGCCGATTTCGGCGCGCAGCAACGGCTGCGTAATTAGGACGCAAAATGCTTTTCCGGATTTGATCGCGAAACAACATATGATGCGGATGCTTAAGGCGGGATGCTACGCCTTGCTGTTGCTGCTGCTGGCGCCGCCGGCGAAAGCACAGACGCGCGAATACCAGGTAAAGGCCCTGTTCCTCTATAATTTCGGGCAGTTCGTGGACTGGCCCGCGGACGCGCCGGGCGGCAATGCGCCCTTCGTGATCGGTGTGGTCGGCAATGATCCCTTCGGCCGCTTCCTCGACGACGTGGTGCGCGAGGAGCAATTCGAAGGCCGCCCGATCGTGGTGCAGCATTATGAACACCCGTCGGAGATCCGCAGCTGCCATATCCTTTTTGTTGGAAGCCATGTGCGCGAATCGTTGGCTGCCGTAGCCGGGCGGCCCGTGCTGACGGTGGGGGAGGGCGACGATTTTATAGAGGCCGGCGGAATGATCCAATTTTTTAACGAGCAAAACCGCATCCGCTTCCTCATACGGCCCTCTGCCGCAAAAGCTGTAAAATTGACCATCAGTTCCAAACTCCTGCGCCTCGCGAAAATCACCGATTAAATGGCCGCTCCGTATACACCCATACAACGAAAGCTGATGCGCGTCATCATGGGCACCTGCGGGTTGATGCTGGTGGTGACGTTTGCGTCCCTTTTTGTCTTTGAATACGTGAGCTACCGCAACATCGCCCGCCGGGAGCTGCAGGAGCTGGCGGAGGTAGTGGCGGCCAATACGGCCTCCTCACTGGCCTTTGATGTGCCCGAAGATGCCGCGCAGGTATTGGGAAGTCTGCGCAAGCAAAAAAGCCTGCAAGCCGCCTGGTTGTATAAAGCCAACGGAACTCTCTTCGCCGGACACGGTCTGAAAGACGGGCTTCCCGCCACCGACCCGGGCATACGCGTCTTCCGGTTCAACGGCCGGTACCTCGAATGCTTCGAGCCGGTGTCGGAAAACGGGCGTCGCCTGGGCACCCTCTACCTCCGCACCGACCTCTCGGTGATGTACAACCGCCTCGCTCTTTACGCCGCCTTCGCCCTGCTGACGACGGGCCTCGCCGCCCTGCTGGCCTTTTTGTTTTCCCGACGCCTGCAGCGCTCGATCTCCCGCCCGATCCTCGACCTGGCGACCACGGCAAGCACCGTGTCGGAGCAGAAGAATTACGCCGTCCGCGCCACCCACCAGGGCAACGACGAAGTGGGACAGTTGACGCATGCATTCAACGGGATGCTCGCCCAGATCGAGGAACAGAACGCCGAGATCAACCAGCTGAACCAAAACCTCGAGCAAAAGGTGGACGAGCGGACCGGGCAGCTACGGCAAAGCAACCGTACGCTGCAGGAGCAGCGGGATTTTATCGACAAGATCATCAACGCCTCTATCGACCTCATTGCGGTGTTCGACAACCAGCTCCGCTACCTGGTGGTCAACGATACGGCTTGCCGCAACTTCGGGCGTGCCCGCAGCGAGATGCTCGGCCGCAGCCTGCGGGAGGTGTTCCCGAACCTCGCCGATGCCCGCGTGGAGCAATTGCTGCAACGGGCGCTCCTCGGTGAGCTTATCCAGGACGACAGTTACCAGTCGCAGGTGTCGGACCGCGTGCTCCAGAATTTTTATATCCCGCTCGCCAACGATGCCGGCCAGGTGGACCGTGTGCTGCTCATCGGCCACGACATTACCGAGGTGATGCGCAGCCAGCGCCAGCTGCAAGCGCTTAACGCCGACCTGGAAAAGTCGAACCGCGACCTGGAGCAATTCGCCTACATCGCCTCGCACGACCTCCAGGAGCCGCTGCGCAAGATCCAGACCTTTGCCGACCTCAGCTTCCGCAACATCCAGCACCCGCAGATACTGGAGCGTTACCTGGGAAAGATCGGCTCCTCCGCGGCCCGGATGAGCAACCTGATCCGCGACGTGCTCAACTTCAGCCGGCTGTCGCGTGCCGGCAGCGACACCTGGGAGCCGGTGGATCTCAATGCCATCCTCGATGGCATCCGCAACGACCTGGAACTGCTGATCGAGGAAAAAGCCGCGGTCATAACGGCAGGCCCGCTGCCGGTGATCATGGGCAACCCGCTGCAGCTGGGCCAGTTGTTCCAGAACCTGCTCACCAACGCACTTAAATTTACCGAGCGTCAGCCCCGCATCTCCATAACCGCTACGACCATTGAGGCACCGGCGCCGAACCCGGCGGTGCACCTGCGGCCCGGCATCGCGTATGCGGAGCTGCGGTTTACCGACAATGGCATCGGCTTCGAGGCCGAATATGCCGACAAGATCTTCGCCGTCTTCCAGCGCCTGCATACGAGCAGCCAGTACGCCGGTACCGGCATCGGGCTCGCCCTGTGCAAAAAGATCGTGGAGAACCACGACGGTGCCATTGCCGTTGAGAGCCTGCTGGGCGCCGGCACCTCCTTCCTGGTCTACCTGCCGCTGAGCCCGGTTGCGGCAACGCCCAGCGCCCCGCCGGCGCAGGGGAAACAAAATGCAGGGTAGTGGTACAATTGTTTAGGCACTACGGGTATGCTATTGCAGGTTCAGGCATACCAGGTAGCCGACAGCATTGATATCAAAGGATTTCGCAGCTTGTTTACGGCCGATTTGCACTACAGCGATGCAGATGAGTTATTCTACCGCCTCGCGGGCAACGAATTCGTATACATATTCAAATATGGCGTCGTGTGCTTCCTGAACTGCGACGCGGTGCGGATCGGGCACCTGCTCCAGCTCGTTCGCGGACTGGCCAAGAATCCGCAGGACGAGCCGCTCAACGAAGATTTTATCGTGGAAACCCACGCTACCGAGAACCGGATCAGCTATAGCAAGATCGAGGTGATGCGTACGGATGTGGAAGTGCTGCGCCTGGTGATGCTCAATGTGTCGCAATCGGTGGCACTCGATTATTTTTCCGACCATACCTCGGCTTTGCTGCGCGAAACGAACCGGCATACGGCACACCTGGAGCAAAAAGGCCGGCTCTTCATTTCGGGCCGTAAGCTCCAACGCTTTATCGCCCGCACGCTGATGCTCCGCAACAACATCGTGGAAAACCTCTACATCTTCGATTCGCCGCCCGAAGTGTGGGAAGACGAGGAGCTCGGCCGCGTGGACGTGGGTCTCAAACGGACCTTCGACCTCCAGGAGCGCTCGCGCTACATCGTGGAAAGCCTGCAGATCGTCAAAGATAACCTCGACCTGTTCCGCGACATCATGAAATACCGCCACAGCAATACGCTGGAATGGATCGTCATCATCCTTATCGCCATCGAGGTGATGCCCTTCATCTGGTCGCTCATTACCGGCGGTGGTCATTAAAAAACGCCGCGGGTGGCGGCGCTTTTTTTCAGGTTACTTCGTTTGTCCTGATGCGGCAGTTAACGCTGGCTCGCCTTGTGCCACGAAGCGCAGCAGGTCGTCGTTGAGGCGGTCCTTGTGGGTGTAGAACAAGCCGTGGGGCGCGCCTTCATACACGATGTATTCGCTATTGTCGATCATCCTGGCCGTGCGCGCGCTGCTTGCATCGATGGGCACTGTTTTGTCGGCGTCGCCATGGATGATGAGGGTCGGCACCGTGATCGCCTTCAGGTCGGCGCGGAAGTCGGTATGCGCAAACGAGAGCGCGCACTGCACCGTAGACCGCTGCGAAGCGTGCGACGCCAACATGCGGTAGTAATCCAGCAGGGGCGTGCTCACGGGGTGGCTCAAAAGTCCCGCTCCGAAAAACTTCTTGCCGAATTCATCGAGGAAGGCGATGCGGTCGCTGCGGATGCCTTCGAGCATTTCGGCGAAAACGCTTTCGGGGACGCCATCGGGGTTATCGGCGCTGCGGCCCAGGTAAGGCGTCACGGCGCTGATCAGCACGAGGCGGCTGACGCGGTCGCTGCCGTAGCGGCCCAGGTAACGCACGGCTTCGCCGCCACCCATGGAAAAGCCCACGAGCGTGACGTCGCGAAGGTCCAGTTCCGTTAATACGGCGTGCAGGTCATCGGTGAGGCTATCATAGTCATAGCTGTCCCAGGGCTTGCTCGACTTACCGAAGCCGCGCCGATCGTATTTGACCACGCGCAGCCCGGCGTTGACCAGCGGGTCGAGCTGGTACTCCCACATTTCCTTGCTTAGGGGCCAGCCGTGCAGCAGCACTACGGGGCGGCCTTTGCCATAATCGCAATAGGAGAGCTGGATTTCTTCACCGGTCTGCTTGTCAGTTGTTTTCAGAAGTTTCATATTCGTATCGTTTAATGAACCTTTTTATTTCCGAAAAACCGTTCCGGTCGCAACTGTATAGACCGTAGCTTGGCGGCAGCCAAAAACCTTGTACAAACACGGATCCACGGAAGGGTCTGTGCGCGGTTTTTGCTACACTGATCCTATGAGGCATTCATTTTTATATCGCACGACGCTGCTGGCCCTGCTGATGGGCCTTGGATTTTCCTGTAAAAAAAGCGACGCGACCGAAGGTCCCGTCAACGTGGGCGGCTACCTTGAATCGGGTAACTGGCGTGTGAGCTCGTTTAGGGACAGCGGCCAGGATGAGACCGCCCACTTTTCGGGCTATACGTTCACCTTCGCGGCCAACGGCGCCGTGGTAGCGACCAATACCGTCACCACGGCCACCGGCTACTGGGGTTCGGGTATCGACGACGGCGTGTCTAAAGTGCACCTCTTTTTCCAGACCCCGCCCGACTTCCAGGACCTCAACGACGACTGGGACGTCCGCAACGCGTCCGTGACGCGCATCGAGCTCGCCGACAGCAGCGGCGGCGGGAGCGGCGTGGATGTGCTGGTGCTGGAGCGGGATTGACCCACCCCCGGCCCCTCCCGAAGGGAGGGGTGCCCCTGCGGTAGATTACTACTGTGTCGATATGTATTTAGGATTGTGGAGTGTGGGGGTTCAGGAGGTGTTTCGTTATTACCTGAAGGACCTGGTGCATTCTCTGTAGCACTTCTTCATTCCTAAATCGGATGACGCGAAAGCCCAGTGCTTCGAGGTCGTCGGCCCGCTCTTTATCGCGTTCCATTTGTTCCAGTGTCAGGTGATAATCGCCATCAACCTCAATAATCAGGCGCCTGTCCAGGCAAACGAAGTCAACGATATACCGGTCGATAATAAATTGCCGGCGGAATGCGCAGCCGCAGATCTTATTGCCTTTTAGTTTCTGCCAAAGCGCTCGTTCTGCCTTGGTTGGTCCTTGCCGATGTTGTTGGGCGAAGGATAATCTTCCGACAAATTGGCTCGCGCTTGCATGATAATAGCCATGACGCTTTTTTGGTGCTTCCATACCACCAAATAAGCGCGGCGCAATGGTACATCCCGGTGAAAAAGACCAGGCAAACGATGTTTTTTCAACCCTTGGAGCCGGTGTTTTCACCAATGAAAACGGTCACCTGGAAGTAGGAATACACCACGGAGGCACCCCTCCCCCTCGGGAGGGGCCGGGGGTGGGTCAGAGCTTCACCGAAAACCCCAGCGCCACGAAATTCACCGGTGCCGCGCTCGTGAGACCCGCGCCGGTGGAGAGGTCTACTTTTCCCTTTTTGCCGATGAAGTAGGAAAGGCCCGCATCCACGCTGTGCTCGGGGAGGGCGCCGCCCTGCACAAAGCCGTACACTTCGGCGAAGGCTTCCCAGTGCTTGCCCAGCGTCACTTCGGGCGAGAGGGTGTACAGCCACTGCGGCTTCGTGTCTTCACCGCTCCATTCGGCGCCGATGTTGTAGTTGAGGCGCCATTGCTGGTTGATCTCGTTTTCGAGCAGCAGGCGGATGCGCGGCTCGGCGTAGGTGGGACGAAAGGCTTCCGAAGCAAATTTCGGGATGCCCACCTGTGTGTACAGCGCCGCTTCGGGGAGGAGCCCTTTGCCTTTCCAGAGGCCGGCTTTGAAGCCCAGCTCGATGGGACGGAGGCCCGTCTCGGTCCTGCCGCCGTCGCGGTGCCGCTCGGTGAGGGGCTGCACTTCGGCGCGCAGCTCGAAGCCTTCGAGCAGGCCATAGCGCAGCACGGTGCGCGGCTCGAAGTAGTCGACGGTTTCGGGATCGGCCACTTCGCGGCGCAGGCCCAGCTCGATCTGGAAGGCGTGGCGGTCCACGGTTTGCGCCGACTGCGATTCGCTCGGACGGTCGGCTTCGAGGTGCTCGTCATCCTGCGCGGTGGCCTGCAAGGTGGTCAGCAGGCAAACGATGGGTATAAATATCCGGGGGCGCATAGGCGTGTTTCCCCGGTCACACACTAATTTCATTCCATGCTTCCTACCGGCTATGCGCGCAAAGCGCTGGCAATGATCCTGGTCCTGGCGCTGTTTCGTCTCTGGCTGGCCTTCGGGCTCGAGCTGGGCAACGACGAATCGTACTACTGGATGTACAGCCGCCAGCTGAAGCCCAATTATTTCGATCACCCGCCGATGGTGGCCCTGCTGATCCGGCTGTGCACCTTCAACGGCTGGCTGCAGTCGCCGGGGGCGCTGCGGCTGGGTGCCGTGCTCAGTGCGGCGGGAGCTGCCTGGCTCTTGTTCCAGGCCGTGCGCACGCTTCACAGCGCCCGCGCCGGCTTCTACGCCTCGGTGCTCTACCAGGCCTCCTTTTATGCCGGCGTCACCGCCGGTGTATACATCATGCCCGACTCGCCGCAGATGCTGTTCTGGACCGGCGCCTTGTGGATGCTCGCGCGCATTTTGCGCAACGAGCGCGACTGGAACAACTGGCTCCTCTTTGCCGTGCTTGCCGGCGCCTCCATCATGAGCAAAGTACACGGCGCTTTTCTCTGCAGCGGCCTCGCGCTCTTCGTGCTGTTCCACCGCCGCTCCTGGCTGCGCCTCCCGCAGCTGTATGTCGCTGCGGCCCTCGTGCTGCTCATCGCCAGCCCCATCCTGGCCTGGAACATCCGCAACGATTTCATCACCTACCGCTTTCACAGCCGCCGCGTGGCGGTGGATCATTTCAACCTGCGCTTCTCCTATGCGTTGAAAGAAGCCATCGGGCAGCTCGTATTCAACAACCCGGTCAACGTGGTGCTGGTGATCGGGGCGCTGCTGCATTGGAAGGCGCTCCCGTCCGAAAGCCGCAGCCGGCTCCCATTGTTCAACTGGATCGCGCTGCCCCATGCGGGCTTCCTGCTGTTCGTGGCCCTCTTCCGCGACACCACGCTGCCGCACTGGAGCGGGCCGGCCTATGTAACGCTGCTGCCGCTGGCCGCCGCCCGCCTCGCCGAAGGGCCACGCCGCCGCTTCCTGCCCCGCGCGGTGGTGGGCGCTGCCACTACCTATGTGCTTACCCTCTTTGCCTGGATGGCCGTCGTGCAGCATTACCCCGGAACCTACGGCAGCAAAGACCCGAAAACCCTCGGAACCGGCGACATCTCACTCGATCTCTATGGCTGGCAGGAAGCAAGTGTTGCCTTCAACCGGCTGTACGAGCAGGAGCTGCGGGCGGGCCGTATTTCTACGGGCACACCCATCGTCGCTTCCTACTGGTGGGGCGCCCACGTGGAGTATTATTTCTGCCGTCCCAACGCCATTCCCTTCCGCGCGGTGGGGCCGGTGCGCGATATCCGCGAATACTACTGGCGCCCCGAAAGCAGCGGCCCCTTGCCGGCGGCCGCCTTCTGCATCCTCGCCTCCGACGAGCACTATGAATTACCGTTGGAAGGGTTCTCCCAAAAGAAGATCGCCTACCGGATCACCGTCACCCGCAGCGGTAAGCCGGCCCATACGTTTGTGGTGTGGAAGCTTTTCCGGTAGGGGGGTCTTAAGGTTTTTAGGGTTTTTAGGGTTCTGAAGGTTTTGCGAGGATTGGAGAGATGGCAACCGGATGCTGACAGTTGCACTGACGCCAAAAGGCGCCGCGCAAGCGACGCCTTTTGGCGTAAACCACAAACTCCAACCTGCTCTCATCCCTCCGCCGCCTCCGGCTCCTTCTTCTTCCGTCCTGGTGCATACAGCAGGTCGAACGAAAAGAAAGCCCCGGCAGCACCGGCGTCGGCGGGGTAGCGGGCGCCCACTTCGTGGAGGGTTTTGCAGAGCGCCACTTCGAGCACCCGGCGCGCGGCGCGCAGGGCGGCGGCTTTGTCGTCGGCGCTGCCGGATTGTCCCTGTTGCTGGCCGCGCACGCGGAGCCAGCCTTGCGGGAAGGCGATGAGCTCGTCCGAAAGGTCCGCGCCGAGCAGGTCGGCGTGTTGGGCCGCCGCTACTGCCGATAATTGCATCAGGGCGTGCGCATTGCCGCGGTTGATGTCGTTATAGCCGTCGAGCCCCTGCGGGAAGAACTCCAGGTACACCGGGTGTCCTTTCCGGATCTTCTTCGAACCCAGCGTGTCCTCCGTTTGCCGGATCGTGTCGAGGTAGGCGTCAGTATAATCATCCACCGATACGGTGCGGCCTTTCAGCACGGCGCGGGCGGTCACCACGCCACCCAGCAGGTCGCGGTACGATTCCACGGGCAGGTTCAGTGCCGAAGCAATTTCGGGCAGGGCCTCCCTCAGGGCGGCCAGCGTGGCCTCGCCGAAAAGGAGCATGCGGTAATTGGAGATGTTCGGGTCGTTGAAAAAGTTTCCGAATAATTTAATTGGATTGATAATCATAACGAATGTTTTTTGAAGTGGTCAATGAATGGAAAAGCGGTTCGTTGCAGGATGATCGGCCGGGCAGGTACGGTCCCGGGACGGCTTCACAGTTTTGTGAGGAGGGCTGCGGGGCGGCGGAATGCCGGTCACAGTTTTGTTAAGGACATAGTTCCGTCGCCGGATGCCGGTCACAATTTTTCGAGTGCCGTGGATCGCTTGCCGAATGCCGCTCACAGTTTTGTGAGGGGCATGGATCGGCACCGTGATGCCGGTCACAATTCTGTGAACACTATGGATCCTTTGCCGGATGCCTGTCACAGTTTTGTGAGTGGCGCAACCCGGTGGCGGAAGACCCCTCACAATTTTGTGAGTACCCCGGTCGCATGCTGATGGAGTTAATGGGTAAAAGCACGTGTGAAAATTTGTGTGCAGCGCCATAGATACCGTTTTGCTTGGGCGGTGCTTTTCGTGGGGCGGCTAGCAGCTGGTTTTCGAAGGAAGCTGGAGAAAGCTTAAAAGTAGCGGCCCGTTTCCGGGAAAACAATAGAGGAAATACGGAGATTGGCAGGGTAGAAATACGGTGGGCGGGTTTAGCGGGTTAGGGGTTCAGGTGGTTTTGGCCGGCCGGTTGGCCCACAGCAACCCGGTCCCGATCAGGGCAAAGGCCACGGCCGTTGGCGGCGTGATCCGCTCGCCCAGCAGCCATACCGCTTCCAGCGCGCTGAGTACCGGGATGCCGTTGCCGAACAGCGCCGTACGCGCGGGCCCGACGCGCCGGATGGATTCGTTCCAGAGCAGGAAGGCCAGCACGGACGCGCACAGCGCGAGGTAGGCAATGGAGCCGGCGGTTACCGGCGTGAGCGCAAACGGACCCGTCTTTTGGTATTCCCAGAGATAGGCGGGCAGCAACAGCAGCGTACCGGTAGCAAACAGCAGCAGCAGGTAGGCACGCGCGGAAAGGCCCTGTGGCCGGCGGCGCACCTGCAACGTATACAGCGCGAACGAAAATCCGGCTGCGAGGATCCAGGCGTCGCCGCGGCTAAGCTGCAAGGCGGCGAGTGTGCGGAGCTGGCCCTGCGTGATCAGCACGAGCAGGCCCGCCAGGCAAAGCGCCGCCCCCGCCCAAAGGCGGGGCGCCGGCCGCTCGCGGAGGATCAGCGCCGAGAGCAGCAGCACGAAGAGGGGCGCCGCCGTAGTGCCGATAAGGGCCAGGTGGATGGCCGGCACTTCGTGCCCCGCGATGTAAATGAAGGTGTTGAAGAGCGTGATGCCCGTGAGCGCCGTTCCGAGCACGTGGAGGGCGCGGCCCCGCAGCGCCGCCCGCTCGCGCCACAGCGGGCCCAGGGCCACCGGGAGCAGCAGGAGGGTGGCCAGCAGCCAGCGCCAGAAGGCCAGCGCTACCGGCGGTACCGACGCATGCAGCGCCCGGGCGATGATGAAGTTGCCCGACCAGAGCAGCACGGCTGCCAGCGCACAGAGGATGCCGCGTTGCACGGAGGTCATGCGGTGAAAGTAGCGTCAATCGGCAAAAGCCTGCCCGTAAAAAAGGACGAAGCGCTTTTTGGAAGCGTCCCAGGCCAGGCATTCCCAGTCGTTGTACACGAGGCCGGTGGCCAGCGCCAGCACCGGCTTGCTGATGAAATTCCGCCCGTCGGGATAAAGGGAGAAGCAGCCTTCGCGGGGCAGCAGGTTTTCATTTTTTCGGAACGGCCCCACCTGGAGGAAGTCGTATTCGCCGAGCCCGGCGGGCTCTTTGAGCAGCGATTCTTTCAGGTAGGCCAGTTCGCCCGACAACCGGTCGTCGATGCTTTCGGCGGCGGAGTAGCGGCAGTGGGCGGCCGTGAGCGCATTAAATACCGGGAAGTCGTTGTACAGCCAGCCGTAGCGGCGGTCGGCGCCGGAGTAGAGCAGGTAGCCGAGGCGCTCCTCCTTGCCGTCGTAGACCACGAAGGCGGCATCACCGGCGTGGCCAAACAGGGGGCCGGCGGCCGATTCGAGCACGCGCAGGCCGGGGCGAACGAGAAACCAGGCGCGGTGCGCCGGTGCCAGCAGCTTCAGGGTTCGTTGTTGCGCCCTTGCAAAGACACCGGCGCTGTCGAGGGTGCGCAGCGTTCGCTTCAGGGCGGCGCGCGACTCCTGGGCGGCCTTGCCGGTGGCGGCAAGCTGCTGCGCGCCCGCGCGCGGGGCTGCTGCGAGCAGGAGGAGAAACAGGATTGGGGTTATTCGGGGCATGGCATCGGGTTACGTGGGTACTGAGCAGCGAAAGGCAAGCCAAAGTTAACCCGCAACGGGCAGCAACGGGCCCTGTTACCACAGGAGCTTGCGGAGGTCCACCACCCGGTGATCGCCGCCGGGGTCAACGGCAAAGGGGCCGGCGGCAACGGTCGCCTGTGTAAACGGTGCGCTGCGGCGGAAAAGGTAGCTCCATTCGAGGTACATCCGCTCGTGGTGCCCATCGGCTTTGCCGTTGAGCCGTATTTCTACCGGCTCGCCGGGGCGAAGCTTGCACAACGAAAAGGCCGTTCGCTTCGGCTTCACGTAGGTCGGCGGGATCAGCAGCACGGTCCATTCGTCCGGCAGGTCGGCACGGAAGACGTCGAGCTTGAAGGAGCGCGCGCCGGTATGGGCTTCAAAGCCGGCGGGGTAGAAGGTACGCTGGTTGGTGGAAGGGTGGTCGGATACGAGCAGGAGCAGCCGGGTGGTTTGCGGGTCGATAGCGGCGGACACCTCGGTGCCGATGACCAGTCCCCCCGGCGCCGCGGTGCCGAACGGCGATTCGAAGGGTGTCCACTCCACCTCCCCGCGCCGCTCGCTCAGCGGCACTTCGTTCTTTCGGTACAGCCGCGTGCTGCGCCATACTTCCAGTACTTCTACGGGTTTGCGGAAGAGGATTGTCTGGGATTGGATACGCGCCATAAAAAATCCCGGCGCTGCTGCCGGGATTCAAATATCCGATGTTTGGATCAATAAGGCTTCGCTTGCTGGCTGGCCTGCTGGGCCTGCTCCAGGGCGTCTTCGGCACCGACCACGCCGATCGGGCCTTTCTGCGGATTGCGGGCCTGCTGCAGCCCTTCCGACACGCGGCGCCCGTAGTCGGCGTCGCACTGGGAGAGGAGTTCCACCATGCGGTCCTGGATGATCTGCTTGCAGGGCGCGAGCGTGGTCACCAGGTTTTTGACCAGCTCGTCGCGCTCCCAGTCTTCGAAGGCGCGGTAGCGCTCGCCGGCCTGCCCGAAGTTGTTCTGCTTCTGGATCTTTTGCCGCACGAGGTGGGCGTTGTAATGGGGGGTGTGCTCCTTGCCGGCGCGCTTCGCCTCGGTCAGCGTGTTCTGCGAGGAAGGCTCGTAGTTCACGTGCGGGTTGCTGCCCTCCACGATATCCTGGCGATAGGCCATCTGCCCGTCGCGCTGGTTGGTGGCCACTTTCACCCGCGGCGCGTTGATGGGCAGCTGCAGGTAGTTGGTGCCCACGCGGTAACGCTGGGTGTCGCTGTACGAAAAGGTGCGTCCCTGGAGCAGCTTGTCGTCGGAGAAGTCGAGGCCGTCCACGAGTACGCCTGTACCGAAAGCGGCCTGTTCCACCTCTGCGAAATAGTTCACCGGGTTGCGGTCGAGCACCATGCGGCCCACGGGCAGGAAGGGAAACTGGTCCACGGGCCAGATCTTGGTGGCGTCGAGCGGGTCGAAGTCGAGCTCGGGATGATCGTCGTCGCTCATGATCTGCACGCAGAGCTCCCACTCGGGAAATTCGCCGCGCTCTATGGCCCGGTAGAGGTCCTGCGTGGCGTGGTTGAAGCTCTTGGCCTGGATGGCCTGCGCTTCCTCCTGTGTGAGATTCTTTATGCCCTGCTTCGGCTCCCAGTGGTATTTGATGAGAACGGCGTCGCCATCGGCGTTCACCCACTTGTAGGTATTCACCCCAGAGCCCTGCATCTGGCGGTAGGAGGCCGGGATGCCCCAGGGTGAGAAGAGGAAGGTGATCATGTGCATCGCCTCGGGTGTGTTGGAAATGAAGTCGAAGATGCGCTCGCCGTCCTGCTGGTTGAATACCGGGTCGGGCTTGAAGGCGTGTACCACGTCGGGGAACTTCATCGCGTCGCGGATAAAGAAGATCTTGAGGTTGTTGCCTACGAGGTCCCAGTTGCCGTCTTCGGTATAAAACTTCACGGCGAAGCCACGCGGGTCGCGGAGCGTTTCGGGCGAATGGCCCCCGTGGATGACGGTGGAGAACCGTACAAATACGGGTGTGCGCTTGCCTTTTTCCTGGAACAGTTTCGCCCGGGTATACTTAGCTACCGGATCGTTGCCGACTGTGCCGTACGCCTCGAAGTAGCCGTGGGCGCCGGCGCCGCGGGCGTGCACCACGCGTTCGGGGATGCGTTCGCGGTCGAAGTGCGAGATCTTTTCCAGCAGGTGGTAGTTCTCCAGCGTCATTGGTCCGCGGGGCCCGATGGTACGGGTGTTCTGGTTGTCGGATACCGGGTGGCCCTGGCGGGTGGTGAGGTTGGATGGCTGCGAATAACCATCGCCGTTGCCGGTGCCGTTTCCGGGCTTTTGTTCGTTGCTCATGGTAAAGGGTTTGTCCAACTAAATATAACGCGCCGCCAGACGCCGGGCAAGCGCTGAGGTTGGCTTATTGGAAGCGTTGTTCCCGTTCAATGGCACGCCAGGGCTTCCGGAAGAACCCGTCAACGACCTCGTTGAACAGGTCGTGGTAAACAACCGGGGTGGAATGCCCCGAGGCGGGTAGGATCCAGAGGTAGGCGCGGGGGATGGACCGGGCGATCAGCAGCGTGTGTTCGGTGCGGATCACGTCGTGGTCGCCGCCGATCACCAGCGTCGGGCAGCGGACGCCTGCAAGGGCGGCCGGATCGATCCGGGGTTCTTCCGCCAGCAGGCGTGCCAGCTTGCGGCCGGTGCGCACTTCGGGTGATTCTTTCTGCATGCGCAGTCCTTCCTGGTACTGTTGGGCCCAGCGCCATACCCAGGGGTCAACGGCGCTGCTGTCGGGCTGCAGGTTTGCGCCGGTGATGGCCAGCTTCTTTACTTTTTCCGGGTGACGCAGGGCAAGCAGTAATCCATTGATGCCGCCATCGCTCCAGCCTATGACGTAACAGGAGTCGAGCTGGAGCTTGTCGAGCAGCGCGGCGAGGTCGTCGGCCATCATTTCGTAGCTGAGCGAGTCGCCCGGGTCGGCTGTTTTGCCCTGTGCGCGGCTGTCGGCCAGGATCACCCGGTAGTGCTTTTCGAAATAGGGAATCTGGCACAGGAAGTTGTTGATCGATCCGCCGTTGCCATGTATGATCAGCAAGGGAGCGCCGGTGCCGTAGGTTTCATAATACATGCGCAGGCCCCGGATGTCGGCATAGTGGCCGGCTTTCGGATTGCGGCCATAGATCGTACTGTCGAAGGGCGATTGGGCGTGAAGGGCAGCGGGTAAGCCGAGCAGGAGCAGGAGCAGCAGGAGCAGGCGGGTAAGCATACGTGTCATTTGGGTGCAGCAACAAGGTACGCCCAATCGCCGTTCGGTTGCTACTTGTCCGGCGTCAGCTGGTAGCGCGCCAGGATCCTGTCGAATTCGGCTTCCTGCCCGGCGCTTTTCATCGACCGGTAGGCCTGGCTGATGAGGCTTTCGGCATCGCTCCGGTAGGGCGACTTCATCTTGATGTACAGCAGGTAGGCCTGGCACAGGTTGTCGAGCGCGGCGGGATAGTCTTTCTTGATGGTGAGCAGGATCTGCCCGATGCCGTAGTAGGCTTCCGGGTCGCCGGGATAGCGGGAGAGCAGGAGCTGGTAGGCGGCGACGGCTTCATCGGCGCGGCCCAGGAGGCCGAGGGCAACCGGGAGATTCATCAGTGGCGTGCGGCCCATCGAATCTACCTTGATCGAGGTGCGGTAGGCGTTGACCGCTTTCTCCAGCTTATTGCTGCGGCGGTAGCAAAGACCCAGGTTGTCCCAGGCGAAGGCAAACTCTGGGTCGGTCTGGACGGCTTTTTCCAGCCACTTGATGGCCTCCGGGTAATTCTGCGCCTCCATGAAGCCCGTTCCCTTCGTATAAGCCTCGCGGGATTTCTTGTTGTTGGAATAGGAGCTTTCACTGGTCACATCGTCATTCGTCACCAGCAGTCTTTTGAGCGAAGCGCATTCGTTGCGCGTCCTGTTCTCGACGATGTAATAATAGGTGCGGAAGCCGGGATCGTTGGGGTCGGTGCTGACGATGATCTCTTTGCCCGGCTGCTCCATCGAATGGTACACCTTCATGGCGCCCTGGTAGCCGATCGAGGCCTGTGCGAGGCAGGAGTGGATCGCATTGAGCAGTTCCTGCTTTTGCTTGCCCAGCTTCGCTACCGAGTCGACGCAGGTGCAGGCCCCGGCAGCGGATTCATTGAGAAACCGGGCGGTGTCGATCTTCAGCTGCGCCAGGATCTGTTTCGTTGCAGCTTCATCGAGGGTGTAGGAAGTATCGCTTGTAGTAACGGTGGCCGTGGTTTGGGCGCCGACGGCACAAGAGGCGCCGAGTAGCGCCAGCAGGAGCAGCTGTTTTCTCATTACATGCAGTTTAGATGGAAAAGATAATTCATTCCGGCCATTCCTGAAGCGCAGGCCGTGCTGCTTATTGTATTCGCTGATTGCTGCGGATGGCCTACCAGCGGGCTGATGCGCCCCCGCCTTGCCGGGGCCGGCGGGTCCGTCGCTGTTGCTGCCGGTATTCGATGATGCGCTCTTGCTGCGCCCCGGCGCACCAGGGATCTTCGGCGGCGGTAGGTCCCCACTCGCTGCCGGTGTAATGATCTTGCTCGTAGTGATCGTGGTAGTACTTGCTGCCGATGCCGTAGTACACGCCGTTGCGGGTATGCATCTCGCGGTAGCGTTTTTTATAAACGGCGGCCCAGAGGCAGAACCCGGCCGCGCCGCCAAAGATGACGATGCGGGCGAGCAGCCACATGCGGTCGTTGTAGCGCTTTTCACCGGGCGTAAAGCCGTCCGCATCGCGGGGCTCTTCCTTTTGGCTTACAGCGATCACGGTCCCGACGCCGGTTCCTTCGGGTGTCGGAATGGTGTCGCTACCTTCGGTGACCACGTTTTCCCAGCCTTCCGGGTGCTCACCCGCCATCACCTGGTCGATGACGCGGTTGAGGGAGTCGTTGCTGATGGAGGATTGCGCGCGGGTATTCGCCGCGTAAAGCAGCAGCAGGAGCAGGATGGCGTTACGAAGGAAGGTCATGCGGGTTGGTTTTCGGCCGGAGCATCCAGTAGTGCCGCCACATGCGCAGCGCCACGGCCAGGCTAAAGATAGCCGAAAGGATCCCAGCCTGCGCAAAGGGGTTCCCGGAAAGATACACGCCGAAAAGCCGCAGCACGGCCCCGATAAGAAAGGCCGCGATGAGGATCATCGGGGGCATGATGACCAGGTATTCGGTGGCTACCTTGCCGGTTACGAAGTGCTGCAGGATAAAGAAGAGATAGGTGGCCAGCAGGGTGCCGCCGATCAGGTTGCGCATCGTATAGCCGAGGGCATCAGGACTGTCCTCGGGCGTGTTGGTGGCGTAGCGGACGAGGAAGTACAGCGCGATGGCGTAGGCGGCGCAAAGCAGGAAAAAGAAGAGGGTTCGGGCTCCTTTCATGGGCGCAAGGTACGCAAAGCGGGGCAGGCCTGTTCCGGCAGCATCTTTGCACAAATCCCCGCCATGAACAACGGCCAACCCGCGACTGATATCAATGCCGTGCTCGAAGCTTCTTTTGCGGCCTTCGGAGCCTACCGTGAGCGCAGCCTCGCCGACCGCGCCGCCTTTCTGGAAGGCATCGCCGGAGAGCTGGAGCGCGCTGCGGATGCCATAATCGAGACGGCCGCCCGCGAAACGCACCTGGCGCCGGAGCGCCTGCGTACCGAGCTGCAGCGGACGCAGTGGCAATTGTATTCCTACGGCCAGGCCTGTAAGGAAGGTGCCTGGCTGGATATCCGCATCGATACACCAGGAAGAGGTGCCGGTTTCCGGTCTCCGGTTTCCAGTTCAGAAACGACAAAGACCAACGCCAAAAATGTGAAGCCGGAATCCGGAAACCAGCAACCCGAAACCGACGATCGGAAACCGGAAACCGCAAGCTGGAAACAGCATGCCCGCCAGAACGACCTGCGCAAGATGCTCGTGCCCCTGGGTCCGGTTGTGGTCTTTGGCGCTTCGAACTTTCCTTTCGCTTACAGTACTGCCGGTGGCGACACGGCCTGCGCGCTGGCGGCGGGCTGCCCCGTGATCGTAAAGGCCCACCCGGCACATGCGGCCACCTCGCGGCTCGTGGCCGAAGCGGTGGTCCGCGCCGCCCGCATGCAGGGCCTGCCCGAAGCGGTATTCCAGCACGTGGCGGGCGACCTTGCCGAAGGGCAGGCGCTCGTGCAGCACCCGCTCACCCGCGCTGTGGGTTTTACCGGCTCGCTGGCGGGCGGTCGTGCCCTGTTCGACCTCGCCAACGCCCGTCCGGAGCCCATCCCCGTGTTCGCGGAAATGGGCTCGGTCAACCCCGTATTTCTACTGCCCGGCTACGTGGCGGAAAATACCGAAGCGCTCGCGAAGCAGCTGGTGGCGTCGTTCACCGCGTCGGTGGGCCAGATGTGCACCAACCCGGGTCTGCTGATCGGGATCGAAGGGGAGTCGCTCAGCGCCCTGCAAAAGGCCATGGTTCACGAACTGGCCGTGGTGCCGCCGGCGGAAATGCTCCACCCCGGCATCGCCAAAGCCTTTCAGCACAAGCGCGCTGGCGCCCTCGATGTACAAGGTGTGAAAGTAGCCGGCACGCTTTCCTGCCCCGTCGGGCGCAACGAAAGCATCCCGACGCTGGCTACCGTGTCGGGCGACGACTTCCTGGCCAACCCGCTGTTGCAGGAAGAAGTGTTCGGTCCCTATTCGCTGCTGGTGCGCTGCCGCGACGAGGCGCAGTTGCTGGAAGTGGCACGTAGCCTCAAAGGGCAACTCACGACCACCATCATCGCCACGGAAAACGAACTGGCTGCCTGCGCCGGGCTCTTGCCGCTGTTGCATGAGCGCTGCGGCCGGCTGGTGCGCAACGGAGTGCCGACGGGTGTGGAAGTAGTGCCGGCCATGATGCATGGCGGGCCCTATCCCGCCACAACCGACAGCCGCTTTACCGCCGTGGGTGCCGATGGTATCCGCCGCTTTGCGCGGCCACTGTGCTACCAGAACTGGGAAGAGGCTTTGCTGCCACGAGAGCTGCAGTCCGCCAACCCGCTGGGCCTGTGGCGCACCGTGAACGGCGTGCAGACCCGAGATGCGGTTTAGAAAAAGAAAACCGCTTACAGCGGGGCAGGCTTCGGACCGGCAAGCGGGAGCCGCAGGTGGTTATGGTTTCTTATGATTTTGCGGACGCACGCTTGGCTCGAGTAGCTCACCATGAGGTTTGTGGCTTGAGCGAAGTCGAAGGCTGCGTTAATCTTAAGAATCATATCAGATCTGCTTTCTTTCTCTCTCCTGTTCCTGTTTACTTTTGGGCCATGTTTACTGCCGATACGGTTGCTTACGCCGCTACAAACCAGTTTTCCCGCATCGTGACGGATTACCTTGCCGGCGCCGAAACCCTGGCGCCTTTTTACACGCACCGTCCGGACGTGGAGGGGCTGAAAGCCGCCCTGGAAGCGCGCAAGGCGGCACCCGGGCATCGCGCGGTACTCGTGGAAGCCCTGCGCCGCCAGTATGCATCAACGTTTTCCAAAGAGGCCGTGTCGGCCAACATCGAAGCCCTGCTCGACGAGCGCACGTTTACCGTGACCACGGCGCACCAGCCCAACCTGCTCAGCGGGCCCCTGTACTTCGTGTACAAGATCCTGCACGCCATCCGGCTCGCTACGCAGCTGGAAAAAGACCTTCCCGGTCATCGCTTTGTGCCGGTATTCTATATGGGCTCCGAAGACGCCGACCTGGCCGAGCTCAATCATTTCACGGTGCAGGGCAAACGCTATGTGTGGAATACACAGCAAACCGGCGCCGTAGGCCGCATGCGGATTGACAAGCAGTTGCTGTCGTTGCTCACGGAGCTCGAAGGGCAGCTCGCTGTGGCCCCGAAAGGAGCGGAGCTGATGGCGCTGTTGCGCCGCTGCTATACCGAAGGACGCAGCATCCAGGACGCTACGTTTGCATGGGTGCACGAACTGTTCGGACGCTACGGCCTCGTAGTGCTGATTGCCGACGATCCATCGCTCAAGGCGCTGATGAAGCCTGTGTTCGAGGCCGACCTGTTCCGGCAGGAAGCCGCGGGCATCGTAGCCGCCACTTCGGAGCGCCTGCAGGCACATTACAACGTGCAGGCGCATCCGCGTGAGATCAACCTGTTTTACCTGAAAGACGATATCCGTGCCCGCATTGAACAGCGTGGCGACGAGTTCTTTGTTGTCGGCACCGACATCCGGTTTTCCGCAACGGAAATGCTTGCCGAGCTCGAAAGCCATCCTGAACGCTTCAGCCCGAACGTGATCCTGCGCGGGCTCTACCAGGAAACGATCCTGCCAAACGTGGCCTTTATCGGCGGCGGCGGCGAGCTCGCTTACTGGCTGCAGCTGAAAGAGCTCTTTGCCCATTACGCGGTTCCTTTCCCGGCACTGGTGCTGCGCAATTCCTTCCTGCTCCTCGACGAGCGGCAGCAGGAACTGGCCGCGTCGCTGCAACTTGATACGGAATCCTTGTTTCAATCGGAGCTGGATCTTATGAATCGCCACCTCAAGCTCCAGGGGCGCAAGCCGGAGCTGAATGGCGAAGTGTCGGAGCTCCGGCAGCTTTATGAAAAGCTGGCGGGCGGAGCGGTACAGATCGACGTCACGCTCGGGCGCCATGTGGCTGCCCTGCAGGCGCGCGCGCTGAACCAGCTCGAGGCGCTGGAGAAGAAAATGCAACGGGCCGCGCGCAAAAAGGAAGATGCCACCGCGCGGCAACTGCACAAGCTGAAGGAGCAGCTGTTTCCGAAAAACGGCTTGCAGGAACGCGTGGAGAATGTAAGCTCCTGGTACGCGCAGGAAGGGCCCGCATTCATCGAGGCTTTATTGGAACATTCGGGTGCGCTGGAGCAGCGCTTTACCGTGCTGTATCGAAGCCATTCGGCCAGCGGCCTTGCAGGGTAGCCACCTTCTGATTTACCTCCGCTTCGAGCTGCAGCTTGTACTCGGCCATCCTGTTTCCGACCGTTTCATCGAAGGCGCCGATCAGCTGCGCGGCAAGTATGCCGGCATTCTTGGCCGCGTTGAGCGCCACCGTGGCCACAGGCACCCCGTTGGGCATTTGCAGAATGGAGAGCACCGAGTCCCACCCGTCGATTGAATTGGAAGATTTGATCGGCACGCCGATCACCGGGAGCGGCGTGAGGGAGGCCACCATCCCGGGCAGGTGCGCGGCGCCACCGGCCCCTGCGATGATCACCTTCAATCCGCGCCCACGCGCACCCTGCGCATATTGAAACATGCGCTGTGGCGTCCGGTGCGCCGATACGACCGTCAGCTCAAAGTCGATCCCGAATTGCTGCAGGATGTCCGCCGCTGCCTGCATTACCGGCAGGTCGGAGTCGGAACCCATGATGATGCCAACGAGGGCCGTTTGTTGCTGGTGGTTTGTAGTTGGTGGTTGGGTGTTCATATTCGATCAGGTTGACTGGTGCCTAAACTTCCTGCAAGATCGATCGAAAGAACTACAAACCACACACTTCGAACTACAAACTTGTTCTACCGGACAATGTCTCCACGCAGCTGCATCAGTTGGATCTCCGACAGCTTCGTGTTGTAGCGGGCCTGGATGATGCGGAATTGCGCGTCGGAAAGGTTTTGCTCTGCCGTGCGCAGCTCAATGAAGTTGGTCACACCAAGACGGTAGCGCTCGCGCACGATGCCGAGGTTTTCGCGCACGAGGGCCATGTTCTGCTCTTCGAGCTTCAGGGTGCGGCGCGCGGCGTCATAGGTAACGTAGGCGGCGCTGATACCGGCCTGTATGTTCGACAGGTCGCGCTGGTAGGTAAGCTGTTGGTAGTCCATCTCGGCCTGTGCCAGCTGGATGTTGCGGCGTACGGAAAAGCCGTTGAACAGGGGAATGGTGGCGGTCAGTCCGTAGTTGAGCCCGGAGTTGCGGTTCAGCACCGGCTGGGTGATTTCGTTGACCACCGAGCCGCTTTTGGCGCGGTTGAAGTTATAGGCTGACGTGAAGGAAACCGTGGGCCAGCGGCTGGCGCGGGCATCGCGAAGCGTGAGCTCCGCGAGGCGGATGTTGGCACGGCCCAGCTGCAGGCGCGGGTTCACCTGGTCGAGCCCGCTGCGGGCGGAATCGAGGAGGATGTTTTCGTTGAACGTGATCACCGTATCGGCCACCTGCACGGGCGCCGGCTGGCCGTTGTTGAACAGGTAACCGAGCTGCGCGCGGTACACGTCGAGCTGGCCCTGCTGCGCCAGCAGGTTGCTGCGCTGGGCATTGACGTCGATCTGCGCCTGCAGCACGTCGGGCTTTACGCCGGTGCCGATGTCGAATTTGTACTGGGAAATGCGCAGGCGGTCGCTGGCCAGTGCGATGCTTTCCTGGAGCGCCTTGATCTGTTCCTGCTGGCGCACGATGCCATAGTAATTGCGCATCACGTCGGCCACGGTGCTGACCACCTGGTTGCGGATCTGCAACTCGCCCACGCGCAGCAATTCATTCACCCGGTCGTGGGCAATGAACATGCGGAAGCCGTCGAACAGCGTCCAGTTCAGGTTGACGGAGGTATTGAGCGTAGTCTGCTGCACCTTGCCGCCGCGTGTTTGCCCGTTTTTAAGCTCCTGCAGCTGCCGCGCGTTGTTTACGATGAGGCTGCCCTGGGCGTTGACCGTGGGCAGGAAGGAATATTTGACGTACGACTGGTTGATGGCGGCCACGGTGGAGTCGTTCCGTGACAGCTGGATGTCGTAGTTGTTCTGCAGGGCGATGGCGATGGCCTCTTCGAGGGTCAAAGGGTGCTCCTGGCCGAAGGCCGCGCCGCCGCTGCACAGGAAAAGGGCTACAATCAGTTTCTTCATAGTCATCAATGCACGGTTTGAGTCGTCGCTTTCTTTTGCGCTTCTTCGTCCATCAGGTCGAGGGTGTTGCGCTTTTTCTCGCTGGAAAGGAAGGTATAAATCGCAGGCACCACGAAGAGGGTGAAGATGAGGGAGATCATGATGCCGCCTACGATCACGATGCCCAGCGGGATGCGGCTCGTGGCGGCGGCGCCCAGCGACAGGGCGATGGGCAATGCGCCCAGCGCCATGGCCAGGCTCGTCATCAGGATCGGGCGCAGGCGCTGCTGGGCGGCGTGGATGGCCGCTTCCAGTTTGTTCATACCTGCCAGGCGGCTTTGGTTGGCGAATTCGACGATCAGGATACCGTTCTTCACCACCAGGCCAATGAGCATGATGATGCCGATCTGCGAGAAGATGTTGATCGTTTGCCCGAAGATCCACAACGACAACAGGGCGCCGGCGCCGGCCAGCGGGATCGTGGTCATGATCGTGAGCGGGTCGATGAAGCTCTCGAACTGCGCCGCAAGGATGAGGAAGATGAGGCCCACGGCCAGCAGCAGCGCAAAGCCGATACCGCCGGAGCTTTCCACGTAGTCGCGCGAAGTGCCGCTCAGTGCCGTCTGGAACGTCGGGTCGAGCAGGTGGCCGGCGATGCGCTGCATTTCCTTGATGCCGTCGCCAAGGGTTTGCCCCGGTGCCAGTCCCGCCGAAATGGTGGCCGACTTAAAACGGTTGAAGTGGTAGATGGTCGAAGGTGTGGTGGCTTCTTCGATGCTTACCAGGTTGTCGAGCGAGACCATCTGGCCGCTTTTGCTCCGGACAAACAGGTTGCGCAGGTCGCTGGGATCGTCGCGGTCGGCGCGCTCCACCTGGCCCATCACCTGGTATTGCTTGCCGCGCATCGTGAAATAACCGAGGCGCTGGTTGGAAAGCGCGAGCTGCAGGGTGCGCGATACGTCTTCCACGCTTACCCCTAATTCATTCGCCTTGAGTCGGTCTACGGTGATGCGGAGCTCCGGTTTATTGAACTTCAGGTCGGCGTCCACCTGCTGCAGGACCGTGCTTTTATTGGCTTCCTCCAGGAAACGCGGGAGAACCTGCGCCAGCTTGTCGAAGTCGTTGTTCTGGACCACGAACTGCACCGGCTGTCCGCCGCGGCGGTTCACGGCAATGGTTTGCTCTTCGATGGCCACCACGCGGCCTTCATTGAATTTGCCGAGATTTTTATTCACCATCGCCACGATCTCCTTCTGCGAACGCGAGCGATCGGTCGGGTCTACCAGCGCCACGCGCACGAAGCCCGAGTTGGTGGCGCCGCTGGCGAAGCCGGGAGCCGTCAGCGACAGGATCGTGTTCTTTTCCGGAACGGAGTCGAGCATGAAGTCGCTGAGACGGTTGATATAGCGGTCCATGTAATCGTACGAGGTGCCTTCGGGGGCGGACACCTGGAGGCGAAACTGGCTGCGGTCTTCCATCGGCGCCAGCTCGGAGGGAAGGGTCATCCAGAGCCAGACCGCGATACCCGCGGCGGCTGCTACGATGAACCAGGCCACAAAGCGCACGCGGATAAAACCGCGTACGGCGCGGCCGTAGCTGCGCTCCATCCACTGGAAGAAAGGTTCCGTTTTACGGTAAAACCAGCCGTGGTTGTGGAGCGTGTCGGCACGGGTCAGCTTGACGTTGAGCACGGGTGTCAGCGTCAGCGATACGAACGCGGATATCAGCACGGCGCCCGCCACTACGATGCCGAACTCCCGGAAGAGACGGCCCACAAAACCTTGGATGAAGATGATCGGGAGAAACACAAACGCGAGCGTGATGGAGGTGGAGATCACCGCGAAGTAGATCTCCTTGGAGCCCTCCAGTGCCGCACGCCACTTGTCCATACCCTGCTCCATCTTCTTAAAAATGTTTTCCGTCACCACGATGCCGTCATCCACCACGAGGCCCGTGGCCAGCACGATGCCGAGCAGCGTCAGCACGTTGATGGTAAAGCCGCAGACGTACATGATAAAGAAGGCGCCGATGAGCGATACGGGTATGTCGATCAGCGGGCGGAAGGCGATGGCCCAGCTGCGGAAGAAGAAGTAGATAATGAGGATCACGAGGCCCAGCGAGATGAGCAGCGTTTCTTCCACCTCGGATATGGAGCGCTTGATAAACTTCGTCTGGTCGAGGGCGATGTTGAGCGTGATATCGGCCGGCATGTCGGCCTTCAGCTGGTCGTAGCGTTTGTAGAATTCGTTTGAGATTGCCACGTAGTTGGAGCCGGGCTGGGGGATGATGGCCAGGGCGATCATCGGGATGCCGCTCTCGCGCAGCTGCGATTCTTCGTTCTCCGGGCCCAGCTGCGCTTCGGCCACGTCGGCGAGGCGCACCACCGAATTGGAATCGCTTTTCACCACTACATTGTTGAAATCCTCTTCTGTGTTGAGGCGTCCGAAAGTGCGCACCGTGAGCTCTGTGGCATTGCCCGAGATCTTACCCGAAGGCAGCTCCACGTTCTCGCGCGACAGGGCCTGCGAGACGTCGGTGGGCGTGAGGCCGTACGAGGCAAGGCGGTCGGGCTTCAGCCAGATGCGCATCGCGTAGCGCTTTTCGCCCCAGATCTGGATGGCGGATACGCCGGGGATCGTTTGCAGGCGCTCCACCAACACGTTGTTGGCCCACTCGGAGATCTCCAGCTGGTTGCGGGTATTGCTCTGCACCGTCATGGAGATGATCGGGTCGGAGGAGGCGTCGGCCTTGCTCACTACCGGAGGCGCGTCGAGGTCGGCGGGCAGCTGGCGGGTGGCCTGCGACACTTTGTCGCGCACGTCGTTGGCAGCTGCTTCAAGGTCGATGCCCAGCTCGAATTCCACGTTGATATTGGAGGAGCCCGCATTGGACGAAGAGGTGATGTTCTTGATGCCCGCGATTCCGTTGATGGCCTTCTCGAGCGGCTCGGTGATCTGCGTTTCGATGATATCGGGGTTGGCGCCGCCGTAGGAGGTGCGCACGTTAATGTTGGGCGGATCGATGGCGGGGTAGTCGCGCACGCCCAGCGACTGGAAGCCGATGATGCCGAACACCACGATGATGATGTTGAGCACGATGGCCAGCACGGGACGCCGT
This sequence comes from Flaviaesturariibacter aridisoli, assembly GCF_004343705.1. Classification (GTDB taxonomy): domain Bacteria; phylum Bacteroidota; class Bacteroidia; order Chitinophagales; family Chitinophagaceae; genus Flavisolibacter; species Flavisolibacter aridisoli. The sequence continues at coordinate 28,968 of NZ_SKFH01000029.1, forward strand.
AGCGACAGTTCACTGATGTTCATGGTATCCGTTTAAGGGTTGGGTGTTGTCGAAGGTTTTTAAAGTTCTTAGGGTTCTTAAGGTTTTGAAGGTTGTATTCCGACCACAAAAACCCTGAAAACGTTCAGAACCTCAAGAACCTTTTTTTTCCGGCCGGTTGACCACTTTTCGCACAAAGGCCTTTGCATTCGGCTTCAGCCCGAGGATGCCGGTTATGGCCACCGTATCGCCGGGTTTGAGCCCGGAGGTGATCTCTACGAAGCTGGAGTCGCGGATGCCGGTGCTGACGTCTACAAAGCGCACCTTGTTGCTGTCGATGAGGTATACTTTCTTGCCACGGGCCTGGGGCACGATCGCCTGCGTGGGGATCATCAGGGCGTTGGGGTTCGGCTCGAAGGCGATCCGGATGCGGGCAAAGGATCCCGGTACGAGGCCGGCTTCCACGCCGCGCACTGCGGCGCGCATCGTGAGCGTGCGGGTGGCGCCGGTGATGCCCGATTCGGTGGCGATCACCTGGGCGGCGTAGCTGCGCTCGCTGTTCTCCGTATGAAACTGTACGAAAGAGCCCGCTTTCACCCGGCTGATGTATTGCTCGGGGAGGTTGAAGTCCACGCGCATACCGGTGGTCTTTTGTATCGTGGTGAGTACCGACTGCTGCGTTACGAAAGCGCCGGGGCTGACCATCTTGAGGCCCAGTTTGCCGGTAAAGGGTGCCCGGATCTCGGTTTTGCGGATGTTGGTGCTGAGCACGGCCAGGTCGGCCTGGGCGTTGGAGATCTGCAGGCGGGCCACATCGAGGTCCTGCTTGCTGATGCCGCCGATCTTTTCGAGGGCCGCGTAGCGGTTGACGGTGGTCTGGGCCTGCTGGAGCTGCACCTGCAGCTTGCGGCGCTGGGCCAACAGGTCGGCGTCGTCGAGCTTGGCAATGAGGGCGCCCTGCTGCACGATCGCGCCTTCACGGATATTGAGGTGAACGATACGGCCGGTCACTTCGGGATGGATCTCGGTAGATTCACCGGCTACAAGGGTGCCGGGCACCTCGATGTTTTCACTGACCGTCCGGGTTTCTACCAGGAAGGCGTCCACGCGGGCGGGGGGACGGGCACCGGCTTTTTGCTGGGCCGAGGCGTCTTTTTTGCGTTCCGAACTGCAGGCGCCCAGCAGCAGGAAGGCGGCCAGGGGCAGGAACAGCGACTGTTTTTTCAAGGGGATCAATGGTTTATGCGTAAGGCTAAAGTAATTCAGGCTGCAATCTACGTTGGAACACCGGCCTGAGGACGCCGTTTAACCTTAATTAACGGCCACCGGGAGCTTTAACGGCTGACGACGCGTAAAGTTTGACGCACCTTGTTGGCTTTGTGGATGAGGTCCTGTTTTTCATCGCTCAGCACCGTCACGTGGCCCATTTTCCGGCCCGGGCGCGTTTCGCTTTTTCCATACAGGTGCACAAAGGCGTTGTCGATCTTCAGCACTTCTTCCAGCCCTTCGTACACGGCGGGACCGCTGTGCCCGTCGGCGCCGATCAGGTTGATCATTACCGAAGGCAGGATCGCCTTGGTGTTGCCCAGGGGATAGCCCAGGAGGATGCGCCACAGCATGTCGAACTGCGAGCTGTAGTGCCCCTCGATGCTGTGGTGGCCGCTGTTGTGCACCCGCGGTGCCGTTTCGTTTACCAGCACCTCGTTGTGGTCGTCTACCAGCAGCTCCACGGCGAAGAGCCCGGGCGAGGCCAGGTGGCGCACCAGCGACAGGGAGATCGCTTCGATCTTCCAGAGCACTTCGGTAGGAATGTCGGCCGGCGACAATTGATAATCGAGCAGGTTGAGGTCGGGGTTGAACACCATTTCCACGGGCGGGTAAAGGGCGGTCTTGCCCTGGCTGTCGACGGCCACCAGCTGGGCAATCTCCTTGCGGATCTTTACCATTTTTTCCAATACGCCCGGAGCGTCGAAGCCAAGTGGGAGGTCCTTCTTTTCGTGGAGCAGCTGCACGCCCTTGCCGTCGTAGCCGCCTTCGCCGATCTTATGCACCGCCGGCAGAAAGGCGTGCTGTGCCTCCAGCGCCGCCCGGTTTTCCGTGATGACGAATGCGGCGGTCGGGATGCCGTGCTCAGCATAGAACTGCTTTTGCCGGATCTTATTCTTGATGATGCGCAGCACTGAAGGCTTCGGGATGACGCGAACGCCTTCCGCTTCCAGCCGCTCGAGTGCTTCGATATTGACGTTCTCCATCTCGATGGTGATGGCGTCGAGGCCCAGGCCGAAGGCGTATACATCGTCGAAATTGCGGATATCGCCCTGCCGGAAGTGGTGACAAAGGTGTGCCGATGGACAATCCGGGTCGGATTCGAGTACAAAGGTTTCTACGGGATAGTTTGCGGCTGCCTGCAACAACATGCGGCCGAGTTGTCCGCCGCCGAGAATGCCCACTTTCTGCATGGAGCGAAGATACGCGGCGACGGGGTTCAGGGATAGGTCTGGATTTTGCGGCATTGTTCAACATGCACCCCTTGAACACCTCCAAGGACTTCAACGCCCTGCTGGCCGATGCCGACGACCGCCCTGTAGTGATGCTCGGCGAGGCCAGTCACGGCACCCATGAATACTATACCTGGCGCACGGCCCTGTCGAAGCGGCTTATTGAAGAGAAGGGTTTTCGCTTTATCGCCGTCGAGGGCGACTGGCCCGATTGCTACAAGATCAACCGCTATGTGAAAGGCTACCCGGATGCCGGCGACAGCATTCACGCCGTGCTCCGCAGTTTCGACCGCTGGCCGACCTGGATGTGGGCCAACTGGGAGGTGGCGGCCCTTGCCGAATGGCTCCGCGACTGGAACAGCCACCGGCCCATGGAGCAGCGGGTGGGGTTTTATGGGCTCGACGTGTATAGCCTCTGGGATTCGATGCGCATCCTGCAGGAGTACCTGGAAGGCGAGGACCCGGCGCTGGCGAAGGCGATCCGCGGCGCGTTGGGTTGCTTCCAGCCTTATGAAGACAACGAGCACGCCTATGCGCGTGCTTCCCTGACGAAGCACAGTTGCCGCGACCGCGTGCTGGAACTACTGCGCGAAGTGCGCGAAAAGGCACTGCAATACAGCGAGGACGCAGAGGCGGCCTTCAGCGCCGAGCAGAATGCGCTCATTGCCGTCAATGCCGAAAGCTACTATCGGAGCATGATGAGTTTTGACAACGAAAGCTGGAACGTGCGCGACCGGCATATGATGGAAACGCTCCGCCGGCTGATGGACTTCCACGGGCCCGAAGCGAAGGGCATTGTGTGGGAGCACAACACCCATATCGGCGATGCCCGCGCCACGAGCATGCGCCAGGCCGGGATGATCAACATCGGGCAGCTGGCGCGCGAGGAATACGGCTTGAACCGCGTCTACCTGTGCGGCTTCGGTTGCTATGAAGGCAGCGTGGTGGCAGGAGAGGAGTGGGGCGCGCCGCACGAAGTGATGCCCGTGCCCGAGGCACGTGAAGGCTCCATCGAACACTGGCTGCACCGGGAAAGCACGCAGTCGCGCTACCTCCTTTTCAACACGGAAGACATCCGGGCGCTGTACGACCAGTCGGTGCAGCACCGCGCCATCGGCGTTGTGTACGATCCCGACCGTGAGCGCTATGGCAACTACGTGCCCACTGTGATGGCCGAACGCTACGATGCGTTCATTTTCATCGACCGCACCGAAGCGCTGCATCCGCTGCATACCCATGATGCGGCGAACAAGATCCCCGATACCTACCCGTTTGGCCTTTGAGCAAAAAGGACCGCCGGGCGGTCACGTAGTCACACTGAGCGAAGCGAAGTGTCCGTGCCAACGACCGAAAACGATCTCCACCATTGCGGTGTTCCTTAAAAACAGCAATCGTCCGCCTTATTCGACCAGTCCTAACAGCGTAATTCAATGACTCCTCGCTTCGCTTAGCGTGACAAAGGCCGCGCGGAGCGCGGCCTTTGTGCCTTCGATATTCAAAGTTCCTTGTTGCTGGTTCGGTAATCCTAGAGATTGCCGCGGGCTTCCTGCTCGCGCTCGATCGCTTCGAAGAGCGCCTTGAAGTTGCCCTTGCCGAAGCTCTTGGCACCTTTGCGCTGGATGATCTCGAAGAAAAGCGTGGGACGGTCCTGCACCGGCTTGCTGAACAGTTGCAGCAGGTAGCCTTCGTTGTCGCGGTCCACCAGGATGCCGAGCTCTTTGAGGGGTTCGAGGTCTTCATCGATGTGGCCCACGCGGTCGATCAGGTCGTCGTAGTAGGAGCTGGGCACTTTGAGGAATTCCACGCCGCGGCTCATGAGGTCGCGCACGGTGGTCACAATGTCGGCCGTGGCCAGGGCCACGTGCTGCACGCCTTCGCCGTCGAAGAACTCGAGGTATTCTTCCACCTGCGACTTCTTCTTGCCTTCCGCTGGCTCGTTGATCGGGAATTTTACAAAGCCATTGCCGCTGCTCATCACCTTGCTCATGAGCGCCGAATATTCGGTGGAGATGTCTTCGTCGTCAAAGGAGAGAATGTTCTTGAAGCCCATGACTTCCTCATAGAATTTAACCCAGGGGTTCATCTGGTTCCAACCCACGTTGCCCACGCAGTGATCCACGTAAAGGAGGCCGGTGTCGGTGGGGGCGAAGTGCGGGTTGCTCCAGGGGCGAAAGCCCGGCATAAAAGCACCGTTATAGTTGCGGCGCTCTACAAATAAATGCACCGTATCGCCGTAGGTATGAATGCCGCTCAGTACTACCTCGCCATGCTCGTCCTGCAGGCGCTGGGGCTCGAGGTAGCTTCTGCCGCCCCGCTTCGTGGTTTCTTGCCAGGCGGCGGTGGCATCGTCCACCCGGAGGGCCAGGTATTTAACGCCGTCGCCGTGCTTGTACACGTGGTCGGCGATAACATTGTTGGCACGGATGGGCGTGGTGAGAACGAAGGTGAGCTTGTGTTGGCGCACCACGTAGGAGGCGCGGTCTTTCACACCCGTTTCGGGACCGGCATAAGCCACGGCCTGGAAGCCGAAGGCGCTCATGTAGTAGTGGGCGGCCTGCTTGGCATTGCCCACGTAAAATTCCACATAGTCCGTACCCTGCAGGGGCAGGAAATCCGTTGTGGCAGCGGCGGCTGCCTGAGGCGCGGTAGCAATCGACATGATCGTTTGTATTTACTGACGCAAAGTTAGCATCTTTGCGGCCGCGAAGATTTTGGACTTTTCTTTGCATTTGAAATGGGAACTTGCTTCCTCATCGAGCCTAGGTACCGCATGCGTAAACTATTCCTGATCCTGACCGCCGTGATGGGCGCGCTGCTGGCGCAGGCCCAGGGCGATGTGCTGCCGGCCGTTCGCGCCGAAAGCTTCTCGTTCATCAACTACCAGAAAGGCTTTGCCCGCCCCGCGCAAGCGCTCAAGAACAAGCTCGACACGCTCCAGAAGCAATTCAACGCCAAGGGCCTTGCCTGGCCGGCGAAATACGTCTATATCCGCTCCTTTAAATACGACAGCCAACTGGAAGTGTGGGTGAAGAACGATCGCAAGGATGCGTTCAAGCTCTTCAAGACCTACCGCGTCTGCGCCCTTGCCGGCTCGCTCGGGCCGAAGCGGATGCAGGGCGATTACCAGGTACCCGAAGGCTTTTACTACATCAACGAATTCAATCCCAACAGCAACTATTACCTGTCGCTCGGCCTCAATTACCCGAATGCGTCCGACCGTGTGCTCAGCGATTCGCTGCAGCCCGGGGGGGATATTTACATTCACGGCTCCTGCGTGACCGTGGGCTGTATCCCGGTGACCGACACCTATATCGAAGAACTCTATGTGCTCGCCTCCTTCGCCCGCGATGCCGGCCAGGAATACATCCCGGTGCACATCTACCCGATTCGCTACAACAACCGGAAAAGTGCCGAGTACCTCGCCTCGCTGACAAAGACAGACGCCGAACTCAAGCGTTTTGCCGATAACCTCGAAAAGGTCTACGACCACTTCGAAGCCACGCACCAGCTGCCGGTGATCATGACCAACGACAAGGGCGAATACATTTACAGCTCGCTGTCGAAGAAAACAGTGCCCCCGCCGCCGGTGAAAAAGATTCACCCGCCCCGCCGCACCCGCAACATCACGGCACTGGCCGATGCCGTGCACGAATGGCCGCAGTTCCCGGGCGGAAATAATGTATTTCTGGACTACCTGAAAAAAGTAGGTTTCGTATTGTCCGATGGATTGCCGGCAGGGCAGAAGAAAGCCTATGTGCAAGTCGAGTTCATCGTGGATGCCGACGGCGCCGCGGTCAATTTCCGGGTAACGAAGGGGGTGAACGCTGAATTCAACGAGGAGATCATCACCCTGCTGGAGAAGATGCCCTATTGGAAACCCGCTCTGCTCGACGGCCATGCGGTAGCGAAAAAGATCGTGCAGGGCTTCGCCATCGAGCCTCCGGGCCAATAACCCGGCACCAGCCGCTCTCCATGGAAAGCGAATGAAAAGCCCGGATCGAAAAGGATCCGGGCTTTTTGTTTGGTCTGTTCACAACCGCCTGCTTACAACGCCTGCGAGCTGCTCAGGAGCACCTGGATCGTTTCGGGCGTTTGTTGTTTGAGGATGATGCTGCTGTCGCCGCAAAGCTCGCCGATGAGCCCGTCGTTGTAATGGCGGATCGTCAGCAGCGTGAGGCCGCGCGTGAGCTGTACGTCGAAAGTCTGTGCGGCGCGATGGGCAAGCGCTTCCACCTTTTCTGGGTGTTCGTCGATGACGCAGAGGAAGCTCACCGCACCATTCTGGGTGAGGTTGGGCCGAAACTTCAGCTCTTCGAAAATGCGGTACACTTCGGCCGTGCCGCCTTCGCCGACGAAAGAGAAGTCTTTCGTGGCCAGTTCCACGAGCACCTGCTGGCGCTTGTAAACGATGATGGGCGGCAGCTCGCGGATGGGACTGTTGTGAATGATGGTGCCTTCGCCCGCGGGGTCGATAAAAGATTTGACGTAGAGCGGGATGCTCTTATTCTGCAGCGGCTTAATGGTCTTGGGATGAATCACCTGCGCACCGTAGTAGGCCATCTCGATCACCTCGCGGTAATTCAGCTCCCGGATCCATTGAGCATGCTCGTATTGCTTCGGGTCGGCATTCATCACGCCCTGCACGTCTTTCCAGATCGTCTGACCCTCGGCGCCGAGCAGGTTGGCAAAAACAGCGGCGGTGTAATCCGAACCTTCGCGGCCGAGCGTGGTGCTCTCGTTGCCGTCGGTAGAGCCAATAAAGCCCTGGGTGAGTACAATTCGATTTTGCTGCAGCGCGGGCAATACGAGCTCCTGCACTTTCTGGCCGGTGTAGTTCCAGTCAATCTGCGCGTCGCGGAAGTTGTCGTCGGTGCGGAGTATGTCGCGCACATCGAGCCATTGGTTGCCGACACCGTTGTCGTTCAGGTAGCGGCTGACAATAGCGGTAGACAACAGCTCGCCGACGCAAACTACCTGGTCGTAGTAATAGTCGTAGTCGCGTACGGGCTTGTCGTGCAGCAGCCACTCCACTTCGGTAAAGAAGTCGTTGAGGTAGGTCGTGTCTTCCTGTCCCAATGCAATCGCCATACTGCGGTGTTCGTCCTTTATACCTTCAAACAGTTGCAGGGCCTCGTCCTTATTGCCGGCGAAGAAGGCCTCGGTCACTTTTTCAAGCGCGTTGGTGGTCTTGCCCATGGCCGAGATCACCACCAGCAGTGTGTCCGTTGGATAGCGGCCCAGAATGGCACCCACGTTGCGCACCCGCTCGGGCGTGGACACAGAGGCTCCACCGAATTTGAAGACGTTCATTCAGGAAAAGTTTGTGCAAAGAAAGGGAGAGAACGTTTGTTGTTTGTCGTTTGTGGTCGGCCTACGGCTATACCCTGTTGTCGGCTATCGTAGCCCGGCGTCGCATTTTCGAACTACAAACCGCAAACTGCAAACAATAAACTGCTTACAGCTGCTCCTCTTTCAGCACATCCTGATAATCCGCCTTCTTCTGGAACACCGCCGCGGCGAACATGCAGACCGGCACGATCTTCAGTTGGTGCTGCCGCGCATATTCCACCGCAGCTTCCACGAGTTGATACCCGACATTCTGCCCGCGAAAGTCTTCGTCCACTTCGGTGTGGTCGATAATGATGGTCGTCGGATCATGGCGGATGTAGGTCATTTCGGCCAACACCTCCTCACCGTCGGGAAGAAAGAAAAGGCCGCGCTGTCCGTCTTGCTTATGCTGGATGATCATAGTGTTCTGTTTTTTTACCAAATATTTTTTTGGGCAAATGCCGTACCCGTCCCATATTTGTGCCTGATGAAAACCGTAATCAACAACAGCTGGTGGTGGCATACAAACTCTTCGGGGGTTCTGTAGCCGTTTGCCGTGTTGGTAACCATATTATTCAGAGCCCCGCATTGTCGGGGCTTTTTTATTGTCTCAAACCATGAAGAAGATCCGGATCCACACCAAGGTCACCCGCAGCCTCGCCGACGTTCACACGTCGGTGGGCATCTACCTGCGCCTGCGCGACCGCTTCCGCGACACCATCCTGCTGGAGAGCACCGACAGCCACGCTGCGGAAAACAGCTGGTCCTTTATCGGCATCAATGCCATCGCCGGCATCGAAGTGCTGGATGCCCGCCAGGCCGAGCTGAAGGTGCCCGGCGGCGACCCGGAGCGCGTGCCCCTGAGCGGGCAGGAGCGCCTGCCGGATGTGCTGGGCCGCTTCCTGGACCGCTTCGACCCTGTGGCCGACGATGCAGCTGCCCGCTTTGCGCAAGGACTCTACGGCTACTTCACCTTCGATGCCGTACAGCTCTTCGAGCAGATATCTTTCAAAAAAGGAACCGACGACCCCGCCTGGATTCCGCCGGCCCGGTACCGCCTCTACCAATACGTCATCGCCATCAACCATCACCGCGACGAGCTGCTGCTCTGCGAAAACGAAGTGGCCGGCATTCCCAGCGAACGCGCCGTGCTGGAGTCGCTGCTCTTCAGCAAAGACGTGCCCGTGTTTCCCTTTGCGCGGAAAGCGGGGGAGGCGAGCAATATGGACGACGAAGCCTACCGCACCCTCGTTCGTGCCGGCATCGGCCACTGCCACCGCGGGGATGTGTTCCAGATCGTGCTGAGCCGCCGCTTTGCGCAGGCCTTCCGCGGAGATGAGTTCAACGTATACCGGGCCCTGCGACACATTAATCCGTCGCCCTACCTGTTCTTTTTCGACTACGGGGATTACCGGCTGATGGGCTCTTCCCCCGAGGCACAGCTGGTGCTGCAAAAGGGACGTGCCGTAATGCATCCCATCGCCGGCACCTTCCGCCGCAGTGGCAATGATGCCGAAGACGCCCGGCGCGCCGAAGCGCTGCTGCAGGACCCGAAAGAAAATGCCGAGCACGTGATGCTCGTGGACCTCGCCCGCAACGATCTCAGCACAGTATGCAGCCACGTGGAAGTAACGCGCTACCGCCAGGTACAGTATTATTCGCACGTGATCCACCTCGTGAGTGAAGTGAGTGGCCAGGTGGAGGCTGGTGCTAACCCTTTCGAAGTCTTGTTCAGGACCTTTCCCGCCGGAACGCTCAGCGGCGCTCCGAAATACCGCGCCCTGCAACTGATCGACGGGCTGGAGCCCACGCCCCGCAGCTACTACGGCGGCGCCATCGGCTTCGTGGGTTTCGACGGCTCCTGCAACCACGCCATCATGATCCGCACCTTCCTCAGCCGAGGTAATACCTTGTACTACCAGGCCGGCGCCGGCGTGGTCGCCGCTTCCGATCCCGACAGCGAGCGCCAGGAAGTGGCCAACAAACTCAACGCCCTCCGCACCGCCCTGGAGCTGGCCGAAACCATCAACCCCAATTCCTGACCCATGAAAATACTCGTCTTCGATAACTACGATTCTTTTACGTACAACCTCGTGCACCTCGTGCGCACCCTCACCGATGCCCCGCTCGAAGTGCACCGCAACGACCGCATCCCGCTCGAAAAGGTCGCGGAATTCGACAAGATCATTCTCTCACCCGGGCCGGGCATCCCGTCCGAAGCCGGCCTGCTGCTGCCCCTGGTGCGCGAATATGCCGCCAGCAAATCGATCCTTGGCGTTTGCCTCGGCCACCAGGCCATCGGTGAAGCCTTCGGCGGCAGGATCGTGAACCTGGCCTCGGTGTTTCACGGGGTGGCAACACCGGCGCAGGTCGTGAGCCGTGAGCCGTCAGCTGGGAGCGGTATGAGTCTTTTCAACGACCTGCCCGACGTGTTCGAGGTGGGACGATATCACAGCTGGGTAGTAGACCAGGAGCGGCTGCCTGCTGACCTGCAAGTGACTGCAATCGATGAGGAGGGCTACATTATGGCGATGCAGCACAGGAAGTACGATGTGCAGGGTGTGCAATTTCATCCCGAAAGTGTGCTCACACCCAACGGAAGTACGATCATCAAAAACTGGTTAACCCAATAAAAGTTGCCGCGAACCTGCTCATGGTTCACGGCTCACGGCTTACGATGAAAAAGATCCTTCAATACCTCTTCGAACACAAGACCCTGCCGCGCACCGAGGCCCGCGAGGTGATGCTGGGCATTGCCGAGGGGCGCTACAACGAGGCCGAGCTGGCCGCGTTCATCACGGTGTTCCTGATGCGCACCATCACCATCGACGAGCTGCAGGGCTTCCGCGACGGGCTGCTTTCGCTGGCCCTGCCGGTGAACCTGTCGGCCTACGCCCCGATCGACATCGTGGGCACCGGCGGCGACGGCAAGAACACCTTCAACATCTCCACGCTCGCCTGCCTCGTGGTGGCCGGTGCGGGGGTAAAGGTGGCCAAGCACGGCAACTACGGCGCCTCGTCCATCAGCGGCGCTTCCAACGTGATGGAGTCGCTGGGCTACCGCTTCCGGAACGATCCGCAGCAGCTTGAGCGCGAGCTGGCGACCACCGGCTTCACCTTCCTCCACGCCCCGCTCTTTCACCCGGCGCTGAAGGCCGTAGCCGGCATCCGGCGCCACCTCGGCTTCCGCACGTTCTTCAACATGCTCGGCCCGCTGGTCAACCCGGCGCAGCCGGCGTATCAACTTATCGGCGTTTACAGTCCCGAGCTGTTGCGGATCTATACCTACCTGCTGCAGCAACAAGACACGCCGTTCACGCTCATCCACGGCCTGGATGGCTACGATGAAGTATCGCTTACCAACGATACGAAGGTCATCACCCAGGCCGGGGAGCAGGTGCTGTCCGCTTTCGAGCTGGGCAAGCGCACGGTGCAGCCGGCCGACATCAGCGGGGGCGCTACCGTTGCCGAAGCGGCCCGCATTTTCCGGAAAATCCTCGACGGCGAAGGCACCTGGGCGCAAAACGCGGTGGTGCTGGCCAATGCGGCCCTCTCTTTGCATGGACGCGGTGGATATTCCAGCTACGACGATGCCTATGGCGCCGCCGTGGAAAGCCTGGAAAGCGGCCGCGCCCGACAGGTTTTGACCCAGTTAATCCGCCTGCAATGAGCATATTGGAACAGATCATCGCCCGCAAACGCGACGAAGTAGCCGAACGAAAGTTCACCGCAACACCCACCGAGCTGCGCGAGCAGCCGCTGTACGAAGCCAGGCGCCGCTCCATGGCTTACGCGATCGAATTGCCCGGGAGTACCGGGCTAATCGCCGAGTTCAAGCGGAGGTCGCCATCCAAGGGCGCCTTCGTGCACGAGCTGGCTACGCCGGGCCTCGTGGTCAAAGCCTACGACGAATACGGGGCGGCCGGCATCTCGGTGCTCACCGACGGCCCCTTCTTCGGCGGGTCGCTGCAGGACCTGGCCGACACGCGGGCCCTCGTGGAAGCGCCGCTGCTGCGTAAAGACTTCATTATCGACCGCTACCAGCTCACTGAAGCCCGTGCCTGGGGCGCCGACGTGGTGCTGCTCATCGCCGCGGTGCTGAGCCCGCAGCAAGTGCAGGAGCTGGCAGCAGAAGCCCGCGAGCTCGGTTTGGAAGTGTTGCTCGAACTGCACCGGGAGTCGGAGCTGGGTCATATCTGTCACGACGTGACGATGGTGGGTGTGAACAACCGCAACCTGGCCGACTTCAGCGTGGATCTCGACCATTCCGTGCGCCTGGCGCAGGGTATACCCGCGGGAAAGATCAAGGTAGCCGAAAGCGGCATCCAGACGCCCGAAGACGTACGGTACCTCCGCGAGCGGGGCTTCGAAGCCTTTCTGATCGGGGAACGGTTTATGAAGGACCCCGACCCGGCCGGTGCATTTGCCGCCTTTGCCGGCGCTCTCAAAAAAGAAACCTTATGAAACTGAAAGTTTGCGGTCTGACCTCCACCGACCAGATGCAGGAAGCCTACGAAATGGGCGTCGATTACGTGGGGCTCGTGCTCTATCCCGGGTCGAAGCGCTCGGCTTTGCCGCTGGTAGAGCGGGAGCGCACCCGGATCCGGGACCTCCAGGTGCCGAAGATCGGCGTGTTCGTCAACGAAACCTACGACAACGTGCTCCGACTGACCGAGGAGCTCGACCTGACGGCCGTGCAGCTCCACGGCAACGAAACGCCGGAGTTCTGCCACGGACTGCAGGAGCGCGTCAACATCATCAAGGCCTTCCAGATTTCGGCTGATACCGATATCGACACGCTTGTGAAGCCCTACCAGAAGCTATGCAACTACTACCTGTTCGATACTGCCTCGGCAGGCTGGGGCGGCAGCGGAACCGGCTTCGACTGGAATATTCTGGAGACGGCGCTCGTGGACAAGCTCTTTTTCCTCAGCGGCGGTATTGGTCCCGAAGACCCGAACCGCATCCGGGAATTTTACCATCCCTTCCATTACGGGATCGATATCAACAGTCGTTTCGAAACGGCGCCGGGCACCAAAGACATGAAGCTGGTGCAGCAGTTTCTCAGCGACCTCAACGCCAACGAACCCGGGCGTGTCCAGGAAACCTGACGCCCGTACAGACGCACCATGTGCGTCTCCCTGTAAAGACGCACTATGTGCGTCTCCCTTTAAGACGCACTATGTGCGTCTCCTAAAACCACCACCATGAACACCGAACTGAACCCGCTTTGTTCTCCTTTTCCCGACGAGCACGGTTACTATGGCCGCTTCGGCGGCGCTTATGTGCCCGAAATGCTTTTTCCGAACGTGGAGGAGTTGCGCAGCCGGTACGTAGAAATACTGGAAGACGAATCGTTCCGCAAAGAGCTCGGCGCGCTGCTGCGCGATTATGTGGGACGACCCACGCCGCTCTTTTACGCAGCGCGGCTCAGCGCGAAGCTGGGCACGCAGGTATACCTGAAGCGCGAAGACCTTTGCCACACCGGCGCCCACAAGATCAACAACACGGTGGGACAGATCCTGCTGGCGCAGCGGCTCGGCAAAAAGCGCATCATTGCCGAGACCGGCGCGGGGCAGCACGGCGTGGCCACGGCCACGGTGTGTGCGCTCACCGGGCTGGAATGTATCGTGTATATGGGGGAAAAAGACATTGCCCGCCAGGCCCCCAACGTAGCCCGGATGCGGATGCTCGGCGCAACCGTTGTGCCCGCTACCAGCGGCTCCAAAACACTCAAGGATGCCACTAATGAAGCGATCCGCGACTGGATCAATCATCCCACCGACACGCATTATATCATCGGCAGCGTAGTGGGGCCGCATCCGTACCCCGACCTCGTGGCGCGTTTCCAGAGCGTGATCAGCGAAGAGATGCGGGTACAGCTGAAAGAACACAGCGGCTCGGAGCTGCCCACGCACGTGGTGGCCTGCGTGGGCGGCGGCTCCAATGCCGCGGGTGCGTTTTACCATTTTATCGGCGAGCCGGCGGTTGCGCTGGTGGCCGTGGAAGCGGCCGGTCACGGGGTGCGCAGCGGCAAAAGCGCCGCCACCACGCAGCTGGGCCGCGAAGGCATCCTGCACGGAAGCCGCAGCCTCGTGATGCAGACCGAAGACGGGCAGGTGGTGGAGCCGCACAGCATTTCCGCCGGCCTGGATTATCCGGGCATCGGCCCGCTGCACGCCCACCTGTTCCAGAGTGGCCGCGGGCAGTTCCTGAGCGCTACCGACGAAGAAGCGTTGCAGGCATCCTTCGAAGTGGCGCGCCTCGAAGGCATCATCCCGGCGCTGGAAACCGGGCACGCGTTCGCGGTTCTTCCGAAGCTGGGTTTGACCGAAAGCCATTGCGTCGTCGTATGCCTCAGCGGCCGCGGCGACAAGGACCTGGCTACCTACATGGAAGCAATGGAAGCATCGGTCAAAGGATAGTTTGTTTGAAATACAGGTTGCCACGCGGCGGTTTAACGATGACGCGCAAGCGATTTACGACCAAAAGCAAGCCTTAAACGATGGCGCGCAAGGTCCGGGTGTTGACGCGCAGCTCTTTAACGACCATGGACAAGGGCAAAATGCCCGTTTCAGATCGATTGTCGTTCATCAACGCTGCCTTAATGGCAATTTACACCGCCTTAATGTCAATTTACAGGGCCTTAATGACCATTTACGAGGCCTTATCGATCGTGCGCAGGGCATTAATGCCCGTAAACGGCTTCGAATAGCCGGCTGTTATGATATGTAAGTAATTGGAAACGAATTTAAATGACTATGTCCAGGCTGAAAGACCTATTTGAGCAGAAGCAAAACCGCATCCTGAACGTCTATTGCACGGCCGGCTATCCCGAATTGGAAAGCACCGTGCCTGTGCTGCGCGCCCTGCAGGAAAACGGGGCCGACATCATCGAGCTGGGCATGCCCTACAGCGACCCGCTGGCCGACGGTCCGGTGATCCAGGCCAGCAGCGCGCGGGCCCTGGCCAACGGCATGAGCATCGAAACGCTTTTCCGGCAACTCGAAGGCGTCCGCGCGGAGCTGTCGGTGCCGGTAGTGCTGATGGGCTACCTCAACCCGCTGCTGCAATACGGCTTCGAGGCCTTTTGCGCCCGCGCGGCCGCCTGCGGGGTGGACGGGCTGATCATTCCCGACATACCGCTGCACGCCTTTGAGCGCGAGTACCGCGACGTGGTCAAAAAGCACGGGCTGGACTTCATCTTCCTCGTGACCCCGGAAACACCCGAGGCCCGCGTGCGGAAGCTCGATGCGGCCAGCAGCGGCTTCCTGTACGCCGTGTCTTCCTCTTCGGTCACCGGTTCGGCAAAAGATTTCCCGGCGGTGGAGCGCTACCTCGAGCGCCTGCAGCAACTGCGGCTCAGCAACCCCGTGCTCGTGGGCTTCGGCATCCACGACCGCGACACGTTCAACAGCGCCTGCCGCCATGCCAACGGGGCCATTATCGGCAGCGCTTATATCCGCGCACTTGCCGGGGCGGGTTCGGTGGAGGAGGGGACGAAGCGATTTTTGGAAGGAGTGCTGGGGAGAGGCGTGAATTCGAGTACTTGATTATTCGAATACATGAGTACATGAGGATAGAGGTATTGTTCCCCTCAGGTAAACTAGTAGTCATGTACGCTAATAATCAAGTAATCCCTCTCAGCCTGGGACACCTCCAGCGGCGGGGCTGCCAGGTGAGCTGGAAATAAAAAAGGAACCTTGTAGGTTCCTTTCGAGCGGAAGACGGGACTCGAACCCGCTACCTACAGCTTGGGAAGCTGTCGCTCTACCAGGTGAGCTACTTCCGCTTATTTTTTTAAGTACCTACAGCTTGGGACCCCGCCAGCGGCGGGGCTACCAGGTGAGCTACTTTCTCCGGCCGACGAAGCCTTGGCGCAGGCGGCCGCAAACGAGTAATAACTTTGAGCAAATTAACATGAATCTCGCAATAATCAAATACAACGCCGGCAATATCCAATCCGTGCTGAATGCGCTGGAGCGGCTTGGTGCGCCGGCCACCGTTACCGACGATGCGGAAGCGCTGCGCCGCGCCGATAAAGTGATCTTTCCCGGCGTGGGGGAGGCCAGCACTGCCATGGCCAGCCTGCGCGCCAATGGCCTCGACGGCGTGTTGCGCGAGTTGCAGCAACCGGTGCTTGGCATCTGCGTGGGCATGCAGCTGCTCTGCACCCATTCTGAAGAGGCCGATACGGAAGCGCTGGGCATCATCCCCGTAAACGTTCGCCGCTTCCCGGCCGGCGCGCCCGGCGAGAAGGTGCCGCAGGTAGGCTGGAACACCATCCACGACCTGCGCTCGCCGCTTTTTAAGGGACTGCCCGAGGAGAGCTATGTATACAACGTGCACAGCTACTATGCGGAAGACAGTGCCTACACCATCGCCCGCTGCCACTACATCCTGGACTATGCCGCCGCCGTGCAGAAAGGCAATTTTTACGGCGTGCAATTTCACACAGAGAAAAGCGCCGCCACCGGCGACCGCATTCTTCAAAACTTTTTAGACCTCTGATGCAACTGATCCCTGCCATAGACATCATCGACGGAAAATGCGTGCGGCTGACGCACGGCGATTACAACCAGAAAACCGTATACAACGAGCATCCGCTGGAAGTGGCGCGGCAATTCGAAGATGCCGGCCTGCAGCGCCTGCACCTCGTGGACCTCGATGGCGCCAAAGCCGGCGCCGTGCGCAACTGGAAAGTGCTGGAAACACTCGCCGGCAAAACAGGCCTCGTGATCGATTTCGGTGGCGGCATCAAGTCGGAGCGCGACGTGCGCATCGTGTTTGAAAGCGGCGCCAGGCTGGCCACCGTAGGCAGCGTGGCGGTGAAGGATGAAAGTGAATTCCTGCTATGGCTGGAGCGCTACGGTCCGGAAGCCTTCCTGCTCGGCGCTGATGTGCGTGATGAAAAGATCACCGTAAGCGGATGGCTGGAAAAGACCGATATCTGGATCTACGACTTCCTGCAGCAGTACATCGACCGCGGCATCCGGCAGGCATTCTGCACCGATGTGTCGAAGGACGGCGCCCTGCAGGGTCCGGCGCTGGAGCTTTACAAGAACATCGTGGCAAAATTCCCCGAGCTGCACTTTATCGCCTCCGGCGGTGTGGCCTCCCTCGACGACCTGCACCGCTTGCAGGAAGCAGGGTGTAAAGGCGCCATCATTGGTAAGGCGATCTACGAGGGGCGCATCACGCTGAAGCAACTGGCTGCTTTCCACAAATAGAGGCATTCGGATGAAGAGAAAGAACGCAGATTTTATACGATTGGTAGGATATACACAGATAGAATGGCAGGTGGGAAGCATGCCTTTTTGAAACACCCTTTAGCTCAGTAGTGGATAAGATAGAAAATACGATTTACAAAATCTCCGCCGCGTACTAATTACCAATAGACCAGTAGACCAAAACCAATTAACGAATCAACCAGATAACTAATTAACTATTTCCCATGCTCGCCAAACGCATCATACCCTGTCTTGATATCAAAGACGGACGCACCGTAAAGGGAACGCACTTCGTAAACCTGCGTGATGCCGGCGACCCCGTGGAGCTGGCGGCGGAGTATGCCCGGCAGGGAGCGGACGAATTGGTGTTCCTTGACATCACGGCGACGGTGGAAAAACGGAAAACGCTGGCGGAGCTCGTGCTGCGTGTGGCCAGGGCCGTCAATATTCCATTCACCGTTGGTGGAGGCGTGCGCAGCACCGACGACGTGGCCGTATTACTACAGTCGGGCGCCGACAAGGTGTCGATCAACACCGCGGCGTATAACGATCCGCAGCTCATTGCGGACATCGCGCGGATGGCAGGCTCACAGTGCGTGGTGCTGGCCATCGACACCCGCCAGGAAGACGATGGCGAATGGTACGTGTACCTCCACGGCGGTCGCACCCGCACCGATACCCGGTGCATCGACTGGGCGCGGCGCGCCGTGAGCCTGGGCGCCGGCGAGATCCTGCTCACCTCGATGAACCATGATGGCACCAAGGCCGGCTTTGCGCTGGATATCACCCGGCGCCTATCCGATGAACTGCCCGTTCCCATCATTGCTTCCGGTGGCGGCGGCACGATGCAGCATTTCGCCGATGCATTTACCGAAGGCCATGCCGATGCCGCGCTGGCTGCCAGTGTTTTCCATTTCAAGGAAATCGAGATCCCAGCGCTTAAAGACTTTCTTTCCCGGAAGGGCATCGTCGTGCGCAAATAGCGGAGGCTCATTAGCCCATTCTTCAATCACCCCATCCTTCGGCTATGCTCAGGATGACAGGAAAGCCAATTGTCTTGCTGAGCGCAGTCGAAGCACCATTAAATTTGCGCTATGGTTCAAGCCTATAATTTCCTGGGCAGCTGGCAGCTCTTTCCCGAAAAGGGTACCTACGAGTCGGGCAGCCGGCCCAGGAGCGGCATCTACAAAGTGGAAAGCCCTGAGGGCACCCGCGAGCTCCTCATCACGCACAGCTGGGTGTCGCTCGAAAACGAGGCGTTCACCGCATCCTACCGCGCTATCGCCGACGGCGACCTGCACCCCTTTCCCGACCGTACCCTGGCCGACGAAGCGCAGGTGACCTTTCCCGATTCCATCAGCTTCGAGCTACATTTTTACCGGGGCGGCCAGGTACTGTTGCACATCGTGCACGAGATACAGCCCAACGGCTACCTGAAGCTGACGGTGCAGGGTTTCAACAGCGACGGATCGCCCTACACGAACGTAGAGGTCTTTCACCGGCAGATGAGCGTACTGCCTTACTCGGCTTCGGTGGCCGGCGCGCTGGTGAAGCCCAACGAAGAAGGCGTCATCCGGCACAAGGCGCTGACGGCAATGGAGGAGCAGACCAACATGCAGTTGGAGCAGATCCGCAAGCAGATCGAATTGCTGGCCCTGCAGGCGCAGGAGATCCACCAGCGCAAAGAGCTTTCGATGATGATCTACAACGCGAAGATCTCCTTCAAGCCCGAGATCGGCCAGGTGTATCACCTGTACGAAAAGGTGGACGGCAGCCACATCATCTCGCTCATTTCCCCTAAAGAATGGGGCGCGGGCATGCCGTATAAAAGCAGCGTGGCCGCCGTGCAGTTATTAGCCGATCACACCTGGAAAGAATTGTAAACGATAGCTTCAACTTATTACTCATTATTCATTATTCATCTCCATGACCAAGCTCTCGGTTAACATCAACAAGATCGCCACGCTGCGCAACAGCCGCGGGGGCAATAACCCCGACGTGGTGCAGGCCGCCATCGACGTGCAGGCCTTTGGCGCCGACGGCGTTACCGTGCATCCGCGTCCCGATGAACGCCACATCCGCTATGCCGACGTGCGGGCCATCAAGCCGATCATAACCACCGAATTCAACATCGAGGGTAATTCGCGCGAGCAAAAGTTCGTAGACCTGGTGCTGGAAGTGAAGCCCGACCAGGTGACGCTGGTGCCCGACGAGCTCGGACAGCTGACCTCGGATCATGGATGGGACACGGTGAAGCACCGCGAATACCTACGGGAGATCATCGGCGTGTTCAAAAAAGCCGGTATCCGTGTGTCCATCTTCGTCGACCCGGTAGTAGCAATGGTGGAAGGCGCCGCAAAGACGGGCACTGACCGCATCGAATTATATACCGAAGGTTACGCGCACCAGTATGCGCAGAACCGCGAAGCGGCTGTGGCGCCCTATGTAGCTGCCGCCCGGCGCGCTGCCGAACTGGGCCTGGGCATCAACGCGGGGCACGACCTCGACCGGAAAAACCTGCGCTTCCTGAAAGAATCACTCCCGCAGTTGGATGAAGTCAGCATCGGCCACGCGCTTATTTCCGATGCGTTGTACCTGGGGCTGGAGAACACGATACAGATTTACAAGCGACAGGTACAATAAAACGGGGCAGCAAAGCTGCCCCGTTCTGTCTCAGGATCCGCTACCAACGATTCACGACGCCTGCCAATCGTTCAGTTGCTTCTCGATATATTTCGACCAGCGTTTTTTCTTACTCTGTTGGCGCAGGAACAGCACGCCCAGCGTGATGGCAGCGGCGGCTACGCCGACCGCGGCGATAAAGGTATAGTTCGCCCGTGCCGGCGGCACGTAGGTTACGCCCGTTTCATTGGTCAGCGCCGGCTCATGCACGTAGCGGCCGTCTTCGGGCATGGCCAGGTCCCAGAAGTGGCGGGTGAGCTTATTGAGCGACTTGCGGGCCTCG
This sequence comes from Flaviaesturariibacter aridisoli, assembly GCF_004343705.1. Lineage (GTDB taxonomy): Bacteria > Bacteroidota > Bacteroidia > Chitinophagales > Chitinophagaceae > Flavisolibacter > Flavisolibacter aridisoli. The sequence continues at coordinate 48,968 of NZ_SKFH01000029.1, forward strand.
GCGCCGTACATGCTTTGGCCGTGGCCGGTGGCGATCACCTGGGGCTGCAACTGCGCCAGCAGCCGCACCGAGCGGGCCGCTGCACCCCAGTCGATGGTGAAATAGCGCGGTGGGCCTTGCAGCTCTTTTTTCTGCGTCATCACCGACAATGCAGAATTCTGGTTCGTTGTCGTCACGGCATCGCCGGCCACGAGCACGCCGTCGTGCTCGCGGTACAGGCTCACGTGGCCCGGTGCATGGCCGGGCGTATGCAGCCAGCGCCATTCGGGCATACCGGGCACGGTGCCGTCCTCATCGAGAAACTGCAGGTGATCTTCGGCGTTAATCGGCCCCCGCGGATAGGTAAACGACAGGTACGACATCAGTCCACCGCCCACGCTCGGATCGGCCGGCGGGTATTGCGAGCGGCCGGTGAGGTAGGGGCCTTCGAGCTTATGGCAATAAATGGGACAGCCCCATTCGCGCGCCAGCTCCAGCAGCGAACCTACATGGTCGAAATGCCCGTGGGTGAGCACGATCGCCGAGGGTCGGCTGTTGCGGCCGCCAAAAACGTTTTCCGCCAGCGACTTGATTTTGGCGGCGGAAGACTTCAGGCCTGCATCCACGAGGATCCAGTTGTTGGTGCCCCCGGTGTTCTGCAAGATGAAGCAATTGACAAATGTATCTTTCACGCGCCACACGCCCGGCGCCACCACGAACTGGTTTTTACCGATCTCGTGCTCTTCCGTTGCGGTTACAACGCGGTTTTGAATGGCCGTTCTGTTCATATGATTGTTTTCGTTATGGGATCAAATAACATACCACTGCACCGTTTCCCGCTTTGGCCTCCGCGCCGATCGCCACGCCTGCCGGGAACGAGGCGACCAGTATCAACGAAAAAGTAGCCAAACCGCGCAAGGACTCTTTGTGGGCGTCTCCTCGCTAAGCTCAGGGCGCCGGCGCAAAGGCCAGCACCCGGGCAGGTTGCCCTTTGCGCGCCTCTGTGCTGATGTACAGGGTGCCGTCGGAGGCAAAGCAAAGGCCTTCGGGTTGTGGCAACAGCCGCGGATCAATGACCTGGAACCCGCGCAGCTTCCCGCTTTGATCGAATACTGCCAGGCCCTTGGTGTCGCGCGTGGAAAGAACGAAGTAGAAACCACTCTGCGGGTGCACGGCTATGGCCGAAGGGTAAAAGCCGGCTTTGCTGCCGATGGCCTTTTTCAATTCCTTGTGATCGATCACGAGCACCGGGTCGGGCAGCAATTGCTTGCGAGCCGGGTCGAAGGCATAGATACTACGGGTGGATTTCTTCGCATCTTCCAGGCCGGAAGCATTCTTGCAGGCAATAAGCAAATGCCCCGTCCTCGAATCGAAGCAAAGGCCTTCGGTATTGTTTTTCTTACTGAGCCGTGTGTCGAGCTCTTCGGTCTGCGGGGCGTTGCGCCAGTTGTGTATGGCAAACAGGTCGCCATGGCTCCAGAGCACATAAGCCGTGCCGTTGACGAGGGCGACGTCCTCCACGTCGAATTTGGAGGTGCCGCTTTTTCGGAACGTAATGCGACGCTCGATGACCGGCTTTCCGGACAGGTTGAGCACATAAAGAGTCGGGGTCAGGTCCTCGATAGCCAACAGGTGCGTATTGTCGATAAAGCTGATACCCGAAATTTCATCGAGGGAAGCGGGAAGATCCCAGCTGGCCTTGGGCCGATCGAGCCGGTAGCCGGTCTGGGCGCCCACGGAAAGGGACACACACAGGAGCAGGGCCATAAAAAAACGCGCAGGATTCATGCGCGTTTTCCTACAATACTCGTTCCGGTCTAATTACAACCGAGCAGCTCACACAGCTTCCGCTCCAGTTCCTCACCGCGCAGGTTTTTGCCCACGATGCGGCCGTTGGGGTCGATCAGGAAGTTCTGCGGAATGCCCTGCACGCCATACAGGCGGGCCACGGCGTTGTTCCACTGCTGCAGGTCGCTCACATGCGTCCATGTAAGCCCATCGTTATGGATCGCATTGATCCAGGCGTCCTTATTCTGGTCGAGGGACACGCCGAGGATCGTGAAGTTCTTATTCTGGAACTTTTGATAGGCCCGCACCACGTTGGGATTTTCAGCGCGGCAGGGGCGGCACCACGACGCCCAGAAATCGAGCAGCACGTATTTGCCGCGCAGCGACGACAGCGCCACGGGCTTGCCCGTTGTGTCGGCCTGGGTAAATTCGATTGCTTCCGAGCCGACGGTGCCCACCAGGTTTTGGGCAATGTAGGCGCTTAAGTTCCTGCCGATGGCCGAATGCTGAACGCTGCTGTCGAGGCGGCGGAAGCGCTGGTCGAGCACGACCGGGTTGTCGAGCAGCTGGGCCGTATTGCCGAGCACGAACGGGGATACAAAGGAGCGGGGCTTTGCGGTGATATAGGAATCCACCAGGCCATCAACGATCCGCTTCACCGAATCGAAGGAGCGCACGAGCCGGTCGCGTTCCACCGGGTCTGCGGTCTGGTTTGCCTTCGTTACATACTGGTTGATCTGGTTGAACAGGGGCATGAACGCATTCTGGAACTGCACAAAATCCACCTGCGATTGCGAGCCGTCCACCTTCAGTTTCGAGTAGTCGGGTTCGACACGGACCTTTTTCGTCTTTGCAGCCGGGGTCTTCACCTTGGTCTTTTCCTCCATCGCGGGCGCGCTGAGCGTGATGGCGGAATTTTCTACGTAGAGGTACAGCGGGTCTTTCTGCCCGATGTTCAGCAGCACCAGCTGGGGCTCGGTCAGCTGGCCCACGAGCTCAAACTGTCCTTTGCTGCTGACGGCCGAAGCCAGCGTCGCATTGTTCTGGGTGTTGAGGCGAACAACGGTGCTGTCTTTCAGCCCCTGTATGTTGCCTTTGATGCGAAAGCCCTGTTGCGACCAGGCAAGCGATGGCAACAGGAGCAGGACGGTAAAAATGCGTTTTATCATCATTCAGGTTGGTGTCGTTTCTGTAAGACGTCTACAACGTCTGCCAAGGTACAATCCTTTGCTTGGATTAAGATCAGGTAGTGGAAAAGCAGGTCGGCGGCCTCGCCCAAAAATAACGCCCTGTTAACGTCCTTCGCCTCGATCACGAGTTCCACGGCTTCCTCGCCCACCTTCTGCGCGATCTTGTTGATGCCTTTCGAGCAAAGCTTCCGGACATACGAATTTTCGTCGGTACCGTTGCGGCGCAGCTCGATGATGTGCTCAAGGTAATAGAGGAAGTCGGCGCGGCTGTTCTTTTCGGTCCAGCAGGTGTCCGCACCTGTGTGGCAAACGGGACCGGTGGGGTCGGCCTTGATCAGCAGGCTGTCGCGGTCGCAGTCCACCAGGATCTGGCGCAGCTTGAGGTGAGTGCCGCTTTCCTCGCCTTTGGTCCAGAGGCGGTCTTTGGAGCGGCTCCAGAAAGTCACCAGCCCGGTCTGTTCCGTCAGCTGCAGGGCCTCTGCGTTCATGAAGCCAAGCATCAGCACCTTCTGGGTCTGGTAGTCCTGCACCACGGCCGGGATGAGGCCGTCTGCGTATTTGGAGAAATCAAGATTCTCGAGGGCTGTGTTCATGGAGGCAAAGGTATTGAAGCGGAAGAAGGTTTTTCGGTTACGAACCTTTTTCTACTTCAGCTCCTTTCTCAACCACTTGAAGAACAGCGGCTGCCGCGGCCTGCCGAAGCGCGGATCATCCGGGAAGGGCTCTTCGGCGCCGGTTTCGGTATAGCCGTGCCGTTTGTACCAGGCAAGCAGCTCGGTGCGCACGGAAATGACGGTCATGACGATAGCGGTACAGCCAACGCTGCGGGCATGGTCTTCGGCTGCGTACAGCAATTGCTTGCCGATGCCGGCGCCCTGTAGGGTAGGGTCTACCGACAACATGCCGAGGTACAGGTCCGCGCCTTGCTTTTCGAGGTACACGCAGCCATGGATTGTGCCGTCGTCGGCAAGCGCGGTCAGCAGCATTGCGTTCGCCGTGCGGATCTTGTGCTCCAGTTCGCCCGTGTCGGTGCGTTGCTCGCCTTCGATGAGGTCGGCCTCATGGGTCCAGCCCGTGCGCGCATCGTTGCCTCGATAGGCGCGGTTGAGCAATCGGAGCAGGGCGGGAATGTCGGCTTCAGTAGCGGGGAGAAATCGCAATGCTTTGCTGTTTTGTTCGGCGCAAAAATACGGCAGCCGGCACCAAAAGAAGAAGCCCTCAGTGAGGGCTTAATAAGGTTCCACTGCATAGCGAACTGCTAAGCGTAGCTGTTCAGCAGGATATAGAAACTGACACCCCAAAATGCCAGGAACAGAACGATCATCATGATCGTGGTACCCAGGTGAAACCCTTCATGGGATTCGTTTACCGCACTCATTCGTTTCATCACGTCTTTCATAACATAGGTTTTTAATACACGTCGTTCTTCTTCTGTAAGAGGAAAAACGTGCCAATCCGTTTTCGGGTGATTTCGCTGGTTTTTCATGATAAAATGTTTTAATAAGTGTGGAGGGCGAACCACAGGGAAATCTCAGATTCCGGGATCTCTGATTTCAGATTCATTCGTAGCCAAGATAGTCGGGCATTGCCGGGTTTGCAAGAGGGGAACCCCGTATTTTTGATCGTGTTTTCCCGCAAAGAAGCATCGGAACTTCGCCAGGCTTTCTGGACCACCTTCGGACAATACCTGCAGCCTGTGCTGTCGGCCGAGGGCGCGCGCATCAACTGGGTCAACTACAAGACGGGCGAAAAGGACATCAGTTTCCGCATGGAAACGGGCAACAGCGCCGCACAGATCGGCATTGTGCTCGCCCATAAGGACGCCGGCCTGCGCCAGTTGTACTACGAGCAGTTCGTACAATTACGGTCCGCCCTGGAGAATCATACCGGGGAAGAATGGAACTGGCAGCCGGAATACTACGATGAGTACGGCGGGCTAACGAGCCGCATTTACATCGAGCAGGAAGACCTGCTGGTGCTGCGCCGCTCGGATTGGCCGGAGCTGATCTCCTTTTTTAAACCACGGATCATTGCGCTGGATGCGTTCTGGAGCGAAGCAAAATATTTTTTTGAAGCGTTACGCTAGCAGCAGGAGTCGTGAAGCGTGAAGCGTGAAAGGCAGACGCTTGCAAAGAGAACGGATGCCGCAGGCACCCGATCTTGCTTCCGCGCATCGCGGTTTCACGATTGACGCTTCACGCTTCACGACCGCTACGCCGCCATCTCTCCCTTATCCGCTTTTAGCTTCGTGCGCTTTTTTTCCGCCAGCTCCTTGATCAACTCTTTGTTGATGTTCACCGCCGCCTTCGCGCCTTCAGCCGCTGCTACCACCACGAAGTGCATGTCGCGCGAGGCGTCGCCGGCCACGTAAAGGCCCGTGATGTTGGTCTGCTGCGACCGGTTGGTGATCACGGCCCCCTTGCGGCCCACATCGCAGCCGAAGGCTTCGGCGAGGTTGCATTGCTGCGTGAACCCGTTGACGAAGAACAGCGCATCCATCGGTACCAGTTCCCCGTTGTTCAGGCGTACGCCCTGCAGCAAGCCGTCTGCCCCTTCCAGGCCCTGCAGGCTTTCCGTAATAATACGGATGCCGCTTGCTTCGAGATACTCGCGGGTGGACGGCTTGATGCGCGTATTGCCATCGGTGAAATAGGTCACGTCCTCGCTCCAGGTGTTTTTCAGTGCAAGGCAAAGCTCGGAGCCGTCTTTCGTTTTCGCGTATACGGCCAGCCGCTGGTCGCGCCACTCCCAGCCGTCGCAGTAGGGGCAGTGGTGCACCGATTTTCCATAGAGCTCCTCGAAGCCCGGAAGCGTGGGCAGGTTGTCTTTGAGTCCCGTGGCTACCAGCAGCTTGCGCGACAGGTAGCAGGTGCCTTCGCTGTCGAATGCCTCGAAGAGACCTCCTTCGTTGCGGGCCGCGCGGACAATTGTTTTTCGCACTACGCGTACCCCGTATTTTTCCAATTCCGGGGCGCACAGCTTCAGGAATTCCGCGGGTGGAATATGGTCGCGGGTGAGGTAGTTGTGCATACCGTGCGACCAGCGGTTGCGGTAGTGGCCGGTGTCGAACACGAGCACGCTGCGGCGGCAGCGGCCCAGAACGACGGCGGCATTGAGTCCCGCGGGGCCGCCGCCGATAATGAGGCAATCGAGTACATCCATAATTCCAGTCTTAAGCAGCTTCGGCTTCCCCGGTTTCCGTCGTGCCGAGTTCGGCTTCCTGGTGCTGCGCCGGGATCACTACGTTTTTGAATCCTTTCAGTTCGAGCTTGGCGGCAAGGGCTTTCTGGGCACCGCCTTCGCCGTGCACGAGGTATACGGCCCGCACCTTGTCGGCTTCCTGCCCGCTCACGAAGCGACAGAGGTCGTCGCAATCGCCGTGGGCGCTCATCCCCGGCAGCTGGCCGATCTCGGCTTTCACCGGCACCGGGTCGGAAAAGATCTCGACCTCCCGCTCGCCGCCGATCAATTGGCCGCCCAGCGATTTGGCGCTGCAGTAGCCTACCAGCAACACTCCGTTCTTCGCGTCGGCGAGGATGTTGTTGATATGGTGCCGCACACGCCCGGCATCCGCGGTGCCGCTGGCGGAGATGATCACGCAGGGTTCTTCGTATTCCACCAGCTTGCGGCTGTCTTCCACCGACTCCACGTAGGAGAGGCCCGGGAAGTCGAAGGGATCGTCGTCTACCGCCAGCACCTGCTGCAGGCGCTCGTTGAACTGGTGGGTGTATTGCTTGATCGTTTGGGTCGCTTTCAGGCTCAGCGGGCTATCCACGAAGTACCGGATTTCGGGCAGGCGTTTTTCCAGCGAGAGCTGGTTCAGCGCGTACAGCACTTCCTGCGTGCGCCCGACGCTGAATGCCGGGATCACCAGTTGTCCGCCGCGCTCCACACATACCTTCTTGATCCAGGCCTGCAGGTTCTCGATCGTGTTGAAGCGGATGTCGTGGTGCTTGTCGCCATAAGTGCTTTCGAGGATGATGTAATCGGCGGGATGCGGCTCGGCCGGCGGTGGCAGCAGCACGGAGCGCTGGCGGCCTACATCTCCGCTGAAGAGGATACGGGTTGTTTCGCCCTCGTCTTCCACAACGAGGTTGATGGCGGCACTGCCAATGAGGTGGCCAGCGTCGGTAAAGCAGGCCTTCACGCCGCGCCCGACGGTGAACCATTCGTTGTAGTCGAACGTAAGGAAGCGCTCGAGGGCGGCCTTTACGTCGTCGGGGCCATACAGCGGCTCGTAGGGCGGCTGCCCGCGCCGCGCGCGGCGCTTGTTGATCCATTCCGTTTCGTAGGTCTGTATCTCGGCGCTATCGAAGAGCAGGATCTCCGCCAGGTCTTTCGTAGCTGCGGTGCAAAAAATGGGACCGCTGAATCCTTCCTTCACCAGGCGTGGGATGAGACCGGAGTGGTCGATGTGGGCATGCGATAGCACGAGGGCTTCAATGGCTGACGCGTCAAATCCGAAATCGTGGTTGAGGTCGTCGGTGTCGCGGCCCAGCCCCTGGAAGAGCCCGCAATCGAGCAGGAACTGCCGCCCGTCGCTCAGGGTGATCTTGTGCTTGGTGCCGGTTACGGTGCCGGCTGCACCGTGGAAGGTTAGTTTCATGCTGGACTATATCCAATATCCATACCCAAGTAAGGAATCTCAGATCTCAGAGTTAGGATGCCTGATTTGCTATAAAGCTTACCATAAAAAAACGGATCGCATCGCGATCCGTTTTAATTCAGACATCTGAAATCAGACATCCGAGATCCTAATCCATGTCGTTCTGACCGAGGTTGCCCTCGTTGGAATCGTTCAGCTGTTCGCTGCGGCCTTCGATGCCTTCCTGGCGTTGCTGGCCACCGCTCAGCTCACGCGACTGGTAGTTCTCCCAGGAACTGCCGCGCTGCGGGTTCTGGTCACGGCTACCCGAAACATCCTGCTGCGAGCTCTGCTGGCGTTGTTCCTGCTGTTGGCCGCGGCCGGAAGAAAAATTCTGGTCCTGCGACGATTCCTGCTGACGGCTGCCCATCGACTCCTGGCCGAACGAACTGCCTCTTTGTTGATTACCTCTTTCCATAACTCACAATTTTGGACGGTAGCTACTTCCAAAACGATACCAAAATCACACTTCGAATACGAAAAAGGGCAAATCCAGCTTGGAAAGGATGGGCTTTGCCACGTTAAAAACCGGTACGCCATCGTGGGTGCGCCCTTCGAGCGTGCCCACGTGCGCGTGCCCGTGAAAGGCTGCCAGCACACCGTGGCGGCCCAGCGGCTCGGCGAGGCGCGAGCAGCCCAGGAAGGGAAAGATCTGCTCGGGCTCGCCCAATACCGTTTCCTTGATGGGTGCGTAGTGCATCAGCGCGATCTTGCGCGCCACGTTGTGCTCCTGGTCGAGGCGGGAGAGGGCGCGCTCGAGGTGCAGGGCCTCGTCCACGGCCTCTTGTACAAAGGCCTTCATGGCACCTTCGCCAAACATCGACAGCACGTGCTTGTCGAAGCCGCCACCGAATCCTTTTACACCCGCGAAGCCCACGTCTTTCACGACGACGGCCTCGCCGTCGAGGATGTGCATGTCGGCCTTCATCAATATGCTCCGGATCAGCTTGTGCCGGCCCTTTTCGTAGTCGTGGTTGCCCAGGACCGCCACGATGGGAACGGCGCATTGCTTCATTTCATTGGCCAATACTTCAGCCTCGCCCTCGTCGCCGGTGTCGGTCAGGTCGCCCACGATCACCAGCACGTCGGCCTGTCGCGACACTTCCTTGAAGAATTCGCCCCATTTACCGGTGTCGTTCTCCCGCACGTGGATGTCGCCCACGGCGGCTATGCGTACTTTCGATGCTTGCTCTGCCATACTATACGGTTTTGATCGTCGTCACTTTGTAATCCCATTCCTTGATATCAATCGCGTACTGCGTCTGGTCGATGATCGGCCCCCGGCACACTTTCTCCATCGCGGGTGGAATGTCGTATTGCTCGGCCGCGCGGCGCAGCAGCTCATCAAAGATCCATTTGGGAATGATGTCGTGGAATTCGCTGGGGTAGCAAAACTGGAAGGAGAGGAGCGCCGCCAGCAGGATATGCCAATGCTGTTCCATCCGGAACATGAGGTGTTGCCAGTCGAGGTTCTTGCCCCATTTGAGTAAAATGTGGTTCACGTCGGCGCCGTCGTAGCGCTCACGGTTCTGTACGTACAACTTGCACCAGATGAGCTCTTCGGCGGGGATCATCTTAACGGCCACGTCGCAGAACGTGGTGTCGGGTGCGCGCTGGTACCAGGTATCGTCCACGCGGCAGATGTTGTTCACCGTATCGAAAATGAGGTCGATGAAGTAGGGGTCCTTGTGCACTTTGGCCAGCCAGCGTACGTCGTAGTTCTCCACGCGGTAGCCGCGCTCCTGGAAGAACTTGAGGATCTTGGGTACCTCGCTGGATTTGCAGAAAACATCGAGGTCTTTGGTGTCGCGGTAGATGCCCGTGTAATGAAACATCGAAAACGCGCCGCCCAGCATCCATTGGGTGCCGGTCTCGTGGAGCAATTCCAGCGCTTCGCGGTAAAAGGCTTTCGATTCCTGCCGCTGCTCTTCCGTAAGGGTTACTATAGACATTAATCCAATCTTTGAAGCAATGCCTTAAAACGCTGTGCCATGGTTCAAAAGGGGCGTCAGTAGCTGCCCGCCCCCCAGCAGAGGCGGGCTCGCCCGTTGCATCGAGCCCCTCCCGGCGCCTCCCCTTCACGGAAGGGAGGCACCCATCTCTGAAGTGACCTTCCCCACTTAATACACGAGTCAGGCCATCTTTGGACCGCGCCGACCGTTCTTTGAACCGCGCCGCCCCGCCTTTTAAGGGGGGACGCCCCCTCCTTGATGGGGGGCGGGGGGATTTCATTACCCCGCCGACCCATCTCCGGGATAGGCCAACGTGCCTTCGACGGGGGGCGGCGAAGGATCTGTAGGGGTGGAGGGGGTGGCCAGACCGGGCGATCGCACTTCCCTGATGGGCCAGGGTATCGCGGAACCCGGAAGCCCGCTACCGGGGAAGGGCAGAGGGGGCATCGGGGCCCCGCCGACTTGTTTCTGAACCGCGTCGGCGCGTTTTGGGAGCGGGTCGACGCAGCTTTGAGATGGGGGCGCCTGGAAGTGCCGCGGGCGGTCAGCTGCGCTGTGCGGGCCGGCTCTCCTCGTAGGTGGGGCCGTACAATCCGGGCGGTTTCACGCCGGCGGCGCGCAGGTAGATCACCAGCTCGCCGCGGTGGTGGTAGAGGTGGTTGAACAGGAAGCCACGCGCCACCTGGATCCTTGGGGTTGGCGGAACGATGGTTTGCCCCTTGTTGCGCATCGTCCAGTTCCGGAACAGGTCTTCCTCGCAGATGCTGTGCAACGCTTCCCGCGCCTCCGAAACGTTTTTTTCAAATAACACGCGCGTGGCCTCAATATCCGATGGATCGGGCCGTTGCAGGTTTTCCGCCCCGGGGTCGTATGCATCCAGCTTCAGCGTGCCCGCATACCAATGATAGATGGTAGCGATATGTTGCGCAAGCTGGCCCATCGTCCAGCCGAAATCGGTGATCGTAAACCCCGTTTTGCCGGCAGGCACGGCCTCGAGGAGCTTCCGGGTATTTTTTACTTCGTGTTCGAATTCACCCTGCAGTGATTGAAGAAGCATGGCCCTGGATTTGTAAATCGAAAGTTAGCAAAGGGACAGGCACAAAAAAGCCCCGACGGTACCGACGGGGCTTTTGACTTTTTGAATTTTGACTTAGTAGCGGTACAGCTCCGGCTTGAACGGGCCTTCCTTACCGATGCCGAGGTATTCGGCCTGCTCGGTAGTGAGCTCGTCGAGTTCGGCGCCGACCTTTCCGAGGTGGAGGCGGGCCACTTTCTCGTCGAGGTGCTTCGGCAGCACATATACCTTGTTCTCGTACTGGCCGCCGTTGGTCCACAGCTCCAGCTGGGCCAGCGTTTGGTTCGAGAAGGAGTTCGACATCACGAAAGAGGGGTGACCCGTGGCGCAGCCGAGGTTCACCAGGCGGCCTTCCGCCAGGATGATGATGTCTTTACCGTCTACATTGTAGATGTCTACCTGCGGCTTGATGGTGTCTTTGGTGTGTCCGTAAGCGTTGTTGATCCAGGCCATGTCGATCTCGATGTCAAAGTGGCCGATGTTGCAGACGATGGCTTTATCCTTCATCTTGCGGAAGTGCTTTTCCGTGATGAGGTCGCGGCAACCGGAAGCGGTGACGATGATATCCGCTTCGGCAACGGCGTTCTCCATTTTCTTTACCTCGAATCCGTCCATAGCAGCCTGAAGGGCGCAGATGGGATCGATCTCGGTTACGATCACGCGGCAGCCGGCGCCCTGCAGCGAAGCGGCGGAGCCTTTGCCCACGTCGCCGTAGCCGCCAACAACGGCCACCTTGCCGGCCATCATCACGTCGGTAGCGCGGCGGATGGCATCCACCAGCGATTCCTTACAGCCGTATTTGTTGTCGAATTTCGATTTGGTCACCGAGTCGTTCACGTTGATCGCGGGCATCGGCAGGGTGCCTTTGGCCATACGCTCATAAAGGCGGTGCACACCCGTAGTGGTCTCTTCGGAGATGCCCTTTACGTACTGCACCAGCTCGGGGTATTTGTCCAGAACGATGTTGGTGAGGTCGCCACCGTCGTCGAGAATGAGGTTGAGGGGACGATCGGCACCGCCAAAGAACAGCGTTTGTTCGATGCACCAGTCGGCCTCTTCGAGGGTCTGGCCTTTCCAGGCGAAGACACCGATGCCGGCAGCGGCGATGGCGGCTGCGGCGTGGTCCTGCGTGGAGAAAATGTTACAGGAGCTCCACTTTACTTCAGCACCGAGGGCCACAAGGGTCTCAATGAGTACGGCAGTCTGGATGGTCATGTGCAGGCAGCCGGCGATGCGGGCGCCCTTGAGGGGTTGCGAAGGGCCATATTCTTCGCGGATAGCCATCAGGCCGGGCATTTCGGCCTCGGCGAGGCGGATCTCCTTGCGGCCCCAGTCGGCCAGGCTCATATCTTTCACCTTATAGGGAAGGCTGAAGTTGATGTTGGAACGGGTTACTGTTGACATTATTACGGGATTTGAGGCGCAAAGGTACTGCTTTCCGGCCGAAGGCGCGTGCCGGTACGCCTTCATTTAGACCTGTTCACCTAGCCTTTTGCCCATTTTGCCGGAATAGGTTCCTTCAACCCCCCGCGAAGGGGTAGTTTCGTACACCCAATAATCCTGTGAAACCCTTACCCCGCAAGCATTTCGGCGAATAGGTCCTTTCCCTTAACCCGTCCTCGCCGAACCCTTAGCCAAGCCCGGGTGATCTCTAAGGATAACCCGAAAACCAACCTCATGCGGAAACACCAATTCCACCTGCTGCTGGCACTGCTGTGCCTCGGCATCCTCCAGGCCCGGGCACAGGGCAACGGACGTACGCTTGCCCTCCAGGCCGACTTCAGCGCTACGCCCCGCAGCGGCTGTGCACCCCTCGTCGTTTCCTTTTCCGACCACACGACCGGCAGCGCCACACAATGGCATTGGGAGCTCGGCAATGGAGTGCTGTCCACGCAACAAAATCCCTCTACGATCTATGTCCATCCCGGCACCTATGCGGTCAAGCTGAAGGTGACGAATGCGCAAGGGGCGGACTCGGTTTTACGGACCGCCTATATAACGGTATACGAAGCGCCCACGGTGGCTTTCGGCAGCCCGGACCTGCTGGGCTGCGCACCGTTTACCAGCACGTTTGCCGACAGCGGCAGCAGCAGCCTGCCCGTTGTGGAGCGCCGCTGGGACTTTGGCGACGGCACCCTGGGCGATGGAAGCACGCCGGCGCACACCTACCAGGCCGCCGGCCTGTACGGCGTTTCGCTCAAAGTGACGAACAGCGCGGGTTGCAGCAAAACGCTCACGCGGCCTCAATATGTGCGGGTGAGCGGAAAGCCGCAGGCGGCTTTCACCAACAGCGATCCATCGCGCTGTACCGTTCCGCATAGCGTGCAGTTTACGGCAACGGGCGGCGCTTCCAACCTGTATACCTGGGATTTCGGTGATGGCGCTACGGCCAGTGGCGCTGCTGCCAGTCATACGTACACAACCGCCGGCAGTTATACCGTCAGCCTTGTTGCCACAAACGCCAGCGGCTGCCGCGACACGATCCGAAAGACGGCGCTGGTGCAGGTAGGCGCTTCCGCCGCTTTCCAGGCGCCGGATACGGTTTGCGTGCACAGTGCCGTCGCGTTTATCAACCAAAGCAACCCGGTGGCACCGGTAAGCACCTGGACCTTTGGCGACGGCTCGGCGTCCGGCGAAGCTTTCCCGGTAAAAACGTTCGATGTGGCTGGAACCTATGCCGTAGAATTACGGAACGTGTATACCGATTGCCGCGATTCGATCCGTCATACGATCGTGGTGAAGCCCGGTCCTGAAGCGCTCTTTACCACGGTGGATACGTTTTCCTGTACCGCGCCCTATTCCGTCCGTTTTTCGAACAGCAGTACCGACGCCCTGACCTACCGTTGGGATTTCGGCGATGGAAGTACTTCTACGGAAGTGTCGCCGGTGCACACGTATACGTCGACCGGAACCTTTACCGTCCGCCTCATCGCAACCGGCTCCAGCGGCTGTGCCGACACGCTGGAGCGCACCGGTTACGTACGGGTGCAGGCGCCCCAGCTGGCCTTCGGCGGCTTGCCCGTGTCGGGTTGCGCTCCGCAAATGGCCACGCCCAACGTGTCGGTGAGCGGCGGCAGCGCCATCAGTAGCTGGAACTGGAGCTTTGGCGATGGCCGTAGTTCTACGGATGCGGTGCCCTCCCATACCTGGAACGCCGCGGGCAGCTATACCATCAGCGTAACCGTCACTACGGTCAATGGCTGCACCGTCACCGATTCGCTGCCCGGTGCCGCGCAGGTGTTCAACAAGCCGCAGGCTTCCTTCGACCTGTCGCCCGGCGACGTATGCGCCTTCCAGGGTATCCAGTTCACCAATACAAGCACCAACGTGGATTCCGGCAGCACCTGGCTCTGGAGTTTTGGTGACGGTACGAACTCAACGAGCGAAGACCCTTACCACGAGTACGATGGCGTGGGCTGGTTTTCGGTGCAGCTCATTGCCAGCAACGGCACCTGCCGCGATACAGTGAACCGGCCGAACGTGCTTTTTGTACGACCGCCTGTGGCCCGCTTTCTCGTGGAGCTGCAGTGCAGCGATCGCTACACACGGCGCTTCAACAACCGCTCCATCGGTGCGGTGACCTCCAGCTGGGACTTTGGCGACGGCACTACGTCCACCGAGCAAAACCCGGTGCACACTTATGCGGCCCCCGGCTCGTACCTGGTCAAGCTTCGGGTGACCAACGATACCTGCTACCACGTGCGGACCATCACGGTGGATGTTTATGACGAAAAAGCACAGTTCACGGCGAACGCCGGAAGTCTTTGCTACGGGCAGCCGTACCGCGTTACCGCCAGTAATTTCCATGCGGCGCACATCCGTGGCTGGAGCTGGGATTTCGGCGACGGCACTATGGAGTCAAGCGCCGGTGCGGCCAGCCATGTGTACACCCGTCCGGGAACGTATACAGTGACGCTGACTATCACCGATCCGCTCGGTTGCACGAGCAGCTATGCGCAAACCGTTTCCGTTCGTGGTGCGATCGCGGATTTCACCCACAACGGCGCAGCCGCCTGCCTCACTAGCGGTGCTGTGCCCGTTCAGTTTTCCGACCACTCCGTGCCTGATGCCACAAACCCGATCGTTCAGTGGTGGTGGGATTTCGGCGATGGCGGCAAAGATTCTTCGGGCAACAACGCCATGACTCATACATATACGGCTAACGGCCAGTACATCGTCACCCTCCGCGTGACCGATGCGGGCGGTTGCATCGGGTACTTTACCCGCCCCGGCGCGGTGCAGGTGTCGCGACCCGTTGCGGCCTTTACTTCGACCGACACGCTCACCTGTACGAATAAGCCGGTGCGGTTTCAGAATGCATCGGCTGATGCGGGGGCGCTACGTTTCGAATGGAACTTCGGCGACGGCACGTTGGCGCAAAGCGCCGCACCCGTGCACGCCTATGCTGGCACCGGCAGCTATTCCGTAGTGCTACGGGTGATCGACAGCCTCGGTTGCAGCGATACCCTGCAGCGCCCGGCCTTTATCCAGGTCAGCTACCCGAAGGCGCGTTTCGAAGTTTCCGATTCGATGGCCAGCTGCCCGCCGCTGCTGGTGCAGTTCACCAACAGCTCTTCCAACTACCTGGCGCAGCAGTGGGATTTCGGCAACGGCAATAATTCCACGCTGGCCGGCCCGGCTCACCTGTACAACGAGGCCGGCGTCTTTCACCCGCGCCTGATCGTTACGGGTCCCGGCGGCTGCAGCGATACGATCGTGAAAACGGTGCGTGTGGAAGGTCCGCGCGGTCGCATCCAGTATTCACCGCTCCAGGGCTGTAGCCCGCTGACGGTGCACCTGCAGGCCACCACGCAGGGCCGCGATTCGCTCATTTGGGATTTTGGCGACGGTAACGTCCACCCGGGCCGCGACTCCGTGTTGCAACACATCTTTACCGATACCGGCCGCTTTGTGCCCCGCGCGATCCTGGTGGACGCCCGCGGTTGCAGCGTGCCCGTTGTGGGGGTGGACACGATCCATGCCTGGGTGCCGCCGGTACGCGCCGGCGCTGGTTTTGTGCATTGCCCCGGCCGCCCGCAGCAGCTTAGCGCCAGCGGTGCGCTCACCTATACCTGGGAAGCGAGCCCTTCCCTGAGCTGCCTGGATTGCCCGGCGCCCATGGCCAACCCGCCTGTGGGAACAAGCTTCGTGGTGACCGGTACCGATGCCTTCGGATGCCGCGCCCGCGACACCGTGCGCGTGGATGTACAGCGCTCGTTCCGCCTGGTGCCACCGCTCCGGGCAGACACGTTGTGTGCTGGCGGCTCTGTGCACCTGCGTGCTTCGGGCGCGTCGTCGTACAGCTGGTCGCCGGCCGCCGGGCTGAGCAGCACCACAGCTCCTGATCCCCTTGCCAAACCGAGCGCAACGACTACCTATAGGGTGATCGCGCGCGACAGCCTCGACTGTTTCAGCGACTCGGCGTTTGTTACCCTAACGGTGTACCCGGTACCGCAGGTGAATGCCGGTCCGGACCTGACCGTACGAGCTGGCGATACGGCCCGGCTGCAGGTGCAGGGCTCGCCGGATATCCGCAGCTGGCGCTGGACGCCCACGGGCGGACTTTCCTGCAGCACCTGCCCGGTGCCTGTGGTCCATGCGGCGCAAAACACCCGTTACGAGGTAACGGTGACCAACGACGGCGGCTGCACGAGTAAGGACGCCGTTCAGGTGACGGTGCTCTGCGATGGCGGCAACGTCTTCCTGCCCAACACCTTTTCGCCCAACGCCGACGGGAACAACGACCGCTTTTACCCTCGTGGAACGGGCCTGTACGAGTTCCGGTCGCTGCGGGTATACAACCGCTGGGGCGAACTTGTTTACGAGCGGCTGCACCTGAGTGCCAACGACCCGGCGGCGGGCTGGGACGGAACGATCAGGGGAGCGCCGGCGCCAGCCGATGTATATATATATACAGCGGAGGTGGTTTGTTCCAACAGCTCGGTATTGCCGGTAAAAGGGGATGTGACCCTGTTGCGCTAGGAAAAAGCTCAGCGGGAGCCGGTGCCGGTTTTGCACGCTTCATCCTCCGTTTTCCACGCTCTGCCGGAATGGCGGAAAGCCGTTGGCAGTTTTTGGTATATTTGAAATTCCGGCAGCATGGTGTCTGACCGGACCGGTCCGCCCCCGAAGGCAACCAAGCGGAAGGAGGAGCCTTCCGGCCGAAAAACACCAAACTAACCTTATGCGTAACGAATTCAGACCCCTGCGGACCTGGCTGCTAGCCATTCTTTTCCTGCTGGGCGCCGGCACTGTCCAGGCCCAGCTTCGCGCCGGATTCACGGCGACGCCCCGGACCGGTTGTGCCCCGATCGTCGTTAACTTCATTGACACGTCCGCCGGCGTGCCGACCAGCTGGCTCTGGGACCTCGGCAACGGTGTCATTTCGACCCTGCGCAGTCCTTCCACGACCTATATCAACCCCGGCACCTACACGGTAAAACTGCTGGTGACGAACTCCAATGGTACCGACGAGGTGATCAAGACCGATTACATCACGGTGCTCCCCAGCCCGACTGTAGACTTCGCGGGCAACAACATCAACGGCTGTGCGCCGATGAACACCACCTTCACCAGCACCGTTGCTTCCTCTACGCCGATCGTGTCCTACAGCTGGGACCTGGGCGACGGTAACCCTTCGAACGTGGCGAACCCGTCGCACGTGTACAACACGCCCGGCCTGTACACCGTCACCTTGCTCGTCACTAACAGCAGCGGTTGCAGCAAGGCGCTGACCAAAGACCAGTACATCAAGGTGGGCACCAAGCCGGTGGCTGCTTTTATCAACAGTACGCCGTCCAACTGTACCATTCCCTTTACGGTGAACTTCACCAACCAGTCGACCGGCACAGGCAATACGTACGCCTGGGATTTCGGCGACGGCGGCACATCGACACAGGCGAACCCTTCCCATACGTACACAACAGCAGGCACTTATTCAGTTAAGCTGACGGTGACCAACGCCTTTACCTGTTCCGACGTGGTCACGAAGACCGCGCTCGTGAACGTCGGTTCTACCACGGCCTTTACCGTAGCATCGCCGGTTTGCGTGGGCCAGCCCATCACACTGACCAACGGTTCGGCTCCTGTAGCCGCATCGCAGACCTGGGATTTTGGCGATGCCACCACTTCCACAGACGCCCTGCCGGTGAAATCGTACGCCACCCCTGGCACTTACACCATCAAGCTGACCAACCAGTTCGGTGGCGGCTGCTCCGATTTTATTACCCATACGGTTACCGTGCTTCCGAAGCCGACGGCTGACTTTAGTGCGCCGCAAACGGTAGCCTGCGCCGCGCCGCTGACCGTCAACTTTACCTCGACAACCACGGGCGCCGCTACCTACGCCTGGACCTTCGGCGACGGCGGCACTTCCTCACTGGCCAACCCCGCGCACACCTACAGCAGCACCGGTTTTTATACGGTAACCCTTACGGTAACGAGCGCCAACGGTTGTACGGAAACGATCACCAAACCCGGTTACATCTCGGTGCAGAAACCCCAGATCAGCATCGCCGGCCTACCCAAAGGCGGCTGCTCGCCCCTGACGATCGAGCCGGTTCCGACGGTGCAGACCAACGAAGCGGTGACTTCCTATGCGTGGACCTTTGGCGACGGTGGCACTTCCAACGTGCAGAATCCTACCTACACCTACAATACAAACGGCAACTATACCGTCACGCTGACCGTGACCACCGTCAGCGGTTGTTCCAACACCGTGACGATGACCAACGCCGTGGTGACGGGCGCGCGTCCGACGGCGGCCTTTTCGGCACTGCCCACCAACGTGTGCGCTACCCAGGCTGTTCAGTTCACGAACAATACGACAGGTACCACCGGAACCACCGGTTACCAGTGGAACTTCGGTGACGGCGGTATTTCTTCGCTGCCCAACCCCAGCTACATCTACGCCGATACGGGCTTGTTCACCGTGACGTTGATCGCCATTAATGGCGCCTGCCGCGATACGCTCGTTCAGAACAACCTGGTACACGTGCTGCCTCCGATCGCCCGCTTTACGGCCGACGGCACCTGCGCCGACAAGCTGACGAAGACCTTCACGAACCAATCGGTGGTCGACCCGCTCCAGCCGCTGACCTACGATTGGGACTTCGGCGATGGCTCAACACATTCGAACCAGGCGAACCCTTCGCATACCTATACGGCCTCCGGTCTTTATACAGTCACGCTCGTTGTAACCAACGGAACCTGTACAAACACGGTACAACACCCCGTGCGGGTAGTAGGGGAGACGGCCGCTTTCACGCTATCGTCTGCTACGAATTGCAAAGGCGCACCGTTCACCTTTACGGCTTCGGCCAACCCGGCCAACGTGAGCAGCTGGCTCTGGGATTTCGGAGACGCCAGCACGGCGGCCACAGCCGGCAGCGCAACGCACGCTTATTCGTCGATCAACACCTATACGGTGTCGCTCAACATCACTGATCTCAACGGTTGTACCGATGTGGTCACCCACAACGTGCAGGTGTCCGGCCCGTATGCCAACTTCAACCCCGGTAACCTGATCGCCTGCCTGCAGCCCGGCGGCAACGACGTTTCCTTTACGAATCTCTCTACCGACGATGGTGTTTCCCCGATCGTGGCGGCGGTCTGGACCTTTGGCGACGGCACACCCAACGTAACCGACAACAGCAGCCCGCTACTGCACCATTACGACAACGCCGGTACTTACACCGTGCAGCTCGAAGTGCGCGATGCGGCCGGTTGTTCCGGCTTCTATACCGCCACCAACGCGGTAATCCTTTCGAAGCCGACGGCAGACTTCACCTCAACGGACCTGCTGACCTGCACCAACCGCCCAATTTCGTTCACCAACAACTCGACCGGCTCGGCACCGCTGACCCACGATTGGGATTTCGGTGATGCCTCCACACACTCGAACCAGCTGAACCCGACCCACAACTACGCGGCTACCGGCCAGTATACGGTAACGCTGACAGTGACCGACCAGTATGGCTGTACCGCCACGCAAACACGTCCCAACTTTATCAACATCACCTTCCCCCATGCCGATTTCACTGCGTCGTCACTGTTTGCCAACTGCCCGCCGCTGAAAGATACCTTCGTTAACCGCTCTACCGACTTCACCAGCCAGGTGTGGGACTTCGGCGACGGCAGCACTTCTTCATTGCGCGATACCGCGTATAAGATCTACAACCTTGCCGGCAACTACCCGGTGACGCTGACCGTAACCGGCCCCGGCGGCTGTACGGACCAGATCACCAAAACCGTAGAAATACAGGGGCCGCAGGGATCGCTGACTTACAACCCGCTCTCCGGCTGCACGCCGGTGGCGGTCTCTTTCACTACTACCTCTACGCACTCAGATTCGCTTATCTGGGACTTCGGCGACGGCAATACCCTGTGGGTGCCTTCGACCGACAACCTGCAGCAACACAACTTCACCGATACCGGTTCTTTCCTGCCGCGTATCATTCTGAAGGACAACACGGGTTGTACCGTTTCCATCTTCGGTAATGACCTCATTCATTCGTATAAAGTATTCCCGGCGGCGAGCGCCAGCACGCTTGCTCTTTGTGATTCGGGCTACGTAAACTTTAGCGGAACGTCCCTTTCCAACGACGTCATTACGAACTGGGTTTGGGACTTCGGAGACGGCTCGCCCACAGTAGACGCGCAAAACCCGACACATCATTACACGACCCCGGGCACCTTCACCGCCACGCTTACCAACACGACGCAAGCCGGTTGCTCGGGCACGGCCAGCACGCAAAGCATCACCGTTCACGTATCGCCACAGATCGACATCACGCCGGCAACGGCTGAAGGCTGCGTTCCGACAACGATCAACTTCGGTGGTACCATCCTGCGGAACCCGGCGCCCGGAACGCTTACCTGGAGCTGGAACTTCGGCAACGGTAACACGGCGTCCGTGCAAAACCCCGGCAACCAGGTGTTCAATACGCCCGGCGTCTTTACAGACACCGCCTTCGTGCTCGACGCCAATGGTTGCCGCGACACCGCCGTTCGTGCCGTTACCGTTCATGCCCTGCCGCTGATCGACGCGGGCCTGGATACGGCGCTTTGCCGCGGCAACGCGATCATCCTGCAACCCAGCGGTGGGCTGAACTATGTCTGGGCGCCGGATCCTTCGCTCAGCTGCACGAACTGCCCGAACCCTTCGGTAAACCCCATCGCCGACCAGACCTACTTTGTGACCGGCATCGATGCAAACGGCTGCCAGAAGCTCGACTCGGTACATGTGGTCGTGCACCAGGCCTTTACTTATGTGCCGCCGGTACTCCGCGACTCGCTTTGCGTGGGCAGCACACTACAGCTACATACAAGCGGTGGTGATACCTACGTTTGGTCGCCGGCCACCTATCTCGACAACCCGAACAGCCCGAACCCGGTGGTGAATCCGACCCGTGATACGGTGATCACCTACACGGTGACCATCAGCGACCGCTTTGGTTGTAATAACGTGGTAGCAACATCTACTGTTCATGCCTTCCCGATGCCGCAGGTAAATGCCGGTCCGGACCTGTTCCTTTCGGCAGGCGCCACCGATACCTTGCGCGCGGTGACCTCGCCGGATGTCACCAGCTGGCTGTGGATCCCTTCTGCCGGTCTGAGTTGCGCCACCTGTACGCGCCCCGTGGTCAAGGCGGATCACGACCAGATCTACCGGCTGCTCGTGCGCAATGCCGGCGGCTGCACCAGCTTCGACGACATGCGGTTGAATGTGCTTTGCGGCAGCGGCAACTTCTTCTTCCCGAACACGTTCTCGCCCAACGGCGATGGTATGAATGATATCTTCTTCCCCCGGGGCACCGGCATCGTTGGCATCCGTTCCTTCCGGGTGTTCAACCGCTGGGGTGAAGTGGTGTTCGAACGCACTAATATCAAAGCCAACAACCCGCTGGAGGGTTGGGACGGCATGCTGCGTGGCCGCAAGGCACCGGCCGATGTATATGTGTATACCTGCGAGATCATCTGCTCCAATAACCAAACGATCCCCGTCAAGGGCGACCTGACCTTACTCCAATAACGCTACCAATATGAAAAATGTCCGAAAACTGATCCTGGGTGTGCTGGCCCTGTGCGCTGCTGAAACGATGCAGGCACAGGATGTTCACTTCTCCCAGTTTTACGAAACACCGCTGTTCCGCAACCCGGCGCTTGCCGGTATCGTCAACGGCGACTACCGCGTGCAGGCTGTGTACCGCAGCCAGTGGAACAGTGTGGCCAATGCCTACAAAACCATTTCGGCCAATGCCGAGTACAAGATCAAAGTGGGCGGTGGCGACAACTACGCTACCCTCGGCATGCAGGTGTTTCACGACGAAGCCGGCAGCAGCAACATGCAGACCCTGCACCTGCTGCCCGCCATCAACTTTCATAAATCACTGAGCAGCGAGCGCAACATGTACCTCTCGGCCGGATTCATGGGCGGTGTGGTGCAGCGCCGCTTCGACCGCAGCAAGATCACGACCAATAATACTTACGACAACGGCACCGACGGCGAGCCCCTGGCCGCCAACGGCTATCGTTACTTCGACGGTTCGGCGGGCCTCAGCCTCAATGGCGGCTTCGGGCAGAACGAAGACAACAGCTTTGTGCTCGGCGTGGGCATGCACCACCTGACGCGCCCGAAGAACAGCTTCTTCCAGTCGAGCGCCATCGAGGTGGCACCGAAATACGTGCTGTCGGGTGCGCTGAAGCTTGGTATGGCGGAGAACACCAACCTGATCGTGCATTCCGATGTGGTGGTGCAGGACAAAAGCCAGTACCTCATCGGCGGCCTGCTGTACAATATGAAGTTCGGTCCCGATATGGAAATGCCTGACCTGGTCTTTTCGGCCGGCACGTTCCTTCGCTGGAACGACGCCCTCATTCCGACGATCAAGGCAGAATTTAAAGGGCTTGCGTTCGGGCTGAGCTACGACGTGAACATTTCAAAGTTGAAGTCTTCGAGCCTCGGCCGCGGTGGCTTCGAGCTGTCGCTGACTTATGTCGGCTTCCGCAAGAACGTAGATAATTCCTCGCTCAATGCGATGCATTGCCCGAGATTTTGATCGCTGAGGTCGGAGGTATGACGTCTGATAAGGAAACGGATCGCACTGCGATCCGTTTCCTCTTTATAGGAAGTATTGGATGTCCGGCATCCGACATCAGACATCTTCTTTATCCGGTTGGTGCAGGTCTTTGGATGTATCGCGGTGCTGGCGGAAGAGCCGGCGACTGAGGCGCAGGGCGACATACAAGGAATACACGGCGCCGGTGAGCAGGAGCGCTTCAGACACATATTGCTTTAGCCAGCGGTTTTCGGTGAGAAGCAGGAACGAGTCGTAGCAGCCGTGAAAGAGGATGGCCCGGAGCAGGCCGCGCCGGAACAACGGACCTTTCTGGGAAGGGTTTGCCTGGGCAAGCCCGGCATAATAGCCCATGATGGCTGCGAAGCAGGCATGCGCCGGCACGCTGGTGAAGGTGCGGGCCAGCAGTACGCTGTAGCCGTGGCCAGCCACGTAGGCTACATTCTCGACCGTAGCGAAACCCATGCTCACCATAATGCTGTATACAATACCGTCGAGCGGTTCGTCGAAGGAGCTGAGGCGGAAGCAATAGTAGCGGAGGGCCAGAAACTTAAGGCCTTCCTCCACCACGGCGATGGCGAAGAAGGCCTGTAGCAGGATGCCGGTAACGTTGCGGGGCACCAGCCCCGAGATCGTCTTTTCGGCATAATAGGCAGGCACGGTGAGCAGCGCCCCGAGCAGGAAGCTAAACACCACGAATCGTTTGGGCTCGGGGTTGTGCACGTCGCGGCTGAAAACGTACAGGCAGATGGCGAGCCCCGGCGCGGCGGCCAGGGCGATGAGGAGCATTCCCGTCATTGCCGCTAAGGTAAGGCGGCGTTGCATGCGGGCATATTTCTTGCAGGTTGCGTATCTTTTGCTTATGAAAATCCGACTGGCCGTGGCTGTTGCCTTTTTCTTCTCGCTGCAAAATGTATCGGCGCAGCAATTCGGCGGATTCCCGCCCTCGTACCGCTGGCTACAGATCCGCACCGACACTGCACGTATCATCTTTACCGGGGCCACCACCCAGCATGCCCAGCGCATTGCCGCCCTGCTGCACCGGATGGCGGCCACCGAAAACGGGCTGGGCAACCGCTTGCGGCCCGTCAGCATGGTGTTGCATTCCAATACAACGGTCGCCAACGGCTACGTGGCGCTGGCGCCCTTTCGCAGCGAGCTGTACCTCGTGCCGGGAAGCAACCTGTTTGAATTCGGCAACCTGCCCTGGAGCGACCAGCTGGTGATCCACGAATACCGTCACGTGCAGCAATACAACCAGTTCAACCGCGGGCTGAGCCGCGTGGCAGGCGTACTTTTCGGACAGGAAGCGCGGGCACTGGCAAATGCGGCCTCCGTGCCCGACTGGTTCTTCGAGGGAGATGCGGTGTATGCGGAAACGCGGCTGACACCGCAGGGCCGTGGCCGCCAGCCGTATTTTTTCAATACGTTCAACGCACTCTGGAAGGAGGGGCGCCAATACAGTTGGATGAAGCTGCGCAACGGCTCTTACCGAGACCTTGTACCGAATCATTACCCGCTCGGCTATATGCTGGTCAACTATGGGTATGAAAAATACGGCCCCGACTTCTGGCGCAAGGTGACCGGCGACGCCAGTGCGTACAAAGGGCTTTTCTATCCTTTTCAACGCGCGGTGAAGCGCTACAGCGGCAGCTCGTTCAAGCAGTTTCGTACCGAAGCATTGGGCAACTACCAACACCAGGTGAGCCGCCGCCGCGATGAGCAGGCGAAGCGCGAGGTGGTAACCGATTACCAGTTCCCGCGCGTCATCGGTACCGACAGCCTGCTGTACCTCAAAAGCGGTTTCCAGCACCTGCCGGCGTTTTACCTCCGCAGCGGCGGTGCCGAGCACCGCATCGCCCTGCGTGACATTAGCTCGGAAGACTGGATGTCGTACGGACATGGCACCATTGCTTATACCGCCTACAGCACCAATCCGCGCTGGTCGCTGATCGATTATAGCGACATTATGCTGCTCGATGTGGCCAGCGGCCGCCGCCAACGCATTACGCACCGGCAGAAATACTTCACGCCGGCCTTTGCACCCAGCGACAGCCTGCTGGTGGCCGTACACATCAACGATTCGCTGGTGAGCGAGCTGCACCTCCTCAACCGGAAGGGCGAAGTGCTGAAGCGCCGCCGCACCGGTGTTGGCGCACTCTTCGTGCACCCGCAATTCGTAAACGAACAAACCATCGTGGTCGGTATCCGCCACGCCAGTGCCCGCATGTCGATGCACCTGCTCGACCTCAATACGATGACCTTCTCGCAGGTGCTTCCGGCCACGGCAGCTACGATCGGCTTTTTTTACCCGGCCCAGGGACGGGTGTATTTCACTTCTTCGCTCAACGGCACCGACGACCTGTATGAGCTGAACCTGGAAAGCAATACCGTCTTCCGGCTGACAACCGGTGGCGTCGGCCATTATTTTCCGACGCTTTCCCACGGCCTGGTGAGCTGGTCGGAATTCACTTCCAACGGCTTCCGCATCCGGCAGGGTGCGCTCGACAGCCTGCCCCGTGTGGAGGTGCCGGCAGGACAGTGGGGCACGGAAGGATTGCCGTTTCCCGTTGCCAACGCCGACAGCGCGCAAAACCTGCTCGAAACGCCTACTGGCGAATATCCCGTGCAGCCCTACCCGAAGAGTACCGGCCTCATCAATGTGCACAGCTGGCGACCTACGTACGTGGACCCGGAGTTCACCTTTTCATTGTACAGCGATAACGTGCTCAATACCTTCAGCAATGAACTTTATTACCGCTACAACCAAAACGAGAACGCGCACGCGGTTGGGTTCAATTCGTCGTATGCCGGTTGGTTCCCGGTAATTACTGCTGCTGTCGACTACACCTTCGAGCGAAGCTTTTTTGATAACGTGCGACGCTATACTTATTCCAACACGGAGGCCCGCCTGGGCTACTATATCCCGCTGAATTATTCGAAGGGGCGTACGTACAAATACCTGCGCTTCGGTACGGACGCGGTATACGGCCAGGCACGCCCAACAGGTGCCAGCAAGGCGTTCCTGGCCAACTCTTCGAGCGTGTACCTGAGCCACAGCGTGAGCTGGACCCAGCAACTTCCGCGCACGCGTCAGCAGATCTACCCGCGCTTTGGCTATGCCTTCAGCGGCAACGGCCGTCACCGTCTCGATGACTATGGGTACCAGCTGCTGGGCAATGGCTCGGTGTTCCTACCCGGCCTGTTGCGCACGCACAGCATTGTATTGAGTGGCGGCGTTCAGTCGACGGATTCGGTAAGCCGGCGCTTTTTTGCCAACCGCTTCGCCAACAGCCGCGGCTATCCCGACTTTTACAACCCGCTGATGTGGCGCCTGTCGGCCAATTACCACCTGCCGCTGCTGTACCCCGAGATTGGCGCAGCCAACCTCCTGTACCTGTCGCGGGTGCGCGGTAACGCGTTTTACGACAACACACGCTACTTCAACTACCAGCACAAGCGCGTGCTCGACCTTGCCAGTGTAGGCGGCGAAGTATTTTTCGATACGCGTTGGTGGAACGAGTACAACCTCAGCTTCGGCGTACGGTACAGTTACTTGCTGCAGGCCGATCGTGTCGGTGCTTCATCGCCGCACGTGTGGGAGCTCGTGCTGCCGGTGAACATTCTTCCGCGCTAACCACGGCTCCTTACAAGGAAAGGGGCAAACAGGATCTGAAATCAGACATCCTGGCTCACACATCCGACATCAAATGCGGCCCTGGTTCAGGTGAATCCGCATCAGGTGCGGCTTCAGGCACTGGCGGAGCGTGAGCTTTACCACTTCTCCCATCGTGCGGCAACGCAGGAAAGCGGGGTTGTCGAAGTGCTGCCCGAGCAGCTCGCGCAATTGCTTCCGCTTTTCGTCGGTGGAGATGTTGTCGCGCGCCATGATGTTGAGCAGGTTCAGCAGGCGGCGTCGCTCCACGCTGACGCGGAAGGCCATCAGCGTCCGCTCTTCGGCCTGGTATTGCGCGATGGAATCAGGGTTCAGGTGGGTCAGGGCCAGCTCCACCAGGGGGCGGTTCTCTTTGAAAAATTGCGGGAAGTACAGGTTCTTACGGCCCTCATAGGATTGTTGGTCGAAGTCGATGGCGCGGATGCGGTATTGATAGTCTTCGATATCCGGAGTGACGTTCACTACAAAGTTGTAGCTCCGCATGTCGCCCAGCAGGCGCACGAAGCAGCGCTCGTTGAACTTCACAAACTCTTTGGCAAGGCGGATCGGGTTCGTTTCCGGCAGCTCCAGGTGTTGCTGGATGAAGAGGTCGCCGGGAAGACCTGGAATATGCTCTTCCACCAGCGTGCCGCTGTTGGTGAGATAGGTGATGCGGTTGGGAGACAGCAGGTGCTCGAGCTCCAGGCCATAGACCCGCGAAGCGTCCTCCATCTTCACGTAATAGTGGTCGTAATTGTCGTTGAACCGGTTGACAATGCGGATGCGGAAGGGGTTCGAATTGCCGAAGGTGCAGTAATCGATGCGCGCCACGTCGAGGTGCTTCGTGAACGTGAGGTCGCCCTCGGTTTTGAGGATGGCGTAGGTTTGCACGAGGCTGTCGCGGATATAATTCCAGTCGCGCATGTCGTAAGAGGCGATCTCCCACAACGTATCGTTGCCTTGCTTGTCTTTGAGCGGCACCGAGTAGGAGATGTTCAGCAGGTCGTTGTAGGTGATGGGCAGACCGATCTCGCGGCCATGCTGCCGCAGGTATTGCCGAAGCTCCTTGTTGACGGGGAAGAAGGGCTTTTTCCGTGAGGGCTTTTCCGGTTCGAGCTGCATGGAGCTAATGTACGGTCGGGCGGCGTGCAAACGCGTCGGAACGCGGATTATCTCCAGAGTCCGAGCTCGCGCCGCAGGTTTTCGAAATAAGGCGGTGTGTGCAGCAGGCGGCTTCCGTACCAGCTGAATAGCTCGCCGTCGACCAGGAGGATTCGTGTGTGCGGCAATTCAGCCTGCAGTTCGTCGATATGCTTCTGCGCAAAAGGGTAGGGCTCGGAGGAAAGCAAAAGGAACTCGCAGCCGCGCAGCTCGCTCACCTCTACCTGCGGGTAGCGGGCCTTTTCAGCGAACAGGTTCTGCACGCCGAGGCGCTCCAGCATGTCGTGGATGAAGGTGTCGGAGCCGACGGTCATATAAGGATCTTTCCAGATCAGGTAGGCGGCAAAGGGACGGTTCTCCAGCAAGGGCCGCAGCGAATCGAATCCGGCCGACACCCGGCGCGCGAGCGCTTCGCTTTCCGCTTCGCGGTGGGTGAGGCGGCCAATGTCGGTCATGGTGGTGAGGGCCTGCTCGAGGGTGCTGATATCGCTCACCCAGGTAGGGAATTCCCGCGCCAGGGCTTCCACCTGTTCCTGCACATTCTCTTCGCGGTTGGCCAGGATTAAGTCCGGCTGCAGGGCGCGCACGCGATCGGGGTGAACGGTCTTGGTGCCCCCCACGCGGGTCTTGCTGCGAAACCAGGCGTCGGGGTGAATGCAGAACTTGGTGATGCCCGCCACCTCGGCATCAAGGCCGAGCGCACAGAGCAGCTCGGTTTGAGAGGGCACCAGCGACACGATGCGGCGCGGCGGGCGCGACAGGTCTAGTTCGTTGCCAAACGGATCGAGGAGCGAAGCCATACTGCAAAGTACCTAAGGGGCCGGACACGGAACCCCTGAAAATAAAAAAGCCCCGACATTACTGCCGGGGCTTTTTACTATCACCAACCTCATGTTGTAGGACAACAGGAGGGAATAACTCCGTTTTCGATTGCTTTCATAAGATCCGGAAGTTGGTGACGAAAATCACTGTGGTGGAATTCAGAGGTTGTGACTTTGGTTTTTTCAGGATTGGATGGTCTTCGTGTTGGATACGGATTAACAACGGGCTGTTTTCAAAGGATTGGATAGGATTGGAAAAAAAAAGGAAGTTGACTGATATTGGATTTCAGTTTGGATTTTCAATGGATTGGATTTCAAAGAGCGTTGTGTCGGATGTTGGTTTTTCTTGGATTGGACAGATCTTTCAAGGGATCATTGGACTTTCGGTTTTTCAAGGACGTTGGATACTTGGATACCAATCAACTTCTGCTACAAAAGTAGTGGTGCATGTTGGGCCACACAAGTGCAAAAGTGCTCGATTTTGTTGCTTCGGTTATTACCGGAAAGTTCGTAGCCTTCCGATTTTTCACTTCGTAGAAATACGATTGTTCCCGACCGTTGTTTTACGAATGGCTACTGTAGATACCCGGTAAAAGCAAAGCCGCCCGAAGGCGGCTGTGCAAGTGGTTAAGTCGGAAGTGGGAAGTTTAGTCCCATCAAGTACTTCCCACTTCCCACTTCGGACTTGATACCTTTATTATGCGAGTGCCTGCAGCACGTCGTACTTGGTAACGATCTGGTAGTTGCCGCTTTCGTCTTTGGCCAGTACGGCGCCGCAATCCTTGTTGATCAGGCTGCCGATCTTTTCGACCGGTGTATCGAGGGCTACTTCAGGCAGGGAGCCCTCCATCACCTGGTCGATGCGCTGCACGCGGATCTCGGGGTTCTCGAATACTTTCTGGAACAGGCCGTTCTCGGAGATCGCGCCCACAATGGTTCCATCGCCGTTGGTAACGGGGATGTGCTCGATGTCGTATTTCTTCATCAGCTCCACGGCGGCCGACACGGGCTGGGTGCCTTCGATGGTGATAAGGCGCTGGCGGCCGCGGGCGTTCACGAGGTCTTTGAAGGTTTTCACCTCGAAGAAGCCGCGCTCGGCCATCCACTGGTCGTTGTAGATCTTGCCTACATAGCGGCTGCCGTGGTCGCAGAGGAGTACCACCACTACGTCGGTGGGCTTCAGCTGGTCTTTCATCTTCATGAGGCCGGCGATCACCGAGCCCGAGCTGTAGCCGCAGAAAAGGCCCTCGTCTTTGGCCAGGCGGCGGGCCCATACGGCGCCATCCTTATCCGACACCTGCTCAAAGGCGTCGATGACGCTCATGTCGTAGTTGCCGGGCACGAAATCCTCGCCGAAGCCTTCGGAGATATACGGGTGCACCTCGTTCATGTCGATTTCGCCGGTGCGGTAATACTTGGTGAGCAGCGAGCCTTCGACGTCGATGGCCCACACTTTTACATCGGGGTTTTGCTCCTTCAGGTACATCGCGGTGCCCGTGACGGTGCCGCCGGTGCCGGCAGTGCACACAAAGTGGGTGATGGTGCCATCGGTCTGGCGCCACAGCTCGGGACCGGTGGTTTCGTAGTGGCCAAGGCGGTTGGCCAGGTTGTCGTATTGGTTGAAGTGAAGCGAGTTGGGGATCTCCCGGGCGAGGCGGGCGGCCACGGAGTAATAGCTGCGCGGGTCTTCGGGCTCCACGTTGGTGGGGCACACGATCACTTCGGCGCCGAGCGCGCGGAGGATGTCCACTTTCGACTGCGATTGCTTGTCGGTGGTCACGAAGATGCACTTGTAGCCTTTTACGATGGCGCCGAGGGCGAGGCCCATGCCGGTGTTGCCCGAGGTGCCTTCGATGAGCGTTGCGCCGGGCTTGATGCGGCCTTCCGCCTCCGCCACTTCGATCATCTTGAGGGCCATGCGGTCCTTGGTGGAGTTGCCGGGGTTGAAGTACTCGACCTTGGCGTAAACCGTACAGGGCAGGTCCTTAACGATGCGGTTGAGGCGCACCATCGGCGTATTGCCGATGGTTTCCAGTATGTTGTTCTTTACATCCATAAAGCGTATTGAGGCCGCGAAGGTAACAATTTGGGTGGGGATAACCGAGGCGCGGATGCCACCCTGCCTTTTCTAGGAATGACCTTCGAGCCGCTCCCGCCGGCGGGCGCTGAGAAAGCGGTCGAGGAGGAACAGGCCCAGCAGGATGTTGAGCATCAGGAACGCGTTCACGTATTGGTTGGCGAAGGCCAGCGACAGGTCGATGCGGGGGAGGGCCGATGCCGAATCCGGGCCGGAGCCCTGTGCGAAGGCGTAGATGAGCACCGCGGCGATCATCAGCCCGAAGAAGGCCGCGATGCCGCCCACGATCCGGCGGTTGAGGTATTGCCGCGAGGCGGGCACCACCTGGCCGGCGGCGATGGCTTCCATGACGTTGCGGGTGAAGCGCAGCGAGGGCTCGTCCAGCTCGGTGGCCTGCAGCAGTTGGTGCGTGTCCAGCAGCTCGGCGTACTTCGCGCGCCAGGCTTCGTTGTCGGCAAGGTGGCGCTCGATGGCGCTGCGCGCGCCGGCGTCGGCCAGCCCGTCGATATAGGCCCAGAGTTGTGCTTCCATTTCCAGTTCGCTGTCCATAGTTTGCCTTTTCAGGGTTGGTAAAGATCACGCACTTCCGCGGCGAAGTGGCTGTTCATCTTGTCTTTGAGCCGCGTCCGCGCGCGGTGCAGCCGCACTTTGGCCGTATTGGCCTCAATACCGAGGATGGCCGCGATCTCCTCCAGGCTCTGCTCGCCCTTATAATAGAGCGTGAGCACCTGGGCGTCGTCGGGGGCCAGCAGGCCGAGCGCCCGGCTGACCATCTCGGTGCGCGACTTCGCTTCCACCTTATTGGCGCTGAGGCCGCCGTCCATATTGTCGGCCCGCGCAAACACGCTTTCATCGTCGAGCGAGCGCACGTCCAGCTGCTTCTTGCGGAGCCAGCTGAGGGCGCTGGTGGTGGCGATCGTGTACAGCCAGGTGCTGAACTTCGACTGGCCCTTGAAATCGGGGAGCGCCCGGAAGGCCTTTACGAACACGTCCTGCGCCACCTCTTCGGCATCCTCGCGGGATTTCACGTAGCGCAGCACCAGCGTGAACACAAAACCCTGGTAGCGGTTCACGAGCCCCGCATAGGCCGCCTGCTCGCCCCGCAGGACGCGCTCCAGTAGCTCGGTATCGGCCGTTTCTGCCTGCATTCGGTAATAAGACTACGGTTTGTGAGAAGTGGTTACCGCAAAGGTAAAATTCCGTTGCAGTATAGCGCAGGAAAACCATTTCCGTCCGTCATGGCACGCCCGGCCGACCCGGTAGGCCGGCAGGCGAAGCCTTCTTCACCTCATCGGCTCAGCTGCTTTTTTGAGCCGTACAGCCCGATTGCAACAGATTGCCTCGCTTCGCTCGCAATGACGTCCGTAAGCGTACTTTTGCGGCGTATGTCAGAAGAAAAATCCCTGAATTTCATCGAGGAAATTATCGAGAACGACCTCAATAGCGGCAAGTATAAAAGCATTGTGACGCGTTTTCCGCCCGAGCCCAACGGCTACCTGCACATCGGGCACGCCACGGCCATCTGCCTCAACTTCGGCCTGACCCAGAAATACCCGGGCTATACCAACCTGCGCTTCGACGACACCAACCCCACGACCGAAGAGACCGAATACGTCGATTCGATCAAGGCCGACGTGAAGTGGCTCGGCGTCGAATGGAAAAACGAGCACTATGCTTCCGATTACTTCGAGCAGCTGTACCAATACGCGGTGAATCTGATCGAAAAGGGATACGCCTACGTAGACGACCTGTCGGCCGAAGAGATCGCGCGCCTCAAAGGGACGCCTACCGAGCCCGGCCAGGACAGCCCCTTCCGCTCCCGCAGCATCGAAGAAAACCTGCAGCTGTTCGCCGATATGCGCGCCGGTAAATACAAAGACGGCGAGAAGGTGCTGCGCGCGAAGATCGACATGGCGCACACCAACATGCTGATGCGCGACCCGCTGATGTACCGCATCAAGCACGCCCATCACCACCGCACCGGCGACCAGTGGTGCATCTACCCGATGTACGACTTCGCCCACGGCCAGAGCGACTCCATTGAAAATGTAACCCACTCCATCTGTACGCTCGAATTCGTGCCGCACCGCGAGCTGTACGACTGGTTTATCGGGAAACTCGGGATCTTCCCTTCGCACCAGTACGAATTTGCGCGCCGCAACCTTACCTATACCGTGATGAGCAAGCGGAAACTGAAGCAGCTGGTGGAAGAAAAGCACGTAGACGGCTGGGACGATCCCCGCATGCCCACCATCAGCGGGATGCGCCGCCGCGGCTACACGCCCGAAGCCTTCCGCGACTTCTGCGACCGAGTGGGCATCGCCAAACGCGAAAACCTGATCGACGTGGGCCTGCTCGAATTCTGCGTGCGCGAACACCTCAATAAGATCGCGCTGCGCCGCATGGTGGTGTTTGACCCCATCAAAGTCGTACTCACCAACTATGCCGACGGCAACGGCCCGGAAATGCTGATCGGCGAAGACAACCCGGAAGACCCTTCGAGCCCGACCCGCGAGATGCCCTTCACCAAGGAACTGTACATCGAGCGCGACGACTTCATGGAGAACCCGCCGAAGAAATACTTCCGTCTCTTCCCAGGCGGTATGGTGCGTCTGAAGTTCGCCTACATCATCAAGTGCGAGGAGGTGATCAAGGATGCCGACGGCAACATCACCGAGCTGCATTGCACCTACATCCCCGAAAGCAAAAGCGGCGCGGATACGTCCGGCATCAACGTGAAGGGAACGCTGCACTGGGTGTCGGCCACGAACAACATTACCGCGGAAGTGCGCCTCTACGACCGCCTCTTCAAGGTGGAAGATCCTTCGAATGAAGAAGGTGATTTCAAATCGTATATCAACGACAACTCGCTCGAGGTGCTGCAAACGGTGTATGCGGAGCCGGCCCTGAAGAATGCGAAGATGAACGAGCGCTACCAGTTCCTGCGCAAGGGCTACTTCACGCTCGACAGCAAGGAAACCTACAGCCGCCTCGTGTTCAACCGCACGGTAGGCCTGAAGGATGCCTGGGCGAAGGAGCAGAAAAAGGGATAGTCTGCTAATGTGGTAACCTGCTAATCTGCTACTGATAAGAAGCCCCCGTCGTTTGTCGCCGGGGGCTTTCTTTTTATACTGTTCCCCCGGGCCGAAGCCCGAGGCGAAGAAGCGCCGCCGCTACGCGGCGCGCCGATCCCGTTCGCCCGCTTTGCTGACGGTAAATGCGAATAGGTATTGGAGCCGGTAATAAGGTTCCGTATTGATTTTTCCGCGGAAGACGCTCTTGCACCCGCGGAGCCATCTGTTGTTGCCGCGGAACCATCTGTTGTTGCCGCGGAACCATCTGTTGCCACCGCGAAGCCATCTATCGCCGCCGCGGAAGATGCTCTTGCACCCGCGGAGCTATCTATCGTCGTCGCGGAAGGGTCGCATGGGCCCGCGGAACGAACTGACATCGTCGCGGAAGCAATTGTTATCGCCGCGATGCGGTCTCACGTGAGCAAAGTCCTATCAGCCGGCACCGCCACACAAAAATCCCCCGACGCTGCCGCCGGGGGATCTTCATTCCCCTTCCCCTCGGGAAGGGGTTAGG
>NZ_SKFH01000030.1 GCF_004343705.1 Flaviaesturariibacter aridisoli
TACCCGGGCCAGGAGACCACCACGAATCCGCCGGTGAACCAGCCGGTGACCATCTCCGCCGATGATTCGCTGCGGCAGCGGCTCCCGGCAGTGACGAAAGATTACCCGAACGTGCAGGCGACCGTCAGCAACGGCGAGGTAACGCTTACGGGCACGGTTGAGCGCGAACGTCTACCCCGCCTCATGCAGGCCGTACAGGCGATGAACCCGCGCAAGGTCAACAATCAGTTAACCATCAAATAAGCAGCTATGGCAGTACAGGAGAAATACGGGCGCCTTGTGCAGGCCGCTCAGCAGGCCGGCGTGCGCAACTTGGCAGTACGCGAGCAGAACAACGTTTTGTACATCGACGGGGAGGCGCCGAACGGGCAGGTAAAAGACCAGCTCTGGCAGATCTACAACGAGATCGATCCTGACTTCCGCGCCGGCGACCTCGTGCTCGACGTCAACGTGGGGGCGTCGGCTGCGGGCAGCCGTGCCAAGGTGACCACGCAGGAGTCGAACCTCAACATCCGCAAGGGCCCCGGCACCGACCAGCAGGTGGTGGGCAAGGCGGCGCACAATGATTACGTGACCCTCATCAGCAAGGCCAACGAACAGTGGTGGCTGGTGCGCACCAGCAACGGTGTGGAGGGTTATGCGTCGGCGCAGTACCTGTCGCCGGAGTAAGAAGTTTGTAGTGGGTGGTTTGTAGTTTGTAGTTCCGCAATGCGGCGTCCGATTCTTTTCGTTCGCCAGCCAACTACCAACTACAAGCCTCCAACTATTTTATTGCTTCTCCGCGGAATGCATCTTGATGAAATCCGACACGAGGTAGGCGATCAGCTTCCCGGTGGACTCATCTGTTCTTCCATTCGAAAGACGTACCGCCCCTTCGCAGATGTGGAGGTAGGCGCATTTGGCGTTGCCGGCGCAGAGGTTAATAAACTGGCGCGCATGTAACGGCAGCAGTCCCGATGGCGTAGCCGCACTCGTGAGGGCGCCCTGCACGGCGTCGAGGTCGACCTCGATGCCGCACCAGGTGTCGTCGGTAAACTCAATGGCGTGCGCAATGGCTTGCTGGAACGTGCGTTTGCCGTGGATAAAAATGTCCTCGTACGTAATGCAGTCGAAAAACGGGTTGTTGACGATGTCGACCCAGACATTTTGCTGCAGGTAATTTTCGTGTATCCCCACCACGCAATACTTCTGGAGGAATCCGTCGTCTTCGGCATAACGGAATCCATTGCCGCTGTGGCGTCCTTCGGCGGGCCTGTAATCGGTGTGGGCATCGAGGTTGATGGCGTTGATCTGGGGCAGGCCGATCTGCAGGTCCTGGTGCAGGCCTTTGGCACTGCCCTTCAATAGCGGGTATGCATTATTGTGACCGCCACCAATCACCACCGGCACCTTTCCGGAACTCACGATCGCCTTCACAATTTTTTCCACCTCTTCATCGATGGTATTGACGGCATGGCGAAACGCCTCGATGCGCTCGTCCTCGCTTTGCGCGTTTGCCTCGATCAGCTTTTGCATATCGCTGAAGTCGAAGTGACCGGCCACGCAGATGTCGTCGCCGGTGAGGAAGTCGTTGCTCTGGATATTGAGGAAGGAGTGCAGGAACGCCGTCCAGCCGGTAGCTGCGCCGCCGGTGCCTGCATTGGCCTGAACGCCGATGTCTTCGGGAATGCCGAGCACCACGTAGCGTGCATCGATCTTCTGGAACGCTTCGGGGCCGTGGTCTTCGGTGAGCACGTGCACCTGTTCGCCCAGCTTTGTTTCAAAGCGGCGGATCTTTGTGAGGGCCAGGATATCGTTCTTGGTATAGAAGCGGAAATGAGGTGTTTGCATTGTTGTAGATGGCTTTGCGGTCAAAGTTTGTTCCTGTATCATATGGGTGTTCCGTTCAGCAGCACGGTTTCGATGAGGTTGCTGCCGAAGGCGTAAGGAAGGTACGCCAAAGACGGTATCGGTTGCGTTAAAATGAGCTGTGCTTTTTTCCCCACCGCGATCGAACCGACCTCACGGTGCAGCTCCAACGCAACCGCCGCGTTGACGGTGGCGGCGTTGATCGCTTCTTCGGGCAGCAGCTTCATGCCGATGCAGGCCATTGATACTACGCCGTTCATATTTCCCGAGGGCGAAGAGCCAGGGTTGAAGTCGGAAGCGAGGGCGATGGCGCAGCCGGCGTCGATGAGACGGCGGGCCGGTTGGAACGGCATGCGGAGAAAATAGGCGGCCGTGGGCAGCAGGGTGCCGATGGTGCCGGAAGCAGCGAGTGCTTGCGTGGCTGCATCGTCCATGCTTTCGAGGTGGTCTACCGACAGGGCGCCGACGGCAATGCCGGCCTCCACCCCACCCGATACGGCGAGCTGGTTGGCGTGCAGCCGCGGCTTCAGGCCGAGCGCTTTGCCGGCCGAACAAATACGGATCGTCTGCTCCGGGGTGAAAAAGCCTTCTTCGCAAAACACGTCGATATAATCGGCGAGCCCTTCGGCGGCAACACGTGGCAGCATTTCCTCTATGAGAAGGCGGATGTAGCCTTCGCGGTCGTCGCGGTACTCGGCGGGAAAGCTGTGGGCGCCGAGAAAGGTGGCGCGGATATCGATCCCGCTCTTTTCCCGGAGGCGCCGGATCACGCGCAGCATTTTCAGTTCGCCCTCCACCGTCAGGCCATAGCCGCTTTTGATCTCGAGGGTACCGGTGCCGAGGCGCGTTACCTCCTGCAGGCGGGTCCAGGATTGTCGGAACAGCTCGTCCTCGGAAGTTTCGTGGAGCACGCGGGCCGAGTTGAGAATGCCGCCGCCGCGGGCCGCGATCTCGGCATAGCTGAGCCCGCGGATCTTGTCGACGAACTCCGACTCCCGGCTGCCGGCGAACACGAGGTGGGTGTGGCTATCGACCCAGGCGGGCAGCAGGAAGCGGCCGGTGGCGTCGATATGGGTGCGGAAGTCTGCCGGTTTCTGGCGAAGCGCGCTCATCGGGCCGAACTCGGCGATGCGGCCGCCCTCGCAGACGAGGTAGGCGTCGTTGACAACCGGCAATTCGGATAAGGCCGCGCTGCGTAGCGGCCCGTCTATAGTGCGGGTATTGACGAGTTGCTTGATGTTGGTGATCAGTACATCCATGGGGGCTAATGTAGCCGATTATCGGCTATGGATCCATAGTAGGAGTCCTTCCTGGCCGTAAAAACCGGGAAGGGGCGCTACGGTGCGTAGGATGGTACCCGGTGTTTTCCGGGTGACCGGCTACGAGGCGTAGGATGCCGTTCGGCGTTTTCGGGTGGGGAGGCTACGGTGCGTAGGATGCCGTCCGGGAATTTCCGGGGGGCATCCTACGGTGCGTAGGGTGGTGTAGGGAGATTTCCGGGTGGCATCGTACGGTGCGTAGGGTGGTAGCCGGAGAATGGCGGTTGGTATGCTACGGATTTTATGGGGTTAAGAGGGTGGTAGTCAGGGGGTTGTGGAATGTGGGGCGTTGCCCCCTGGCGGACCCATCCCCCTAACCCCCTTCCCAAAGGGAAGGGGGAACCAACCTCACCCCTGGCCCCTCTCCAAAGGAGAGGGGAAAAAACCTCACCCCCTACCCCCTCTCCACCAGATGCACTGGCTTAACATCACGTACCGGGGAGTCGCCCTTTACAAAGGGGGGTGTCCTTTCAGCCGGTTCAGGATCCGGAAGCAGACCCATTCTGTCTGGTTGATCACTTCGTCGTTGGTGAAACGGATGACCTCGAACCCGGCTGCCTCGAGATCGGCCGTGCGATCCTTGTCCCGTTGCGGGTTTTCTCCTTCGTCATGCACCTCGCCATCAATTTCCACCACCAGTGCGCGTTGCAGGCAAACGAAATCAACAATGTAAATCCCGATCACATGCTGGCGGCGGAACTTGTAGCCGCCCAGGTGGCGGCCGCGGAGCTCCTGCCAGAGCAGATTTTCAGCTTCTGTCGGGTTGTGCCGGTTTTCGCGGGCAAAGGCGAGGCGATTCCGGTATTTCCGGTAGGAAGAATGATGGTAGGCGTAGTGGCGTCCGGGTGCTTTCATAGGGCAAAACAACCGCCTGCCTTGCCCGGAAACAAAGGGAAACACGCCGGTTTTCCGGGGATTTTTCTGGGGCTTTGGTGTTTAAAACATCAGGGCGGGCCCGTGCCGGACGTGTACCTTGGCCGGCGGATCATTGAATTTCCCGGAGAGGGGATAAAGGGGTGAGGGAAACTCCCCTCTCCTTTGGAGAGGGGTCGGGGGTGTGGTCTGCTCCCCTTCCCTTCGGGAAGGGGCTGGGGGATGGGTCGGCCCGGCCCGTCCCGGAACGATTTTTTCTACGCTCCCCCCAGCGACTCCATCTATCTATGCCAACACAAACCCCTAATGACCTCCTCTGGTACAAAGACGCGGTCATCTACGAACTCCATATCAAAGCCTTCCGCGACTCCAACGGCGACGGCATCGGCGACTTCGGAGGCCTCCTCGAAAAGCTCGACTACCTCCAGGAACTCGGCGTTACGGCCATCTGGGTACTCCCCTTCTACCCCTCACCCCTCCGCGACGACGGCTACGACATCGCCGACTACTATAGCATCAACCCCCGCTATGGCGACCTCGAACAGTTCAAATCCTTCCTCGACGAAGCCCACCGCCGCGGCCTCAAGGTCATCACCGAACTGGTGGTCAACCACACGTCCGACCAGCACCCCTGGTTCCAGCGCGCCCGCCACGCCCCCAAAGGCTCGCCCGAACGCGACTACTACGTCTGGTCCGACGACCCGACGCAATACAAAGACGTCCGGATCATCTTCCAGGACTTCGAGGCCTCCAACTGGACCTGGGACCCGGTGGCCCAGCAATACTACTGGCACCGCTTCTTTCACCACCAGCCCGATCTCAACTTCGATAACCCGCAGGTGCAGCAGGAGATCTTCAACGTCATGGATTACTGGTGCGCCATGGGTGTGGACGGGTTCCGCCTCGACGCGATCCCGTATTTATACGAACGGGAAGGCACCAACGGCGAAAACCTCGCCGAGACCCACGCCTTCCTCAAACGCCTGCGCGCGCATGTGGATCAAAAATTTCCCGGGACGCTCTTTCTGGCCGAGGCCAATATGTGGCCCGAAGAAGCCGCCTCCTACTTCGGCGATGGCGACGAGTGCCACATGAACTACCACTTCCCGGTAATGCCCCGCATGTTCATGGCCGTGCAGCAGGAAGACCGCTACCCCATCACCGATATCTTTGAGCAAACGCCCGCCATCCCCGAGAATTGCCAGTGGGCGATGTTCCTCCGCAACCACGACGAGCTGACGCTCGAAATGGTCACCGACGAGGAGCGCGACTTTATGTACAAGGTGTATGCAAAGGATCCCAAAGCGCGCATCAACCTCGGTATCCGCCACCGCCTCGCGCCGTTGATGGACAACAACCGCCGCAAGATCGAGCTGATGAACTCGCTCCTCTTCTCCCTGCCCGGCACGCCCGTGCTGTATTATGGCGACGAGATCGGCATGGGCGATAACTTCTACCTCGGCGACCGCGATGGCGTCCGCACACCGATGCAGTGGTCGGCCGACCGCAACGCCGGCTTCTCGGAGGCCAACCCACACCAGCTCTACCTCCCCGTGATCCTCGATCCGGAGTATTCCTACGAATCCGTGAACGTGGAGATGCAGCAGCGCAACACCTCTTCGCTGTTCTGGTTCATGAAGCGGCTCATCTCGCTGCGCCGTTCCTTCAAGGCGTTCAGCCGCGGCGACATGCAGTTTCTCAACGTTGAAAATCCCAAGGTGCTGGCCTTCACCCGCACCTTCGAGGAAGAGACGATCCTCGTGGTGGTCAACCTCTCGAAATACGCGCAGCCGGCCGAGATCGACCTGCGACCGTTCAAAGGCTATCAGCCCGTGGAGCTGTTCAGCCGCAATAAGTTCCCGGCGGTGAAAGAAGACGTGCCTTATTTCTTCACAATGGCGCCGCACTCGTTCCAGTGGTTCCAGCTGGAGAAGGTGCGTACCCGCGCCGACGAGGAGCGCACCATTCCAACCCTGGAGATCCAGGGCAACGGCATCCTCGATGCCTTTGAGCGGACGCAGCTCGAGCAGGACATCCTGCCGGCCTACGTGTTCAGCCGCCCTTGGTTTGCCGGTCGGCACCGCACTGTGTACAGCCTGACCATCACGGATCACTACGTGCTGGAAGAGAATGGCCGGCGTGCCTGGTGGCTCCTGCTGGAGGTGGCTTATGAAAGCGGTTTGCCCGAATGGTACCAGCTGGCGGTGAGCATCGTGTCGCCGGATACGGGCCGCGAGCTGGCGGCGACCCATCCCGATGCGGTCATTGCACACGTGCAGGGTGCCGGCGAAGGCTCCATGCTTTGTGATGCCTTCTACCTCAAAGGACTCCAGCGTTCGCTGCTGCGGCGCTTCGTGCAAAGCGAGCAATTGAAGCTCGATGACGGCACCGTGTTTTTCGACGCGGTGGAAGAACTGTCACGTTACAACTGGGAAGAATCCACGCCCCGACTGTTTGAGCAGAATAAATTCAATACATCGATCGTATACGACAACCGCCTGTTCCTGAAGTGGTACCGGAAGGTGGAGTTCTTCACCAACCCCGACGTGGAGCTGAACCGCTACCTGTCGCTGGAGGCCGGCTTCCCGTATACGCCAACGTACTTCGGGTCGGCGGAATGGCAATCGGGCCGCGGACGCATGGTGCTGGCCATCGTGCAGGAGCTTGTGGACAATCATGGAAACGGCTACGATTACATGCGTGAACGGGTCAACAACTTCATTGAGCGCCTGCTCGCACGGCCCAATGCGTCGGTACTGCTCGAATACGAACTGCAGCCCTGGTCGAAGCCCGTTGCGATCGACGAGTTGCCCGAAGTGATGCAGGACCTGCTGGGGGGGCGTGGTGCGGAGCTGATGCGCCTGCTCGGTGAGCGCACTGCCCAAATGCACAAGGCCTTTGCCCGCAACCACGCCCAGAAAGAATTTGCACCGGAAGACTTCTCCCTCCATTACCAGCGCTCGCTTTTCTCCTCGATGGTGTCGCTGGTGCGGGATGCCTACCACCAAATGAACCGATCGGAAAACCTCCCGGAGCCGGCAGCCGTAAAAATACGGACGCTGCTCGGGCGTCGCACCGAACTGCTCGGACTGCTGAAGCGGGTGTATGACCACAAGCTCGACGTGGTAAAAGTGCGTACGCACGGTTCGTTCGACCTGTACAAGGTGCTGCTCACCGGGAAAGACATTGTCCTGTACGACTTTGGCGGAAACATATTCAAAAGCTTCTCCGAACGGCGCATCAAACGCTCGCCCGTGCGCGACCTGGCACAGATGGTGGCCGGCATTTACAACGCCACCTTCGACGGTTTCGCCAACAGCGGGCACATGACCGGCGACGGGGAAGCGTACCTGCCCTATGCCGAGCGCTGGGCCTACCTGATGAGCGGCTTTTTCCTGCGCGCTTATTTCGATTGCGTAAAGGAGGAAGCCTTCCTGCCCAAAGACGCCGAAGACTGCACGATGCTGCTGCACACGTTCCTGGTTGAACGCTCGCTGCGCCACCTGGCACAGGACCTCCA
This sequence comes from Flaviaesturariibacter aridisoli, assembly GCF_004343705.1. Classification (GTDB taxonomy): domain Bacteria; phylum Bacteroidota; class Bacteroidia; order Chitinophagales; family Chitinophagaceae; genus Flavisolibacter; species Flavisolibacter aridisoli. Next base: position 7,561 of record NZ_SKFH01000030.1, read on the forward strand.
GTCCGGCGGCGACCGGGTGCTGGGACCGCTGTACCTTATCGACTCGGTATTTGCGCAAACCGCCTCAACGGTCGGTGACGGCTGAGGAGCGCGGCTGCAGGAACTTTCTTAACAACGGCAGCACGGCACTCTGCGCCCAGAGGTTGTACCGGGCGGCCGTTTTGTTTTTCCCTACACGGATGGTTACGGCTTTGTCGCGCAATACGCGGAACATATCCTCGTCGGTGGTGTCGTCGCCGATACACAGCATGAAGTCGGGGGCGAAATGGTCCAGCACCTTTTGCGAAGCCGTTCCCTTGTCGATGCCGATAAGCCGCACCTCCAGCACTTTATTCCCATCGATCACCTGCAGCGCTGTGTTGGTGGTCAGCTGCAGCAGGCTGTTGCGCAGCTCGCGCGAACGGCTGAAGCCCAGGTCGGGGTGCGTGTTGCGGTAGTGCCAGGCGAGCGTGTTGTGCTTTTCTTCAATGAACGAGCCCACGCAACGCGTGACGAACAGTTCCATCAGCGGGCGGATCTCCCCTTTCCATTCCGGCGACATTGAGACCTGCGATTGCCAATCGGCGTCACCCCGGTAGCGGATGTAGGCGCCGTGTTCGGCTACAAGTCCCAGCGGCAGCTTGCCCAGCCAGCCATGCAGCGTTTCCGGGTCGCGGCCGGAGATGATCACTACTTCGGTGTTCGGCAGGTTACCCAGCTCTTCGAGCAACTGCAATACTTCCTTGCTCGGAACGGCCATCGAAGGCAGCTTGGCATAAGGGGCCAGCGTTCCGTCGTAATCCAGCAGGATGCAGCGCTTCGACGCGGCGCCGAATTCTTCCAGCAGCAATTGCGTTGTCGGTCCATCGAGGAAGTTGGACTGTTCCTGCTCCTGTTCTTTCTTTACTTCAAATAAGCTTTCAAGGTTATCGTCGATCCAGTGCTGCACGTCGTAAGCGGCGAGGCGCCGCTGCATAAAGCTCAGGCGGTTGCGCTGCTCGGTGAGCGGCATCGTCAGCGCCAGATGAATGGCTTCGGCCACCTCGGTGGTATCGGTGGGATTCACCAGCACCGCTTCACTCAGCTCGGAAGCGGCCCCGGTGAGCTCGCTCAGGATCAACACTCCCTTGTCGAGGCAGGAGGCGACGTATTCCTTCGCCACGAGGTTCATACCGTCACGCAGCGGGGTGATGAGCGCCACGTCGGCCGATTGGTACAGGGCGCACAACTCCTCGAAGCTGAGGTGGTTATAACGGTACATCAGCGGCTGCCAGTGCAAGGAGGAAAAAGTCCCGTTGATGGTACTCACCTGCTGTTCGATCTGGCGACGCATTTCCGCATACGAGGCAATGTTGGCGCGCGAGGGGATGATGTTGAAAATGAACACCACCTTGCCGTGCCATTCAGGATAGCGCTGCAGGAATTCGTGAAAGCCTTCGAGCCGGTAGCTGAGGCCCTTGGTATAATCAAGTCGGTCTATCGAAAAAATGATCTTCTGCCCCCGGAACTTTTCCTCCAGCCCCGTAGAAATACGGGTGGACAGCTCGTTGAGCAGGGCATCGCGGAACTTCTGGTAGTCGATCCCGATCGGGAACATGTCCACCCGAATAAGCCGGTTGTCGTAGTACAGTACATTGAACTGGTTTTCGAGCTTCAACACCATTTTGGCTGACTGGATGAAATGCTGCACGTAATCGTAGGTATGAAATCCCAGCAGGTCGGCGCCAAGAAGGCCCTGCAGCAGCAGTGTCTTCCAGGCCGTGGGCAGCAGGCGGAAGATCTCGTAGGACGGAAACGGGATGTGCAGGAAAAAGCCAATCGTGGCATCGTTGAGGCGGCGGCGCAACAGTTGCGGCAGCAGCATCAGCTGGTAGTCGTGCACCCACACCACGTCGCCGGGACGGTAGATTTCCGCGATCCGTTCGGCAAAGAGCGCATTCACCTGCAGGTAAGCGTCGAAATCGTCGCCGTGGAACTCTGCCAGCTGCGGAAAATAGTGAAACAACGGCCAGAGCGTGGCATTCGAAAAGCCGTTGTAATAGCGGTCGTATTGTTCCCTGGGCGGAAACACGGCCTCGATGCCGAATCCAGGCGGGAAGGCGCCTTTATCGGTCGCTTCCTGCCAGTCGGCGCGTGCGGCATCTACACTTCCCACCCAAATACGGGCATCGAAATCCCGGTGCTCTTCCTTCTCGAAAAAACTTTTGATCGCCGATACCAGTCCGCCTGAGCTCTGGCGAACCTGCAGCCGGCCCTCTACGCGTTCCAACGAATAGGGCAGCCGGTTGGAAACCACAATCAGTCTTGCCATGCCAAAGCTCGTCCAAAAATTACGCCACCGCACCTGGCGCCGGGCAATGCTAAACCGGTATGGCCCGCTCCGTCTTTTTTTGCAGAAACGTATGAAAACGACCGATTCGCTGACGCTGATGGTTGCTTTCGGACCCTCAGGCGCTCCGCGGCCTACCCCTTCTGGGCAGGCTTCCGGGGCCGTGTACGGAGCATGCGAAACAGCAGCAGCAGCGTCGGCGCCAGCAACACCAGCGTGATAAACGGCACCAACCCTCCTGGTTCTGTGCTGGCCTTTCCCAAGGCTGCCTGCAGACTGTAAAAAATGCCGAGCGCCATCACCAGCACGATCGCGAAACGTAACTGCAGGAAGAATGCGCGGAGTAATCCCAGGTTTGCCTGCCGGTCGCCGGTGCCGGCTTTTTGCGGCAGCCGATCGGCATAGCGGTACAACAACGAAAAGAGGCCATAGAGCGCGCTGGCCAGCACGGGCAGCACCCAGATGCCCGCCTTTGGCGCCCAGTTGTCGGGCTTCCCGGCACCATCGAAATGTATCGGGATCGTTGTTGGCAGCGACTCAAAGCTGCGGATGACCATCAGCCAGCAAAAAAGGAGCAGGCCGCCCGAAAGCCAGCCCAATAAACGCGTGGATGCCGCCATCAGGATTGAATTCTGGTTTGAAGATCAAGACCGTGCTCGGCGGCGGTGCGGCGGGCGATCTCGTAGCCGGCGTCGGCATGGCGGATGACCCCCATACCCGGGTCGTTGCGCAGCACCCGTTTGAGGCGCTCGTGGGCGTCGGCAGTACCATCCGCCACAATGACCATCCCCGCATGAATGCTATAACCCATGCCAACGCCACCCCCGTGGTGAAGGCTCACCCAAGAAGCCCCGCCGGCGGTGTTCACCAGCGCATTCAGAATCGGCCAGTCGGCAACGGCGTCTGATCCGTCCAGCATTGCTTCGGTTTCGCGGTTGGGCGAAGCCACGGAGCCGGTGTCCAGGTGGTCGCGGCCGATCACGATCGGGGCTTTCACCTTACCCGTGCGAACAAGCTCGTTGAAGGCCAGTCCCGCTTTTTCGCGTTCGCCCTGCCCCAGCCAGCAAATGCGGGCGGGCAGCCCCTGGAAGGCGATGCGCTCTTTGGCGAGTTTCAGCCAGCGTTGCAGCGAGGCATTCTCGGGAAACATGTTGGCGATGAGTTCGTCGGTGACGGCGATGTCGGCGGGGTCGCCGCTCAGCGCCGCCCAGCGGAAGGGGCCTTTGCCTTCGCAGAACAGCGGTCGGATATAGGCGGGCACGAAGCCGGGGAAATCAAAAGCGTTTTCGAGACCGCGCTCCTTGGCGCGGGCGCGGATGTTGTTGCCGTAATCGAAGGTGATGGCGCCGCGCTTCTGCAACTCGAGCATCAGTTCTACGTGGCGGTACATCGAGTTGTAGGCATAATCGGTATACAGCTGTGGGTTTTCGGTGCGCAGCACACGGGCCTGCTCTTCGCTCAGTTGGTGCGGCCAGTAGCCGATCAGCGGGTCGTGGGCCGAGGTTTGGTCGGTGAGCGTGTCGGGAACGACGTCGCGGGCCAGCAGCCTTTCCAGTAGTTCTACGGCATTGCAGTGCACGCCGATCGAAAGGGCTTCGCCGTTGCGCCTGGCTTCGAGTGCGCGATCGATGGCTTCGTCCACGTTCTCGATCATGACGTCGAGGTAACGCGTTTCAAGGCGCTTTTCAATACGCCATTTTTCCACTTCCGCCACGAGGGCCACGCCTTCGTTCATGGTGATGGCCAGCGGCTGGGCGCCGCCCATGCCGCCGAGGCCGGCGGTAACGTTGAGCGTTCCTTTCAGGCTGCCGTTGCAATGCTTGTCGGCCAGCGCCGCATAAGTTTCATAGGTGCCCTGCACGATACCCTGCGAGCCAATATAGATCCACGAGCCGGCGGTCATCTGCCCGTACATCATGAGGCCCTTGCGCTCCAGTTCCTCGAAGTGCTTCCAGTTGGCCCAGTTGGGCACAAGCTGCGAGTTGGACAGCAGCACGCGCGGAGCGTCTTTATGTGTTTTGAGAATGGCTACCGGCTTGCCGCTCTGGATCAGCAGGCTCTCGTCGTTTTCAAGCACCTTGAGGCCGGCGATGATGTTGTCGAGGGCTTCGAAGTTGCGGGCGGCTTTGCCGCGGCCACCGTAGACAATAAGGTCGTCGGGGCGCTCGGCCACTGCCGGGTCGAGGTTGTTGAGCAGCATGCGGAGGGCCGCTTCCTGTATCCAGCCTTTGCAGGAGAGCTGTGTGCCGGTGGGCGTCTTGTATTTAATCGGGTCGTATTTCGATTGGGTCATTTGCGGCATAGAGCAAGCATTTAATTAAGTGCTGAAGTTTCCGATAGTCCTGATTGTTTTTGGGTTCGGGCTCCCCGTAGAGCCCAACATTTAGAACCCTAAAAACTTTAAGAACCTTAAAAACCTATTTCAAAGTAAAGTTATCGAAGCCTTTATTCAGGTGAACTTCCTGGGCGCGGGCGCATTCATTCACATGAGAAACAAGGCTGCCGTCCGCAACGATGCGGTGGGCCTTCTGAATATCGTCGGCGAAGATGCGGTCTTCCTCGGCGAAGCCCACGGTGCGCCGCAGGTAGTCGTGCGCACATTCGAGCAGGACGCTGCTTTTCAGTGGCCGGCGAAACTCGATCGCCTGGGCCGCGCTCACCAGTTCAATGGCAAGAATATATTCGAGGTTATCGAGCACTTTGCCCAGCTTGCGTCCGCTGATGGAGCCCATGCTCACATGGTCTTCCTGCCCGAGCGAAGTTGGTATACTGTCGGCCGAGGCGGGGAAGCAAAGGGTCTTGTTTTCGGTTACCAACGCTGCGGTGGTATACTGCGGTATCATGAAGCCGCTGTTGAGGCCTACGTTCTTCATCAACAGCAGCGGCAGGCCCCACTTGCCCTCAAGCAGCAGGTAGCAGCGGCGGTCGGAGATGTTGCCGATCTCGGCGGCGGCGAAGCAGGCGTAGTCGAGCGGCAGCGCCAGCGGTTGCCCGTGGAAGTTACCACCGCTGATGGTATCGTCTTTTCCCAGCACGATCGGGTTGTCGGTCACTGAGTTGGCTTCGATCGTGGTGAGGTCTTTCAGGTGTAGCCAGGCATTGCGCGAAGCGCCGTGTACCTGCGGCATGCAGCGTAGCGAATAGGGATCCTGCACACGGCCGCAATCCACGTGGCTTTGCATAATGTCCGATCCGCCGAGGAGACCGCGGAGGCGTTGCGCCACCAGCAGATTGCCGGCATACGGGCGCAACCGGTGCAGGCGTTCATCGAACGGCGCCTTCGTGCCGGTCAGCGCTTCCAAACTCATCGCACCAATGATGTCGGCGGCTTCCAGGCAATTGTGCAGGCGCTGTACGCCCTTAAGCGCAAAGGCCAGGATAAACTGTGTGCCGTTGATAAGGGCAAGACCTTCTTTGGGGCCGAGCGCGATGGGCTCGAGGCCTTCGGCCTGCAACACTTCCGCCGACGGCTTGCGCACACCTTTATGATACACCTCGCCGAGGCCGATCAGCGGGAGGCATAGGTGCGCCAGCGGGGCCAGGTCGCCGGAAGCACCCACCGATCCTTTTTCGGGCACCACCGGGATGACGTCGTTTTCGATATGCCAGATGATGCGCTCGAGCGTGCTGAGCTGCACGCCCGAAAAGCCCTGCACGAGGGCCTGCACCTTGCAGATGAGCATCAGCTTGGCCACTTCGGCGGGAATGGGATCGCCCACGCCCACGCTGTGGCTTTGCAGGATCTTATGCTGCAGCAGGCGTGTGTCTTCTTCGTTGATGGCCGTATCGGCGAGGATGCCAAAGCCGGTGTTGATGCCGTAAACGGTGCGGCCTTCGCGCACGATGGCCTGCACGTCGTTCTGACTTTGCAGTACCCGCCGCGTGGCTGCTTCGTCCAATCGGCCGATAGAGTGGCCTGCGGCCAGCGAAAGAGCGCTTTCGACGCTTAAAGCGTCCGTTCCGTAGAAAAATGGAGTTCTCATAACAGTGGGTAGCGAAAATAACGTTTAACTTAGAGCGACAAGCTTTTACCACATAATCCGCCCTATGAGCAACCTGTTTACCGCACTTACGTCGGCTCTTTTCGGCCGCTTTGCCCCGCAGAACGATACACCCCGCCGCTTCCGCTGCAGCAGCAACGGCGCCACTCTTCAATTCTATAAAGCGCCTTTTGTGCACCAGTCGTACGACGCGGAAGGTAATGAGCTGTTTACGGGCCAAAGCATCGATGGCAAGGCTACGTACGGCTTCGTCACCTGCCGCCTGGCCTGCCCCCTTTCGGACCGGATGCTGGCCGAGCAACGCCTCTTCCTTTTTATGGAGCACCTGCACCCGCACTACGGCATCGAATGCACCACCGGCCTCGATACGGGCCTGGAGCACCGCGCCTGTCGCGACGCCGTCGGGATGAGCGAATACTGGCAGGATGCGGATGGAAAAGACTGGAAAGTCATGGGCTGGACCGACGGCACGCTGGTGACGGTCCTTTATATCCGCAACATCTCCATAACCGACTTCCGCCGCCAGGACGCTTTCTTCGAATCTTTCCGCTTCGCCCCCGCCCGAAAGTTGGCATAATGGCGTCGTAGCCTATCTTTGCTGCCTTTCGGCAGGAATGTGCGCATTCTTGCCGTTTGGGCTCCATAGCTCAATGGATAGAGCGCCTGCCTTCTAAGCTGGTGATCTAGGTTCGATTCCTAGTGGGGCTACGACCAATAGAATTACCCCGGCCAACGCGCCGGGTTTTTTTTGTGCTATATTGTAGGATAACTGCCCACAAAACATTCCACATGAGTCCTTCCAAAATCTATTACGTCGAAGACGATATCGATGATGCGCAGCTGCTCTCCGAGGTCTTTTCTGAAAAGGGCTATGAGATACGCATCTTCCCCGACCCGGTGGAACTCTTTCACCAGCTGCATGCCGACGAGCTCCTGCCAACGCTGATCATACTCGACCTCAACCTGCCCCGGATGACCGGTGCCGAAGCATTACGTTTGCTGAGCCAGGAGCCGAAATTTTACCGCATCCCGGTCGCCATTCTTTCTACCAGTCCCCGCTCGGGCCAAAGCGTGGACGAGAAACAATTGTATTTTATGAAACCCGCGGAATACGGCGATTATGGCGCAATCGTGTCGCGCCTGCTGGCCTACGCGGGTCATGTTCCTTCGTGATCCGTTCAGCCGAGCAGCTGGAGCGCTTTCAGTGTCAGCAGCCCCGTGCCCAACGCCAGCAAAACGCTGCTGAGTGTGCCGATGAGCAGGTATTCGGTCTTCGCCTCCGTGCGCTGCGAATCGGAAAAGCGGATGATGCTCTTCGCCGCCAGCAATAATCCAAAGGCTTCGTATTGCCCTTTCAGTACAAGGATCAGGATGATCACGCGCTCCGCCATTCCGATCCAGGAGCCTGCCGTGGCCAGCGAGTCGTCACTGACCGCTTTCGCGCCGAATGGATCTTCCGTATTTTTTGCGGGCACCACCTCCATCGTCAGGCGGGCACGCCACTTTGCTGTGAACAGGCCGATAAAAATACCTAAAGGTTTTGTGACGAATACAAAAGCAGTAAGCAGCACAACGTTGCGGGTCGACAGTATCCGGTCCCAGTCGGGCAGCAGTGAGCCTTTGTAATTCCACACCGCGAACCAGCAACCGACAAGCACGAGCAGGTGCGCCAGTTGGTCGGCGAGGAAATAGCCGATCTTTTCGGGCAGGTAGGATTTGATGCCGTCGATAGCGGTATGCGACAGTAGGATTACGGGTGCTACCCACCAGGGATTGAACCCGATGAGCAGCCCGGCGACCGCGGCCGTTACCAGTCCGTGCGCATAGAGTTGCGGCGCACGGAAATGCATCCGGCTTCGTGCGGCGATCCAGCTTTTGGGCTGAAGCAGGAAATCGGTGAGCAGGTGGGCGAGCAGCAACTTGCAGAGCCAGGTAAGTTCCATACGATCAGTTTTTGAGCGAAGCGCAGAGCGCCTCGTATTCGGAAAGCAGGTATTCGATCTCCGTCCAGCCGGCCGATTGCGCATGGCTGCTGACGGTTGCTTGCGTCACATGCAGGGTTGCGGCGGCCTCGGTTTGCGTGCGCCCCGACAGCAGCTCGAATACGACGGAAGCCTGCTTGGCGGTCAGTTGGCGGAACAGCCGGTCGGCATAAGCGGCCAGGAGCCGTAGCGCCGTGTTGTGCTCTTCCACGGCGCTCACAATGGCCAGGCGCCGCTCCTCGCCGAGGTTGTCGAACGCGCGACCTGAGAGCACAAAAGCTTCGTCGGAAGCGGTTGCCAGCCGGCCGGCGGCGCCAGCCACCCGACCGAGCCCAATGCTGCAGCGTACGTCGTGCGAGATGCCAAGCCCCCGCGCGAGGCTGCGCGCCTGCAACGCGGCGCGTAGGGCTTCGCCCGGTTTCGCGATCAGTGCCTGGAAGGAGTCGCCGCGGTAAAACTCGAGGCGTTGCTTGTCGAAGATTACCTCCAGCGTGCGCCGCAGTTCCGACGACTGGTCGGGCGGTAGTTGCGTGGAATTGACGATGTCGGCGGTGAGAACGGCTGCGGTCATAAAAGTCTTATAGATCAAAAAGGCTATAAAAAGGCAATATAGGTTTTTTTGTCTATAATCTGAACCTATAGACAATAGCGTCTATACTCCGTATTTTCGGCCATGCCTGTTTCCAGCTTGTCCCAACAACGACTGACTTCCTTACACCTGCTCCAAAGCGTTGCGTCCGGACCGGCTGAGCTTGTCAGCAGCCTGGCAGCGCTGCAGGCGCAGGACTATGCGATGTCGCTCTGGGCCGTGGGAAGGCGTACCGGGAACACGCGTGCGCAGGTCGAAGCCGCACTGGATGCGGGTCAGATCATCCGCACCCATCTCCTGCGGCCGACCTGGCACTTAGTGGCCGCCGCGGACCTTCGCTGGCTCCTTCGCCTCAGCGGGCCGGTAGTGTTGCGCGCCATTACTGCTACAGGGCGACAGTTTGGCCTGGAAGCAACACAAGTGCGCCGGGCTGCGAACATTTTTGAACGGGAACTGGCCGGCAACGCGCTCACCCGCGAGGAGCTGCGCATCCACCTCACGGCGGCCCGTATTTCTACGGACGAACACCGGATGGCTCACCTTCTGATGCACGCCGAGCTGGAAGGGTTGATCTGCAGCGGCCCGCGCCGCGGGCGCCTCGGCACCTACATGCTGCTCGACGAGCGGGTGCCCGATGGAACGATCCGCTTTGGAGCCGATGAGGCCTTAGCCGAGCTGGCGCGCCGTTTCTTCAAAACGCGCGGCCCGGCATCGGCGGCCGATTTCCAGTGGTGGAGCGGGCTACCCGCCGCATCAGTGCGCAAGGCCCTCCTATTCCTGGAAAAGGAGCTCGAACCATGGCCGGGCGGCAGTACCCCGCTTTACTGGATGCCCGCAGCGCCATTGCCGGCGTCCGCCCCGCTCCTGCTTCCTGCTTTCGACGAGTTTCTGATCTCCTACCGCGATCGCAGTGCCCAGCTCGACGACGCCCACCGCTCCCTGGCGCTGACGGTAAACGGCATTTTCCGGCCGGTGGTCGTGGCCGATGGGCAGGTACGGGGCACCTGGAAGGCAGGCACCGGCCGAAGCGGTACGCAAGTAACCGTTCAATGGTTTCCGGGTGCGAAGCCGCCTGGCCAGCGGGCCCTGGCGGCGGCGCTTAAAGCCTACGCCGGTTTTCTCGAAAGACCCGTGGCGCTCATTCCATAAAAAAGCCCCTCGTCGATGACGAGGGGCTTTTTATTTTCCAGAAGTAGCTTACAGCTTGATGAAGTTGCGCTGCACTACCGTGTTCCTGCGCTCGTCTACGAGCTGGATCACGTAGTTGCCGGGGCGCAGGTCAGCCACGTTGACCGTGTTGTTGCTGCTGAAGCCGCGCACCGTTTTCACCGGGTTGCCGTTCACGTCCAGCACACGCAAGGTTACCGAGTTGCTGCCTTTGTAGCTCACGCGCACCTGGCTGCGGGCCGGGTTGGGCGAGGTTACCATATCAGGGCTGGCGGGATGCTCGGTCTCCGTGGTCACAGCTGCCGGGCGGTTGCGGCCCGTAGCGTTGTCGCCGGTGGTGCCTGTAGCGGTCGTGCGGCAGGCGTTCACGTTATAGGCGAAGCCGATAGGACCGCTGGTGCAGCCGAAGCTGTTGGTCACACGTACCAGGATGTTGGCAGTGCCTACGTTGGGCGTGAAGCTCGGGATGTTGCCGGAGCCGGAAGCTGCCAGGCCAATGCCCGTGTTGTTGTTGAGCCAGGTGTAGGTCATGCCCGTATTGGAGCCCGTGCTGTTGGTGAAGCTAATCGGAGCCGTAGCGCCGGCGCTCTGGCAAACAGCCTGGTTGCCTACGGGGTTAACCGTTGCCGAAGGATATACGCGGATGCGGAACACCATTGTGCGGCCAACGCAGGTAGTGCCGGACTTGGTGATGCTGGCCGTTACGCGGATGAAGGCGTCGATCGGGGCGTTCGTGTTGTTCGTCACCATGAAGGGCGCGATGTCACCGTTGCCACTGGCAGCGAGGCCGATGGCGGGGTTGTCGTTGGTCCAGGTGATGGAAGCACCCGGCTCGTTGGCCGAGATGAAGTTTAACGGGGCCGTCATGCTGCCGTTGCAGAGGGCCATGTTGGGCATGGCATTCAGTACGGGTGTTTCGATGATGGTTACCTGCGTTTGCACCAGCACGTTACCGCAGCTCGGTGTATTCACTGTGTAGCTTACATTGTAGTTGCCGGCAGTGCTGGAAGCCAGGTCGATAGCGCCGGTGCTGGCGTTGATCGCAAGACCCGCGGGAGCCGAGAAGGTGCCGCCTGTTTGACCGGTGATGGTCGGGAACAGGGTACCCACCGTCCCGTTGCAATAGCTGGCGCTGGCGTAACTGATGGCAGCCGATGCGTTGTTGATCGTAATCGTCGTGCTGTTAATGAACGAGCAGCCACCGGCGTTGCCGTACGTGTAGAATACGGTGTAAGTGCCAGGCGTGCTCAGCGACGTATTCACGTTACCGGAAACGGGGCTGATGCTCAGTCCGGGTGCGCTGGCTGTAAAGGTGCCGCCCGTGGGGCCGGTGAAAGTCGGCGACACCGAGCCTACGGGGCAATAGGGCGTACCGGCGTAGGAGAAGGAGGCTGTGCCGGCGGGGCTGGGGTTTACCGTGATGGTGAAGGTAGTGGGGTTGCCGGAGCAACGGGCGCCGCTGTTGTAGTAGGGCGTCACCGTAACGGTAGCTACCATGGGCGCGCCGCTGGCGTTGAGGGCGGTAAACGAAGGAATCACATCCTGGCCCGACTTGGGCATACCGATCATCGGGTTGTCGCTGGTCCACACATAGCGAACACCAGGGCCGGTGGTCGGTCCGGTGATCGTGAAAGGAGCCGTCGTCTCACCGCTGCAAAAGGTCATGTTGCTGATCGTATTGACCGCGGGGACCGGGTTTACGGTGATGGCGAAACGCGTCGGCCGGCTGGTACAGGAAACGCCGTTTTCCGTATACGTAGCGTATACGGCGATGTTGGCGCGCTGCGGCTGGTCGGTGCTGTTGGTAGCGGTGAACTCGCCGATGTTGCCCGTGCCGGATGCCGGCAGGCCGATCGACGGGTTGTCGTTGGTCCAGGTGAACGTAGCACCCGGCATGTTGCTCGCGAAAACGTTCGGTGTCACCTGGGTGCCCGAGCAGATGGCGTAGTTAGGCAGCGCCGTTACGGTAGCCCGGGGCATAATGGTCACGTCAGTGGTGGCATCTACCGCGGGGCAGGAACCGGCTGCCGGGATCATGTAGTGCACCGTGTAGGTTCCTACGCTGGAGGCGGCGGGATCGATCTCGCCGCTCATCGGGTTGAGGCGCAGACCGGCGCTCGAGCTAAAGGTACCACCGGGCGTTCCGCTCATCATGGCAATGTGGCGGCCGTCGGAACCACAGATCGAGGACTGGTCATACGAGATGCTGGCGGAGGCGCATCCCTGTCCGTTTGCAGTTTGGGTCACAGCCAAACAACACGAAAAAGCAAGCAGTCCCAGGAAGCGGCTCCTGGAAGCTTTCATAAACCGGGTAACTGCGTAACGAGTGTTCATATGAATCTATTTGAGTTAAGAATGAACGTGGGGGGATATGAAAATGACCCCGGGAACTCCGGAGTCGGAACAGGCAAGTAGGGACACAGGGAAGCAGGGTAGGTCATACAGAAGGAAGTCACCGACTTTTGGGGGTTGTAGTCAGGTGGCTTTCGTAGGAGGTTGGATGGTAACGGTCCCGCGTATGTGGAAGTACCAGGTGCACGTTTCCGGGTGGGGTTGTATGCAATTCGGGGACCAGCAGAGCCGGCTTGCGGCGCCAGCTCAACCGTATAAACACGGTAGGCGCGTCCGTCCCGCCAGCAGTGCTTTCCAGCGGCTGAGCTTTCCAGGTCCTGCATCGAGGTACCGGGCACAATTATGCCCCGATTTTCTTTGCCGTAGCACGAACAGACCGGCGAAAAGCCTCCTTCCTGTGGATGACGTTCCCCAGTTTTGTTTTTGCCTACCTTCCCGCAAAATCCTACGGAGGCATGAACGTAAAGATCGAAGAAAGCTGGAAGGAAGTACTGGCGCCTGAATTCCGCCAACCCTATTTTAAACAGGTGGTGGAGCACCTCAAAACCGAGCGTACGCAGGGCAAAACGATTTACCCAGCCGGCCAGCAGATCTTCCACGCTTTTGATGCAACGCCGTTTGCGGAAGTGAAAGTGGTCATCCTGGGGCAGGACCCCTACCACGGTCCGAAGCAGGCCCACGGACTCAGTTTCAGCGTGCAGCAGGGCGTTCCCGCGCCGCCGTCGCTGGTCAACATCTTCAAAGAATTGCACGAGGATGTCGGCGCCCCCATCCCACGCCACGGCAACCTGGAGCATTGGGCGCAGCAGGGTGTTTTGCTGCTCAACGCCTCGCTCACAGTGCGCGCGCACGAGCCCATGAGCCACGGCAAGATCGGCTGGCACCACTTTACCGATGCCGTTATCCGCACCGTATCGGAAGGCCGCCCCCACGTCGTGTTCATCCTGTGGGGTAAGTTTGCGCAGCAAAAAGAAGCGCTGATCGATACCAGGAAGCATCTCGTGCTCAAATCGGCCCACCCCTCTCCCCTGTCGGCCAGCAACGGTTTCTTCGGCAGCAGGCCCTTTTCCAAAACCAATGAATGGCTCATGAAGCACGGTGAGCACCCGATCGATTGGGCGGTATGACTGTTGGTTCTGCCCAATTACCTCTGTATCCCTATGTCCGAGATGCTGGAATCCGCGATAACCAGATTCCCTATTTTATCTTAGCGCCATGTCCGTCATAAAAAATGTTTTGGGCCGCGTGTTCGCGTTGTGGGCGGCCCTGGTCTTTTGCGTCACGCTGCTGATCGTGCTGCTCCCGCTCTGGGCGCTGGGATTCGTGGCGGAGCCGCGCCGCTCGCAGTTGATGCAGCCCATCTTCCGCGGCTGGATGGCCATATTCTTTACGCTGTCGGGGGTGCGCCGCAGCTACCGCGGCCGCCAGCATTTTAAAAAAGGCGAGAACTACGTGGTCGTTTGCAACCACCGCTCCTACCTTGACCCGCCGCTGTCTACGCCGGGGATCATCGGCGGCAACAAAACGATCGCCAAGCACGAGATGGTCAAGATCCCGCTGTTCGGTATCATTTATCGCCGCGGCAGCGTGCTGGTGAACCGCAAAAGCGAGGAAAGCCGCAAGCAATCCTATGTGCGCATGCGCGACGTGCTGCTGCGACTCCGCCTGCATATGTGCATCTACCCAGAGGGCACGCGCAACCGCGGCTCCGAGCCGCTGACGCGCTTCCACGACGGTGCCTTCCGCCTCGCTGTGGAAACCGGCAAGCCGGTCATTCCCGCCCTTCTTTTCAACAGCGATAAAGTGCTCCCCAACGACAAGGGATTTTTCTTCTGGCCGCAGCGCGTGGCGATGCATTTCCTCGCCCCCGTTTCTCCCTCCGGTAAAACCACCGAGCAACTCCGCGACGAAGTGTTCGCCATCATGAACACCTATTACAAGGAAACGAAAATTTGAACAAGAAGAACGCTGACCTCGAAGCCAAAGTTTAGAAGTCCGTGAAATACCGCGTGCGGTTCACTTTCAGGTTCTGCAGGATGCCCGATTTGGGGCTGATGCTGATGCTGAAATAGCGCTGCTGCCCGAGCGGCGACAGGCCGATGGACATTTGCCAGCAATGCAGGTCGCGGTTGATCGATAGGTTCAGTGCCTGCAGTTTCATCGTGTTCAGGTCGTAATAGCCGTAGGTACTAAAGTTCCATTTTTCCGTCAGGCTGAAGGAGCTGTGGAAGTTGAGGCCGGAGTTGAGCTCCGAGCGGACCTTGAAATCTTTTTCAAAACGACGCGAGATGCCCAGGGCGAAGTCGAGGCCCAGGTCATACGGAATGTTGAAGTCGACAAACTCCGAGGGATTACGGCGCATGTAATCGGCGAGCCGGGCCTGGTCGGCCAGCAGCGTCGGGTCGGAAATGCGGTTGTTGTTGTTGGCCGACGTGACGGTGTTGGTCTTCGACGGGTCGCGGGGCTCGCTGCGGAACTGGGTGGACAGCGATACAGACAAGTTCTCCAGGCGGCCGATACCGAAGCCGCTTTTCCAGGCGTATGTTTCTGTTTCGCGGCCATTCTCGTCTACGCCGTACGGCGAGAGATTGCCCTGCACGTTGAGGTTCACTTTGTCAAACAGCGTGCTCCGCAGGTGCACTTCGATGTTGCCCAATTTCTTGATATCCGCGAGGAAGTTGTAGCTCAATGAAAAGCCGAAGCCGTCGATCAGGTGGATCTTTTTGATGGCGTTGTCGCCCGTGTCTTTTTTGGAGCGCCACTTTCCTTCGAGCACGTTTTCCACGCCGAAGCTCATACCGCCAAATTCACCATTTTGATAGTATTGAACACCGTTGTTGTAAAAAGAAGCGGCCTGGAAAATATTATAATTCGTGATGGTGCCCAGCGAGTCGCTCTGGAAGTTGCGGTAATAGCTCCGTGCAAGGTTGGGTGTGTAGTTGATCGCGAACGTGGGACGGATCGTGTGGCGGATGGCCATGAGCCGCGAGTGGCGGAACTGGAAGGTGCCGAAGATGCTCGTGTTCACGCCCAGGCCGAAACTGGCGAAGCTGGCGGTGTACAGGCCTTTCTCCGTCACCGTGTCCACCTTGTTCTTGCCGGGGTTCCAGTTGTAAAACGTACGGGCGCGCATCCATTGCTGGCTGAAGTTGATGCCCGGCGTTACCATCACGGGACCAAGCGCCGGCAGGCTTACGGAGAGCGGCACCGAATGCGAGGCGCCCCAGCTGGCCGAGTCGAGGATGCGCGGGATGTTGAAGTTGGTGTCGAGGAACGACAAGCGGTTGCGGAAGGATCCGTTGTAGCTCACGCCCAGCTTTTCGTACCAGCGTGCCGCGCCTACTACCTCGCGCCGCTGCAGCGGGTAAATCGTATTGACGTTGAAATTCGCGTCGGGCAGCGACAGGTCGATGCGGCGCGTTTCGGCGTTTTGGTTGTGGTTGGCCGACAGCGTCAGCTGGTAGGGTTTGTCCTGCCAGTTTTTCGAATAGGTGATCGACGAGTTGAGCTGGTTATTGAGGTTGTTCCGGAGGTTGCCCTGCTGCAGCTTGTTGTACTGCGTGGATCCCGCATTCACGTTGGCCGAGAAGGTTACCCCGGGACGCGCCTTCGCATTGGTGGCGTGGCGCCACTGGATGTTGAAGGTCTTGCTGGAGCTGTAATCGGGATCGCCGCGGAAGTTCTGCTTGTAGGTCAGGAAGCTCAGGTTGAACCCGCCCTCGAAGCGGTAACGTTTGCGGTAGTTCACCACCGAGCTGGCATTCCAGCCGCCATAACTATAGATGCTGCCACGGGCCAGCACATCCCAGTAGTCGTTCAGCACCTGGTAATAGCCCAGTCCTTCCAGGCCGATGCCCTGGGTTTCGGTAGCCACGAACTGTGGCGCGATGAGCCCCGAGTGGCGTCCCTTGCTGAGCGGGTAATAACCGAAGGGCAGGTAAATGGGAATCGGCACTCCTTCGAACTCGGGGTGCATCGGCCCGGACACGGCCACCTTATTGTTGATGATCTTCAGCTTATTCGCTCGGAAAGCGAAGTGCGGCTCGTCGAGGTCGCAGGTGGTGAAGCGGCCTCCACGTATATATACGGTGTTGGAATCGACCTTTTTCGACACTTCGGCGTGAATGAACATCTCGCTTTGCTGCGTGATGGTATTGGCCAGTAGACCCTTCTGTGATTTGAAGTTGTAGCGGATCGTGTCGCTCTGGAATTTGTTGTCGCCTTCCTGCATTCGTGCACGGGTCAGCGTCTCGCCAAGGCTGTCCTTTTCGCCGGTGGCCACCAGGACGTTGGACTTCTGGTCCAGCTCCACGCGGGGCGCATCGAGGGTGACGTTCTTATACGTTGTGTGGGTCTTGCCGTAGAGGACGATCTTCTTCTCCGGTACCATGATAACGGCGCTGTCCTCGGCCTCGTAATTCACGGGCGCATCGAGGCTGTCTTTCGACATCTTTAATTGAAAGGTATCGGTGCGCGGTGCGCGGCGGGTTGAATCGCCCGTGGTGTCGGCACCGGGGCGGGCTGGAAAGACGGGAACGCGGCGGGCTGTGGAATCACCCGGCTTGCTGGTGTCGGCTGTTAGAACGGTGTTAATCTGTGCGCCGGGTACACCGTTGGCCCTGATGCCCCACGTTAAAACACAAAACAATGCGAATAGTGCCGGTACCGGATAGCGTTTTTTTAAACTAAATTTGTGCGGACCGATCATATAAGACGAACAAAAGTAGCCTTTTAGGAATTAAACGATATGTGAAGATTCCTGTAACAGAAAGTGAAAATCCACTATGCTAAAGAAAACGTTCACCGTCCTCTGCTGCGCCCTTTTCGGCCTTGCGCTGATGGCCTTGCGCAAGCCCCAACCTGTGAAAACTGTCGTCATCGATGCCGGCCACGGCGTGATGCCAAGCGGGGGTTATAATGGTGCCCGCGGCTCCTATTCCTACGAAGACGATATCTGTTACGCCATCGCCAAAAAGCTGGTGGCCCAGATCCATAAAGACCACCCCGAGGTACGCGTTGTCGAAACCCGCCCCACGCGCAACATCACCAACCTGCACGAGCGTGCCGACATCGCTAACCGCGAAAAGGGAGACCTCTTCATCTCCATCCACGTCAACGCTATGGACCCCATCCGTAAGCGTGAGCTCGTCGGCTACGAAACGGAGACCTATTATACCGGCAAGGGTAAAAAGAAAAAAAAGCATACCCGTAAGGTACCCCAGTACCGCACGTACAGCATTCCTTCAGCCGCCAAGGGCACCCAGACCTATATCTGGGGGGCACACAAGTCGGGCCAGAAAGAGCTGGCAGTACGGGAAAACGCCCAGATTCAGACGGAAACCAACCAGGCTGCCTATGGTGATGTAGACGTAAACTCCCCGGAGTTCATGGCCATTGCCGCGGTGCAGACCAAGCAATACTGGATGCGCTCTTCCCGCATGGCCGACTTCGTCGAATCGGAGTTTGCGCGGGTGGGCCGCGTCAGCCAGGGCTCCTACCAGCGCCAGGTGGGCATCTGGGTGCTGCAGGCGACGAACATGCCGAGCGTGCTCGTGGAAACCGGTTTTATCACCAACAAGCAGGAAGAAGATTACCTCAACAGCGAATCGGGCCAGCAGGAAGTGGCCGAGTGCCTATCCCGCGCGATGGGCAACTACATGAGCTGGGTGGATAAGAACGGCAAGGGCTCGAAGAGCACTACCGCGCTGCCGGCTACCGATGCCGCATCGACCGCCGCCTTCCTCGAAAACATCGAAAAGCAGGAACAGGCCGCCCGCCACGGTCGCTAAACCCGGGTGGCACTGTTTTTTAAGCCTTGCTGTGGCAGCACAGCCATTTTAAGCCGCGTAGCCGTTTTTGTCGTTATTTTGGCGGCGAATGACCGCTGCGCGGATTCGTAAACAACAAGGCATGAAGATCACTAATGAAGCCAAGGTGGGCATACTCGCGATTGGGGCCATCCTGGCGCTGGTAATAGGCTTTAATTTTCTGAAAGGCAAAAAGTTATTCGGCAAAAGCCCGACCATCTACGCGGTCTTCAACAACCTCGGTGCGTTGCAGAAATCCAACGAGGTCAAGATTGCCGGCTACGGCGTCGGCACCGTGTACAATTTTACACCTTCCGACAAAGAGATCAGCAGCATCATCGTCGAGATCCACCTCAAGGAAGAATTCCACATTCCCAAGAACTCCACCGCCTTTATCGACGGCTCGCCCCTCGGCGCGTCGTACATCACCATCGCCAAAGGAAACTCCAACGAATTCCTGCAGATGGGCGACACCATCGCCACCAACCAGAGCGGCGGCCTCCTGGCCGACATCAAGCAGCAGGTGCGCCCCACCATCGAAAAGGTCAACATGACCCTCGATTCGCTGCGCCAGACCATCGGCAACCTCAACTCGATCTTCGACCCCCGCACGAATAACAATCTTCAGTCGCTCATCGCCAACCTGGCCACGGCGTCCAACAACCTGCTCCGCCTCACCGATGCGCAGACCGGCGCACTGGCCGCCACGCTGGGCAACCTGAACTCGGTTACGGGTAACCTCGCCCGCAATAACGAAGCGGTGACGCATTCGGTGCGCAACATCGAAACGCTTACCGGCAACCTGGCCAATGCCCACGTAAAAGAACTGGTGGGTGCGCTCGAAGCTACTGTGAACGAACTGAAAGGCGCAGCCGAAGGGCTGAAAGGCAGCATCAACAAGATCCAGGACCCGAGCGGCTCACTGGGTGCGCTCATGACCGACCGCAAGTTATACGACCAGCTGAATAAGGCGGCCCTGTCGCTGGAGATTCTCCTCGACGACGTGCGCGTTCACCCCAAACGCTACGTTAATGTTTCCGTATTCGGGGGCAAAACGAAAACCGACGCGCTAACTTCACCGGCACTAAAGGATACCATTCCGCTCAAGCAGTGATGAAGCGCCTCCTCCTTCTTTTTCTTCTGATCTACAGCGCCCTCATCGGCGACGCACAGGTGATACCGGCGCCCCCGGCGACCGGCGGCGACAGCACGCAGCCTGTGCTCATCCTGCCCGGAACCCAGCGCCAGCGCTACTTCCGCCTCGACGACGGCACCGAGCTCCAGGTGCTCGCGGGCACCGTAGGACTACGGCAAGGCAACACGCTTTTTTACTGCGATTCGCTCGTGCTGAACAGCGTCACGAAAATCTTCGAGGCGTACGGCCACGTGCACATCATCGACGACACCACGCAGATCTACTCCGACTACCTGCGCTACCATACCGACATCCGGATGGCCTACCTGCAACGCAACGTGCGCCTCACCGACCGCCGCAGCACCGTTACCACTAACGAGCTCGAGTACGATGTAGCCACCAAGATCGCGACCTATAAGAATGGTGGCCGCGTCACCATCGGCAAGTCGGTGCTCACCAGCGAGGAAGGCGTTTATAACCAGGATACGAAAGACATTTTCTTCCGCCGCAAAGTGGAGCTAAAAGACCCCGGCACTTACCTGCGCACCGACTCGATGATCTACAACACGCAGACAAAGCTGACGCAGCTCATCACCGAGACCTATATCCGCGACAGCAGTGGCCGCGTGATCCGCACCCGCGAAGGCACCTACGACATGGTGACGCGGCAGGCCACCTTCACCCAGCGTACCTCCATCGATGACAAATGCCTCCGCGTAGTGGGCGACCGCATTGCCAACGACGACGCCACCGGCACCGTGCAGATCGAAGGCAACGCCGTGCTGATTGATACCTGCCAGGGAGTAAATATCCTCGCCAACCGCATTTTCGCCAACAAGCGCACTGAAGCCTACCTGGCCACGAAAAAGCCGCTGATGATCATCCGGCAAGACAAGGATTCCATCTTTGTTTCCGCTGATACGCTGTACTCGGCGCGCCTCTCCGATCTCGTGAAGTCGGCGCCTGTGCGCGCGGTGGATTCGTCGGTAGCAGTGCCTGACTCTATGGTCGCCCTGCGCGACACGCTGGCACTTAAAGACAGCAGCAAGACAGCTGTGGCGGTGACGCCCGTAAAGGGCAAAGCGCCTGCCCGACCGAAGACGCCAGCGCGCACGCTGAAGACACCACCGCCGGCCAAAGACAGTACGGACCGTTACTTCGAGGCCTACCGCAACGTGCGGATCTTTTCGGATTCGCTGCAGGCCGTGGGCGACAGCATGTTTTATTCGTTCAGGGATTCCGTATTCCGCCTGTTCAAAGACCCCGTCGCCTGGAACAAGAAGAACCAGGTCAGCGGCGATACGATCTACCTGTACACAAAGAATAAAAAGGCAGACCGCATCCGGGTATTCAACCACAGTTTCGTGGCTACCGAAGTGGCGCCGGGTGTGTACAACCAGATCAAGTCCACGCGCCTCGACGGCTGGTTCTTTGACGGAAACATCGATTCGGTGCGGTGCCGCGGCTTTGCCGAGTCCATCTACTTTATGCAGGACGACGACAGTGCCTTCACCGGCGTCAACCAAACGAGCGCCGATATCCTCGACGTGCGCTTCCTGAAGGGCGACCTGCACCGCGTCATCTACCGCAGCGCCGTGAAAGGCACGCTGTGGCCTATCCGCCAGAAAAACCCGCTGGAAATGCGGCTGCCCGGCTTCGGCTGGTTCGACAACCGGAGGCCTAAGTCAAAATACGATCTCTTCCAATGACCCCACCCCGGCAGCGCTTCGCGCGCATCCATCGTTGCGCTCGGATGTCCGAAGGGGGGGCAGGTAGCACATTCCTTGTGGTCCTGAAGTTTACTTATTTCCTTACTGCGTAAAAAGCCCGAATGCCAAAAGCATTCGGGCTTTGCATTCCACATTCCGGGGATTTGCTTTGCAGCGATATTTGCGTCGAACCGGTTACCAATTAACACATAGACCGATAAACTAATTAACCAGTCTACTAGCCGAAGAACAGGTAGCACAGTGCGATCGACGTTAAAATGCCCACCAGGTCGGCCAGGAGCATGAGCCCCACCGAGTAGCGGCTGTTGCGGATGCCGACAGAGCCAAAATACACCGCCACCACGTAGAAGGTTGTGTCGGAAGAGCCCTGCAGGATGCAGGCAAGCCGGCCGGCAAAGGAATCGGCACCGAAGGTCTTCATCGTATCGAGCATCATGCCGCGGGCGCCTGAGCCGCTGAGCGGCTTGATGAGCGCCGTGGGCAGCCCGTCTACAAAGCGGGTATCGGCGCCCAGGCCGGCAAAGAGGCTTTTGATGCCGTTGATCAGGATGTCGAAGCAGCCGCTGGTGCGCAGCATGCTTATGGCCACGAGCATGCCTACGATATATGGAATTATGCGCACGGCGATGTCGAAGCCGCCCTTCGCACCTTCTACAAACGCGTCGAACACATCGATCTTTTTATATACGCCGCCCAGCACCACCGCGATGATGATGGCCAGGATGAGGCCGTTGCTCAGGAGCCCGGAAAAGGTATCGGCACTGTCTTTATCAAGCCCGTGCACGTAAGCCACCAGCGCCCCGATAACGGCGGCGATGCCCAGCACCCACAGCAGCACTACGGGGTGCAGCAGGTTGATCCGCTGCTTCAGCGATACCAGCAGCAGGGCTGCCAGCGTGGCCGTGGCGGTGGCCACCATACAGGGAAGGAAGATGTCGGTGGGCGTTTGCGCACCGAGCCCGGCGCGAAAGGCGATGATGGTAGTCGGGATCAGCGTAAGCCCCGAGGCGTGGAGGCAGAGAAACATGATCTGCGCGTTCGACGCCCGCGTTTTGTCGGGGTTGAGCTCCTGCAGGCTTTCCATGGCCTTCAGGCCGAAGGGCGTCGCCGCGTTGTCGAGGTTGAGCAGGTTGGCCGAGAAGTTCATCATCATATGCCCGATGGCTGGGTGACCCCGCGGTACGTCGGGGAAGACGCGCGAAAAGAAAGGGCCGATAAGGCGCGACAGGAAGCGGATGCCACCGGCCTTTTCAGCGATCGACAGGATGCCCATGAAAAGGGCCATGACGCCGATAAGCGGCAGGATAATGTTCATCACCGCGCTTTTGGCCGTTTCCACGATGCCGTCCGACTTGCGCTCCAGCCGGCTCTGGATGCCGGTGAAGGTGTATACCTTAAGTTCCGGGTTTTGGGCCTGCAGCAGGCGCACCGAGTCCGAATTCAGATTGTCCGTCAGCACTACCGTGGCGGCGCCGGCCGAGTCGCGGCGCGTATAGCCGTATTCCCGCAGCAGGTCGAAGTATTTGGCCGACAGGCGCTGGCTTTGCGGCGAGCCTACGGCCACGTAGGCTACGCTGTCGTAGGCGTCGGACGACTTTCCGGTGACCATCCGGTTGAAGATGGTGCTGTCGCCCCGCAGCGCGCGGAAGCCCGCCACGAGCACGGCGATGATGATAAATGCCGACCAGATCCTGCTTAGGGCCATAGGGGGAGCGTTTGTGCCGGGAAGATACCGGAAGATGGCAGATTTCAGAATCCGGATTTCAGATTTGAACGATAGTATCCTCGCGCCGACAAACTGAATGGGCTATCTTTGCGGGCCGATTTCGGGTAGGTTCCGAATTCTGAAATCCGAAATCAGACATCTTCAAATTCTCTCCTTATGGCATTACAAGCAGGCATCGTGGGGCTTCCCAACGTAGGTAAATCCACTCTTTTCAACGCCGTGAGCAACTCGGCGAAGGCGCAGGCGTCCAACTACCGCTTTTGCACCATCGATCCCAATGTGGGCCTGGTCGACGTACCCGATACGCGCCTGAGCAAGCTGGCCGAGCTGGTGCAGCCCAACCGCGTGGTGCCCACGCAGATCGAGATCGTGGATATTGCCGGCCTCGTGCGCGGTGCCTCCAAAGGGGAAGGCCTTGGTAACAAGTTCCTCGGCAACATCCGCGAGGTGGACGCCATCATTCACGTGATCCGCTGTTTTGAAGACGAGAACGTACTTCGCGAAGAAGGCGCCATCAACCCGATCTCCGACAAGGAGATCATCGATACCGAGCTGCAGCTGAAAGACCTCGAGAGCGTGGAAAAGAAGATCCAACGCACCGAGAAGCTGGCCAAGACCGACCCGAAGATGAAGGCTGAGCTGGAAGTGCTGCTCCGCTGCAAAGCCCACCTGGAGCAGGGGCGCAGTATCCGCGAGTTGGACATCGCCAAAGAGGAAATGGCCGCTATCGCCGACCTGTTCCTGCTCACCATCAAACCGGTGCTGTACGTTGCCAACGTCGACGAGCCTTCGATGCACACGGGCAACAAGTTTTCCGAAGCGCTGCGCGAGGCTGTCAGGAACGAAAACGCCGAGGTGATTATCATGAACAATTCCATCGAGGCCCAGATCTCCGAAATGGAGGCCCCGGAAGACAAGCAGCTGTTCATGGAAGAGTATGGCATGACCGAGCCCGCCCTCGACCGCCTTATCCGCTCCGCCTACAAGCTCCTGAAGCTCTATACCTACTTCACCGCCGGTGTGCAGGAAGTGCGTGCCTGGACGATCCAGGAAGGCTGGAAAGCGCCCCAGGCGGCCAGCGTCATCCACACCGATTTTGAAAAAGGCTTTATCAAGGCCGAGGTGATCGCCTACGACGACTTTGTCAAATATGGCTCCGAAGCCGCCTGCCGCGAAGCCGGACGCCTCCGCATCGAGGGAAAGGAATACATCGTCAAGGACGGCGACGTGATGCACTTCCGCTTCAACGTGTAAGGGGCCATTCGTTTATTGGTCTGTTGGTAACCGTTACGGTACCGGTCTTTCGTCATAACTAACTTACCCTAGAATCGGCCGTACCAATAAACTAATAGACCAATACACCAAACTGGGCAGGAATTCCCCAAATCGTCCATCTGTGACCGGGGCATCTCTACCGGCCGCGCTTTAGGCTACCGTGGCCCGTGAATTTTATAAATAGCGGTAACCTAACGCGGCAGGCAACCGTCCGAATTTTGAGTGTTGTCAATCAAAATAAGTAACCTGCCGCAACGGGCGCCCGACCAGGGCGCCCTTTTTTGGCCCTGTTTGCCTGCCCAACAACGCAACGCTACCCGGGCTGCCCTCCCGCAGCGCCGTAACTTTGCCGCATGACCGATACGCCCGCCACTATTGTGCTTGCCGATTACACACCTGCCTATGCGCCCGCTTTTCGCGCGCTCAACGAGGAATGGATCAGCCGGTACTTCCGGATGGAGGAAGAAGATTACAAAGCTCTGGAGCATCCGCAAGAAAAGATCCTGGCTCCCGGCGGCGCCATCGTGGTGGCCCTGCTCCGCAACGAGCCGGTCGGTGTTTGCGCATTGGTTCGCCACCCCGACGGCAGCTGGGAACTCGCCAAGATGGCCGTAGCACCGCACGCCCAGGGCCTCGGCATCGGGCGCCTGCTTGGCGAGCGGGTCCTCGCTATCGCCCGCGGGCGGGGCGCCGGAACGGTTTTCCTCGAAAGCAATACGATCCTCGCGCCCGCCATGGCCCTGTACCCGAAGCTTGGCTTCCGCGAAGTGCCCCACCGCTCCTCCCCTTACCAGCGCAGCAACATCCGCATGGAGGTATCCTTACGGTAACTGCCTGCCGGTGATGGCAAGGAATACCCGGTAAATACGTGCTCACAAGTCGCCGCGTAGCTGAAACCCATAGACCGATAAACGAATAGACGAATAACCACTCCTTAGAACAGTGCGCGGAGGCTAGCCCTCCCGATGTGCACCGTATTGGACGCTCCCGCCTTGCGCCCTTCATATTGCAGGTTCACTTCGATATTCCGGAAAAGGCGCTTCGTGAAGTCGGCCGACCACAGGAAATTGCGGCCGGGAAGAAGGCCTTCGAGCATGATGTAGCTCACGGTGCTGTTGGGTGCGAAGGGGTAATCGATATTGCTGTACGTAAAGCGGGTGCTCACCGAAGCGTTCTGCAGCACGCTGTATTTCGAATCCAGGTTCAGCGAATGAGCCGTGGAGCGCTCGCCGCCGTACCCGTTTTCGTTGCGGCGCAGGTCCAGCTTGTAGCCCGCCTGTACCCGAAAGGTGCTGCCTCGCAGGTAAACGAGCTGCGGCTCGGTGCTTTGCCCGCTGATTGCGTAGTTGCGGTTGTTGAAGCTGGGGGTAAACAGGCTGTTGCTTCCCAATTTCGTATTGAGATTGACGGTAAACGAAGGACTCAGGTTCCACCGCAGCTTCAGCAGCCAGTCGTTGAGCCGGCGGCTTTCGTAGCCGTAGGTGAGCAGCGATTTGCCGGTGTTTTGCAGGTTGCTCAGGTCGAGGCCCCACTTCTGTGAAAAGCGATTGAACGAAAGGGTGTTGTTAAGCGATGTGGCCGCCGTGATGAGCGCTGTATCCTGCAGGCTGTATTTAAAAGGATTGAAATCGACGTCGCCTTTCGCTATGCCCTTCTTGGTTTTTTGCAGGGCCGTTTGCCAGGTGAAGCGCTTGATGAAGCGGCCGCGGTCCGAGCCCGGGTACAGGTTGCGGGGCGTAAACTGGAACGAGTAGTTCAGCGTCGTGTAGTTGGCTTTCAGGAAGTCGGTGGTCGGAATAAAGATCCGGATCCACTTCGCCTGGTCGGGAAACTGTGCCGGCTCGAATTCATTAAGCTGCTGAATGCCGTCGCCGTTGTAGTCGTTCCAGGCGAACTCACCCTTTCCGGGCGGCACTTCGTAATACGTGATGTCGCGGCGCTGCTCCTGCCCCGCGCCCACTTCATACAGCAGGTTGCCCGTAACGAAGCCGCGCAGCTCATTCACCTGGTACTCCACACGGCCGAGGAAGGTGCGGTCCTTCTGCTGGCGCGACACCTTATTGTTGAACACATCCAGCTGGCGGTAGGTGGCGTTGAAGATCACCTGGTGGTGCTCGTTTGCCAGCAGCTCGGCTCCAAAGCTGGTATTATAGCTCCGGTCGCCCCGCACCAGGCCTTTTTCAAACGGGTATTTATCCGAGCGGGTAAAAAAGGTCAGCGTATAGCGGTTGCGCCGCGCTTCGTCCGTCTTCAGGTAGGCGGTCCATTGTTCGAAGGAGAAGCTGGTCGCCGTAACCGTATCCAGCGCCTTGTTGCGCACCTCATTGTCTTCGAGGCTGTAGCGCAGGCCCAGCTTCACGTTGCGCAACGACTCCAGCGTGCGGCTCACGTCGATCACGGGACGCAGGAAGCGGCCTTTGTCCCGGCTGTTGCGGAAGGCCGTCACGGCCAGCTCGTTGGCAAAGGTCCAGCCGCCCAATACGAAGCCGTGCTGAATGATCTGCTGCAGGCCCTGGTAGTCCGTATTTCTACGGTACGACATCAGCTGGTAGCTGAAGGAGTGCTTGCGGTTGTCCTGCAGCGCAGCCGACAGGCGGGCGATGGTTTCGTCGGCGGGCACGGCCACAGCTTCCAGCGGCAGCCCCCATTCGCGGGAAAACTCCACGTAGCGCAGCCGCTCCAGCGGGCGGAACTGTGCCTGCTCGTGCTCGAAGTCCACCGTGGTCGTGAGCTCCAGGCCGCGGGCTTTCGACAGACGCGCGCGGTTGGTATACTGCAGGCGGCCGGCGAAGCCGCGGTCGTCGGCGGCGTCGCGCATGGAGAAGGTGTTCGCGCTGTAGTTGCTCATGCCCATTTCGGCATGCAGTGTATTGCGGTCGTTGAAGCGGTAGTCGGCGGCCATGCTGACCACCTGCTGCTTCTTTGGCGTCACAAGGCGCACGACGGGCTCGAAGGAGCCCTGGCGGAGGCTGTTCACCGGCGCCACGTATTTATACACCTTGCCGTTCGCACCGTTGAAGTCGGGCACGTAGTTGCCGCGGCCGGCGCCGACATCGGTAAACGACAACGAGTAGCGCGCGTTGATCGAGTCGGTGGAATACCGGTAAAAGGAATCGGGCACCGTTCCGCCGGTCACGTACACTTTTTCATACAGGATCCGGTTGCGAGCAAAGGAGTCGAACACAATATTGGGATAAAATGCCTGGTCGATGCTGTCGCCTATGTTCGCCAGGAAGCGGCGCTGCGGCTCGTCGATGGTCTGGTTGATCGAGGAGTTCTTCGCATCCGCATTCTGAAAGGCGCCGATCTTCAGCGACAGCTTCGGACCCAGGTCGAGCGTCTGGAACGCATAAAGGTTCGAGTTGAGAAAGTTGCGGTCGGCGTATTCAAACTCGATCTGGATCCGCGAGTCTTTCGAAATAAGGTGCTTGGGCGTGAAGGTCACCTCGGCCGTATTGTAATTGATCACGTAGTCCTGGTCCTCCCCCCGTTGCAGCAGCACGCCGTCGAGAAATACGCGCTCCGAGTTGGCCAGCACGATGAAGAAGTACTCATTGTTGGCGCCGTGTAGCCGGAAGGGGCCCTGGTTGCCTTCCAGCTGCAGGTCGGGGCGGGAGACGGCGTCGATGATGTTCCGGAAAAACTTGCCCTTGGCGATGGAGCAACTTACAAGCGTGGACCCCTTGCTGCCGCCGCCGAGGCCGTAATTTGTTTGAAAGGTGACCCCCTGCAGGCGCTTGTAGAAGTTGAGGAAATACAGGTTGTTCTGCCGAAGGTCGATATCGCCCAGGTTGAGTTTCCAGTTCTTCTTGCTGAATTGCAGGAACACCTGGTCGAACTCGTTGAGTTGCTGGGTGGTGCCGTCGGGTTGGATGGGCATGTTGTTGTCGGTAATGGCGGCGGCGATCTCGATGGAATCGGCCAGCATACCGGAAAGCTGCAGGTTAAAGTTGGAGTTGACCACGGCGTCCTGCGCGTTACCGAAGGCGATGCCCCGCCCAAAAGAACCGTTGTACTGCAGGTTGCCGAAGTTGAATAGCCCGCGGCTGCTCGCGGGATCCTTGCCGTCGTCGGGCTCAAAGGGCCGCAGGTAGGAAAAAAGCCGGATGCTGTCGTAGCGCATGCGCTGTGCTACGGCGCCCAGGCGGAAGGGAAACACACGGTAGCGGACCCTTACGCTGTCACCGGCAGGCCGCTGCTTCCAGCGCAGGAGGCCGCGGGCCGGATCGACGGTAAAGAGGGAGTCGGGCACCCCCTCCACCTGCACCGTGCCGGGCACGAGGCTGAGGCTGTCGAGCTGCAGGGAGTCCGTCCGCAGGGCCAGCGTCTTTACCCGCCCGTTCGACCCGGGCAGCTGCGCGCCAGCACGCACGGCGGCGGTCAGCAACAGGAACAACAGCATTATCCGGGAAAGGAAGGGCAACAGGTGGGCAGTTTAAGCCCGGTAAAATTCCGACTTTTAAACGAGGAATAGGCCTGCATTTGGGCGGTTGGGCTTCGGAAATCGTTAAAATCGGGAAAAGGCAAAGTCGTACGAGGCCACCGTCAACGGGCGCCTGCCCGGCTTCAGTTTGTTAATCTCCATCCAGCTCCGGACTACAGTCATAACCATTTGAAAAGTTCTTTCGCCTGGGTGATGTCCGAGCGCTACGCGGGTAGAATAAGGCCCCTGACCCGCAGGAAGGTTGCGAGGCCTCCCTGTCGATAACGATCTCTGCCGTTCCTTCGATGACCGTGTGACGGTGTTGAACCGGCCGCTCTTCACCGGTACGCCTTCACCAGGGTCGAGCGCCATGACGCTCACGTGTGCCGTACTCTTATTCAGGATCGTTTTGTTTAAATAGAATTGGGTTGAATTCGATGATTTCGACAATCATATGGGTCGTAAGCCGCTGTCTTCCTGGTGGTACCGTCTATTGTTCGATAGTATCGTCGAAACGGATTCGTTTGATTTTTTTAAAATGGGAAGCCGTGAAGCCGGTTACTTTTTTGAACTGGCTGGAAAGGTGGGCTGCGCTACTGTAGTTCATCCGAAAGGCGATCTCTGAAACAGTCAACTCTTCATACACGAGCAGCTCCTTCACTTTTTCGATCTTGTTATTGATGACATACCGTTCCAGCGTCAGACCCTGGTTCACGGCAAACAGGTGCGACAGGTAGTGGTAGTCGTAATTCAGCATCCGCGCCAGAAACGTCGAGAAGTTTTCCTGCAACGGTTCTGTAGCATGATGTACCTGTTCTACGACAAGCTGCTTGATCTTTTCCACCAGCTTGCTTTTGTGGTCGTCAAAGATTTCCAGGCCGGATTTTTTCAGGGCCAGCCTCAATAGCGTCTGGTCCTGCTCCGAGACCGGTTCAAAAATAACCGCCTCACCCAGCTTCACGTCCTGCCATACCAGTCCCAGGCGCTCGATCTCGTCTCTCACCACCATAATGCAGCGCAGGGTGACCATATTTTTTATGTACAGCTTCAAATAGCGGGTTAAAGGAGAATCGAAAATGCCGCACCCGGCCTGAAAGGCACTCCTTACCGTAAGGGAACAGTAAACCTAATCAATATTGGAGCCGATCGGCGCGATTTGTTGTATAAAGACGGCAAAAAACGAATTATGTAGCATTAAACAGGAATTCTATAGCGGGTGATGAGGCTGGGATCGGTAGTTTTATAACTGTCTTCCGAATACCAACCGTCCCTAAACCAAAAGAGTTCCGTACCAGGAAATGAAAAAGCCGGGCCTGCCCGCTGCTGGGTACCCCGCCACCGGCATCGGGGCCTTGTACGACCGCTATACGGTGCCCTGCGCCTCCTGGCCCACCTGACCGCCAACAAGCGGAATACATGCAGCAAGGTAGCTTTCTCAACGGGGGTACGCCACGGTCCAGCCAGGGGTTGGCGGAAGGCAGGCGCTGCGCAACAATTTGCGTGAGGCATCGGAAGTCGGAAACTCTCCAAAGACGATTGGCTACACAAAATAACAGCGATTCTTCCCGGCTTGCCGGCTGATGGAGTCTGTAATCATCCTCGAATTCAAAATCAAATAACCATGATGAAAACCGACCTCACCTTTATTTTCTCCGGATATATCTATACCTGCGAAGCGCAAGTCGACATTTCAGCCTTTCCACTTCTTGTCTTCGTACGCCTGCATGAGCAGGCGCTTACGGATCGGTTTGGTGAGGTATTGACGATCAAAACGAATTTTGACGGACTGCTGCCCCGGCAAGACGACCGGCCCGAACTCACCATGCTGCGCCAGGCTATTTTGGATGCCTTGCACCTAACTCCGGCATGGCAAACGGAACGGCTGCTTCGGAAACCTCCGCTTGCCTATTGATGCAGTGCCCGATTATCCGTGCCCTTTTACCAAAGCCGTCGTTGCGGGAAGCAATGGAAGGCTTTCCGGCTGCCTCAGAAAGTAAAAGCCCCGCGAAGTGCGGGGCTTTTACTTTTATTTTTCGGTTGTTAGTCCGGCCACCAGGTATTCTTTGTGCATCATGGAGATGTTGGTCACGGAGATCTCCTTCGGGCAAACGGCTTCGCAGGCGCCGGTGAAGGTGCAGGAGCCGAAACCTTCCTTGTCCATCTGGTCTACCATGCTCATCACGCGTAGCTTGCGCTCCGGTGCGCCTTGCGGCAGCAGGGCCAGGTGGGCCACTTTGGCGGCGGTGAACAACGAGGCGGAGGCGTTCTTACAGGCCGCAACGCAGGCGCCGCAGGCGATGCAGGAAGCAGCGGCGAAGGAAGCATCGGCAGCCGTCTTGTCGATCGGCAGGGCGTTGCCGTCCTGCGCGTTGCCGGTGTTGACCGAGATAAAGCCGCCGGCCTGGATGATGCGGTCAAAGGCGGTACGGTCTACGGCGAGGTCCTTGATCACCGGGAAGGCGTTGGCGCGCCAGGGTTCCACCACGATGGTGTCGCCATTCTTGAAGGCGCGCATGTGCAGCTGGCAGGTGGTGGTGGCGTGCCAGGGGCCGTGCGGGCGGCCGTTGATGTGCATGGAGCACATGCCGCAGATGCCCTCGCGGCAGTCGTGGTCAAACGCGATGGGGTCTTTGCCCTGCTCGATGAGGCGCTCGTTGAGCACGTCGAACATTTCCAGGAACGACATTTCCGAAGAGATATCGGCTACCTCGTAGCTTTCAAAGCGGCCCGCTGCGTTATTGTTTTCCTGACGCCATACTTTGAGGGTCAGATTCATATTGTAGTGTTCCATTCTTCCTCTTTTTAAGAATGCTGATTGGATTATTTGTAGCTGCGCTGGCTGGGCTTCACCACATCGTAGCGCAATTCTTCTTTATGCAGTTCCCACTCGTGCTCGCCTTTGAGCTGCCAGGCGGCCACGTACATGAACTTGTCATCCTGGCGCATGGCCTCGCCTTCCTCGGTCTGGTATTCCTCGCGAAAGTGACCGCCACAGCTTTCTTCGCGTTGCAGGGCATCGAGGCACATGAGCTCGCCCAGCTCGATGAAGTCGGCTACGCGGCCGGCTTTGTCCAGCTCGGGGTTGAATTCCTTGATGTTGCCGGGGATGCGGATATCGCTCCAGAATTCTTTCTTCAGCTGCCGGATCTCGTCGATGGCTTCACGCAGGCTCTGGGCATTGCGCGCCATGCCGCACTTATCCCACATGATCTTGCCGAGGCGCTTGTGCATGCTTTCCACGGTATGCTTGCCCTGGATGTTCATGAGGTGCTCAATGCGTTCGCGCACGTTCTTCTCGGCCTCCTCGAAAGCCGGGTGGCTGGTGGGGATGGCGTTGACGCGGATCTCGTCGGCCAGGTAGTTGCCGATGGTATAGGGGATCACGAAGTAGCCGTCGGCGAGGCCCTGCATGAGGGCGGAGGCGCCGAGGCGGTTCGCCCCGTGGTCGGAAAAGTTGGCTTCACCGAGGGCGTAAAGACCGGGGATGGTGGTCATCAGTTCGTAGTCCACCCACAGACCACCCATCGTGTAGTGCACGGCGGGGTAAATGCGCATCGGCACTTCGTAAGGGTTCTCGCCGGTGATTTTTTCATACATGTCGAAGAGGTTGCCGTACTTCTCCTTCACCACCTCTTTGCCGAGGCGGATGATGGTGTCGGTGTCTGCACTGGCCAGGCCCTGCTTCGACGCTTCGATCTTTCCGTAGCGCTGGATGGCGTCGGCATAATCGAGGTAAACAGCCTGCTTGGAGGAACCTACGCCATAGCCGGCATCGCAGCGTTCCTTGGCGGCGCGGGAGGCCACGTCGCGGGGCACGAGGTTACCGAAGGCCGGGTAGCGGCGCTCCAGGTAGTAGTCGCGCTCCTCTTCCGGGATGTCGCCCGGACGACGGTGGTCGCCCTTTGCTTTCGGCACCCAGATGCGGCCGTCGTTGCGCAGCGATTCCGACATCAGCGTCAGCTTCGACTGGTGCTCGCCCGTTACGGGGATGCAGGTCGGGTGGATCTGCGTCATGCACGGGTTGCCGAAGAAGGCGCCCTGCTTATGGGCTTTCCAGGCGGCGGTGACGTTCGAGCCCATCGCGTTGGTGGAGAGGTAAAATACGTTTCCGTAGCCGCCGCTGCAGAGCAGAACGGCGTGTCCGAAGTGGCGCTCGAGCTCACCCGATACGAGGTCGCGGGCAATGATGCCGCGGGCCTTGCCGTCGATGGTGACGAGCTCCAGCATTTCGTGGCGGGTGTACATTTTCACGTTGCCGAGGGCCACCTGGCGCTCCAGCGATTGGTAGGCGCCGATGAGCAGCTGCTGGCCCGTCTGGCCGGCGGCGTAAAAGGTGCGCTGCACTTGTGTGCCGCCAAAGGAGCGGTTGGACAGCAGGCCGCCATATTCGCGGGCAAAGGGAACACCCTGGGCCACGCACTGGTCGATGATGTTGCGGCTGACGTCGGCGAGGCGGTATACGTTGGCTTCGCGGGCGCGGTAGTCGCCGCCCTTGATGGTATCATAAAAGAGGCGGAACACGGAGTCGCCGTCGTTCTGGTAGTTCTTGGCGGCGTTGATACCGCCCTGTGCGGCGATGGAGTGCGCGCGGCGGGGCGAGTCCTGGAAGCAGAAGGCTTTCACCTTGTAGCCCAGCTCACCGAGCGAGGCGGCTGCCGAGGCGCCGGCGAGACCGGTGCCCACCACGATGATCTCCAGCTTGCGCTTGTTGGCGGGGTTGACCAGCTTCACATGGCTTTTGTAATCTTCCCATTTCTTCTCGAGAGGTCCGGCAGGGATTTTTGCGTCGAGCATACTACTTGTTTCTGGGTTCGAAAGATTGTTCGGAATAGGTACAGCTATCGGGCGAAATTGTTCACCGATATCAGTTGTAAGGATTCACCCACTGGAAATACATCGCGATGGGCATAAGCGCAAACAGCACGCAAACCACGATCGTGAAGACGTAGCCCAGGCTGCGGAGCATGGCCAGGTATTTCCTGTTGTGCACGCCGAGCGAGCGCCAGGCGCTGTGGAAACCCTGGAACAGGTGAAACGTAAGGGCGCCGACACCGAGCAGGTAAAGGATCACGACCCACTCTTGCTGGAACACTTCGTACATGCGGAGGAACAGGTTGTGCACGTGCACCGTGTCGTTGCGGTAAGAAGCTTCCTGGAGCATGCCGGGCGCAAGGCGCGAAGGATACCAGAACTGGGCGATGTGTACTACGAGGAAAAGCAGGATCAGGGTGCCGAGCAAAGCCATGCTGCGGCTGTACCATTTGGAGCCGCGGTTGCCGAGCGACACCTGGTAGCCCTGGCTGCGGCGGCTGCGGTTCTTCAGTTCAACTGCATATCCCTGCACAATGTGCAGCAGGAAGCCGGCGAAAAGCCCGAACTCGAGGATGCGGATGACAATGGAATTACCCATGAAGTGGGCCGCGCGGTTGAACATCGATCCGTTGTCGTTCGCGTTGAAAAACGTAAGGTCATTGAACAGGCAAGCGTTGAGCGCAACGTGGATCAGCAGAAAAGAAATGAGGAAGATGCCCGTCAGCGCCATAACGAATTTCCTACCTACAGCAGACGTGAAGAAGTGTGACCATTTCATAATCAGTCGGAGGGGATTGAAAATTTGCGCGAAGGTACACCCGGATTGTCAAAAAAGCGTCTGCTTCAACAAATTACAACCGGCTCCAAATGTGTCCTCCGGACACGAAGAGAGGGAACGCATGGTTCGACTTCGCTCACCATGACACGTAACATTCTGACTCAATAGTGCTGTCACCCCTGAGCGCAGTCGAAGGGTGCGTTCTTGCTCTTCAGAGCGTGAGGCGCTTCCCGAGCTCGTCGTCGATTTTCTTGAACAGGTGAAAGGGTTTGTAGGTGCGCCAGTTGGCAAGCTCCATGAGCTCTACGTAGTAATTGATCTTTGCTTTCCGGAAGTCGTGTTGCGTAGCCTCGGGCATGTTGAGACAAACGATCCAGCCAGCCTCGTCGCTCACTTCTTCGTGCCACTCCTCGTAGTAATCGCGGTCGCTGCTATGAAAGTTGAGCACGTTCTCGGCGATGAGGATGAACTTGTAAATACCTTCCTTTTCGAACTTGTCGATGACGTCGCGCTTCAGTGTCATGATGTCGTTCTCGATGGCGTCGTTCCACTCTCCCAGCAGCTCCAGCACGACGTATTTTTCCTCGTAATCGGCCTGCAGCACTTTCATGTAGAGCGTGCGGCTGCCGAACTCATCCCATTGCGGGTGGATGTAGTAATTGTACACGGTCTGGCTGAACTCGAATTCCGAATACTGCCGCTGAAAAAACGGCGAGCGTTCGTCTTCCTCGCTCACGTAAATGTGCCGCCAGTTATAAAAGGGTTCAATGTCGTGCATGTATTCTAATCTGCTTATTGGCTATTGTGCTGATCTGCTAACGATTTTCGAGGCAAAGTTCTGATATAGCTTGTTTCGCCGTCAAGGCTCGTCAGGCTTTAACTTTTACCTGCATTCATTGGCAGATCAGAAGGTTTCACAAATAAGCAGATTACATTTTTATGCCAGTTCCTTATGGTATGTGACCAGGCCGTCCATAGGCTTCTGGAGCACGGGCCCGAGGTCGAATTCGTAAGAATGGCAAAGTTCCGCGAGCTTGTCGCGGAAGCCGGCTGCCACCGATCCAACAAAGCTCACCGGGTATTTCCATACCTCGGGAATCTTGCACAGGTGCTGGTAGAAAAAGTCGTTGAGGCCGTCCTCGATGATGTTTTCGATCATGAAATGCCCGCGGTTTTCGGCGAGAAAGAGGGCAAAGCCGGCGAGGTAGCGGTTGGGGAAAGGCTGTTTGTACACGCGGTCGAGGATCTCCACGGGTGTTGTCAGGAAGCGGGCGTCGAAACGGGCGCGCAGCTCCTCGTCGAAGGTGTTATAGAGGTAATACTGCAGCACCTTGCGGCCCAGGTAGGCGCCGCTGCCCTCGTCGCCGAGCACGTAGCCGAGCCCGGGGCTGTTGCGCAGGATGGTCCGGCCGTTGTAATAACAGGCGTTGGAGCCCGTGCCCAGGATGCAGGCGAGCCCCTTTTCGTGGCCGCAAAGCGCGCGGGCAGCCGCCAGCAGGTCGGTGGCCACTTCCGACTTCGCCTCGGGGAACACCCGCTTGAGCGCCCGTTTGACTGCCCGGGCATTGTCGGGGCTGGCGCAGCCCGTACCGTAATAAAACACGCGTTCGATCGTTACATTCCTGAGTTTTTTCCCCAGCTCGTCTTCCAGCACCCGCACGATGCCGTCGGTGTCGAGGAAGTAGGGACTGATGCCTTGCGTCAGGATCGACTTGCTGCGACCTTCGTGCAACAGGCGCCACTCGGCTTTGGTTGCGCCGCTATCGGCGATCAGGGTTGTGAGCATGGGTGAAAAAGCGCTTATTTTGCGCCAATTTACAAATGTAACCGCTCCCCCCAATGAGGAATAAAAAACTGCAGGTATGGCTTCCCCTTCTCTTCTCCCTCGTGATGATCTCGGGGATGTTCTTCGGCTTCCGCCTGCACCAGCAAACCGGCACTGGTAAAGGGTTTTTCGCCCGCGAAGGCCGGAGCTCACTGCAGGAGGCCATCGACCTCATCCGCAGTAAATACGTAGACAAAGTACGGATCGATTCCCTGCAGGACAATGCCATGGAAGGGCTGATGAACCAGCTCGACCCGCATTCGGTGTACATCCCCAACCGCGAAGTGTCCGAGGCCAATGAAGACATTGCCGGCAATTTCGAGGGCATTGGCGTCGAGTTCAACATCTTTTCGGATACCGTTAACGTATTGTACGTGGTGCCCGGCGGTCCCGGCGAAAAGGCCGGACTGCAGATCGGCGACCGGATCATCCAGGTAAACGATGCCAACATCGTCAGCAAGACGCTCCCCAGCGACAGTATCCGCCGCATGATCCGCGGCCCCGGCGGCACCCAGGTAAAGCTCTCCATCGTTCGCAAAAACACCACCCAGTATTTCTACGTCACCCGCGGCACCATTCCCCTCCCCTCTCTCGACGCCGCGTATATGCTCGATGGCGCCAACGGCTATATCCGCCTCAACAAATTCTCCGAAACCACCTACCGCGAATTCATGCGCGCCATGGAGGACCTGCAGGCCAAGGGTATGAAGGCGCTCGTGCTCGACCTGCGCGGCAACGGCGGCGGCCTCGTCACGCAGGCGGTGAATATCGCCGACGAATTCATCGGGGGCAACGAGCTGATCGTATATACGCAGGGCACCAATTCCCAGCGTCACGACTACAATGCCACCAAGGACGGCGTGTTTGAAAAAGGCAAGCTCGTAGTGCTGGTGGATGAATTAACGGCTTCCGCTTCGGAGATCCTCGCCGGCGCGCTGCAGGACCTCGACCGCGCCACCATCGTGGGCCGGCGTTCCTTTGGCAAGGGCCTCGTTCAGGAGCAATACGGCCTGAGCGACGGCTCGGCGATCCGACTCACGGTGGCCCGCTATTTTACACCGCTGGGACGAAGCATTCAGCGCCCCTACGACAAGGGCAAGAAAGTATACCTCGAAGAAGTGCTGGAGCGCTACCGCAACGGTGAAGTGATCCACCCCGACTCGGTGTACCACGCTACCGGGCAAGCCTACAAGACGAAAGCCGGCCGCACCGTGTACGGCGGCGGTGGCATCATGCCCGACGTGTATGTGCCGGTGGACACGAGCTCGCTGACGGCCAATATCTCCAAGCTTTACCTGGATGGCAAATTCAATAATTACGTGTACCTGTATTATATGAGCCACCGCAACGACGTCAACGCCTTCAAGGCGCCGGCCGACTTTGCCCGCGGCTTCGTCAATACCGATGCGGCCTGGCAAGGCCTGGTTGACTTCGCTGAAAAAGACAGCGTCAACCTGCGCAACATCCCGGAGAAAGACAAGCGCGAAGTGCAGGCCCGCATCCGGGCTTACCTCGCCCGCCTGCGCTGGCGTACCCAGGGTTTTTACGAGGTGTACAACCAGACCGACCCCGTGGTTCTGCGCGCGCAGCAGGTGGTGAAGTCGTGATGTCGGAATCGGGAGTCGCTGATTCCTGAATATGAAGAAAGGCAGTCCGAAGGGCTGCCTTTCTTATTGCGGCTTAGCGATTGCCGATTGCCGTCCTCATCGGAACAGGTCCGGGTTTTTGTCCATCGCTTTCTTCTCGATGCTGTACGAGGCTAATAGCCCGCCGCCGCCGCCGAGGGCCACCAACGCGAAGTAAAGCGGCTCCACGTCGCCGCGGGGCGCACCGAAATTACTGATCAGGTAGGCCAGCAGCAGGCCGAGGCCGGCGCCCATAATGAGCAGGCCCGCTTTGAGGCTGTTGAAGGGCCGTGGCGAGCGCGGGTCTTTGCCCTTTTCGAGGATGGCGAGGTTCTCGCGGGTGCGGAGGTAAAAAATACCGAAGGTCATGGCCGTAGTGCTCAGGAAGAGGGTGATCGGCACGAGGTTATGGTCCATTGTCAAGCTTTTTTGAGGTTTCTGAAGCGGTTTACCCATCATCAGACGCCGCCCGGAAGGTACGGGTTACCGGAAAACCAGGATTATTCTTCACTTGTGCAGGCCGGTAATCAATGGGATCGGGAGCCGGATAAAAAAAGCGCGCAGGGCAGAATTTCAAAAATTCCGCCCTGCGCGCCGGCGCGGCAAGCC
>NZ_SKFH01000031.1 GCF_004343705.1 Flaviaesturariibacter aridisoli
ACCCTGCTGATCTTCGTGGCGGGCTACGTCGGGCGGCGCCCGACAAAAGAGCGCCCTGGGCCTTCTTTTTTTGCCCGGTAGCGCATGGCGCCTTGGGCGCCATGCGCTGCTTAAAATACGGCTCCCGGAGTGGCATTTGATCAGCCGCATCGGTGCTTCTCAGCTACTGGGATTGCCAGGTGATAGCTGAAAGGATAGTTTCATCGTGCAGCCATTTCCTTCGGATGTTATTATTTCGACGCGGCCATAATAAACGGATGCCCGGTTCATAATATTTTTCAGTCCGGTGCCGGTGTTCTTCGGATCGTAGTGGAAGCCGATTCCATTATCGGTAACAGCGAGGCTGAGCTCGCCACCAGCATACTTCAGGATAACGGAGGCCTGGGTAGCCTTCGCATATTTCAGGATATTGTTTAGCTGCTCCTGCACAATTCTGTAAATGGCTATTTTATGCTCGTTGGTAATCAGATTTTCGTCCCAGCCGGTCATTGTCAGGGAAACCTTCAACCGCTCGGTCAGTTCTACGGATCTAATTAATTCGGAAAGCAACAACGCGAGCGACTCATCCACCACATAGGCGCAGAGCCTTTGAGAAATGCTCCGTATTTCCGAGATGCATTGCTCAATGTACTGGCGGCTTCTTTCGAGCAGCTCTTCATGGTGTTGGTGCCCGGCCTGGACCAAATCGAGATAAAGACGTGCGGTGGTCAGCACCTGGTTGATATTATCATGAAGCTCCCTGCCGATTTCAGAGCGTTCCTTATCCTGTGCTAAAATCACTTCTTCCGCAATTTTCCTTTCGCGTTCTTTTTGCTCGGCCAGCAGCTTTCGCTCCAGGTTTTTCTTTTCGGTGACATCATGGTGCATTCCGAAAAAACGAATTACCCGGCCATCCTCCCCCAAAATCGGTTGGATCTGTACGTCGACGATATACTTGTTCCCCGACTTGCTGTAGAAAGCTACTTCCACCTCTACCGGCTGTAAAGTGTCTTGTATTCCGGAAATAGTTTCCAGTGCTTCAACCGAAGTGTCAGGCCCGGCGAGAACCGCGGTAGGGTACTTTCCTTTTACTTCTTCCAGCGTGTATTCCGTGAGCCGTACAAAAGCATCATTCACCCAGGTGATTTTCCGGTCGGGATCGGTAATAATCACCGGGTTGGAAGTTTGCTTCGCGATAAGCGATAATATTTCGAGCTTTTCCAGGACGGCCCTTCTTTGAGTGATATCTCTTGAATTCGCTACGATCCCGCCGATCGACGGGCTATTCATACGATTGGTCAGAATCGTGTCGATCCAGCGCCACTCGCCCTGAGCATTTTGAAAGCGAAACGGGGGCAGTTGCACGGTTTCCTCCAGTGCAATCTTTTGAAGCATCTTCATTGTAGCTTCCCGGTCGTCCGGATGAATGAAGTCAAAAGCATTCTTGCCTAAAAATTCTTCGGGCTTAATCCCAAGAACATGCTCCGATGTAGGACTTACATATTGGTAAACACCGTTGGCGTCAATAATAGCGATTAGATCAGACCCTTCCTGAACAAGTGATTTAAACCTTGATTCACTCGACGCGAGTCGTATTTCAGCTAATTTCCGGTCCGTATCGTCTCGCATCGCACCAATCATCCGAACAGCTTTACCGTAGCTGTCGCGTAATATGATGGCTTTGTCAGAAACGAATGCGTAAGTTTCGTCCGGCCGTAAGAACCGGTATTCCATTTTCCATTGATCATCGTGTTCCAGGGCTTGCCGGATGCCAGCCATGACAATTTCAACGTCGTCTGGGTGTACACGGGATTTCCAGAGAAATTTATCCGTTGACCGCTCATTCAATTCATATCCGAAAAACTCCTTGGTCCCGCCCCCCCAGGTTACCTGGCCTTTAATGATATCCCAGTCCCAAACTGCATCATGCGTTGCCTGGGTTACAAAAAAATACCTTTCGTTACTCCTTTGTAATTCCGCCTTGACCCTGCTTGATTCCGTGTTGTCGCGCCCGATGCAATACAGGACACCCGAACTCTTGTCAAGCCGTACTGTCCAGGCAATGGTTATAACAGATCTGTCTTTCCGATAGTACCTGTTTTCGAATTGCATTAATTTATCATTCAGCAGCAAGCTTTTTTCAGCCAGGGATGTTTTTTCGACATCCTCTTCATGAACAAAGTCAATAAACGGCTTACTTGCAAGTTCGTCGGGTGTATACCCGAGAATAGCAAGCGACGAATCACTGACCTTGATAAAAAGGCCATTTTTATCAATCAGGCAAATCAAATCGACCGAACTTGCAAAAAGTGCCTCTACGTCGACGTTGAATTTATTCTCACGCTCTTTCATATCTGGTCGAACAAATGAATCAATGACTTAAAATAAGGAACATTCGGTTTGTTGCCGGGCATTTTTCCCGCCTTTGTATAATAATTACTGGTGCATGCGCCGCGTAGCGGCACCAATTGGCCCGGGCCTTCAGGACCGGGCGCGGATCTGCCTCCACCCTTCCCTTTGCTATTGTAGACGCCATCGATAACGGGAACAGGAAATGTGTCCACACGATAGGGTTGCACCCGTAGTGGCGGATAGGCTTAAGGCAGGCCGTTCCGCTTCCGGAGCGCCGACGCGGTGCAGCCGGTTACTTTCTTGAATTGCCGGGAGAGGTGGGCGGCACTGCAGTAATTCATCCGCGCCGCGATGGTTGCCACCGAGAGTCCTTCATAGACAAGCAGGTTCCTTGCTTTCTCAATTTTGCATTGAATGATGTATTGCTCCAGGGTCTGTCCTTCCGATGCCGAAAAACAATGTACCCTTCGGCAAGCGGGCCGACCTGATCTATGTGTTCCTCTTAGGCAATCAAAAAGTTACCGGCAAACTGGTCAACATTCAATAACCAACAGGGTCGTAAAAGCCAGCTTTTTTCAGGGATGCTCCGCGGAGCATCCCTTTTTTCAAAACAGGTGTCGTTCGCCTAACTCATAAACGCCGGCCGGCACAACCCGTCGGCAACCTGTACGGGGAAGATGACTTCCACCTCCGTGCCTTTGCCGGGCTCGCTGCAGATCGAAAACGAGCCGTGGAGCAGTTGGGCGCGGCTCCGCATGTTGGTAAGGCCGATGCCCCGCGACTTCTGCAGCGGGTCAAAGCCCTGGCCGTCGTCGCCGATGCGCAGGAGCAGTTCGTTGGGGTCGATGGCCAGGTACACCCACACGTGCGTGGCGGCCGCGTACTTCTGGATGTTGGTCAGCTGCTCCTGCAAAATGCGGTAAATCGTCAGGTGCAGCTCGGCGTCCATCTCCTGGCAGTCGGACAGCGAGGTCTCCAGGGTGATCGCGATGCCGGAAGCGAGCTTGACGGACTCCACGAGGTCGGAAAATGTTTCGATGTAGTTGACATCGCCGAGCGTGGGTGCGGACAGCTGCTTCGAGAGCGAGCGGATCTCGTCGATGGCGGTGGAGAGCAGGCCGATGCATTTCGGGAGCAGCTGCCGGTGGTCCACTTTTCCATCGAGGCACAGCTCCGCGTACAACTTCACCGTGGTAAGCACCTGGTTGACGTTGTCGTGCAGCTCGCGGCTTACGCGGCTACGCTCCAGCTCCTGCCCCTTGATGGCGGCGGCGGTGATCTGCCGGTTCTTACGGTCGCGCTCGCTGATCAGGGCGTCCTGCAGCAGCGTTTTATCGGTGATATCGTGCGCAATGCCCAGCAGCTTGACCACGGCACCCGCGGCGTCCTTGATGGGGATGACGCGGATCTGTCCGTACTTGATCCCGGCCGGGTGCACGGACTCTTCGATATAATCTACCGTCTGCCCGGTCGTGATGGCCTCATGGTATTTCTCGCGTACGAGCTCGTGCGACGATTCGGGGACGATCTTTTCCATCGGCTGCCCGATGACCTGGGCCTTCTGCCAACCGGTGACCGCGGTAAAGGTATCGTTGGTGTCGGCGAAGCGGTACCGGCCCGGCCCTTCAATATCGATGATCCACATCGGGTCTATAGCGCCCTGGAAGGCGTAGTGGCGAATTTCGTTATCCATCGTTGCTCGTGTTTTTCCGGCCCACCCGCAGGGGCCCTGTTACGGTAGTTGGCCCGGCTGCGGCGTTCCGTAAAACAAATCCGCGCGGGCAGGGGTCAAGATAAGACATTTCACTTACGCAGGTACAACGGTCAACTGCGATCCGCCCCCGGAGGGCACCAGGGCTTGTGGCCGGCGTGCCCCGTCTTCCGCCCCAGCACGCAAAACCCGCCGGAACGCGGAGCTTTGCTTCCCTCTGAAAGTAAGGCGGGCTCCCTGTTTCGGGTACCCTTTATTGCTTATGAATTCCTGTCCCGTTCGCGGTGCTGAAATAATTGGCACACTAATCGTTTTACCGTCTTTGCTAACTTTTTGAAAAACACCTTCTTCTCATCTTATCGTATGCACCCTGCCCAATTCACTTACCCCGCTCCTGAGCTGGACTATGAGCGCATGGACATAGAGTCGCTGCGCCGCGCGTATACCCGCGAGATGGACCAATTCAAGACCTCGCTACTCAATGGCACCCCCTGGGAGGAGATCCAGCAATGCCGCCTGAATGTATCCAGCCTCAGCGTAGCGCTGCACAACCGCCTCAGCACCGCCAATCGCCCCCGTGCCGGGCACACCCGGCGCACGAAGTAAGCGTGCCCTATCCGTATAACTACGGCTCACCGCTGTCCCTGCCGGTCCTTGCCGGCGCCGCTTCAGCTAAAACAGCGATATGGAAAACGTCAAACTCCAGTTCCAGACACCGCAGGACTTCCAGAAATTCCGCCGCATGAAGGCCGTAACGATCCTGTCTGCCTCCGTGGCCGGCCTCTACATCATCTGCCGTTGCGCCCTGCGCGACATCGCCAGCGCCATCAACGACCTCGGCGCCACGGTCACCGACGCACCCAAGAAATAGGCCCCTCCTTGTTTTCGCTTATCCCGGCCCGTACCGGCAGGCGGATTATTGCCCGCTCCTGCCGTCCGCTTTCGCCTTCTTCCGGAAATAGCCACGCAACAGGAAATTGTGCTGCAAGGCCTGCATGTTCTCATCGAGCTTCTGGCTGGCAGCCTGCAGGTGGAGCAAGGTGGTCCGGACGTTTGCTGCCGCGGCGGTGTCGTGCAACAGCAGGCCCGCCGTGCCGGCGCTGTCGTTCAGCGACGCGCTGATGGCAAGCAGGTTCGTCCCGATAGCGTCCGCCTTCGTGGCCACACCCTGCAGTTGCGAAGCGGTGGCGCGCAGCCGGGAAAAAATGATGGTGTCGGTAACGAGCTCGTTGGCAAAGCTTCCCTTTGCAGCGAGCCGCGACGAATAGGCTTCCAGGTTGGCCGTCAGTTGCCGGGTGTGGTGCGCGGATTGTTGCAGTGCCGCCGCGATGGCCAGCAGGCTTTGGTACAGGCCTTCTTCTTTCAGCAGCCGGCCCACCGTGCCCCGTCCGCCGGCGATTTCGCGACTCACTGTCTTCAGGTCGGCCGTGACGGCCGTGAGGTTGACGCTGTTGGTTTGCAGGCTGGCCAGCAGGTCGTCGGGCGTCAGCAGCTTTTCGGC
Organism: Flaviaesturariibacter aridisoli; assembly: GCF_004343705.1. Classification (GTDB taxonomy): domain Bacteria; phylum Bacteroidota; class Bacteroidia; order Chitinophagales; family Chitinophagaceae; genus Flavisolibacter; species Flavisolibacter aridisoli. The sequence goes on from NZ_SKFH01000031.1 coordinate 5,544, forward strand.
GTGCAGCACATCCCCCGGCGCGATCACCGGCACAGCCGCCGAGCCGCCGTTGATCAACACGATCCGGTTTCCGATCAGTCCATCGGCCCCGATCTTCACTCTGGCATCCCGGTGAATGTAGCGCCGCGCCTTCTCTTCGATATTCAGGACCACGTGTACGGTGAAATTGTCCTGGAAGGATACCGATCGGACTGTCCCGACAGCAATTCCTTCATACCAGATATTATTGCCTGCCTGCAAGCCGTTGGCATTCGGGAAGTAAGCATGGACCTGGAAGGTGGAGGCAAAGATCTTTCCCTTCCCGCCGAGCTGGAAAATGGCCGCCAGGATGATGGCAATGCCGACGACGAAAAAAAGGCCGACAATGATCGCTTTCCTGTTGCGCGTGGCGTCCATGATCAGTCGATAAAGTTGTATTCATAAAACGAATGGACAACCGGGTCGACGGCTCCGAAAACGGCCTCGAAACTTCCTTCGCGGATAAACCGTCCCCCTTCGAGGATGAGGATCCGATCCCCGGTCATCTTGGCGCAGGTGAGGTCGTGTGTAATGATAATGGAGGTGGTCCGGAAGGTTTGCTGCACTTTGTTGATCAGGTCGTTGATCTCGCGGCTGGTCATCGGATCGAGGCCGGCGGTGGGCTCGTCGTATAACATGATCTCCGGGTGCAGGATCAGGGTGCGGGCAATGGCGACCCGCTTCTTTTGCCCGCCGGAAAGCTCCGAGGGCACTTTGTCTTCGGTGCCGTCAAGCTCCAGGCTTTGCAGCATTTCCCGGATGCTTTGATCGACCTCCGCGCGGGATTTCTCTTTGGCAAACCGCAGCAACGAAAACGAAAGGTTCTCCCTGACCGTCATGCTGTCGTATAAAGCGCTTCCCTGAAAGAGGAACCCGATCTTCAGGCGCAATCGCCGCAACTCTTCCGGGTGCAGCCGTGCGACCTCTCGACCCATCACTACAACGGAGCCAGCGTCGGGCCGGAGCAGGCCTGCAATGCAGCGGATCAGCACCGACTTGCCCGAGCCGGAGCGGCCCAGCACGACCACGTTCTCGCTCCGGTGCACGTCGAGGTCAATACCTTCCAGCACGCGGCTCCCGTCAAACGCCTTGAACAGGCCGCGGACTGAGATCACCACGTCGTTTTTCCCGTAATCCGTATCCTTCATTTTTTCACGCATACTTGATCAGGTTAAACACTTGAACGATCAGCACTTCCTCGATAAAAATGAAAAACATCGATACCACCACCGAAGCGTTGGCGGCGCGTCCCACCCCCTCCGTCCCATTCGTTGCGGTATAGCCCTTGAAGCAACTGACCAGGCCTATCGTGAATCCAAAAAGAATGCTTTTGGTAAGTGACGCTTCGAGGTCGAGGAAGCTCAGGTTGGCGAATGCGTTTTTGATAAAGACCGTGAAACTGGTCTGCTCGTTCTGGTGCACATTCAGGTAAGAGCCCAACATACCCACGAGCGCCATATAGGCGGCCAGCAGCGGCATCATGAGCGTGGTGGCCAGCACGCGGCTGACGACGAGGAATTTGAAGGGATCCACAGCAGACATCTCCATGGCTTCGATCTGCTCGCTCACCCGCATGGAGCCGATTTCCGCGCCAATGTTGGAACCCACCTTTCCGGCGGAGATAAGCGAAGTTATCAGCGGGGCCAGCGCCCGCACAATGGCCACGCCCATCAGCGCGGGCAGCCAGGAGGTAGCGCCGAAATCGGCCAGCGAGGAGCGGGATTGCCGGGTAAATACAATGCCCGTAATGAACCCGGTAAGCGAGATCAACCCGAGCGACCGGTAGCCCACTTCGTAGCACTGCCGCAGCAGCTCCCGGAATTCAAAAGGCGGCCGGAAGACATTTTTCCAAAACAGGCCGGTGAATTTGAGCAGCTGGAACGTTTCCATCAAAAAGGAATCGGCAGCTTTTCCGAAAAAATATTTCGTGGTATTGCTCATTCGGCATAGACGGTACTCGGTTGTTGCCGGCCTCCACAGCACATTTCTTCGAAGATGACCGCTCATTCTTCGCCGGGAACGGGTTCCTGCATGCTACCGCAAAAATCCCACCGAACACCATTCTTAACCGGTCCGCAACATTCCGGCTGAAGAACTTGTCCGCCGACACGGCGGCGGTGGCCCGCGCTTATCTTAGTCGCCATTAAACGCTCCCCATGAAGCTCGACGACAACCTCCTTCAGAAATACGCGCAGGTGATGGTACACTACGCGCTCAACAACGGCAAAGGCATCAACAAGGGCGACACGGTATTTCTCGTGGGCCAGGAATGCGCCAAAGACCTCTTTCTCGCCGTGGCCCGCACCGTATATGCGGCCGGCGGCAACGTCATCCCGAACTTCCAGCCCGACAACACCCGCGAGGGCAGCCTCGCCCGCATGCTCCTCGAACGGGGCAGCGACGAACAGCTGGCCTTCTTTGCCAAACCCTACTGGCAGGGCATCGTGGAGTCCGCCGACCACATCCTGTTTCTCATCTCGGAGCCCGACATCCACTACCTCGAAGGCATACCCGCTTCGAGGATCAGCCTCATGAACAGCGCCCGCGCGCCGTATATGAAGATGCGCGAGCGCAAGGAACAGGAAGGAAAGCTGTCGTGGTCGCTGTGTCTCTACGGCACGCCCTCGATGGCTGAAGAAGCGGGACTTTCGCTGGAGGAATACTGGGAGCAGATCATCGAAGCGTGCTACCTCCGCGAAGACGACCCCGTGGCCCGGTGGAAAGAAGTGCAGGCCGAGATCGAAGGGATCAAACACCGCCTCGACGCCCTGGCCATCGAGTCGCTGCATATTAAGGGTGAAGACGCCGACCTGCGCATCCGCCTCGGCGCCCACCGTCAGTGGCTCAGCGGCGGCGGCAAGAACATTCCTTCCTTTGAGATCTTTACCTCGCCCGACTGGCGGGGCACCGAAGGACATATACGCTTCAACCAGCCGTTGTATTATTCGGGCAAGCGCATCTCGGGCGTTTCGCTCACGTTTGAAAACGGCCTGGTCGTATCGGCCTCCGCCACGGAGAACGAAGAGGCGCTGAAAGAAATGATCGCGCAGGAAAATGCGGATAAGGTGGGTGAATTTTCGCTTACCGACCGCCGTCACTCGCGCATTACGAAATTCATGGCCACCACCCTCTTCGATGAGAACGTGGGCGGCACTTACGGCAACACGCACGTAGCCCTGGGCAATGCCTATAAAGACGCATACACCGGCGACATGGCGACCGTGAGCGACGAGCAATGGGCCGCGATGGGCTACAACAGTTGCCCGAAGGTGCACACCGACATCGTGAGCACCAGCAACCGCACGGTGACCGCGCTCCTACCCGATGGCAGCGAGCGGATCATCTACCGCGACGGGCAATTCCAATTGGATTGACGGGAGGTGGGGAACGGGTCAGGATGTAACCGCGTTGGACGCTTTAGAAGCAGCGCCCCCTTTGTGCCAGGCACGGTTTGCCCGTTTGCACCCACTGCCGTTAAAGCGGTGATCTAACTAAACTCCCCCTGCCCGTGCAGCGGCACCGATACCGTCAGGCGAAACCCCTTGCCGGGCGCGCTGTCGACGCTGGCAGTGCCGCCGAGGCTTTCGGCGCGGGCTTTCATGTTCGACAGGCCGATCCCGGCGCTTTTCTGCTGGATGTCGGTACCGCCGCCGTTGTCGGCCACGGTCATCGACAGTTGCCCGCCGTCGAGGCGGAAGGTGATCAACACCTCCGTGGCGCCGGCGTACTTCAGGATATTCGTCAGCTGCTCCTGCAGGATCCGGTACAGTGCCAGGTGCACCGACTCGTTCACTTCCAGCTCGTCGACGGCCTTCGTGTCCACGATGATGGCAAACTGCTCGGTGGCAGCCACGGTTTCGGCCAGTTCCTTTACCGAGTCGCGCAGGCGGATGTTGCCCAGCGTCGGCGCCGACAGCCGCTTCGAGAGGCTGCGGATCTCGTTGATGGACGACTGCAGCAGGTCGATCGATTTGCGCACCAGCGTGTCCTGCTCACCGATGCCCGAGAGCAGCAATTCCTGGTATAGCTTCACCGACGTCAGCACCTGGTTCACGTTGTCGTGGAGCTCGCGGCCTACCTGGGCACGCACCTTTTCCTGCGCGGCAATGACGGCAGCATTGGTCCGCTGCTGCTGCCGCTGCACCGTCTGCTCCAGGCGTTTGCGCTCCGTGATGTCGGTAGCGATGGAAAAATAGTATTGCAGGTGGCCTTCCTCGTCGAAGAGTGGCTGGCTCGACACGTGCACCCAGAAGGGTGTTCCATCGCGCCGGTAGTTGATCGCCTCGAGCTCGTAGGGCAGGTTCGCCGCGCGGCGTTCCTCCACCAGGGCAATGGCCTCCGGTGCCGTATCGGGGCCGTCCACCACCTCCCCGATCGGCATGCCGATCAGTTCGTCGAAGCTATAGCCGGAGGCTTCTACCGCTGCACGGTTGGCCCAGAGCACCTTGCTGTTGGCATCGGAGATGATCACGATGTTGACGGTATTTTCCGCCACCAGCGATAGCTTGCGCAACTCCTCCTCGGTGCGCTTGCGTTCGTTCACGTCCCGTATAAATACGGACACACCACCTTCCGAGGGGAACAGGTCCACTTCTTCCCAACGGCCGGAGAAGGGACATATGGACTCCCTTCGCAGGTGACGGTTCTCGCGGAGAACCTGCCGGACCAACGGCTCGTAGGCATCCGCGGTGGGTCCGTGCAGCCATTCCCGGAGCTTCTGCCCCAGCACTTCATCCCGACGCCACCCGAACAGCTCACTCGCCAGCCGGTTCCAATAAATGACGCGCATGTCGGCATCCAACAGGAAGAAAGCCTGGTTCATTCCTTCAAATATGCTGGTGAGCAGCTTGTTCTGCTGTTCGATCTGTGCTTCGTAGGCACGGCGCTCCTCGTCTACTCTCCGTTTTTCCGTTACATCGCGAAAGAAGATCGACAAGCCGTCGCGGGAAGGATAGGCGTCTACCGAAAACCATCTTTCGAAAGGCGGGAAATAGGCTTCAAAATGAACCGGCACGTTCTCGGCCATCGCCTTGTGGTATTGCTCATCGTACGGGGTTCCTTTGGCCTCGGGGAAGCTCTCCCAGTAATTGCGGCCCAGGTAATCTTCCTTGCGGATCCCGAGCATGTCTTCCACGTAGCGGTTGCCATAGGTGATGATCCAATTTTCGTCCATCACGAAAAAGCCGTCCTTGATCCGGTCGAGGATGTTGAGCAGGCGGTTGCGTTCGGCCTGAAGCAGCTGTTCATACTTCGTCTGGAGTTGTTCGCGGGCACCGGTATCGGAAAGGTCGCGTGCGATGCCGAAGAGGTACTCGTGCTGCGGATCCCAATGGGCCGACCAGGAAAGGGGCACAAGGTGCCCATTTTTATGGACAAAGCGGTTTTGGAAATTTACCAGGGGCGTGCCGCTCATCACCTGCCGCGTGGCCACTTCGGTACGGATCCGGTCTTCGTCACACACGAGTTCCATGAAGGGCCTGCCGAGCAGCTCTTCCGGGCAAAAGCCCCATGTCTGCGCCGCCGCATTGCTCACCTCCAGGAAACGGCCCAGCCTGTCGACAATGCAGATGACGTCGAGTGATTGGTCGAACACCCGTTTAAGGTGCTGGTAGGAAGGGTAATGCCGGTCCTTGTCGGTATGGTTGTCCACCCTGGAATCAGTGTCCATAAAGCAATGCAGGAAAAAAAGGTACCAAAGGTTGCGGGGAGCAGGGTTTGCGGAGCCGGTTGCCCTCCTGCGGATCGCCCGGGTACGTGCGGCGACCGGCCAGGACAAAAAAAAGCGCCCTGACTAAGTCGGGGCGCCTTTTGGATGTTTGCGGTGAGGGCGGGATTCGAACCCGCGGTACAGTTTAACCCGTACGGCAGTTTAGCAAACTACTGATTTCAGCCACTCATCCACCTCACCGTTTCCGTAGAGTGGGGGGCAAAAATAGGGAGTTCCGGTTAACTGCCCAATATTTTAAAGCAAAAAAGTGGTGGCCTTCATCACTTTGCATCTCCCGCCACACGCTTCTCCACGTGGATCAGGCGGCCGGAGGCATCTACGCCTTCCAGCACGAGGCGGAAGTTGCGGGTGATGTCGTTGTTGTAAAACTGCAGGCGCAGCTTGCGGCGGTTGCGATCGAGGTAGAGCGCCGGGTTCCAGTACAGCGTGCTGCGAAAATCGCCTAACCCAGAGGAAGCATCGGAGGCGTAGTCGGGCGCATAGAATTCGCGTTGTGCCGTGTAGCCCGCCACCAGCGTGGAGCTCAGCCCCTTGGCATTGTTGTTCACGGGCCGGTCGCCGCCCTTCTTGGTATAAACGGCAATGAGTCCGCCGCCAGCGCCATAGGCCAGGCTTTCGCCCGGGCGGAATACTTTCACGTAGGCGATGTCGCTCATCGAAATGTTCTGCAGCTGTTGCACGTCGGTCTGCATCTCGTTGAGATAAACGGCCGGGGTGCCGCCGCGCCAGCTCAAATTCGTTTGCGTTCCCCCGTCGATCTGCAGGCCGGCTATTTTGCCCTGCAGGTATTGAAAGATGCTCATGTAGTTCGGCGCCAACGGGTCGTTTACCAGGTCGAACGAAATGGCTTCGCCGGCAAAGAGGCCGCTCACATATTTCTGCTCCATGCGGTCCTTTGGCGTTTTACCCCGTCCCTGCACGGTGATGGTTGCCAGCTCCACGGCCTTGAGCCCGCTGATGCCGCGCTCGCGGATGAGGGCCCGGTTGCGCGCGTTGGCTGCTACGACATCGGCGCCGGGTTCCGCGACGATGCGTTGCCACAGCGAGTCGGGCACAATGCGGCGCACGCCTTTGTACAACCCGTTCTGCAGTTGCAGCAGGCCCGTGCCGGCGGGAATGTTCTTGTCGTTGTAGCTGAAATACAGTCGTGCGGTATCGTAGAAGACAAGACCGTCGGTCTGAACACCGCCCTTGCGGTCCACCGGTATCATGATAAAGCTTCGGGCGGAATCGGCCGATTCGAGGATGCCGTTCAATTGCAGGCCCGCGCCGATGCGGCCCGGGGGCAAGCCCTGCAGCTGCCCGCTGAGGGCGAGGTAGTCGGTTTCGCGGTAGCGCGGCGCCACCGTTCGGCCGGCCATCAGCGCCTCCCAGTTGTAGCGGCGCCAGCCATGCGTGAGCAGCACCAGGTCGAGCTGCATCGACACGCTGTCGTTGTTGCTGTAGAAGTAGTAATACGGGTTCACGATGCGGCCGCGCAGCTCGCTCGTCAGCAACAGGCGGCTCACGATGTTGTCGTCCATCGTATTCGATTCGTTGAGGTCGGCATCGGTGATCGACAGCGATACGTTGGCGGGCAGCGTATCGGAAAGCGCGATCTCCACGCGGTTCAGCGCACGCTTGCCGGCATCTTTCTTCGTCAGGTATACATCGCCGTCAAACTCGTATTCATGGTTGTTCACAAACGTGACCCGCTCCAGAAGCGGGCGGTAGCTGCTGTCGAAGACCGTGATGCACAGGATGCCGGTGGGCAGCGCTTCGGTTGGAAACACGCCGCTGGCTGCCGGCCGGTTTGCGAGGTTGATGTCGGCCTTATACACCAGGGCGCCGTTCATCGATGCGAGCACGTGCAGGCGTTGCTGCAGCGCAGGGATGTCGTTGCTGCGCTGGATGGTAAAACGCTTCCCCTCGGCGCCATCGCCCACGCGCAACACCAGCCCCTGCACTTTGGGCGCGGGCAGTTCGGTGCTGTAGCTCTTGCCCTTGTCGTCTTTCCAGCGCGCGGTGTAGGTCATGCCCGGTTGCGGGAGCAGGGCCACCGTGCCCATCCCGTTGTGGATGCTGGCGAAGTCGGCTACTTTGCCCCCGCTCTTGTCGGTGATAATACCCGACACGGCTACGGGCAGTCCGCGGCTATCGGTGGCGATAAAGGCCATATTCGACGGAATACCGGCCACCCACTGCCCGCCTTCGGGCAGAAAGGCCAGCGCCGGCGCGGATGGCTTAACGGGCGCGGGCTTGGTCTTCGCCAGCACGCGGATCGTTTTCGTGTAGAGGTAGGCGGTATCGCTGTTCAGCATCGCCACGGTATACGCGCGGAACAGCACGGAGGGCCTGGCGAAGCCGCTGTCGAGCGCAAAGGAGCCCGAGGCACCGGCAAAGGCGATGGGCGCGGTGAGGCGGCTCAGTACGCGTCCGTCCTCATCGAGGAGCTCGGCGTAAAAGTTCCTGCTGCTGTCAGACAAGCCGCCGTTGTTGTACACATAGGCTTTGAACCAGATGATCTCACCGGGGTTATAGTAATTCTTGTCGAAGTGAACGTGGATCTTTTCGCGGGGGTCAGCGCGGCGCTGCAGCTCGAACAGGGAATCGAGGCCCTGGGCGCGCAGGGAAGCCGAGGCGGAGCCCAGCATCAGGAGGAACAGGACACGTAGGATCATAAGCACCGCTAAGTAAACGCAGTCCCGCCAGATTGAGGGCACATTAACACTGCATTTTGATCCGGCGGTGCCGATCCAGGCCGGGCGCGCTGCTATTCCCGCTCCGGCTCCTCGCCCAGCCCCGTATCGGCAGGAGCCCCGGCCTCCACCTTGTAACCCCCTTTCAGGTGCTCATAAAGCGATCGCTTGTCGATGACCGATGCGACCATGTTGGCCACCATTGCGGCCAGCAAAAGGTGAAAGATGACGCTGTGCCGGTCCGTCATTTCCAGCACGAGGATAGCCGAGGTAAACGGCGTGCGGGTGACACCCGTAAGAAAGCCGACCATGCCGGCCAGCACGAGGATATTGGCCTTGCTGCCGAGCACGTCGAACAGCGACGCCATCCAGCCACCGATGGCAGCACCACCCGCCAGCGAAGGGGCAAATACACCACCGGCCGCACCGGTATTAAAGCAAAGCAACGGGCCCAGGAAGCGCAGGAGCACCATATCGGCGCCGCAGTGTTTGTCGGGCGAAAAAAGCAGACGGTTGATCAGCTCTTTGCCCGATCCCAGCACGCTGGGGTTGACGTAAAAAGCCAAAGCGGCCATCAGCAACCCGGCGACCAGGACGTACAAGGGCTGCATGAAACGTGGTGCCGTGCGCTTCCAGGCCATAACACGCAGAATCGCGGTACAAAGCAGGCTGCCAACCAGGCCGGCCAATGCACCCACCAGCAGCACGGCCAGAAATATCCGGAAGGAAAGGCCGTGCACATCGGGATAACCGAGGTAGAGGTACGGCCCCAGCAGGGCCTGCGCCGTTAGGCCGGCAATAATAATAGCCGTAAACAGGGCGGTACGGAAAAAACGCACATGCACCCGTGCCAGCTCCTCCACGGCAAAAACAAGTCCGCCGAGCGGGGTGTTGAACGCAGCCGCAAGGCCAGCCGCGGCGCCGGTGAGCAGGTAGCTCTGGCTCGAGAGCCGCGGCCACGAAGCCGGTATAAGACGGTTGACCGTTCGGAACAGGGAGCCGGCGATCTGGATGGTGGGCCCTTCGCGGCCAATGGCACCGCCGCCCACCACCATTCCAACGCTCGACAGCACCTTTACGGCAGCGATCCGCAGGCTGAGCAGCCGGTTGATCTTTGGGTCGTGAGCCGGCGTCGCCAGGTCGATCGCCGCCATGACCTGCGGAATACCGCTGCCTCTTGCGGCGGGTGCCAACCACTGCACACAGGCCCAGGACAAGAGGTAAAACAGGGGCGACAGCAGGAAAACATACCAGAAATGCTGGTGCAGCGCTCCTTGCAGCAGGGCTTCAGCCCAGCCGAACAGGCGGGTGTATCCCACCGCCACCAGGCCGGTGGCGAGCGAAGCGATCCAGAGCGGCAGCGCCAGCAACGCGCGCCGCGAAAGCGGATGCCCCCATAAAGCAGGCGCCATGCCTGCCAGCCTCTGCCGCCACAATAGCCACCACTTCCTTTTCATGACCGCAAAGTTGTGCCCAGACCAGCCCCGGGGCGCTCAGCTAACAGCATTTTAATAACGCCTTGCAACGCGTCGGTACCATTATTGCCGACTATTCTAAAAACAGGTATTTATGAAAGACGATAGGAAAAAACCGGACGCGCCCAGCCAGGAGCAGGGACGTTCTACCGAAAAGCCCAGGCAGGAAAAACACCTCACCGACGATGGCCGCGAATCGAGCAACGGCAAGGTAACCGGCGTCGAGGGTAAAGACTACGTGATCCTGTCATCGGGTCTTGGAATCGATGAAGACGAAGTGACCGGCTAATGCCGTGTAACAGAAATCCCGGCTTCAGGCCGGGATTATCATATAACAAGCAATCGCGAAAAAACTTATAAGGCGGCGAGCTGCACTTTTTGCTGCAGTTCCACCACGTGCTCACGGAAGCCGGAGTCGGTATCCATCAAATCCTTTACCGTTTGGCAGGAGTGGATCACCGTAGTGTGATCGCGGCCGCCGAAGTGCTCGCCGATATTCTTGAGCGAATTCTTCGTAAAAGCTTTGGCGAGGTACATCGTGATCTGGCGGGCCTGTACGATCTCGCGTTTGCGGGTTTTCTGCAGCAGCTTCTCGTAAGGCACCTCGAAGTAGTCGCACACCATTTTCTGAATAGTGTCGATGGTGATCTCCTTGCTCGACGACTTCACGAAGTTGCGCAGCACCTTCTTGGCCAGCTCGAGGTCGATCTCCTTGCGGTTGAGCGAAGATTGGGCGAGCAGCGAGATAAGGGCGCCTTCGAGCTCGCGCACGTTGTTGTTGATGTTGTAAGCAATGTATTTCACTACTTCTGCCGGCATCTCGAGGCCGTCGTTCTTCATCTTGCGCTCCAGGATTTCGATGCGCGTTTCGTAGTCGGGCACCTGGATGTCGGCGCTGAGGCCCCAGCGGAAGCGGCTCAGGAGCCGCTCCTGCACACCCTCAAGGTCCTTGGGAGCCTTGTCGGAGGTAAGCACGAGCTGCTTGCCGCTCTGGTGCAGGTGGTTGAAGATCGAAAAGAACGCGTCCTGCGACTTCTCGGCCTTGTTGAAGAACTGCACGTCATCGATGATCAGCACGTCGATCATCTGGTAGAAGTGGATAAAGTCGTTGATGGCCTGGTTGCGGCTGTGGTCGATGAACTGGTTGATAAATTTTTCGCTCGACACGTACAGCACTACCTTGTTGGGGTGCACGCGCTTCACCTCGTTGCCGATGGCTTGCGCCAGGTGCGTCTTGCCGAGGCCTACGTTGCCGTAGATCACCAGTGGGTTGAAGGAGTTGGCACCGGGCTTCTCGGCCACGGTCTTGCCGGCGCGGCGGGCCACGCGGTTGCAATCGCCCTCGATATAGGCTTCAAACGTATAATTGGGATTGAGTTGCGGGTCGATCTGCATCTTTTTCAGACCGGGGATCACGAAGGGATTCTTCACCGGTGTGTTGATCACGAGCGGGAAGTCCATCTCGTTGCCGGCAAAAGACTTGTAGCCTTGCCCCGCCATATCGACCGTTACGGGTTTGTTGTAATTGTTGCCGCCATCGACCATGATGCGGTATTCGAGCTGTGCGTCCTTACCCAGTTCGCGCTTGAGGGTCTTGGCCAGCAGGTTCACATAATGCTCTTCGAGGTATTCGTAGAAGAATTGGCTCGGCACCTGGATGATCAATACACTTTCCTTGAGCGCTACGGGTTTGATGGGTTCAAACCAGGTCTTGAAATGCTGCCACTCCACAATATCCTTGATAATCCCCAGGCAATTGTTCCAAACAAGTTCAGCATTCTTCTCCATGCAGTATCAAGCAGTTTATATATAATGAGTAAGGACTTTTCAACGCGGTGTTCACATTCTCACAGGTGGTGGATAACTTAATTTTTTTAAGTCAGGAGGACGAAATTGACCCAAAAGAAACTCAGAAAAAAATTTTTATCCTTCCGTTTTTTTCGTAACTAAAATCGACTGCGAACCCACCAAATTTTTTCCTTTCTTTTTTTCAAAAACAAAGTCAAGCCGTCCCAGCTGAATACCGGCCCAACCTACCTGGTTGATCAGGATATCGTCGCCTTTTGCGTTCTTCATCACTTCGGGCGCGTCCATAAACGTGTGGGTATGACCGCCGATGATCAGGTCGATGTGCTCGGTGGCCGGTGCCAGCCTGCGGTCGGAGATGCGGTTCTCGCTGTCGTACTTGTATCCGAGGTGCGACAGGCAGATAATCAGGTCGCAGCCTTCGCGCTTCAGCAGGGCGGCCGTTTCGTTGGCCTTCTGCACCGGGTCGAGGTATTTCGTGGCGCCCCACAGGTTGGCGGGGATAAGCCCGTCACCCTCGATGCCCACGCCGAGCACACCGATCTTGAGCCCGCCCTTGCGGAAGATCTTGTAGGGTGCATACATCGTTTCCATCGGCGTGCCGGTGAAGTCGTAGTTGCTCACAATCATGGGGAAGCGCGCGTGCCGCGATAGCTGCGTGGCCAGGTCTTCGAGGCCGGCGTCGAAGTCGTGGTTGCCGATGGTGGTGGCGTCGTAGCCCATCGCGCTCATGGCGCGGATCTCGGGCTCACCTTTATAGATGTTGAAGTAGGGCGTTCCCTGGAAGATGTCGCCGGCGTCAAGCAGCAGCACATGGTCTTCCTGCGCACGGATCCGCTTGATCAGCTCGCTCCGGGAGGCCACGCCGCCGAGTCCCTGGTTCTTGCCGCCGTCCATGGGGAAGGGATCCATGCGGCTGTGCGTATCGTTCGTATGGAGGATGGTGAGGCGCTTGGGTGCGTCGGCCGCTTCAACGGCACGGGCCAGCGGTGCCGCCAGCAGGGCACCGGCAGCAAGGGCGCTTTGTTTCAGAAAGGTTCTTCTATTGGGCATTGACAACGCGGTTTTCTTCGGTGGCAGAAATATTTTTTCCTTCGCTCTTCAGGAAGCGGATGTAGTCGAACAGGGCCTGGCGCTGGAGGTAGCCGTTGCTTTGCTGGGGAATATCCTTCAACATCGCGGCCTGGTCGCCGCCGTTGGCGACGTAGTCGGAGTTCACCATCGTGTACACTTTGGCCGGGTCGAGCGGCGCGCCGTTGATCTTTACATTGGTGGCTTTGCCGTCGCGGATCTCCATCGTAAGGCCGTGCACGGGCCAGCCTTTCTTCCCGGCCGTCAGGTCGAGAAACTGCTGGAGTACGTTGCCGGGAACTTTCTGCAATACGAGCAGGTTGTCGAAGGGCATCAGCTCGAAGATCTTGCCGCGGGTTACCGGGCCGGCGGCGAGTTGCGTGAGGCGGATACCGCCGTAGTTGAGCACGCCGATGTCGGGCTTCACACCGAAGGATTTCTCGGCGCCGTAGAAGAAGGCGTCGACCATGAAGTTGCCGAGGGTGCCTTCGGGCTGTTTTTTATCGAGTGCCTTTTCTGCCGTGCCCACCACTTCGTTCATGCTGCGGTCCACGCTGTCGCGGTAGGGGGCCAGCAATTGCGCCAGGGCCGTATCGCGGGGCAAGGCCGTAGTAATACGGTAATCGTTGTACTCGGTGCGCACCGGTTGCTGCACCGTGTGGCAGGAGACCAGCAGCGCCAGCAGGCCGGCGTAGCCGGTGATGCGCAGGCGACCGGTCAATCCTTTGAGGTCGGGAAGCTGTGTAGCCATAAAATAAAATGTGGAAAAGATCGTTCGGCGGTCAATGTACACAAGTTTTCAACATCTGGGAGCCGGTATTTTCGTACCTGGATTTTTAACAAGGGGCAAACAGGGCAGGCCACTCTTCCGTGGGAAACTTCAGCGGTTTTCCGGACCTTTGCCACAACTTTTTTCAGGATAAAAACCTGACACCTTATGCCCCAGCAGATCCTTCTACGTATCCGTCCCTCCGAGGCGCAGGACGAGGCGCTCGTTCGCCGCGCAGCCGCCGAAGCGCTGGCCGTTCCCGAATCTTCCATCAGCGGCGTGCAGCGCCTCCGGCAGTCGCTTGACGCCCGCGGCCGCCAGGCCTGGCTGCAGATCAAGGCCAATGTATTTCTAAACGAACCCTATCAACCCGAGCCGCCGCTGAGGCTGGAGCTCCCCGACGTAAGCACTGCTTCGAAACAGGTGATCGTGGTGGGTGCGGGTCCCGCGGGCCTCTTCGCCGCCCTCCGACTGATCGAGCTCGGAATCAAACCGATCGTGCTGGAGCGCGGCAAGGACGTGCGGGCGCGCCGCCGCGACCTCGCCGCCATGAATAAAGAAGGCATCGTCAACCCCGAGAGCAATTATTGCTTCGGGGAAGGAGGCGCCGGCACCTACAGCGACGGTAAGCTGTACACCCGCAGCACCAAGCGCGGCGACGTGCAGCGCATCCTCGACCTGCTGGTGCAATACGGCGCCGACGACCGCATCCGCTACGAGGCCCACCCGCACATCGGTACCAACAAGCTCCCCGGCATCATCACGGCAATCCGCGAAGCGATCGTGGCGCAGGGCGGCGAGGTGCTGTTCGACAAGAAACTGACCGACTTTACGATCGAAGGCGGCCGCGTCCGCCGCGTGCGCACGGCCGATGGCGACGAGCTTCCGGCCGATGCTCTCATCCTTGCCACCGGGCACTCCGCCCGCGATATCTTCGAGCTGCTGCCACAGAAAGGCCTGCGCATCGAATTCAAGCCCTTCGCGCTCGGCGTGCGCATCGAGCACCCGCAGTCGGTCATCGACCAGGGACAGTATCATTGCGACATCCGCCCCGAGTGGCTGCCGCCGGCGGCCTACAGCCTCGTGCAACAGGTGAATGGGAAAGGCGTTTTCTCGTTTTGTATGTGCCCTGGTGGTATTATCGCACCCGCAGCCACGGCGCCCGGCGAGATCGTGGTCAACGGCTGGTCGCCCTCGAAGCGCAACAACCCCTACGCCAACAGTGGCATCGTGGTCAACGTGGAGGAGGCCGACATCCAGGCTTATAAGAAGATGGGTGCCCTGGCGGGCGTTGGCTTCCAGAGCGCGGTAGAACGCAAAGCCTTTGAAGCAGGCGGCGGAAAGTTGGTAGCGCCGGCGCAGCGCCTCGTGGATTTCACCAAGGGCATCACCTCCCCTACCCTGCCCGACTGCAGCTACCTGCCCGGCATTCATTCCGTAGATCTACGGAGCGTGCTCCCGGGCTTCGTGCATGCGGCCTTACAACAAGCCTTCAAAGAATTCGGCCGCAAGATCCGCGGTTATTACAGCAACGACGCCGTGGTGGTGGCCACCGAGTCGCGCACCTCCTCGCCCGTACGCATTCCGCGCGACAACGAAACACTGGCCCACCCGCAGGCCTCCAATCTGTATCCTTGTGCGGAAGGAGCCGGCTATGCCGGGGGTATTGTTAGTGCAGCCATGGATGGCGAAAGGGTGGCGACGCAGATTGCGCAGGTGCTGGCTTAACCACCAGTCCTTCATTGCGCAGGCTGAAACGAAGTGAAAGCCTGAAGCAATCAGCCAGTGCTGGGTCCGCAGCCCGATGTGGCAGCGGAGTCAGCCTGTAAGAAATTGCTTCACTGCGTTCGCAATGACGAACGAATGGTATAGCTCGTAATGACGAAAAAGGCGTCCTCCTCAGGAAGACGCCTTTTGGCTTTACTCATTACTGATTACTCATTAATCCCCGGAGCCACCGCCTTCCTGCTTCTCGCGGGCCCGCAGCATCTTGTTCTTCAGCAGGGAATTCGTTTTGTACGAAATGAGCTCCTGCGCCCAGGCGCTGCGCGTTTGCGCGGAGATCGGCTCCTTCATCAGGCCATCGAGGTTGGGCTTTCCGGCATCTACCCAGGCGCTATACCAGAAGTCGGCAACCAGGTGCGCGCTGCGGACCAGCTGCTGGTTGATGGTCGGGCCGAGGCGCTCGGCGTATGCTTTCGCAAAAGCGGTGGAGTAGCTGCGCGATTCGCGGCCGTTGCGCATCTGGTAGCGGTATTTCGTCGAATCCGTAAAGGCTTTCGAGGTTTCCGTTTCCAGCGCGAACATCTGGGGCAGCAGGGCGTTGGCATCGAGCGCAGCCTTCCAGATCGCCTCTTCGGGCTTCTTCAGGTAGGTGGCCTTGTGCTCTTCGTAAAGGTTGTACGAGGACAGCTCGATCTCGGGGATCATGCTCTCCCACAGGCTGTGCATACCCTTCTGGTTGGTCAGCTGGCCGTCGTGGTTCTCGGTGGTGTGCAGGGGCACGTGGGCATCTTCAATATAGTGCGCCAGGTCGGCGGCATAGAACAGGATGCTGTCGCGGTTGCCGCTTTTGAAGGCTTCGGTGAGCTTCGCTTTCTGGTTGATGACCCAGTAGGTCACGTAGCCGTTGCGCAGCAGGCTGTCTTCGCCGTATTTAGCTACGGCTGCATTCCAGTTGTGGGGCATGCCAGCCAGGCCGCCGGGGCCGAAGCGCTCGGCGTCGATGAAGTGTTTGGGACCTTCCGCCTTGTCGCTGTTACGGCGCTGGTCGGGACGCACGGAATAGCGTACGAGGTAGTCGAGGTTTTCGTAAAAGAACGGCTGCAGCTTTTCGGGCAGCTGGTACAGCGCCAGCTGGGTGCTGGTGCGGTGCACCAGGAAGCCCCAGGAAGAGAGGCCAAGAACGAGCGCCGCGAAGAAGAGGTAACGGATGGTCCGCATATCGGTAACTATTTTGGCAAAGTTGCCCCTTTCCCGCCGACCGCCCAAGGAGGGGCGTCGCTTTCGTCCTGCACAAAGCGGCTTTTGTCAAATTTTTAGCGGCTTTCCGGCCAGTACAGCTAGCTTCACTCCACCAAAAAACTTCAACCACGTATGATCCTGGAACTGCGTCACCTGCGAAAGTATTACGCTACGCAGAAGGCTGTCGACGACATCTCCTTCTCGGTGGAGGCCGGCAGCATCTTTGGTTTACTCGGTCCCAACGGCGCCGGCAAGACCACCCTCATCCGCATGATCACCGGCATTTTTCTCCCCGACCAGGGCGAGGTGCTGTTTGAGGGCCGCCCCTTCAATCCCGAGCGCGACATCGCTTCGATCGGCTACATGCCCGAAGAGCGCGGCCTGTATAAGAAAATGAAAGTCGGCGAGCAGGCCGTGTACCTGGCGCGCCTCCGCGGGTTGGGTGCCCGAGAAGCCGAGGAGCGCACCCGCGAATGGTTCGACCGCCTGCAGATGCAAAGCTGGTGGAACAAAAAGGTGGAAGACCTTTCCAAAGGCATGTCGCAGAAATTGCAGTTTGTCACCACCGTAGCGCACCACCCCAAGCTGATCATCCTCGACGAGCCGTTCAGCGGCCTCGACCCGGTGAACAGCAACATCATCAAGGAAGAGATCTATCGCCTCGCCCGCCAGGGCAGCACCATCCTGTTCAGCACCCACCGTATGGAGCAGGTGGAAGAGATCTGCAACGGCATCGTGCTCGTTAACCGCGGTAAGAAGATCCTCGACGGCACCATCAAGGAAGTGAAGCAGCATTACAAGGAAAACCTGTTCCGCATCGGCTTTGATGTGTTGCCTCCCGTGCTCGAGGGACCGGGCTTCGCCGTCATGGGCGCCGTGCCGCACGAGCCCGTCATCACGGTGCGCATCGACGAAGACAGCTCGCCCAACGAAGTGCTGCGCTTCTTTATCGACAAGGGCATTACGGTACGCTCCTTCAACGAGGTGCTTCCCACGCTCAACGACATCTTCATCCGCCTGGTGGAAGGCACCGCTGCTTCCCGCCCTTTTCAAACCGTCACTCCTTAAACAACGGCTGCCATGAGTAAAGTAGGTATCATTATCCGGCGCGAATACATCAGCCGCGTCCGCAAAAAAACATTCATCCTCACGACGCTGCTCACGCCCCTGTTCTTTGTGGCGCTGATTACGATCGTCACCATCATCACCATCAACAGCACCCGCAAGGAATCCGTCGCCGTCATCGACCCTTCGGGCATGCTCCGCGAATCGCTCACCAGCAGCGAAGCCATCAGCTACAACTTCAACGCGCAGGTAGACACGAGCAACTTTGAAAAGGATTTCTCCGCGGTGGTCTTCGCGCCGCATACCGGCATCAACCGCGGCGACGGCTACCAGGTGGTGTCGCAGAAAAGCCTGAGCCGGATCGCACACGACAAACTGGAGCGCGACATTTACCGCGCCGTGGAAAACCACCTCATCAGCCAGCAGCTGCAGGTAGACCCGAAGCGCATTGATTCGCTCAAGGAAGTGGCGAGCAAGACCGTGGTGCAACAGGTAAAGAAAAGCGACCTCGCCAAGAATGCGGAAAGCAACTTCGGGGTCGGCATGGCCGTGGGCTATGTAACGGCCTTCCTCATTTACATCACGCTGTTTATCTACGGCGTCATGGTGATGCGCGGTGTGATGGAAGAAAAGACCAGCAAGGTGGCGGAAGTCATCGTGTCGTCGGTGCGCCCCTTCGAGCTGATGATGGGAAAGATTCTCGGCATCGGCGCCGTGGGCCTCACGCAGTTCCTCATCTGGATCGTGCTCATCGTGGGCATTATGTTCGCCGCCTCTGCCTTCCTGCCGTCGGAGATGCTGCACCATGCCCAGCAGGCTTCGCAGCAGATGCCCGGTGCCATGCAGCAGGGCAACGAAGCCGCCCAGGCCTTTGCCAAAGCGCAGAACGTGCTCGGCAGCGTCAACTGGCCGCTGGTCATCGGCTGCTTCCTCTTTTATTTTATCGGCGGCTACCTGTTCTACGCGGCGCTCTTTGCCGCCGTGGGCAGCACGGTCAACGAAGACCCGGCGGACGCGCAAAGCCTCACCCTGCCGGTCACGATGCCGATCATTGTGGCCATCATCATCATGATCAACTCCATCAACGACCCGAGCAGTACCCTCGCTACCTGGGCCTCGCTCATCCCCTTTACGTCGCCCATCGTGATGATGTCGCGCATTCCCTTCGGCGTGCCCGACACGGTGCCCTACTGGCAGCTCGCCCTGTCGATGCTCCTGCTTGTGGGCGGCTTCCTGGGCACGACCTGGCTGAGCGCGCGGATCTACCGCACCGGCATTTTGCTGTATGGCAAGAAGCCGACATGGAAAGAGATGATGAAGTGGGCCAGGAAATAGGTTTTCATACGTTTTGATAAATCCGAAGGCGTCGCAATTGCGACGCCTTCGGCGTCTTTGTTAACGGAATCAAAATTTGAATGGCGGCGCGCTTAATTACGAAATTCATCGTAACATTGTACGAAACATTTCGTCAACACAAAACCCTTGTTATGAAAAAGACCCCGCGTAACCTCCTGCTGGCCGCGCTCCTGCTGACGGCCTGCGGCGCCGGTGCCCAGCAGCCGCCGGCGCCTCCTGCCGCTCCTGCCAGGCCCGAAGCACCGTCCACCGAACGGAAGATCCGCAACTTCGACGACGTGCAGGCCGAACTCGACCGCGTGCAAAAGCAACTCGACCGCATCGAGCTACGTTCGCTGCCCACACCGCCCCCGCCGCCGGCCATCAACCTTGCCGAAACCGACCGTGCCCTGGCCCGCGCGGAGCGTGAGCTGCGCAGCAACGAAGGGATGAGCCGCATTGACCTTTCCCGCGCCCGCACCGAGATGGCCCACGCCCGCCGCGAAATGGCCCGGGTGCAGGCCGACCTGCCCCGGCATATCGAAGAAGCCCGCCTTGCACAGGTAGACGCCCGCCGCTCCATGGCCGAAGCAGGTCGCAGTATGGAGAAGGCCCGTGCCGAGATGAAGGAATACGAAGCCTTTGAAAATGACCTGGCACAAGCGGGTCTTATCGACAAGAACGACTATAAGATCGAGCACCATGACGGCAAGCTCTTTCTCAACGACAAGGAACAACCAGCCGACGTGTACCAGAAGTTCCGCAGCTTTTTGGACAAGCACAAGAAGTTCACCTGGCGCAAAAGCAAGGACGAGTTCAACATCCGCAACCTCGACTAGGAAACAGGAATGGCCAAGGCCCTTATTCCGGAAACGTCCCGCACTGTGTGCGGGACGTTTCGCGTTACGGCACGTCGCCGATGGACGATTCACGCTTGACGATTCCCGCTTGATGATTCACGAACTTTAGGGCCATGCAACTCTATTACATGGCGCTTGTGCTACCCGAAGCACTCAACCAAGAGATTGTGCTCTTCAAGGAGTGGATGCGCGACCGGTTTGGGTGCCGCGTGGGACTCAGGTCGCCGGCACACATTACGATCCTGCCGCCTTATTGGATGCCGCCTGCACTCGAAGCGGGGCTGCGTTCCGACCTGGAATCGTTTGCGGGCACACTGGCGCCGTTCCCGGTGCGGACAAACGGGTTTTCGTCCTTTAAAAATCGCACCTTGTTCATCGATGTTCTAGTTGACGAGCCGCTCCGGCAGCTGAAGGAAGCCTGCGACGCGTCGTTCACCAACCGTCCACCCTATGGCCTGATACGGGAGCAGCGTCCCTTTCACCCGCACATTACCATCGCCACGCGCGACATCCCGGCGGGCGCCTTCAACGAAGCCTGGGCGCATTTTAGAAACAAGCGTTTCGACGAAGGATGGACGGCGGCAGCGCTGTCGTTGCTCCGGCACAATGGCCGGGTGTGGGAGGTGGTCTTTGCTGCACCATTCCGCGACTTGGATCGTGAATAGAAAAAGGCAGCCAAGGGCTGCCTTTTATATTGCGTTTGCCGAACCACGGTCTTACTGGAAGTCGAAGAAGTGCGCGGGGCCGGGCGTAAAATCGTACGTAGAGTGTTCCTCGAGGGTAACATTGAGCTCGGCGGCTTCGTCTACCCGCTGGATCGTTTTTTCCCTGACCACTTTGCGGTAGCCGGCCTTTTCGAATACGAAGCGGTAAGTACCGGGCTTCAGGTCGTCGAAGGAAAAGGCGCCGGTGGCATCGGTCTGCACCACCTTTTGCTTCTGGTTATTGACGTAAGCGGTTACGGTCACATTGCCCAGGGGGCGGCGCGACTCGTTGTGAAAAACGCCGCCGGCAATGTCGGTCTTGCGGGCACTCTCTTCCCCGGCTCCCGGGGTAGTGTTGTTCGCGCGGGCGGCAACGGCGCCCCCGAGTAAGCCAACCATCAGCAGTAAACGTAGTTTCATGACCGTCGTTTTGGATGAAGAATGCCAGGGTTCAAACGAAACCTCTCGTAAAGTTATCGTATTTGAAGCGGATTTTCCAAAGCTTCTGAAAATTCCTTCCACACGCTTTCCACGATCCGTCCGGCGGGCTCGATGGCCTGCAGCAAGGCGGCCACCTGCCCGATCTCCAACTCCCCTTCCTCGAGGTTGCCTTCGTACATGCCCAGCTTGGCGCGGGCACGGCCGAGCAGCTCCTGCAACTCTTCTTTCGAGGCGCCTCTCGCTTCGGCTGCTTCCACCTGCGCGGCAAAATGATTGCGCAGCAGCCGCACCGGTGTGAGCGCCTTGAGCGACAGACGGGTGTCGCCCTCGGCCGCCGCGATCACGGCCTGCTTGAACGCCTGGTGCGAAGAGGCCTCTTCGGAAGCCACGAAGCGCGAGCCCATCTGCACGCCTTCGGCGCCGAGGGTCATTGCGGCCAGCATCTGCCGGCCCGTGGCAATGCCGCCCGCGGCGATGACCGGGATCTGCACGGCTGCGGCCACCGCGGGGATGAGCACCAGCGTGGTGGTCTCCTCGCGGCCGTTGTGGCCGCCGGCTTCGAAGCCTTCCGCCACCACCGCGTCGCAACCGGCCTCCTCGGCCTTTCGGGCAAACTTGCTGCTGCTGACCACGTGCACCACGGTAATGCCGTGCTGGCGGAAGTGCTGCGTCCAGGTTTTGGGATTACCCGCCGAGGTGAACACGATGGGCACTTTCTCCTCGATAATGATTTCAATATGCCGGCCGAGGTCGGGGTACAGCAGCGGCACGTTGACACCGAAAGGTTTAGCGGTGGCTGCGCGGCACTTGCGGATGTGCTCGCGGAGCACCTCGGGGTACATGCTGCCGGCGCCGATAACGCCGAGGCCGCCGGCCTCGCTCACCGCTGCGGCAAGGCGCCAGCCCGAGGCCCAGATCATGCCGGCCTGTACCAGGGGATACCGGATCCCGAACAGCCGGGTAATGCGGTTTTCGAACATAAGCATCAGCGGAGGCGGTCCATGCTCCGGATCAGTTTTTCATCGCGCACCACGCCGCGGATGGCCAGGAAAAAACACAACGGGACTGCAAAATAAAAGATGCTCGACAAGGCCATCGTTCCCGACACAAAGCCGGTCATCTTTACGAAGTAGAGCGCCAGCAGGCCAAGCGACAACAGCAGGCCGAAGATGCTGAAGCGCAGCTGCAGCTTGCGGTTGCCGTAGAGAAAGATCGTCACGAAGGCCAGGCCGCAGATGATCGCGGTAAGGATCGTGTACAGCAGGGCCGTCTGCGCGTTGAGCTCCATCGGCATCGGCGGCACCACAGGGCCGCTGCCGGGAATCTGGTACGAGCCCGCATAAAAGGGGAAGCGGAAAGTAGTGGCGGTAAAAGCCCCGGCAAGCAGCAGCCAGATGCTTTGAATACGTTGTAGCATGAGGTGTTAGTTTATTGGTCTATTGGTCTATTGGTCTATTGGTAACGTCGTACCTACCTACCTTAAGAACAATAAAACCTTAAGAACCATTTTTAGATTTCCGGGTACAGGGGGAAAGCGCCCATCAGGTCTTTAACATCGCCTGCCGTCTTTTCAATCACGGCGGCGTCGTCGATGTTCATCAGCACCTGGTCGATGAGGCTTACCACCGACTCCATGTGTTCTTCTTTCAGTCCGCGCGTTGTGATGGCCGGTACACCGATACGGATGCCGGAGGTCACGAAGGGACTTTTATCGTCGTAGGGAACGGCGTTCTTGTTGAGCGTGATGTGCGCGCGGTCGAGGGTTTCCTGGGCTTTCTTTCCGGTGATGTACTTGTTGCGCAGGTCGATCAGCATAAGGTGGTTGTCGGTGCCGCCCGAGGTGATGGCGTAGTCGCGTGCCACGAGGGCCTTGGCCATCGCCTGCGCGTTGCGCTGCACCTGGGTGATATACTGTGTGTATTCGTCCGACAGGATCTCACCGAAGGCCACGGCCTTGCCGGCGATGACGTGCTCCAGCGGACCGCCCTGCGAGCCGGGGAACACGGCCATGTCGAGCACGTGCGACATGGCGCGGGTATTGCCTTTGGGGTCTTTCAGACCAAAGGGGTTGTCGAAATCCTTGCCCATGAGGATGATGCCGCCGCGGGGTCCGCGAAGCGTCTTGTGGGTAGTGGAGGTCACGAAGTGGCAGTGCTCAAAGGGCGATGCCAGCAGTCCCTTGGCGATGAGGCCGGCGGGGTGCGCGATGTCGGCGAGCACGAAGGCGCCCACTTCATCGGCTACGGCGCGGATGCGCGCGTAGTCCCAGTCGCGGCTGTAAGCCGAGGCGCCGCAGATGATCAGCTTCGGCTTTTCGCGGCGGGCCACTTCTTCGAGTTGCTCGTAGTTGACGAGGCCGCTCTCTTTGTGCACCCCGTAGAAATGCGGTTCGTACAGCTTGCCGCTGAAGTTCACCGGCGAGCCGTGGGTCAGGTGGCCGCCCATGCTCAGGTCGAGGCCGAGGATCTTATCGCCCGGCTTGAGAATGGCCAGCATCACGGCAGCATTGGCCTGCGCGCCGCTGTGCGGCTGCACGTTGGCGTAACCGGCGCCGAAGACCTGCTTCACGCGGTCGATGGCCAACTGCTCCACTTCGTCTACAAACTCGCAGCCGCCGTAGTAGCGGCGCCCGGGGTAGCCTTCGGCGTACTTGTTGGTCAGCACGGAGCCCATGGCCTGCATGACGGCCGCCGAGGTAAAGTTCTCGGAGGCGATCAGCTCGATGCCCTGGCGCTGGCGGGTCAGTTCTTTGCGGATGATATCAAAAACGGCGACGTCTTGTTGCATAAGGGTTGGGTTGATGGGAATGCGGGCAAAATTAAGCGCCCTTGCCTTCCGGCAGGCACTTTGGGCCGCAAATTCAGCTAATTTTGCCGGTCCGTTCCTAATTTAGCCCGAACGCCCCGGCGTTCGATTCCTGGTGGCTGAAGCGAAAGGCATGTGCAGTTGGACCATCCAAACAAAACCGAATGAAAGCAATTATCCCTGTGGCCGGCGCCGGAACAAAGCTGCGGCCGCATACTTATACACAACCCAAAGCCCTCATCCCGCTGGCGGGTAAGACGGTCCTGAGCATTATCGTGGACCAGCTCCGCAACGCCGGCATCAACGAATTCATCTTCGTGGTCGGCTACCTGGGCGAGAAGATCCAGGACTACGTCCGCTACAATTACCTCAACATCACCGCGCACTTCGTGCAGCAGAACGACCGCCAGGGCATCGGTCACGCGCTGAAGCTTTGCGCCGACATCGTGAAAGACGACGAGCTGCTGGTGGTGCTGGGAGACACCCTTTGCGAATACGACCTCGATGCCGTCATCCGGAGTGAGCATTCGCTCCTCGGTGTAAAGAAGGTCGATGACCCCCGCTCCTTCGGTGTGGCCGAGATCGACCCCGACGGCAACGTCACCCACGTGGTGGAGAAGCCGCAGATCCCGAAGTCGAATATGGCCCTCGTAGGCATCTACAAGATCCGCGAAAGCCGGATGCTCTTCGAGTGCCTCGACAACAACATGGCGCAGGACCTGCGCACCCATGGCGAGTTCGGCATCACCGACGCCATCGACTGCATGATCCGCAAGGGCGCCGGCTTCCGGGCCTTCAAGGTCGATTCCTGGTTCGACGCGGGCAAGCGTGAAACGCTGCTGGAATCCAACGCCACACTGCTGAAGAAATTCGGCGGCTCCATGATGTCGAGCCAGGCCTACGAAAACACCGTCATCATCCAGCCCGTGCGCATCGGCAAAGGCTGCGACATCCGCAACTCCATCATCGGCCCCAACGTCACCATCGGCGACCAGACCACGGTCGACTCCTCCATCATCAAGAATTCCATCATCGGCTCCTACTCCAACCTGTTCGACATCGTGCTCGACTACTCCATCATCGGCTCCGACACCGGCATCCGCGGAGAAACGCGTACGCTCAACATCGGCGACAATACCGATATCGATCTCGGCTAAGAAACAGAAGAACAAGAAATTACGAATGAAGAAGGAAGGTCTGAACAGATCTTCCTTCTTCATTCTGCCCGCTCCCCTACTTCAACATATCTTGTTCCCTGCTTGCCTGTCCAAAACAAAAGCCGCCCCGAAGGGCGGCTTTTGTTTTTAGGGACCTTGCTCCAGTTTACAGCTTGATCACCTGCTTCTGCACGGTTTCCTTCGTGCGCGGGTTCACCAGTTGCAGCACATAGACGCCCGCGGTCATACCCGTGAGGTCGAGTGTGTAGGTGTTGCCCGTGAAAGACACCGGCTTGGTCAGCACCTGGCCGTACTGCGTAATGAGCTGCACGGTAAAGGGGCCTTCGTCGCTGCCTTTGTAGAACACCGTCACGCGGTTCTGTGTCGGGTTCGGACCTACGGTCACCTGGTCGGCCATGCGGGCGTTGCCGCTGCCGCTGCCCGTGCCGCCGGACTGGGTGGTACAGTCATCCACCTGGAAGGTGAACTGGTACGGCGTGCCGGTACACTTGTTGGCCGAGGGGGTCACAATGATGGTAGCGGTGTTGGGTGCCGACGCGTTGGGGTTCTGCGCCAGGAAGGCGGGCAGACCAGCCGTGCCGCGGCCACCGAGACCGATCGTAGTGTTGCTGTTTGTCCAGGCGAAGCTCGTGCCCGCTGTGGCGCTGCTGAAGGTCACCGGCGCCGTGAGTACGCCGCGGCAGTAATCCGCAACGGTCACCGGGGTTACGGCCGGACGCGGGTAGATCGTGTAGCGGAAGGCCACGGCGTTGCCGTTGCAGCTCGATGACCCATTGCCCAGCGGGGTGACGTTGACCTGCGCCGTTACGATACCGGTGGTGTTGTTTACAGCGGTAAAGGCCGGAACAGCACCCGTACCGGTTGCGGCGAGACCCACCGACGGGTTGAGGTTGACCCAAGAGTAGCCGCTTGCGGTACCGGTGGGCTGCACGAGTGTTGTGGCAGCACCGGCGCAAAGGGCCTGGTTGGGGATCGTGTTGACGGTAGCGCGGGGCAGGATCGTGATCGTTGCCGTCGTTGTGCCGCCACAACCACCAACTGCCGAAGGCATGGTGTAGGTCACCGTGTAGGTGCCGGCGGTCGATGCGCCAAGGTTGATCTCACCCGTGCTGGTGCTGTAGAACACCACACCTGCGGGGGCCGAGTACGTACCGCCCGAAGTGCCCGACTGGCGCGGAGTGGCCGGGCCTACGGGGCAATAGGGCGAGTTGGGATACACGAGGCTGACCGATGCTTTGTTCACCGCCACGCTGAAGGACGTCGGCGTACCGGCGCAGCCATTGTTGTACGGCGTTACGGTGAAGGTGCCGCTGATGGTGCCCTGGTTGCTGTTGTTGACGGCCGTGAACGAGGGGATGTTGCCCGCACCCTGGGCCACCATACCGATGGCGGGGTTTGAGTTGGTCCAGCTGTAGGTAGTGCCGGCCAGGTTGCCGCTGAAGTTGACGGCAGCCGTCAGGGCGCCGGCGCAGAGCGACTGGTTGCCTACCGTATTCATGGTCGGTGTCGGTTTCACAGAAATGCGGAAGACCATCTTACGCACCTCGCAACCTTCGACGTCGAGGTTCGGCCATACAGCAATATCAGTGTAGATGGTGCTGTTGCCGTTGTTCGTAGCCGTAAAGGCGGGCAGTGCGGCGCCCGATCCGGACGTCTGCGCGAGGCCAACCGCCGGGTTGGTGGACGTCCAGCTGTAGGTGGTACCTGCCGGGAAGTTGCCCAGGAAGGTAGTGGGTCCAACCGTGGAGCCGGGGCATACCGACTGGCCGGGCAGCGGGTCAGCTACGAGTGCACCGACATACACCGTTGTGGCGATGCTGGTGGGTGTAGCGCAGGAACCGTTGCTGACCGAAGTAATGGTATACGTAGCATTGGCGTTGAGTACCCCCGTGTTGAACTGGAAGGTGCCCGAAGCGTCGAGCGTATGCGTTTGTGCATTGGCGCCGTTGGTGGTCACTGTCACGATACCGTTGGCGGGGCCGTTGGCGATGGTGATGGTGGTGGCGTTACCGGCCGAGCAGAGTATGGAGTTCTGGGCAGAGATCTCGGCCGAGAACGGACCGGTGGCGCTCAGTACGGCCGATCCGGCCATGGTGGCGGAACAACCCGTGCTGGAGGTAGCCACGACGGTATACGTACCGGCAGGCTGCACGCCGAAGCTCAGTGCGGCACCCGTGCCGGAAACCGGCGATCCCTGGTCGGCCCCGCCCTTGCGCAGCTGGTAGCTGGTATTGACTTGCGAGCCCGACAGGCCTACACTGCGGCCGATGCCGTCGCAATAGGTGCCTGCGCCGGTTACCGTGTACTGAACCGGGAAGGCATTCACCGTCAGGGTGATGGTATTGGACGTTGCCGAAGCGCAGCCACCGCCGTTGGTCACCACGGCACGCACGTAACGGGTCTGCGTCAGGGCACCGATCTCGGAGCCGCTAAGCGTAGCCGTCGTGCTGGCGTAGGTCACAACGTTTTGGGTAAAGGCCGCATCGGTAGCGGACTGCCACTGGATAGCACCGGTGGGTCCGCTCAGCGTTACGTCGGCTGGCGTGCCGCCCGTGCAGAAGCTTTGGGCCGAGGACACCGTACCGGCGACAGAAGGCGTGAACACCGTGATGGTCACCGGTGATGCGGCAGCCACGTTGGCGGCGCAGGGAGCACTGCCGCCTTCAGAGCGCAGGTAGTAGCTCGTAGTGGCCGTGGGTGCCACCGTGATTTGTGCGTTGGCGGAGGTCAGCTGGCCGCCGACAGCCTGTGTGAAGGCAGCGTCTTTGTACCACTGCCAGTGGGCGCCATCGCCCAGCGAGCCGCCGGTTTGCGTCAGGATCACGTTTGTGCCGGCGCATTGACTGCCGGTCACTGAGGCGTTGAGCGTAGCCGGCGCCGTCGACGGCGTCAGTACGGTCACGGTTACCGTGTTCGTGGTCGTACAGGCAGAGCCGGGAACCGAAGCGGTAACGGTATAGGTGTAGGCACCAGCAGCCGTCGGAGTCACCGAGACGGTGCTATTGGCGAGATTGGCCGTGCCTGCAGGTGCCGGGATACCGGCATTGGCAGTAGATGTCCAGGCCAAGCTGGCCGTGGTAACCGGGACGGATACGCGTACGTTGTCGATCACCCACCACCAGCCGAAGCTGCTCGTGTAGCTGAATCGGACACGTACGTTGGACTGGTTCAGTGCGGGCGCAGGCAGTGCGATGCTTTCCGTAACAACAGCCTGCGAGCCGGAGGTGGTCGTACCCTGGCTGGCCGAATAGCTCTTCAGGTTCTGCCAGGCACCGCCATTCACCGAGTATTCTACGGCCGCCGCATCACCGCTGTTGAAGCGGTAGGCGTGCTGGAACAGCAGCGTTGCGCTGGCGTAGCCGGCCGTGCTGAACGAGGGCGAAGCGAGCTTCGTATTGGTCACGCTGCCCGAACCACCGCCGTCCGGCTTGGCCATCACGAACTGTGCTCCTTCGATGCTGAAGTTCGAGAAGGTAGCCGCACCGGTCGTACCGGTAAAGGGAGCCGCCTGGGCTGCCCAGTCCACATTCGTGATCGGTATCGAACTACCGTTGACCGAAGCGCTGGTAATGGTCCAAGCAGCCGTTCCCGAGTTGAAGTTTTCGCTGAACAGGTTCGTCGTACCACCGTTGGTGACGGTGGAGGCGGCCGTAAGCTGCAGCGAAGAGCCAAGGCAAAGGTTGGTTGCCGTGGCGGGCGTTACCGTGATCGGACCCGGGTAGCCGGCAAAGGTGAGTGCCGTTGCAGCCGAAGTGGCCGAGCAACCGGTGGCGGCATCGGTCACTTTTACCGAGTAAGAACCGGCAGCGCTGGCCGTATAGGTGGCCGCCGTTGCCGTAGAAATATTCGATGCACCGAGGAGCCACTGGTAAGAAGGCGTAGCGGCGTTCGTGGTGGCCGTCAGCACCTGGCTCGAAGCGCAAACCGCTTGCGTGCCATTGGGGCTCACCGTAGTCACCGGGAGGGCATTGACCGTCACCGTTACGGACTTCGTTGCGGTTGTGCCGCAATTGTCAGTAGCCGTAACTGTGTAGGTTGTCGTTGTTGCGGGAGTAACGCTGATGGAGGCGCCGGTGCCGGCGGGGTTACCGTTACCGTCGGTCCAGGTGAACGTATACGGGGCGCCACCTCCGTCGGCCGTAGCCGCCAGGGTGCTGCTGCCGCCGGCGCAGATGGTCGGGGTGCCGGCCGTTGCTGTTGCGATCAGCGCAGAACCCACATTCACGCTCACCGTGGCGGTGCTGGCACAACCCGTGCCCGCGTTCGTGGCGGTCGCCGTAAACACCTGCACACCCGGGGTGGCCGGTGCCGTAGCCGTTACCGAGGCGCCGCTGAGGCCGCCGGGGTTCCAGGCCCAGTTACGATTAGCCGTCTGGCTGGTGCCGATCTGCGCGCCGAACGTCGTTACCGGGCGGTTAGATAAAGTAGAACCTCCCGACGCCGTGGTGCAGGCGTTTGCGGCGGTGAGGTACACGGCACGGACGCCGGTCGTCGTGGCCAGTGAGACCGTCGAAGACGTACTAGCTACGCCGTCGTGGCAGATCTGTACGATCACGTTGGACGTACCATCCCAGAGGAAGGGCGTCGTAAAGGTGTGCGTGTTGATGCCGGCGACAGCGGAATACGTAGCAGGAGGAAGCACTGTGGTCAGTGTGCTTGTGTTGAAGGTCGACGTCAGGGCGGTGGCGCTGGTGGCACCCATCCTGATGGTGAAGTTGGGCATCGCACCGGTACCTACCGACGTAACGTTGAAGGCAATCGAGGCAATGTTTCCTGCGGAAACGCCGGCTGCCGTCAGGTCTGCCGCTGTGTACAGGTATTGCGTTTTCATATCCGCACCTGCACCCGAGCGGTAGGGGCTGCCGGTAGTGCTGGTGGAGCCTTGCGTACCGACAACGGTAGTTCCCGCACCGACTTCAATGCTCGTAGCGGCGAGAGTCACCGCGCCGCCCGGGCATACATTGAGCGGGCTGGCGGTGATCGTGCTGATGGTGGGGTTCGGGTTTACCGTTACGGCAACCGTCGCAACGGCCACGCAGTTCGTTCCGGCATCGGTAGCCGTCACCGTATAGGTGTAGCTGCCTGCAACCGTCGGTACCACGGCAGCCGGGTTGCCGGCCACCGAACCTGAAGGAATACCCGAGCCGGCAGCAGGGCTGGCCGTCCAGGCGAAGGTGTAGTTATTGGTAGCACCAGTTTGAACGGCCGACAGCGAGAGGCTGCCGTTGGCGCATACAGGGCCGTTAGCGGATGCCGTGACGGCATCGGGCGTGATCACCGTTACGGTCACCGGCGTGCGGGGGCCATCGCAACCAGTGGTCGCATTGCGCTCGGCAACATAGAACGTCGTCGTCGCACCTACCGCCGTGCCGTAGGTCGTGGATGTGCTCGTTTGCAGGGCAGTACCACCCGAAGCCTGGTCGTACCAGACGAACACGGGGCTGCTCAGACCGCTGGTGGAGCTGACGGAGGCCAGCGGCACCTGCACACCGCAATGGATGGAGTTGGAAGCCGTCGGCGCCGTGGGAAGCGGGTTCACCGTGACGTTTGCCGTTGCCGTAACCGAGCAACCGGTGGCCGGGATGGTAGCGGTAACCGTGTAGGGTTGCGTCAGCGGCGTGGTGCCGGGGTTATCGGCAATGGCCGTTGTGCTGGCGCCGCTCAGGTTGCCGGGAGCCCAGCTCCAGTTGTACTGGCCATTGAGGCTCGCATTGACCGTACCGCCGAAGATCACCTTGGGACGCTCGGACCAGTAGTCGTAATCGTAGTCGAAGGCACCGGTGTTGAACGACGAGGTCGCATTGAAGATTGTATTGGCCGAAACTTCATCGGCAACGATCGCCGACGAAGAAACGAACGACGTGAGGTCGGTACGCACGGCGCTGGAAATGCCGCCGGTGTTCACGTTGCTGAACGAAACGCTCACCACGATGTTCGAGGTGCCGTTCCAGTTGAAGGGCGTTGTGAACGTATACGTGTTGATACCCGCCGTGATCGCCTGGGCCGAATTGGTATAAACCGTGGTCAGTCCCGTGGTGATCGGCGCATCGATCGGCGCTGTGTTGGCCGTCGTGTGTCCCATCGCAATACGGAAGCCGTTGAGCGGCGTGGTACCCACCGTCGTTACGTCAAACGCAAGGCTGGTGATGTTGCCGGCGCGCAGACCGGCGGCCTGCAGTTCGGCGGGTTTGAAGATGTATTGCGTTTTAGAAGCTCCGTAGTCGTGGTTGTACGGCGAAATGCCCATGGAAGACGAGGTGTTGGCGCCCGCGCCCTGCGTAGCCGTTCCAGGTCCGTTGCCGGAGGAAAGAGCGCTGAGCGCTATGGTGGCGCCGGAGCAGACAACCGAAGGCGTGGCAGAAACAACCGGCATTACCGGGAGGGGGTTAATCGTTACGGTAACCGCCGAATTCGTAACGCAGCCGGCCGAAGCATCGGTTGCAGTCACGGTGTAGGTGTAGGTGCCGGCGGCGGTGGGTGTAACCGAAGCCGTAGCGCCCGAGGCGCTGCCCGGGATACCCGAACCCGTGGCGGGAGCAGCGGTCCAGGCATAAGCGTAGGTATTACCCGAGCCGGTCTGTGCCACCGACAGGCTGAGCGGGTTGCCGAGGCAGACCGGTCCGTTGGAAGAAGCCGTCACCGCGTCGGGCGCGTTGACCGTAACCGTCACCGCTGTGCGGTTGCTCTCGCAACCTGCTGCCGACACTTCCGAAACGTAGAAGGTCGTCGTCTGGCTGATGGCGGTCTGGTAAGTAGTCTGCGTACCGGTTTGCAGCGCAGTGCCACCTTCGGCGAGGCTGTACCACTTGAAGGTGGGCGTAGCAACGCCGGTGGTCGAAGCCACTGAAGCCGTCGGAACCGCCAGGCCACACTGTATGGAGCTGGTGGCCGTCGGGGCAGCCGGGGTCGGGTTGACCGAAACGTTGACGGTGGATGTATTCGAGCAGCCCGTCAGGGGACTGGTTACCGACACCGTATAGACCTGCGTCACCGGGCTGCCGCTGTTGTTGGCCGGTGCTGTTGCTGATACGGAAGCACCGCTGAGGCCGCCGGGGTTCCAGGTCCAGGTGAGGTTGGGGGTGGCGTCACCGTTGATCGACTGGCCGGTGAAGATCATGTCGGGCAGGTTGGTCACACCCGAAGCGGTGCTGGTGCCGGTGCCGCCGCAAATATTTGCATTGTCATTATAGGTACCGTAAACGGCGTTGTACGATTTGGAGGTCGCCGAAACCGTCGATGACGACGTATACACGGTACCGCCCGTGCCGGCGGGATCCAGGGCGAAGCAAATGTCGATCACGATGTTGGAGGTGCCGTCCCAGTTGAAGGGGGTAGCAAACGGGATCGTCTTGTTGCCGCTGGTAGTCACGGCGGGGTACACGGCGGGGCCGTACACGGTGGTAAAGGTCGGCGTGAGGTAGCCGCTGAGCGCGGTGGCGCTGGTGGCAGCCATCTTCACGGTATAATCGGTGAAGGGGTTGGTGCTGACACCACTTGTCACTTTGAAAGCAACGCTGCTGATGTTACCCGCGCGCAGGCCCGCGGCCGTAAGGTCGGAAGCGCGAACGAGGTATTGCGTATGCACGGCCTCCCAGCCCTGGCTGAACGGAGAGATACCGGCGGTGGAAGTAGAGGTGCTGGCGTTGCCCAATGTAGCCGTACCCGCGCCGAGGCCGATGCTCGTAGCGTTCAGGCTGATGGTCGTTCCGGGACAGGCCGTGGTCGGCGTAGCCGTGATGGTGCTGATCGGGGGCGGAGCCGTGATCGTTACCGTCGCAGTAGCCGTCGTGGTGCAGCTGCCGTCCACCGCCGTAACGGTATACGTATACGTACCGGCGGCAGTAGGCGTTACCGAGGCAGGGTTGCCGCTTACAGAGCCGCTCGGGATGCCCGATCCGGCAGCCGGCGAAGCTGTCCAGGTGTAGCTGTAGTTTTGCGTGCTTCCCTGCTGGCTGGCCGAAAGGGAAATCGGGGTGCCGGGGCAAACGTTGTTTCCATTGCTGGCGGCCGTCACCGCGTCGGGAGCAGCCACCGTTACGGTCACTGCCGTGCGGCTGCCTTCGCAACCCGTTGTGCTGTTGAGTTCGGAAACGTAGAAGGTCGTATTGGCACTGACGGCAGAAGCATACGTCGTAGAAGTGCTGCTTTGCAGCGGGCTGCCGCCGGTCTCGGCTGCGTACCAACGAAAGGTCGGGTTGCCCTGGCCGCTGGTGGAGGCTACCGATGCCGTGGGCACCTGCGTACCGCATTGCGTGGAATTGGAAGCCGACGGCGCCGAAGGCGTTTGGTTGACATTCACCGTCACACCCGCTGCCGATACCGCCGTGGAGCAACCGTTTACGTCGTTGCCCAACACAAAGTAGGTCGTGATGTTATTGGGATTCACCGTAAAAGAGTTGCCCGTAGTAGTGCTGCCATCGCTCCAGGTATACGAACTGATACCGGTTACGGCAGCGCCGCCACCCACATTGGGGCTGGAGATGTTCAGCATGTATTCTTCGAACTCACCGTACGACACCGATTGCGTCGGGCTGGTCACCAGCGACGTCTCGGTAACGATAAGGCGCATGCGCGTCAGGCCGTTTCTGGCCGAAGCGGGAACGGTGAACGTGCCGGTTTCTGTATGCGCGCCCGAAATCAGCGCGGCCGAGGAGTATACCTGTTCCCCGGCGTCGTTGTAGTCGCCATCGCGGTTGTAGTCAATATAAATGGCCATGGCATGGTTGAATGCCGAGGTCCCGTTTTGTACGGAGGTCAGCGAGAAGCTGTAGTTCTCACCCGCGGTAAGCGCATAGGGTCCGAAGGCGGTATAGTTGGCAAAGCCGCCGGCCGTGCCGGTAGCGGTGCCGATCGTACCCACCAGCGAGTTGCGGGCCGAGGTATTGTTCAGGATCTCGGTAGCGCCCTTCGTGATCGTGACGTTGCCGAGGTCTTCATCCGTTGTGGCATTCGACACGGACGGTGTCGAATAAGTGGCGGTAGACAGCGGACGGCTGGCGGAAGCGGTCAGGGTTACCGGGCTGCCGCTGCAGACCGTGGCCAGCGAAGCACTGATTGCCATATCGATGCCGGTCAGGATGTTGTCCTGGAACGACGCACCGGTTTGTGTCGCCGTCAGTCCGTTGACGTCCGTAGCGGTTACGCTCCAGGTAACAACAGCATTCGAGGGTGTTACGGCGGGGATCGTTCCGGTCCACGTCGTGCCAGCGGAATTGGTCAGGCTGATCGTACCTGCGGCCGTACCGTTCACCGAGTAGGCGAGCGACACCGTGCTGATCGAAACCGCTGAAGTAACCGTTACCGATACGTTGTGCGCCACGCTGCCCGAGCAGCGGTCGCCGGCTGCGGCTGTTGCCGTGGGCGTACCCACGGTCGGCGGTGCCAGCGTTCCCATCAGGTAATAACCGGGAAGGCTGCTGACGGCCGGAGCGATCGAGGTCAGCGACGAAGCAGTGAGTGTCGCCTGGCCGCCGCCTACAATATTATAGGTGCCGGTTTGCGTAGCGCTGCTGCCGATACCGTTGTTCGAGCCGCGGGTATCATTGAGCCTCACCAGCGAGCCGGTAAAGTTGCCGGCACCCGAAAGGATACCAACCTGCCAGTAGCGGTTCGTGGCGAGGGTGCTGAAGGCCGCACCTGCTGTGCCGCCGGCACTGGCATCAAACACTTCGGCCTGCACCACAACGGTACCACCGCTGTTGGTCGTCGGCGTAACGAGTTCAAAAGGATTATAGCTGCCCTTACCGACAGGGAACGTAAAGGTGCCGGTGCTGTTGCTCGCGGGGAGCGTGCGGGCAAGCGGTCCGTTTACGTAGGAAGTCGTGGAGCCGCCGGTTACACTGGCTGCCGTCGTACCCGAAATGGTCAGCAGGTTCGAGGCGTCGGTGTTCACCTTGCCCGCGGTCAGCGTCAGCGTGCCGATCGAAAGCGGGCCGCCGGCGATGGTAAGGTTGTTCGTGTTGTTGATCGTAGCCGCCGTGATCGAGCGGG
Source organism: Flaviaesturariibacter aridisoli (assembly GCF_004343705.1). Classification (GTDB taxonomy): domain Bacteria; phylum Bacteroidota; class Bacteroidia; order Chitinophagales; family Chitinophagaceae; genus Flavisolibacter; species Flavisolibacter aridisoli. The sequence continues at coordinate 40,431 of NZ_SKFH01000031.1, forward strand.
AGGGCGGAATCTCCAGGCCGGTCGTGCGCGGCGTTCCTTCCTGCGAATACAGGATCGTGTACGTACCCGTACCCAGGTTGAACGTCGGCGCTACGTCGAAGGAGCCGCCGGTGTTGGCAAACGCAGCCGCACCGATCTGAACGACGACGGATGCTGCGGCGCCGGTACCAAGTGTCAGTTTGTTGCTGTTGGTGATTTGTCCCTGGAACAGGTTCACCCGCAGGGTCGTGATGACGTTGCTGTGCGTGATCGTAAGGCCCGTATTCTGGTTGCTCAGCGCTGCGAGTCCGGCTGTAAACGTGCCGGAGCCGGCCAGCGTCTGGGTAGACGAGGAGGGCGAGAAGAAGGAAAGCACACTGCCTGCCGTAGTCCCGGTAACCGTACCGTTGTTGGTGAAGGTGCTGCTGCGTTCCTGCAACTGGACGCCGTTGAGGTTCAACGTGGTTCCGGCGCTGATCGTCACGTCGCCATAGGCATTCGTGGCGCCCGCGAGGGTCAGGTTCTTATTGCCGTTCGTGGTGTTGGTTACGGTGGCCGGGATGGAACCGATCGTGCGGAAAGTAAAGTTGGTGGCCGTCGCGCTGGTACCGATGTTGAGGGTGCCGCCGGTAATAGCGGTCGTGGTTGGGACCACGTTCCAGTCGTATTGCGTTGTGGCTGCTGTCGAGGCCTGCACGAGATTCACAATGCCACCACTCATCGTGAAGGTCGATCCGGTGAAGTTCATCGAGCCACTCGAGTTGGTACTTTGACCCGAGGTACTGAGGTTTACAGTGCCACCGGTAATGGTCATGTTGCCGCTGGTGAGGGCCAGGCGGCCAGCGCTGTTGAAGGTACCGCCGTCAATCGTAAAATTGGAAGTGGACGAAGCGCCGGTCATCGAGTTACCGGAGGCCGTACCCACCGTAAACGTACCGGCAGAAACGCGCAGGGCGCCGGTTAGTGTGGGGGAGCCGTTGAGGCCCGTGACCGTGGCGTTGGCGTTGTTCATCCAAAAGCCGCCGGTGCTGGGAATTGTATAGGCCGTCGCATTGAACACGGGGCCGCTGTAGGCATTCGTGCCGCCAAGGATAAACTGGCCATTGGAAATAGACAGGAATCCGTTCGCATTCGAGCCTTGCACCGTAAGCGTGCCACCGGGCGCGAAGGTCAATGTCGTGGCGGTAGACGTACCCTTGTTCAGGGTGACACCGGTTGATTGCCGCAGGTTGGTAATAGAAGACGTACCATTGGTCCAGGTTGCGTTTGCCGCACCCGAGAAGGTGATTTGCGCGCCGGCCGTATTGCCATTGGTGCTGAAGTCGATCGTACCATTGTTCGTCAGGTTGCCGGCAATGTTCAGCGCATGCGTCGTCATCGTGCCGGAGGCGGCCGATTTCAAGCTGGCCCCGGTGTTAACTGTTACATTACCGGAAACGGTCAGGGTCTGCGCAGCAGTGGCGTTGTACACCAGATTGCCCGAAGTGCCGCCGCCAACGGTAAGGTTGCCGACAGAAGGGTTTCCTGCGGAAGCATCGATAGTCACCGTGGCGCCGTCGGCAATGGTGACGTTATCACCGGCCGAGGGAACAACGCCGCCCACCCAGGTAGCGGTGGAACTCCAGTTACCACCGGTGGCGGTAGAGCTGATGTTGCCGGGCGCTGCTGAGACGAGGCTGATCTCGTCGAGCGCCGCAGGCGGGTTCGCAATGGTGGTCACGTCCGATTGCCATACGAAAATTAGCCGCCCGGTCTGCCCCGCGAGGTTGGTAAAGAAGGTCATGGTCGTAGTGTTCCAGCTGGTAGAATTCAGCTTGTACATACCACTCACAGCGCCGTTACCGGATTGCTGGTAGGAACTGCTCACAGAGCTATTGGAGGTTGTCGGTGTTACAGTCGTTGGTGCAAAGTACACCTTCATGTTATCCCAATCGCTGGTGGTCGTGCCTTCACCTCCAGCTTTCCATCTGAAAGAAAGCGTCAGCTTGGTTTCCCCGGCGGGTATTGAAATATCTCTGTAAATAGAAACTGATTTACTTAATTCCGAATAGGTCCAACCGGTACCGCCATTCGCACTTACATAGGCGGCGCGGCTGCCGGCACTGGTGCCCGGGGAAACAATATTCCCGGTCACCCAGCCATCGGTGGTGGAATTAACAGCCGTCCAGCCGTTGGCGGCCAGCGTTGCTCCCGTCTCAAATCCGCCGTCACCAGCCGGAGCGATCAGGGTGGTTTGCGCCTGCACCACCCCTCCTACTGCAAAGGCAGCCAGGAAGGCAAGCAAACGTCGCCCGAAGCGGGCTTTGCGGTTTTGGGAGGACCCGGACATAGCCGGGCAGGGGGCAGCCGCGTGCGCGACCGCCGGAGCAGTGTGCTGACTCATAAAGCAGTTTTGTTTTGTTTGGCTCTACAGGAAAATGGATCTACTCGGTTGGTCGGTCTGGTCTCTTCTCAAAAAGAATGGGAATGGGAAATTAGGACATTTTTAATACGTTTTTAATAACAGACTAAGAGGATTTCCTAACCAAATGTGGAAAACTGCCCTTTTTTCGGCGAAACCGGCCGATTGCCGGACGAAGCCGCGATAGATTCCTGCAGAAATTCCCGGTCAGGGGCACACGAAAAAGCCCCCCGACCTTTTCGTCGGGGGGCTTTTGTATGCGGTTCCGGTAGTTCGGTTAGAAGCTATGCTGCAGGGTCACCTCCAGCGACTGGCGGTTGAGGCCGGCCTGCTTGCTCTGGTTGGTGGTCACATCATAAGTGATCGCCCCTTTGGTGCGGCCGTAGCTCAGCCCCAGGTAGGGAATCACCGTCCGCGTGTCGCGGCCCAGCACCCCTACGTCCAGCGTCGTCTCGGTTGCCGACAGGTGGATGTTCTTGGAAAACACCAGTCCGCCCTGCAGGTAGTTCTGCTCGCCCAGGTTGACGTACTGCGCCTGCACGGTCAGCTTGTCGCCGCCCTTGAGCTTGGCAAACACCTGGCCGTGGGCCGTGTAGGTCATCGGCAGGCGGTAGTCGCCGTCCCAGAACGATTCCCTGGCCCGGTTGACGTGGCGCAGGGCCCCGCCGACGGAGGCGCCCCAGCGGGCCACCTCGTGGGAGAGCTGCAGGCCTACGTTGAGGTCCAGGTGGTGGTCGGTGCCGCCGCGGGCGGCATCGCGCGAGGGCAGGGTCGAAAAGCCGCCCGAGGTGAACTGGTCTTCGAAGGTGAGCTTCGAAGTGTTCAGCGTGCGGGAGGTGTAGGCCGCCTGGGCCCCCACCCCGAGGCGGGTGGCGCC
>NZ_SKFH01000032.1 GCF_004343705.1 Flaviaesturariibacter aridisoli
CGGCCCCGTCCGCCGAAGCTTCCGCACAGCCAGACCTGTCCGCCCTCGTTTAAGACAGGCGGTTCCACCTTTCCGGTAGTGCTACCGGATCCAGAAATATCCGGCCGCCCGCTTCTTTTGTCGCAGTGCCCGCTACTGTTTACGTTCCGTCAGGTCTTGTTTTCCAATGGTAACGGACCCTTTTGCCGTTGTCAGGTCTTGTTTTCGCGTTGTTGCTGACCAAATGGCCGTTGTCGGGTCTTGTTTTCGTCTTGTTGCTGACCAAATGGCCGTTGTCAGGTCTTGTTCTCGCGTTGTTGCTGACCAAATGGCCGTTGTCAGGTCTTGTTCTCTCCTTGTTACTGACCAAATGGCCGTTGTCAGGTCTTGTTTTCCAATAGTTATGGACTTAGTTACAGCTGTCAGGTCCTGCTCTCACGCCGTCAGGCTACTGGGTGCTGCCCGGCCGGCTGCCCGTTCCCGTTGCCGGCTGTTTTTCGCCGGCTACCCCTGGGGGTTGCTTCCGGTGTTCGCCGGCGTTCGGTCCATATCGGCCGGGGTTTTTGACTCGTTGCCCGGGGTTATGCGCTCGTCGGGTGGGGTACTTGTTTGGCCGGGCAGGGTAGGAGCGTTGTCGGGCAGGGTTTTACGGTTGTCAGCAGCGGTTAGTGCCCCATCGCCGGCACGGGGCGGGCCCTGCCCGCCGAAGCTTCAGCGAAGGCGGGTGAGAAATGGGGGATATTCCCCGGATTTTTAAACCCGATGCAGCGTTTGCGGTCTATCTACCGTCTTATAGACACTTGCTGCACTTTTTTTCAAAAGTCTGCTGTAAAGAATGGTTGAAGGTTAAACAGGAAGGCCCCGTTGGGGTCTTTTTGTTTTGGGGAGGGTAGAGCAAATGAGTACATGAGGGGCGAGGGAGGGATGATTGTCTGACTTCAGGTAATCTTCCCTTCGCTGCAAGCCTCCTGACGAAGATCACCTTTCGCGGCAACTTCCTTTTCTAGCTTTGCGGGCGCAAACGGGGGCCGCCCCGGCGGTCCTTTCAAAACCTTGTGTTATGAATCAAGTCCGCTATCTCTTTTTGGCCATTTTCATCCTGCTGGCCGGCTGGAGCCTCTATTGGATCGGGGAGCAGGTTTTCCTGACCGAACAACGCAGCGCCGCGCTCACGTCCGTCAAAACCGCTGCTGCCAGCACCGCCACTCCGGGCACTGCCGCTAAGGCCACCGCGCCGGCCGCCGCCCCCGGCAAAGGTATCTTCCAGCAAAACTGCGCCGCCTGCCACGCCCTCGACAAAGACATGACCGGCCCCGCCCTGCGCGGCCTTACCTCCCGCGGGCCCTGGGCCGACCGCAAAAAGCTCTATGCCTGGGTGCACAACCCCGCGGCGTTCCTCGCCAAAGACCCTTATACCCAGGGGCTTCAGAAGCAATACGGCGCCATCATGATGCCCTTCCCGCAGCTGAGCGAAAAAGACATCGACCAGATCGTCGAGTACGTAGAGGCCAAATAAGCGTCCGTCCCCTGACCCCTTCCCGAAAGGAAAGGGAACAAGGCAGGGTTTTCTTAAGCCTCCCCTCGGGAGGGGCCGGGGGTGGGCCTACTCCCAGGGCCCGGCGCCCATCCGCACCACTTCGGGGTCGCCGGTAGAATAGTCGATGATGGTGGAAGGGATCATCCCCCCGATGCCGCCGTGCACGACGGCGTCGACCTGCTTGCCGAAGCGTTCATCGATCACTTCGGGGTCGGTGTATTCTTCCACCATATCGCCGGGCAGGGAGGCGCTGAGGATCGGGTTGCCCAGCTCCCGTACGATGCAGCGGGCGATGTTGTTGTCGGGAATGCGGATGCCCACGGTGTCGCGTTTTGTTTTCAAAATGCGCGGCACCTCGCGGCTCGCCTTCAGGATGAACGTATAGGGACCCGGCAGGTACTGCTTCAGCGAGCGGTACACCGGCGTGTCGAGCTGGGCCGCATACTTGCTGAGATCGCTCAGGTCGTAGCAAACGAACGAGAGGGCCGCCTTTTGCGGGTCCACGCCCTTGATACGGCAGATGCGCTCAACGGCCTTGTGCTGGGAGATGTCGCAGCCGAGGCCGTAGATGGTGTCGGTGGGATAAACGATGATGCCGCCGCCGCGCAGGATCTCGGCGATCTGCCGCAGCAGGCGTGGTTGTGGGTTGTCGGGATGAATGTGCAACAGCATGGGAAAAACGTCGCAAAAGTTACGCCTTTAACAGCCATTTTACCGAAATGCTTCCGACTTCCCACTTCCGACTTTCAAACTTTCTCTACCCGATTGCGCTTTCCCCCGGGCTCACCTGGAATTCACTCTGGTCGCCGGGGTTATCGAGGGGTATTTGCGGCGCGCCCTTGGGCGGCTTTTCTTCCGCGCTTTTGTTGTGTTCCAGCAGCCACCAGGCGAGGGCCGCGCCCATGGCGACGCCGGCGCCGAGCAGGATCCAGTGTTTCGTTTTCATCTCCGCTTGTTTTTTCGTCCTCTTTAAAGTTACGGGGACCCTGTTGGGACCCAGCCCCTAATTTTATGCGAAAATGGGGCCAATGGAAATTCAATCGGTTTGTGTATGCGGCGCCGGCACCATGGGCAGCGGCATTGCACAGGTGGCGGCCGCGGCCACACTCCCGGTCGTGCTTTACGAACTCAATGAAGCCGTACTGGAAAAAGCAAAAAGCGGCATTGCAAAGAACCTGCAGACCGCCGTGGAAAAAGGCAAGCTCGACGCCGCTGCCGCCGAGGCAACGCTGGGCCGCATCCGCTTTACGTCTGCCATTGCCGACTGCGTAGCCGACCTCGTGGTGGAAGCCATCATTGAAAAGATGGACGCCAAGACGACGCTCTTTCGCCAGCTGGCGGAGCGCAACGGTCCCACGACCATCTTCGCCTCCAACACCTCGTCGCTTTCGATCGCCGCGCTCGCCGAAACGCTGCCGCATCCCGAACGCGTGGCCGGCCTCCACTTCTTCAACCCCGCCCCGCTGATGAAGCTGGTGGAAGTGGTGCAAGGCCCCCACACCGACCCCGGCACCATCGACGCGCTGCTGGCCTTCACAAAGGCCGTGGGCAAAACGCCCGTGCTCTGCACCGACGCGCCGGGCTTTATCGTCAACCGCGTGGCGCGCCCCTACTACATCGAGTCGCTGCGGCTGGCCGAAGAAGGCCTGCCCTTCGACACGATCGACCGCCTGCTCGAAGCCCAGGGTTTCAAGATGGGCCCCTTCAAACTGATGGACCTTATCGGCAACGACGTCAACTACGCCGTGTCCTGCTCCGTTTATGCGCAGATGGGCAACCCGGAGCGCCTCCGTCCCTCCGACATCCAGAAAGAGCGCGTCGACAGCGGCAACCTGGGCCGGAAAACGGGAAAGGGCTATTACGCGTATTAATCCATTAACCGGTTAATTCATCAACCAGTCAACTGATCAACCTATCAACCAGTCTACCACACTCGTCACCGGCGGCACCGGTTTTCTCGGCGCCTACATCATCAAAGAACTCGTACAGCGCGGCGAATCCGTGCGCGCCATCCGGCGGAGCAACAAGCTGCCTTTCTTCATTGAAAAAGAGATTCTCGACAAGGTGGAATGGGTGGAAGGCGACATCCTCGACGTGCTGTCGCTGGCCGACGCGATGCAGGGCGTGGACCGTATCGTGCATGCCGCTGCCCTGGTGTCTTTTCACAGCGCCGACCGCAAGCGCCTGCTGCAAGCCAACCGCGACGGCACCGCCAACGTGGTGAACGTAGCGCTGGAAGAAGGCGTGCGTCGCCTCGCCTATATTTCTTCGGTGGCCGCGCTGGGCCGCACGCGCGCCGGCGGCCTCGTGGATGAAAGCAAGAAGTGGTCGGAAACGAAAAGCAACACGCAGTACGCCGTGAGCAAGCACCTCGCCGAGATCGAGGTGTGGCGCGGCTTTTCCGAAGGCCTGGATGGCGTCATCCTCAACCCCAGCACCATCCTCGGCTTCGGCGACTGGCACCAGAGCTCGGGCGCCCTCTTTCGCAACGCCTGGCGCGGCTTTCCCTGGTACACCGAGGGCATCAACGGGTTCGTGGGCGTTGAAGACGCCGCCCGCGCCACCGTAGAACTACTCTTCAGCGACATCAGCGAAGAGCGCTTCATCGTCAATGGCGGCAACTGGTCGTTTCACCAACTGCTCAACGCGATGGCTGACGGCTTCGGAAAGAAGCGGCCGGCACGCGAGGCCACGCCCTTCCTCGGCGAAATTGCGTGGCGGATGGAAGCACTGAAGTCGAAGCTCTCCGGCCGCAAGGCCCTGCTCACCAAAGAAAGCGCCCGCGTGGCCCACAGCCGCACCTCGTTCGACAACAAGGCGATCCTGGAAGCGTTGCCGGGATTTCAATTTACCCCGCTCGAAGAGGTCATTGCCAAGGCTTGCGGGCAGTACAAAGAAGCAGTGGCGACAGGCCAGGTCGCGCCATGAGAGAAAGAACGCTGATCCCGCCTGCGGGATCAGCGTTCTTTCTCTAAGGCATCAGGAGCCGGAACGCATCGCGGATCACGCGGACCTCGAAGCGCTCCGCGGTCTCGCCGGGGTCGCCGTCGATGTGGAGCGGCGCACCGGCAGGATTGTAGATGTCGAGCGAATCGGTCTGGAAGTAGATCATACCCGCCTTTTCATTGAGTACATCGCTTTGCAGCTCGTTGTAGCCTGCTATCTGCCGCGCCGTTTGCAGCAGCAGCCCCAGCTTGCTTTGGCGCGTGGCCACCACGATGTCGAGCAGCCCGTCCGACAGCGACGCCTTCGGCGCGATGGTCACATTGTTGCCGAACTGGTTGGAGTTGGCGATGGAAATGAAGAACGCCTGCGTGTCGAGCTCCTTGTCGCCCGACTGGAGCAGGAAGGGATAGGCTTTGGCGGAAAAGAAGTTCGATACGGTTTTGCGGATGTAGGTGTTGAGGCCGCGGGCGGGGTCATTGGCGAAGTCGTGCGCCACCTGTGCGTCGAAGCCGAGGCCGCAGAGCATACAGGCAAAGCGCCCGTTGATGGTAAAGGCGTCTACGGGCTGTGGCGTGCCCCCGATGATGGTCTCCAGCGCCAGGGCGTGCTTGCGCGAAATGCCGGCGCTGAGGGCCAATCCATTGCCCGATCCGCAGGGCAGGATACCGAAGGGCAGGCCGTGGCGGCGCAGGCTGTTCACGGCGGCATTGATGGTGCCGTCGCCGCCGGCGATGAGCAGGTCGGTCACGCCGTCGCCTTCGATAACGCCATCGAGGAAGCGGTAGTCGCCACTGGCCACCGAGGGGTACTGCGAAAAGCGGAAGCCCTCGGCCCGGCAGCGGGCTTCCACCATGGCGGGAAGGGACGCCTTTGCGCGGGTGCCGGAAATGGGATTGATGATGAGGAGCAGGTGGCGCATAAGCCCCAAAGAAAGAAAAAGTATACAGAATGACCGGCAGCATTAACAGGAACGAGAGCGAATAGAAAAAGCGCGCGCCGATGCCATTGCAACACCGGCTCACGCTTCACGGCTGACGGTTCAGCTTTTACACGATCCGGATCGTCACCAGGTGCACGCGGCGCACCCGCACCACGGCGGCTTTAGCGGGGTCGGAAGGCACGGCCGTGGTATAGATACGGATCTCGCTGTGGCCCTTGGCCATTGCTCTCAGGGCGGCGCTGCTCACCGAAAAGCTGTTGCCTTTCTGCTGCTTCAGCACGTTGTCGGAGCCGTCGTAGGCGGCGATGCTGCGGTTCCAGCCCGACTTCTGGTCGGAGGCCGGCGTAAAGAGGATCGTAAAGGTATTTTTCTTGTTGAGGGCGGAGCGCTTGATGCTGACCACGTTGGCGGCCTCGTCTTCCGCGGCGGCCTTGAGCAGGGACTTCTTCCCCCACAACACCTTCCAGGAAGCTTCCGAAGCACCGCGGTTCATCACCTTTTGGGCCGAAACGGCCAGCACGGCAAAAAACGAGAGCAGGAGTAAAAAGCCTTTCATAACGTTGAATTTAGTTCAATGATAAGAAGGAAAAACGAGGCAGGGGGTTTAGCGGGGCAACGGCTTTAACAAAAAGAGTTCGGGGTTTGGCGTTCATCCGGGCGGCGAAAGCGGCTCCAGGCTCGTTTACTCCACCGTCGCCACGCAACGAAACCCCAGCCAGGGTTTCGGGCCGTCGTAGTATTGCCGGGCGCCGATGCGGCAGGAGTCCGGGGGCAGTGCGTAGTAGCCGCCCTTGGCGATGCCTTCTGCAGCCAGCATCTCGGCCACGTTGCCGATCCACCCCCGGCTGCCGCCAATACCGGCGGCGCCGGCGTTCACAGGCCATGTGGGCACCTCCACAGGGTAAGCCGCCCCCGGGTCTTTCCAGCGGAGGTCGCTTCCCCAGTTGACAAGGTTGAATCCCTTTTTCGTCGTTGTATTCTTCACCCCGAACGGGTACCGCGCCGTGTCCAGGCCGCCCTCGGCCAGCGCCATCCATTCGGCCTCAGTGGGCAGGCGGTAATGCACTTTCCGGAACGGCCAGCGCTCCGGCTGCCGGGCAATGAGCTCGTTTACCCGGTCGGAACGCCAGCGGCAAAAAGCCTCTGCCTGTGCGTGGGTGAGCCCCAGCACAGGATAGAAGCTGAAGCGCGGATGACGGAAATACACTTCCCCCATCGAACAGGAATAAACATCTCCGGGCCCATTGCCCGCCAGCGGCACCCAGCAACTATCGGGGAGGATGGCAGCCAGCGAGGTCGAATCTCCGTATTGCTGGTGCCAGAACGTGAACTCGCGCCAATGAGCATTGGCTATTTCAGTCCGGTCCACAAAAAGCGTATCGTTGGCCCGCACGGTACCCGGCGGCGCTTTTTCGTTTCGGGGAAAACCAAAGGCCAAAAAGCCGGTGCAAATCGACAGAAAGCCCAACAGTCGTGCTCTTTTCATATATGGTAACAGAAAGATAAAGATTCTCCATTATCTGTTTACCCCAACCTTTTGGCGTACCTTTGCGCTCCGAAAAACAATGAAAAGTCCCGGTCGCAGTAAGCACTTCCGACTTCCCACTTCCGCCTTTTCCACTTAATTTATTATGGACATCAGAAACATTGCCATCATTGCCCACGTTGACCACGGTAAAACCACCCTGGTAGACAAGATCCTGCACGCCACTGCTACCTTCCGGGAAAACCAGGAAACCGGCGAGCTGATCATGGACAACAATGACCTGGAACGCGAGCGCGGCATCACGATCTTCTCCAAAAACGCCGCCGTCACCTACAAAGGTGTGAAGATCAACGTGATCGATACCCCTGGCCACGCCGACTTCGGCGGCGAGGTGGAGCGTGTGCTCAAAATGGCCGACGGCGTGTGCCTGCTGGTGGATGCCTTTGAAGGCCCCATGCCGCAGACCCGCTTCGTGCTGGGCAAAGCCCTCGCGCTCGGCCTGAAGCCCATCGTGATCATCAACAAAGTAGATAAGCCCAACTGCCGCCCCGACGAGGTGCACGACGCCGTATTCGAACTCTTCTTCAACCTCGACGCTACCGAAGAGCAGCTCAACTTCCCCACCTACTACGGTTCGGGCAAGAACGGCTGGTTCAACGATTCGCTGGAGCAGATCGAAGGCATCGAGCCCCTGCTCGACGGTATCCTGAAGCACGTGCCCCCGCCGAACGCCTCCCGCGAAGGCACCCTGCAGATGCAGGTGACCTCCCTCGACTACTCTTCCTTCCTCGGTCGTATCGCCATCGGCCGCGTGGCCCGCGGTGTGATCAAGGAAAACATGCCCGTCTCCCTCATGCAGGCCGACGGCACCGTAAAGAAGCAGCGCGTGCGCGAGCTCTACGTGTTTGAAGGCATGGGCAAGAAAAAAGTATCCGAAGTAGTTGCCGGTGACCTCTGCGCCGTAGTAGGTATCGAAGGCTTCAACATCGGCGATACCCTCGCCGACTTCGACGCCCCCGAAGCCCTGCCGACCATCTCCATCGACGAGCCGACGATGAACATGATGTTCTCGATCAACAACTCGCCCTTCTTCGGCCGCGACGGTAAGTTCGTGACCTCGCGCCACCTGCGCGACCGCCTCATGAAGGAAACCGAGAAGAACCTCGCCCTCCGTGTGAAAGACACCGACTCCGCCGACTCCTTCCTGGTATACGGCCGCGGTATCCTCCACCTCGGTATCCTCATCGAAACGATGCGGCGCGAAGGCTACGAGCTGACCATCGGCCAGCCCCAGGTGCTCGTGAAAGAGATCAACGGCCAGAAGTGCGAGCCCTTTGAAACCCTCGTGGTAGACGTGCCGCAGGAATACGCCTCCAAAGTGATCGACCTCGTCACCCGCCGCAAGGGTGAGATGCTGATCATGGAAACGAAAGGCGAAATGCAGCACCTTGAATTCGACATCCCCTCGCGCGGCCTCATCGGCCTGCGTACCAATATGCTCACCAACACGGCGGGCGAAGCCGTAATGAACCACCGCTTTGCCGAGTACAAGCCCTGGAAAGGACCGATCCCCGGCCGCAACAACGGTGTGCTGCTGGCGAAAGACAACGGCCAGACCACCGGCTATTCGCTCGACAAACTCCAGGACCGCGGCTTCTTCTTCGTAGACCCGGGTGAGGAAGTGTACAAAGGCATGATCATCGGCGAGAACAACAAGCCCGGCGATCTCGTGGTGAACCCGAACGAAGGCAAGAAGCTCACCAACATGCGTGCTTCCGGCTCCGATGCGGCCTCCAACATCGCCCCGAAGCGCCTGATGACCCTCGAAGAATGCATGGAATACATCCAGCAGGACGAGTGCATCGAGGTGACGCCCAACAATATCCGGATGCGAAAAGTGATCCTCGACGAAGAGGAGCGCAAGAAGCAATCGAAGCGCATGAGCGCAGAAGCTGTTAACTAGTATTTCAAAGCCCCGCCTTCGGCGGGGCTTTTTGTTTACAGTTTATAGTTTATAGTTTATAGTTGGCTGACGCGAATACCGCCACGCCGCATAGCGGAACTTAAAACTGTAAACTATAAACTATAAACGTTACTCCCGCGCAACCACCGGCCGGCTGCTCTCCTCCTCCTTCCCCTCCTGGATCATCTCCTCCACCTCTTCCTCCCTTCCTGCCTCGAGGGTTTCCACCTCGCCTTCCTGCGCATCGTCTACGGGGTTGATGAAGAAGCGGCAGAACAGCGGCAGGTGGTCGGAGCCGATGGGCCGCAGCGTACAGAAGCGCTCCACGAACAGGTGTGGCGAGTGAAAGAACAGGTCGATCGGGAAGCGGAGCCAGCGGTAGCGCGCGTGGTAGGTCGATACGAAGCCGCGGCCGATGCGCGGGTCGATCAGGCCCGAGGTTTTGCGGAACAACACCGACGAGCGTGCCCAGGCCACGTTGTTGAAGTCGCCCACCACCAGCACGGGGCCTTTGGCCGCCGCTGCTTTTTTGGCTACCGACAGCAGGTCGCCGTCGCGCTCGCGGGCCGTTTCTTCTTCGGTAGGACTCGGCGGCGCCGGGTGCACGCAAAAGATCGTGAAGCGCGTGCCGTCGGGCGTTTCCAGCTCCGCCTCGATGCTGGGCATATCGTCGGCCACGAAGTAGTGCACCTGCACCCGGTGCAGCGGCAGCCGGGTGTAGAAATGCATGCCGTACGTATTCTCCAGCGGCACCTTCTGCGCGTGCGGGTACAGGTCGCCGAGCGCATCGAGCGCTTCCTGCCAGGCGCCGTTCGTTTCCATCGTCAGCAGGATGTCGGGGCGCTCCGTGCGCACCAGGGCCAGTAGCCGGTCGTATTCGCGGTTGAACTGGTATACATTCACCGACAGCACCGATACGCTTTCGGAGCGTTTTTCCACGCGGTGCTTTTTACGGAAGAAGCGCGTGTAGGGCGCCAGCACCCAGGCGTTGTGCAGGGCCAGCAGGGTCAGCGCGCCTTCGAGGAACCAAAAGACGCGGTCGTGGGGATGGAGCAAATGCCCGGCGGCGAGCACCAGCAGCTGCAGGAAGAAGGCCTGGATGCGGCCGTACTCCCAGATGCGGAAGATCCAGTGCGGGTGGGGGATCAGCGGCAGCAGCGCCGCCAGCAGCAGAAAGATCGAAAGGCATTTGTACACAAGTTCCATAGGCCGGCGCCGGGCTGCTGTCCAAAGTTTAGCAAAGCGATTGCAAAGCTGTTGCCAACCCAGCCGTGCTGGCCCTTTCTTTGCATTTTCATCCGCATGCTACGTTTCCTGCCGCTCCTGCTCGGGGCGATCCTCGCCTCCTGCAACGACCTTTCGCTGCCCGGCTCCGATACCAAAAAGGAGGCGACCTCCTATTCCTACGCCTGCCTCGACTCGTCGGTGGCCAACGATCCTACCGGAAAAAAAGTGGAGCGCGTGACCGGCATCCTCCGCGACCTGGCCGTGTCGAAGCGGAGCATTACCGACGAGGTGCAAACCCAGTGGGGCGCAGCCTTCCACAAAGACCTCCTCGAAACCGGCGAGTCGAAACTCATCGACGACCCCGCCATCTCCGCCAAACTCAACAAGGTGCTGAAAGACCTGTTGGCGCAGCGTGCGCAGCCTTCGAAGATCCAATACTACATCTACGTGCTCGACGACACCGCGCTCAACGCCTTCACCTTCGGCGGCCGCATCTACGTGACCAAAACAATGTGGGAGCGTTGCAAGAACGACGATGCGCTGCTCTATGCCATCGTGGGCCACGAGATCGGGCACTCCGAGGCCGGCCACATCAAAACCAGCATCCAGGAAATGGAGGTAGCGGAAAAATACTTCGGCGAAGGCGGTTCCACCTACCTGCAGCTCAAGAGCATCCTCACGGCTTCCTTTAACCAGCGCAACGAGCTGGAAGCCGACTATTACGGCATCAACCTCACCAACAAGCTCGGGATGGACCTTTGCACCGTGGTCAACTTCTGGCGCGAAATGGGAAACAAGGAAAACGATTACAGCCGCGTGGAAGACTTCCTGCGCACACACCCCTTCTCGCAGGCAAGGGCGCAATGCCTGAAGGATCATATCAAGCAAAACTTCGGGAAAGACTGTAATTCCACCAGGTAGGGCGTTGCCCCAAAGAGAAAGAACGCAGATTCCGCTAAAGCGGAATGCGCTGATTTGTTATGATCTGCTGACGCCTGCAAAAACATATCTGCGTAAATCTTAAAAATCATACAGAATCTGCGTTCTTTCTCTTCCGCCGCTTGCGGCGCCGGCACCATCGCCTACCTTTGCCCCGATATGAAAAAGGGCCTGTTCACCATCCTGCTTTCCGCTTCGCTGCTCGCTGCCGGCGCCCAGTGCTCTGTATGCACCAAAACGGCCCAGCAGCTCGGCGAGAAACCCGCCAAGGGCCTCAACACGGGCATTATCTACCTGATGATCGTTCCCTTCAGCATCATCGGCACGATCGGCTACCGCTGGTGGAAGCGGAATGGAGCCGAATAGCTTATTTTGCGCGCATGCCCGGTCTTTCCGTCGTCATTCCGAACTACAACGGCAACACGCTGTTGCCCGAAACGCTGCCAACGGTGTTTGAAGCCCTGCGCTCCCTCTCTTTTCCCAGCGAAGTCATTATTTCCGACGATGCTTCCACCGACGGGTCGCCGGAATGGGTGGCGCAGCACTACCCCGACGTGCGCATCGTGCGTGCCGCGGTAAACGGCGGATTTTCCAAAACAGCCAACCGCGGCGTGGCGGCCGCCCGCTACGAGCTCGTGCTGCTGCTCAACTCCGACGTCAAGCTGACGCCCGGCTACTTTGAGCCGCAGCTTCCCTTCTTCGAAAACCCCGATACCTGGGGCACCATGGGCCGCATTGTGGGCTGGGAAGACGATATCGTGCAGGAAGGCGCCAAGTACCCGTATTTCCACGGCGTGAAGATCAAGACCTCGGGCAACTACCTGCTCCAGGACGAAAGCGAAATGCGTGGTGAGGGCCTCCTGTCGATCTACCTGTCGGGGGCCAACATGCTCTTTCGCCGGCGACTCTTTGAAAAGCTCGGCGGCTTCAACGAGCTTTTCTCGCCCTTTTACGTGGAAGACTACGAATTGTCGCTGCGTGCCTGGCGCCTCGGCCATCCCTGCTACTACGTGCACGATGCCGTGTGCCGTCACCGCACCTCCAGCACCATCCGTACGCCGGAACGCAAGCGGGAGATCGCGGTGGTATACAACCGCAACAAAATGCTGCTGCACGCGCTGCACCTGCCGCGCGGCAAACGCTACCTCTACTTTCTTCAGCTCATCCCCGAAACGATGCTCCGGCTCCTGACCGGAAAAACTTCTTTTGTGCAGTCCCTCAGCCAGCTCTTCGACCGTTACAACGAGGTCCGGGCGGCGCGGGCAAAGTTTTTGCAAAATGCGGAGGGTGGCCGCGTGTACTCCGTGCACGCCGTGGCCGAACGCATTTTACAATCCATTAAGCACAAAAAGGTTATTCGTTTCTGATGGTAAATTACGACTACGTCATTGTGGGCGCGGGCCTGTTCGGGGCAACCTTTGCCCACCAGGCCAAGCAAGCAGGAAAGCGCTGCCTGGTCATCGACAAGCGGCCGCACAGCGGGGGCAATATCTATTGCCAGAATGTAGATGGGATCAACGTGCACTACTACGGCGCGCATATCTTCCACACCAACGACCGGCCCATCTGGGACTTCGTGAATTCGTTCGTGGAGTTCAACCGCTACACCAATTCGCCGGTGGCCAATCATGAGGGCAAGCTCTACAACCTGCCGTTCAACATGAACACGTTCTACCAGCTCTGGGGCGTCATTACCCCGGATGAGGCGCAGGCAAAGATCCAGGAGCAGATCGGGTCGCTGGGCATCACCCACCCGAAAAACCTCGAGGAGCAGGCGCTGATGCTGGTGGGCACCGACATCTACGAAAAGCTGATCAAAGGCTACACCGAGAAGCAGTGGGGCCGCAAGGCCACCGAGCTGCCGGCATTCATCATCAAGCGCCTCCCGGTGCGCTTTACCTTCGACAACAACTACTTCAACGACAAGTACCAGGGCATTCCCATCGGCGGCTACAACAAGCTGGCGGAAGGACTGCTCGAAGGCATCGAAGTACGCCTCGACACCAACTTCTTCGACGACCCGGAATATTTCCGCTCGCTCGGCGAAAACCTGGTATACACCGGTCAGCTCGATGAATACTACAACTACCGCTTCGGCCCGCTCGAGTACCGCAGCCTGCGCTTCGAGCACAAGCACCTGGAGCGAGCCAACTACCAGGGCAACGCCGTGGTGAATTATACCGAGGCACACATTCCCTACACGCGTATCATCGAGCACAAACACTTTGAGTTCGGCACGCAGCCACACACGGTGATCACCTACGAGTATCCCGCCACCTGGGAAAAAGGCATGGAGCCCTACTACCCGCTCAACGACGAAGCGAACACGAAGCGCTTCAAGCAATACGCGGAGCTGGCGGAGGGCGAAAGCAACGTGATCTTCGGCGGGCGCCTCGCGGAATACCGCTACTACGACATGCACCAGGTGATCGGCTCGGCGCTGGCCAAAGCCCGCAAGGTGCTGCATCCCGACAGCAATTTGAAGATCAGCGCGTAGAAGCAACTTGCACCACGAAAGCAGGAACGCAGATTTTTTAAGATCGTTACGATTGACGCGGGTCTGTACGAACTGCGCAAAGCGGTTGACTGTTGCACGAACTGCAACGTATGATCTGCATAGGATCGTTCAGCGCGCCCTAATCGGTAAAGGCGTAGTAATAAGCATACTTCACCAGCCGCAACTTGTGTGCGCCTTTGCGGCGGCGGTAGTAGAAATACGTTTCGAGGTGCTGCAGGATGAGGCGGAAGAGGCGCCAGCGTCCGCCCTTCTCTTCGCGGCGCTGGTAGGCTTCGTAAAACATACGGGCAAAGGCGCGCACCCGCTCGCTTACCTGGGGCGCGTCCTTGAACACCTTCATGTGTCGCATGACGTCCTTACGCAGGTAAAGGATCACTTCGCTGCGCGAGGTTTCTTCGTGTCCCGATGCGTTCTTATCGTGAATGCGGTGCAGCACCAGCGGCTCGTTGAGCAGGCAAACCCCGCCGTTGTCGGCAGCGACGAAGGCCGTCCACCAGTCGTAAAAAATGCCTTCGGGAAAGGGCAGCACTTTGTCGAGGAAGGGCCGGCGGAGCATGAGCGCGTGGCCGCTCACCGTGTTGGCGAAGAGGAGCTGGCGCGCGTCGGTTCCCTCGAAGAACGCGTTGATGTGCGACTTCGCGGGCACCGCCGGCGGCTCGCCCTTGAAGCGCATCGAATCGCAGTAGATCACGGGGCATTCGGGCTTCCACACGGCCATCATCTTCGCCACTTTTTCGGGCATCCAGATATCGTCCTGGTCGGAGATGGCGAGCACATCGCCGGTGGCGGCGCGGAGGGCCTGCTCGAAGTTGCGGTTGAAGCCCAGGTTGACCGGGTTGCGGTGCACCTTCAGCAGGGGCCATTGCTCGGCGTAGTCGTCGAGGAGGTCGAGCGTGGCGTCGGTGGAGCCGTCGTCGAAAGCCAGCACTTCGTGGAGCGGGTAGGTTTGCTGGCGGATGGAGTCGAGCTGCGCCCGCAGGAAGGCGGCGCCGTTGTAGGTGCAGAGCACCACCGAAACGGTGGCGGAGGGAGCGGTAGAAGCGGGTTGTGTCACGATCTTGGGGGAAAGGCGCAAAAATAGCAAATCCGGCGCAGCGGCCGCCGCGGCCGATTTGCCGGCGCGAATCGTTACCTTGCAGCTCTTTCAATCGCTTCCGATGTCGCACACCCGCAAACGCCTCCAGAAGCTGTTCGGCAAAGCCGACGGCTGGAAATTCTACCTGCACCACAAGCTGCGCAAAGAGCAGCCCCTGCGCTTTCCCTACCTGAAGCACCCGGTGCACCTGCGGTACATCCCGAGCCTGTCGGACCACATCATGTTCGAGCAGATCTTCTACAGCCGCGGCTACGACATCGACATTCCCTTTGAGCCCCGCACCATCTTCGACATCGGCGCCAACGTGGGCCTGGCGGCACTCTATTTCGCCAACCGCTTTCCCGATGCGAAGATCATCGGCGTGGAGCCCGAGCAATCCAACTTCAGCCAGGCAAAGCGCAACACCCAACCTTATCCCAACGTGGAGATCCTGCACGGCGCCATCTGGCCCCGCGAGGAAACGTTGCGCCTGCTGGATAAAGGCTTCGGCGAAGCCTCCTTCATGGTAACGTCCAATGAGGGCGAAGGCTCCTACGAACTGCCGGCCTACACCATCGCCGGGCTCATGAAGCGCGCCGGCATTACCACCGTCGACCTCGTGAAGATCGACATCGAAGGCGCCGAGATGGACCTGTTTGCCGAGAACTTCGAAAGCTGGCTGCCCTACACCAAGGTGTTGCTGGTGGAAACGCACGACCGCTACCGCCCCGGCACGAGCCGCACCGTGTTCGAGACCATCAACCGCTACGACTTCGACCTGGAAGTGAAAGGCGAGAACCTCGTGTTCTACAACCGCCAGCTGCTGCCACGCGGGTAACCCGTAGATCTACGGGACCACTGTCTGTTTCTGCATTCCGGATACCGAAACGCCCTACTGCTCCGAAGGAGCAGCATGTCCTTGGCCCCGGGTGAAACCCGGGGATAGGAGCATGCAAGAACGGACTTGCGCCCCGCAGGGGCGCCGTGTTTCTCCTGATTCCATAAAAAGATGGTCCCTTTTGCAGCATGCTCCTGCGCTACGGCGCCCCTTCGGGGCGCACGGATTCTGTATGCCTGTATGCCCCGGGCTTGCGCCCGGGGCCAGTGACACGGCGCCCTTTCAGGGCGCTGCAGCACCGGCACGCGCCTCTTACACCGGATAGGGGGCTAAGCCAGGTGCTTCCGACTCGCGTAACGCGCCGCGTGCTTCGTATACGAGATCCAGGGAAAGGTGCGCTTCTTGTAGGCGAAGATCACGGGTGCGTGCTTCAGCAGGAACCAGAACAGAGGCCAGGAAAACTCCTTCTCCGGGAAGTCGCGCTGGTAGTGCGCCAGCAGTTCCTGGCCGAAGGCGCGGTGCGCGGGCTGGATGTCGGGGCTTTCGAGGATCGTGGGCAGTATGGATTGCACCTGCTTCCAGAAAGCGAGCCTGGGCTTGGCGCCGCCGGTGGCATTGCCGCCGTGCATGCGGTGCCACACCTGGATTTTCTCCACCGCTTCGATGCGCCCGATGAGGCAGGCCTGCGCGGCCAGCCACCAGTCGTAATACACGTGGCCGGGAAAAGGCAGTGAGCGGTCGAGGAGGCGACGGCGGAACAGCATGTTGTGGCCGGAGATGTAATTCGACAGGTAGAACAGCCGGAGGTCGTTGCCGCGGAAATAGTTCACCAGCTTGAGGCTGCGCAGGTGCGGGTGTTCGCGCTCCTCGAAGCGGGCCGAGATGCCGTGCACGAGCACGATGTTGTCGTCTTTCTGAATGGCGTCCATCAGCTCGGCGATCTTCGTCGGCTCCCAGATGTCGTCCTGGTCGGCAATGGCGATGAAGTCGCCGGTGGCGGCGGCGCAGGCGTTGCTGAAGTTGATATTGTAACCGGTGTTCTGCGCGTTGCGCGAAAGCCGGATGCGCCCGTCGCGCGCGGCGTATTGCTGCAGCAGCTCGTAGGTATCGTCTTTGGAGGCGTCGTCGGCCACGACCACCTCGATCGGGCTGTAGGTCTGCTGCAGGATCGACTCGAGCTGCTCGCCCACGAAGCGTGCGCCGTTGTAGGTGCACATCACTACCGAAACCAGGGGATTGCCATTCTTCATGCGGCTCAAAAATACGCGGCCCCGGCCAACTAGCGCACACCGTAGCGCTCTACGAGGCGGTAGAGGTTGTGCTCGTCGCCCGCGGCGATGGCCTTGCGGAGGTCTTCCTTGCTCAGGTCTTTCATCCGCTCCTGCATAATCAGCTGCCAGGCTTTTTCGGCGAGGAGCCACTCCTTGCGGGCCCGCGCGTGCGGCTGCGCGAGGTCGGTTTCAATGGCGGCGGCAAGCTCCGGGATGCCGGTGCCGTCCTGCGCTACGGTGGAGAGGATCGGAATTTCATGGGTCCGCTGCGAGAAGGCCGGCGCCAGCATGAGGCGCAGGTTGCGGAGAAAGGCAGCCGCGTCGGGGCGGTCGGCCTTGTTGACCACGAAGATGTCGGCGATCTCCATGAGGCCGGCCTTCATCGTCTGCACTTCGTCGCCGGCTTCGGGCACCAGCACCACCACGGTAGTGTCGGCCAGGCCGGCGATCTCGATCTCGCTCTGGCCCACGCCCACGGTTTCTACCAGCACGTAGTCGAAGCCGGCGGCACGCAGCAGGTCGGTGAGCTCGAGGATGCGCGGGTGGAGGCCGCCCATCGAACCGCGCGTGGCCAGCGACCGTATAAATACAGACGGGTGCGTATACCACTGGCTCATGCGGATGCGGTCGCCAAGCACGGCGCCGAGGTTGAAGGGCGAGGAGGGGTCCACGCAAAGCACGGCCACCTTCTTGCCCCGCGCCACCAGCGCGCCGATAAGGCCGTCGGTGAGGGTGCTCTTGCCCGCCCCCGGGGGGCCGGTGATGCCCACCACGTGCGTGCCTTCGGGCCAGCTGAGGCCGGCCAGCAGCTCGCGGTAACCGGGCAGGCCGTTCTCCACAAACGAAAGCAGCCGCGCCAGCGCGCGGACATCACCGGTATGGAAGGATTCGAGGAGCGCGGACCAATTGGGGAGCATCGGGCCAAAAGTAAGGTTCTCAGGGTTTTTAAGGTTTATAGGGTTCTTAAGGTTATGGGTGAGAGGGTGCAGCGACCTTAAGAACCCTATAAACCCGAAGAACCTTAAAAACCTCGTAAACCTTTTTGGCTAGCTTTGACGGCTATGCTGCTCCCGCCGAAGTACCGGCAGCCCGTGCTGCTGGGGCTTTTACTGCTGTCCGTCCTGAGCCTGTTCCTGTCGCGCGCGGGGCTTTCCCTTTCGATGATCGCCTTCGTGGCCGTTACGACCCTGCACAAAAACATCGGTGCGCAGCTGCGCCGGCTCGTGCGCACACCCGTGCTGCTGGCGATGAGCGGGCTCTTCCTCCTCCCGCTCCTGTCGGGGCTCTGGAGCGATGATATGGAGCGGTGGAACACCATCATCCGCATCAAGCTGCCGCTGCTGTTCTTCCCCCTCGCCTTTGCCGGGGCCTGGCAGCTGACCCCAAAGCAATGGCGGATCCTTGCCTGGAGCTTCCTCGGATGCGTGGCCCTGGGCGCCGCCTGGAGCTTCGGTGGCTACCTCGCCGACTATGCCGCGCACAACGACGGCTTCAACTACAGCCGCACCTTCGGCACGCCGCTCGAAAACGACCACGTGCGCTTCAGCTGGCTGGTGAGCGTGGCGGTGCTGCTGCTCTTCGTGCTCGGACAGGGCGCGCGCCGCAAGCTGCAGTGGGGGTTGGCGGCGCTGTTTCTTTTCTTCACGCTGTACCTCCACGTGCTGGCGGCGCGCACCGGCCTCGGCGCCTACTACCTCTGCCTGCTGGCCATCGCCGCGCGCTTCGTGTGGCGTCGCCGCAGCGTGGCGCTGGGCGTGCTGTTCCTCCTCGTGCTGGCCGCCTTGCCGGTAGTGGCGGCGCAGGTGCTTCCGAGCTTCCGCAACCGCCTCCACTACATCCGCTGGGACCTCGGCTTCGTGCGCGCGGCGCAGTACCACCCCGGCGTCAACGACGGCAACCGCTTCCTCAGCATCCGCGCCGGCTGGACGCTGCTGCGGGAGCATCCCTTCGGCGTGGGCTTCGGCGACATCTGGCCCGTGACCGACGCCTGGTACAACGCGCATATCCCGGGCATGCTCGAAACCGACAAGTATTACCCCAGCTCCGAATGGCTCATTTACGGCCTCGGCGCCGGCTGGATCGGTGTGCTGCTCTTTACGGCCTGTATGGCGGCGCCTTTTTTCACGCGCGGAACGTCGGGCCGCTTCTGGTGGGTGCTGCTGAATATCAGCGCGGCTTTCAGTTTTTTGTTTGATATTGGCCTCGAAGTGCAGTACGGCGTGTACCTCTATGTCTTCCTCGTTTTATGGTGGTGGAAGTGGCGCGCGCCGGAAGCGAGGGATTATGCCGACTAAGTTTTCCATCATTATCATTTGCAAGAACGCGGCCGACACCATCGACCGGACGCTGCAAAGCGTGCGCGGGGTGAGCGACGACATCGTGGTCTACGACAGCGGCTCCACCGACGACACCGTGCGCTTCGTGGAAGGCGTGGGCCTCCCCGTGCACCGGGGCCCCTGGCTCGGCTTCGGCGCTACGCGCCGCGCGGCCACCGAGCTGGCGCGCTACGACTGGGTGTTTTGCCTCGATGCCGACGAGTGGATGGGCGTGCACCTCGCCGATGCGCTGGCGGAGCTGACACCGCGGCCCGGAACGGCCTACAGCGTGCGCCTCGCCAACTTCCTCGGCAAGCGCCGCATCCGCTGGGGCGGCTGGGGCCGCGACCGCCGCGTGCGCTACTTTCACCGCCGCGAATACAACTGGAACCTCGCCCTCATCCACGAAAAGGTGCTGCCCCTCGGCGGCACCGCGCGCACGCAGCTGCTCCCCGGAAGCCTTTTTCACCGCACGGCCCGCTCCGTGGCCGACTACCGCGCCAAGCTGCGTGGTTACGCACCCCTGGTGGCCGAAGCCTACCGCCGGCAGGGCCGCAAGCCCACGCTGTTCAAGCAGCTCCTTTCGCCGCTGGCGGCCTTTTGCAAAGACTATTTTTTACGACTGGGCCTGCTCGAAGGCGTGGCCGGCTTTCAGCTCGCCTGGGCGGCGGCGGGGTATACGTGGCGGAAGTACCAATATTTGAAGCAACCGGCTTTGCTGCGCCCCTTATCGTCACAGGACTCCGAGCTGCCGTAATGCTTCCTCGCGTTGAACGGAAAGCGCGCTTTTACGAGCGGCCTGCAACTGGCCTGCATACCATTGGTACAATGGGTTTGTTTTACCATCCATTTTTTTCGGGAAGGCAAACTTGCCCGTCTTTGGATCCCTGCAACTTTTCAATTCTTCCAATCGCTGCTCCCATTTAGCATCCCATTGTTCCGACGGACGCCAGGAAAAACCAGCAGCCTCGAGCTTTGCGATCTTTTCCGGGTCGAGAGGCTTTTGGTTTTTGAGCGTGCCCCTATAGGCCTGTCGTTGGGATTGGCACCAGATAGCCAATGACCGTTCCTCCGGGCGCCTCTTATCGCTGGCCGGCCATCGCCCCGGGTTAGCCGCCCGAAAGGTGCACAAAGAAGCGAATTGTTTTTCCCAGCGATCCCGCGCCGAATCCGCCTCGAACAGGTTCAAGGGTAAAGCGCCCAGTTTTTGGAGCCGCCCGGGCGGCAGCCTTTGCCTGCGCAGCGCGGCGCGTTGCCGCAACATCCATTGATGCAAGTGCCCGTCGACGGGCCGAGGCAAGCGACCGTGCGTTTTCATAAAAGCCGCCAGGGCTTTACAATCCTGCTCCCATCGTAGGTTCGGGTCGCTGGCCTGCCGCCACCTGCGGTAGGCCGCCACGCAGCCGGTGCGCGTCAACTGCTGCTTCCGGAGCCTGCCCAGCTGGTCGAAACAGGCCATTTGACGGCACAACCATTTGAACAGAGTGGCATTCCCGAACGGAAGGCAACGGTTCTTTTTAAGGTAGCCCGCGAGCTCATCGCAATGCCGCTGCCACCGGCCTGCATGGCCGCCCGGGTCGAAACCAACTGCCCTGAGCTTTTTTTCCACCGACGCAGGCAACACGCCTTGCGCATACTGCCTGCGCACCTCCATGCACCAGTTGCCGGTTTTGCGGTGCGCAGGTATTGGCTCGCGCACGTTTGGCCAACGGTTGGGGTATAGGGCGCGGAAAGCAAGCAGGCCGGCTATCTTTTCGTCCCAATTCATTTTGGCAGCAGCCTGCATTTTCTGCCAGCCCGCCAAGAACAGGTCCACTTTGGGTGCCAGTTCCAGCAACCGGTCCAGAGATTCTTGCGGAAGGCGGCCCTTTTCTCCGGCCTGCACCTGAAGGCGAAACCATTCGATGGTCGCATACCATTCATTCTGGCGCCGCGCCGGCGGTGCGGCCAATAAAACGCACAAACGCTCGTAGCGTCGCTCCCAGTCCGGGCGTTTGCCCACCAGTATTCCGAATCGGCGCAGAATGGCCAACTGTTCTTCCGCAAGCCGTTTGTACCTGATGGCCTGGCGTAGCCGGCTGACCCACAGGCATATTTCTTCGTCTTCGTCGGGGCGCGGATAGCGGCCCCGGCACGCTATGAAATCCGCGAGATGCCGCGCGCGGTCCTTGAATTCAACGACTGTGTTTGCAGGAATCATTTGCATAAAAAGGCTTATTGTCGGCAAGCCGAACTTAACAAAAAAAGCCGGCGACCTTTCGGCGCCGGCTTTCGAATCGTAAGAAATCAACCCGGCTGCCCGTCTTCGGCTTTGGGCTGCCCCACGCCTTCGCCTTTCAGCAGGTGCTCCCGGAAGAATTCCAGGCATTTGTCGGGCTGGTTGAAATACCGGAGCAGTACGGTGGCGCTCAGCTTCCACAAGGCGAGCACGAGCTGCTCGCGGGCCGTAAGCCGCTCGCTGCGGTTGGTGCCCACTTCGCTTTTCTTTTCCAGCTGCTCGCCGCGCACGGCCGTCCAGTCGGCCTCCAGGCGCTGCAGCGTGGCTTTGATGCGGTCGTCGAGCTGGGCGCCGTAGCGGTCCACCGCCAGCGAGATGCGGCGCATCGTTTCGTCGGCGTCCTTCTTGGCCAGGTGGGTGAATTCGGTGCGGCCATCGGGGAAGAAGGCGAGAAAACCTTTCGACTGCCGGCCGCCGAGGAAGTGGGAGATCCCGTCCACGCAACCCTCCATGGTGGAGCGCAGGTTGAGGATAAAGGCGTCGACGTCGCCGGTGGCGCTTACCTGCTCGCCCAGGGCAATGCGCACTTCGGCGCTTTCCTGCACGCAACGATGGAGGGCGGTCCGGACCTCCGTCGCTTCGGGGACGAATTCGCGGACACTCCGGGTGGCCGCATCTTTTCCAAACAAACAGAGGTCTACCAGGCTGTAGTCCTCGCGGGCGAAGGGATTGTGAAACATCGCCTTGAACATGGATTTGGGCATGTTGATCGTATTTGTGGGTTAAAAAAAACAGGTCCGGGCTCTCTCTTCCCTCGCCGCCGGTTGTTCCGGAAGGCGGTTACACGCCGTGTAACCCTCGTCCGCTTGTTCCGGAGGGCATGCACACGCTGTGATGCTGCCTTCCGGCTGTCCCGGTGGATGGTTACATGCCGTGTGGATGCCACCCGGTTGTTCCGGATGACACTTACACGCCGTGTAGATGGCTTCCGGTTGTCCCGGCAGGCAGTTACACGCCGTGTGGATTCAAACCGGTTGTTCCGGAGGGCATCCACACGGCGT
This sequence comes from Flaviaesturariibacter aridisoli, assembly GCF_004343705.1. Lineage (GTDB taxonomy): Bacteria > Bacteroidota > Bacteroidia > Chitinophagales > Chitinophagaceae > Flavisolibacter > Flavisolibacter aridisoli. The sequence goes on from NZ_SKFH01000032.1 coordinate 22,314, forward strand.
GCGGGTCCAAACCGGGACAACCGGCTTCCGCGTACGGCCGCCGGGAGGGTGTCATCCGTCCAAAAGGGTCCTTGCAAAGAGCCGTTACAAGTTTAAACAGCTTTTCCGACCTGTGGCACCGTATAAATACGGAGTTTTTGGCCAATGTTTTTAGCAAAACGCCCGGCCTCACTTGACCCATGTCCCGGCCCGACCCATCCCCCGGCCTCCCGCAAGGGCGGGACAGGCTCTTCCCTAAGGGAAGGGGAGCAAGGCCTCACCCCTAACCCCGCTCCAAAGGAGCGGGGAACAAGAAGCCCCGATGCCGTAGGCATCGGGGCTATGTACCAACAGGCTATGTATGGAGTACCGTGTCGGACGAAAAGAATCTCCCACAGAGTCACCCCTCTCCCCCCGGAGAGGGGCCGGGGGTGAGGTCAAACCCCTTCGCCCACATCGTAGGCTGAAATTCCTGCAGGTGGTACTCCGCCACGCTGTGTACGTAAAAAGGATCTTCAGCGATCAGGCGCATGATGCTGTCGTAGTCGCCGCGGGCGAGGATGATGCCGCCCGTGCGCGGCGCTTTGGGCCCGGAGCAGATAAAGTGGCCGTCGGCGTAGCCGCGCTCGAGGAAGACGCGGTGGGCGTCGAGGTGGCGGTCAACTTCGTCGGGTGCAACGCGGTAGGTGAGGTTGATGAGGAACATGGGCGGGCTGTTTGGGCGTGCCCACGAAGGTACGGCCGGGGCCGGGCCGGCAGACCCATCCCCCGTTTATCCCGTTTTCCCCTTTGCCCGGGTCCATTATCTTCGTTTTTTACACGAACTGCATGAGAAAATCAACCGCCCTCCTGCTGGCGCTGCTGCCCGCAGCAGCGCTGCAGGCGCAACCGCCCGCCGACAGCAGCGCGCCCCTGGCCCAAAAAGTAAACGCCACCTACCGCCCGCTCTACACCCTGCAGCGCGCCGACATCGAACGGATCCCCGCCAGCAACTTCATGGACCTCGTCAACGGCGCCTTCCCCTTCGTGGCCACCGACCGCATCCGCGCGCAGGACTACTCCTTTATCATCGACGGCGCCCTACTTTTGGACCCGCAAAGCCTGAACCTGTCGCAGATCGCCTCCATCGCCTTCTACCCGCAGGGCACGGGCTTCCTCCGCGGCAGCACGGTACAGCGCGGCACCTTCGTCATCACAACGATCGCCGGGCAACCGGTAAAAGAAATCTTCCTGCACGGCGGCCTCAGCCTGCCGCAGCAGGAAACGCTCCGCGGCGACGACGCGCCCCCGCTGGGCGGGCAGCGCGCCCCCTTCGTGCATGCCGAAGCCGTGCTGGGAAAACAGTTTAAAAAGAAGGGCGGCTTCAGCACCGCGTTTGCCTACACCCGCTACGGCACGCCCACCCTGTCGCAATGGCAAAGCCTATCGAGCGCCAGCCAGACCGACGCCGCCGGCAGCGGCCGCGAACGCTACCGCCTCAGCAACTTCGGGCACTGGACCCTGGGCCGCGGCCTCCAGCTGCAGGTGGCGGTGCTCGGCACCGTGGTCACCGGCACCGATACCGCCGGGCGCCTCATCACCGGCACCCAGGTGTCGGAACGGCAGCTACGCCGGCTCACCGGCAGCCTCGGTGTGCAAACCGGCCTCCAATACGACGGCGGCCGCTTTCACAACAGCTTCCAGGCTTCCTGGAGCGGGCAGTCGCGGAGCGACGATAACGCCCTGCATTCCATGGCCAGCAGCATCGACTACTGGATCACCAGCAACGGGCACGAGCACCTGCGGCGCTGGAGCCTCTGGAACCGCGCCAGCTACGACGTGCTCCGGCTTCGCAGCTTCCGGCTGGAGGCCGCCCTGCAGGCCCACTACCGCGACGAGAGCCACAGCGCCGACATCGACGAGGAAACGCATAACAACGGGATACTCACCGGCTTCCGTAAAAGCTGGGTGAAAACCGAGGCGCACTTCCTGGAGCTGACGCCGGCGCTGTTTTTCGATTACAGGAACATCCTGCAGGCGGAATTGAGCTACACCTTCGACCAGCAAAAGGGCAACAGTTATTTCGCAAGCCCCCGCATGGATACCGGGGCATTGCAGGCCGGCCTGCGCCTCGATGCTTTGTCGCTTGTGGGCGGCAAGCGCCTGAGCCGCCTCGAGCTCGGCACCGACTACCGCGCGCGCCGCATCAGCACGTCCGCGGCGGGCCTGCTCGACGAAGACCCGCAGGCCAACCCGGCGGCGTTCGAAGCCTACGGCGCCCAGCCGATGGCGAAAAGCTGGCTGCACTACCTTCACGCCGGCTTCTTCGGGGACCGGCTGGGGCTATCGGTACAATGGATTCATTCGAAGGAGTCGATCCAGGCGCGGGCGATGAGCAGCATCGGCTTTATTTCGAGCTGGACGCCGGCCCGGCGCGGCGGCCTCGGCCTTTCGGTACGGGGCGTGCCCGTGCAAAGCGGCCCCATTACCTGGACCCTGCAGGCGTCCCTGTACCGCGACCGGTACCACCTGCTTACCGATGCCCTGAATGGCCCCTTTGCCCTGATCACCGAAAACCCCAACGTGGAGCCCGACGACCGCGATCTCGTGCGCGGCGGCCTGCAAACCTGGCTGCGTGCCGGCAACGTGCACCTGCAGGCATCGGTGCTCCAGGTCTTCGACGACCGGCGACAGGACCTCTACGTGCGCAAGTACGATTACTTCGACAACACGCAGCTGACCAACCTGCTGGCCGGGTATACCCTGCGCTTCCGGAAGGGCGCGCTGACCGCGCTCGAGATCAACGGCGTGGTGCAGAACGTACCGGTAAACCGCCGCGCCTACCTCCCGCGCCAGCGGTTCCCGTATTTCGGGATCGGGCTGCTGGCGAAGGCGCGCTGAGCCCCCCCGCCCGGCCCCACCCTAACCCTCCCCGAAGGGGAGGGAAACGAAGAGCCCCGATGCCTATGGCATCGGGGCTTTGTACATAACACTTCGCCTGAAGTAAGATTCCGGAAAAAGAAAACGCGTGCCCCTAAGTGCCCCCTTTGGGGGACAGGGGGCAAGGGTGGGGTCAGTCCGCCTTTTCCTCGCCTTTCTCGCCCCGCTTTACGATGTCGCCGTCGTGGAAGAGGATCTCCTTGAGGGTGGTGCGCCACTTGTCTTTGCGCCGCAGCAGGAATTCGAGGTCCATGCCGAAGTGCTTGAACTCTTCCTGCTGGGCGTTCTCCATAATGGCTTTGGCCTCGGGGTCTTTTTCCACCGAGATGCGCTGCTCGTACCAGTTGATGGCTTCGGCTTCCTCAATCAGGGAGGTGATCATGCGGGCGAAGGTTCGGGTTTCGGCGGACAGCTCGCCGGGAGGCTCATGGTATTGTTCGGTAGCCATGCATATAAGATTAGGGGTGAAGAATGCTATGAAGATAAGGGCGGTGCTGGCCCAATTTTCACAGTTACCCTTGCACACATGAAGCTGTTTTGGAAATACCTCCGTCCCTACAAGCGCCTGGTGCTGCTCTCGATGCTCCTCGCCGGCGTGGCGCAGGCCCTCACCTTCCTCGACCCCGTGGTGTTCGGCTGGATCCTCGACCGCTACGCCCTCCACCCCGGCGGCCGCAATGAAGAGGAGCTTGTGCGTGGTGTGCTGGGGCTGCTGGCCCTGGCCGTTGGCGTGGCGCTGGCCGCCCGCCTCGCCCGCTCGTTCCAGGAATACGTGCTGCGCCTGCTGGTGCAGCGCTTCGGCCAGTCGGTGTTCGACGACGGGCTGAAGCAAACGCTGCGCCTTTCCTTTGAAGAATACGAAGAACAGCGCAGCGGCGAGGCGCTTTCCATTTTACAGAAAACGCGGCGCGATACCGAGTCCTTTCTCACTGCCGCCGTCAACCTGCTGTTCTCCACGCTGGTGGGGGTGGGCTTCCTCGTATACTACGCTGTCACGCGGCACTGGGCGCTCATCCCGGTGTTCCTTATCGGGGTGCTGCTGCTGGGCGGGTTGACGGGGCTTTTGAGCAAGCGCATCAAGACGGTTCAGCGGAGGATCTTCCGGGAGAACGCGGTGCTGTCGGGCCACATCACCGAGTCGCTGCGCAACATCGAGCTGGTGAAGAGCCTCGGACTTACGTACCCCGAGATCCGGCGGCTGAAGACCTTCACCAAACAGATCTTCGACCTCGAGATGCAGAAGACGAAGCAGGTGCGCACGCTCGGCTTCCTGCAGGGCGCCACGCTGCTGCTGCTGAAGCAATCGATCCTGTTCATCCTGCTGTGGCTCATCTTCCGCAAGGCGCTGAGTCCCGGCGAGCTCATCTCGATGCAGCTGATCCTGAACTACATCTTCATCCCGATACAGGACCTGGGCACCATCATCCTCGCCTACCGCGAGGCGCAGGTGTCGCTGCAGAATTTCGACGCGCTGATGGCCAGGCCCGTAGAAATACGGCCCGAAGATCCCATCGAGATCGGTCCGTTTACGAGCCTGGAGTTCCGCAACGTGGTATTCCGCCACCGCACGGCGCAGCACAACGCCATCGACGGCATTTCCTTTTCGGTAAAAAGCGGTGAATCGATTGCCTTCGTGGGTCCTTCCGGCTCGGGCAAGAGCACGCTGGTGAAGCTGCTCGTGGGTCTTTACCGGCCGCAGGCCGGCAGCATCCTCTTCGACGGCGTGCCCGTGGGTTCCATCCGCTACAACCGCGTGCGGCGGCAGATCGGCTTCGTCACGCAGGACACGCAGCTGTTCGCGGGCACCGTGCGGCAGAACCTGCTGTTTGTGAAAGCCGGCGCCACCGAGGAGGAGATGCACTCGGCCCTCCGCCGCGCCGAAGCCGCGCACCTGGTATCGGGCCCGAAAGGCCTCGACACGGTGCTCGGCGAAGGCGGCACACGCCTCTCCGGCGGCGAAAAGCAGCGTCTCTCCATCGCGCGGGCCTTGCTCCGCGCGCCGCAGCTGCTCATCTTCGACGAGGCCACGGCCGCGCTCGACTCGATCACCGAGGAAGCCATCACCGGCACCCTCAACGGCATCGCCGCCGCGCGGCAGCAGATGATCATTTCCATCGCCCACCGCCTGTCTACCATCCGCAACGCGGGCCGCATCTACGTGCTGGAGCGGGGGCGCATCGCCGAGCAGGGCACCCACGAGGAGCTGCTGGCCAATAAGGGGTTGTATGATGCGCTGTGGCGGCAGCAGGGTCCGGCCGCACCCACACCTCACCCCTAGCCCCTCTCCGGTACGGAGAGGGGCATTTGAAGTGCCGACAGATCGCGCATCGGACTGGCAGGATTCAATAGGAACTATTCCACAGAGGCACCCTCCCCTCCGGGGAGCGCCGGGACGGGGTGGGGTCTGCACCCTTTTTGCTGTAGCTAGGAGCTATGACGAACTTCATCCCGATCTTCCCCCTGAACATCGTCGTGTATCCCGATGAGCAGCTGAACCTGCACATTTTCGAGCCGCGCTACAAGCAACTGATCGCCGAGTGCTACGAGTCGGGCCGGGAATTCGGCATTCCCACCGTTATCAACAACGAGTTGCAGGACTTCGGCACCCTCGTGCGCATCACCGAGCGGAGCAAGCTGTACGAGAGCGGCGAGATGGACATCAAGACCCGCGGCGAGAAGGTGTTCCGCATCCTGCAGGTCATCGAGGAGGTGCCCGACAAGCTGTACGGCGGCGCCATCGTCAACTACCCGCAGACCTTTGAAGATGCCAAACCCGAGGTTCGGCGCCTGCTGGTGGCCGCCGTGCGCGAGCTGCACCGGATGCTCAAGGTGAGCAAGGATTTCAAGAAAGAAGACGACGACCTCCGCTCCTACGACCTCGCCCACCACGTAGGCCTCACCCTCGAAGAAGAGTACCGCCTCCTCAATTTCCTCGACGAGCGGCAGCGCCTCGAATTTCTGAAGCAGCACATAAGCAAAGTGCTGCCCCTCGTGTCGGAAATGGAAAAGCTGAAGGAAAAGATCCAGCTCAACGGCCACTTCCGCAACCTGGGTGGCCTCAGCCCCCTGTCCCCCCAAGGGGGCACGTAGGTGGTTCCTTCCTTTCTCCACGGCACATTGCCTTAGGCCGTATCTTGCCGGGCGCTGACTGCTTTGAACATGACAACAAACAAGAATGCAGGTTCTGATGTAAGTGCCCCCCTGGGGGGACAGGGGGCTTCCTTCTGTCTTGACTTTGGCAACACGCGCCTGAAGCTGGCCGTCTTTGAAGACGACCAGCTGAAAGAGGTGGTTTACCTGCGGCCCGACACGCTTTTACACCTGCAGGAGCTGCTGGAGCAATGGCGCCCGGCGCATAGCATCCTTTCTTCTGTCATCCACCACGACCCCGAGCTGGAAACATTGCTGGCGGCCCATACGCGGTTTCACCGGCTTTCCAATGCGTCGAAGCTCGACTTCACTATTCCCGTGGGCAAGCCCGAGACCGTCGGCGCCGACCGGCTTGCCGTGGCTGCCGCTGCCGTGTATATGTTCCCGGGGAAGAACAACCTGGCCATCACGCTCGGAACGTGCATCACCTACAACTTCGTCAACATGCAGCACGAGCTGATCGGCGGGTCCATTTCGCCGGGGATGGAGATGCGTTTCCGGGCGATGCATGAATACACGGCGAAGCTGCCGATGGCGAAGGGCGACTGGAATGTGCCGCTGATCGGCTACGATACCGTGACCAACCTGCAAAGCGGTGTGGTGCTGGGGATGGCCGCCGAGATCGACGGCATCATCGACCGCTACCGCGCGCGCTTCGGGAACTTTAACGCCCTTTTAACCGGGGGTGATGGCGGCATTCTAGCCCCTCATTTAAAAAACAAGATATTTGCAGACCCCGAACTAATCTTTAAAGGTTTATATGCGATTTCCCGCGTCAATACTGCTTTCTAAACGAACGATGAGCCGCACGCTGGGCGTTTCCGCCCTGGCGTTGACTGCCTCGGCCGCTTTCGCCCAGGGCAACTCGCCCTACTCGCGCTACGGCCTCGGCGACCTCGTTTCGCCTACCCATATCAGCAACCGCGGCATGGGCGGCATCTCGGCAGGCGACGCCGATTTCAACCACATCAACTTCAACAACCCGGCGTCTTACTCGCAGCTCCTCGGCTTTGCCCAGGTGCGCAACAAGAAGCGCCTCAGCTCCGGCCGCGCCATCTTCGACGTCGGCGTCCACATCGACCAGCGCACGCTGCGCGAGCCCGGCCGCACCGATAAGTTTACCGCCTCCGACGTCAACCTGGCCTATATCCAGGTGGGCGTGCCCCTGCGGCACAACTGGGGCCTCGTGTTCGGCATCCGCCCCATCAGCCGCGTCAGCTACGACATCGTGGAAGCCGGCCGCTTTACCAACGGCGACTCCATCCGCACCCAGTTCAGCGGCAACGGTGGCGCCTACCTGCCCTCTATCGGCACCGGATTTTCCATCGGTTCGCTGAGCCTCGGCGCCAACATCGGCTACCTCTTCGGCAACCGGGAAAGCAACTCTGAGCGCTACTTCGAAAACGACAGCGTGGCCTTCTACCAGGGCCTGTTCCGCTCCAACAGCTCCTTCGGCAAGATCTTCTTCAACTTCGGCGCCCAATACTACATCAAGCTGGGCGGCGGCCGCACCGACAGCGCCTCTGCACGCCTCGCCAAGCGCGGCCAGCTGCAGTTCCTGCGCCTCGGCGTCGCCGGCAACGTGCGCCAGTCGCTCGGCGGCACGCAAAACCAGACCATTGGCACCTTCACCTTCGACCCCGGCGGCACGCTCACCGACACGGTACTGAGCCGCAAGGACGTTTCGGGCACGGTGGTATATCCCAGCTCCCTCACCAGCGGCTTTATGCTGGGCGGCCTCACCGGTGGCGGCGCCTCCTGGACCGCCGGCGCCGATGTGGTGTATACCAAGTGGAGCGAGTACCGCTTCTTCGGCGTGGCCGATGCGGTGACCGACAACATGCTGTTCCGCGCCGGTGCCCAGATCGCACCGAGCCCGCGCGAAAGCTTCTTCAGCCGCGTAGCCTACCGCGCCGGCTTCGGCGTTGGCAAAGACTACATCACGGCGGGCGGCGAGCTGCCCTACTGGTCGGCCTCGGCCGGCTTCGGCTTCAACCTCGGTCACTTCAACAGCCAGGCCCGCAACCAGGCCACCCTGGTGAACCTCGGCTTCGAATACCAGAACCGCGGCAACAACAACAGCCTGCTGAAAGAAAATACCTTCCGCCTTTCCATCGGGCTTTCGCTCAGCGACGCCTGGTTTATCAAGCGGAAATACGATTAAGAAAAAACGCCCCGGTGGGGCGTTTTTTTATTAGTTTATCGTTTGTAGTTTTAAGTTTATAGTCAGGCCTCTTCACAAAACGATGCCATCCGCGAAAATCGTTTCTATGCCTACTATTCAAAACCTGGAAGATGTGCTGGTGTGGCAAAAGGCCCGTTGCCTGGCCCGCAAAATTTATGGCCTTACGTTCGAGCCGCCCCTTTCACTGGACTTTCGCCTCAAAGACCAGATGCGGGGAAGCTGCGGCGCGGTAATGGATAACATAGCCGAAGGATATGGACGTGGCAGTCAATTTGAAGCCGTCAATTCGTTCAGCTATTCCAAAGGTGAAGCCGAGGAGCTTAAATCCCAACTGTACCGTGCTTTAGACGTAGGCTATATCAGCCAGGGTAAATTTGACGAACTGTATGCAGACAGCAAGGAAATTATCCGGATGCTCAGTTCCTGGATCGAATACCTGAATACCACGAACATCAAAGGGTTAAAATTCAAAGGTCGCTAGTAGGCAACCCCTGTTTTACCGACATTTACAGCCAACTACAAACTGCAAACTATAAACTATAAACTTTGCGAGTCCTACTGCCCGTTATATGTCTCCTGATGTTTGCAGCTTGCCAAAACAGCGACAGCGACATCCGTCGCTTTAGCGGCAAAGTGGAGCAGGTAGAAGAAGCGCGTGAGGTGCGGAGCCTCTTCAGCCAGACCGGCCGCCTCAAGGCCATTCTCAAGGCACCGCTGATGCTGCGCCACCTCGGCGACTCCGTGGTGATTGAATTTCCCCGGACGATGCATGTCGACTTTTACGATTCGCTCAACAAGATCGAAAGCTTCCTCGACGCCCGCTATGCCCGCTACGTGGAGAACCGCGCCCTCGTCCTGCTGCGCGACTCGGTGCGCGTCATCAACCGCAAGGGCGACACCCTTAAAACACAGGAACTGTGGTGGGACCAGAACGCCCGGAAGTTCTACACCGACTCGATGGTGCACATTGTGCAGAAAGACAAGCGCATCAACGGCGGCAAAGGCCTCGAGGCCGGCCAGGATATGACCTGGTACCTCATCAAGCAACCCGTGGGCACCGTGCTGGTGGGGGGCGACGTGCTGCCGCAATGATTCGACGCGAAGCGCTATTGCGAGCGCAGCGAAGCAAACTCCCCAACTCGAAAGCTGTTCCCACCATGCAAAAATCTCAATTGTAAAGTCGTTCGACTCAGAAGCACTCCGCGGTAACGCAGGAGTTTGCTTCCCCGCCATCGGCCGGGCAGGCTGCTGCGCAATGACGGGCCTCGCCCGTCTGGCATTTCCCTAATTTGTTCCGCAAACCCGAAGCATTTTAAAAAACTTAAGAACCTTTCTATGGAATACAGACGGATGGGAAAAACCGGCCTGCAGCTGAGCGCGCTGTCTTACGGCAGCTGGGTCACGTTTCACAAGCAGGTCGACGACCGCCTGGCCGACGAGCTGATGGGCCTCGCGTACGATGCGGGCGTCAACTTCTTCGACAACGCCGAAGTATATGCGAACGGCGAAAGCGAGCGCCTGATGGGCCGCGTGCTGAAAGGCAAGAACTGGGATCGCACCTCGTATACCGTTTCCTCCAAAGCCTTCTTCGGCTGGCGCGGCAAAGAAAACAAACCCAACCAGAGCGGCCTCTCGCGCAAGCACCTCACCGAGGCCTGCCACGAGGCCCTGCAGCGCCTGCAGACCGATTACCTGGATCTCTACTTCTGCCACCGCCCCGACAAGCACGTGCCCATCGACGAAGTAGTGCACACGATGAACACGCTTATCCAGCAGGGCAAGGTACTCTACTGGGGCACCTCCGAATGGAGTGCCGCCGAGATCATGGAAGCGCACCGCGTGGCCGCCGACTACCGCCTCATCGGCCCCGCGGTGGAACAACCGCAATACAACCTGCTCGAGCGTGAGAAGGTAGAAAGAGAATTCCGCGACATCTTCCGCACCGTAGGCATGGGCACCACCATCTGGAGCCCGCTGGCGTCGGGCCTGCTCACAGGCAAATACAACGACGGCATTCCCGAAGGCAGCCGCCTCTCGCTCGAAGGCTTCGACTGGTTGCGCGACAAGCTGATGGCGACTGAAAAATTCAGCAAGGTGAAAGCGCTCGGCACCATCGCCGGCGAGCTGGGCGTGCAGCAATCCACCCTGTCCATCGCCTGGACGCTGGCCAACCCGAACGTTACCACGGCCATTCTTGGCGCTACCCGTCGCGAGCAGCTCGAAGAAAACCTGAAAGCGCTCGACGTGCTGCCCCTGCTTACGCCGGAGGTCTTAAAGCGCATCGACGATACGATGGGCACAGCGCCGAAGCTGCCGGACTTCTAAGATTTTAATGGAAACAAGGTTCCTTACCGCTCCGCCTGCGCTAGAACTCCGGCGGACGGAGGAAGACAACAAGGAGCGAAGCGTTTCGCGAAGAAAACATGTACACGTCCCGCCGATGGCGGGACGTTTTTTTTTGAAAGAGACGTCCATGGTGCGTCTCCACTTACCGTAACCACTTCTTTTCTTATTCTCTTCGCAGTTCCGGCACTTCTTCCCCTTTCTCTCCCTACCTTTCTCCTTTACGCAAAGCTTATGACGTTCCAGAACAAAACCGTCTTCATTACCGGTGGCTCGCGGGGCATCGGTAAGGCCATCGCCCTGCGCCTCGCGCGCGAAGGCGCCAACATCGCCATTGCGGCCAAAACCGCGGAGGCGCATCCGAAACTCGAAGGCACCATCCACACAGCCGCCGCGGAGATCGAGGCGGCCGGCGGGAAGGCCCTTGCCCTGCAGACCGACATCCGCTTCGAAGACCAGATCGAGGCCGCGGTGCAGCGTACGGCGGACACGTTCGGCGGCATCGACATCCTGATCAACAATGCCAGCGCCATCAACCTGCTGCCCACGGAGCAGCTGGAGGCCAAGCGCTTCGACCTGATGCACGGTATCAACGTGCGGGGCACCTTCCTCGTTTCGAAGGCCTGCATTCCTTTTCTCAGGAAGGCAGACAACCCGCACATTCTCAACCTCTCCCCACCCCTTGACCTCGACCCGCGCTGGTTCGGGATGCACCTCGCCTATACCTTGAGCAAGTACGGCATGAGCATGGTGGTGCTTGGGCTCGCCGAAGAACTGCGTGCCGCGGGTGTTGCGGCCAACGCCCTGTGGCCGCATACCACGATCGCCACGGCGGCGGTGCAGAACCTGCTGGGCGGCGATTACCTCATTCAGCGCAGCCGACGCCCCGAGATCGTGGCCGACGCCGCCTTCGCCATCCTGTCGCGCCCCTCGCGGGAATGCACGGGCAACTTCTTCATCGACGAAGACGTGCTGCGCGCCGAAGGCGTGACCGATTTCGACAAGTATGCCGTGAACCCCGGTGGAGAGCTGCAGAAAGACCTGTTCGTGAAATAGCCGGCCGCAGTTGTATCGGCCCGCACTGTATCAAATGGAAAAAGCCCCCCGACCTTTTCGTCGGGGGGCTTTTGTATGCGGTTCCGGTAGTTCGGTTAGAAGCTATGCTGCAGGGTCACCTCCAGCGACTGGCGGTTGAGGCCGGCCTGCTTGCTCTGGTTGGTGGTCACATCATAAGTGATCGCCCCTTTGGTGCGGCCGTAGCTCAGCCCCAGGTAGGGAATCACCGTCCGCGTGTCGCGGCCCAGCACCCCTACGTCCAGCGTCGTCTCGGTTGCCGACAGGTGGATGTTCTTGGAAAACACCAGTCCGCCCTGCAGGTAGTTCTGCTCGCCCAGGTTGACGTACTGCGCCTGCACGGTCAGCTTGTCGCCGCCCTTGAGCTTGGCAAACACCTGGCCGTGGGCCGTGTAGGTCATCGGCAGGCGGTAGTCGCCGTCCCAGAACGATTCCCTGGCCCGGTTGACGTGGCGCAGGGCCCCGCCGACGGAGGCGCCCCAGCGGGCCACCTCGTGGGAGAGCTGCAGGCCTACGTTGAGGTCCAGGTGGTGGTCGGTGCCGCCGCGGGCGGCATCGCGCGAGGGCAGGGTCGAAAAGCCGCCCGAGGTGAACTGGTCTTCGAAGGTGAGCTTCGAAGTGTTCAGCGTGCGGGAGGTGTAGGCCGCCTGGGCCCCCACCCCGAGGCGGGTGGCGCC
>NZ_SKFH01000033.1 GCF_004343705.1 Flaviaesturariibacter aridisoli
TTTGCTTAGGGTCTAATCCCTTACGGGAAACAGTGCATGGTGGGTAGTTTGACTGGGGTGGTCGCCTCCTAAAAAGTAACGGAGGCTTGCAAAGGTTCCCTCAGTACGGTTGGTAATCGTACGTAGAGCGCATCAGTATAAGGGAGCTTGACTGTGAGACAGACGCGTCGAGCAGGGGCGAAAGCCGGCTGAAGTGATCCGGTGGTTTCCGTATGGAAGGGCCATCGCTCAAAGGATAAAAGGTACTCCGGGGATAACAGGCTGATCTCCCCCAAGAGCTCATATCGACGGGGAGGTTTGGCACCTCGATGTCGGTTCGTCACATCCTGGGGCTGGAGAAGGTCCCAAGGGTTCGGCTGTTCGCCGATTAAAGTGGCACGTGAACTGGGTTCAGAACGTCGCAAGACAGTTCGGTCCCTATCTGTGGTGGGCGCAAGTAAATTGAGAGGACATGACCTTAGTACGAGAGGACCGGGTCGTACGTACCGCTGGTGTATCAGTTGTGCCGCCAGGTGCAGCGCTGAGTAGCTATGTACGGACAGGATAAACGCTGAAAGCATCTAAGCGTGAAACCTTCCTCAAGATGAGTTTACTTTTAAGGGTCGTCAGAGACGATGACGTTGATAGGCTACAGATGTAAAGCTGGTGACAGCAAAGTCGAGTAGTACTAATTGCCCGTACGCTTTAATTTTTTTCTTATCTATTCTCGCTTGTTTAGCAACGATTCCAATATGTCACTTTATTGATGACTCGATCATCACCAATATTATGGTGGTTTTGCCGAGGGTGTTCACCTCTTCCCATCCCGAACAGAGAAGTTAAGCCCCTCATGGCCGATGGTACTGCACCAACATGCGGGAGAGTAGGTAGCCGCCATATCTCTTTAAAAGCCTCAGTGAAAACTGAGGCTTTTTCTTTTACCCCACCTCCCCCACAAAACTACACGGGGAAAAAGAGCCTATTAAAGAAGACAACGCCTCATAAAAAAGAGACCCCCCCGGGTCTCTTTTCCTTTTATCATCGTGCGACCCGGTACACCGGGTATTGCATATGGCCCGGCTTGAGGCCGGCCTGTTCGGTGGGCTCATCGGGCCCCGGGTGCTTACTATCCGCTCCGATGTATTTTTCTGCGAACACCGCGACCGCGACCTGTGCGCCGTGATGTCCGACTTTTCCATCGCGTCCACGGGGTGCCAGCGCCGCGTCGCTGCTCGCTGAAGCCATCTTGCCGAAAGGAGAAAAAGCAGAGATCCTGCGCCTATAGCTGGCTCGGTCACGCTAGCCTCGGCGTCTTGCTGCTCTGCGCCTTCTCGGGACAATACAACTTTCGCGGCACGCTGCAGCACGCGGTCGGGGCCGTTGTACCAGCGGCGGCGGCGGTGGCCGGCGATTGAGTTCCGGCAACCTCCACTCCTTTCGCTTACATTTGCGGCTCACCAACCTTCCTTATGGACCGCGAACGCTTGCTTTACGCTTACCGGCAGATGTACCGGGTGAAACAGATGGCCGAAACTTATGAAGCCAACCGGAGCATCACCAAGTACGTGCATTCCACTTCCCGCGGACACGAGTCGATCCAGCTGGCGACGGCACTGCAGTTGCTGCCCTGCGACTGGGTGAGCCCCTACTACCGCGACGAAAGCCTCCTCCTCGGATGCGGATGGGAGCCCTACGAGCTCATGCTGCAATTGCTGACAAAGGCAGACGACCCCTTTACCGGCGGCCGCTCCTATTATAGTCACCCCAACAGCCGGAACCCCGGGCGCCCGCAGATGATCCACCAGAGCAGCGCTACCGGCATGCAGACCATCCCCACCACCGGCGTGGCGCAGGGCCTGCACTACCTGGAGCAGATCGCTTCACCGCTGCTGCAGAAAGGCCCCGAAGGGGAAATGCCCGTGGTGATCTGCTCGCTCGGCGACGCATCGGTAACCGAAGGCGAAGTAAGCGAAGCGTTTCAGTTTGCCGTGTTGAAAGGACTGCCGATCATTTACCTGGTGCAGGACAACGAATGGGGGATATCCGTAACCGCCGCAGAAGGGCGGGCAATGGATGCCTATGAATATGCCGGCGGTTTTAAGGGCCTCAACCGCGTGCGCGTGGACGGCACTGACTTCGAAGCCTCGTTTGAACTGATGCGCAAAGTGGTGAACCATGTGCGTGCCGAGCGAAAGCCCTGGCTGGTGCACGCGAAAACCTGCCTGCTCAACCACCATACCAGCGGCGTGCGCAAAGAATTTTACCGCACCGAGGAAGACCTTGCAAAGCACGCCTGCACCGACCCCATCCTCCTCCTTCGCTCTAAGCTGGCCGGACAGATTGACCCCGCCGAACTGACCCGCATCGAAGAAGAAGTGACCCGCGAGGTAGCCGACGCTTTCGAACGGGCCGTGGCCGCACCCGAGCCGGCCGTCGCCGGAGTAAGCGAACATGTGTTCGCTCCCACACCGGTAACGGAGGAGCGCGGCGAGCGCAGTCCGGCCGGTAAGGATAAAGTGATCATGGTGGATGCGGCGCTGTTTGCCATCCGCGAGCTGATGGATCAGAACCCGGAATGTTTGCTCTACGGACAGGATGTGGGGAAGCGACTCGGTGGCGTATTCCGCGAGGCCGCTACGCTCGGCGAGCAGTTCGGCGACCACCGGGTGTTCAACACCGCCATCCAGGAAGCCTATATCATCGGATCCACCGTGGGCATGAGTGCTGTAGGCCTGAAGCCGATCGTGGAAGTGCAGTTTGCCGACTATATCTACCCCGGCTTCAACCAGTTGGTAACCGAGATTTCCAAAAGCTGCTACCTCTCCTGCGGCAAGTTTCCCGTATCGGCCATCATCCGCGTACCCATCGGCGCCTATGGCGGCGGCGGTCCCTACCACAGCGGCTCGGTGGAGTCGACGCTGCTCACCATCAAAGGGATCAAGATCGCATACCCGTCCAACGCCGCCGATATGAAGGGCCTGATGAAGGCAGCTTACCTCGATCCCAACCCGGTGGTGATGCTCGAGCACAAGGGGCTCTACTGGAGCAAGGTGCCCGGCACCGAGGAAGCCAAGACCGTGGAGCCGTCGGCCGACTACGTGCTGCCCTTCGGTAAGGGCGCTGTAGCGCTTGCCGCCGCCGACGAAGCGGTAGAAAACGGCGAGAGCTGCTGTGTGATCACCTACGGCATGGGGGTATATTGGGCCAAAGCGGCTGCGAAGAATTTTGCCGGCCGCGTGGAAGTGATCGATCTCCGCACGCTCTTTCCCCTCGATGAAGAACTGGTCTTTGCGACAGTGCAAAAGCATGGCAAGTGCCTGGTGCTCACCGAGGAACAACAGAATAATTCCTTTGCCGAAGCCCTGGCTGGCCGCATTTCCAAAGCCTGCTTCCGCTACCTCGATGCACCCGTAGAAGTACAGGGCGCGCTCAACCTGCCGGCGGTTCCACTCAACATGGGCCTGGAGGCGGCGATGCTGCCTTCGGCCGCGAAAGTGGCCGCAGCACTGGATGCATTGCTTCACTCATAGGTATGGGTCCCTTCATTCCTTAGGCTCAGGAATCTGGCGGCGAAACCGCTGGCTGATCTTTTTTATGGTGCCCGTCTGTGCATCGATTTGGTAATACACTTCATAGTAATGGCCGTGCCAGCGCACCAGTTTTGGAAGGGTTACGAACCAGACCGGCATTTCATTGCCTTTGCGTTTTGCCATTTCGAAACTCACCAGTGGCTCTTTCAGGTGCCTGGCACGGATGATGCGGCGGAGATCGTAATAGCCGACGGTAACTTCTCCTTTTAAAAGTAGAAGCAATGCCTTGCGCGAATGGCCGTCGAAGATGTCATCATCGCGCAGTAGGCGGCCGGAACTGTCCGCGCTTACCCAAAATGAACCAACGAGATGCGGGCCATAGTTCACATCGAACCGGAGGATGTAGGCAAGCGGATCCTCGTCCGGATCCAGGTCGTCCATGAGGGATTTATGATCTTTCAAAACGGCAATACTCCCCGCTTTGTTGAACCGGCAATGCGCCATAACCGTGTCGGGGTTTGCCGTTGCAAAGAGATTTGCAAGCGCGGCAAGAACTGCTTTTTGCAAACCGGGGCTGCGGAACCGATCCAGGGCGTTGGGCTGTGCCGCCAGAGAAAAGGGAAGCAGAAAGGCAAATAAAAGGACCAGGAAGACGCGCATGGACCTGCTTTTCAGTAAGGTGCGCCGGGGCCGGGAATCCATAAGAAGCCTGATTAATCCACCAGGTTGTTCTTCACCGCGAAGAACACGAGGCCCGCGGTATTCTTGGAGCCGAAGCGCTCCATGAGGCGGTCTTTGATCGCTTCCACGGTACGGTTGGAGATATCCATTTTCTCGGCGATTTCGGTGGCCGTGTATTCCATGCAGATGTACTTGAGCACGTCTTTCTCGCGGTCGTTGAGCACGATCTCGCTGTTGAGGGAGGGGATGGCCTTCTGGCGGCTGTGGGCTTTTTTGAGGAGGATGCGGTTGACGAAATTGTTGAGGTAGTAGCCTTTCTCGTGCACGTCAATGATGGCTTTGCGGATCTCCTGCGGCTCGGCGTTCTTGAGCAGGTAGCCCTGGGCGCCGTTTTCCATCATATGGCTCACGAAGCGCTCGTCTTCGTACATGCTCAGCACGATCACGTGGATGTGGGGATAGTCTTTCGATACCTGCTTGGTGGTTTCGATGCCGTCTTTAATGGGCATGCGCAGGTCCATCAGCACAACGTCGGGCTCGGAAAAGGGGAGGCCGGTGAGCAGCTCCTCGCCGTTTTCGGCTTCCTGCACAAATTTGATATTGGCGTATTGGCGGAGCGAGAGGATCACCCCTTTTCGGAAAATTTTGTGGTCGTCGGCAATCGCCACTTTAATAACATCAGACATACGTTAGCTACCTCACGGGGGTAAAGTTACGGGATTTGGATCAGGCCTCTTCGCGGGGCACCTCCAGCGTGACCTTGTAATAGGTCTGGGAGGCGTCTTTTTCGAAGTGGATCTTGCCGTGGGCCACGCGCAGGCGGCTGCTGATGTTTTTGAGACCGAGACCGGTCTTGCTTTTATTCAGCCGCTCGAAGTCGGCCTGCACGATGCCGCGGCCGTCGTGGTGGAGGCGGAGCACGAAGTGGTCGCCTTGCATATGCTGGGTGATGTGGATGAACGAGGAGTTGGAATGCTTCAGGATGTTGTTGACCAGCTCCTGGATCACACGGAATACGAGGAGCTCGGTGTCGGGGCGGAGGCGCTCCTTGTAGTCGTGGAAGCGGCTGGACACGTTGTACTGGCCCGAGCCGCCGATCTTCTGCACGAGGTCGTTCACGGCGCTCTCGAGGCCGAAGTTGCGCAGGGTGGGGGGCATCAGCTGGTGCGAGATGTTGCGGATCAACTGGATGGTGTCGTCGAGGATCTGGCGGGCCTGGAAGATGCTCTGGAGCTGCGCGGCCTTATCCAGGTTCACCAGGTTTTCGTTGAGGTACAGGCGGGCCGTGGCCAGCAGCGGGCCGGCGTCGTCGTGCAGGTCGGCGGCAATGCGGGAACGCTCTTCCTCCTGCAACTTCACCGAAGCATTGAGCAACACCTTCTGCTGCTCCTGCTCCATCGATTGCAGGGTGTTCTGGTACCGGATGACTTTGCGCTGGTGGAGGATGATGAAGAGGATGAGGCCGGCTACAAGCAGCAACATGCCAAGAGTCCCTAATAAAAGGGCAGTAGTGACATTTGATGTCGTGGTGGCCTGTAAAAGAAACATAGAGTTAAAAACTTAGCCTTGGCGCACGGGTCTGTCGGGCGCCAAGCTGATTTTGAAAGATTAAAATGCTTACCACGAAAAATATGCATTTCAGGGTCGCAAAAACATTTTGAAACATCCAGAATACGCTTCGGGTTCTAAAATCTACCTGGTTGGCAAAGAGATAGCAGAAGAAAGACCCGGATAAATACAGCATCAAGCCAGCAACGATCCAAAATGAGAACCTGTTATAGATAAATCCGTCATCTACTTTATCCATCTGTTCATATAAAAATCTAAACGAAAAGAGTAGGATCAAGATAGTTTCAACTCCAATTGGAATTGAGTCAAGAACACTATACCGGCCAAAAATCTTATAAACTATCCAGAATATATAGAAACCAATACTTGCGTATTTAAGGATCTTTTGCGAGAGCGTGTCTCGAATAAGCATAAAAAGGACATAGGCGAAAAAGCCGAATTCAACTGCCGTAAAAAACGAATACATGAGTTTGATTGACTTTGCCGACACCCAGAAGGTTGTAAAATTTACGGCGAACTCAGTAAGGCAGTAGGTAGTAATAACTAGTAGGATACGGTTTTTTGCTATGTGACCAGAAGAAAGGTAACAAGCCAAGAATATAGCAACCGGGAGGAGAGGGGAGTATGTTGCTATATAAATGAAAAGGCTTTCTATAGTTTCGGTCATCGACCAAATATAGAAAACCTTTTAATCTTTTAAGGATCGGAAGAGGTTGTTACCTTAAGCCATCTCCCACCAGTTCAGCAGATCGCCATCAGCAGGAGGCATGGAGCGGAGGTTTTTGTTAGTTTTCATACCAGTAGTTTTCGTTTTTAGGTGGTGTAAAACTGCGCCCCTTTACAATGGATGTAAATAAGTATAAACACCTACTAACTTCGCGTTTTCTGCGTGAAAGTCACTGCTAATGGGACTTACACGGTGAAGATGGTGGAAGTTTTACGAGTAAAAAAACGAAAAAATACTATTGAAAAATAGTAAAAATACTATTTGTATATGGGAACATTACGCGCGGAGGTGCGGCTTTTCAGATTCGAAAAGTGTTGAATTGGGTTTGAATTTCTTTCTTTTTAAGGATAGAATGGCACATTTTAATTGCGATAGCTAGTAAAAGCAAAACATGGTAGGACGTTACAAGTCTCCAATAGATATATTCATTGAGATAGATGTAACAGTATATAGAAAGAGGAAAAGTCAAAAATGAAATAACTGAGTAACTGAAAATAAGAAAGCACAATCCAGAATGTTTAGCCCAAATTATATTCTTCTTATACAAGGCAACGTAATAAAGTACACCTCCTACAGTTAACGTGAGAAAAGATAGAGCTGTTATTAGCTCTCCGTTATCAAGAATACTATTATAGGACGTGGCGTGAACTAGTTGTTTAATTGAAAAAAGCGAACTAATAAAAACTGTCAAAACTGATAGATTACGACCAAACCGAAGGGCTCTGCTATTGCAATCCAAATCAAAAATTGTGTAAAAGATATAAACTTCCAATATTTGAAAAACCTGAGTAATTATTTCATTTGAAATAAGATAGTCCGTATTATTAAAGTAATTCTTATACATTCCATTTACTGAAAAGCCAACATCGGTATATAAGAACAAAATCAAAACTGAAGAAAGGTAGATTACAGACAACTTTCTTATAGGCGACTTCCCCCTCTTTGAGAAAAAGATGCAGGCTAAGATGATGATGATGGTTAACTCAAGAAGGGGCGATGTGTAATACAAACTTGCCCAGATGTAGAATAAAGCTTCTAGAAAGTTTTCCATTGTCTTTTTTTTACCCGACCACCAACCCATGCTTCACCGCCAGCATCGCCAGCCCGACTCTGCTTTTCACGTCCAGCTTGAAAAACAAGGCGTCCCGCAGCACATCCACCGACCGGGGCGTGAGCTTCATCTCCATCGCGATCTCCTTATAGGTCCGGTCGGAGCAGACGAGCTCCAGGAAGCGCAGCTCCTGGGTCGTCAGGACCGTATGCTGGCCCGCCGGGCGGTCCTGGGCCTGTAGCCGGAACACATTGGCCAGCTTGCCCGCCGTTTGGGCCGAGTAGTAATACCCCGTGCCCATGACCGAGTCGATGGCGGAGCGCAGCTCGGAGGGCGGTGCATCCTTCTTGATAAAGCCTTTCACACCCAGCTGCAGCAGCCGGATCAGCGCCAGCTCGGAGTCGTACATGGTAAGCATCAGCGTGTTCACCTGCGGAAACTCAGCCTGCAGCGCGGCAGCCGTGTCGTAGCCGTTCATCTGCGGCATGTTGAGGTCGAGCAGCACCACGTCGGGCACTTTGCCGGCGCGGAGCTTTTCGAGCAACTCGGTACCGTCGCCCGACTCGTGGAGAACGCCACAGCCTTCGAAACCGCCGATAAGACGGGCCAGAGCATTACGGAGCAGGACGTGATCGTCGGCCAGCGCGATCTGGATGGTTTTGTTCTTTTTCATGCGTATCGCCAATTGGTAGTTCAAAAAGTAAACGGGTGCCTTCGCCCGGTGCCGACCAGACGGTGAAGGATCCGCACAGCAGCTCCACGCGGCTGCGCAGGGTATGCAGCCCGGTCGACTTACCGCGCTTGGCGGCCACTTCGTCGGGCGTGAAGCCCACGCCGTTGTCGGCCACTTCGATGCGGACGGCCTTGTCGGAGTATTCGAGGCACAGGCTGGCCTGCCTGGCCTGTGCATGCTTCAGGATGTTGTTGAAGCATTCCTGGACGGAGCGGAACACGAGCAGCTCCTGTTGCGCGGTGAGAAAGTCCGTGTCGCCCTGGATGCTGAACGCGATGCGGAGCTGCGACACCCGGTGGATGCGCTCGATCTCTGTTTTCAGTGCGTTGAACAGGCCCTGCTGGTGAATGATGTCGGCATTGAGGCCGCGGGAGATGGAGCTCAGGTCGTTGATCGCGCCGGTGATCAACTGCTGCGCGTATTCAGCCAGGTTGTGAACAGGGGCCAGCTCGGTCATCTGGTGAAGCGTCAGCTTGGCCAGGGTGAGCGATAGGTTGATGTTGTCGTGGATCTCCTGTGCAATATTCTTAAAGGTCAGCTCCTGAATCTCGATCTGCGATCGAAGCAGGTTCTGGGCATGCTCCGACTTCAGCGCAAGCAGCGAAGCCTGGAAGGCCAGGTGGCGTTTCTGGTTCATCAGCAGCAAGGTCATCAGCACGCCCAGCACCGCGGTGATCACGATGATGGTAGCAACCAGGAACACCGCAATATATCGGGGCGGCGTTATCGTGTGCATGAGTTTAAAGTTACAGGCCCCGGTTGGACTCCGTATGGGAAAAAAAACAGTTTTTGATGGGATTTTTCCCATGGCGGTTCAATTCCACCTCCCTATATGGTTTTCTGCCCGCCCCTGTTGTTTTTCTCCCCGCCGCGCCGGAAAAAAAGGGGCTGCCGTTGGGAAAACCAACAGGGAAGCGGCCCCCCGGCGCCGGTAGCTTTGTAACAGCCGTGTGATACCAGCCCGGCCCCGACACCATGCGCTCCCTGATGCTTGCCCTGCTCGCCCTGCTCCTGGCCCCCGCTTCGCCGGCGCAACTGGCGCGGCACGCCGTGTACGTCGATACGCTGCCGGCGGGAAGCGCCGCACTCCGGCCCGGGCTCCGCGCTTTTGCCGCCACCGCCGGCCTGCTCGATGCCGCCCTTACTTCGCTCAACTCGCTGCAGTCGCTGGTGAGTAAAGACAACTACCGAAATAGTGTCCAGGCGCTGAACAACCCCGCGTCGTCGGCGCTGGGCTTCAGCCTCGAAGGCGAGATCCAGTCGGCGCTGCAACCGGTGCTGGCCAAAACGAAGACCGTCAGTAAAACACGCTTCACGGATGTTGTTGGTGCACTCGTGCAGGCGCCCAGGCCGGGTAGCGCCATGTTGCTGTCTTCGCTGGCGGCCCTGGTGGGCAACCTGGCGGTGCAGGAAAAACGGGTGGAGCGCGCCGACGTGGATTCGTTCCTGCAGCGCGTGGGCCGCTACTTCGCGCCCTACGAGCAACTGAATAGCGTCAATGCGCGCTTCGAGCAACAGGTGGCGCGGATGAACGGCCGCCTCATCGAGTTGCAGTTCGACATCCGCGAGTACATGCTCGACATCGTGCTGCTGCTGCATCCCGGCGAATCGCGCGCGGCGCTGCGAACGCGGCCCATGGAAGAACTGCTGCTGCAGTACCTCGACGGACCGGTGCTCGAGAGCCTTGACACCGCGCGTCGCCTGCCGCCCTATCCCGGCGACGGCGTGAAGGGTGCAAAAGACATTTGCAGCAACGTGCAGAAAGTGTTTCGCGAATACCAGAAGCTGTACGGAGACAATTACAACGAGATCCGCGCCATCGTGCAGGCCGCCCGCGCGCTGGGGCGCAGCGGGAGCGGCGCCACGACCGACGCTACGCTCAAGTCGCTCGAAACACTCTACACCGAAAGCGCCCAGGCCGACGCCCTCAACCTGCGCCTGCGTACGCTCGAAGGAAGGCTGGCGGCGCTGGTGAGCAGCACGCAGGTGCTGGCCCGTTGAACGAGAAAGCCACGGCCGCATTCCATGGGCGCCTGAAGCTGGCGGGAAGAGGTTCTGTAAAAATGGGAAGTCGTCGTCGTTTGTCGAAGTGACTCCCAAACGTGAATCAATTCCAAATTTCGCCGGCCGGCGCAAAGCTCTGGCCGTTTGGCCAAATGCCCAATCGCAACCACTCTGAAATGCTGGTTCCCAATTCGGGAACATTTATTATTTTTGCTGAAATACCTTCAGTGCGGGTTATTGCTAAAAAGACATTACGCGACTTCTGGGCTAAATACCCTGATTGCGAGCAACAGCTTAAAGCCTGGTATCAGGAAGCAGATGTTGCGGCATGGAAGGGGCCTAAGGACATCAAGCGCGACTATCCCAGCGCCAGCATTCTTGCAGATAACCGGGTAGTGTTTAACATAAAGGGCAATCATTACCGTCTCATTGTGAAAATTAATTATCCTTACCAAATGGTTTGGATCCGGTTCGTGGGCACCCATAGCCAATACGACCGGATTGACGCCGCAACAATTTGACCTATGACGATCAAACCTATTAAGACCAAAAAAGACTACCAGGCAGCGATGGCGCGCCTCGGGGAAATTTTTGATGCGCGTCCGGGAACTGCGGAAGGAGACGAGCTGGAAGTGTTGAGCATCCTGGTGGAGAAGTACGAGGAAAAGCAATTTCCGATCGAGCTCCCTGATCCCATCGAAGCCATTCGTTTTCGTATGGAGCAGCTCGGATATAACCAGGCCGATCTTGCAAAGGTGGTTGGCTTGAAAAGTCGCGTCAGTGAAATATTGAACCGCAAACGAACGCTCACACTCGAGATGATCCGCCAGCTTCATGAAGCGCTGAACATCCCGACCGATGTCCTGATTCAGCGCTACTGACCAGGCCTATGTAAAGTGAAATGTTGCATGCGGAGCAGCACACCGGTGCGGCCGCGTTAGCACACAAAGAAGCCCCGGCGGGTACGCCGGGGCTTCTCTATAATATAGGTTACCGATACGATCGTGATAGCTTCGCGTTGTTCACAGGAGTCAGTCGAGGCTGGCGCCGTATTGGCGGAGGGCGCGGGCCTGTTCTTCTTCGGAGAGGTGGCAGTCGATCCAGCCGCTGTTGGCTTCGGGGTCGGCGTGCGCGGCCTGTACCTGGATGTCGTAAGCCAGTACGTACAGCTTGAATTGACGCAGCAGGGAAAGGTCGGTGAAGTGCATGCGCACCTGTTGTTTCGTAACGGTCATGGTGGATGTAAAGAAAAGGGTTTTGTGTAAAATAATAGCCTCATATTTGCGGAACCCTTACACAATCCTACCCCACTTGAAACTAGAACTGGTCCCTACCGAAGAATTACACCAGATGCTGGCGCGGCTCAAACAGGAGCTGGAAACCTCCGTTGCCGCCGGCGCTCCCTATGGTGCCCTGAATGTACTCTACAACGAATTCATCGAAGTGCGCAATGAGCGCAACCGCCGGCTGCGAACGGACGCCTCCGGCGACGCTAACAACTAATGGAGCTCCGGCTCGGCAGACGCCCGGTTCTCGTTTTCGGCGGGGCCCAGGCCGCCGCCCATCCGGATCTTCTTATGGAGCGCGATCTCCAGTTCGGTCACATCATACCGGTACTCCTGCAGGGTATTCCATTCCGTACCGTTCAGGAGGGCTTCCTTCAGTTTGGAAGCGGCACTGGCATACATATCTTTTAATGTATCCAGGTCCAGGTGCACAAGTTTTGTATGGTCCACGTTCGAGGCGATTAGGGTGTTTAGATTAGCGGCCTTCTGCACGCCGCAACGCACGTGCCGGCCGGCTAAGCCGGAGGGCAAAATAGAAGTTTTTGTGAATATTTAAACAGATGGGCTTAGCCGGATTAAGCATTCTAACGGGAATCTAAAAAAGCCCGCTAAGAAGAATTCCGTACCTGCAGGGGGCATAGAAAATCCCGGCGCGCGGGCCGGGACAATACTTTATTTTTTGGGCCCGTCGGGGCGCTGGCTGCTTATTGGTCCTGGGTCACGATGCCCGCCTTCACGGCGTACATCACGAGACCGGCCATCGACTTGGCGCCGGTCTTGACCTTGAGCTTGTCGCGGATGGCTTCCACGGTGCGCGGCGAAATGTCGACCATCTCGGCGATCTCCTTGGTGCTCTTCTCCTCGCACATCAGTTTCAGGATGGTTTTCTCCTTGTCGGTCAGGGGCGCTTCGAGGTCCATATCGCGGGGATCGTTGCGGGTGCGGAGCCGGTTGAGCAGGGCCTTGTTGGTGAGGTCGTTGAAGTAGAATTCGTCTTCGAAGCAGGTCTTTACAGCCTGGTAGATCGTTTCGGAATCGGACTCCTTCGTGAGGTAGGAGTTGGCGCCGAGCTCCATCATGCGGCTGATCATCGAGTGGTCGTTGTGCATGGAGAGCATGATCACCTTCACGTCGGGGTAGAGCTTCTTGATCTCGGGGAGCGTAGCCAGTCCGTCCATGATCGGCATCTGGATGTCGAGGAGCACCACGTCGGGGTGGATGTGGCGAAGCAGGTTGAGGAGCTGCATCCCGTTTTCTGCTTCCGCTACCATCTGGATGTCGCGGTAAGCGGAAAGGGAGGTGCGCACGCCGGTGCGGAACAGGTGATGGTCGTCGGCGATGGCGACTTTGATACGGTCTTCAGGATTTTTCATAAACAGCTATTGGTTGCGTAAAAAACCAAGGCAAAGGTACCGGCATCTTCCGATGCGATGCTGCGGGCAACTACGTTTTTTAACATCGTAAAATTACGACATGTGTCTGCGCCGTACAATAGGCGGTTCCCCTTAGCCGAATTTTTTTGCCACCACGTAGGCTACGGCGTCGCCGGGGCGGAAGGGGCGTCGGCGGGGCGTGCTCCACACGCCATCGAGCTGCAGGCCGGCGGCTTCGAAGAAGCCTTCGAGCTCGTTGAGGCTGTAGATGTAGTCTACCCCGCGGAGGGTATCCACGCCCTGCCCGCTTACGAGGGTATGCTCCGACTCGATGCGGCTGGGGCTGTGCAGCCAGCGGCTGGCCACGAGGTACTTGTAGCCTTCGAGCTCGTTCCACACGCGCTCCTGGTAATGGCGGAGGGCCACCTCGGCGATGGTCCAGCTGTTGAAGATAAAGCAGCCGCCGGGGCGCAGGGCGCGGCCGATGGCGGCACAGAGGCGGGCGGTGTCTGCGGGGGGGAAGAAGGCGAAGGAGTTGCCCATGCACAGCACGGCGTCGAAGGTGCCCGCGGCGGGCTGGTAGTCGAGGGCGGCCGCGCAGACCGCTTCCACGGGGAGGGCTTCTTCGGTGGCCTTGCCGCGGATCTCGTCGATGTAGGGCGCGGAGTTGTCTACGGCTGTTACGGGGTGTCCGCGGCGCGCGAGCTCGAGGGCATGGCGGCCATAGCCGCAGAGCAGGTCGAGCACGGGGGCGCCGGGCGCGAGCGGCGCGGATTGCTGAATGAAGTCGCACTCGGCCTCGGTGAGGCCGGCGGGAATGGTGCGGCGCCATACCTCGCGGTAGGGGCCGTCGAAAAAGCGGTCGTTGATATTGTCCAAGGAGCGGGGGGTTATTCGAGAAGGCGGTTGCGCATGGCGTACATCACCAGGCCGGCGATGGTCTTGGCGCCTACCTTGTCCTTCATCTTCTGGCGGATCGTTTCAATGGTGCGGGGGCTCAGGAATACTTCCTTGGAGATCTCCTCGGTGGTCTTGTCTTCGGCGATGCACTTGAGGATCTTCAGTTCCTTCTCCGTAAACTGCACCGTGTTGGGATAGTATTGCTTGACCTTTTTCTTGTACTGCAGCTTCAGCAGCACGGCTTTGTTCACGAGGTCGTTGAAGTAGAACTCGTCGTTCATCACCGTGAGGATGGCCTCGTAGATCTCGTCGGGGTCGGTGGTCTTGGTGAGGTAGGCATTGGCGCCCATCTCCATCATCTTGGTGATCATTTCCTGGTCGTCGTACATCGTGAGGACGATGATCTTGACCTCTTCGTACTCCTTGCGGAGCAGGGAGATGGCGTTGGCGCCGTCCATCTCGGGCATCCGGATGTCCATCAGCAGCACGTCGGGCTGCTTGATCTTCATCTTGTGCAGGAGGTCCTTGCCGTCTTCGGCTTCCCACAGGATCTTGAGGTAGTTGCGCCCGGAGAGGGCCATCTTGATCCCGTCGCGGAAAATCTTGTGGTCGTCGGCAATGGCCACCCGGATCTGCTGGTCGTTGACCGTCATGGTGGGGGTTTGGCTTTTTATAGTTTGAATCGTCCGAGGCTTGCGGGCAAATGTAGGGATTTCAGGTCCTTCCGGGCGCCCGCGCACAGCGGAGGATTGCGATTATACGAAATATATCCCGCTTTCGGGTCGGGAAACAGCCGGGCTGGTAGAAAGCATCGGCGGAGCGGCAACTGCTCCGGGCGCGGCAGGTGCCGCGGCGGCGGGCAGGAGCGGGGTGCTGAAGCTGCCGCCGCCTCCCGTATTTATACGGAGCGCAGTGGCGACTGTGCGTTGTCGAGCCGCCCGATGAGGGCTTCAATGGTTGCCTGCCAGGCGGCGAAGTCGCGTTCCTTCTCCGACCATTCGGCGCGCAGCTCCGACGCTTCGCCGAGCACGTTACGTAAGGCGGCCACGGCAGGGGCGCGGTAGGGGGCGAGGTCCACATCGGGGTTACGGTCGAAGAAGCTGTCGATCGGAAGGAGCTCCTCGTCGCCGGCTTCCGAGTAGCGGGTGCCGTTCAGCTGGCGGTCCACGTAGGCCGCTGCCACGATGGCGGCGCTGCCGGTGTCGGCGTCGAGGGATTCGCTGCCGGTCGCTTCGTCGAAGATGTCTTCGATCATATCCACCGGGTCATCGGTTTCCTCGATGTCGTCCATGTAGTCGAATGCCGCGTCGTTCTCGAAATAGTTATAGCCCCAGGTGCCCATACGTTTATTGTTGCGGGCTAAGATAGGAACGGGCCGCTCCGGTCAGCGACGGAGCGCCAAACGTCGCGACAGCTTGCGGCCGCACCCGCTGCGCCCTGGACGGGTGCCGGGGCACCTAGTGCGATCAATAAACGGAGGAGGAGTGAATTCCTGTTGCCCAGGCAAGGCACGAACGGTGGTCGCAGCGCTGCACGGCGGATGAACATCCGTTCTTATTTTGCAGCATGCCGCTTATTTGCCACAACGGTCGCTTTCTCGATGCCGCCACACCGGTGCTCGACGCCGCCAACCCCGCCTTCAGGTGGGGCGAAGGCCTTTTTGAAACGATGCGGATGCACAACGGGACCATCCCGCTCGCCGCCCGCCACTGGGCGCGCCTGCAGGACGGGCTGGAGCGACTGGGCCTCAACGCGGCCGCGCTGCAGCAGCCCGTGCTGGAAAACCTGCTGGAAGAGCTCGCCCGCCGCAACGACTGCAGCGCCGCCGCCCGCCTGCGGCTTGAGGTGTACCGCGATGGTAGCGGCCTTGGCTTCGTGGCCGAAGCGACCGCGCTCGATGCCGCCGACGCCGGCCTCAACGAACGCGGCTGGCAGGTGGAGGTCTTTCCCGATGCCCGCATCGCCGCCGATGCCTTTTCGTCGCTGAAGCGCAGCTGCTACCTGCCCTACCTGCTGGCGGCACGCCGCGCCGCCGATACGAGCATGGACGAATGCCTGCTGCTCAACGCCTGGGGGCGCGTGTGCGACGGCGCCCGTAGCAGCGTGTTCGTCGTACGGGGCAACGACATCGTAACGCCGCCGCTGTCCGAAGGCGCCATCGACGGTGTGCTGCGCCGCCACCTGATCGACACGCTGGCTGCCGAAGGCCGCCCCGTGCGCGAAGAAGCGCTGACGATGGAAGACCTCCTCGCCGCCGACGAGCTCTTTCTCACCAATGCGCTGAAGGGGATCCGCTGGGCCGCCCGGTTTCGCAGCCGCACCTACGGCAACACCCGCGCCCGCCCCCTTTATGAGCGCCTCGGTGAACCATTTGCGGCGCCGGCTGTTGCTTCGGAGTGACCACCCCGATAACCCTCTTCTGGTTTCGCCGCGACCTGCGCCTGCACGACAACCGCGGGCTTTACGAAGCGCTGCGCGCCGGCCGTCCCGTACTCCCCGTTTTTATTTTCGACCCACTCATCCTGCGGCAGCTGGAACCCGACGACCGGCGTATGCCCCTTATCCACGCAGCGCTCAGCGCCCTGCAGCAGCAGCTGACAGCGGCCGGCAGCACGCTCGACGTGCGGCATGCCGAGCCCATCGCCGCTTTTGCGGAGCTGACGGCCCGCTACCCGGTGGAAGCGGTGTATACCAACACCGACTATGAGCCCTACGCCCGCAGCCGTGATGCCGCCGTAGCCGGGTTCCTGGCTGAAAAAGGCATTGCCTTTCATGCATTCAAAGACGGCGTGCTGTACGAGCGCGACGAAGTGGTCAAGGACGACGGGAAGCCGTACCTCGTTTATACACCTTATTATAAGAAGTGGCGGGCGCGCCTGCGCGCCGACGACCTCCCGTATTTCCCTTCCGAAGAGGCGCTCCCGTATTTCTACCGGTCGCCCGAAATCCCGTTGCCGACGCTGGACACTCTCGGCTTTACCGGGGCACCGACCTTACTGCAGGTCGCCTGGCCCGGCGCCGGCTTGCTGGCTGCCTACCATGATACACGCGACCGCCCCGCCGTAGCCGGCACCTCGCGCCTCGGCCCGCACCTGCGCTTCGGTACGATCTCCGTCCGGCAGCTTGCCCGCGATGCGGTAACCCACAGCGAAACGTTTTTAAAGGAGTTGTGCTGGCGCGAGTTCTTTATGCAGCTGCTCTGGCACTACCCGAACCCGGGGCGGGCTTTCAAGCCCGAATACGACCGCATCCGCTGGCGCGACGACGAAGAAGGCTTCAGTCGCTGGTGCGCGGGGCGCACGGGCTACCCGCTGGTGGATGCCGGCATGCGCGAGCTGGCGGCCACCGGTTTTATGCACAACCGTGTACGCATGGTGGCGGCCTCCTTTCTCTGCAAGCACCTGCTCATCGACTGGCGGCTCGGCGAGGCCTGGTTCGCGCAACAGCTGCTCGACTTCGAGCTGGCTTCCAACAACGGCAACTGGCAATGGGTGGCGGGCTGCGGCTGCGACGCGGCGCCCTACTTCCGGGTATTCAACCCCGAGCTGCAGGCAAAGCGCTTCGACCCGCAGGAAGTTTATGTCAAACGCTGGGTGCCGGAATACGGAACGCCTGATTACCCCGCGCCGATCGTGGAGCACAAGCTGGCTACGGCCCGCTGTATCAAAGCGTACCAGCAGGCGCTGGGCCGGGCGCAACCCGAATTATTCCCATAGGCGCGGCGCCGGCTGGCCGAGTTGCTCCGTATAAATACGGGCGAAGGTGTCGATGGCCTGGCGGCCTTCTTCGCCGAACTCCATCGTGTAGTTGTTTACATACAGCTCGATGTGCTGGCGCATCACGGACTCTTCCATCGCCTGCGCGTGCTGCTTGACGTAGTCGCTGAGCGCAGGGTAGTGTTCGAAGGAATGAATAAGGCTTTCACGGATGGCCGTCTCAACCCGTTTTGCCACGTCCTCGCCGAGCGACCGCTTGATGGCGATACAGCCGAGCGGGATGGCGGCGTTGGTGTGGTGTTCCCACACTTCGCCGAGGTCGGCTACTTTCAATAATCCTTTCTGGTGATAGGTAAAACGGTTCTCGTGGATAATCACGCCCATGTCCACCTGCCCGTTGAGCACGGCGTCTTCGATCTCCGAAAACAACATCGGCACGCGTTGCTTTATGGTGGGAAAAGCATGGTGCAGCAGGAAGTTTGCCGTAGTGTTCTCGCCGGGGATGGCCACCGTGCAATGCTCGGGGCTGGGAAGGTCTACCAGGCGGCGGGCGATGAGCAGCGGGCCCACGCCCTTGCCGAGGGCCGCGCCCACGTTGAGGAGGCGGTAGCGGTCGCTGTTCTGGAACAGGGCCGGGAAGCTCAGTTTCGTCACGTCGAGCTTGTCCTGCGCCGCCCACTCGTTGAGCGTTTGCACGTCTTCAAGCACGGTCTCGAATTGCAGGTCGCTGCCCGCATTGCCGCCATTGACGAGGGCGTCGAAAATAAACGTATCGTTGGGGCAGGGCGAGAATCCGAGGGTCAGTGTCATAGTGAAAGGAGTTGAGGGATCAGTGTTTCGAGTTGGCGGTCGAGTGCGGCGATGCTTTCGCGGAGCTGCCAGCGGCTTTTGTCGCGCTCACCGATATAATTGGAAAAAGCCCGCACCTGCAGGAAGGGACGGCTCCATTTCCGTGCCGCAAAGTGAAAGGCGGCGCCTTCCATCGACTCGGCCACGGCGCCCCAGGCGCTGCGGTAGTGATCGATCGTGTCGGCATTGGTGGAGATCGTGCTGACGCTGACGGCATTCACCACCGGGAGTCCGCTCAGCGCGGGCAGCTCCGTGTCGTTCGGCAGCCGTCCGCCCTGCCAGGGTGCCGCATCGGGATCACCAAAGCCGAGATCGAAGGTGCTTTGGAAGCGGCCGCCCTCGCGCACGCCGAGGTCGCCGATGCCGTCGGAGCCGATGGCCACGACCGAAGCGAGGGGGCAGGCCTCATCGAGGCAGCCGGCAATCCCGGCCTGCAGCAGCAGTGGGGGGGCGCCTTCCGACAAGCGCGTTGCCAGGGCGAAGGCGGTCTCGAGCAGGCCCACGCCCGTGATCAGCACTTCCACGCGGCCGCCATACACACCGAGGCGGTCCCGCAAAGGCTGGATCTCGAAAGCGGTGGCGGAGCAGAGCAGGAGGTCGGGCATGGCGCAAAAGTAGGAGCCGGCCTGTTTCGCCTTTCCGGTTTTGGTTTCTGGCGGTCCCGGCGGCCGGGGTTCCTTAACCAGGTAACCGGAAACCGGAAACTGTCAACTCCCGGTTATCTTTGCGGAAATTTTCCGACCGATGGTATTTCTTACGCGTGTAGAGCATTTTAATGCGGCGCACAAGTTATATAACCCCAGCTGGACCGCCGAGCAGAACGACGCGGTATTCGGCAAATGCGCCAACACCAACTGGCACGGCCACAACTATGAGCTGTATGTGACGGTAAAGGGCAAGCCGAGTACCGACACCGGTTTCGTGATGGATGTGAAGAAGTTGAGCGAGCTGCTGAAGGTGCACGTGATCGAAAAGGTGGACCACCGCAACCTGAACCTCGACGTGGATTTTTTGGAAGGAAAGTTCTGCTCGACCGAGAACCTGGCCATCGGCATCTGGAACCAGATCCAGCCGCAGCTCCCCGACGGCGTGCAGCTGCATTGCGTGAAGCTGTACGAAACGCCGCGCATCTTCGTAGAGTATTTCGGCGACGTTTAACGAAGCCGGCGAACCATTCGCTACATTTATACGTTTAAGGTTTATTCATGGGAGAAAGAGTTTCCGTATACCGCCGCGAGCACTTCAACGCCGCCCACCGCCTGTTCAACCGGGAGTGGAGCGACGACCTCAACACGAAGGTCTTCGGCAAGTGCAGCCTGCCGCATTACCACGGCCACAACTACGAGCTCGAGATCAAGGTCACCGGCGACGTGGACCCGCGCACCGGCTTCGTGATGGACATGAAGGTGCTTTCCGAGCTCGTGCAGGAGCAGGTGGTGGAGCGCTTCGATCACAAGAACCTCAACCTCGACACGAAAGAATTCCGCGAGCTGAACCCGACGGCCGAGAACATCGCCATCGTCATCTACCGGCTGCTGCGCCCCTATATCGACAACCAGCTGGACCTGAAGCTGCGCCTGTATGAAACGCCGCGCAACTACGTGGAATACCCGGCGGAGTAATTTCAGATTCCGGATTTCAGATTCCGTTTACAGCAACCAAGCATTAGCGACCCCGAAACATGGCATATCACAAGAAAGAATATTACGACCAGGACGTAACCGAGGGCATGATGGACGCCTACCGACGCATCATTGAGCTGGCGGGCGAGGATACCGGGCGCGAAGGACTGGTGAAAACACCCGAGCGCGCCGCCAAGGCAATGCAGTTCAACACGCAGGGTTACACCCTCGACGCCGTGGCCATTCTCAACTCTGCGCGCTTCCGCGAAGACGTGAGCGAGATGGTGATCGTCAAGGACATCGAGCTCTACTCGATGTGCGAACACCACCTGCACCCCTTTTACGGAAAGGCACACATCGCCTACATTCCCAACGGCTACATCACCGGTCTCAGCAAGCTGGCACGCGTGGTGGACGTTTTCGCCCGACGCCTGCAGGTGCAGGAGCGCCTCACCACGCAGGTGCTCGACGCGCTGCGCGAAAGCCTCAACCCGCTCGGCGTAGCCGTCGTGATCGAAGCCAAGCACCTCTGCATGATGATGCGCGGCGTGCAAAAGCAAAACTCCGTCACCACCACCTCGGCCTTCTACGGCGAGTTCCTCGACAACCATGTTACCCGCAACGAATTCCTGAAGCTGATCGGCTCCAGCCTGTCGTAATTGGTCTAGTAGTCTATTGGTTTATTGGTAACTGAGCAGGCGATTTCCTGTTCGATACGTTCAGGGAAAAACACAGAATTCCATGAGGGTTTCCTCATGGAATTTTCGTTGGCAGGCGATACGTTCGCTCAAAAGATGTATTGTCTGGAAGAACTGGAAGTGTATGTGCTGGCACAGCAATTCGGAGAGAAAGTATGGGCGATCGTAGAACAATGGGAGTCGTTCCCCAAATGGCGCATCGGGAGTCAGCTGACCGAAGCGGCTGACTCCATCGGGTCAAACATTGCGGAAGGGTATGGCCGCTATTTTTTCAAACAACAGGTCGTGTTTTGCTTTTATGCCCGCGGTTCGTTGATGGAGTGCAGAAGCTGGCTGCTGAAAGCGAAGTGCCGGCAGTTGATCGATACCGAAAAATACGAGGAGCTGATTGCCGACCTTAAAATCATACACAGGAAGCTGAATGGCTACATTAAGAAGCTGAAGCGTTCCGCGGACAAGAAGACATAAGCCCAAACAGCCTACATTTGCCCTCTTGAAGCTGTCGCATTTTTAGACGCCCGATGTAAGCGCCAGTAGGTAACCAGTTACCAATAAACGAATCAACCAATAGACCAATAAACCTGTTTCATGAAACATGCTTTCGTTTTTCCCGGCCAAGGTGCGCAGTTTCCCGGTATGGGCAAGGCTCATTACGACAACAGCGCGTTTGCCAAGAAATTGTTCGAGCAGGCCAACGAGCAACTGGGCTTCCGCATTTCCGACGTGCTCTTCAACGGTAGCGAGGAAGACCTGAAGCAGACGAAGATCACGCAGCCTGCCATCTTCCTGCACTCGGTCATCGCCTACCGCGGCATCGAAGGGGCCCGCCCCGACATGGTGGCCGGTCACTCGCTCGGTGAGTTTTCGGCGCTAGTGGCCAACGGCACCCTCAGCTTTGAGGACGGCCTTCGCCTTGTAAGCCTGCGCGCACAGGCTATGCAGGCCGCCTGCGAGCAAACACCCTCCACCATGGCTGCCGTACTCGGCCTGGCCGACGAGCAGGTAGAGACCATCTGCGCCGAGGTGCAGCAGGAGAGCGGCGAAGTGGTGGTACCCGCCAACTACAACTGCCCCGGGCAGCTTGTGATCTCCGGTACCGTGAAAGGTGTGGAGATCGCGTGTGAGCGCCTCAAGGCCGCCGGCGCCAAGCGCGCCCTCGTGCTGCCCGTAGGCGGCGCTTTCCATTCGCCGCTGATGGCACCCGCCCGCGAGGAGCTGAAAAGCGCCATCGAATCGACCTATTTCAACACGCCTTCGTGTCCTGTGTACCAGAACGTGGCGGCGCGCGGCATCATCAATAAAGACGAGATCAAGCAAAACCTGATCGACCAGCTCACCGGCGCGGTGAAGTGGACGCAGTGCGTGCAGGCCATGATCCGCGACGGCGCATCCCGCTTTACGGAGTGCGGTCCGGGTAAAGTGCTGCAGGGACTGGTGGCTAAAATCGATAAGAGCATGCAGACCGACGGCTACCAATAAAATTTTAAGAATCTGTTTGCTTTTCGATTTTTTCTCTATTTTAGATGCCTAAACCTCTAACGCTTTATGAGAAAGATTATGTTCCTTTTCGTCGCCCTGCTGGCGATGGTTTCGTCCTTCGCTTCGGTTACGCCCACGGATGTTCCGAAGAACGCCAACAACATTATGATCCCCGTTGGTTCTACCGGTAAGGCGATCTCCCTGAAAGCCCTGTCCACGATCAGCATCAAGGAGTACGAGCAGATGTCCGGCCGTCACCTCGGCATGTTCGATCGCATGGGCTTCAAGAAAGCACAGAAGCAACTGCGTAAGAACATCGCTACCGACGGTACGCTGAAAGGTAAGCTGGCCAAGCGCACGGAAGGCGAAGGCTTCAGCATCGGCGGTTTCGCACTCGGTTTCTTCCTCGGCCTGATCGGCGTGCTGATCGCTTACGTTGCTTTCAGCGACGAAGGCAAGAGCAACCGTATCAAGTGGTCCTGGATCGGTCTCGGCGCCGCTGTGCTGCTGTCGATCATCCTGGTTGTTGCTGTATTCAGCAGCGTGAAGAACTCGGTTGACTAATCGAATCTGTTTTCACCTTTCGAAAAAGCCGGATGCCTCGCATCCGGCTTTTTCTTTGCCCTCGCCCGAGGGCTTTTGTGTATCCCGTACGCATTGTCGGGCGCCGAAAGCCGCGCCCCGGGCTGCTTTGAGGACTTTTACCTATTTTTTGACGTAGATCTACGATTTGTTCGTTTTGTTAACAAAAACAAAATATATTGGACATCCAACCCTTTTTCGAACACACACTTACACACACACAATGAAGAAACGTTTACTCGTTCTCGGCGCGCTGGCCCTCGGCCTCGCCGCCGGAGCGCAACAGCAGCGCCGTTGCGGCTCCTTCCAGCACTTCCAGCAACAGATGGCCCGTAACCCCGAGATGGCCCGCAACCAGCAGGCCATCGAGCAGTTTACGCAGGAAGCCGCGGCACGACCGCAGGCCAACAGCACCCTGCGCGGAACACCGGTGTACAACATCCCCGTTGTGGTGCACGTGCTCTGGAACACCTCGGCACAAAACATCTCCGACGCGCAGATCCTGAGCCAGATCGATGTGCTCAACAAAGACTACCAGCTCAATAACGCCGATACCGGCCTCGTGCCCGCAGCCTTCAAGAGCCTTGTAGCCGATTGCCGCGTGTCCTTCTGTATGGCACAACGCGACCCCGCCGGCAACGCCAGCACCGGCATCCTCCGCAAGCAAACCACCAAGACCTCCTTCAGCGCCGACACCGACGACGCCAAGTCGAACAGCACCGGCGGTGACAACGCCTGGGACCGCAACAGTTACCTCAACCTGTGGGTCGTTCCGTCGATCACCTCGGGCGGCCAGGGCGGCATCCTCGGTTACGCGCAATTCCCCGGCGGCGCTGCCGCCACCGACGGCGTGGTGATCGGCTACAACTACTTCGGTACCACGGGTGCCGTGTCGGCGCCCTTCAACAAGGGCCGCACCGCCACCCACGAAGTGGGCCACTGGCTCAACCTGCGCCACATCTGGGGCGATGAGGCGGCCTGTGCCGCCGACGACCTTGTGGGCGACACGCCGCTGCAGGGCGCCGAGAACTACGGCTGCCCCACCTTCCCGCACACCGATGCCTGCTCCGGCGGCAACGGCGTGATGTATATGAACTACATGGACTACGTGGACGATGCCTGCATGATGATGTTCAGCAACGGCCAGAAGACCCGCATGTACGGCGTGCTGCAAACCGGCGGCGCCCGCGCGTCGCTGGCTTCCTCGCTCGGTTGCCAGGCACCCTCGGGTGGCACCTGCGCCGCGCCCGCAGGCCTGACGGCATCTTCCATCACCACTACCAGCGCCACGATCAGCTGGGGCGCCGTGAGCGGTGCCGCTTCGTATGCCGTAGACTACAAGGCCACCAGCAGCGGTACCTGGATCGCCATTTCCACCGCGCAAACAACCACCTCCGCCTCCCTCAGCGGGCTGACGGCAGGCACCTCGTACGACTACCGCGTGCGCACGAACTGCTCGGCCTCCAACAGTGCTTATACGAGCGCACAGTTCACCACGACCTCCGGCGGTACGGGCTGCGGAACGGCCTATGAGCCCAATGAAAGCCTGGCGGCTGCCGCTGCCGTGGCCACGAATACGGCCCTCTCGGCTGCCATCACCACCACTACCGACCAGGACTGGTTCAAGGTGACGCTGGCTTCTGCCTCTAATTTCAACATTTCCCTCAGCGGCCTCGCCGGCGACTACGACCTCGTGCTGTATAACAGCGCCGGCACCCAGCTCGCCATTTCCCAGAACGGCGGCACCACCAGCGAGTCGATCACTACGTCGAACAGCGCAGCGGGCACCTACTATGTTAAGGTATTCGGCTACAACGGCGCCATGAGCGCTACCTGCTACAGCCTCAACATCGGCGCTACGGTAGTAACGGCGCCCACCTGCCCCGGCACGTACGACAACAGCACCAACGGCACCACCAGCGGCGCTGCGCAGATTCCCTTCAACACCGATGTGAAAGGAACGATCGGTAGTTCTACGGATGTGGACTACTACAAGTTCGTGATCACCACCGGCGGCAGCATCACCCTTACGC
This sequence comes from Flaviaesturariibacter aridisoli, assembly GCF_004343705.1. GTDB lineage: Bacteria > Bacteroidota > Bacteroidia > Chitinophagales > Chitinophagaceae > Flavisolibacter > Flavisolibacter aridisoli. The sequence continues at coordinate 24,813 of NZ_SKFH01000033.1, forward strand.
TGGGCACGCTCCCCGCCGACTACGACCTGCGCCTCTACAACAGCGCCGGCACCCAGCTGGCCGTATCGCAGAACGGAAGCACCACGAGCGAGTCGATCTCCTACACGGCCGCTGCGGGCACCTACTATGCCTACGTGTTCGGCTACAGCGGCGCCAACAACGCCACGACCTGCTACACGCTGAAAGTAGCGCTCGGCACGGCCACGCGCCAGGCCGACCCCGCCATCAGCGGTAAGGTGAAGCTCGATGTGTTCCCGAACCCCGTCGCCCAGACGCTCAACGTGTCGGCACAGGGCCTCGAAGGCCGCGCCCAGCTCCGCGTGATCGACATGAACGGCCGCCCCGTACTGCAGCAGGGCCTGCTGCGCAGCAGCACCACCATCGGTGTGCAGGCGCTCGCCCGCGGCGTGTACTCGGTGCAGGTGATCGGCGCCGACGGCACCGTGATCGGACAAACCCGTTTTGTAAAGCAATAAGAACGTGAACCGTGAGCCGTGAGGCGTGAGCGGTTGCACCCATCCTGTTTTCAACACCCATACACACACCAACACACACACAAGCGACAAGGCCGCCCTTTTGGGCGGCCTTTTATTTTCTTCATTCACGGCTCACGCTTCACGCTTCACGGCTCACGCTTCACGGCTCACGCTTCACGCCTCACGCCTCACGGCTCACGCTTCACGCCTCACGTCAATAGCGCAGTTGAACCATTCCCCGTCGAAGGTGGCGTTGTATTTCTTGTAGAAGTTGATGGCGGGCTCGTTCCACTGCAGCACCTGCCACACGATGCCCGCAAGGCCCTGGCGGGCCGCCTCGTCGATGAGGTTTTCGAAGAGGGCGCGGCCGAGACCATAGCGCCGCATTTCTTCCCGCACATAGAAATCTTCGAGGTACAGGCGCTGTCCCTTCCAGGTGCTGAAGCGGATGTACCAGAGCGCGAAGCCTTCCACGGTTCCGTCCACCTCGGCTACGAAGGCCCACCACACGGGGTTTGCGCCGAAGCCGCTCTCGGTGAAATGGGCTTCCGTTACGGTCACTTCTTCGGGGGCGCGCTCATAGAGGGCGAGCTCTTTGACGAGCTCCAGGATGCGGGGGCAGTCTTCACGGGTGGCGCGGCGTATGTTGATGTCCATAGAAATTGTCGTTAATTAGCGGACCCAAAAGTAGAACGAAACAACCATGAAGGAGCTGCTGCTTTCCTATGCACAATACAACGCCTGGGCCAACGAGGCCCTGCTGGGCGCCATCTGCGCGCTGCCGGCCGAACAGCAGGAGCGCGAGTTGGTCAGCTCTTTCCCTTCCCTTCGAAGAACCCTGTTGCACCTGCTCGACGCCGCCAGCATCTGGTGGCAGCGCGTGCAGCTGCAGGAAAAGGTCGTACGTCCCAGCGACAGCTTCGGCGGCGACGGCGATGCCCTGGCGCTCGCGCTCAAAAAGATCGACGCGCAGTGGCTCGAGTTTGTGCAAAAGGCCGGCGAGCACGTGCTGCAGCACGAATTCATCTACCTCGATAGCAAGCGCGTGCAGCACAAGTCGGTAACGGGCCACGTGCTGCAGCACCTGTTCAACCACGCTACCTACCACCGCGGCCAGCTGGTGACCATGTTGCGCCAGGTGGGCGCCCCCACGGTGTCGAATACCGATTACATCGCCTGGAGCTGGAAGAAGCATGCGTGACGAGCCCTGCGACATCCTGGCCGACCTCGATGGTCCCGAAAGCGCGCCGGCGCCTTCCTACAAGCGCCTGCTGGCCACGCTGATCGACTTCGCACTCGCCCTGGCGCTGCTGCTGGCGATCAACTGGTGGAGCTGGCCCGGGAGCTTGCCCGGGCTGCTGCGCTACCTCGTAGCGGGGCATACGCTGCTGGTCATCTTCATGCACCTCGCCCTGCGGCTCGTTACCCTGCTGTTGCTGGCGCATACGCCCGGCATGTGGGTGCTGCGCGTGGAACTGCTCGACGCCGACGGCCACCGCCCGACACGAATGGAGCGCCTGCTGGCAGGTTGCTTCGTGCTGTACCGCGGCGTCGATTATTACCCGGTCAACCGGTTGATCCGTTAACCGGTTCATCCATTAATGCGCGGCTTCGGTTACAGCTGGATCATCTGGCCGATGACGTCCTGCGGACTACCGGCCGTGCCCATCACATTCACCTGGTCGAAGTAGTTGTACCAGCCGGCGCCTTCCACCATCTTTTCAAAGCCTTGTGCGGCCTCGCTGTTCGGGAAGGTCCAGACGGCGAAGTAATCGTAGCCGGCCCGGTTAAAGGTGGCTGCTTCGTTGCGGCCCCAGCTTACGATCTGGACGCCGTTTTCCAGTAATTGCTGGATGGCGGGGCCGAGGGCATTCATGTAGTTGCCGCGTTCTTCCTGCGACAGGTCGAGCCAGGCTTGTTTGGCCTTCCATAATTCCACGTACGTGATCATCGGTTTAGTAGTTTGAATCAAACTTAGTCTTTCTTTCCTGGTTGGAGGCTGTTGTCTGTCGGGGAGGCTTGCCGGCCGCAGCGGGTCCGTGCTGCGCCTGAGGTTGCGGCGTCCGCAAAATGGGTGTACCTTAAAGAAGGCGTTCACCCGCGCCTCCCGTATATGAAGCTTGAGTTCCTGCGAGACATTACGGCCGGCGGCCTCTTCCCGCTGGCGGAGCCCCACAACCTGCTGCGGCTTTTCGACTTTACCCCGGCCGAGGCGGCGGCGCTGGCACTGGCGATCCAAACGAAGCTGGTGGGTGCCGACAGCCCGTTGCACCTGCACGCGCTGCCCTTCATCAACCCGGTGAACTGCACGCTCGACCTGGAGCCGTCGCCCAACAACCGGGGCATCGCCCTGCCCGACGACGGCCGCAGCTTTCATTGCTACCTCACGCGCAAGGCATACGACACCATGGCCCACCTGGTGGATCATTTCGCGAACCCCGGCCACCGCCTGTCGGGGTACCACTGGTTGTACGACGCGCAGCCCGACAAGATCGGGTTGCTGCTGTCGCGCAAGGGGACCTGGTGAGGCAGCGTCCGATAAGAGCGAAGCCCGTATTTCTACGGGCTTCTGTTTTTTTATGCGAAACGGGAACGTATCAGGGTTGGGTGGTTTCCGCCTGGGCGGCGGCGCGGCCCTGGCGTTGTGCGAGCTTGTGCATGAATTCTTCGGTGATCTGGTTCAGCGCGGCCACCATGCCCAGCCAGGGCTCGGCGCCGCCGGTATAGTTGTAGGCGCTGTCGATCTGCTTCATCAGCTCGCGGTAGGCCCGGGCCGAGTCGCGGCGCAGCACCACCATGCGGTTGGCCTCGGGCTTGGTCAGCTCGTCGTCCGACTGCGCTTCCATGAGCCGCTTGAATTCGAGGTTCGCCGCTTCGAGGGCCGTCAGCAGCGAGTCGAGGCCAAGGGTTTGCAGGGCGTCGCGCAGGTCGGCCCGGGCGCGGAGGTCGCGCACGAGGTTTTCGATCAGTTTGGTTTCCTTGTCGCCGTCGAATTTCGTCAGCTCCGCGGCGGTGCTATACGGCTTCAGCGCTTCCAGCAGGAGTGCGGCGGCTGCCCGGCGGCCGTCATGTTCACAGCGGGCAAACCCTTCGCAAAGCCAGAACAGGGAGGTAGTCAGTTCGTCGCGCCGGGCATCTCCGTTGGCGAGGTCGTCGGTGTAGCGGGAGCCGAGGGCCCGTTGCACCAGTACGTTGCGTTCGGAGGTAATACGGGTGAAGTCGTCCTTTGCCCGTTGCACCGGCGGGGGCAGCGGATCATTGGAAATGATGCGTTCAATCAGGCGTTCGGCATACAATACCGATTCCGCGTTCTGGAGATGCTGGAAGTACAGTGTCGTTACCATGTTGATGGGGTTTAGAACAGAAGGTAGACAACCTTTTACTCGTTTCCATGACCCCTCATCCGGAACTTTTGCACAGGATGTGCATTACCGGGCGGCAACGGCGGCCGTCTTTTTGCCAACCGGGGCACCTCTTTCGTAAAGTGCTCATTTCCAATGTGTGAAGGTGCCCGCGGAATCCGCGGGCACCTTCACAACTTTGAAACGGTGCGCGCGGATTCCGCGGAGACCTGTTCAGGTTTGTGAGCCGGTGCGCGGATTCCGGCGGCAGTTGTTCCACCTTGGGAAGGCCCGCGCGGATTCCGCGAGCACCTTCTCCAGGTTGGGCAGCTTTGGAAAAGGATGCGAAGTGCTGTGCGGAGGGCTGTCGCTTTGCAGCGGAGGACCCGGGTGCGGGAACGGATGGTGAACGGTTATCCCGATTTCGATAGCGGTGGAATGTCTGCGACTTGATGCTGCGTGTACTTGCGTATATCTTTGAGTTGTGCGCGACCTGTGAACACACTTCAAATTTGATAAAGCAGACGATGAGAATAAAAGGCAACCAAAAGTTTAATATCAAATATGTTTTGCCAGGACTTGCATTTGTATTGACACTTGTTGTTATATCGCAGACCTACATGACAACTTTGACTGAAAGTAATTTGGTTCCCGTATCAGGTAAAATCACATCAATTTATCAGGACAGGTACCGTCATTATAAATACACCGACGACAGAATTACAATTAAACTTGACAACTTTGTTGAACCATTATTTTTTTTTGACAACAGGTCTGATTTCTTTCCCACGGTAATTGGCAATCTGCATATCGGTGACACAGTGACTTTGCTTCACAGGACAAAAATTCAAGCTCGACTTGGGGGAGGCAGTGAATTTAAAATAATGAAAATTCAGAAGGGCTCAAATGTTTTGTACGGTTTTGACAAAGCAAAGGAGACTTTTAGCAATGTCGCTGGTTTCACTACATACGCAGCAATAGTAATTTGGCTTCTTTATTTTTTTCTAAGGCGGAAACTCAAAAGACAAGAAGGCCGCACGGTGGCCGCAATGCTATGAACACTCCTAAAGACCTAGAGGCAATCATTCGAAACCGGAAGTTTGTTCAACTATTCAGAAAGCTGGACGAATTCGAGGATAAGATAAATGGCTTCGTTTTGGCTGCATCAAACGATTTATTGCTGATGCAGACTTCAGAAGAATTCAACCTAACTGGCTTTTCGGTATTTCCTGTCGATATTGTCCAACGAATCTCAAGTAGCAAGACTAATCGATTCTTCAGGCACGTTTTAAAGCAAGAAGGATTGCTGGATCAAGTAGGTTGTAACGTACGGGTTGAGCTTGAGTCTTTCGGCAGGCTTTTTAAGTCTCTTAAATCTGCCAAGCTTTCCGTCATTGTCGAATGCGAGGCGCCGAATGTTGACAGCTTTTCGATCGGTACCATAAAATCGGTTGGGGTTGAAAGCGTTTCGATCAACTATTTTAATGCAGAAGGTTTTGTCGAGGAAAGATCTGATAAGATAATGTACAAAAACATCACCCGAGTAACCTTTGGCGACAGGTACAACCTAATGTTTGCGAAGTACGTGCGACCAGTCTCCTAAGCAATGCCGTCAACAGCGGCTTTGCGCTACGGCCTTCGAGCAGTCGTTATAATTTGTACCTTCCTCTCGGCCAAAGTGTAAAGCCTTGGTCTTTGGCCGCAAGCTACCGACCGGAAGTGATGATTCACAGTTTCGCGCATCACTTGAGCAATTTGGCAATGCCTTGAAAGTGGCCTGGCAGACTAATCTACATTTATTGTTCCCGGAAAGGGAAATGAAAGTCGAATTGTTTGAGTCCTACGGTATTAAACAAATTACTTTATATACAGGCAAAAGAGACACGAACACCTAAAGGATATCTCTACGATTCTTAGTTGGTTGGAACGCCCGAAGCTTGCCGTCTGCGCACAAGATTGTCTATTGCACTATGGCCTCCAAACATTCGAAAAGGTCGTACATTCAATCTCGGCCACGGCGCAAAGCCCTGGTCGTTGGGCGCTACCGGCGAACACTCCGCTACTTCGGTCTTATTGCGATTATTCGTAATTTTAGGCCATGGAACTCAAAGAGCTCATCACCGTGGATCCGGACATCTTATCGGGTACGCCTGTCTTTAAGGGAACTCGCGTTTCGATTGAGACGCTCTTTGACCATTTAGAGGCTGGCGATTCTTTGGAAGTCTTCCTTGACGATTTTCCGACCGTTTCCCGTGAGCAGGCCATTGCATTGCTGGAAGTTGCCAATCGTCTTCTTACCTCTAAGAACGTGTTGAAGCTCTATGAAGTTGCTGCTTGATGAGAATCTGCCCAAGCGACTGAAGCTTGACTTTCCCGATCACGAAACCTATACCGTCCGCGACAAGGGTTGGAACGGGATCAAGAATGGCCAGTTAATGCAACTGATGCTCGAAGATGGTTTCGATGCATTACTCACCTTTGACAAGAATCTGCAGCACCAGCAGAACTTCCAGAAGTACACCATTGCGGTATTTGTCCTTTCTCGCTTTAACAATACCTACTCTGAATTGACTAAGCTGTCACCAGTCGTTCACCGACATCTAAACAACCCGCCGTTGCCTGCTGGTCCTATTGTGGTAGTCTCCTCCTGATAGGCAGCGCCCAACATGAACGATGTCGATTCCTGATCTTTAGCTAGAATACAGAGATTGCAATTTCAAGCGACCATCGCGAATGGTTGATCCGGATGGTCAGGCATCTGCCAGGCCTGTTGCTGCAACACAAAGGATCCATCCCGGAAATACGCTTGCAGGCGCAAAAACGCTGTTGCCGGTCACCGGCATTCGGGCCTGGCGCCGGCAACAGCGTGGAGTAATCAATAAGCAGCAGTACATTTTCTTAATACTCTGTTTGCAGGCTGGTATACCAGATCTGGCCCCCGGAAAGGCTGTCATCAAATAGTTTATTGTACTCTTTCGCTTTGTCGGCCGGATACATTTTTCGCAACAGGGTCTCTATATCGTATTCGCCCTGGCGCACGACCGGGTCCATAATAAACAGGTAGCTGTACGTGCCATTGGCTTCTGCCTTCACCGGGAACAAAACCCGCGTTTTCCGGAACACCTCCTGGTCCTTTCCCTCCAGCTTATAGCCCATCGGCCAGAAGATATCTTTCAGAAAGTGCTCAAACTGTGCCCGCTTGTCGGCTTTCACCGGGTTGACAATGACCCATACCGTGTCGCCCTGCCGCGCAATGGTACGAACACCTGGCTTTTGCGCAGGATTGCTTGACGTTTGTGCATGCAGGCGGGCTGGTAACAGCATTCCGAAGGAGAGCAGGGCAAGCGTGAGTAGCTTTTTCATTTTATTTGGTTTAGGGTGAACAATCGAGTTCCGGGAAAGAGACCTGTGGCAGGAAGAACATAGGCACTTGTCCTCCATCGTTCCTGCTACCTTAAAAATAAAACGTTTTCAAAGTAAACGATGCTCATGCGAACGTATTTATCGGGAGCCTGCTCCTGCTTCAGGTGGACCGTATTTCTACAACGGGCTTCTTTCAGCCGGGCTTGAGCGGTGCCGCCATGGGTACGGCGGTGCTCCAGCACGGCATTGCCAGCCACGAAGCGTTCTGCGCGTACCGGAAAAAGCGGACCTTGCCGGGGTCGCCCGCAGCAGAAAGCCGGGCATCCGCCTACACAACCATGTTTACCGATCGAACCATTCCTGTCGACGCCACCCTCCTGTCTTTTGTTTACGAAAAGGCATCGGATTCCTGGCTGCTTACCTGCACCGGGTCGATCGCGATCACCGTCTACTCGGTGTGGCGCCTCCTGAAGGCACAGAAGGTCATCGCCGTTTCGCCCGACCACGGGCAGTGGTTTGGCCTGAGCAGTCCGCTAAACCTGGCGCAGGAGGTTTTCGGCCGGCTGCAGGCGCAACGGCTGCTGTCCATTGCCATCCAAAAAGATACGGGCGACCTGCACCTGCATTTCGACAACGATTACCTGCTCGAGGTGCTGATCACCTCCGCCAACTACGAATGCTATGACCTGGCCATCGGGGCGGAGCGCTACATCGCTACGGGCGGCGGCGCGTAATTGCGCCGGCCTGGAAGCAACGGTCTTTTTCAAGCCGACCGGGCGCGTCTGCTCAAGGCTGAGCCGTGAAAAAAATCTTCCATTCTAAATGATTGTGCTACAAGAGTTCCCGTATTTCTGCGGATAGCTCAGGCAGAACAGGCGCGTATTTTCTTCCTACCTTAAAAGGAAGGAAACCAAACCATACGTTATGAAACAAACCTACCGCGTCCTGACAGGGCTCCTGTTCGTGCTATTCGCTGCGCAGCCGGCGCCGGCACAGATCCTCAAAAGAATTGCCGACAAGGCCAAAGCCAAGACCGTGCAGCGCGTCGATAACCAGATTGACAAAGCCATCGACAAATCGCTCGACAGCGTGGAGCAAACCGTTGCCGGCAACCCCGACGGCGGCAGCGTGGCCACGCCGGCAGGCGCCCGCGCCGACGAGGCTACGGGGAGCACGCCCGAGAAGTCCGCGCCCCGGGGCAACAGCCTCAAGGCCTATTCGCGCTTCGACTTTGTGCCCGGCAGCAAGATCCTTTACGTGGAAGATTTCGCTGCCGAGTCGATCGGGGAAATGCCGGCCAAGTGGCGCACAAGCGGCAGCGGCGAGGTGATGACCATCGACGGCATCGCGGGCAAGTGGCTCAACCTGAAAGAGCGTACGTCGTATACGTCGTCGTTTCATACGGCGCTGCAGGAAAACTATACGCTTGAATTCGACCTGATCGCCCACTTCAAAGACGATCAGCGGGTGCCGATCGTACAGGTATGGCTCGTGCACCCGATCAGCCCCGTAAACGCCGCCGGCGTTGCCACTTATCAAAGCGGCATCGCCCTCGACCTGAAACCCAATATCGGTTCCAATACGACGCCCGACGGCGTGCTGCTGAACACCTACAACAGCAAGGGCTCCGTGTACTTCTCCGGCGATGGCGTGCGGCACTCCGTGTTCAACGATTTCAACAAGCAGGCAACGCCGGTGCACGTGGCGCTGTGGGTGCAGGGCACGCGCGTGCGTGCGTGGCTCAACCAGCAGAAAGTGTACGACAACCCCGGCGCGCTCGAAGCCGGCACCAGCCCCAGCCAGCTGCGCTTCGAGCTGGACTCCTACGGAGGGCCGCAGGAAAATTACCAGTACTATCTCTCCAACATCAAGATCGCGGCGGCGGCTGCCGACACCCGCAACAAGCTGCTCAGCACAGGCAGCTTCTCCACAACGGGTATCCTGTTCGATGTGAATTCGGATGCCATCAAGCCGGTATCGGCAGGCGTGCTCAAGGAAGTAGCCGCCGTGTTGAACGCCAACCCCGGGGTAAAAGTGAAGATCATCGGTCATACCGACAACGATGGCGATGCGGCCGCCAACCTGGACCTCTCGCGCCGCCGTGCGGCAGCCGTGAAGAACGCGCTGGTGAGCACCTTCAACGTCGATGCCGCCCGCATACAAACCGATGGACAAGGGGCCACCAAGCCCGTTGCCGACAACAAGACCGCGGAGGGCAAAGCGCAGAACCGGCGGGTGGAATTTGTGAAGTTGTGACCTAAACCAATAGCAAAGGCCCCCGCATCGCGGGGGCCTTTGCATCCCCCTCCCTCCCGGGGAGGGGTTAGGGGTGGGGTGAGGTCAGAAATCAAAGTTCCTTCTCCACGCATTCCACCGAATCCCGCCGCCCACGATGAACGTGCCCGAGCCGACCGTGTTGTTGTTCGGCCAGGGTTGCGTTGTGTGGCGATACGTGCCGTTGGCCTCGATAAAGAGGTTCGGCCGCAGCTGGTACGAAGCCGTGAGGCCCAGCTGCACCACGGTGGTCTTGTAGCCCGAGCCCACGTTGAAGCCGTAGTCGGTGGTACGGTGCGGGATGGCATTGGCCACTACGTTATTGGGATCGGGAATGGGGTTGGGCAGGAAGATGTTGCTGCCGTACGACACGAGGCCCGTATCGCGGCCCTGGAAGTAGGTCAGTGCTTTTGCAAACAGCGTCAGCTTGCGCAGCGGCTGGTAGCGGATCGTGCCGATCACTTCCTGGAAGTTGGCGCCGAGCGGGTGGGCGAGGGGCTGGTTGTAGTGCGTATAGTTGGCCACCGAGTCGTTGTGCGAGTAGGTGAAGGGACGCACGCGGTTGACTTCGAGCTGCAGGTCGAGGTTGCGGATGCCGAAGGCGTCCACGTACTTGGCGCCGAGCTGCCAGCCGAATTTATTGGCCCACCACCCGTTGCCGGCCTGGATCTCGGACAGCTTGAACTCGTCGAGGAGCACCTGCCCGTAAAACTGGAAACGGTGCGCCACGTTGGCCTTGAAGTCGAGACCGGCCACCGAGTTGTCGAAGGAGCCGTTGGCCTGCTCGATGGAGCGGTAAAAGATGACGGGGTTGAGGTATCCGAACTCGAAGTGGTTGGTACGGCCGAACACGATGCCTTCAAAAAGTCCTACGTTGAGCCACTTCGTAACGGCGAGGTCGAGGTGGTGCATCACGGCGTACTTTTTCGGCTGCAACTTGTCGGCATTGAGGCGGTTGGCCGAGTTGAGCTCCATGAACAGGTTCTGGTACTGGAACTTCCAGATGCGCGTGTTCAGCTTCAGGAATACGGTGGGGGCGGAGAAGTCGCTCAGGAACAGCGAGCGGTAGCCGGCGCCGATGAAGTTCTTGTCGTAACCGAACGCAATGTCGATGTACTTCGTGGCATTGAAGGTTACATAGCCCCGCGCGTCGAAGTAGTCCACGCCACCATTCCCTTTGAAGTCTTTGTAAAAGCCCGCGCCGGGAACGGCATTGCGCTCGGCGGTGAACTGCTGCACGTAGAGCGGGTCGCGCTCCTGGTTGTCGGTCACGTAAGCGGCGAAGCCGATCTTGTTGGCAATGCGGCCGCGCAGCGAAAAGCCACGCGTGTTGAGAAACAGGTGGCGGTCGTTGTCCTGCTCCTTCGACACCGTGTATTGAAACACGGGATTGACGGCGAGGAAGAAGTCGGGGCTGTGCACTTCGAAGAGCGTGCCTGCCGTGCGGTAGAAGTTTTTCAGAATGGGCTTGCGGCTCGCATAGTTCTCCCAGGGCTCGGCTACCCATTCCAGGTTGTTCACCTTGGCGAGATAGAGGTTATAGCGGTCCACCGGCGTCATCATCGTGGAGTCGAGGCGCTGCAGGGCGGGGATGAAGTGTTTGCGGCTGAGGGGCTTCGCGGTGGAGAAGTTGAGCACCGAATCGTGGCCCGCCTTGATCTCCATGCGCTCGAGGAGTGTGTTTTCGGGAGCGTCTTGCGGCAGGTAGGTGGTCTGGGCCGAAGAGAGGAACGGCAGCAGCACGAAGGCCGCACCGAGGCATTGTTTATATTGCATTACCAAGCTTTAATAAGGGACAATGCTACAAAAAAATTACCTGATCCGGAATATACAGGTGGTCAACGAAGGCCGCATCGTGACGCAGGACGTATGGATCCGCGGGGGGCGCATCGAAAAGATCGGCAGCGCGCTGAAAGTGGGCGACGTTGCCTGCGAAGAGATCGACGGCACGGGCAAGCACCTGCTCCCCGGCGCCATCGACGACCAGGTGCATTTCCGTGAGCCGGGTCTGACGCACAAAGCCACGATCTATACCGAAGCCAAGGCAGCAGTAGCCGGCGGCGTCACCTCCTTCATGGAGATGCCCAACACGGTGCCGCCGGTGTTTACGCAGGAGCTGCTTGAAGAAAAATATGCCATTGGCGCCCGCAGCTCGCTGGCCAACTACTCCTTTTATATGGGCACCTCCAACAGCAATGTAGACGAGGTGCTGCGTACCAACGATAAGAAACAGGATGTGTGCGGCGTCAAGATCTTCATGGGCGCCTCCACCGGCAACCTGCTGGTGGATAATTACCTCAGCATCGACCGGGTCTTTGCCGGCAGCGAGCTGCTCATTGCCACGCACTGCGAGGAAGAGCCGATTATCAAAGCCAACTACGAGCGGCTGAAGGCGGAGAAGGGCGAGCTTACGCCTTCCGATCACCCGCTGGTGCGCGACGAGGAGGCCTGCTTCGAGTCGTCGTTCAAGGCCGTGCAGCTGGCCAAGAAGCACGGCACGCGGCTGCACATCCTGCACATTACTACAGCGCGCGAACTGCAGCTGTTCGGCAACATGCTGCCACTTACCGAAAAGCGGATCACGGCGGAAGTGTGCGTGCACCACCTGCACTTTACCTCCGACGATTATGCGCAGCACGGCTACGACATCAAGTGCAATCCCGCCATCAAGGCGCCGCAGCACCGCGAGGCGCTCTGGGCGGCCCTCCTCGACGACCGCCTCGACGTCATCGCCACCGACCACGCGCCGCACCTGCGCTCGGAAAAGACGGGTCCCTACGAGCACGCCCACGCCGGCCTGCCGCTGGTGCAGCACCCGCTGCTCCTGATGCTGCACTATTATCAGGAGGGCCGCATTCCGCTGGAAACGGTAGTCCGCAAGATGAGCCATGCGGTGGCCGATTGCTTCGGAATCCAAGACCGCGGCTATATCCGCGAGGGCTATTGGGCCGACCTGGTGATCGTGGACCTCACCGCCCACACCGATGTGACGCCGGAGAGCCTGCACTATACCTGCGGTTGGAGCCCCTTCGAGGGGATGCGTTTCCCGGCACGGATCACCCATACTTTCGTAAACGGCCATAAAGTTTATGCAAACGGCCTGTGGAATGAATCTCAGATGGGGCAGCGGCTGCGCTTTGACCGGTAGCCCATCCCCGACCCTTCCCAAAGGGAAGGGAGTTTGAAACCGCCTCTGTTCCCCTTCCCTTCGGGAAGGGGTTAGGGGATGGGCTAAACAGAATCTATGCTTGTAGACCAAATAACGCTCAACGACCTGGCCATCTTTCACCCGGAAGAGGAGTACTCGATCTTTCACCGGCTCAACTTCACCCAGACGAACGTCGGGAAGGAGTGGCTGCGCCATTTTTTCAGCGAGCCGCTGTCCGATATTGAAAAGATCCGCGGTACCCAGCGCATCCTGCGCACACTGATGGAACGCGCGGCGGAGTGGCCGAAGGAGATCTCCAACGGCACGATGCACGTGATCGACCGCTTCTTCGACTACCAGCTTGGGTTTATCTCCAGCAGCCACAATAAGGTCAGCGCCCTTACGTACCGCCTTTTCAACAGCGGCGACTACTCGATGGTCCGGTACTCGGTGATGCACTTTGCCGATTTCTACCGCGGCCTGAAGGTGTTGCTGGGGTTGCTCCAGAATACCGAGCTGCCGCGGCAGCTCGCCGCGCACCTGGAACGCATCGATTCCCTGCTGCGCGAGAAGCCCCTGGCGGAACTGGCCGCGCTGGACCCGAAGCAAAAGCTCAGCATACAGGAGAACCTGTACTTCGCTTATTACCTGCGTGGGGCCTATAAAAGCCGCACGCTCGAGCTCATCGACATCTTCGGGCGCCTCGAGGCCTGGCATTCGATGGCGCTGGCCATGCAGCGCTTCGGTTTGCAGTTCCCCGAATTCGTGGCTGGCAGCCAGCCACAGCTGCACAGCAAGGGATTGTACCACGTGCTGCTGCGGCAGCCGGTGGCCTACGACCTGCTGATGGACCCGGCGCAGAACTTCGTTTTCCTTACCGGCGCCAACATGGCGGGCAAAAGTACCCTGATCAAGGCCACGGGCGCCGCGGTATACCTGGCCCACCTGGGTATGGGCGTACCGGCCGCGCACATGCGCCTCACCCTGTTCGACGGCCTGCTGTCGAACATCAATGTGACCGACAACATCGTCAAAGGCGAATCGTATTTCTACAATGAGGTGCAGCGCATCAAGAACACCATCGTCAAGATCAACGACGGGGGCAAATGGCTGGTGCTCATCGACGAGCTGTTCAAGGGCACCAACATGCAGGACGCGATGAAATGCTCGCTGACAGTGATTAAGGGGCTGGTGAAGATGCACAATTCGCTGTTCATCCTGTCGACCCACCTCTACGAGATCGGGGAGGATCTGAGAGGGTACCCCAACATCGCCTTCAAGTATTTCGAAACGACCGTGGAGAACGACCAGCTTTCTTTCTCCTACCAATTGCGCGAAGGCATCTCCAACGACCGGATCGGGTACGTTATCCTAAGGCGGGAGAAGGTCGTGGACCTTCTCGAGAGCCTCGGAGGGAATGTCTGATGTAGGATGTCGGATGTCTGGTTTGACGGGAACGATCTCCCTTTCCTTAGGGAAGGGGCGGGGATGGGTCGGATGTCAGATTTAAGGTTACCTTTCTGGTATGTTGAAGAAGCTTCTTTCGCTGTTGTTCTTGTTGCCCCTTCTGGTGACGGCGCAGGATATCGATGTGCAGCATTACGCGTTCGCGATCCGGCTGTTTGACAGCACCGACCGGATCGAAGGGGAGACGTACCTGGACATCCGCTTCCCCGGCGGCAACCGCTCCTTTGCTCTCGATCTCGTGGGCAAGAAAGCCAACGGCAAAGGCATGACGGTACAGCAGTTCAACGGCTATAACGTAGCTTCCTGGAAACAGGAAGGCGACCGCATCCTCGTGGAACTAAAAGAAGGCATCAACAACCAGGACGCCTACCGCTTCCAGGTCAGATACAGCGGCATACCCGCCGACGGCCTCATCATCTCGAAAAACAAATGGGGTGACCGAACGTTCTTCGCCGACAACTGGCCCAACCGCGCGCACCATTGGATCCCCTGCAACGACCGCCCCGACGATAAAGCCTCCTTCGAGTTCCGCGTGACCGTTCCGGCGCCCTACACCGTGATCTCCAATGGCGCCGCGGAGCAGGACAAGGATGCCGACGACCCGGAAAAATGGGCCGCGGGTCCGCGTCATTATTACTACGTGGAGCGTACGCCACAGCCTACCAAAGTGATGGTCATCGGCGCGGCGCGCTTCGCGGTGAAGACCTTTGAGGATAGTCCGCAGGGCATACCGGTGTCCGCCTGGGTGTACCCGCAGGACAGCAGCAAGGGCTTTTATGATTACGCCGTGGCGCCCTCCATTCTCAAATTCTTCAGCAGCTACATCGCGCCCTTCCCTTACAGCAAGCTCGCCAATGTGCAGTCGAAGACCATCTTCGGCGGCATGGAGAATGCTTCGGCCATCTTTTATGCCGAGGAAAGCGTTACCGGCGATCGCAAGTGGGAAGACGTCATTGCCCACGAGATCGCGCACCAGTGGTTCGGCGACATGGCTTCGGAGAAAAGCTTCGCGCACCTCTGGCTCAGCGAGGGCTTCGCAACGTATTTCACCAACCTGTACATCGAGCACAAATACGGCACCGACAGCATGCGGAAGCGGCTGCAGGACGACCGCCGGAAGATCATCGGTTTCGTAGCGGCCAATCCCACGCGTGCGGTGGTGGATTCGACGCAGAACCTGATGTCGCTGCTCAACGCCAACAGCTACGACAAAGGTGGCTGGGTGCTGCACATGCTGCGGCAGGAAGTGGGCGACACTGCGTTTCAAACGATCATCCGGAAATATTACGAAACTTATAAAGGGAGCAATGCCGAAACGCGCGACCTGCAACGGATCGCCTCCGAAGTGAGCGGCAAGCCGATGGATACCTTCTTCAACCAATGGCTCTACCGGGGGGGTATTCCTTCCTTGTATTTTAGTAAAAAGGTCAAGGAGGGGAAAGTGCTGATCGAGGTAGCGCAAAAAACGCGTGAGCCCTTTTCCTTTACGCTGGAAGTCGGCCTGCTGGACAATTCCGGCAAGCTCACGCTCCACAGGATCCCGGTGTCGGAGCGGCAAACCACTATTAAGCTGGAAACCGGTAACCGGTCCGGGATCAAAGTACTGGTCGATCCGAATACCTCACTGTTGTTCCAGGAGTCGGCAGAAAAAGGAAATTACTTCCGCGTGCGGAAAGGCGCCGGGCCGGGTAGCGTTAACTAACAAAAAGCCCCACGCTTTCGGTGTGGGGCTTTTTAATATCAGGCATCCGACGTCCTGCATCAGGCATCAAACCAGCATGGTCACCGGGTTCTCGAGGAACTTCTTAAAGGTTTGCAGGAAGGCGGCACCCACGGCTCCGTCCACCGAGCGGTGGTCGCAGGAGAGGGTCACTTTCATGACGTTGCTTACACCGAAGCCGTCGCCCTTGCGCACCACCACTTCCTTGATGCGGCCAACGGCCATGATGGCCGAGTCGGGCGGGTTGATGATAGCGGTGAACTCTTCGATATCCATCATGCCCAGGTTGGAGATGGTGAAGGTGTTGCCGGTGAATTCGTTCGGCTGCAGTTTCTTGTTGCGGGCCTTGCCGGCGAGCTCCTTCGATTCGGCGCCAATCTGCGACAGCGTCTTCTGGTCGGCGAAGCGGATGACGGGAACAATAAGGCCGTCTTCGATAGCCACGGCCACGCCGATGTGCACGTGCTGGTAGGTGCGGATAAAGTCGACCATCCAGCTGCTGTTCACGGCCGGGTGCTTGCGCAGGGCCATCGCGGCGGCTTTCACCACCATATCGTTGAAGGAGATCTTGACGTCGCTTACCTCGTTCATCTTCGCGCGGGCTTCCATCGCTCCGTCCATGTTGATCTCCATGGTGAGGTAGAAGTGCGGGGCGTTGAATTTCGATTCGCCGAGACGCTTGGCGATGACCTTGCGCATCTGCGATACGTTGGTATCGGCGTATCCTTCTTCACCTGCGACGAAAGAAGTTTGGGGTTTGTTTTTTGTGGTTTGTTGTTGGGCTGACGGCTGCTGTTGGCTTGCTTGCTGCGGCTTGAAATTGTCAACGTCGCTCTTCACGATGCGGCCACCGTCGCCGGAGCCGGCCACCTGGGAAAGGTCGATGCCTTTTTCTTTGGCGAGGGCCTTTGCGAGGGGAGAGGCTTTTACACGTCCATCCGAAGAGGCGCCGGTTTGGGCCGGGGCGGCTTCTGGTGCCTTTTCTTCCTTAGCCGGTGTTCCCGCCTGCGCCGAAGCTGCGGCGGGCGAGCCTTGTTCGTTATTCGCTGTTCCACCGCCGCCTTTGGCTGCGGCTACGATGGCATTCACGTCCACCTTGCCTTCTTCGCCAATGATGCACAGCAGGTCGTTTACGGCTACTTTCTCGCCGGGTTGCCCGCCCTGGTAGAGCAGGGTGCCGTTCTTGTAGGATTCGAGTTCCATCGTGGCCTTGTCGGTTTCGATGTCGGCCAGCACGTCGCCTTTTTTCACCGTGTCGCCCACTTTCTTGTGCCAGGAGGCAATGACGCCTTCGGTCATCGTATCGGAGAGGCGGGGCATGAGCACCACTTCTTCCATTTTGGAAACGTCTACAGTGGGAGTTGCGGTTGCCGCAGCGGCCGGAGCGGCTGCGGGAGCGTTGCCCTGCTGTTGCGCAGGGCCTTGTTCCCCTGCTGGTTGCGCGGCGGGCTGGTTCTGCGGTTGCCCGCCTTCGAGGCCGCTGATGTCTTCACCCGGCGCACCGATGATGCAGAGCAGGTCGTCTACCTGGATCTTTCCGCCCTTGTCGGCGCCGAGTTTCAGGATGGTGCCTTCCTTGTAGCTTTCGAGCTCCATGGTGGCTTTATCGGTTTCAATATCTGCCAGGATCTCCCCTTTCTTCACGGTGTCGCCGACCTTTTTGTGCCAGGCGGCGATCACGCCTTCGGTCATCGTGTCGCTCAGGCGGGGCATTTTGATCACTTCAGCCATCTTTATTCTTTGATTTTAGGGGCCGAAAATAAGCCAAAAACGAGGAAAACAGCGGGAAACCACGCAAACGATAGCGGAGAAGCAGGTTTTGAAGGTTTTGCTGGTTTTGCTGGTTGTGAAGGGTTGTAAGGCCGTACCGTAAGTGCTGGCAGGGAACAGGCTTTCCCAATAAACCAGTCGACTAATAAACCAGTAAACTAGGAGACGTACACAATGTACTTTTCCCGGAACCACTCCTCCTCGAAAAGGTCGCTGAGCTCGATCATCTTGGGACGGGTGCCGGTGGCGTTGATCTCTTCGGCGAGGTCGCCACCTTTGAGGCACACGAGGCCGGAGCGGTACACTGTTTCGCGGCCATCACCCTCTTTAACCGTAAACTGGCCCTTGCGCAGCAGCGGCTTGCTCCAGCGCAGCAGGTCACCCAAGGGGGCCACGGCGCGCGATACGGCGAAGTCGAACTTTCGGTTCGTCACCTCCTCGGCGCGGCTGTGCTGGGTGGTCAGGTTGTCGAGCCCGAGGGCCTCTTTAACGGCTTCGACGATCTTGAGCTTCTTGCCGATGGAATCCACGAGGTGGAATTTCACGTTCGGGAAGAAGATGGCCAGCGGCACACCCGGGAAGCCGCCGCCGGTGCCGATATCGATGATCTCCAGCCCGTCGGGGAACGGAAAGGCCGCCGCGATGGCGAGCGAGTGCAGGACATGCTTCTCGTAGAGGCTGTCGATATCCTTGCGGGAAATGACGTTGATCTTCGCGTTCCAGTCTTTATAAAGCTCGTCGAGGGCTCCGAATTGTTCGAGCTGCCGGGGCGTGAAGTCGGAGAAGTATTTTAATAAGATGTCCATGCGGAGCAAAGATAGGGCGGCCCGAGGCGCAATGACCGAAGCCCTTCGCCAAGCGAAGGGCTTCTGTTCTATTGCCTGCGTGATCTGCGTGCTACCAACTCATCTTCTTCGGCTTCTTCCACACCGCCGGCGCAAAAAGAATGTAGTAGAAAAACTGCCAGATGTCCCAGAAGATAAAGCCTGCGAAGAGGTCTTTTTCCCCGAGCTTCTTCATGCCTTTGCTCCAGACCACCCCGATGCTGATCCAGCGGAGGGCCAGCGGGATGAGCGGCCAGCGCCAGTCGAACAGGACGAGGGAGGCAGCGAGCAGCGGGTAGAACAGCACAAAGCTCAGGGTGTAGAGGCCGAGCAGCCACTTGATGGCGGGCTTGTAGTATTTGCCGGTGGAATAGTGCCGGTTCTTCTGGCGGCGCCATTCCTTCCAGCTTTGTTTCGGGCGCGACAGGGTAAAGGCCTCGGGGTCGATCACCACGGCGGTGTTGTCTTTCGTGGCCACCTTATTAATAAAGAGGTCGTCGTCGCCGGAGGGGATGTGGTTGATGCTGGAAAAGCCTTTGTGGCGGAAGAAAGTGCCCTTGCGGTAGGCCAGGTTGCGCCCGACACCCATGTAGGGGCGGCCTGCGAGGGCGTAGCCGAAGTATTGCAGCGCGGTGTGGAAGGTCTCGAAGCGGATGGCCTTGTTGAGAAAGCCCTTCTGGCGGTGGTAGGCGCCGTAGCCGAGTACGACCTCTATGCCGTCGTCGAAGGCGTCCTGCATCCGGTAGATCCAGTGCTCCGAGGCGGGCACGCAGTCGGCGTCGGTGAGGAGCAGCAGCTCGTGCTTCGCTTCCTTGATGCCCACCGACAGCGGGTATTTCTTCCCGGCGATGAGCTTTGCCTCCTGCTGCAGCTCCACGATGTGCAGGTCTTTATAGGTTTTCTGAAAATCTTCGAGCACATAGCGGGTGTCATCGAGCGAGTTGTCGTTGACTACCACCACCTCGCGCGTGGAGGGGTATTGCTGCAGCAGCACGCCGGGCAGGTGGCGCACGAGGTTTTCGTCCTCATCGCGGGCGCAGATGATGACGCTCACGGGGTGCTGCCGCGACACCTCGCGGTCGCGCGGCTTCCAGGTGCCGACACGGCGGAAGAAGTACAGGTAATAATACAGTTGGATCGCCGCAACCACACAAAAGGCGACGAAAAGGGCAAGGCCCCAGCTCATAAGCATGCCGCAAAGATACGCCCCCT
>NZ_SKFH01000034.1 GCF_004343705.1 Flaviaesturariibacter aridisoli
GGCGTGAGGCGTGAGGCGTGAGGCGTGAGGCGTGAGGCGTGAGGCGTGAGGCGTGAGGCGTGAGGCGTGAAGCGTGAAGCGTGAGGCGTGAGGCGTGAAGCGCCCCATACCGTCCCGTCATTGCGAGGAGGACGGCGTGAAGCGCCGGCTGACGAAGCCCGTCCGACTGGCGTCAGCCGGGCGGGCAAGCCTACCCTCGCCGGCTCCGCTGCCCCTTGGCCGCGGACTGGTCGTGAAACAGATTGCTTCGCTTCGCTCGCAATGACGGACACAAGGGGCCAACCGGAAACCAGAAACCGGAAACTATAAACTATAAACTATAAACTTTCCCACATGACTTCCCACGAAATCGACTACCGGATCATCGGTGAAGAAATGCAATGCGTCGAGATCGAGCTCGACCCGAACGAAACGGCGGTGGCCGAAGCCGGCGCCTTTATGATGATGGACGACGGCATCCAGATGGAGACCATCTTCGGCGACGGCCGCGCCCAGAGCCAGGGCCTCATGGGCAAATTGTTCTCGGCGGGCAAGCGCCTGCTCACGGGCGAGAGCCTCTTCATGACCGCGTACACCAACATCAACAGCCACGGCAAGCGCAAGGTGTACTTCGCCTCGCCCTATCCCGGCAAGATCATCCCGCTCGACCTGCTCCGCCTCGGCGGCAAGATGATCTGCCAGAAGGACGCCTTTCTCTGCGCCGCCCGCGGCGTGAGCGTGGGCATCGAGTTCCAGCGCAAGCTCGGCACCGGCCTCTTCGGCGGCGAGGGCTTCATCATGCAAAAGCTCGAGGGCGACGGCATGGCCTTCGTGCACGCGGGCGGCCACATCCTGGAGCGCCACCTCAATCCCGGCGAAACCCTCAAGATCGACACCGGCTGTATCGTAGCCTTCACCCCCTCCTGCCACTACGACATCCAGTTCGTAGGCGGCATCAAGAATACCATCTTCGGCGGCGAAGGCCTCTTCTTCGCCACCCTCAGCGGCCCGGGCACGGTCTGGATCCAATCGCTGCCCATCTCCCGCCTGGCCAGCCGCATCCTGCAGTTCGGCTCCGTGGGCGGACGGAAAGAAGAAGGAGGCGTGTTGGGTGGATTAGGGAATATGCTGGATGGAGATGGATGGTAGGAAGATCGCTGATGTCGGATGTCTGATGTCTGATGTGATTGATAAAACAAAAGGGCCGCTCCGGATGGAGCGGCCCTTTAATGCGTTGAAGCTTTTCGCGTTAATTTCCGCGGATCATAGGATTGAAGGAAATAGGAATCAGCGACCGTCAAGATCAATTGTTCTCCCTTTCTTAACCGGACCACTGCCTTGAATATCCCTTCTTCAGGCCCACTGAGCGCGGAAACACCAATCTTCTGAATTAAATGCACCCTGCCGGCTTGAACTGTCCCGACCGATAGCTAAGCGCCTCCTAACCTTTGATCGTCTGAAAGCTTACTGGCCGCGAAGTAGACTGTGCCTTCTACCATGAGCGTTGAAGACCCGCTATCCCATCGAAATTTAGAAAACTGTACGGTAAACCCTTGCGTGTCGATACCCAATTTAGCCACCACTACCTTTTTTTCGGCCCGCACCATAGGTTCCCAATGAACTTCACGCGCCGAGTCAATTTCCGCCCGGGAGAAATCAATCACCTGCGCATGGCCAGCTCGACCCAAAAACAGAATGATAACGAGGAGAAACTTCAGTAATCAGCGTTAAGCAAATCAGTTAAAGACGGTTATATAAATCGACGTAGTTCAATATTGTTAGCCGTCAGGAAGGATGCTGTAAAAGAAGTTGTCCCTTTTGACAAGAATGAAAAGCAGGAAAACCGATGTCATATGTCTTTGTGAATTGTAAGACTATTTCAATTTCCGAACTTCTTTGAAAGGAATAAAAGAAACGTTTCCAGCACTTCGACAGAACGATAACGGTCAAACTTGCATTGTTGGGGATAGCTATTATGGCATGTATCGTAAATACATTCAAAAAATTCTTGTTTCAGATTAGAATCTGCCACTTTTAGACTGTCCCTTTTATTATGTGATTCTAAATACATTGCAGTGAATACAAATAACGGCAAGTCCAATTTGTATGATTGCGTCTGTGTAACAAAACACTCTTCGTACATCGCATTATATACATTAACACCTGTATCTAGCAGATAATTTCCCTTTGTAACGCCTCCAAACATTGCAGCTTGCGCCCGCTGTCCAAGTAGAATGGAAAAAGATCCGAAAATCTCATCCGGGTCATTTGTCGGAGTGAATCCGAAACTCTTTAGAGGTTGCAATATGGACTTTACAGTCGAGGCAATTGAATTGATGTTAGCACTGTAAAGCAGGTCAGTATATTGTCCCATAATATGTGGTTTGGTTTTGGAATGAATGATGCTCTGGCAATTGCATACAACGACCAAGGCTTTGCGCTGTGACCGAGAGGAAAGTTAGGTCTTTAGTATGTTCGAAGACCTAGTGCAACGTCATTAGCTATGCGACGGACTAAACTTGAATGTCATTACAAGACTATAGCTTCTCAAACAACGATTTAAAGTCGGCCATCGAGTAAATTTCAAACGTATACCTATCCGGCTGTTGCTCTTGATTTCTCTTATTGCCGACTACTGAATTGTTTACTACATAAAAATCGATCGTTTTAGTACCCTTAGTGACCGTTTTGACAATCCCTCCTGGGCTTGCCTGTAGTTGCTTCAAAAGCATCAGGAAATAGGGCTTATCCATAGTGAAAAAAGTAACGGCCCTTTCGGACAAATGAGACTCCGTACCGAATCCGACTAGCGATATCGGGCCTTGGCTCCGGTCTTTACCGAAATACCCGAATACCGTAATGGGCTTTGACTTCTTCGCTTCAATGAACTCCCACTCTTTACTAACAAAAAATTTGTTGAGCGTAACCATTTCGCTCGTCCTGATCTGAACCAGTTCCTTTAGTGTCAGTTGTTGCGAGCGAACCGTAAAGAAAATAAATAAGCCCAATACAGCCAAAGTCACATGCTTCATAAAGTTGGTTTTGATGGTGCACAACAGCCAGGACTTTCCGCGGTGGCAGCCTTAGGGAAGAAAGATAATAATATAAACTGTTTTGCCGGCATATAATGTAGCTAGGCACTCAAACACCGGCTGCATCGTGGCCCTCACGCCCTCCTGCAATTGCGACATCTTCCTCCGACCCGCAAAGCCCCACAACTACTACACTTCTCCGAGCGCCTCGTTCACACTTACTATCGCGCCAATCACACCTACCCACATTCCATCCACGAACCCGCTCTCCTTCCCCGCAATGAAACGGAACACGCCTGCAACAGAATGGGGCCCGCCTGCAAACGCATGCAACAACCCCGCAATCGCATCCGGCCCGGTCCGGAAAGCATCCGCCCCAGCCCGGAAAGCATCCGCCCCAGCCCGGAAAGCATCCGCCCGGCCCGCAGGGCCATTCGTCACACCTGCAAAGGCCTTTGAGCAGTTCGCGAATGCCCAATCGACTGCTACAATGGCATAAAACCGGCCCGCAAACGCATAAAGCGTACTTGCAAAGGCATCCGTCCATCCTGCAACCGGGCACGACGCACCTACAACGGGGTAAAACGACTTTGCAACGGCACCTGCACCTGCTTCCCTGTCATAAATCGTTGTCACCGTGTCATAAAGTGGGGTTGCAACGGGTAAATTTTTCATTTTTTAGCCTCTTGATTGTCAAGAGCTTAGACCCCGAAAAACGGTTAACAGAGCCTCCGGGAACGCAACCGGTTTTGCGCAACCGAAAATTTGTCACTACCTTACTGTAGCGCTTCCGGTAGGGACGCGCTACCTACTAAACCACCTGCGAAAGGCACCACCGCACCCATTGGAAACAAGGTTTTATTTCTTAACTCACTAAATCCTTTTTCAACATGGCAAAAGCAAAAGCCTTTACCAAAAAGCAGGAATCCCAGTACAACATGCTGGAGCGCGTCGACAGCATTGCCCTGCGCCACGAAAGCACCATCAACTCCGTCCCCGCCCTGCGGCGCCACTTCGGCCGCATGCGGCAGATCAAGGCGAATTTGTCCCGCACCCGCGACGCCCGCTTTACCGGCTCCGAAGGCGCCACCGACAGCAAAGGCGGCGCGGCCGGACTGCTCACGACGGCCCTGCAGGAAGTGGGCAACGTGCTCTTGGGATTCGCCAACGACACCGACAACCACGAACTCCGCGCACTTACCGACCGCCCCGACTCCTATTACACCCGCGTGCGCGACGGCGAGCTGCCCGGACTCGCCGAACGCTACCTCGCCGCCGCCCGCCGCTATAGCACCGAGCTGGCCGACTACGGCCTCAGCGACGACGCCATCGCCAACCTCGAGGCCAACAAGGGCCGCTACGAAGAACAGGCCCAGGCGCCCACCGTGGCCATCACCGACGGCAAGGGCAACACCCGCGACCTCTCCACCGGCTTCACCGAGGTGAACAAGCTGCTGGCCGAGAAGATCGATCCTGTCATCCGCGGCCTCCGCAGCAAGTACCCCGACCTCGCCCGCGACTACAACGAAGCCCGCGTCATCCGTAGAAACCCGGTGCATCGTAAACCGGAGACGGAGAGCAGTTTGTAGTTTGTGGTTTGTAGTTTGTAGTTTGTAGTTTGTAGTTGCGCGAAGCGACGATATCAAAAAGGCCGCCCCGGTTGGAGCGGCCTTTTCGTATGACCTTCGGTCGCGCCGGTGCGCACTAAGAAGACGAAAAATCAAACGCTTGGGCACTGACCGGCTGCTGCGCCGTTCACGACGCGCACTCCCGCTCTATCCCGCCCTCTGCGGTTCCACTTCTCCCTCTGCTGCCCCGCCGATCGCCTCCGCCAGCCCGATCAGCAGGCCTTCCACCCCGCGGATGTAGCACAGGCGATATACGTTCTCGTACTGCACCACTTCGCCTACCACCTCAGCGCCGCGCCGCGCGAGGCGCTCCAGCAGCTCGTCGAGGTGGCTTACGCGGAACATCACCCGCAGGTAGCCCAGCGCATTCACGGGAGCGGTGCGATGATCGGCAATGGGGGCGGGTGTCAGAAACTGCGACAGCTCGAGGCGGCTCTGCCCGTCGGGGGTCACCATCATGGCGATCTCCACCGATTGATCGCCGAGGCCCGTCACGCGGCCGGCCCAGGGGCCTTCCACGCGCATACGGCCTTCGAGGGCCAGGCCGATCTCCGTGAAAAACGAAACGGCGTCGTCGAGCGACGCAACAACGATGCCCATGTTGTGCATCTGCAGCAGGCTACTTTTCATGATGATTCTTTGCTGGGGGTTCCGCTAAAATTAGGGGATTCACCTGGTTGGCACCGTCCCTGAAGTAGTGCCTAACGAAAGCACCCGAGCCTCTTCCGAGTGACGGCATCCTTTTTTTGTGCGTTGCAGAAGCATTGGAAAAGGTTTTTTCTCGCAGAGAAGCGAGAGCGTTTCACGGAGGACACGGAGTGCCAGGTTCGCTACCAACAATTCACTTAAGCGGTCCTATTGATTTGAGCATCCCTAAACCCGAGGGTACGAGAGACGCCGCAGGCGGCTGAGGAAAGCTGCCGTTCCTTATGTGTGTTTGACGTTGCGTATTTCCTACGAAGTGTGGTTCCCGCTCAGCCGCTTGCGGCGTCTCTCGCAAGCGCGTAGGAAACGACGGTTCAGATATTTCGTTCACCTCGCGTGTTTGTGGGTAGCTCAAATGCTCTTTGTGCGCTCCGTGAATCGCTCCCGGCCCTCTGCGTGAAACGAAACACGCCTGCCACTCACGTTCACGGGCATCAATGTTTCGGGTGGCGCTTCTTCTGGTCTTCGTTGATGCGATCCAGCGCTTCCATCGTCATCACGAAGAGCTCGTTGGTCTGCACGTTCCAGATGTTCAGGTAGTTCTTCGAAACCACGCTGTGCTGCTTCCACTTCGTAAAGCGGCCGTACAGCATCAGCGTGCACACGTCGGTGGCGGTGCAGGCGCCGCTTGCCGGTGACGGCGTTGTTGCCATCGAAGCTTACGAGGTAGTCGTTGCCGAAGACCACCAGGCCTTCCCTCTTCGGACCGGTGAGCACATACACCTTGCGGTCGACGCCGTCGATGAGCGGAATGAGGTTGAAGCTGCTGTTGGAATACGATTGAAACAGCGTGTCGGACTGCATCAGGTCCAGCGTGGCCTGCCGGATGTCATGGAGCGCCCGCTCCTCGCTGCTGAAGGGGCGTTCGGCCAGGTCCACCTTCGCCGTGCGGGTGTTGTAGGTACTGTCGAACGTGATGCTGCCGATCACGGAGGGTTGTGCGGCGCGCGAAAAGAAGACGCAGCGCGCCAGCGCCCCGTCGGTATACGAAAAATAGCCGCCGATGTTCTCGCGGTTCGTGTATGCTTCCAGGAACAGGTCGGTACCGTACCAGGAAGCCATCTCGCGGCGGTACAGGCGCCGGCCTTCGGCTACGATGGAGTCGGTGGTTTTCGTAACGGCGTCTTCCTGTGCGGAAGCCGCTACTGTAAAAAACGAGAGCAGGAGCAGCAGGAGGGCGTTGGCTCTGTTCATGGCGGGACGTGCGGTTGGTTGTTCCCGAAAGATAAGCCGCACCGGTCAGAACAACAAGTCTGCCCCCGTGCGGCCCCTTCCGTGAATGCTCCCGGCCATCGCCGGTGCTACGAGCGCTCCACCGTGTAATTGAGTTCGGTCACCCCGTTTTTGAAGGGCTGCGTGCTTTGCAGCTTCAAGGCGGTCTTGCCCGGGATACCGGCAAACAGCGGGATGCCTTGTCCCAGGATCACCGGGTTCACAAACAGCCAGTAGCCGTCGATGAGGCCCTGCTCCATCAGGGCATGCGTGGCCGTGGGGCTGCCGAACAGCAGGATCTCGCTGCCGTCGCCCTGCCGGAGGGCATTGACCTGCTCGGCGAGGTTGTCGCTGATGACGGTCGTGTTGGGCAGCTCGGTGCCTTTCATCGTGCGGGACATCACAAACTTGTGCGCCCCGTTGTACCAGGCGGAGTGGTCGCGGTCGTGCTTGCTCGCGCCGGGTTCCTTGCCGGCATCGGGCCAGTAGGATTCCATCATCTGGTAAGTGACGCGCCCGTACAGGGCGGCGTCGGTTTGCTGGATCCGCTTGCCTACGTGGTCAAAGAGCTCTTCGTCCACTTTGATCCAGTTCATTTCCCCGGCCGGTCCGGCCACGAAGCCGTCGAGCGATACGTGCACGAAGGAGATTATTTTTCGCATGGGTTCTTAGTTTATTGTGTCGGGTTGGTGCTGGCAACGGCCGCCAGCACACGCCGGCGGATGACCGCTAACATCGGCAACAAATTAAAGCGATTGCGGGCAAATCCACGAACGACGGGTTGGAACGGACGGAAAGCGGTCTTCAAAGTTCCTTTCAGCGATCAATACGACTGGGTTGCCCGCGCGTAGTGATCAAAAAGTGCCGTGGTCCGGCTTCGGACGAGCAGCAGGTATTCCTGGGATTCAACAAGGCCTTGCATCGTTCCGCCGCCGGAATATTCGGATTGACTGACCGTTCTCGAAAGCTTGCCTTCCGCATCCCGGAAGGCGAGCCAGGCTTTTTGCGCAGCTACCAGCGTTTGCTTGTCACTTCCCTGGAGCACAGCTGCCAGCTTCCTGTAGTATTTGTTCATCAGGCTGTCATAGCCGTGGGCCAATGCATCGGTGGCTTCGCTCATATCGAAATCGGACTTCGCCTTTTCCACCACCTTCCGGTAGGCCAGCTCCAGCCGAAACGTGTCGACCGAAAACTCAATCGCCGCCGGGTTCTCGCGGGCGGCCACCAGTTCGGCCCTGAAGCGGGTCACCGGGGGCTCCTCAGCAGGCTTAGGAACAGGCTTTTGTCCGGATGCTGCCGTTGCTGCCAGGAGGGCCAGGATAACGAATTTGCATTTCCTATTCACTGTTTTCATCGTTGAAGTGCCAGGCGTGTTTATGGTTACAAGGCAATTTGATCGTCCGCCATTTCGGTGGTGAAAGGACCTTTCATCGTGGCCAGCAGCAGCCGTCGCTTTTTGAACGAACGCCACGTCGGCTTACCGGAAGTGTTGTTCTCTTCATCGCCCACGACCTTGCTGCGCTTGCCCGTGAGAAAGTTGTAACTGTACGATTCGTATTCCCAACTCCTCCCGACATTGGCCTCGTAGTCTGCCCCAATCAGCACCAGTGCGCCGTCCTCGAAGCGAAAGGTGTAATCCACGTGCTCACCGTACTCGGAGTCGCGCGGGTACTGGTGCGCAAACGACAGCGTTAGGATCCCCGGCCGCGGAATGGACGCCCCATTCAGCGGCTCCCAGGTGCCCAGGCGATAAGGGATGAACTTGTCGGAAGCATAATGAACGGCGAGCTTGCCCTTGGCGTTGCTCAGCAAGACGAGGAGCACGCGCGCCTTCGCCGAAAACGTATCGATGGCCGACGGCCCATAGCGGTGCAGGGAAACCCTGTTCGCTTCCAGGGCGAGCACGGCATCCTTCCGCCCGTCCCTGTTGATCTCACCCATTGCCGAATCCAGCAGGTGCCAGCCTTTCGGGATAAAGTCGGCCAGCGTGGCGCCTTCTGCAGGAAGGGGCGGTACCTTTTGCGCCAAGAGCGGTCCGCAGAGGAAGAGAGAAACAAATAAGAGGACGATACTTTTCATGAGTTGGATTAGTAAGGAGGTGCCGACGGAACGATCCGCATTTCACGTCGACGCGGGGACTAAAGTAGAACACTTTGTGCTTTGGCGCACGATCAGCCATGGCGCAACGTCCGCGGGCGTCGTTCCGCATTGAACCAATAATACGTTGCGATGGAGAGGGCGAAGGAGCAAAACAACGCATAAACCCCGGCCCTTGTCCCCACCAGGTCGGCCCCGCCCGCGAAGGCCGTTACCGGGAAGGCGCAGGCGAGCAGGAAGCCGATGGACAGCGCCTCCACCCGGCCCCTGCGCGCGAAGGGCTTGTCCAAAATGATGTACAGGATAAAACACACGATGCCACTGGAGGGGAAGCAGCGCAGGGTTCCAGGTTTTGCAGATTACCGGCTCCGATTGCTCCGATGGACCTAAGCGGCTGTCTACGTTAGGAACGCCAGCGCCGCGAAGCGGTGCCATCCCGGTAGCCGGCGGGCAAAGCCCGCCGGAAGGAGTCGAAAGCGGGTGCGCGGCGCCCTGGAGGGGCGCCATCTGTATAACGTCCGGCGCAGCCGGGCGGACGAATTTCGCATCCCGGCCGATTACCGGCAGGTTGCGCCTGCCGGCTACCGATATTCTGTCCCTTCAGGACGGATCGCCGTCTTGCTGGTACCCGGACTTTACTTGGCGGCTACGTCATTTGTGACGGGGCCATATCGCGAAAAAGCCCAACGCAAGCGGACCAATCACGGCTTTGGCCGCTACCAGCGATCCCGGCATTTCACCGTCCATGCTTAAACAATGTACCTTGCTTAGCATAGTAATTAGCTTGGGAGTGTACCGCCGCTTTGAATGCCTCACGGCCGGGCACAGCACCACTAAAACTCCCTACATGGATCCCATCATCCGGACCTCCGGGCTCTCGTACCACTATGCCCGGGGTGTGCAAACCCTGCACGACATCAGCCTCCGCGTAGAGCGCGGCAGCATCTATGGCTTCCTGGGCCCCAACGGCTCGGGCAAGACCACCACCCTGTCGCTCCTTCTTGGCCTCCTCAACAACCAGAAGGGCGACATCGAAATCTTTGGCCAGCCCCTGCACGCGGCGCGCGAAGCGATCCTCGGCCGCATCGGCTCGCTCATCGAAAGCCCTTCGCTGTACGGCCACCTCAGTGCCCGCGAAAACCTCGATGTATACCGCGAAACATATGGCGTCCCGAAGGCTCGCGTGGAGGAAGTGCTCGACATCGTCGGCCTAGCCGACACCGGCAAAAAGACGGCGAAACGCTTCTCGCTCGGCATGAAGCAGCGACTCTCCATCGCGCTGGCCCTGCTGCCCAACCCGGAACTCCTGATCCTCGACGAACCCGCCAACGGCCTTGACCCCGCCGGCATCATCGAGCTCCGCGCGCTGATCAAAAAGCTCAACGCCGGGCACGGCATGACGATCCTTCTCTCCAGCCACCTGCTGGGCGAGATCGAGAAGATGGTGAGCCACGTGGGTATCATCTATAAAGGCCGGATGCTGTTCCAGGGCCCGCTTGCCGAGCTGCACGGGTTCCAGCAGCGCGGCTCCCGCCTGCACCTCCGCACCTCCGATAACGAGGTCGCCTGCCGGCTGTTGCAGGAGCACGCCCCCGAGCTGAGCGCCGAAGGCGTGAGCGTCGCCTTTCACAACGAGGGCCAGGTGGCCGCCATCAACCGCCACCTCACGGGCCACGGCCTCGACGTGTACCTGCTGCACCCGAAGGGCAGCGACCTCGAACAACTTTTCATCGACCTCACAACCGCCCACTCATGAAACTGCTGACCGCGCTGCGCGCCGAAACACTCAAAACCAAACGAACCGCTTCGTTTTATTTCACGCTGGCGGGCGCCGCACCCGTGCCGCTCATCTTCCTGCTCAACGTACTTACCGGCGGCGGCGACGTTGACGCGGTGCACAAAGGCTCGCTCAACGCGGTGTACGACCTCGGCATGGAGCGGGCGGGCCTCGTGTTCTTTCCGCTGTTCGTGATCCTCATTTGTACGCTGCTGCCGCAGATCGAATACCGTAATAATACCTGGAAGCAGGTGTTCGCCGCGCCGCAAACGAAAGGGGCCGTGTTTCTCGCCAAGTTTCTCAACATCAACCGGCTCCTCCTCCTGTTCCTTGCAGCCAACCTTGTATACCTGTCGGTGGTGATCGTGGTGATGCACCTCAACGACCCGTCGCGCCACCTGCTCAGCCAGCCTTTCGATGCGATGAAACTGCTGACCGACAGCGCCAATGCGTACGTAACGATGCTGGCGCTCTGCGCCTTCCAGTTCTGGCTTGGCCTGCGCTTCCGCAACTTCATCGTGCCGATCGCCATCGGCCTCACGCTCTGGATCACCGGGATGATGCTGACCCTCGAGTTCAAGTCCTCCCTCGTGGACTTCTTCCCCTACTGTTTCCAGGTGTTCCCCTACCTCGCGAAGCTGCAGCCGAAGCTGGACCAGGCAGCCTGGATGTCGGCGGCCTATGCGCTGCTGTTCCTCGCGCTCGGTTTTCTCGATTTCCGGAGAAGAAGATTGACGGCGTAAGCGCTAACAACCCGCGTCGCTCGCCATGCGCCGTCGCGGTCGGGAAGCTACCGGCTCGTAATACAGGATGATGGCGCCGGAAGAAAAGCTTTTCGTCGCCGTGCGGTTCAGCGCAATGCGCTTGTCCAGTTGGTGAAACAGCGGCAACCCGCCGCCGGCGATCACGGGGTGCACGCAGATCTGGTATTGGTCGATGAGGCCCAGCCGGGTCAGGGCGACGATGAGGCCCGGGCTGCCGACAAAGATGTCTTTTCCAGCCTGCTGCCGGAGCGCCAACACTTCTTCTTCAAGGCCCCGGGTCGCCAGTCGGGCGCTGTCCCAATCCACTTCGTGCAGCGTGCGGGAGAAAACCAGCTTCGGCACGTTGTCGATGGCCTGCGCAAATTCGTCAAGGGCGCGCTGGCCCGTTGGCTGTGCCAGCACCGTTCGCCAGTATTCCATCAGCTGGTAGGTGATCCTTCCGTAGAGCAGCACGCCCGCATCCGTCAACAGGTTGCTGTAGTGTTGATGAATCTCTTCGTCCGGGTCGACGGCGCTGTGGTCGCAAAATCCGTCCAGCGTCATATTTATCGCGGCGATCACTTTTCGCATATTGGCTGCTTCCTTTCGGAAAAAGTACGGCAAAAAACAGAAGCGCGGCTCTCATTTCAGCAGCAACACCTGTGCGCAGCCGATGCGGATGACCGGCCCGCCGACAAAGGAGTAAATGATGTCGTCGTAAGGGCCGGGCGCCGCCTGGTGGATGAATTGCCCGTGCGCGTCGCGCTCAGCCGACGGGAAAAAGGTCACTTCGGAAAGCGTCCGGATATCCGCATCCATCGTCGCTGCCGCCAGCAGCAGCACCTGGAAGTAGGTCACGTTTTCGTGCAGCAGCGTAAAGGCCCCGAGCTCCTCGGCGGCGATCCAGTTGCCGCCGCCCTTCACCCAGTACAATTTTACCCGTGCCTGTTGCAGGTCGTAGTTGAAACCCCGGAAGTGGAAGTTGCGGTGCAGGTCGATGAGGCGGCGCCCGAAGCGAAGCGTGCGTAAGTCGTGGATTTGAAAGTTGGCATTCATGATGTTGCGTCTGAAGGGGCCGCAAAAAGGCAGGTCTTCATCGCCCTGACAACCACAGCTGCACCGTTTTCTGCCGCCCGCCCGTTGTCAGCTTCAGGTAGTAGGCCCCGTTGGCCAGGTGATACCGGCTGAAGTCCAGCTCCAGCAGCGAGGTCGCGTTGGATAACACCTGTTTCTCCACCAGCATCCTATCGCCAGTGCCGGTATAGAGGGCGTACGAGAGTTCACCCTGCAGCGGTTCGGAAAATTGCACAAACACGCGCCGCGTACGGGACGGGTTCGGGTAGAGCTGCAGCTGCAGTTCGTTGGCGCGCACTGCGGCCTTGCCGGCTTCATCGTCTGTACTACGCCCGGTAGCCGTTGTTGCCTGGTCCACTACAGAGAAGTTCAGGGTGAGCGCCGCGCCGCCCGTACCCGAGCCGCCCGGGCCCGTGAACGGCGTTGCCAGTAGTGTGTAGGAACCGGGCGCCGGCGTCCAGGCGTTGTAGTTGCCCGCATTGTCGCCGAAGAGCGCATAAGGTGCCCCCGACTCGGAGACATTGCGCGTTTGGGATCCGCTCAGCGAAAAAACGACGCTGCCAACCGTACCCGGCGAGGTGTTGGCCCGGATATTCAGGCTCCGGCTGGGCAACGTGGCCAGGTTGATCGTCGTCTCGTTGGTCAGATCCTGGATCGCCTGTTCGTTGCTGGCGTTGATCAGGGTAAAAGAGGTCACCGCTTGTCCCGGGGAGGCAGCGTTGACAAACACAGTCACCTGGTCGGGTGTGCTGCTGGCACCACCGTTGTCGGTCACCACCAGGGCGAACACATAAGTGCCTTGCACCAGCCCGCTCACCGTGGGTGCTGCCAGGGTCTTGCTGCTGAAACTGGCCGTATTGGGACCGCTCACCTGGCTCCAGGTGTAGCCGGCAACGGTGCCGTCGCCATCGGTGCCCGACCCATTGAGCGTGGTGGAACTGGCGGGCAGCGTGATCGTCTTATCGGCGCCCGCATTAGCGACGGGAGGCGTGTTGGTGCCCGTGCTGTTGCTGAGCACCTCGATCGCGGACACTTTCGCATTATCCTTACCACCGACTGCCGTGAGCGAGCTGAAGTCGATGTTGAGCGTGCCATCGGTGACCGTCACCACAAAGGTTTCGGTAGTGGCGGTAAAGGCGCCTGCTTTGGCAAAGATGTCGTAGTTGTCGAGCCGCTTCACCCCTTCGATCATGACATCAAACACGCGGTTGTTGGCGGAAGTCCAATAGATCTCGGCAAAGTGCAGCACCACTTTGTAGGTGCCGTTGGATACAGGCAGGGCATAGCCAAACGAGTTGCCCCAGCGTTCGCTCTGGTAGAGGGCATCATCGGTAGTGCCCCCGATAGCGGTTGCAACGCTGAAGGTGTTGCCCGGCGACGGCGCAAAGCTGTTGTCGGCGGCAAAGGTGCCGATGCTGTTGGTCAACGAAGGGCCACCCGCATTAATACGGTAGAAGACCGAGTTGGTTGCGGCACCATTCACTTGTACGGTCACCGGGTCTGCCGCGCTGCTCGGAGCCCCGTTGTTGTCGGTCACCACGAGTGCAAACACGTAGCTGCCCTGCACCAACCCGCTCACCGTGGGACTGGCCGCTGTTGCATTGCTAAACGTGGCGGCGTTGGGGCCGCTCACCTGGGTCCAGCTGTAGCCGGTCACCGTACCGTCGGCGTCGGTGCCCGAGCCGTTGAGCGCCGTGGAGCTGGTGGGCAGGGTAATCGTTACATCGGCGCCCGCGTTGGCCACCGGCGGCTGGTTCGCAGGCGGTGCCGTGCTGTTGCTGAGCACCTCGATAGCGGACACTTTAGCGTTGTCCTTTCCACCCACCGCCGTCAGCGAACTAAAGGCGATGTTCAGGGTACCATCGGTTACATTGACCACGAAGGTTTCGGTGGTGGCCGTGAAGGCACCTACCTTGGCGAAGATGTCGTAGTTGTCCAGCTTCTTCACCCCTTCGATGCTTACGTCGAACACGCGGCTGTTGGCGGCGGTCCAGTAGATCTCGGCAAAATGCAGCACTACTTTGTATTGGCCGTTGCTGACCGGCAGGGCATAGGAAAAGGAATTGCCCCAGCGCTCGGTCTGGTAGATCGCGTCGTCGGTGGTGCCGTTGATGGCAGTGGTAACACTGTGCGTGTTGCCGGGCGCCGGCGAAAAGCGATTGTCCGCAGCGAAGACGCCCATGCTGTTGGTCACGGAGGGCCCACCCGCATTAATACGGTACAGCGGTGTAGAAGCAGCCTGGTCGGTAGTGACGTAGAGATTATCCCAGGTAGCGGTAAACGCCGGTCCTCCGCTGGAGGTTGAAATAATGCCTACTGCCAGGATCGTGGTTCCCCTCAGCGCATTCAGTACGGCCCCGCTCATCGGAATGGGTGCACCTACGTTGATGGCTGTGCCACGGTTGGACGCGTATGCCGGCTGCACACTGCCGGTAGCCGGGTCGTATTTGAGCAGCAGCTCCAGGTTGGTCCCGGGAATGCCGCCGGAGATCGCGTACTGGGAGCTGGTAACGACCCCGGCATTTTCGTATACCACCTGGATACCACCCGCGCCGCCGTTGGCATTCAGCACGATCTTGAGGTAGTTGTCCTGGTCGCCGTTGCCCAGGAAGATGCCCTGCGATTGTGCTCCCTGCGGCGTTTGGTTATTGAAGAAGGGCCCGGTCATCGAAGAGCGGAACGTGAAGGCCGCGCCGTTCGTTTTGACGCCGAACTGGAACCCGTATTGTTGGGTATTCAGGGAACCGAGCGCGTCGCCCGCCGGCACGTCCACCACGGAGAAGGCACCGATAGCACCGCCGGCGATCAGGTTGTCGTTGTTATACAGCTTCTGGTAATCGCTGTCGTGGTTGCTCATGAGGCCGGTGAAGCCCACGCCGAAGAAGCCCGTGCCGGGGTCGTTGTTGAAGAGATCGTAGTTCACGGGCAACGTGCGGGTACTGCCGTTGGAGGCATCGATGGCGAAAGCGTCGGTCTTGTCGTTGATCCCGTCGTTGTCATCGTCCGGATCATTGAGGTCCGAGATATGATCGCCGTCAAAGTCGGCGGGCTTGCTGGCGCCCGAGCAGGGGTTGGTGCCGTTGGCGATCTCGTCGGCATTGGTATAGCCATCGCCGTCCTCGTCGGTTGTATTGTTGGCGCCGGTGCAGGTGCCGATCGATTGCGGCTCAAAGATGGTGACTGCGTCGGCGCCGTAGGTCAGTGCCCAAACGGTGCCGGGAAAGGGGTCGTTGTCGCCCTGGGCCACCAGGTCAATGGGTGTGGCGCCGAAGTTGGAGGCGAAGTCGGGCTCCTGGTTCAGCTTCGTCAATGGGTCGCGGGCATTGGTCACGCCGGTGCCGTCGGCGGTCAGCTTGATGACCGCGATAGCGCCGTTGTATTCCGCGGCCAGCAAACAGCCCTTGAGCGCACCGTTGAAATTGGAGGCGGTGTATTCCGTAATCCCGTTGGTGGATGAGGTGAAGGTCAGCGGCGCGCCGTCTTCCGTGCCCGGCATTTTAAAATCGCCCTGGCGCGGGTCGGCCATGCTTACGGGCACCGGCGGCCAGTTGGCCGGCAGCGGGTTCGGACCAGAAGTGCTGTTGCGGAATACGCCGGTAGTCCCATTATGGGTATACAGGCCGGCGCCGGCGGGATTGGCGCGGATCGGGCAGGGATGCCCGCCGTAAAAACTGCCGGGAACGTAGGTGTCGATGTTTCCGATGTAGTGAAAGTTGTCAAGGTTGTTCACCTGGCCCTCGGTGGCCGTGGGGCCTGTGGAGCCGGGCTCGCCGGGAACGTAATTGTTGGTCACATTGGCGGTGCCCTCGCCGGCCGGATAGCCGCCCCAGCCCTGGTTGGCGCCGTTGTCGATCGTATAGAGCCGGCGCGCCTTCGTCAGCACGAGGTCGTAGGCATTGCGGTAACCCGACGAATAAATCTGAACCGGCCCGCCTGCCACGAGCATGGCCTGGTTGAGGCCGTCATTGCCACCAAAGGGATCGTTGGGATCACTGCCGTCGGGGTTGTTGGGCCGGGTGGGATCGTCGAGCGTCGGGAGATCGTATTTATACGTATTGTTTCCACTGCCTTTGGTGGGCATCGCCATGATGGTGTTCAGTTTGATGGAAAGAACAGCAGCTGCCAGCGCATATTCGTTGGTGTAATTGAAGTTGGTGGAGGGTGAGCCCGCATTGGTGAATCCGCCCACGGCGAGAAAAAGGGTGTTCGTCTGGTCATCGAGTTGCATGCCGTTCACGGAGTGGTATTCCTCCGAGCGGGGCAGGCCGCGCACGAGGTCGATCTTGACCCAGGCGCTGCCGTTCCAGGTGAGCATCGACAGTATCCCGGAGTTTGTATCCAGGTTGGTTTCGAGGCCGGCGCCGGTGGCGGCGCGGTAGTCGCTGGAGCTTACGTAGATCACGGGGTTCGCTGCTGTTCCTTTCACGAGTATGCCGGTGATCTGCCGGTGGGTTTCGGCGGCATTCACCGTTCCGTCGTCGTTATGATTCGGAATGGAATTGATGAGCGAGATTGTTTCGAAAGCGGTGGTCGAATAATCATTGGGGCCGTTGCGCCGGATGGTATGGACCCGGATAAAACCCGCCTGCTCTGCGATATACAGCCGACCGTCCGGACCAAATTGGAGGGAAGTCGGATTGAACACGGTGGCCCCGTTCACTAATTTCAAACCACTCGAAGAAAAGCTGTACTGCGCCTGGACCATGTTAACGAGAAAAGAAAGGAGCAGGCACGCAAGTGTACCGATACCGTTGCAGATTTTTTGCCGGAGCATAGTTGGATGTTTAGGTTAGCGATCATATATATAACAGGGTGAGCCACAATGCAGCTACCCGATTACAGGCCTGAGTACTGATACACTCATAAGCAAGGATTCAGGTGAGGTTATTGAATATGCAGGGGGAGGGAAGCGACGCAGGGAGCTTGCGCGCAGCAAGGATCTCACTACAAATAGAGTGCTAACAATTACTATTGACCGTATCTTCTTCGTTCTGAATCCGATTGAATTTTTTAGCGGAGCTTCCAGTCAACCACCCGCGCGCGGGTTTGTAGAAAAAACGATGCACGTTCACAGGATTCCCGCGCGGCCGGAACATCCCTTCTGCCCCTCCATGAAAAAGGTGTCCCTGGGCGACACCTTTCCGGCATTTACATCCGGCTCCTATTGCATTGTCGTTATACGTACTCAAGTACGCCGGTCAGCGCCCGGTAAACAGGAGCTGGACGGTCTTCCGGCGGGCACCGGCGTTCAGCTCGAGGTAGTAGACACCGTTGGCCAGGTCATACCGGCTGAAGTCCAGCTCCAGTAGCGAGGTCGCGTTGGACAACACCTGTTTCTCCACCAGCATCCGGTCGCCGGCGCCGGTATAGAGGGCGTAAGAAAGTTCACCCTGCAGCGGTTCGGAAAATTGAACGAACACCCATCGCGTGCTGGATGGATTCGGGTATACCTGCAGCTCGAGGTCATCTGCCACGGACACCTCTTTGCCAGTACCGGAAGCACTGCTGCGCGCCGTTACCGTCGTCGTCGCCTGGTCCACCACCGAGAAGTTCAGGGTGAGCGCCGCGCCACCCGTACCTGAACCGCCCGGGCCAGTAAACGGTGTTGCCTGCAGCGTGTAGGAACCGGGTGCCGGCGTCCATGCGTTGTAATTGCCGGCATTGTCGCCGAAGAGCGCATAGGGTGCCGCTGTTTCCGTCGCATTGCGCGTTTGCGATCCGCTCAGCGAAAAAACGACGCTACCTACCGTGCCCGGCGAGGTGTTGGCCCGGATGTTCAGGCTCCGGCTGGGCAGCGTGGCCAGGTTGATCGTGGCGCCATTGGCCAGGGTCTGGATGTCCTGCTCATTCGCGGCATTCACCAGTGTAAAGGAGCTGACAGCAGGGCCCGCCGGCGCAGCCGCGAGCACCTCGATAGCCGACACTTTCGCATTATCCTTTCCGCCCGCGGCTGTGAGCGAAGAGAAGTCAATGTTAAGTATGCCATCGGTGACGCTCACGGTGAACGTTTCTTTGGTGGCAGTAAAGGCGCCGGCCTTCGCTACGATATCGTAGTTATCGAGCTTCTTCACGCCTTCGATCATCACGTCGAACACGCGGCTGCCCGCGGTGGTCCAATAGATTTCCGCGAAGTGCAGCACTACGGTATACTGGCCATTCGCTACCGGCAATGCATACCCGAAGCTGTTTCCCCAGCGTTCCGTCTGGTAGATCGCATCGTCTGTGGTGCCGGCGATTGCTGTTGTGGTACTGCTCACATTGCCGGGTGCGGGCGAAAATTTGTTGTCTGCCGCAAAAACGCCGATGCTGTTGGTCACGGCGCCACCACCCGCATTGATACGGTACGATGCTGCGGCAGCACCTCCGCCGGTACCGCTCAGCGCGGTTGTGTTGCTGCCGTTGGAACCGGAGTGCGTCACCACGAGGCTGGCCGACTGGCTTCCCGTTGACGTCGGCCGGAACTGTACGCTGATCGTAACGCTTTGTCCTGCCGGCAGCACAAAGGGCACTGCGTTGGGCGAGGTATAAGAAAACGCTGCAGCGCCCGTGATGCTGATGGCCGAAATCAGGATGCCCTGGTTGCCGGTCGTGTTGGTGAGCACCAGCGATTGCGTTCCTGTTCCGTTCAACGCCACGGAGCCGAAGCTCAGCGTAGCCGGTGCCGTCAGCGCGCTTTGCGATAAGGCACTGCCACTGGGTGTGGTGGGGCCAGAGAAGTAGAAGGCTTCCTGCGTTGTCAACAGGGGCGTACCGCCACGGTTGCCTGGGCCCGCAGCTGTGTAGATGCCGCCGTTGCTGGCTATGGCCTGCGTGCCATGCCTTCCTTGCTGCAGGTTGGCGAGTGTGCGCCAGGTACCGGTGGAAACGTTCAGCGCTTCGGTCTGCACATGAGCAGCGGTTTGCGCGGCGCTTTCGCCACCGATCACGATCAGCTCATTGCCCAGCACCACGTTGCTGGCGCCCGAGCGCAACGTCGGCAGGTTGCTGCCCGCCGGAAGCGTAGACCAGGTATTGCTGTTGAAATCAAACACGTCTACCTGCGCTACGGCAAAGTCTAAATCCTGCCCGGTAGCCGCCGAGGAGCGTCGGCCACCGGCTACGTACAGTTTATTGTTGACAACCACTACCTGCACATGGTCGCGCTCGCGTGGCGCATCGGGAAGCGTGCGCCAGGTGTTGGTGGCCGGGTCGTATTCGTCGAACCACTTCACCCAGCCGGCCCAGTGGCCATCGGTGATGCCGCCTACGAGGTAGATCTTGTTGTTGAATACAACCGCGCCGCCCGCGCCGCGCCGCCGTGCCTGCGGTATCGTGGCGCCGGTGAACCAGGCATTGGAAGCGGGATTGTAGATATACAGGTTGGCCACCGGCGTTTCGTGCGGGTAAGCACCGGTAAAGGCTCCCACAACGTAGATCAGCCCCTGCCAGCTCAGTGCCTGGAAGTGGTGCAGCTCCAACGGCTGGCTGGCCTTGTCCACCCAGGCTTTCGTTGCAGGATTGTATTCCTGAACGGGCTTGTTTCCGCGCCCGCCCAATAAGTAAAACTTGTTGCCGGCCTGCACGTACGCATTCTCCTCGCGGGGGTTAAAGTTGCCCGTGGCCGGGGTGAGCAGCTGCCAGCCGCCCGTTGCCGTAACAGCGTCGGCGTTCACGTAGAGATAGTCCCAGGTAGCGGTAAACGGAGAGCCACCTTTCGAGGTGGAGATGATGCCGACGGCGAGCACGGTCGTTCCTTTCAGCGCATTCAGCACAGCGCCGCTCACTACTACGGGGGTGCCGATGTTGGACACCGATCCGCCGTTTACGGCATAGGCAGCCTGCACGCTGTTGCTGTTTGGATTGAATTGCAGCAAGAGATCGATGGAGGATCCCGGGATGCCGCCGCTGATCGCATACTGGCTGCTGGAGGCGACGCCGGCATTCTCATATACCACCTGGATACCGCCCGTGCCGCCGTTGGCGTTCAGCACGATCTTCAGGTAGTTGTCCTGGTCGCCATTGCCCAGGTATATCCCCTGCGACTGCGCCCCTTGCGGCGTCGCATTGTTGAAGAAGGGGCCGGTCATGCGGCCGCGCAGGGTGAAGGGCACGCCGTTCGTACGCACGCCAAACTGGAAGCCGTTCTGTTGCTTGTTTTCACTACCCAGTGCGTCACCCGAAGGAACGTTCACGATGGAGAAGGCCCCAACGGCGCCCCCCGCAATCAGATTGTCTTTGTTGTACAACCTGAGATAGTCGCTGTCCCTGTTGCTCATGAGGCCGGTGAAGCCCAGGCCGAAGAAGCCCGTGCCCGGGTCGTTGTTGAACAGGTTGTAGGTCACGGGCAGCGTGCGCGTACTGCCGTTGCTGGCATCGATGGCGAAGGCGTCGAGCTTGTCGTTGACGCCGTCGTTGTCGTCGTCCGGATCGTTGAGGTCCGAGATATGATCGCCGTCGTTGTCGGCGGGCCTGCTTGAGCCCGAGCAGGGGTTGGTGCCATTGGCGATCTCGTCGGCGTTGGTGTAACCGTCGCCGTCTTCGTCGGAATTGTTGTTGGCGCCGGTGCAGGTGAGGAAATCCTGCGGCTCGAAAATGGTCACGGCATCGGCGCCATAGGTGATCGCCCAGACGCTCCCGGGAAAGGGATCATTGTCGCCCTGCGCCACGAGGTCGAGCGGCGTGGCGCCGAAGTTAGACGCGAAAGGTGCGTCCAGGTTGAGTTTCGAGGTGGCGTTCTTCGTGTTGGTCACGCCCGTGCCGTCGGCGGTGAGCTTGATGAGCGCGATGGAGCCGTCATATTCCGCCGCCAGCAGGAAGCCTTTCAGCGCGCCGCCGAAGTTGGAGGCCGTGTATTCCGTAATGCCATTGGTCGACGAGCTGAAAGTGAGCAGCGCGCCGTCTTCATTGCCGGGCATTTTAAAATCGCCCTGCCGCACATCGGCCATACTTACGGGCACCGGCGGCCAGTTGGCCGGCAGCGGGTTGGGACCGGTCTTGCTGGTACGGAACACGCCGGTGGTGCCGTTGTGCGAATAGAGGCCCGCGCCCGTCGGGTTGGCGCGCACGGGGCAAGGGTGCCCGCCGTAAAAGCTGCCCGGCGTATAGGTGTCGATATTGCCGATATAGTGCAGGTTGTCGAGGTTGTTCACCACTGCCTGCGTAGAGGTTCCGGTCGTGGAGCCCGGCTCGCCGGGCACATAGTTGTTGGTGACGTTGGCCGTGCCTTCGCCTGCGGGATAGCCGCCCCAGCCCTGGTTCGCGCCATTGTCGACGGTGTACAGGCGACGGGACTTCGTCAGCACGAGGTCATACGCATTACGGTAGCCGGGCGAGTAGATCTGCACGGGGCCGCCCGCAACGAGCATCGCCTGGTTGAGACCGTCGTTGCCACCGAAGGGATCGTTCGGATCGCTGCCATCCGGGTTGTTGGTCCGCGTCGGGTCATCAAGCGTGGGCAGGTCGTATTTATACGTATTGTTCCCGCTGCCCTTCGTGGTCATCGCCATGATCGTATTCAGCTTGATGGAAAGAATGGCGGCCGAAAGCGCATACTCGGTCGTGAAGTTGAAATTCGTTGACGGCGACCCGGCATTGGTGTGCCCGCCCACAGCGAGAAACAACGTGTTGGTCGCATCATCGAGCTGCATGCCGTTCACGGAGTGGTTTTCCTCCGAGCGGGGCAGGCCGCGCACGAGGTCGAGCTTGACCCAGGCGCTACCGTTCCAGGTAAGCATCGAAATAATGCCCGAGTTGGTATCGAGGTTGGTCTCTCCGCTCGGTCCGCCGATGCGGCTATCGCTGGAGCTCACATAAATGACGGGATTCGCTGCGGTACCGCGCAGCAGGATGCCCGTGATCTGGCGTTCGGTGACGGAGCTGTTGGGTGTTCCGTCGTCGTTGTGGTTCGGGATCGACTTCACCAGTGTGATGGTTTGGAAGGAAGTGACCGAATAGTTATTGGAACCGATGCGTTGCACGGTGAAGATGCGGATAAAGCCGGCTTGCTCGGAAATGTAAAGCCGGCCATCCGGACCAAACTGGATAGAAGTCGGGTTGAACAGCGTGGCGCCGTTCAGCTTGAGGCCACTGGAGGAAAAGCTGTACTGCGCATGCGGCGCGAAGGAAAGTAGCAACAGGAGCAGCAGGAAGGATAAGGTTTTGACGCTGGATCTGTTAGGATGGTCTTGCCTGCACATAGTTCACGATTTAGGTGTTGGTTAGCAAAAAGGCATTAGGGTGCTGCACGGCGCAGCCGTTCCATCGTTTGTCTATGTGGGGGAGGGCATCAGGTCGAATGTGTCCGGGCCATCCATGTCGGCACTTGTCGTTCAACAAGTCATCGGTTGTCCTGGGTCAGCATCGAGATCGGAAAGAAAGCCGCAAAAAGGATGCTGAAATACAAAACACATGAGCAGCCACCCGCTCATGTGTTTGAAAAAAGAGTGTGTTTTTTTTAAAAAAAATAGAAAAGGGCCCTCCTTATGGAGTGGCCCTTTTGCTTCCTGCAACGTTGGATTTACCCTACTCAACGGCCGGAAAACAGTATTCGGATCGTCTTCCTGCGGCTGCCCGATACTATTTCGAGGTAGTAGACACCTTGCGGCAGGCCGTATTTGCTGAAGTCGAGCGGCAGTTCGGTGGTGGCGTAGGGCAGCGGTTGCTGCGCGCCCGCCATCCGTTCGCCCGCAGCGGAGTACAGCGTCCAGCTGATCGTTCCCTGCAGGGGCTCCGGGAACTGCACGAAGATGCGGCCGCCGTTGCTGGGGTTGGGATACGCCTTCACGCTGAAAGCAGCAGCGCCCGTCAACGAAATAGTACCGGGCTTCTTCGCCTCAGGGCTTGCGGCACCGGTCAGCGCCTGTCCATCGAAGCCGC
Organism: Flaviaesturariibacter aridisoli; assembly: GCF_004343705.1. Taxonomy (GTDB): domain Bacteria; phylum Bacteroidota; class Bacteroidia; order Chitinophagales; family Chitinophagaceae; genus Flavisolibacter; species Flavisolibacter aridisoli. Next base: position 23,102 of record NZ_SKFH01000034.1, read on the forward strand.
GGCCCGTAGCGGTCACCGCGGGCGGGTTCACCGTCACGGTCATATTATCGGGCGCACCGGTTGCTCCCAGGTTGTCGGTAGCTGTGAGCGCGAACACATAGGTGCCGGCCACCAACCCACTGACCACGGGCTTGTGCATGTTGGCGTTGCTGAAGGTGGCACTGTTGGGGCCACTTACCTGCGCCCAACGGTAGGACGCTACGGTACCGTCTACATCCTTGGCGGAACCCAGCAGCGTCGTGGAGCTCGTGGGCAACGTAATGACCTGGTCGGCGCCTGCATTCGAGATCGGGGCACGGTTGGCATTGGTGCTCGTTACCGGCAGGATCTCAATGGCCGACACTTTCGCATTGTCAACGCCGCCATCCACAGCAAGCGAGGAGAAGTCGATGTTGAGCAGGCCGTCGGTCACGCTTACCGTGAAGGTTTCTGTGGTCGCGGTCAGGGTGCCGACCTTCGCCACGATGTCGTAGTTGTCCAGTTTCTTCGCACCCTCGATCGACACGTCGAACACGCGGCTGCCGGCAGTGGTCCAGTACATCTCCGCAAAGTGGAGCACCACCTTGTATTGCCCGCTGGGAACGGGGAAGGCATAGCCGAAGTTGTAACCCCAGCGTTCGGTCTGGTAGAGGGCATCATCGGTCGTGCCGGCGATAGCGTTGCTGTTGCTGTAGGTGCCGCCGCCCGGCGAATCGGAGTAGTAGTTGTCGGCGCTGAAAGTGCCGATGCCCGCGCTGAGCTGGCCGCCGCCCGCGTTGATGCGGTAGGTAGACCCGCCACTCGTCGGGGCCGCATTCACGGTCACACGTACCTGGTCGGCCGTACTGATGGCACCACCGTTATCGCCCACCACGAGGGCAAACACGTAGGTGCCTTGCACCAGCCCGCTCACGGTGGGCGCCGCTACGGTACGGCTGCTGAACGAAGCCGTGTTAGGGCCGCTCACCTGGCTCCAGTTGTAGGTAGCGATCGTGCCGTCGGCATCCGTGCCCGAGCCGTTGAGCAGCACTGAATTGGTGGGCAGCGTGATCGCCTTGTCGGCGCCCGCATCGGCCACCGGGGCCGCATTTGTGCTGGTTACCGGGAGCACTTCGATGGCCGACACTTTCGCGTAGTTCTTGCCACCATCGGCCGGCAGCGAGCTGAAGGCCACATTAAGGGTGCCGTCGGTTACGCTCACGGTAAAGGATTCGGTGGTGGCGGTATAGGCGCCCACCTTGGCCATGATGTCGTAGTTGTCGAGCTTCTTCACCCCTTCCAGCGACACGTCGAAGATGCGGCGGCCGACCGTGGTGTAGGTGAATTCGGCAAAATGCAGCACTACTTTGTACTGGCCGTTGCTCACAGGAATATTGTAGGCAAACGATCCGCCCCAATGCTCCGTTTGATACAGCGCGTCGTCGGTCGTGCCGGCGATGGCCGCGCTCGTTTGCGCAACGGTGCCGCTGTAATAATACTGGTCTGCCGAGAAGCTGCCAATGCCCGTCGTCAGCTGCGGACCGCCGGAATTGATGCGGATGGCGGACGTGGCCGGCGGGGCGGCGGCGTTTACCGTTACGCTCACCGGGTCGGCGGCGCTTGTAGCGCCTTCGTTATCGGTCACCACGAGCGCAAATACGTAGGTGCCCTGCACGAGCCCGCTGACAGTGGGCGCCGCTGCGGTCTGGCTGCTGAAGGTGGCCGTGTTGGGGCCTCCTGTCTGTGTCCATTTATACGATGCGATGGTTCCGCCCGCGTCGGCACCTGAGCCGTTGAGCACGACCGAGTTTGTGGGCAGGGTAATGGTCTTGTCCGGACCGGCGTCGCTCACCGGCGGCTCGTTTGCGATGTTGGAGCTCAGGATCTCAATGGCCGACACTTTCGCGTTGTCTTTGCCGCCATCTTCAGTGAGCGCGCTGAAGTGGATATTCAGCGTACCGTCGTTGACCGTCACCACGAAGCTTTCGGAGGTGGCCGTAAAGGCGCTGCCGGTCTTCGCCACGATGTCGTAGTTATCGAGTTTCTTCACGCCTTCCAGCGACACATCGAAGATGCGGCTGCCGGCAGTAGTCCAATACAGCTCTGCGAAGTGCAGCACCACCTTGTACGGGCCGTTGGCTAAGGGGAAGTTGTAGTCGAACTCACGGCCGTAGCGCTCCGATTGGTAGATAGCGTCGTCGGTTGTATTGCTGATGGCGTTGGTAACGCTGAGCGTGGAGCCCGGCGCGGGGTAGAAATACTGGTCGGCGCTGAACGTGCCGATGCTGTTGGTCACGGCGTCGCCGCCGGCGTTGATGCGGTAAGCTATGGTGCTGCCCGTGCCGTTAAGAACCGTGGTAAGTGTGCCACCCTGGCCGGAATGCGCCACCACGAGGTTGGCCGTATGACTGCCTGCGGCCGTCGGCTTGAAGGTAACGTTGATCGTTACCGACTTGCCGGCGGGGATGATGAACGGAAGTGTCGAGGGCGCGCTGTAGGCAAAGGCGCCTGCACCGGATACCGTGATGGAAGACACCACGATCGCCTGGTTGCCGTTGCCGTTGGTCAGCACGAGGGTTTGCGTATTGGGATTGTTCAGCGGGGCCGTCCCGAAGTTGAGCGTCGTGGGCGCCGACAAGGTGCTTTGCGTGAGCGTTGTGCCGCCCGGCGTCGTTGGCGCGTAGAAATAGAATGCTTCCTGTGTGCCGAGGATTGGCGTGCCGCCGCGGTTGCCCGCGCCGGTGGCGATGAAGATGCCGCCGTTGCTGGCGATGGCCTGCGTGCCGTGACGTCCTTCCACGAGGTTGTCGAGCGTGCGCCAGGTGTTGGTCGTTACGTCGAGTGCTTCAGTCCCGGCATGGGCTGCGGTCTGCGTTGCGCTTTCGCCGCCGATCACGATGAGCTCGTTGCCCAGCACTACGTTCGCGGCACCGGAGCGCGGCGTCGGTAGGTTGCTGCTTGCGGGCAAGGTGGTCCAGGCGCCGGTAGCGAAATCGTATACATCCACTTCAGGCACGGTAAAATCGAAATCCTGGCCCGTAGATGCGGAGGAGCGGCGGCCGCCGGCTACATACAGCTTGCCGTTCAGCACCGACACCTGCACGTGATCGCGGGCATGCGGTGCATCGGGAAGCGTGCGCCAGGTGTTGGTGGCGGGGTCGTATTCATCGAACCACTTCACCCAGCCGGCCCAGTGGCCGTCGGTGATGCCGCCTACGAGGTAGACCTTGCCGTTGTACGTCACCGCACCGCCGGCACCGCGGCGGCGGGCCTGCGGGATGACGGGGCCCGTCAGCCACTTGTTCGACACCGGGTTGAACAGGTAAATATTCGAAACCGGCGTTTCGTGCGGGTACGAGCCGGTGAAGGCGCCCACCACGTACACGAGCCCGTCGAGCGTCAGGGCCTGGAAGTGGTGCAGCTCCAGCGGTTGGTAGGCCTTGTCCACCCATGCTTTCGTTACGGGGTTGTATTCCTGCACGGGCTTGTTGCCACGGCCGCCAACGAGGTAGAATTTATCGCCTGCCTGCACATAAGCGTTCTCTTCCCGGCCGGTAAAGGTGCCCGATGCCGGTGTTATGGTTTGCCAGTTGCCGGCAGAAGCCACGGCATCGGCCGTGAGGTAGATATAATCCCACGTAGCGGTGAATACCGGTCCGCCTTTCGAGGTGGAGATGATGCCGACGGCCAGCACCGAAGTCCCTTTCAATGCGCTCAATACGGCGCCGCTCACCACGATCGGCGCTCCGACGTTGGTCACCGCACCGCCGCTGCCGGAAGCATAGGCGGCCTGCACCGTGTTGTTGGCGGGATTGAATTTCAAAAAAAGGTCAAGCTGCGATGCCGGGATGCCACCGCTGATCGCATACTGGCTGCTCGTGACCACGCCACCATTTTCATACACGACCTGGATACCGCCAACGCCGCCGTTGGCATTCAGCACGATCTTCAGGTAGTTGTCCTGGTCGCCGTTGCCGAGGAAGATGCCCTGCGATTGTCCGCCCTGCGGTGTTTGGTTGTTAAAGAAGGGTCCGGTCATCCGGGATCGGAGCGTGAAAGGCAGGCCGTTCGTCTGCACGCCCAACTGGAAGCCGTTCTGCTGTTTGTTCTCGCTGCCCAGCGCGTCACCGGTTGGCACGTCTACCACCGAGAAGGCGCCCACGGCGCCGCCGGCGATGAGGTTGTCGGCATCGAACAAGCGCGTGTAGACGCTGTCGCGGTTGCTCATGAGGCCGGTGAAGCCCAGGCCGAAGAAGCCCGTACCCGGGTCGTTGTTAAACAGGTTGTATGCAACGGGCAGCGTTGTGCTGCGGCCGTTGTCGGCGTCGATGGCGAAGGCATCGAGCTTGTCGTTGATGCCGTCGTTGTCGTCATCCGGATCGTTGAGGTCCGAGATATGATCGCCGTCGTTGTCCGCCGGCTTGCTCGAACCCGAACAGGGACTGGTACCGTTGGCGATCTCGTCGGCGTTGGTAAAGCCGTCGCCGTCTTCGTCGGTATTGTTATTGGCACCGGTGCAATTGGCAATATCCTGCGGCTCGAAGATGGTCACTTCGTGGGCGCCGTAGGTGATAGCCCAGACGGTGCCGGGGAAAATATCGTTATCACCCTGCGCAATGAGGTCGAGCGGCGTAGCGCCGAAGTTGGAAGCGAAGGGCGGCTCCTGGTCGAGTTTCGTGGTCGGGTTCTTTGCGTTGGTCACGCCCGTGCCGTCGGCGGTCAGCTTGATGAGCGCGATGGAGCCGTTGTATTCCGCCGCCAGCAGTGCGCCTTTCAGGGCACCACCAAAGTTGGAAGCCGTGTATTCCGTGATCCCGTTCGTAGACGAGCTGAACGTCAGGGGCGAGCCGTCTTCCGTGCCCGGCATTTTAAAATCGCCCTGGCGCGGGTCGGCCATGCTTACGGGCACCGGCGGCCAGTTGGCCGGCAGCGGGTTGGGACCGGTCTTGCTGCTGCGGAAAATTCCGGTGCTGCCGTCGTGGGTATACAGGCCGGCACCGGCGGGGTTGGCCCGGATGGGCGCGGGATGTCCGGCGTAGAAGCTGCCCGGTGTATAGCTATCGATCTGGCCGATGTAATGAAAGTTGTCGAGGTTGTTCACCAGCGCCTGCGTGGGCGTGCCGCTCGTGGAGCCAGGCTCGCCGGGCACATAGTCGTTGGTAACGTTAGCTGTGCCTTCACCGGCGGGATAGCCGCCCCAGCCCTGGTTGGCGCCGTTGTCGATCGTATACAGCTTACGCGCCTTCGTGAGCACCAGGTCGTAGGGGTTGCGGTAGCCGGAAGAATAGATCTGCACGGGGCCGCCCGCAACGAGCATCGCCTGGTTGAGGCCGTCGTTGCCACCGAAGGGATCGTTCAGGTCCGTACCGTCGGGGTTGTTGGGCCGCGTGGGGTCGTCGAGCGTGGGGAGATCATACTTGTAAGCCGTATTGCCACTGCCTTTGGTGGGCAGGGCCAGGATCGTGTTCAGCTTGACGGAAAGAATGGCGGCCGAAAGTGCGTACTCCGTTGTGAAGTTGAAATTCGTGGACGGCGAGCCGGCATTGGTGTGCCCGCCCACAGCGAGAAACAACGTGTTGGTCGCATCGTCGAGCTGCATGCCGTTCACGGAGTGGTTTTCCTCCGAGCGGGGCAGGCCGCGCACGAGGTCGATCTTCACCCAGGCGGTACCGTTCCAGGTAAGCATGGAAACCATGCCCGAATTGGTATCCAGGTTGGTCTCTCCGCTCGGCCCGCCGATGCGGCTATCGCTGGAGCTTACGTAGATGACGGGATTGGCGGCGGTACCGCGCAGCAGGATGCCCGTGATCTGGCGGTGGGTGATGCCGCTGTTCAGGGTACCGTCGTCATCGTGGTTCGGGATCGCGTTGACCAGCGTGATCGTTTCAAAGCCGGTCACCGAGTAGTCGTTCGGGCCGTTGCGCCGCACCGTATAAATACGGATAAAGCCGGCCTGCTCCGCGATGTACAGGCGGTTGTCGGGGCCGAACTGGATAGACGTAGGATTGTAAACGGTGGCACCGTTCAGCTTCAGTCCGCTGGACGAGAAACTGTATTGGGCCTCCGCGGAAAGGGAGGAACAGAAAAGCAGCAGCAGGCACAAAAGGCTGCTGATACCCATTCGCATAAAGGGGTTTTGCCGGCACATAATCGGGGCGGTTTGGGGGGTTGTTTAGCAAAAAGACGAGGAAGGTTCAGATGAGTGGGCGCCAATGCGCTTATTCAGTCGGAGGTAACGTAGGTATAAGTCGGATCATAGATCAGGTTTTACAGGTTAGCAGCACGGAATCAATACAGGCCCATAGGGGTCGCCGATGACCTGTCACCACAAGTGGGAACCAAAATGCAAAAAGGATGCTAAAATGGGACATTGTGTGGAAGCGCCTCGATTACCGATGCCCGCAAACAGGAGTAAACCTCAAGATTAGAAGCTTTTAATAAAGCAGTGCCGGAACTCCTGTTCTTATTTCCCCATTTAGACCAATGGGGCGGGGTGCCTCCCATATTTGTTGCCCACACTTCCGGCGAGGCCATCGCGTAGATTTTATGGGCATTTTAAAAAAACAAAGGCTACCCCCGGTTAGAGCAGCCCTTTCATCTCGTGTAGCCGCATTTATACGGTGAGCGCCCCGCGAAAACCGCGGACGGCATAATACGAGGAAGCGCCGTTGTGGTATACGAACACGTGCCCGTAGCGGTAGTCGCAGAAGAGGGCGCCGCCGAGCTTCCGTATTTCTACGGGTGTGCGGATCCAGCTCGAGGTCTTCTGGTCGAAGGGACCGAGCCGCTGCAGGTCCCGGTAGCCGGCTTCGTCGAGCAGTTCGATGCCCATGGCCGCGGCCACCTCGAGGGCGCTGTCGGCGGGCTTGTGCTCCTTGCGTTCGTCCAGTGCCTGCCGGTCGTAGCAGAGGCTGCGCCGTCCCTTGGGACTTTCGGCGGCGCAATCGGCAAAACGGATCGCGCCTGTTTCCGGCTCTGTCCCGATGACGTCGGGCTCTCCGCCTGTTTCTTCCATTTGCTGGAGCGACCAGAGTTTGCCGGGCGCCGCCGCCAGGCGCTCCTGCACCGCGGCCCAGTGGAGCCCCGGGTGACGTTTTTTGTTCTTTTCAAAGCGGAGCTGCAGCGTCCGGAGCAGTGCCTGTGCCTCCTCGTTGGACAAGGTGTTGCGGTGCGGTTTCATAGCCGGGGGGATTTAGTCGTTTAGTCCTTTGCCTTCCAGGATGGCCGGGCGGCATTGTGCCACGCGGGCCGCGCGTGTCTTCGGCTGCTTGGCTGACGAAAAATGGAGCAGGTAGGCCCGTTGCCGCCCGGGCGTGAGGGCTTCGAAGGCGGCCTTCAGGGCGGCGTCGCCGGCGAGCTCCTGCTGAAACTCCTCGGCCATCGGAAATTCCGTTGTCTTTTTCAGCGGCACGCGCAGGCCTGCCCGCTCTACCTCGATGGCTTCGAAAACATAGGCTTTCACAGCTGCCTGCCGCGCCCGCACGTCCACCAGGCTGGTAAAGCGCAGCTGTCGCGCCGCCTGCACGTTGGCCGTTTGCTGCACCAGCAGGCCTTCCTCGTCTTTAAGCAGCGCGCCCTGGAACAGCAGCAGCGCGCAGTACTCCTTGAAATGGTGGATGAGCACGATGTTGCGGCCGTCTTGTGTGTAGCAGGGGCAGCCCCACTTCAGCTCTTCCTGGAGCCCGCAGCTGAGCACCAGCTTCCGCAGGTATTCCGTTTCCTTTTGCCAGCGGCCGGCTTTTTCGAAATAGAAATCAACGTTCGGGTTCATGCGGTTCTTTTTACGGGAGCAGCGATAGCCCCGGCCAAGATACTAATCCGTGCGAAAAACCGTCCCCGGAAAGCGGGCATACCTACGACATGGATGTATTTGCTCCTTAAGCTTCTGAGGACGGACCATTTGCCGGAGCGGCGGCCGCGTTAAAGATTCGTGAATCGTATGTGAGCGAAAAAACCCGCGCCCACGGCGGTACCGGCCCCGGTGCCCTACGAAAGTATAGTTGCGTTATGCTATCCATCATACAAAATCCGCCTTCTTTCGCGCCTATCGCAACGCCATTTCTTTTGTCGTTCCGAGCGCAGCCGAAGAATGGCCCTTTTTTTGCCAAGTGCGGCCAGACAACACTCGCGCCTATGAACCCCAAGATCCTCCTCGTTGACGACAACGAAGACCTCCTGTTGGTCACCCAGATCATCCTGAAAGGCCAGGGCTATGAAACCTTCCTGGCGCGCTCGGCCGCCGAAGCGGAACGCAAGATCCGCACGCACCAGCCGGCGCTGGTGCTGCTCGATGTAGGCCTGGGCGACGAGGACGGACGTGCCTTTTGCGCGCGCCTGCGCGCCGACGCCGATACCCGCGACCTGCGTGTCATCCTCATGTCGGGCGACGATTCCTGGAACGACTGCCGCGAAGCCGCGGACGATTTCCTGCCGAAGCCCTTCGACTTCAACGAGCTCATCGATAAGGTGCAGCAGCAGCTGCTGGCCGAGGATCTGCGCCATTAAGCCGAATAAACGGCCGCATTTAGGATTATTTTTGCATCTTACCGCAAAGACTGAACCTTATGTTGGCAACGGCTACGAATGAATGGACGGGAACCGGCGCTGACGCCTTTTTCGCCGGCAACGCCTTTTATGTGGAAGAACGCCGCAGCCGCCTGCGCTCCCGCAACGAATTCGGCATCTGGGACGGCTCCGGCCAGCGCCTGGGCAGCCTCGTCCAGCGCGTATCGTTGGCGGGCCACTTCTTGCGCATCTTTCTCAAATCGTCCGTACTGCCCTTCCGCTTCCAGGTGACCGACCGCCAGGGCCGCCCCGTGGCCGCCATCCGCCGGGGATGGACGCTCCTGGTATCGCGCACCGAAGTGATCGACAGCCGCAACGAAGTGATCGGGTTCCTGAAACACAAATACCGCTCGCGCAAGCCGCGCCTGAAGGTCTTCAACGCCGAAGGCAAAAAGATCGGCGAGGTGACCGGCAGCCAGAGCAGCTGGGACATGGCCATCATCGACCGCGACTACCATAGCTTCGGCAGCATCCGCGAATTCGATCCCAAAACCACGCCCGGCGACACCCGCGGCAAGAACACCTACTACATCGAGCTCAGCCGCGAGTCGATGTCGCCCGAAGAACGCCGCGTGATGCTGGTCACCGCCATCGCGATCGACCGGCTGATCCTGGAGAATGGCTGATCTCGGATGCCTGATATTTTTGAAAGGATCGCCCATCGATCCTTTTTCCGTTTAAAAAGGCATCAGACAACCTACATCAGGCATCAGCCATTTTTGTTATATTCGTTGCCATACGATGCTTGTCCCAATGCCTGGGCAAGCATTCTTTTTATATACCCAAACAGAACAAGTATGTGTGGAATCGTAGGGGTCTTTGACCTGAAAAAGAAAGCAGACGACCTGCGCCCGCAGGCCCTCAATATGTCGCGCCGCCAGCGGCACCGCGGCCCCGACTGGTCAGGGATCTTCGTGTGCGAGAAATCGATCCTCGTACACGAGCGGCTCTCCATCGTGGACCCTGCTTCGGGAAAGCAGCCACTGTTCAGCCCCGACGGGTCGCTGGCACTCGCCGTCAATGGCGAGATCTACAACCACCGCGAGCTCAAGAAGAACCTTCGGCAGCCGTACACGTTCCAGACGCAGTCCGACTGTGAAGTGATCCTGGCGCTGTACGCGGAAAAAGGCACGGACTTCCTCGAAGACCTCAACGGCATTTTCGCTTTCGCCCTCTACAACCACAACGACGATACGTACCTCATCGCCCGCGACCATATGGGCATCATCCCGCTGTATATGGGCTGGGACGAATGGGGCACTTTCTATGTCGCCTCCGAGCTCAAAGCCCTTGCCGGCGTGTGCACGAAAATCCAGGAATTCCCCCCCGGCCACTTCCTCGACAGCCGCACCGGCACGCCGGTAACATGGTACCAGCGCGAGTGGACCGATTACGATGCCGTGAAAGAAGCGGTGACCGATATACAAGCGGTGAAAAAAGCGCTGGAGGAAGCGGTGCACCGCCAGCTCATGTCGGACGTACCGTATGGTGTGCTGCTTTCCGGCGGCCTCGATTCTTCGGTGATCTCGGCGATCGCCAAAAAATTCGCTGCCCGTCGCGTGGAGACCGAAGACCTGAAAGACGCCTGGTGGCCGCAGCTCCACTCCTTTGCCGTGGGCCTCAAAGATGCACCCGACCTCGTGGCCGCCCGGAAGGTGGCCGACCATATCGGCACCGTGCACCACGAAGTGCACTTCACCATCCAGGAAGGCCTCGACGCCATCCGCGATGTCATCTACCACATCGAGACCTACGACGTCACCACGATCCGCGCCTCCACCCCGATGTACCTGCTGGCCCGCGTCATCAAGTCGATGGGGGTGAAGATGGTGCTTACCGGCGAAGGCTCCGACGAGCTGTTCGGCGGCTACCTGTATTTCCACAAGGCGCCCGACGCCAAGGCCTTTCACGAAGAAACCGTGCGCAAGCTGGGCAAGCTGCACCAGTACGACTGCCTGCGCGCCAACAAGTCGCTGGCGGCCTGGGGCGTGGAAGGACGCGTGCCCTTCCTCGACAAGGAGTTCATGGACGTAGCGATGCGCTGCAACCCGAAAGACAAGATGAGCGGCAACGGCAAGATCGAGAAGTGGATCCTTCGCAAGGCCTTTGAAGACTACCTGCCGGCCGAAGTGACCTGGCGCCAGAAGGAGCAATTCTCCGATGGTGTAGGTTACAGCTGGATCGACACGCTGAAAAAAGTGACGGCGGAAGGCGTCACCGATGAGCAGCTCGCCAATGCCGCCTTCCGCTTCCCGGTGAATACGCCGCGCTCGAAAGAAGAATATTACTACCGCAGCATTTTCGCCGAGCATTTCCCCGGCGACGAGGCCGCCCGCTGCGTTCCTTCGGAGCCTTCCGTAGCCTGCAGCACCGCCATCGCGCTGGAGTGGGACGAGGCATTCAAGAAAATGAACGACCCTTCGGGCCGCGCCGTAAAGAGCGTGCACGAGCAGGCGTACAAATAGCGATGAACCGATTAATGAGTTAACCGGTTAATTCATTAATCGGTAACTTTCGCGGTCTCTACCCAAAGCCCCAGGGCTCTTTGCATGCTGCAGCACATGATCCAGGATACCGAAGCACTCATTGCCCTCCCCCGTCAACGCGTTTTTTTCCAAACCGATGAACAGGGACGCATCGTTATGTGCAACGACCTGATGACCGAGTTTTTTGGTTGCGCCGAAGCGGTGGTCAACGGTACCTGGTTTCCCGGCCTGGCCGAAGAGGGCGAGCGCGCGACGGCCGTACACCTACTAACGGGCGCTCTGGAAGGCTGTCCGGATACGGGGTACGTGGCATTCAACACTCCCTCCGGGCGCAAGCTGGCGCAGGTAACGCTGGTGCCGCGGTTTCAGAACGGGCAGCCCGCCGGCACCTTCGGCTTTATCCACGACGCCACCGACCGCGTTGAAAAGACGCGCCGCCTCATTGAAAGTGAGCGGCAGTACAAGGAACTTTACGAGCGCTACCAGTTTGTATCGCAGGCCACCAGTGACGTGCTCTGGGACTGGAATCTGGAAACGAACGAGATCTACATCAACCAGTCGTTTACCCGCCTGCTCGGATTCGAATTGCCGACGCGGCACGTCAGTGAACTCTGGCTCGAAAACCTGCACCCTGACGACCGCGACCGCGTACTCCGCAAGCAACTCGCCGCCGTGCGCGACCCCGGCCAGGCGCTCTGGGAAGACCAATACCGTTTTTTTCATGCCGACGGCTCGCTGCTGTACCTGCAGGACCGGGCCGTAATTATACGGGACGCTTCGGGACGCCCGCTCCGGATGATCGGTGCCGTGCACGACGTAACGCAGCGCACGGTAAGCGAAGAAGCCATCCGGCTGTCCGAAGAAAAATACCGCCTTCTTTTTTACCAGAGCCCCGAGCCAAAATGGATCTTCCGCCGCGAAGACCTGCGCTTCGTAGAGGTGAACGACGCTGCCATCGACCATTACGGCTTCAGCCGCGAGGAGTTTCTTTCCATGACCGTGATCGACCTGCAGCCACCGTCGGAGCGCGAACGCGTACGACAGTTCCTTTTCAGCGACTTCATGCCCGCGGGCAGGATGCAGAACCTCTCGCGCCACCAGACCAAAGACGGCAGCGTCATCGCCGTGGAGCTCACCACGCACGGCATCTACCTCGACAATGGTTACCACGTGCTCGTCAACGCCAACGACGTGACGGATAAGCTTGCCCTCGAGCGCAAGGTGCTGGAAGAAAAGATCACGGTGCAGAAAGAGATCGCCCGCACCATCATCAACACGCAAGAAAAAGAACGCAGCGAGATCGGCAAGGAGCTGCACGACAACGTCAACCAGATCCTCACCACCGCAAAGCTCTATATCGAAAACATCGGCTATTACCCCACGCAGCAGGCCGACTATGTTTCGAAAAGTGCAGGCCTCCTGCAGCGCGCCATCACCGAGATCCGTAACCTTTCGAAGGCCCTCGTGACACCGGTACTGTACGACATCGGCCTGCGCGCCACCCTGGATGAACTGATCGGGCAGTACCGCACGTTGCACCTCTTTACGGTCCATTTTTCCTTCGACATAGCGGAAGAACGCATCGAGAACGGCCTGCAGCTGACGGTGTACCGCATCTTACAGGAGCAGCTGAACAACATCGTCAAGCATGCCCGGGCAAGCAAGGTCAGCATCGATATCCGCGGGGAGAGCGAGCGGCTGCGCATCTGCATCGCCGACAACGGCGTCGGCTTCGACCTGCAGCAGGCACGGAGGGGTCTTGGCCTGCACAACATGAAGAACCGCATCGAAGTATTCAAGGGAGAAATGGAAATGACCAGCGCACCGAACATGGGCTGCTCCATCTGTATCAGCTTCCCGCTTTCCTGACCGCCAGCGACCGGCTAGAGCGCGTTGAGCGCATCGGCCATTTCTTCGGGTCGCAGTACGCGGTCCACCGGTAGTTCGTTCAGGGCGCCCTGCGGCATGTAGGCCACCTGCGCCGTAGCCGGATCCTGCACCCACACCTGCCCGCCGTTAGCGGCAATGCGCCCCAGCCCCACAACACCGTCGTGGTTGGCGCCCGACAGCAGCAGGCCCACCAGCGTTTCGCCGTACACGTCGGCGGCGGTTTCAAAAGTGACGTCGATGCTCGGGCGGCTCCAGTTCACTTTTTCGGAGCAATCGAGCGAGAGGCTGCCGTTGCTTTCGAGTAGCGTGTGGTAATCGGCGGGCGCGAGGTAAACGGTGCCCGACAGCAGGGGCTCCTTGTCCTCGGCTTCTTTCACGGGCAGGCGCGTGCGGCTCGCCAGCAGCTCGGCCAGCATCGACTCGGCGCTTTTCCGGTGCACCACGATCACCAGCGCATAGGCCAGGCCAGGCCGCAGGAACGGAAGAACCTGCAGCAGCACCTCGAGGCTTCCCGCCGAGCCGCCGATTACCACCAGTTTTACGCGCCTGTCTTGCGCCATATCTTTTCTTTATTCCATACCGTAAAATGCTGTGCCACCGCCGAAAAGCGCAGGTTCTCTTTGCTGCCCAGGCAGAGGAAGCCCAGCGGCTCCAGGCTTTGGTGGAACAACTGCAGCACCCGCTCCTGCAGCGGCCGGTCGAAGTAGATCATCACGTTTCGGCAGAGGATGAGCTGAAATTCGTTGAACGAACGGTCCGACACGAGGTTGTGGGTGGCGAAGATCATCTTGCTCGACAGCTCGCGATCGAAGGAGGCGTAGTCGTAGCGCGCGGTATAGTATTGCGAAAAATCCTGCACCCCACCCGACTGCACGTAATTTTCGGAATGCGTTTTCATATGCGCCAACGGGTAGATCCCTTTGCGTGCCCGCTCGAGCGCGTCGGGGTTGAGGTCGGTAGCGTAAAGCAAGGATTTGTGCAGCAGGCCCGCTTCCTTTAACAGGATGGCCATCGAATATACTTCCTCTCCGGTGGCGCAGCCGGCATGCCACACGCGGATGAGCGGGTAGGTGGCCAGCACATTGAGCACCTCGCTGCGTAGCGCGCGGTAAAAGGCCGGGTCGCGGAACATCTCGGTCACGTTGACGGTCACCTCTTCCACGAAGCGGCGGAAGTAAGCATCGTCGGAACGCAGGCGGTAGCGGAACTCGGCAAAGGAAGGAAATCGGTCGAGCGAAAAGAGCCGGGCCACGCGCCGCTTCAGCGATGCACGCGCGTACTCGGAAAAATCGTAGCCGTATTTTTCCAGCAGGTCGTTCAGCAACAGGTCCAGTTCGGCATCACGTATCATAGGGAAGTTTGGAGTTTGGAGTTGGTGTTTTGCAGGTGGCGCATGGCCGGGTGCAAATGCTAAGCTCCCTTTATTTGGAATTGCTGCAGCAGGCTGAAGAGGCGGTCCACATCCACCGGTTTGGAGATGTATTCGTCGGCGCCGGCCTCGAGCATGCGCTCGCGGTCACCGGCCATTGCCTGTGCGGTCACGGCGATCACCGGCAGCTCCCGCAGGCGCCTGTCGGCGCGGATCTGCGCCAGCGCCTCGGTGCCGTCCATTTCGGGCATCATCATGTCGAGCAACACCACGCCGATGGCCGTTCCGCTGCGCAGCCGCTCCAGGCCTTCCGGCGCCGAAGCCGCCGCCTGCACCTTGTAGCCTTTCGACTGAAGCACCGCGCGCAGCGCGAAGATGTTCCGGGGCTCGTCATCTATGATCAAAATCTCCATACGCTTGCCCTGCGGGCCTTTTTTCGTTGAATAGTTAATTGGTTGATTGGTTAATTGGTAACAAGGACCTGCCAACCGTTCAACGCTTAAACTCATTACTGATTGCTCATTACTCTTTACTCATCATCCCATTATCCCATTGCCCCATTATCCCATTACTCGTACAGCCATACCCGGAGCAGCGAGAGTAGCTGGTCTACGTCCACGGGCTTGGAAATGTAGTCGGAGGCGCCGGCCTGGATGCACTTCTCGCGGTCGCCGCTCATGGCCTTGGCGGTGACGGCGATGATGGGCAGGCTGCGGAAGTCCGTATTTCTACGGATGGCCTGCATGGCTTCGTAGCCGTCCATCTCGGGCATCATGATATCCATCAGCACCACGTCTACGTCTGGGTGTTCCCTGAGTTGTTGCAGTGCCTCGCGGCCGTCGGTGGCCGACAGCACTTCCATGCCGTGCGGCTCCAGTGCTTTCGACAGTGAAAAGATGTTGCGCACGTCGTCGTCGGCAATGAGGATCTTCTTTCCGGTCAGCACCTCGCCCAGCGCGCCGAGCTTGCCTTTGCGTTTCGGTTTATCGCCCTCCTGCTCTTCTACCAGGTGCAGAAACAGCGATACCTCGTCGAGGATGCGTTGGTAGGAATGCGCCGTCTTCACCACGATCGAATCGGCGTATTGCTTGATGCGCAGCTCCTCGTTGCGCGAGAGGCTGCGGCCCGTAAATACGATAATGGGCAGGCTGTCGAGACCCGCCTGCTGCTTGAGCGACTCGAGCGTTTCGTAGGCCTGCGGGTCGGGCACGCCCATGTCGAGGATGACACAATCGACGTCTTCACGCTGCAGCGCTGCGCCCGATGCCGACACGGAGCCGGCGATCTGCGCGTTGACGTTAAAGGTTTCCAGGAAGTAGGCCAGCGCCTGGGCGTGGCGTGCGTTTTCTTCCACGATCAGCACCTTCTTGTGTTCCTTGTTCACCACCTGCTCCAGCTTCTGAAACACGTCCTGCATCTGCTCAAAAGCCATCGGCTTGCTGATGAAATCCACGGCTCCCTTCATGCGGCTTTCGCGGCGTGCTTCGAGCGACGACATCATGTGCACCGGTATAGGCCGCGTGAGCGGGTCCTGCTTCAGCGCGTCCATCACCTCCCAGCCGTCTTTTACCGGCAGCTGGATGTCGAGGAGGATGCCTTTGGGCAGGAAGTGGCGGGCGAGCTCGATGCCTTCGTCGCCGCGAACAGCCACGAGGCCCTTGTAGTTGCGCTGGCGCGTAAACTCCAGCAGGGCGCGTGCAAAGCCGGTATCGTCTTCGATGATGAGGATCACGTTGTCGCCGGGAGTGATGGCGTCGCGGTCGTCGGGCACGGGCGCCGGTATGTTGACGGCGGTATGCCGCTGCGGGGCGGCCACGGCGGCTGCCGGTTCGGCGGGGCCGGGCGTTACGGGCGCAGGGGCCGGGTCGGGGCGCGTAGGCAGGGCCGCGGGCGGCGGGCTGGCGGCGGCTTCGGCGATCTTCCGCGTCTCGGGCAGCTCAAAGTAAAAGGTGCTCCCTTTTTCAGGCTCGCTTTCGAGGCGCAGCTCACCGCCCAGCAGGCGCGTCAGCTCACGGCTGATTGAAAGACCGAGGCCCGTGCCGCCGTATTTACGCCGCGTAGAGCCGTCGGCCTGGCGGAAGGCTTCGAATACAAGGGCCTGCTTGTCGGCGGGAATGCCGATGCCCGTGTCGCGCACCGCGAAGCGCACATAGCCGGGCGCGCCGGCTTCGAGCTTCAGCGTTACGCTGCCTTCGGTAGTAAACTTGAGCGCGTTCGACAATAGGTTCTTGAGCACCTGCTCGAGGCGCATTTTGTCGGTTTCGATCTGCCCGGGCAGCGAGGGATCCAGCTCCACTTCGAAGCGGAGGCCCTTGTCCTGCGCCAGCGGCACAAACATGCCGCGCAGGTCGTGCACGAGCGACGCCGGCGGCACGGGGAGGAACTCGAGCTCCATCTTGCCGGCCTCGATCTTCGACAGGTCGAGGATCTCGTCGATAAGCGCCAGCAGCCCCTGCCCGGAGCTTTGAATCACCTGGGCATATTCCACCTGGTCGGTGCTGAGGTTCTTTTCTATATTCTCGGCCAGCAGGCGCGACAGCAGCAGGATCGAGTTGAGCGGCGTGCGCAGCTCGTGGCTCATGTTGGCCAGAAACTCCGATTTGTAGCGGGTGCTGACCGCCAGCTCCTCGGCCTTTTGCTGGATCTCGCGGTTGCGTTGCGCGATGAGCAGGTTGCGCTCCTCGAGTAGCCGGGTGCGTTCCTCCAGCTCCTGGTTGGCCTCCATCAGTTCTTCCTGCTGCACGCGCAGCTCCTCTTCGGAAGCCTGCAGTTTTTCGGCCTGCGCTTCGAGTTCGGCGTTGATGTTTTCCAATTCCTGGTGCTGTGCCTGGAGTTCTTCGGATTGTGCCTGCGTTTCGTGGAGCAGCTCCTGCAGGCGGGCGCGGTTGCGCGCCGTATGCAGCGCCACGCCTACCACGGACTGCAGCTGCTGGAGGAAAGCCAGCACACGCGGCGTGAAGGGTTGCAGCGCGGCAAGCTCGAGTACCCCCTCGGTGCGTTCGTTGAACACGAGGGGCAGGATGACCACCTGCGTGGGCGCGGCCTCACCGCTGCCGGTGCGCACTTTTACAAATTGCTCGGGCACATTGGCCAGCTGCATCAGCTTCTGCTTCCGGGCGGCCTCGCCCACGAGGGTTTCTCCAAAGGCGATTTGCTTCTGCACCTTGCTTTCATCGTCCACCGCATAAGAGGCCCGGTGCTCGAGGTGGTCCTGCTGGCGCACGTAGCAAAGGCCTACCTGCGCGCCGCAATAGTCGGCGATGGTCTGCAGCGCATCGTAAGCAAGCCGTGCGGGATCTTTTTCGCCGCGGATACATTCGTTGACGGCATCCATGCCCGCTGCCTGCCACAGCTTGTCCTCGCTTTCCTGCGCATATTGCTGCAGGTCGGATTTCATCCGTACCACGGCGTTGCCGAGCACATCTTCTTCGCTGCGTGCGTGCACGTCGAGGTCGAAGCGGCCGCTGCCGATGGCGTCGGCCGCTTCCGCCAGGCGCTGGTTGGAGGCGTCGATCGACATCACCGAGCGGGTAAGGCTGCCCACCACGTCGTTGGCCTGCGGCTGCAGGTGCACGCCGGTTTCGCCACGCGCGATCCGCACCGCGGCTTCATTAAGCTCATTGAGCTGGCGGCTGATGCTTACGATCACCGTCGATACCACGAAGGCCACGAGCACGAGGGCCGCGATGAGGTATACCAGCGATTTGTCGCGCCTTTCACGCTCCTCGTCGTACAGCTGCTGCACGCCTTTCTGCGCCTTGTTGAGGGTGGCGCGTTGCAGCGACCGGAGCTGGTCGACCCCGTTGGCGGAGATGTCCCACCAGCGTTCGGCGTTGTAGTTGGAGTCGATCGCCGCGCCGCGGAACAGCGTATCTACAAACTGGTAGGTAGGCCGGAGCGCAGACTGGGCAAGCAGGACATCGTAGGCATGCTGGGCCGAATCGGAGCCCTTTGCCCGGAATTCGTGTTCAAAGCTTTTAAAAATGTCGTAGATCCCGCGCAGCCCTTCCACCGACGTGCCGTTAAGCTGGTGCAGGTGCAGCTGCATGTAAATGCTCGCGCGCAGGATACCCAGGTAAGTAACCATCTCGGACAATAGCTTCTGCGAGGTCAGCTCGGGGGCGATCGGCCGCAGCAGCTGGTTGGCGCCCATCGACACACCGTTGAACGTATTGACGCGGAAGATGACGTTGGTGTAATAGTTCATCACCAGCGGGGGCGCCACCACCTGGTCGTCTACCTGGCGGCGTACGGCCGGCAGGCTGTCGAGGAAGGTATAGGCCGGCATGTTGCGCAGGCTGCTGTCCAGCTCAAGCAATTGCTGCAGCATGGCATCCGTGCGGGAGCGCTGGGTGACGAGCTCGGTGCGAAACTCGTTTTTCAGCGCATAGCCAAAGGCATAGCGGCGTTCGGCCTGCAGCGCGTCTACCAGCTGGCTGATCTGCGCCGAGCGGTTGATGGCGAACTGGTAATTGCCCAGCAGCTCCATGCGCTCGGCCTTTTCGCGAAAGATCTGGATGGCGAAGAAAACGAGCAGCACCAGCGGGATAAGGACGGCCAGCATCAGCTTGACCGGGAGGGGCAACCTCAGGAAAACTTTTTTCATATGGGGGTTCCGTTGACGGTAGCGCTTTCCGTGTTGGAAGCGGGCGCGCTGTCGCGACGCGCCGGTAGCAAGATGATAAAGCAGGCGCCCTCGCCGGGGCGGCTCCGCGCGAAGATGAGACCGCTGTGTTTTTCCACGATTTTCTTGACGATGGCCAGGCCGATGCCGGTGCCTTCGTATTCCTCGCGACCGTGGAGGCGCTGGAAGAGGGTAAAGATCTTGGCCGTGTATTTTTCATCGAAGCCGATGCCCTGGTCGGCGATGCGGATGCGGCAGAAATTGCCGTCCGGGTGTCCGGGTGCATCGGGGTCGGGCCGGTCGGTAAAATCGGCGCGCACCTCCACCCGGGGCGCTTCGCCCGGCTTGGCAAACTTGAGGGCGTTGGACACGATGTTGAGAAACAGCTGGCGGATAAGGCCGGGAATGACCTCTACCGAGGGCAGCTCGCCGAACGCCACGCGGGCGCCTTTTTCGCGGATCACCAGCTCGAGGTCGGAGAGCACATCTTGCAGGAGACTCGTCAGCGACACATATTCAAAGCGTTCGGCTTCGGACAGCTTCGTAACGCTCAGCAGGTCCTGGATGAGGTTGTTCATCCGTTCGGCCGACCGGATGATCTTTTCGAGGTTGGTGGCGTGACGGCCCTGGAGGCCGGCGTCGTCGCGGAGCATGTTGCCGAAAAGCTGGATTTTGCGCAGCGGCTCGCGCAGGTCGTGCGAGGCCACGGAGGCAAACTGCTGCAGGTCGTGGTTGGAGATCTCCAGCTCACGGTTCGTTTCCAGCAACTCGCGTGTACGCTCGGCCACGCGGCGTTCGAGGCTTTCATTGAGGGCTTTCAGCTCGCGTTCGGCGGCCTTGAGGGCCTGCGTTTTTTCGTAGAGCCGGTAAAAGTTGCGAACCTTGAGGATGAGGATGTCGGGGTCGACGGGCTTGGTGATGTAGTCGACGGCGCCCGACTCGAAGCCTTTCGTTACAAAGCGCTTGTGCGTGTTGACGGCCGAAAGGAAGATAATGGGAATGTCGCGGGTCTTGTTGAAGCTGGTGATGGCTTCGGCCACTTCGAATCCGTCCATCCCGGGCATTTGCACATCGAGAATAACGAGGGCGTAGTCGGTCTTTAAGAGCTTTTTAAGGGCTTCTTCGCCGGAAGAGGCGGCGTCGGTGGCAAACTGGTTCACTTCCAGTATGCGCTGCAGGGCGAAAATATTTTCGGGCTTATCGTCGACGATAAGGATCATGAAAGGTCAGTTAAGGGGAGTCGCCGGACACCGGCTGCGCGCAAATTACGCTAAAACAGCCCTTTTCACTAATCCTTCTGGCCTTACGAAGCCCTAATTCTTACGGAAATGCGAGGCGCCAAGCTGGGAGATGGCCTGGTTGACGAGCTCGGGCGGAAACTTTCCCGTGATGGTGTAGTTGAGGATATCGAAGCTGCAGACAAGGAGACTGCTGCGCTCCACCATGCTTTTCATGGCGCTGAAGTTGGGAAATTGGAGTGTGATCATGGGATACATAATGCGGTTGGTGAACCCGGCAGCGGTAAGCCATCCGGACGACAAAACGAAAGCACACCCCTAGCCGGCGCTAAGGGCTTTGTTTTAGACGACCGGTGGATTCCAGGCGGCGAATGGGAGACCGAAACACCTTCCTAACCCATTCGGGGGACAGGGAAACACCTGGGAGTCGTCCCCGAGCGCCGGGAGCGGTTACATACCCTGCGGGCGCTTGATGACCCGCACTTCGCCCGGCTGCAGGCGGCCGAGGTGCAGCGGGCCGATGGCCGCACGCACGAGGCGGAGCGTGGGAAAGCCCACGGCGGCAGTCATGCGGCGCACCTGCCGGTTCTTGCCTTCCACCAGGGTAAGCTCGACCCAGGAGGTGGGAATCTCTTTGCGGTAGCGCACCGGCGGGTTGCGCGGCGGCAGTTCAGGCTCCTCGTCGAGGCGGCGGGCCAGCGCAGGCAGGGTGCGGTACGTTTTGCCCTTCTCGTTGATCGTAATCCCTCCCCTCAGTGCCGTGATCGCTTCGTCGCTGATAACCCCTTCCACCTGCGCCCAGTAGGTCTTGGGCGTCTTGCTCTTCGGGTCGAGGTAGCGGGTCTTGAGCTTGTTGTCGTTGGTGAGCAGCAGCAGTCCTTCGCTGTCCTTATCCAGCCGCCCCACGGGGTACACATCGTCGGGAAACGAAAACCCGAGGTCACCCAGCGTTTGATCGCCGGGCGCCTCGGGTGTGAATTGCGAGAGGGTATTGAAGGGTTTGTAGACGAGGTAGTAGTGGAGCATTGTCGGCGAAGTTGCAAAATTGCCGGCTCTATGAAAAGCAAAGCTTACTTACTGATCTTTCGCTCACTTCCGAATCCAGCTATGAAATTGATTGCGGCAACGAGATTTCCTCCTTTGGTAACGGTCCCATCAAAGTCGCGTCCGAAGGCAAATGTGAGCTTCTTGTTCAATCCGAGGTCGTACTCCGTATTGAGCACTACGCGCCAGGAAGGATCGAGCACATTTTTCTTCAGGACACTGCGGTAGATCGCTTCTACGTTGAAAACGAATTTCCCCTCCATCGCAGGCACCAGCAACTTGCCCCCGGCATCGAAGGTCGAGTACTGAATGCCATTTGGAACATTCCCTGCAAACGCAGTATCCGGATGATAGAGATAGCGCAACAACGCCAAGGCAGATATCCTTTTATTGCCGCCTTCAAAACCTGCGGTGATCCAAACACCACCGCGATATAGTTGCGCATCATCGAAATTATTCTGGCGAAAATTCATAGCGAAGCCGGAGTTCAAATCAACGGCGAAGCCGATGCGCTCCGATTTGAAACTGGCTGCAGCATTTTTCAATGACTGGAAGGCTGCGCTACTATCTGCTGCCTGCACGGCGGCATTGTGAAGCTGAGTGGTCAGCGTGCCGATTTCAACTACCAAACGCTGAAAGGTCGCCCGGTCAGCATCGGACAGGTCACCCTGCCTTTCGAGGCCCGATAAGGTATCTTGCTTTTTCCAAAGCTGACCAGACATTCTTTCAAAAACGGATGTATAAACGTTCTTGAGTCGCTGTTGACGCTGGATCAGCGTGTCGAACAATGCGCTTGTGTGCTCTGACCAATTCGGTCGGATGAGCGACACCTTCAGGCCCAAACCCAGCTTGGTGGTTTTCAGGCTGTCCACGTTCTCTTGCCCTTTCGGTCCTTGGTGGGTAAACCCTAATGAAACAAGAAAGGACTGCGGTATCGCATTTTTTTGACCCCGGAAATCGGCCAGGCTATACTTGTCCTTCCGCAGGAGAAACGGTGCAACCTGTGCCGCGTAGCTGTTGGGAAACGAGGTGAAATTATTGGATGCCTGCTGCAGGGAGGCCGAGAAAGAGGTCAGGTCGGTGGGCCGCTCAATGTCGGTGTTGCTGATTCCTAAAATGTTGAAGGCTGGATTCACGGGCGCTTGCAGCAGATCGAGCTTGATTGTGGTATCGACCTTTACCTGCGCCTGTCCCGCGGCCGCGATCGTGAGCAACGACAAGGCGGCGATGATGGATTTTGCCATGACGATTAGTGAATGGTGAAAAAGATTTTAATGCGATAGATAACGGTTTCGCCGACCGACTGGACTGTCTTTGCCATAGAGTATTTATACGGCTGCAGACCACCATTGAGTTCGAACCGGAAACTCGTCTCCATCGTATCTCCGGGCATATCGGTCACCGTGGTGACCACGTTCAGAAACTGCCCGCGGAGTGAATTGTTGGTCCCGATGGCGCAGCCGTTGATCGCCCCTTGCTGGTTGGATACGATGGGGCTACCATCCACGGAAATATCTGTTTGCGAAAGCTGCCCGGTATCTCCGGGGATCACATTCACGGTAATGGGCTCGTCCGTCTGTGCGATTTTATACAGGTCGAAATGCACCGTTTCCTGGGAACTGGGTGCAACAACAGGGGGAACAATGTTACCCTGAGTATTGTCAGGCATAAAAAAGTTTTAGTAGTTATTTAAATGAAATGGTTACCGTCACGAGAAATACAAATCCGCCTCCTCATCCCGCCGCTTCGTCAGCCCGGCGATCTCCACCAATTGCCCGTCTACATGCGCCTTGTTCCACATGCGGAAGGCCTCACGGATGCTCGGGTCTTCGGGGTTGGCGTTGACGCGCCGCAGGAGGGTGGAGCCGCGCAGCGCTTCGGTGCCCACGTTATAGGCGAAGCTTACGAGGGCGTCGAACTGGTTCTGATTGAGCTTTGGGTTCTGGATCATCCGCTTTACCGTTTCACTCTTCTCCTCCACCTCCATGGCCAGCAGCGTCTCGGCGCGGTCGGAGGTGATCTGGTCGCCGGGCTTCACCTTGCTGCGGTCTTCGTAGAGGATGGAGCCGTAGCCGATCGTCCAGATGCCGGCGCTGTCCTGGTAGGCCGAGAGCTTGAATCCTTCGTGCGACTTGATGAAGTCGATACACTTCTGGTCGGGACGGTAGCCCAGTAGCGGAGCACCACCGCTCGCAGACCCATCCCCCAACCCCTTCCCCAAGGTAAGGGGGGCGGCCCTCACCCCCGACCCCGCTCCGGGGGAGAGGGGAGCTGCTGCTGCACCCAACTGGATGCCGCCGCTCCAGCAATAGTTGCCGTTACGGTCTTTGTACCACACGCGGTTGTTATTCACCGGCTCGCCGTTGTCGATGCGGGCCACGAGCTGCAGTGGCGTGCGGGCGGCAAGGGTTTGCACAAGCCCGGCGCGGGTGCTCGGTGCGCTGCGCAGGTTGAGCTTCACCAGCGTATTGGCTGTTGCCGACACGGGTGTTTCGGTATAGGCCGGCGCCCCGCCCTGGCCGGTGCACTCGTTGTACTCCGTTACCACGTCCTGCAGCAGGCGCTCGTAGGTGCGGCGGCTGTGGGCGAGACCGGTCACGGGGTCGGTCTTGCGTTTGGGGTCGAGGAAGAAGTGGCCTACGACCGAGGTGGCCGGGTCGAGCTTGAACTCGTAGCAAAGCTTCGCCAGCAGCCATACGTACTTGGCGTAGCTCTTGTCGTCGTCGATGCCGCCGCCATAGCAGTATTCCACGCCGATGGCGGAGTCGTTGGCGTCGGCGCCGTAGAGCTCATTGTCCTTGGGCATGTTGTACAGCACGTGCCAGGCCTTTTCGGGCCGTGACAACAGTGCGGGCACACACTCGAGGATCTCTTTATCGTCCACGAACAGGTGCGCCGAGGCCGACTGCCCGTTGGCGGTGCTGATGTAATAGTTGACATTCATGCGGGCCGATGAGCCGGGGTTTCCGGTGTCGTGGGCCACGATGAACTTAACGGGACCGAGCATGCGCCCGCTGCGGCGCCGGGTGCCGCTGGGAAGGAGTTGGGCCGAGATGGCGTATTTATCCTGGAACATAAAAACAGTTTGTGGTTTGGAGTTGGGGGTTTGGAGTCGGGTGGATTGGTCGAATGGTCTATTGGTCTATTGGTAACTGGTTCGGCGCAACACCTACTCATTACTCATTACTCATTACTCATTACTCATTGACCATAACCCTAACCCACCGCCGGTTCGGGATCGATAGCCGTATCGGGCACCGTGGCCCCGACCGCAGCGCCCGCGGCGGCGGCAGCCTCCAGCTTGTTTTGCTTCTCCTTGTTTTCCGTCACTTTCATCACCGCGTAGGTGGCCGAGCTCATACCGAGCAGGATGAGGTTATTCTGCGAAATGTCGGGCATCACGAAGCTGGGATCCTTGAAATGGTCCAGGTGAGCCAGCACCTCGCGCACGTACCAGACGCCGAACACGAAGTTGAACACCACGGTCTGGAACCGCGAGATGGACACGCCCATGTTGTCGGAAAGGATGTCCAGGAAAAAGTTCTCGCCGTTGCCGCGGCCGCCCAGGGTGTGGTGGATCGGGGGGCTGTTGGCATCGAGGGTGCGGGCGGTGACGGTGGTGAGGGCACTGATGCCCAGCAAGACCACGGCAGCGCCGTTCAGCGCCGGCGCCTCGTACACCCGGGCGCTGCTGCCGGCGGGTACGTAACCGATCCAGATGATGGCGATAAAGCTGGAGAGGATGATGACCGTCCACCAGGCCAGTTGCACGCGGCTCCAGCTGTAGGGCTGTGGGCTGGGTTGGGTCAGGTCGCGGAGCATGCACCAGCGGCGGTCACAGAAAACGACCGCGGATCCGAGCACAAGGAACGGGATCCAGAATTGGAGTAAGTAAGGCATATAGTAGGGGTTTTGGTTGCAGTAACAGGTGCCGTTTGACCGGCGCGACATAAAATTGGTGCAACATTCTGGCCCAAACAATAGAGGAAATACGGTAAATGGCTCCGTATTTTTACGGCAAAGAGCCCCGCCCCACCCTCCCGGAGCGCCTCCTTTCGCCTATCTTTACCCCTTCCCTTGACCCCGCAACATGGAACCATATCCCTCCGCCCTTCCTTCCGCGCAGGCGTCCTCGCCCGACGACTTGCAACAGGCGCTCCGCGACAGTGAGCTGCACCGGGCCCTTTCCCTCGAAGGCGGAGCCTTGGGCACCTATGAATTCTTTCCCGAGCTGGGCCGCATGAACTGGTCGGACCGCACCAAGGCGCTGTTTGGCCTGCCCCCCGAAGCCGAGATCACCCTGGCCGAATTCCGCGCTGCCATCCACCCCGACGACCTGCCCCGCGCCCTCGCCAACCTCGAAGCGGCACAGGACCCCGCCGGCAACGGCATCCTGGAGCAGGAATACCGCGTGCGCAGCGCCAGCGACGGCAGCACCCGCTGGCTGCGCTCGAAAGGAAAATACTTTCCCGCACAACCCGGGCAAGCCGCGCGTTTCGCCGGCGTCGTGCAGGACATCACGTCGTGGAAGGAAAGCGAATACTGGCTCACCGAAGGGCAGCAGCGCCTCCAGGCCGCACTCACCGCCTCCGGTACCGGCACCTTCCGCTGGAACATCCAGACCAACGGGCTTTCCTGGGACGAAAACCTGGATCGCCTCTTCGGTCTGCCGCCGGGTCAAACCGTGCGCAGCCTCGACTCCTTTATAGAATGTGTGCACCCCGACGATCGCGCCGCAGTTATTGAATGCTGCTGCCAGTGTGCCGACAGCGCCGCCGACTTCGACCTGCAATTCCGCGTGGTATGGCCCGACGGAACGATCCGCTGGCTCGACGATAAAGGCAAAACCTACCTCGACGCCGATGGCCGCCCCGCTTATATGACCGGCGCCTGCGTGGACATCACCGCGCGCCGCCAGGCCGAAGAAGCCCTCCGCGCCAGCGAAGCCCGCCTGCGGATGCTCACCGAGGCGCTGCCGCAGCTTTCCTGGATGCGCGACGCGACGAGCCACAAACTCGAATACGCCTCCAACCGCTGGCAGGAATATTCGGGGATCGAGGACGCCGACCTGGCCTGGGCCAGCATGGTTCACCCCGACGACAAAGAGCGGGCGATGCAGGTGTGGCAAGAATCGATGGCCTCCGCTACCGACTTCCGGGAGCAGGTGCGCCTCCGCAACCGCGACGGCGAATACCGCTGGCACCTCTCGATCGCGCAGCCCGTTCGCGACGGCGCGGGCCAGGTGACGAAATGGACCGGAACCCTGCTCGATATCCATGAGCAGAAAAGCTTCGAGGAAACGCTCGAGCGGATCGTGGGCGAGCGCACGCGCCAGCTGCAGCAGTCCAACGACGACCTGCAGCAGTTTGCCCACGTGGCCTCGCACGACCTGAAAGAACCGCTGCGCAAGGCCCGCCTGTTCCTGGGCTGCTACCGCGACGAAGCCCGCAGCAGCATCAGCCCCGCCGGCGAAACTTTTCTCAACAAAGTGGAAGGCGCCCTCGACCGCATGCACGCCATGGTAGAAGGCGTACTGGCCTACTCGCTGCTGCACGGCCAGGAGTTCAGCCCTGAGCCCGTGAACCTCGCCGACCTGCTGCAGGAGATCGCCGTCGACCTCGAAGTGCCCATCCACGAAAAAGACGCGACGCTGCACTACCAGGATCTCCCCCTGCTCAAAGGGTCGCGGGTGCTGCTGTACCAACTCTTTTACAACCTGTTAAAGAACGCGTTGAAGTTCACCCGCGCGGGCGTCCCGCCGGTGCTCACCCTCACGGCACCCGCCAGCTCCGGCGACCTTATCATCGAAGTACGCGACAACGGTATCGGCTTCGCGCCCGACCAGGCGAAGCGCATCTTCGAGCCCTTCACCCGCCTGCACTCCAAAGACCAGTTCGAAGGCACGGGCCTCGGCCTCGCCCTTTGCCAGAAGATCATGGAGCGCCACGGCGGAAGCATCCGTGCGGAGGGCCGCGAAGGCGAAGGCGCGGTGTTCTTCCTGGCCTTTCCATTTTATTGAGATTGAGGAACTAGGAAAAATCTTGATTGCTTACCAATCGATTGCGCCAGACTGCTTGAATAAACCTTGGATATCGATTGGCATACTAGCCAACTGCCGTTGCATTTCCCTCCACACTGTAATATGCAAGCTTGTAAGAATTGACTTCTTGATCCCACGAAGTATTTTCCGTTTCTGCTTGTCGAAAGGAAGTAGTAAATCTATTGCAGGATCGCCGTATGTAGCTTGTATGAGAGACGCATAATCGGTTGAATTCATTACCGCAACATATTCCCGAAGACTTCTTTTAAAGTTGACGAAAGCATCCCTACGATAGCGCACTAAATTGTCACGCGTGTCAAGTTGTAAGATGCTTATCGTTTTTTCGACCTTTACGAATTGTTGAGAACCCATCGGGTACTTTGCAGCAGCATAAAATTGAAAGTCGGCCAAATCAAGCTGCATGAGGTCCATTGGATCTTCGCGGCGAGGGTCGATAAAAGCAGAATCATTGGATGCTGGCTCATCCCCTCGAATAAGTTCCACCACATTGCTCGAACCTTTAGGCACAAAAACCCAAGCTTTGTCGAGTTTGTAACCAGTATTGCAATTCTTGCAAGCAAGCAAATAATTCGACCATATGAAGGCTTTCTCAGGAAAAAAGCCCTTCGGGAGAATATGTTCTATATCCATTGCCTCGGCTTGTTCGCAGTAATTGCAAATTCGTTTCCCTACACACATTAGGTCAAGTTTTTCGGCAATAACTTTGAAAGCATCCTTACCATCTTTAGATTTTGTTTTACTTCCCCAAAGTGATTTGGCTTTTGCTGTACGCTCTGTAAATGTCGGCTGACTATCAATCAGAAGCTGTTTTGCAGCCAAGTGCTTCAATGTAGCGATATCGAGCCGCTTGTTCTTAATTTTCAGCATTTGAAACAAAGAGCGTTTTGAGATAAGCGAGTTCTCTGCTTTCTATTTGGGTCATCTTTTGACCGTACCGAAACTTGTAAGTCAGTTTACGGTAGCGTTCAAGCTTACTCCTCCCTTCCTTCCCCCGTTCAATATCGTCACCGAATGCATCGGTATCGTATGCATCAAGTATATCCCCATAGACAAGTTTGTCTTTGTCAATTTTACTCAATTTATGAGCACGCTCCTTACCTCCGGGGTTCGCTAGTTTCCAAATGCTGCCTCGTTCTGCTGCACGGCAGATCAATGGACTATGTGTAGTTACAATAAACTGAATATTGGGAAAGTTCTGACGAAACCATTGACCTATTTCAGACTGCCAAGTAGGATGCAAGTGAACGTCGACTTCGTCGATGATCACAACTCCTGGTGCGGAGACTACCATACTAATTTTATTGTCTGATGAGCTGATTTCGAACACCCGATCCAGTGAGTACTGTAGGAATAGTTGTCGAAGAAGTTCGAAGACCATACTTAGTACAGATCGGTAGCCATCGCTTAACTGACCAATTTTGATATCATTTCCGAAGCCGTCTTTAAAAACGGGCTCTCCGTCAGCATTAATATTTTGAAACAGTGCTCCGAATGGCAATAACCCTGCAGTATTAATGAATTGTCTTATCAAGGAGAGCGTTTTTCCTGCATCACCTGAATCCATGTCAGCTTCAGTTAGCCATCCGTTCATTTCATTCTCCTTCAATCGCCTTCTATCTAAATCTTTCAACCACACCAAAGCCTCTGTCAAGGCGACACTTTCTCCGAACATACTCAAATGAGCTCCCGCACGAGGCGCAGAATAGAAAGGTCGCAATTCGATAGGATCACCACCAGACAACCTCCTAAAAGGCCCATAGCCGGCAGAGAACCAGCCTTTGTTTCCCGACCAGCTGTATTTGAGAGGATTCCGGGTTTTCGCTGAAGCATTCGTTTCAAGTTTAACCCTGCCGTTACTTAGAAATGTAAATTGGCATGTGAATGTACGATCAGCAGGTGGCCGTGTTTGGGCAGTTTTATCCCATTGATCGTTAAAACTCATTAAAAGCTCGATGGTGCCGCTTTCTTCACCAATTTTTAACCACTCATCCCAATTTGGCCGCACATGACCAATGTCTTCAGGCCCGATTAATACAGCCGATATGGAACGCGCAATAGTAGATTTTCCCGTACCATTTTCGCCTAGCAGCACATGCCATCCGGGCTCCTCGCCTTCCGCAAATTCCATCACAAAACGATCAATTGCGCGAACATTTGTGATTTCTATCTTCTTGATATACATTTTCCGTGCTGTTTGAAAGCTAAATAAAATTGGAATCAGAAATGTCCACAAAGTAATTCCAATTTACAATGTATTCATTGAACGGCATGAATGACAAACTGCTTACCAAAAACGAACTAATTAATTTGTATTAATTTCAAGTGGTAACACTCTCCCACTGAAAAATGTAAGTCTGAAATGCTGGCTCACCATAGCATTCGACAATACGAAACTTACAAAAATTCCGACTCCTACGTCCTAAACCGCTAGCAACGACTAAAGAGTACTAGTTTTGCGCTTTGGCCCCGTAGTTCAATGGATAGAATAGGAGTTTCCTAAACTCTAGATCCAAGTTCGATTCTTGGCGGGGCTACTCATCCTGCTGCCGCTCCTCTTCATCCGCCTCGCGCAGCAGGGCTTCCACGTCGAGCAGCTGGTTGGCGCCCAGCACTTTTTCCAGCGTCAGGCTCCCATCGGTCATGTAGGTCCAGAAGGAGGGATCGCGGTCCCAGGCGAGCTCGATGCCGTTGCCGTCGGGGTCGCGGAGGTAGAGGGCCAGGTGGGTCGTGTGATCGGCGGCGCCGTCGATGGGATGCCCCTCCTGCAGGAGGCGCTTGAGCGCGTTGGCGAGGTCTTTACGGCTGGGGTAGTTCAGGGCGAAGTGGTAGAGGCCGGCGGCGCGCGCCGGCGC
>NZ_SKFH01000035.1 GCF_004343705.1 Flaviaesturariibacter aridisoli
CTTCGTTTGCTTAGGGTCTAATCCCTTACGGGAAACAGTGCATGGTGGGTAGTTTGACTGGGGTGGTCGCCTCCTAAAAAGTAACGGAGGCTTGCAAAGGTTCCCTCAGTACGGTTGGTAATCGTACGTAGAGCGCATCAGTATAAGGGAGCTTGACTGTGAGACAGACGCGTCGAGCAGGGGCGAAAGCCGGCTGAAGTGATCCGGTGGTTTCCGTATGGAAGGGCCATCGCTCAAAGGATAAAAGGTACTCCGGGGATAACAGGCTGATCTCCCCCAAGAGCTCATATCGACGGGGAGGTTTGGCACCTCGATGTCGGTTCGTCACATCCTGGGGCTGGAGAAGGTCCCAAGGGTTCGGCTGTTCGCCGATTAAAGTGGCACGTGAACTGGGTTCAGAACGTCGCAAGACAGTTCGGTCCCTATCTGTGGTGGGCGCAAGTAAATTGAGAGGACATGACCTTAGTACGAGAGGACCGGGTCGTACGTACCGCTGGTGTATCAGTTGTGCCGCCAGGTGCAGCGCTGAGTAGCTATGTACGGACAGGATAAACGCTGAAAGCATCTAAGCGTGAAACCTTCCTCAAGATGAGTTTACTTTTAAGGGTCGTCAGAGACGATGACGTTGATAGGCTACAGATGTAAAGCTGGTGACAGCAAAGTCGAGTAGTACTAATTGCCCGTACGCTTTAATTTTTTTCTTATCTATTCTCGCTTGTTTAGCAACGATTCCAATATGTCACTTTATTGATGACTCGATCATCACCAATATTATGGTGGTTTTGCCGAGGGTGTTCACCTCTTCCCATCCCGAACAGAGAAGTTAAGCCCCTCATGGCCGATGGTACTGCACCAACATGCGGGAGAGTAGGTAGCCGCCATATCTCTTTAAAAGCCTCAGTGAAAACTGAGGCTTTTTCTTTTACCCCACCTCCCCCACAAAACTACACGGGGAAAAAGAGCCTATTAAAGAAGACAACGCCTCATAAAAAAGAGACCCCCCCGGGTCTCTTTTCCTTTTATCATCGTGCGACCCGGTACACCGGGTATTGCATATGGCCCGGCTCGTAATAGGGGGTGCGCCGGTAAATGAAATCCAATTGGGCGGCCGCGCTCCTGGCAAAAGCGGTATCCGTCCTCCGCTTCTCCTCCAGCTCGCCTTTTATTTCCGGGTGCTCCGCCAGGTAGCCTGCTGCCGTTTCTTCAAAGACATAATCAGAAAAACCCTCTTTCTGACCCAGGATGGGATCGAAGAAGTTCCAGGCAAAGTAGGAATCTTCGGCCTGTGGCTCCAGCGTCTCCACCAGGAAGCGAATGCCGAATTGATTCGTCTCAATAAAATAGTCGCCCTTGCGGAACTTCTGGCGGATCTTCTTTTTGCTGACCCGCACGTTCGTATTCAGGTGGTGTCCCTCATACGGCCTTGTCCCCGCTGTATAGCTTTCAATACGGTACGCTTCAACTTCGAAAGCGGTGTCAGCCAATAACCGGCGCATACGAATACCATTCGCCTGCAGTCGCTCAATTACCTTCCACCATCCCTGCGGAATCACGTAAGCGGGCGGCACCGTCACTTGGAGCGAATCGCGGTAGGTGTCGTAAAAAGGGATCTTCCTTTCGAAGGGTTTGCTGCGATCATAAAAACGACGCGGCAACCCGGACACGGCACTGGTGCGCGTTGTGGCTTCGTAGCCTTTAAAATCAATCTCGGTCTTTCCGCTTTTATCCCAGCTCCAGGCCAGCGGGAGCTCCGTCGCGGCCGAGAGGTGCGCAAATTGAGCGGTCCGTAACCGGCGCAGTTCCGCGCCGTTAGCGGCCATAAAGGCGATAAAAGACTCCATCAGCGCCCGCGTTGCTGCTACCCGCTGCGGGTAGGGCTTCAGCATATGTGTTTCGGGCACAAAACCGAAGGAATTCCAAAGCGTTGTATAGCCACTGGAATACCTCGGGCCATCCACAAACTGCGGCCAACCCTGCTCGGGCGGTGCATCGCTCCAGTGGTTGACATAGGGAACGAGATCATATCCGGCGCCTTTCATGCGCGCATACAAGGCCGGTTCGAATGTCTTTTTCAGGTAAGCGCCCATCGGGCCACCCAACTTGTTGTGCTGCGTGCTCAGGAGCGTCATCACGTGCTGGTAGTCGGCGCCGTTGCTCACATGATTGTCTACAAATACTTCCGGGTCGAGCCAGCGGAAGATCCGGGCGAAGCTGAGCGCATTGCGGCTGTCAGCCTTGATAAAGTCGCGGTTCAGGTCGAGGTTTTGCGCGTTGCCGCGCGAGCCCTTTTCATCGGGGCCGGCCTGGTCCACGCGGTAATACGGGCTCCGGTTGAGGGCGCCGCCGATATTGTAAACAGGGATGATGGCCAGCACGACATTGTCGGGCAACTTGTATGTGCCGGCCACGATATCGCGCACGAGCAGCATCGAAGCGTCGATGCCGTCGGGCTCGCCGGGGTGAATCCCGTTATTGACAAAGAGGATGGTCTTGCCCTTTCGGTGGATCGAAGCCGGGTCAAAATCGCGGTCATTCGATACCAGCACCAGGTGCAGCGGGTAGCCGGCGTCTGTCCGGCCCATTTCCCGCAGTTGCACCTGCGGTGCCTTTGCGTCGAGCCGCTTCCACCAGGAAATGGTCTCTGTATAGGGTGGCGAGCTGTTGCGGCCATGGGTTTCGAACCAGGTGGGAAGAGCGGATTGTCCGGAGGCGGCCAGTACGGCCACCAGGAAAAAGGGGAGGAGGCGAAAGCGCATCCGCTAATATAGCCCCGAATAAAGGCCGGCGCTACGCTTCGGTCCAACAAAAAAAGCGCTCCCGTGGGAACGCTTCGAAGCATTTATAGCGAGGAGTCGATTACGCGAGCTTGTTGAGGCGCTGGGCGAGTTTGCTCTTCAGGTTGCTGGCCTTGTTCTTGTGGATGACACCACGTTTGGCGAGCTTGTCGATCATTGCGATCACCGAAGGCATCTTGTCGCCGGCAGCAGCTTTGTCCGACAGGTCCTTCAGGTCACGTACGGCGTTACGGGTAGTTTTACCGTAATAGCGGTTGCGCTCACGACGCTTTGCGGACTGACGCACATCTTTCTTTGTTGCCTTATGATTAGCCATGTTCTTTTAATTTCGGAGGGCAAAGGTAAGAAAAATGTCTGATGTCTGATGTTGCATCGCGGATTTTTTTTGTTAAGAGGGTTTTTGCAACCCTGTTTCCGGATTTGCCCGGGAGAGTGAAACAACGGTATATTTGCGTACCCAAAATTCAAATCCCCTTTTCATGAAGGATTTCTCGTATATCACGAATTCCCATCCTGCCTATATAGAAAGCCTTTACAACGATTTCGTGGAAAACCCCTCGGGCGTAGACCCTGAATTTCGCCGTTTTTTTGAAGGTTTCGACTTTGCCGTGAACCAGGGTCGCAACGGCAGCCCGGCTGCTCCCGCCGTCAACGGCACTGCTGTGGACGCCGGCTCGCTGACGAAGGAATTTGCCGTGTTCAGCCTTATCGAGGCGTACCGGAAAAATGCCCACCTCGTTGCCAAAACAAACCCCATCCGCCCGCGTAAAGACCGCGGCGCAGCGCTTGAGCTCAAGGATTTTGGCCTTTCCGATGCCGACCTCGACCAGAAGTTTGCTTCCGGACAGGCCTTAGGGCAGCCTGGGGCCAGCCTCCGCCAGATCGTGGAGCGCCTCGAAACGATCTATTGCGGCCATGTGGGCGTGGAATACCAATATATTGTTGACCGCCACCGCCTCGAATGGCTGCAGCAACAGGTGGAGACCGTTTTTGCCAGCCCCCTGCCGCTCGAAAAGCAACGTCGCGTGCTGGAGAAGCTCAACCAGGGCGTTATTTTCGAAAAGTTCCTCCATACCAAATACGTCGGCCAGAAGCGCTTCTCGCTGGAAGGCGGGGAGACCACCATCGCCGCCCTCGACGCCATGATCAATACCGGCGCCGAAGTAGGCGTGCAGGAAGTGGTGATCGGCATGGCCCACCGCGGCCGCCTCAACGTGCTGGCCAACATCATGGGCAAGACCTATGAGCAGATCTTCTCCGAATTCGAAGGCACCGCTATCCCCGACCAGACGATGGGGAGCGGCGACGTGAAATACCACCTCGGCTTCACACACGAGCACAGCACGCCGTCGGGCGCCAAGGTGCACCTGAAACTGACGCCCAACCCCTCGCACCTCGAGGCGGTCAATCCCGTGGTGCTGGGCTATTCGCGCGCCAAGGCCGACGTGCTGTATAAGTCCGAATTCGACTCGGTGCTGCCCGTGCTGATCCACGGCGATGCTTCGGTGGCCGGCCAAGGTATCGTGTACGAGATCCTGCAAATGAGCACCCTTCGCGGTTTCAAAACCGGCGGCACGATGCACTTTGTGATCAACAACCAGATCGGCTTTACGACCGACTTCGACGACGCCCGCTCTTCGGACTACAGCACCTCACTCGCCGCCACCGTGCAGGCACCTGTGCTGCACGTGAACGGCGACGATCCGGAAGCGGTGGTGAAATGCGTGGAGATCGCCACCCGCTACCGCCAGCAATTCAATACCGATATCTTTATCGACATGGTGTGCTACCGCCGCCACGGGCACAACGAGGGCGACGACCCCAAGTTTACCCAGCCGCAGCTGTACGCCCTCATCGACAAGCACGCCAACCCGCGCGAGCAATACGTGCAGTACCTGATGCAGCACGGCAAAGCCGACGCGCAGGGCCTGGCCAAGGAAATGGAGCAGAAGTTCTGGAGCGACCTCCAGGAACGCCTCGACGAGGTGAAGCAGAACCCGCTCCCGTATAAATACCAGAAGCCCGACCTCGACTGGCAAACCCTGCGCAAGGCGACCGTGTCCGACTTCGACGGCTCGCCCGCCACGGCCATCAGCGAGGAGCAGTTCCGCACGCTTTTCAATGGCCTCATGAAATGGCCCGAAGGTTTCAAGCCGCTGCGGAAGATCGAAAAGATCCTGCAGGACAAGGTAAAGCTTTTCGAAGGCGAGCAAAAGGTGGATTGGGCCACCGGCGAGCTGCTGGCCTACGCCAGCTTGCTGGCCGACGGGCACGACGTGCGCATGAGCGGCCAGGACGTGAAGCGCGGCACCTTCTCGCACCGCCACGCCGTGATCTACGATGAGGCGACCAACCAGGAATACAACCGCGTGAACGGCGCCGCCAATGCTGCCAACCAGTTCCGCATCTATAACTCCCTCCTCAGCGAATACGGCGTGCTCGGCTTCGAGTACGGTTACGCGCTTGCCTCTCCCTCCTCGCTGGTGCTTTGGGAAGCGCAGTTCGGCGACTTCGCCAACGGCGCCCAGATCATCATCGACCAGTTCATTGCCAGTGCCGAAACGAAGTGGCAGCGGATGAACGGTGTGGTGCTGCTGCTGCCGCACGGCTACGAGGGCCAGGGCCCCGAGCACTCCAGCGCCCGCCTGGAGCGCTTCCTGCAGCTGTGTGCGGAGCACAACATGGTGGTGACCAACATCACGACCTCCGCCAACTTCTTCCACGCGCTGCGCCGCCAGCTGGCCTGGCCCTTCCGCAAGCCACTGGTCAACTTCGCACCGAAGGCCAACCTGCGCCTGCAGGCCACCTATTCGGCGATGAGCGCCTTCACACAGGGCGGCTTCCAGGAAGTGATCGACGATGCTTTCGTAACCGACGCGGGCGCCGTGAAGAAAGTGCTGTTTTGCAGCGGCAAGGTGTATTACGACCTCGCCGAGCGGCAGCAGAAAGACAACCGTGGCGACGTGGCTATCGTGCGCCTCGAGCAGATCTACCCGCTGCCGATGAAGCAGCTGGAAACCCTGCAGGCGAAGTACCGCGGCGCCACCTGGTTCTGGGTTCAGGAAGAGCCGCTCAACATGGGTGCGGCCGCCTTCCTGCGAATGAACCTCGATCGCATCAATTTCGGCATCATCAGCCGGCAGGCCAGCGCCTCCACCGCCAGCGGCTACAGCAAAGTGCATGCAGGCGAGCAGGCAGAGATCATAGACACGGCATTTAATGTCTGATGTCGGTTGTCTGATACCGGGTATCTTTTCAAATCAGACATCCTGCATCAGAGATCAGGCATTATAAGGACGAATCTTAGGATAAAACTGAAAACACATTTGGGATGATTGAGATCAAAGTGCCTACCGTAGGCGAGTCGATAAATGAAGTGACCCTGGTAAAATGGCTGAAAAACGACGGTGACTACGTGAACCGCGACGAGGTGATCGCCGAGCTCGAAAGCGAGAAGGCCACCTTCGAGGTGAATGCCGAGCAGGCCGGCGTACTCAAAACCGTTGGTAAGGAAGGCGATACCCTCAACATCGGCGACGTGCTGGCGCAGATCGACGAGACGGCACCCAAGCCCGAAGGTGTAGCGGCTCCTGCAGCCGAAGCGCCCGCCGCGGAAGCTCCGAAGCCGGCAGCACAACCCGCCCCTGCAGCCGCCCCGGTAACTTCGGTGCCCAATGATGTGAAGGCGACACCCGTGGCCTCCGCCATCATTGCCGACAAAAAAGTGGACCCCAAATCGATCCAGCCCAGCGGCTACAATGGCAAGATCCTCAAGGAAGACGTTTTGGAAGCCCTCAGCAACCCGGGCCGTAAGCCGGGTACCGCCGCTTTCAACCGCGACGAAAAGCGGGAAAAGATGAGCAACCTGCGCAAGACGGTATCCCGCCGCCTCGTGGAAGCCAAGAATACCACGGCCATGCTCACCACCTTCAACGAAGTGGACATGAGCGCCATCATGGCCATCCGCACGGCCAACAAAGACAAATTCAAGGAAACGCACGGCGTGAATCTGGGCTTCATGTCCTTCTTCACCAAGGCCTGCTGCTTTGCGCTGCAGGAGTGGCCCGCCGTGAACGCCTATATCGACGGCGACTCGATCGTATACCACCAGTACTGCGATATCTCCATCGCCGTGAGCGCCCCCAAGGGACTCGTGGTGCCGGTGATCCGCAACGCCGAAAGCCTCAGCATGCAGGAGATCGAGAAGAAAGTACTGGAGCTGGCCGGCAAGGCCCGCGACAACAAGCTCGCCATGGAAGAAATGCAGGGCGGCACCTTCACCATCACCAACGGCGGTGTTTTCGGCTCGCTCATGTCGACGCCGATCATCAACATCCCGCAGTCGGCCATCCTCGGTATGCACAAAATCCAGGAGCGCCCCGTTGTGGTGAACGGCCAGATCGTGGTACGCCCGATGATGTACCTCGCCCTCAGCTACGACCACCGCATCATCGACGGCCGCGAGTCGGTATCGTTCCTCGTGCGGGTGAAAGAGCTGTTGGAGAACCCCGAGCTACTGCTGTTCGGAAAGGATCCGACCAAAGCGCTGCTCGGGTTGTGATCCCTGTAAATACACTGGAAAAGGCCCTCGCAAGAGGGCCTTTTTTATGCGTCCAAAAAGGCGGTGAACCCCGTACGGCGCACGAGTTCCGCTAGCCTTGCCCGCGCTTTTTTTCCGCTCCTTCCGGAGGCGTTGAGGTACACACGCAGCGCCAGCAACTCGTAGTAGTGGCGGAAGAGCGGATGCACCTGGATGAAGGCCAGGTCTTCATCGATCCATCGCCGCAGCAGTTCCGGCTTGCCGCCCCAGCGCGCCACCGCCATGCTTACCTGCAGCGCTTCCGGGTAGCCGGCTTCCATATTGTAACGGCCCGCATTTTCCCGCAGCGGGAGCAGGAGCCGCCAGCATTCCTGCAGGTGGCCGGTGAGGAGCAGGTATTCCGCGATGAGGTGGTGAAAAAAATCGTAGCGCCAGAACCCGATCGGCTTCAGGTGGCTATGACGCTCCGCCTGTTGTTGGATCTCCTCCAGGAGCTCATCGGTCGGAAGATCAAGTAGCTGGGCGTGCAGCAGGCGGGTGCCGAGGCAACGCGCCATCAGGAAGGGGTGCGGCGCCCGCTGCCAGTCATAGTCCGTAACCTTGGTAAAGGCTTGGAGGAATGCGCGTCGATCGCCTTTCAGGAAAGCACCGAGGCAAAGCAGTGCGTTGCCGAAAACACGTGTTTCCGTTGAGCCGTGTTTCACGTACAGGAACAGATACTGGCGGTAATCGCCGCAAAGGCCGTCGATATACGGGAACTTCTCAAAGAAGTAGCGACGCCCGGTCTCCGTCTTCAGCAGTAATGGAGCCACCCGGTGCAACAGGGGTGTGTGCGTCAGGATGCGCAGGGCGATGTTGCGGCTGGCATTATGGTAGTTCATATCCGACTCCTCCTGTAGCTGGATATTGAAGAAGTCGAGGTACAGGCGCGATTCCTGGTCGGCCTCCAGCGGCACGAAGTCGAGACTGCTGCGCTCACGCAAAAAGGTGGGCCAGTCGGGGTAACCGGAAAATTGCGCCAGGGTGTGGAGCGTGCGCACCGAGGGGGCAAATGGGGATCGGATAAACCCAAACAGGCGCCGCAGGGTCTGGGTGCTCACCACCTGGCCGGTGCTGCGCGCGATATCCGCGCTCAATAACGCGCAGTCGGCGCCGTAGGTCACCGGGCTGCCGAAAGAGCGGCGCACCAGTTCCAGAAGCAGCGCCAGCGCAGCGGCGTCGATTTCGTTCTTTTTGCGGGCCATGCCAAAACGAAAATACGTTAATGGACATTAATGGACGGACTGCAGCGCGGCAGCGCAAGGTAGATTTGACGCTCAGCACGAGGACAACTGTCGTCACCTGAACCAACTACTTCTATTACGGCCCTTCACCGCATTTTCGGCACCTTTGCTGCATGAAGGTGGAAGCCTACGTTAAATCAGCGGCAACGATTCTTACTGCCTATGACGGCAAGGTCCCGTTCGCGGCTTTTCTGAAAGACTATTTCCGTAAGGAGAAAAAATTCGGCTCGCGCGACCGGCGGACCGTGTCGCAGTTTTGTTATGCTTATTTCCGGCTGGGCAACCTGTACCGGAACCTGGCGGCCGAAGAGCGCATTTACAAGGCCATGGAATTACAGGAGGCCGGGTCGCTGACCAATGAGGAGGCACTCCAGTTATTTCCTTTGCACCGGCATTTGTCGCCGGAGATCGATGCACTCACATTTGCGCGCTCGCAATTGCAGCAGCCCGACCTATTTCTGCGCCTGCGGCCGGGTCATGAAGAGGCGGTCAAGCAGAAACTGGCAGCCGCAACCATACCGTTCACCGTCTGTGCGCCCGATTGCCTGGCTCTGCCCAATGGCGCACGGGTCGACACGGTACTTTCCATGAATGCCGAGGCCGTTGTGCAGGACCGCAATTCGCAACAGGTGCTTTCCGGGCTCCAGGAGCGACTGGCTCCCGATGCGAAGTTTACGCTCTGGGATTGTTGCGCAGCCAGTGGAGGAAAGTCGATCCTGGCGATCGACCGGTTCCCGCGGGTTCAGCTGACGGCTTCCGATATACGCGATTCCATCCTCAATAATTTACGGACGCGTTTCCGCGATGCCGGCATCCGTAACTACCGAGCCTTCAAAGACGATGTGGGCGCCTCCACCTTTTCGTTTGCCCACGACTTCGACGTGGTACTTTGCGATGCGCCCTGCTCGGGCTCCGGCACCTGGGGCCGAACACCGGAGCAGCTGCAGTATTTCGAAGAAGCACAGATCGCACACTATGCCTCGTTGCAACGGCGCATCGCTGTCAATGCGCTGCAGCAGGTGAAAAAGGGCGGTTATTTCCTGTATACCACCTGCTCGGTGTTTTCGGCGGAAAATGAAGACAATGTGGCCTTCCTGCAAAAAGCAAGCGGGCTGACATTGCTGTCCGCCCGCTATTTCAAAGGGTATGATCAAAAGGCCGATACGCTGTTTGCGGCCCTTTTTCAATTATAATTTAACCAGCTCCCGGGTGCCGATCAACCGGCCGCCGGCGTAAACCGACACAAAGTATTTGCCGGAAGCGAATTTCGACACGCTCACCGGTACGAGGGTGCTGCCGGCTGCGGCGGACCACTTCTGCTGGTGCACCTGCTTGCCGATGGCGTCGGTCACCACGATCAGCAGGTTGCTTTCGGCGCTGGGCAGGGTGAGTTGCACCGTAACCGTATTGCGGGCCGGGTTGGGCTGCAGCACGATGCTGCGGTCGGAGTAGCCGGGCGCATTGATTCCGGTGCCTGTGCAAGCTGCCGACAGGTTGATGGTTTGGGTGGCAATAATGTCGGAAGCCGGCGAAGCGACCGACGTGTCGAAGTACTGTACCACGCGGTAGTTGACGGTGCCGGCGGCTACGCCGGTCAGCGTATCGGCATACTGGTAGTTGTGCCGCGCGCCGAAAACGGGCCCCGTTCCGGCCGTGCTGAATACCGTTGTATAGCCCGCCTGGCCGGGTACGTTGCGCTGCAGCTCGTAGCGCATGCCCGATACGTCTTTACTGCTCCAGCTGATCGTAGCCTTACAGTTGCCCTGCGTGCTGGCCGAAGTGACCTGCGTTTTGGTGAGCGCAATGAGCGCCTTACGCACGTCGGGGATGCCGTAGCCCACGATGCTGTCGGGGGCCGTGGCCTTGGTGCCCGATTGCCGCAGGGCGTCGATGATGGCCATATTATTCAGCTCCGGGAATCCCTGCCAGAGGCAGGTGATGAGGCCTGCCAGGTTGGGGGTGGCGAAGGAGGTGCCATTGCCGCCGGCGATGGTGCCGCCGGGGTATTGAACGATAGTGCCCACGCCCACCGAGGCGACGTCGGGCTTTACCTGCCGGTCGGAAGAGGGGCCGCGGCTGCTGAAGTTGGCCGGCACGCCGGCGCTGTTCACGGCGCCCACGGCGAGCACGCTGTCGCCGTCGGCGGGGGTGATGATGCGGAACCAGCCGTTGGTGCCTTCATTGCCCGCCGCGTTTACCACGAGGATGCCTTTTTTTGCCGCCAGGTCGGCGCCGATGGCCGGGCGGGTCGTATTGCCGTCGAGGTCGGCGTAGGTATGGCTTTGCGCGCCAAAGGGCGCATCGAATGTATTGTAGCCCAGTGAAGAGGAAAGCAGGTCGCCGCCCACGCTGTCTACACGCTCGGCGCCGCACACCCAGTTGAATTCTTCGATGGGCGTTTCAGTGGCCGCGTTTTCGGTGCGGAAGAGCCAGAAGGAAGCTTTCGGCGCCGTGCCCACAAAGGTGCCTGGCTTGTTGGCGGCGATGGTGGAAAAGCACTCTCCGCCGTGCGCATCATCTTCGTTGACGCTGCCATCGAGCGCTACGAAATCGTACACGCCGAGGATCTGCCCGTTGAGCCGTACGCTGTCGAGCGAAGGCACGGTGAGGTAATTCTGGTAGCCGGCGTCGAGCATCCCGATCATCATCCCTTCACCGTGCAGGCCAATGTTGTGGAGGAACTGCCCGTTGTGGATCTTCACCTGCGCGGCCGACTGACCGTAGTTATACGAGTCGGCTTCCGTTTGCTGCACGCGCATCGGCGCGGCGGTGCCGGCGGGCTGGGTGAACTTGTTGTGGGCGGCAACGAGTGGCCCGCGGCCATTGGCGAAGCGCGCCGACAATTGGCCTACCGACTGCACGAAGGAAAAACCTTGTATCCGGGTCAGCGCGGCGGCATCGGTGGTCTGGATCGACACTTCGTTGAGCCACTTCGAGCGGTTCAGGATCGTGAGGTTGGGCACGGAGGCAATGCTGTCCAGGTAGCGCTGGGAGAGGGGCAAGTCGGTGCTGTCGATGGCGATGCCGTAGCGGGTGCGCCGGGCTACGGCGCGTGGCGACAGGTAGGCGTCCGGGGCCGCCAGCGAAAAGGTGTTGGAACCCTTGTTGCGCAGCTTCACCACGTAGCGGGTTACCTGCGCTTCGGACGAAAGGCCGGCCAGCAGGGCCAGCGCCACGAGGAGCTTCTTGCTTTTCATGTTGATCAGTTGTGTTCCAGTATGGTCCGCTTGACACCGAAGCCGATCGTGTACGGGGTGCCGTTGGGATTGGGCTGGAATTCATACAATACGTATTCCTGCGCAACGAGGCCGACGCCGCGGGCATATTGTTCGCGGGCAAAAGAGCGGAAGCCGAAGGGCAGGTACGCCGTCGTGGTGTCTTCGCCGTTGCCGTAGGTCCAGCTGTTGTTGTAATACTCGTAGTTGCGGCCCAGGGTGGGCAGTGTTTCGATACCGTTGAGCACTACGGGGCGGTTGGTGAAGTTGTACACCGACAGCAGGCGGCCCGGCGGGGGCGTTGCCGGCGGCGTGAGGGTGATCGTGTTGGCCGTGCTGTTGCCGCGGAGCCAAACGAGCTTAGAGCCGGTGGGGATCTGCACGCTGCTGCCGCTGACGTCGATGGTGTCGGGAAGGAGCTGCTCGTTCACGATGTCCACCGATGCCACGCCGCTATAGCTTTTACCGTTCAGGGTCAGGTCCTGGTTCACACCGGTTACGGTAAAATCCCAGTCGGCGATGTTGTTGTCGTTGTCGAAGGCGTACAGGTTGTTGTAGGGGTCGGCGCCGAGGAAGCGGTTGCCGCGCCAGGCAGCGCCTTCGCGCACGGGCGTGGTGAGACGGATGCTGCGCATATTGTCTTCCTGTAACTCGTAGGTGCCGGCGGTGACGGTGGCGAGGAACGTGCCTGCGGGCATCCAGGCTCCACTCCCGTTGACGTTCCGCAGCGAGCGGAAGATGCGCCAGGCGGGGCGCCCGAGCGCATCGGTCACGATCGTATCCACGAGGTGGCGCTCCTGGTAGGAATGCCATTCGGTGGTCCGGCCGGAGTTGGTATACACGGTGGAATCGAGGCGGTAGATGATGTATTTGCCCGGCTGGAGGCTCAGGTACTGGTCAGGTGTTTCCGGCAGCAGTTCTTCCTTGGAGCTCTTGCAGGCCAGGAACGAGGCCGGCAGCGCTGCGAGGAGCAGGAACGGGACGATTTTTCGCATAAGTTAGAAGTATTCAATCCCGGTGCCAGGCGGCAGCCCGGGTGTTTAAAACTACGGATAAATCGCCTACCGCCTAATACCGCTGGATGATCCCGCCGCCGATGACGTCGTTGCCCTCGTAGAATACGGCGCTCTGACCCGGTGCGATACCCTTGGCCTTTTCGAAAAAACGCACCTGCACGCCGCCGTCGGCGGGCACCAGTTCCGACACGGTGCCGGCGTCTTTGTAGCGGATCTTTGTTTTCGCCTCCATGCCTTCGCCGATGCCGTCGTACTTGATCCAGTTGATCTTGCCCACGAACATTTCATCGCGGTCGAGGTCGGCCTCGTCGCCGAGGGTCACGGTGTTGGTGTCGGGGTCGATGCTGGTTACATACACCGGCTTCCCGAAGGTGATGTCGAGGCCCTTGCGCTGCCCGATGGTATAGAAGGGGTAGCCCTTGTGGCGGCCAAGGATGTTTCCGGCTTTGTCCACGAACGCACCACCGGCCACGCGCTCCTCGAGCCCGTCCACCTTGCGTCGGAGGAAGCCGCGGTAGTCGTTGTCGGGCACGAAGCAAATCTCGTAGCTCTCGGCTTTCTTGGCCAGCTCGGGGTAGCCGAAATCGTGCGCCATCTGGCGGATCTCGGTCTTGCGGTAATTGCCCAACGGCAGAAGCGTGCGGCTCATCAGGTCCTGTTCGAGGCCCCACAGCACGTAGCTCTGGTCCTTCGTCTCGTCGATGCCCTTCGAAATATAGTAGCGGCCGTTGCCGTGCTGCGCCACGGAGGCGTAGTGACCGGTGGCGATGAACTCGCAGTCGAGGGCGTCGGCCCGCTTCAGCAGGGCGCGCCACTTGATGTGCGTATTGCACAGCACGCAGGGGTTGGGGGTGCGGCCGGCGAGGTATTCGTCCACAAAATTCTCCACCACGAAGGAGCCGAACTCGTCGCGGATGTCGAGGATGTAATGGGGGAAGCCGTGCTCAACGGCGGCGGCGCGCGCGTCGTTGAAGGAATCGAGGTTGCAGCAGCCGGTCTCTTTCTTGGAACCACCCGAGGCGGTGTAGTCCCAGGTTTTCATGGTAATGCCGACTACTTCATAGCCCTGCTCGTGGAGCATGAGGGCCGTTACGGTGCTGTCGATGCCGCCGCTCATGGCGACCAGCACTTTTCCTTTTTTGCTCATGTTTTCGGTCCTGCCCGGGAGTTCAAAGCTCCGGCCAGGGTGCAAAAATACAAAGGTTCTCAGGGTTTTCAGGGTTCTTAAGGGTTCTTTGGGTTTCCGTGGTTCCGGAAGTTCAGAAGGGTTTGGACGAGTTGTGGGCGGTTCGATCCCGGGGTTGCGATGGAAGCTCATAAAAAAACGGAAAAAATGCGTAAAGCGAACTACCGCCGAGCCTTATCTGATTACGCGCGGCTATCTTCGCGCCATGAAAGGATTTATCGGAATCTGCTGCGCGTTAACCCTGCTGGCCTGCAATGGCCAGGGCAAGGGCGGCAGCACCCAGAATGCCGACTCTGCCGGCAAGCAATCAAACCAATCGGTGAAAACGGCGCCACCCGGGACCGCGGAAAGCCGCCAGGCGGTGCTCGATACGGCCCGCTACGACTCGCTGATGCGCTACGTGGCCAACGGCGACACGTCGGGCCGCTGGCCGGTGAAGAACCAGCCCTACCCGCTGCCCGGCGCGATCCTGCCTTTCTACCGTCCCATCGCCTACTACGGCAACCTCTACTCCAACAAAATGGGCGCCCTCGGCAAATGGCCCAAGGCCCAGATGATCCCCAACCTGCTCGAGGAGGTGAAGAAGTGGAACGCCGCCGATACGGTCATCAAATCGATCCCCTCCCTGCACTATATCGCCGTTACCGCCCAGGGCGCGCCCGGCAAGGACGGAAAGTACCGCTACCGCATGCCGCTCCACCAGATCGACACGATCCTGAACTGGGCGAAGGAGATCAACGCCATCGTGTTCATCGACGTGCAGATCGGCCTCAGCACACTGCAGGACGAGATCCCGCTGTTTGAGAAATTCCTGTCGCTGCCCAACGTGCACCT
This sequence comes from Flaviaesturariibacter aridisoli, assembly GCF_004343705.1. Lineage (GTDB taxonomy): Bacteria > Bacteroidota > Bacteroidia > Chitinophagales > Chitinophagaceae > Flavisolibacter > Flavisolibacter aridisoli. The sequence goes on from NZ_SKFH01000035.1 coordinate 14,870, forward strand.
CGGTATCGACCCCGAATTCGCCATGCTCGGCAAAGGCGGCAAAAAGCCCGGGTCGGTGATCGGTACAATCGATGCCGCGGACATCAACTGGGTGGGCGACTACCTTGCCAGCATCGTAAAGAAAAACAACCTGCCGCCCAAGATGTTCATGGTACACCGCTTTACCAAAGGAATGGTGACCAACTACGACAAGATCAAGCTGCGCCCCGAGTTGCAGATCATCATGGATATGGACGGCTGGGGCCCCCCGGACCTGAAGAAGGGCACGTACCGCTACTGGATCAACGAGCAGCCGGTGCAGTGGACGGGCTTCAAGCTGTTTTACGTGAACGACGTAGAGAAGTCGGGCCAGAAAGAAATGATGACCCGCGAGCAGGTGCTCGGCCTGAAGCCGAAGCCGGTTTACATTCAATACCAATAGCAAGTCTTACAATCAGAAGACCGACACCGGAAGCCTGATGTAAAAGCCCCCGCCATGCGGGGGCTTTTTGTGATACATAAGCAAGCGTAAGTCGTTACGTTCGAAAGAATCGTTACTGGCACCTTGTGCGGAAACGTGGATCGTATTCCGTCGGCATATCGTCTATTGGGCGGTCTTGCTGCCGTTGCCGGCAACTGGACACGCGCTGCTAAAGTAGAATGTCCCGATAAAACGGCGGGTCAGCGAACACGGCAATATGATGTACGGAATGGAACAGCTGCCTGTAGTAGATCAGCTACGCCGCGGCTGTTACTGGCCGGCCCTGAGGCGCACTACAAGGAAGGCCACGATGACCAGTAGTAATACGGTAACGAGTGTGAGCAGGAGCCAGGGCTCGATGCGGGCCGTCTTTCCGCGGCGGCTGCGGCGCTTCTGTGTTTTTTTCCGGAGGTCGTGATTGAGTGCGTCTACGATGCCGGGCAGCTTCCCGGAGTCGGGGAGGGCCTGCAGGCCCTCGAGTGCGTCGGCCTCGAAGTCGTTGTCGAGCAATTGCGCCTCCAGCTCGTGCTGCCGCTCGGGCGCGAGGTGGCCCTCCAGGTAGCGCAGCAGCGTTTCCTGGTCTACCTCGGAGTGGAGGCTGGATAATATGTCTTTGAGGCGCTCGTTCATAACGGGTTCTCTTTCAGCTTGCGCTCCAGCAGGATCCGCAGGTTGCGCTTGCCGTTCTGGATGTAGCTTTTGACCTGCAGCAGCGAGTAGCCGGTAGCGTCGCTGATCTGCTGGTAGCTCTTTTTTTCCAGGTAAAACAAAGTTACGCACTGGCGCTGCTCGTTGCCGAGTTCGCCCAGCGCCCATTCGAGGTGACGGTAGATTTGCTCGTTGGCCAACAGCTCGTCGCGGCGGTCTTCGGGTGCTGCGAACGAGTGGTCGTCGATATCCTGCATCCGCCGTCCCTGCGTACTGCGCAACTTCATCAGGCAATGGTTCTTGGCCACCATATACAGCCAGGATTTAAAAAAGTCGATCTTGAAGCGGCCTGCTTCGGTGAGCACTTTTAGAAACACCTGCTGCACCGCGTCGCGGGCTTCCTGTTCGTCTTTTAGGTACTTGAGGCATACGCCGAGCAGCAACAGGGTATAGCGCTCCAGCAGGTGGCCGAGCCATTCCTGGTCGCCGCTGGCGTAGTACTGGGCCAGCAGCTCGTTGTCGGTCATATGGGGCACGCGGGGCGGCAGAAGCGTCGGTTTGCTGTAAAGATGCGGAATCGGCCGGAATTCCATACGGCAATCGGCAATCGGTAATCGGTAAATCGCGATGCGCGGCAAAAAGAACGGATGCCGAAGGCATCCGTTGTAAGTAGGTATACTCCCTTTCCAAAGGGAAGGGCAGGAGGGGGGCTTCCACGCTTCACGCTTCACGCTTCACGAGTCCTGCGGCGCGCGGGGCACGGTCGCGGTCTCATTGGTTCGTGCCACTTCCTTGATCTTTTTGTCCAGGAAGAGCATTTTAAAAGCAATAAGAATGAGCATGATGGCGAAGATCTTTTTCACCGTGTCCTGCGGAAGGGAAAGCGCAATGCGGCTTCCTACATACCCGCCAAGCACGAAGCCGAGGGCCACGAGCCACACGGCGTGCCAGCTGACGTACTCCTGCCGGTGAAACTGCCATACGGCCAGGATGCCCACGGGGAGCAGCAGGATGCCGAGCGAGGTGCCCTGGGCCATCTTTTGCGAGTAGCCGAGGAAGTAAACCAGCGCCGGAACGATGACGATGCCGCCGCCGATCCCGACGAGGCCACCCAGGATACCGGCAACGAGACCAACGATCAGCAGGATCAGCACCAGTTGAGCGTCCATGTGTTTGGTATTAGTGCGTGAAGTTTTCACGGTATAAATCTATGGCATCGCCGATGATCTTGTAAGCGGTTTCGCGCGGCTGGAAATCTTCGATGATCACTTCCTTGTTCTCGAGCACCTTGTATTGCTCGAAATAGTTCTTCAGCTCGTTGAAGAAGTGGCGCGGCAGGTCGCTGATCTCGCGCATGTGGTTTACGGAGGGGTCGTTGGCGGCGATGGCGATGATCTTGTCGTCTTCCTCGCCGTTGTCGATCATCTGCATGTTGCCGATGACGGTGGCTTCCACGAGGCAGAGCGCCTGGATGGACTGCGAGCAGAGCACGAGGATGTCGAGTGGGTCACCGTCGAGGCCGAGCGTCTGTGGAATAAAGCCGTAGTTGACGGGGTAGTGAAACGACGAGTAGATGACGCGGTCGAGCTTGAGCAGGCCGGTTTCCTTGTCGATCTCATACTTCGTGCGGGAGCCCTGCGGGATCTCGATGAGGGCGTTCACCTGTGTCGGAGCGTCGGCGCCATAGGTGGCGCCGTGCCAGGGATGCAGCACCTGCAGGCTGGGGATTTTCTTCATGAGGGAATTGCTTTGTAGCCCGCGAAGGTAGCCAGCAAACCGCCAAGGAAGGTGCCCGCAGCGTATAAAAAGAAGGAGAGGTTCCGTTGCTGCTGGAGCAACGCATTGCTTTCCTGCGAAAAGGCCGAGAGCGTGGTAAAGCCGCCACAGAAGCCGCTCATCAGTAGTTGCCGGCCACTGTCGGGCATGGAGCCCCGGTCGGCGAGGCCCCAGAACAGACCCATCAGGAGGCAGCCCGCCAGGTTAACACCCAGGGTGCCCCAGGGGAATGCCCCGACGTTGAAAAAGTACTGCAGGGCGAAGCGGAGCATGCTGCCCATCGCGCCACCCAGCCCAACCCAGAGGAACGCTTTCATGGACTTATTTAGGAGTGCTGAGGTAGGTGTATTTGAGGTCTACGAGCCATTTGCCGGCCGAGCGGAACACCAGGAGCGAATCGCGCGTCTGGCGGTAGGAGTTGTCGTATACGATGATGCTGCTGCTATCGTTGACCTTGCGGGTGTCGTAGATGCGGATGGTGGCATCCTGGTAGTGACGGTTCTCCTCGCGGCTCAGGCGCGAGCGCTGATCGGCGGCAACCTTCAGCAACTGGCTGTTGGCGGAGTCGGTGAGCATATACTCACGTGCCTTGTCGAAGTCGTTGTTCAGGGATGCGCGCAGGAAGTTGCGGGCAGCATCCATATCGCTGTCGGAGGTCGTGGGCGGTGTCGTGTCGGAGCATCCGCACAGGAGCACAAGGCCGAGGGCTGGCAGCAGGAGTTTCGTCATTGCTGCAAAGAAAGCGACAATCTGCAAAAGGGAGCCATGAGAGTTGTCACCCCTGGTTAGCCCGTGTGATAAAAAAAGCCGCGGAGGGTTCCGCGGCTTTGGTTCCAAAAGTACTTCCTCAGGAGGGCTGGCCTTCGTCGGGGCGCTTCGGCGCATAGCGCTGGCGGCGCTCGGCACGTTCGGCTTCCTCGGCTTCGGCTTCGCGCTGGCCTTCTTTGTCGTACGCCTTCAGAATGGCCTTCACCAAGCGGTGGCGCACTACGTCTTCTTCGTCCAGCTCGATGTAGCCGATGCCGTCGATGTTGCGCAGGATGCTGCTCGCCTTGCCCAGTCCCGAGCGCTGGTTGCGCGGAAGGTCCACCTGCGTCAGGTCGCCGGTAATAATGGCCTTGGCGTTGCCGCCGATGCGGGTGAGGAACATCTTGAGCTGCAGGTCGGTCGCGTTCTGTGCTTCGTCGAGGATGATGAAGCAGTTGTCCAGCGTGCGGCCGCGCATGTAAGCCAGCGGCGCGATCTCGATGGTGCGGGTCGACATGTAGTATCCGAGCTTATCGGCCGGGATCATGTCGTCGAGCGCATCATAGAGCGGGCGCAGGTAGGGGTCGATCTTTTCCTTCAGGTCGCCCGGAAGGAAGCCAAGGCTTTCACCGGCCTCCACGGCGGGGCGCGTGAGGATGATCTTTTTCACCACCTTGTTCTTCAGCGCGCGCACGGCCATGGCCACGGCGGTATAGGTCTTACCCGTACCGGCAGGCCCGATGGCAAATACGATGTCGTTCTTCTCGGCGGCGGTCACCAGGCGCTTCTGGTTGGCCGTGCGGGCGCGAACGGTCTTTCCGTTGGGGCCAAATACCAGCACATCGGCCGGGTTTCGCTCCACGAAGTTGTCGACCGTTTCGGCGTCGTCGCCGCCGAGCACCTGCTCAAAGTAGTTATCGCTCATGTGCCCGTTGCGCTCCAGGTACTGGATCAGCAGCTCGATCTTTTCGCGGGCGCCGTCCACTTGTTCGGGCGCGCCACTGAGTTTGAGCTGTGTGCCGCGGGAGAGGATTTTGAGCAGGGGAAATTTTTTCTTGAGGATGTCCAGCTTTCCGTTGTTGACGCCAAAGAATTCAATGGGGTTGACGGTTTCCAGATTGATGATCGTGTCTCTCAATGATGGTAGGTTTTCAGGTAAAAAATCCGGCGAGGGCCGCAGTAGCATCCAAGTTGTTCGTGACTACGACAGTTAGCCTCCTGGGCCAGCGCTGCGGTAGTGACTTGTTTACATTGTGAATTAAATAATTGTGCCGGGAATTGCCAAAACCGGTTTTCCACGGGGTGTTATTTGCGCACATGTTATACCCATTCCGGTCTCTCAAATTTACCCAATCGGGTGTGAACGGGGTGTTACCTAAACGTTACAAAAACGGGAAATGGTGTGCTCTTTGCAGCGGTCGTAGAAACCCCTTTTTTATGAGCGAGCATACCGGAAATCAGGTGCACAATCAGCAGACGCGCGGCCACCAGGAAGGCCAGATGCAGAACACGCGTGCGGGCAACAGCAACCGTAGCCAGGGCTTGTCGGACATCCAGCCCGGCCAGCAGCAGGTAAGCAGCGAGCAGGGCGCCTCGGGCGAGACTGAAAGCGATCGCGCCAACCGCAACGAGGACGAAGGCGTCCGCGGCGGCAACAGCTCCATCTAAGCGGCTCGATGTCGTATGGCTTCCGTAAGAAGCCAGTGGGAATGCCGGGTTTTTCACCCGGCATTCCTGTTTGCGCCGGAGCCAATACCTTTACCCAATGTCGGCCCGCCAAAACTTCGCCAGGCTATGCTACCTGATCGCAGCTGCCTGGATCCTCGCCATCGGCTTCTTTTTTTACCCGAAGTGGACCAGGCCGCAAACCGAGGCCACCATCAGCTGGGATGTGACCGGCTACTATTTCTATCTTCCTTCGCTCTTCATCTACCACGACCTGAAGCAACAGGCTTTCAAGGACCGCATCACGCAGGAATACAACCCGACGCCCACGGGCTACCAGTCGTACCGCGACACGGCGAGCGGCAACCTGGTAATGAAGTATTCCAGCGGGATGTCGGTCGCCTTTCTCCCGGCATTCACCGTTGCCCATGTCATTGCGAAAGCGGGCCCCTGGAAGGCCGATGGATTTTCGACGCCTTACCAGGCGGCGATCAGCATCCAGGGACTGCTCGTGGCGCTGCTCGGGCTCTATTTCCTGCGGTGCCTGCTGCAACGTTACTTTTCACCGGTGTCCACCGGCATCGTGCTCCTCGTGTATGCCTTCGCCACCAACTACCTCGAATACGCCGCCATCAACAACGGCATGACCCATAGCTACCTCTTCACGATGTATGCGGGGCTGCTGCTGCTGACGATCGGCTACTACGAAAGCCCGCGCCGCGGCCGCGCGCTCGCTATCGGTGCGCTTTGCGGTTGGATGGCGCTGATGCGCCCCACCGAAGCCTGCAGCGTGCTGCTGCCGTTGTTCTGGGGCATCGGCAGCACGCGGGCGCTTGGCGAACGCTGGCGGTTCTGGCGGCAGCACGCGGGCCAGCTGGCACTAGCCGCCGCGGCCATGATCGCGGTGGGCTCGCTGCAGCTTGTTTACTGGAAATACGTCACAGGGCATTGGGTCGTTTATAGTTACGGCGACGAAGGCTTTCATTTCATCCACCCGCACTTCGACGACTGCTTGTGGAGCTTCCGCAAGGGCTGGCTGATATACACGCCGGTGATGGCGCTTTCGCTGGCGGGCTTTGCGGCGTTGTGGAAGAAAAGCCGGGAGCTGTTCTGGCCCGTCCTGGGTTTTAGTCTTGTGTTTTGCTACCTCGCTTTCAGCTGGAGCACCTGGTGGTACGGCGGCGGCCTCGGACAGCGGGCCCTCATCCAGTTGTATCCCGTGCTCGGTTTCCCGATGGCGGCGCTGCTGGAGCGCCTGCGGCGTCCGCTGACACGGGGCGTCGTGTTGCTTTTTACGCTGTTTTGTACTTATTACAATCTCTGGCTGCATTACCAGGGCCACTACGGCGGCCTGCTGGAGCCGGAGTTCATGACCTACCCGTACTGGAAAAAGATCTTCCTGCGCTACCACTTGAGCGACGACCGGGTGAAGCTGCTCGATGCGGGCTACGAGTACCCCGGCACACCGGCCTGCAGCGAAACGGTGTACCAACGCAGCGACACGCTGGCGGCCCTTCCGGGGCCGGAGTTTCTCGACGTCACCCTGCTCGGGCCGGTAGCCGGCAAAAGCTGGCGGCGGATCTACCTCACGGCCTTTTCGCCCGACCGCGAATGGGACCTCTGGAAATACCACCTGCTGTATATGAAAGAGAAAAGAGGCAGTGCGGTGATCAGCACCAACCAGGTGCGCCTAGAGCGCCTGATGCCCGGCAACGGACCGTCTACGATGTGGCTCGACCTGAAGCTGGAAGACGAGCGCGACAGCATCGAAATATTCGTTCACAACCTGGGCAGCGCCAAGCCGCTGTACCTTACCAACGTCAAAATCATCGCTTTTTAATGCCTGCTGAAACGCTGCCCCTGCTCTCGGTCGTGTTACCGGTCTTTAACGAGCAGAATTATATCTACGAGGTTCTTTCCAGAGTGTGCCGTGCCGACGTTCCCGGCGTGACCCGCGAGCTGGTGGTGGTAGACGATGCGAGCACCGACGGAACGGCGGCCGAAGTGGAACGGTTTATCAGCGACCATCCCGGTTATGAAGTGCGGTTTTCCCGCCACGCGCAAAACCAGGGCAAAGGCGGCGCCGTGCAGACCGCCATCGGCGTGGCGCGCGGCGACTTCCTGCTGATCCAGGATGCCGATTTCGAATACGATCCTTCCGACTACCCCGACCTCGTGGGTCCGTTGGTCAAGGGGCAGGCAGATGTGGTCTACGGATCGCGGTTCATCGGCAGCAAGCCCCACCGCGTGCTGTTCTTTTACCACTATATGGCCAACCGCTTCCTGACGACCCTGTCCAATTGGTTTACCAACCTCAATCTCACCGATATGGAGACCGGCTATAAGGCCTTCCGGATCGACGTGTTGCGGCCGCTGCGGCTGTATGAAAAGCGCTTCGGCTTTGAGCCCGAGATCACCGCCAAGATGTCGCGCGTGCCGCGGGTGCGGATCTACGAGGTCGGGATTGCCTACCACGGGCGCACTTACGAGGAAGGGAAAAAGATCAACTGGAAAGACGGCGTGAAAGCCATCTGGTATGTGCTCAAATACAACACCTGGGCCCGCCGCTGAGCGGCTCTTTTAAGAATTCCCGGGGCGGGAGAGCCGCCGGAATTTCGTATCTTTCCACTCTAATTTGAGCACTATGATTAAAATGCAAGTAATTGGCAATCTGGGCAAAGATTGCGTCGTTAACACCGTTAACGGAAAGAATGTGATCAACTTTACGGTGGCCCACACCGAGAAGTACAAAGACAGCCAGGGCAACCAGCAGGAAAAAACCACCTGGGTGGATTGCGCCTACTGGACCGACCGCACCGCTGTAGCCCCTTACCTTACCAAAGGCAAGCAGGTGTATGTGGAAGGCCAGCCCGAAGTACGCAGCTATACGCGCCAGGACGGCACCGCGGGTTCTTCCCTGTCGATGCGCGTGCGCGAACTGCAACTGATCGGCGGCAGCCGCAACGAAAATGAAGGCGGCGGCGGTTACGGACAGCAGTCCTACGGCCAGCAGCAACCCGCGCCGCAGCGCCAGAGCGCACCGGCCGCCGGTGGCGACGACATGGCCGACGACCTGCCGTTCTGATTCAACAGCCACAAAAAAACAAAAGCTCCCGCGAGGGAGCTTTTTTCATTACCGCAAGTTATTTACATCAATATCGCCTTCACGCTCCACAGGTCGGCATAGCTGCTGATCGAAGGCTTGTTCTTCGGCGCACCGGCGTTGGAGGTGAAATAAATGGTGTTGTCGGGGCCGAAGGTCGGGTACCAGTTGACGGTGTTGCCCTGCGTCACCTGGGTGACCGAGGAGCCGTCGGCTTTCATCACGAACACATGCGCACTCTGGTCGTCGCGCGTGGAGGAGAACACGATCATCTTGCCGTCTTTCGAGTAGCTCGCGTGGAAGCTGCTGAAGTCGCCGGAGGTCAGCTGCGTGCTCTGGCCGGTCTTCATGTCGTAGGTAAAGATCTGCTGGAATTTACCCACGTCCTTGGCGTACAGGAAGCTTTGGCCGTTGGGCGCCCAGGAGCCGTACGATCCTTCGGTGAGCACCGTGAAGTTGTTGCCGTTCGGGTCCATCAGGCACATCTGGTATGCCGAGCCGATGCGGCTTTGGAAGAGGATCTTCTTGCCGTCGGGCGAGATGTTGGGATAGGAGTCGTTCTCACCCATCGCCGAGGGTGTGATGTAGGCAATGCCGTTGTTGCCTTCGATGCCGCCGCGGCAGATCACGGGCTTGGCGGGCCGGTAATAGGTGTACAGGAAGTCTTTCGAATTGGGCATCCAGGAGCCTTCGGCGGTGCTGGCGCCGATGATGGGCGTGCGGCCCGGCTGCCCGATGTTGATGTAGACGAGTCCGAAGCGGTCGCTGCCGGTCTTGTTGTCGTCGCGGGTATAGAACAGCACTTTCTTGCCGTCGGGAGAAACACGCGGGTAGTATTCCGAAATCGGGTCGTTGCTGAGGCGGATCAGCTCACGGGCGTTGCCGGTGGTGCCGGGTGCATTGTCGGGGATGAGCGGCTTCTTGACAGCTGTTACGGAACTGCAGCCCTGGATGATGTAGGCAAGGGCGCAAAAGGAGAGGAGTCGGAACTGTTTCATAAAAAAGTTTGTCGGGTTTAAGAATGTGAAGCCGCAGGTGCGTCAACGGGTCAAACGTAGGGTGGCCGCCTTGCGCCGCGAATACCTAATTATGAGTAAAATGCCGGTGGCCGTTGCAGTCGGGTCGCAAAACGGAGCGGCTTATCTTCGCGGCCATGAGTACCCGGCTGTTTTCCTACGACGAGTTGTATGCTTTTTCCGAAACCATTTTCCGGTCCATTGGCTGCACCGCCGACGATGCGCGCCTGGCGGCCCGCGTGCTGCTGTCGGCTGATCTCCGCGGCGTCGATTCGCACGGTATCGCCCGCCTCAGCGGTTATGTGCGCCTGTGGGATGCGCAGCGTGTGAAAGCCGATGCGCAGGTGCGGGTGCTCCACGAAACGCCCTCCACTGCCACCGTCGACGGCGACAGCGGCCTAGGTCTTGTTGTAGCCCCCAAAGCGATGCAGATCGCCATCGACAAGGCGAAGCAGGTGGGTTCGGGCTGGGTGAGCGTGCAGAACTCCAATCACTTCGGCATCGCCGGCTACCACGCCATCATGGCGCTGGAGCACGATATGATCGGCATCGCCCTTACCAATGCGAGCCCTCTGGTAGCGCCTACGTTTTCGGTGGAGCGACTGCTTGGTACCAACCCCATTTGCGTGGCCGTGCCGGCCGGGAGCGAGCCGCCCTTCGTGGCGGATATGGCCACTACAACGGCCGCAAACGGAAAGCTAGAGATCCTGCAGCGCAAGAACGGCGTGGCGCCACACGGGTGGATCCAGGATAAGGAAGGCGCCCCCGCGACCGACCCGCACGAGCTGAAGGCCGGCGGCGCGCTGCTGCCCCTCGGCGGCGACCGCGAGCATGGCTCGCACAAAGGTTATGCGCTCGGCGCGGTTGTAGATATACTGTCCGCCGTCCTCAGCGGCGCCAATTACGGCCCCTGGGTGCCACCCTTCCCGGCCTACGTACCGATGCCTACCGGTATGCCCGGCAAAGGGATCGGTCACTTTTTCGGGGCCCTGCGGGTGGACGCCTTCCGTCCCGCGGCGGAATTCAAGGAGCATATGGACAACTGGATCCGCCGCTTCCGCAGCGCAACGCCCATCAGCGGGCAGGAGCGCGTGCTCATTCCCGGCGATCCCGAGCGGGAGTCGGAAACGCAGCGCCGTACCGGAGGAATGCCGCTGCTGGAGCCCGTCGTAGCTGACCTGCGTTTCCTGTCGGAGAAATTTAGCATTCCGATGCCCCCGGGCAGGGCGTAATTTTGCGGTCCATGAAGATTATGAAGTTCGGCGGTACCTCCGTTGGAAAACCCGCCCGCATGCACGAGGTGGCCCGTCTCGCAACGGCCGATAAGGAGCCTAAGATCGTAGTGCTCAGCGCCGTCAGCGGCACCACCAATGCCCTCGTGGCCATCAGCCAGAAGCTGGCCCTCGGCGAGCGTGACGCGGCCCGCCTGGCCATCGACGCGCTGGAAACGCAGTACCAGAATTTTATTGCCGAACTCGTGCATACCGATGCCGCGCTGGAAAAGGCACGCGCCGTGCTGCAGGAGCACTTCGAATTCCTGCACATCATCCTGCGCATTTCCTGGAGCGAAGCCCTCAACAAGGATATCCTCGCCCAGGGCGAGCTGCTGTCCACCAAGCTGTTCTGCACCTATCTTGAAGAGCAGGGCCTCCGTTACGCGCTGCTGCCGGCGCTCGACTTCATGCGTATCGACGAGCACGAGGAGCCGCAGCTGGATACGATCCGGACGCTCCTCGGCGCCATGCTCCAGCAGCACGCCGGCACCGGCCTGTTTGTGACGCAGGGTTTTATCTGCCGCAATGCGCGCGGCGAGGTGGACAACCTGAAGCGCGGCGGATCGGATTACAGCGCATCGCTCATCGCCGCTGCCGCCGGCGCCTCGGTATGCGAAATCTGGACCGACATCAACGGCATGCACAACAACGATCCGCGCGTGGTAGATCGCACCCTGCCTGTATCGCGACTTAGCTTCGACGAGGCAGCCGAGCTCGCTTATTTCGGCGCCAAGATCCTCCACCCGGCCTCCATCTGGCCCGCGCAGCAGCACAACGTGCCGGTGAAGCTGCTCAACACGATGGACCCAGGCGCGGAAGGCACCCTCATTACGGGCGATGCGACAGCTCCCGGCGCCAAGGCCATTGCAGCGAAGGACGGCATTACGGCAGTGAACATTAAAAGCAGCCGCATGCTGCTCGCCTACGGCTTCCTGCGCCGTGTGTTTGAAATATTCGAAAAGCACCGCACGTCCATCGATATGATCACCACCTCCGAGGTGGCCGTTTCCGTCACCATCGACAACGCATCGGCGCTGCCGGCGATCCTCGAGGAGCTCGGCGCCCTCGGCACCGTGTCGGTGGACGGAGACCAGGCGATCGTTTCCATCGTAGGGCAGGAGATCGCCTCCGACACGTCGATGCTGCAACGCGTATTCAGCAGCCTCGAAGGTGTAGAAATACGGATGGTGAGCTATGGCGGGTCGCTGCACAACATCTCGCTGCTGGTAGCGGCGGATAAAAAGAAGGACGTGCTCCAGCGCCTGAATAAGGGCGTGTTCGGGCTTTAGATCTCCCCCCGGCCCTCTCGGGTACGGTGACGGAGACGCAACCAGAAAACGAAAGCCCCGATGTTTTTGACATCGGGGCTTTTTGGTCCCCTCTCCGTATACCGGAAAGGGAGTAGGAGTGAGGTTACACGATCAGCATCGCATCGCCATAGCTGAAGAAGCGGTACTTATCCTTGATCGCTTTCTTATACGCTTCCATCATCAGGTCATAGCCGGCAAAGGCGCAGGCCATGATGAGCAGGCTCGTTTTGGGCAGGTGGAAGTTGGTCACCAGCGCATCGGCGATGTTGAATTCGTAGGGCGGGTGGATGAACGTGTTGGTCCAGCCTTCGGAAGGCTTCAGCAGCCGCTGGGCCGTAAAACTCGACTCGAGGGCACGCATCGTGGTGGTGCCGATGGAGCAGATGCGGCGGTTCGTTTCCTTGGCCTTGTTTACAATTTTGCAGGCCGTATCGTCGATGCGGTAGTACTCGGCATCCATCTTGTGCTTGCTCAGGTCTTCCACCTCGATGGGGCGGAAGGTGCCGAGGCCGGTGTGCAGCGTTACTTCGGCAAAGCGCACGCCTTTGATCTCGCAGCGCTTGATCAGCTCGCGGCTGAAATGCAGGCCCGCGGTGGGGGCGGCAACGGCGCCTTCGTACTTCGCATATACGGTCTGGTAGCGCTCGCGGTCCTCGTCATCGGGCTTGCGCTTGATGTATTTGGGCAGCGGCGTTTCGCCGTGCTTCTCCAGGATATCGCGGAAGGCGTTGTCGTCGCCTTCGAAAAGGAACTTGATGGTGCGGCCACGCGAGGTGGTGTTGTCAATCACTTCGGCCACCAGGTCTTCGTCGTCGCCGAAGTAAAGCTTGTTGCCCACGCGGATCTTGCGGGCGGGGTCAACGATAACGTCCCAGAGACGGTGTTCTTTGTTGAGCTCACGCAGCAGGAAGACCTCGATCTTGGCGCCGGTCTTTTCCTTGCGGCCGTACATTCTTGCGGGAAATACCTTGGTGTTGTTCACCACAAAGGCATCTTTGTCGTCGAAATAATCCAGGATGTCGCGGAAGTTTCGGTTTTCGATCTCGCCGGTTTTGCGGTGGATCACCATCATCCGGGAGTCTTCGCGTTTTTTGGAGGGATTCTGCGCGATCAGGTTGAGCGGCAGGTCAAACTTGAATTGAGACAGCTTCATGGAGTATACTTCAGATTTTTGGCCGCGAGCCGAAAACGGGGCAAGGAGGTGCGCCAGGGGCGCCCGTGCAGAAGTACCTCCCAGTCCCCGGTCTTACGGCACCGGGCCTGGATATGCGTTTAAGGCCGCGAAGGTAGGGAATATCGGACAAAGCCGGCCCCGTAAAATGCAGGCGGCGGGAACGTCAGAAGGCCGCCGTCAGTGAGGGCGTTTCATTAAAAGCCTTACGCAGCTTGAATTTCTTTTTGGCGGGCTTCCACGTTACGCCCAGGCCAGAGCCGTATTCGTTGTAGGTAACCCCGAACTCCACCTGCTTCTGTCGGATCTTGTGCAGCGACGGGATGCCGACACCCGATACCGCGCCGACCAGCAGGCCGATGAATACGTCGGAGGGAAAGTGCGCCAGCGCCTTCACACGGGCATATCCTACAAACAAGGGTGGAAGAGCAGCCAGCCCATAGAGCAGGTACTTTTTCTTCCCGATCTCGGGGTGGTAGTCTGAATAGACCTTCACGGCGAAGAACGTGGCCGCAGCGGCATTGGCAGCATGCCCGCTGAACATCGAGTTTCGGTTGCCGCCGCGCAGGCGCTCCCCTTCTTCGAAATTGTCGTAGTAGGCGATGGGGCGCAGGCGATTCTGGAAGGACGGCCCCAGGGGGCTGTAATTATACACCGTAAATGTGACGGCCTGTGCCTCGTAAAACATCAGGGCCACTTTCCAGCCGTCTTTGCGTACGTTCTTATCGAGGAAGATGCTGAGCGATGCCGCCACGGTTGCCGGCAGGCCGATGTCGGAGATCTTGAACCACTGGTCGCGCTGGTTCGGATTCTGTTCGACCGCCCAGCGGTCGAGCGGGCTCAGGATGTCGGAACGGATGGCGGCGACTTCCGCCGGCGACAGGTCTTTTTTGGCGTGCAGGATGGTCGGTATGGCGAGGAAGTTGCCGACGGTCATGGCCGCACTGAGCGGCATCGTCACCCAGGGATTCACCTTGTACACGATCTGCTTTACCTGGCGGCTTTGCGGATCCTTGGCGGCGCCCTCCGGCGACACGCGCACCACGGTGTCGACGTGTTCCTTGTGCTGTGCCCGCAACACGGAAGGCAGGAAAAGGAGGAAAATGAGAAGCCGGGACAGGCCTGGGGGATGTAAGCGCCGTACAAAATTCATACGCCGGGCACTAAAAAAGCCGTGCCACGAAGGGAATGTAAGGCGTCGGATGCCTGATGCCGGATAACCATGGATTTGCCGGGCGGATGGATTGCTATTCCGAAGAAACAACCGGCACCCGCGATCAAATCTCCGCGATCCTGCCGGGGATCGCTGCCAGCAATTCCCTGGTGTATGACTCTTTCGGGTGGAGGTACACATCGTCGGCGGTGCCGAGCTCTACAATACGACCGGCCTGCATCACGGCGATCCGGTCGCTCATATAGCGCACCACCGACAGGTCGTGGGAGATGAACAGGAGGGTGAGCCCGAGCTCGCGTCGCAGGTCGTTGAGCAGGTTGAGCACCTGCGCCTGCACGCTCACGTCGAGGGCCGACACCGATTCGTCGCACACCAGCAGCGACGGGTTGAGCGTGAGGGCGCGGGCGATGACGATGCGCTGGCGCTGTCCGCCCGAGAAAGCGTGCGGGTGCCGGGAGGCGGCGCTCTCGGGCAGTCCCACCAGGTCGAGCAGTGCCCGCGCGCGCTTCCGGCGCTGCGCCAGGCCCATGCCGAGGCGCAGGGCCAGCGGCTCCTCGAGGGCTTCGCCTACGGTCAGTTTTGGATTAAGGGCCGAATAAGGATCCTGGAATACGAGCTGCACATCGCGGCGGAAGTCCGCCACCTCGGCCCGCGACAGGTGTTGCAGGTCGCGGTCGCCCACGCGCACGGTGCCCGAAGCCGGTGTCACCAGGCGCAGCAGCGTTCGGCCCAGCGTCGATTTACCACAACCAGATTCACCCACAAGTCCCAGCACTTCGCCCTTAAAAATGTCGAGGCTCACAGCGTCCACAGCTGTAAAGCTTTTTACTGTTTTGCCCCACAGGTTGGTCTGCACCGGGAAGCGGACGACCAGGTCGCGGATTTCAACGGCTTTCCCGGTGCCGGGCTCGGGGAGGGGCTGTGTGGGCGCTGCGGCAGTGCCGCCCCCCAGGAAGTCGGCCACCACGGGCAGGCGTTTCCCGCGCGGGTGCAGGGCGGGGCGGCAGGCCAGCAGGGCCTTTGTATAGGGATGGTCGGGACGAGCCAGCCGTTCGGCCGTGGGCCCCGTCTCCAGCAGGGAACCCTGGTAAAGTACCGCCACGCGGTCGGCGATCTCTGCCACCACGCCGAGGTCGTGGGTAATGAACAGGACGGTCATTCCCAACTCCTGCTGCAGGTCGCGGATAAGGGCCAGGATGGAGCGCTGCACAGTGACGTCGAGGGCGGTCGTGGGCTCGTCGCAAATGAGCAACGCCGGCCGGCAGCAAAGAGCGATGGCGATCATCACGCGCTGCTTTTGCCCGCCGCTGAGCTGGTGTGGGTAGCGGCCGAGCATCGCCTCCGGGTCGGGGAGGCGCACCTTGCCCAGCCATCCCAGGGCGGCGCGGCGCGCTTCAGCGCGCGACAGCTTCTGGTGTTTTTGCAACACCTCTATCAGCTGGCGGCCGCAGGTAAGTACAGGGTTGAGCGCCGTCATCGGCTCCTGGAAGATCATCGCGATGCGGTTGCCGCGCAGTGCTTCAAGGCGTTTGGGCGCCAGTTGCAGCAGGTCGACGGGCCCGGAATCGTCTGTAAATTCCAATGCGCCCGACACGCGCGCGGCCGTTGGCAGCAGGCGCAGCAGCGACAGGGCCGTGACCGACTTTCCGGAACCCGATTCGCCCACGAGGGCCAGCAGCTCACCGCGGCGCAGCTCCAGCGACAGCGGCTCGAGCACGGTGCGGTCGCCGAAGGCTACCGACAGGTTCCGTATGGCCAGCAGCACGCTCATCAGGGTTGGCTGCAGGCGGCCGTCTGAACGCGGATGGCGAGCTTTTTCGGGGGGGTGGGGTAATAGGCGAGGCAAACGGCGCAGTTCTGCACGGAGCTGCTGTCAATGGTAAAATAAAACGCATCGCCTTGCCGGATGCCGGCGGGAAACGTGCAGGGGCTTCCCAGGCCGAACACGTTGCGGTAGGAAATGCCGGTTTGCTCATCGCGCCAGCTGCTTTCCACCAGCGCCGTATCGATTGCGCCTTCCAGCACGCTGACAGTGTAATTCATGCATAGGCCCTTTACCTCGAGACGGCCTTTGTAGCAGCCCACGGCGGGCTTTGGACTGTTCTTTTTACAACCGCCCTGCACCGATACGGCGGCGAGAACCAGGAGGCAAAGGGTAGCAAGCTTCATGAACTTCATCGGTTTTTATGCGGCTGACAGGACCGCTGTTGCAAACGTTGCACGGCGCCGTCAGAAACGCAGGTGGCGCACCGTGAGGCCGTCGTTGGCGAGTTGCTTCAGTGAGTCGATGCCGATTTTAATGTGGCGCTCCACGAACTGCTCGGTCACCTTGCGATCGCTTTCTTCGGTCTTGACGCCGTCGGGGGTCATCGGCGAATCGCTCACCAGCAGCAGGGCGCCGGTCGGGATCTTGTTGTAAAAGCCAACCGAGAAGATCGTCGCCGTTTCCATATCCACTGCGTAGGCGCGCACTTTCTGCAGGTATTCCTTGAACTGCTCGTCGTGCTCCCACACGCGGCGGTTGGTGGTGTATACGGTGCCGGTCCAGTAATCCACACCGTTGTCGCGGATGGTGGTGGAAATGGCTTTTTGCAGGGCGAAGGCCGGCAGGGCGGGCACTTCAGGCGGGAAGTAGTCGTTGGACGTACCCTCGCCGCGGATCGCTGCGATGGGCAGGATGAGGTCGCCGAGCTTATTGCGTTTTTTCAGGCCGCCGCATTTGCCGAGGAAGAGCACGGCCTTGGGCTCGATGGCCGTCAGCAGGTCCATCACGGTGGCTGCCGTGGGCGATCCCATGCCGAAGTTGATGATGGTGATGTTGTCGGCCGTAGCGCACTGCATCGGCTTGTCGTTGCCTACCACTTCCACCCCGTTCCACTCGGCGAACAGGCGCACGTAGTTGAAAAAGTTGGTCAGGAGGATGTATTCGCCAAAGTAGCTGAGGGGCTGGCCGGTGTAGCGCGGAAGCCAGTTCTTGACGATTTCTTCTTTTGTCTTCATGCACAAATATAAATCAATTAGGTTTGACCCATGATCGCCGTGTCGTACCCGGAGCCGCAATTCCGCTACAAAGAGGAAGGCGGCCGGCGTTACATCTTCGACGCGCTGCGCCGCCTCTGGCTCGTGCTGACTCCCGAAGAATGGGTACGCCAAAACTTCCTGCAGTACCTGCAACAGGTGCTCCACTACCCGGCGCCACTTATCGCGGTGGAAAAAGAGATCCGCCTCAACGACCTCAAAAAGCGTTTCGACATCCTCGTTTACGATGAGCGTCATCAGCCCTGGCTGCTGGTGGAATGCAAGGCACCCGAAGTGGCGCTGGCCCCGGCGGTGCTGGAGCAGGCGCTCCGCTACAACCTGTCGGTGCCCGTGGCCTACCTGGTGATCACCAACGGGGCGCACACGATGGCCTGGCAGAAAGGACCGGGCACCCTCAGCGAACTGGAGGCACTGCCGCACTGGTCGCCTGCCGGTTGACCGCCCACACGAAACCGGCCCCGCTTTCAAAGCCGGTGATCCTGTACCGCTTCTGCCCGAGTGGCAGCAGGTCCTACGCGTGTTCCATGAGGTCTGCCTTGGGGCCGGCGCCAGGTTGGCTGCGCACCCGTTGTCCCGCAGGCGCCGAGGCCGGTTCTTCCCGCGGCCCGGTAAGCACCGAAAAGTAGCGTCCATAAAATTCCTGCAGCAGCGACTCGAGCTGCATCCACAGCACTCGGTCGGCCGGCGGCACCAGCAGCGAGCGCTCCGATACGAGGTTGAAGCTCCGGGTAATATGGTAGCGCAGGAGGCGGTCGTCGGAAAGATGGTCGCTGCTGTTGCAAACCTTCACCTTGTTGAGCAGGGCCTCCAGCTCACGACGCTCCACGCGGGGATCGATGGGCCGGCCGTTTTCGAATTGCCGCTCCAGCTCCAGCAGGCGCCGCATCAGCCGGTCGGCTGATTCGCCGCCGCGGCGGTCGGCCACGCAGGATCGGTACAGCTGCACAAACAGGTACAGAACGAGGGCCAGCAGGAGCAAGTGCGGCACAGCCAGCAGCAGCGGTCCACCGGGCCGCAGCACCGGGCGAAAAGCGGTGGCAACATTCGATTCCATCTTCCATTTTTTATACTGCAGCGGCTGCAGCGCACACAAGGATGGCCCGGTCCGCGTCAGGCGTTCCCGGGCCGTTTCTTTCCGGTAGAATAGTAAGATAAGAGCCCCTGCTGCGGTGGCAACAGGAAGCAAACGGTGCCGGGATGCAGGTGGTGGCAGGATAGGGAGGTCGTGTAATTGCCCGAAAAATGGTGCCGGTTCCTGCGCCTGTCGGGAATGGGAGTATCCCGTACGGCCCGCCGGGACGCCGGTTCGTAAACCGGGTCTTAATCGGTCTCGTTGGGGTCGGGGCGGCTCGTTTTTCCCGCGATCTTCCGGCCGAAGAGCTCCCGGTACAGCGGGCTTTCGGTGCCCTTCCATTTGTCCCAGAACGTGAAATAGAGACCGTAGTTGTACCGGAATTGCTTGTGGTGCAGCGAGTGGTGCGTGGCGCCGATGAGCCAGCGGCCGAAAAAACGCCCCAGCGCGCCTTTCGGATAGACCTCGATGTCGAGGTGGTTGATGACCGAGCTGAAGGTCATGATCGTGAGCTGCGTCAGCACCACGTAGAGGTGCATCGGGAGGAGCAACAGGAGCGCGGGCAGGAAGAGCGCCTGCAGCACGCCTTCAAGCGGGTGGAACGAGAAGGCCGTCCACGGCGAGGTAATGTTGGAATCGTGGTGCACCTTGTGCAGCAGCCGGAACACGCGCGGGCGGTGCATCCAGCGGTGCAGCCAGTAATAATAGGTTTCGTGCGCCAGCAGGGCGATGACCAGCGATAGGGGTAGCCACCACAGCGGGTAGTCGTGCACGTCGAGGTACACCTTCGTATAGCCTTTCTGCCACAGGAGGGCCAGGCCGCTGCCGGCCACCGCGAACAGCGCCGCCGTGATGGTGCTCCAGGTCACTTCGCGGCGGTATTGCCCGGGTCGGTGGGGCCGCTCGTTGATCTTACGCGGCTGCCAGCGGTATTTTTGCCAGCGGTAGAACACGAGGTGGAACAGCCCGGCGATGAACACATAACGCCCGATCACCACAAGAAACACGACCAGCGTGGCCAGCAGGAAATACAGGGGATTGCCGAGGTCGGGTAGCTGCATGCAGGTAAAGGTAACAAGTAGGGGAGGGGAAAGTTTACCGTTTGAAGTTGGAAGTTTCCGGTTCCGCCAAAGGGCCACGTCGTGCGCCGGAATGAGCAAAGGACGCAGCGGAATGACGGCTCGGTGCAGCGGAATGACCGCGCGGTACAGCGGAACGGCCGGGCGGTACAGCAGAACGACCGGACGGTACAGCGGAACGGCCGGGCGGTACAGCAGAACGACCGGGCGGTACAGCAGAACGACCGGGCGGTGCAGCGGAATGACCGGGCGGTGCAGCGGAATGACCGCACGGACTGCAGGAATGGCAAAGCCGCGCACCGGAATGAACCGGCGAACTGCAGGAATGGCAGCCGGAAGCCGTGGAACGGCCGGCGGCGGTGCCCGGTGCCGGCCCACCCGGAAGGTAGCGGCGGGGATCAATCGTCCAGCAGGCCCTTGCCTTCCTCGTCGTCGGAAGCAATGGTCGTATCGCCGAGCTCGCCAAGCGGGGGCGCGTGCACGAATTCCTGCCCCGGGATATCCTGTACGTCGGGCAGCTCGAGCGTGCCTTCATCCGGCCGGAGCTTTTCCTCATCGCGGGGGCTGTCGTGCACATCGGAGCCGTCGCGTACTTCGGAGGCCTTCGGCTTTTTCTGGTCGTTTGCCATGCGTTTTCGTTTCCTCTTCCGGAGAAAAATCTGTGCCGGTTCACTTGTGGCACAATCCTGTTTGGTAAAAAGAAAAAACCCGTTATGGATCACAAGGAACCAGAAGATTTCCAGCGCGCGCAGCCCGCCGATGAAGGCCGGCGCAACGACCCGAACATCCGCGATGAATCCGGAGCGCAGCCCGGCGTGAACACGATGAGCTCCAGCCCTTACGATGAGGAGAACCAGCACACGACAAAGACTGCCGGCGACGGCTACAAAACACCGTTCGGATCAGATGCCGATAAGGCCTTCGATGATCCCGGTAGCGGCGCCGGGGGCAAGTGAAATTGAATAATCGTTACCGAGTAATTTTTGATGAATGCGGGGGGCATCGGCACCCAATTCTTTCCTTAAACATTAACCATTATTCAATGCGCGCGGCGGGCGCCGCGCGCAAGGTGCGGTAGGCCATCACGGTGCTGATGGCCAGCAGCAGCGAGCCCAGCAGGAAGGGGGCGCCGGCGAAGTGTACCGGCGTTTTCGGTCCCGTGAAATAAGCGAAGAGATTGGTCATGATGGCCGGGCCGAAGATGGAGGTGGCGCTCATCAGGCTGGTGAGCGAACCTTGCAGGGCACCCTGCTCGTTGTTGGGCACACCGCCGCTGATGATGGCCTGCAGTGCCGGCCCGCAGATGCCGCCGAGGCAATAGGGCACCATGATGGCGAACAGCATCCAGGTTTGCGAGGCGAAGGCAAACAGCAGCATCCCAAGCGCATAAAGCGCGAGGCCGAGGTACACGCTGCGCTCGTTGCCGATCTTCGGGTTGATGATCCGGATGAGGCCCGCCTGGGTGATGCCGATGAGTAATCCGAACATGCCCAGCGAAAGGCCGATCATCTTTTCGGTCCAGCCGAACTTTTCCGTCGTATAAAAATTCCAGTTGCTCTGGATGGCGTGCCCGGCGATGTATACGAGTATGAGCGCGCCTACCAGTCCGCTGACGGAAGGAAGGCGGCGGAAGAGCAGCAGGGGCGCGGTGGGGTTCGCGTTTCTCCAGCTGAAGGCGCGGCGGCGGTCGGCGGGCAGCGATTCGGGCAGGGCGAAGTAGCCGTACAGCACGTTCAGCAGGCAAAGACCGGCTGCCACGATGAAAGGCGTGCGTGGACCGAAAGAACCGAGCAACCCGCCGATGACTGGTCCGAGGATAAAGCCCATCCCGAAGGCGGCACCTACGATCCCGAAGTTTTTGGCGCGTGTTTCCTCGGTGCTGATGTCGGCAATGTACGCTGAGGCCGTTGTGAAGGAAGCGCCTGTGAACCCGGCAATGAGGCGGCCGACGAACAGCCAGCCGATGCTCGGTGCGAAGGAAAGAAACAGGTAGTCGACGCCGAAGCCGAGCAGCGAGAGCAGCAGCACCGGGCGCCGTCCGTACTGGTCGCTCAGGTTGCCGATGATGGGCGCGCAGGCAAACTGCATGGCGGCATAGGCCACCGTAAGGGCGCCGCCCCACACCGCTGCGTCGCTGATGTTGCCACCCGTGAGCGATTCTATCAGCTTGGGCATTACCGGGATGATGAGGCCCAGGCCCGTAATGTCTATGAGCAGGGTCAGGAAAATAAAGCGCAGGGCTGATTTGGGGTTGGGGGACATAGGCGTTTTTTGGGGCCCGGCAAAGTTGCGGTTTTTGCTTCAAAGCGGGGAAGATGGGGTGTTTTTGCAACAGTATAACGATCAGCTTCGCCGCTCCGAAAGCTCTTCCGATCGAAGCTCTTGCGGGAAACAGGCGTGCCGGCGCGTAGAAGCCCCTTATTTTAACAAACTGAAGGGGGCGGCACCTTATTTGAGCATTATTACCGTATTAAAGTACCCATCGTATGACCGTCCTCCAGTTTAAAGAGCTCCCTTCCCGCAAGAAGAAAATCACCGTGCTTCGTACCGGTTCGTTCCTGTGCGAGCGCAAACGAGGACTCCTGCGCACCATGCTGTATCAGGTGGACGGCTACTACGTGGAGATCTGGTTCCTGCGTTTCGGCCGCGAGGCGCTTTGGTATCACGCCTTCGACAACACGCAGGCATTGCAGCCCTACCTGAAGCAGATCGATATTTCCGGACTCCTCGGTAATCTTTCGCTGCAAAACAATCCCTGATGCATTACCCCGAAAAAGGACCCGCCGTCGTGCAGCCTGCGAATAGCGAAGAGGCCCGGCCGCAGGATATCGAGATCCGGCCCAATCCCAACCCACGCGCCAATGAAAACCTCGATGCAGCGCCCGGCGTGGAAAACGCCGATACGGAAGGCGTGGGGAGCGAGGTGACGGATGGAGAAGACGCCTAGGGAACAGAAGAAGAAATAAAGAATCAAGAAGAGAGCCCGGTCGAACGACCGGGCTTTTTCGTTGTAGGGAGGTCGTAAAGACGCACTATGTGCGTCTCGCGGAAAACCAGCTGCGTCTCGCGGAAAACCAGCTGCGTCTCGCGGAAAACCAGCTGCGTCTCGCGGAAAACCAGCTGCGTCTCGCGGAAA
>NZ_SKFH01000036.1 GCF_004343705.1 Flaviaesturariibacter aridisoli
AGCAGCCGACACTACGATGATGCGTCATTGCGACCGCCACACCCCGGCCCGTCATTGCGAGCGGAACGAAGTGGAGCGAAGCAATCTTATACTCGCTGACTCTGCTGCCGCTTGGCTGCAGAGTGGACGTGGTTAAGGTTGCCAGCCCGGCTGACGCCAGTCGGACGGGCTTCGGGCATGCGCTTCGATCCGTCCCTCGCAAAAGAGATCCCGTTCGCAAGCGAACGGGATGACGGCCCCTTTATTAAATAAAAAGAGAAAGCCCCTTCAGGGCTTTGGGCAACAAACGGCCTTATCAAGGGAAATGCATTACTAAACCAGGGTGCGAGTCACTGGGCACCTTGAAGGTGCTGCCGTAATTGGCCGCCCGTCGGTACGGCGCTGCCGGTGCTCGTTGCGGAGCCGCGACCGGTCATTGCGGCCGATCATTTTGGCGCGGCGGTGTGCGGAACTACCTGCTTTTAGGTACGGTGACAGAATAAAGGAAAAATTATCTTTAGAAAATGCATACCAAACTGACGGCCCTTGTATTTCTACTGGTTTGTTACTGTCCGCTCCGGGCCCAGGAGCCCCGCCTGATGCTTCCCGTGGGGCATACGATGGAGGTCAACTTCGCCACTTTTAGTCCCGATGCGAAACGGGTGGTGACCGCTTCGGAGGACAACACCGCGAAGCTGTGGGATGCGCGTACCGGCACTTTGCTGGCCGATCTGAAGGGCCATTCCGGACCGGTAGGTTATGTGCGCTTCAGCCCGGACGGCAAATGGCTCGTGACTGCCTCCGATGACAATACGGCGCGGGTATGGAACGCAGCCGCCGGTAGCCCGGTTGCCCTGCTCGAAGGACACCAAACGGACGTAACCTATGCTGCCTTCAGCCCCGATGGAAAATATGTGGCCACTGTTGCCAACGATGAAACGACACGCATCTGGGAAGCGGCGACCGGCCGCGAGCTGCATCAGCTGCGTAGCGACATGGACGAACCGGTGTATGCCGCCTTCAGCAACAATGGAAAACAATTGCTCTCCGCAACCGCGTCGGGCGAGGTGCGTTTATGGGAAGTGGCCACCGGCCGTTTGCAGCGCGCGTTGACAGGGCAGCCCGCTTTATCTTTCCTGGCTGCGTTCAACCGGGGCGGTGTTGCTGCAAAGCCGGTGCCGGCAAGCGCCGCATCCACCTGGAAGAACAAACCGGTTAAATTGGTCAGTGATTTCGAAGGGCACGTACGGCAGGTGAACGATGGAATTTTTAGCCCGGACGGGCGCCGCGTGGCGCGCTATACCCTGGGGGGTGTCGTGGAGCTGCTGGAGCTGCCATCGGGGGCGGTGCACGCCGAGTTGAAGGGCCATGATGCCGCAGTGCGCACGATTCGGTTCAGTCCGGACGGGGCCCTGGTGCTGACCGCCAGCCAGGACAGCACGGTACGCCTTTGGGATGCCGCGACCGGTGCGCCCCGTGCCGTGCTGCGGGGCTACGGCGGCATGGTAAACGGTGCATCGTTCAGCCCCGACGGAAGCCAGGTCCTCACCTGGTCGGAAGACCGGTCCGTGCGTATCTGGGATGTAAAGGCCGCCCGTCTTGTAATGACCATAAAAGGACACTCCCCCCGTATTTATACGGCACACTTTACGCCCGACGGCAAGAAGTTGCTGCAGGCGGTGGAAGATGGATCGGTGAAAGTAGTGGACGCCTATAGCGGTCAGCTGCTGGCGCTGTGGAAGGGGCATGCCGGGCCGGTAAGCCGGCTGCTGCTGAGCGCTGATGGGAGCAAAGCAGCCAGCATCGCCGGAGAAGACAGCATCCGGGTTTGGAACGTGGCTTCCGGCCAATTGCTGGCCACCCTGCGCGGCGATGTGTTCGGAATTGCCGGCGCGGCGTTCAGCCCCGACGGTACGCGCCTGGCCGTAGCCACAAGAACCGATAGCTGCAAGATCTGGGACATCGCCAGCGCCTCGGTGGTCGTGGATCTTAAAAGAGGCGAAGAAACCATCAACTCCATAGCCTTTAGCCCGGATGGGCGCCGACTGGTAACTACCTCCGAACGCGAGCGTGTGGCCCGGGTTTGGGACGCGGCCAATGGCCAGCCCCTGTTCCTGTTGCCCGGGCATGATCGGGGGGTGAACAGTGCCGTGTTCAGCCCCGACGGCCGTCAGCTGGCCACTGCCGGCGCCCATGGCGTCGCCCGTACCTGGGATGCCGCAACGGGTGCCCTGCTGCACCAGCTGCCTGTGCCGGAAGACAATGTCTATACGATCGCATTCAGTCCGGACGGGCGGACGCTCCTGGCCACCTTCCGCGACAGCAGTGCCCGGTTATGGGACGCGGCTACAGGGGCCTTGTTGGCAGATTTGAGCGGGCACGAGAAACGGGTATTATCGGCCGTTTTCAGTCCCGATGGCCGCCATATACTGACAGCCTCCCGCGACTGGACCGCCCGTGTGTGGGACGCGCGCACCGGCGCGCCGCTCCATACGCTGGCCGGCCACGGCGACCAGCTGCGCTCCGCGGAATTCAGTCCCGACGGCACACGCATCGTTACCACCGCCTGGGATAATGCGACCAAGCTTTGGAACGTTAGCGACGGGCAGCTGCAGTTCACTTATTTCGGTCTCGACAGCGCCGACTTCCTGGCACTCACTCCCGGCAATTATTACCATGCTTCGCCGCCTGCCGCCCGGTTGCTTCATTACGTGGATGCCCGCCTCGCCGTCATTTCCTTCGAGCAGCTCGACGTCCGCTATAACCGTCCCGATAAAGTGCTGGAGGCTGCGGGTAGTACGGACACGGCCCTGATCCGTTCGTACCGGAAGGCGTATGAAAAGCGCATCCGTAAGCTGGGCATCGATACCAGCGCTTTCGGTGCCGGCGGCTTTGGCGTTCCCCGCGCCGATTTCGCCGGCCGTACGGCTTACGGGGCGGAGCAAAGGGGAAACGTATTGAAGCTGCGCATCAGCGCCAGCGACCCTTCCGCGGCGCTTGACCGCTGGAACATCTGGATCAACGAGTCGCCGCTTTTCGGCATCCGCGGTCTCAGCCTCCGCGGCCGCGGTTTACGCTCCTTCGATACTTCGGTTACCGTAATGCTGGCCGCAGGCAAAAACAGGGTGGAAACGTCGGTGACCAACATCCGGGGTACCGAAAGTTACCGTTCGCCCCTGGAAGTGACCAGTGTGCCCCTGGTGCCGCCCGTGGCCAGGCTTTACTTCGCGGGCATCGGCATCAACACATTCCGCGACAGCGCGGCCAACCTTCGCTACAGCGTGAAAGATATGCGCGACCTGGCGAGGGCTCTGGCTGCCCGCTATGGAGACCGGGTTGTACTGGACACCCTGTTCGACGACCGTGTTTCTACGGCAGCCGTTACCGCACTCCGGAAGCGACTCGAACGAACCACGGTAGATGACAAGGTGATCGTGGCTTTTTCGGGCCATGGGTTGCTGAGTAGCAGCTACGATTATTACCTCTCCACGTACAACGTGAACTTCGCGAAGCCGGAAGAAGGAGGCCTGCCCTACGATGCCCTGGAAAGCCTGCTCGATTCCATTCCGGCCCGGCAGAAGCTGCTGCTGATCGATGCCTGTCATTCGGGCGAAGTGGACAAAGAGGAAATGCAGCACTACGAGCAGGTGAAGAGCGCCCTTCCCGAGCTGAAAGGAATTCTCGTCAAGCCGAAAGACCCCGCACGCCTCGGGATGAAGAATTCGTTCGAACTGATGCAGGAGCTCTTCGTAAACGTCGGGCGGAGCACGGGTGCCACCATCATCTCGGCAGCCGGCGGCCTGCAGTCGGCGCTGGAAAAGGGCGACCTGCAGAACGGCGTATTTACGTATGCGATCCTCGAATTTATGAGGCTACATGCCACCGCTACGATCAGTGCGTTGAAAGCTTATGTGAACCAACGGGTGCCCGAGCTTACCAAAGGATTGCAGGTGCCCACGTCGCGGGCGGAGAACAAAGCCGTGGATTGGACCGTATGGTAACTCCAGGTCTTTGCGCTGGTTTTCGTACCTTACCGGTCCTCACCTTGTTTTCTATGCCTCCTCCCGTAGTTTCCGTCATCCTCGAAGAAGCCCGCCACATGCACGAGCGCGGCGTGCTTCCGCACATCATCCTGGCCCACCTGGCCGAAGCCGCCGAGCTGCTCGCGCCCGCGGGCGACGCCGTGTCGTCGATCCTCATTCTGGACAAAGAAGGATTACTGCGCAACGGCGCCTCGCCGAAGCTGCCCTACGACTACCTCACCGCCATCGACGGGCTGAAGCCGAATGCCAACGTGGGCACCTGCGCCGCCGTGGCCGCCACGGGCGAAATGATCGTGACGCCCGACTTTCACAGCGATAACAAGTGGGCCGAGCTGCGCCACCTGCCGCTGGCCCTCGGCTTCGTGGCCGCCTGGAGCTACCCCATCAAAGATGCGAAGGGCGCGGTGCTGGGCACCTTCGGTACCTATTTTCGCACCCCCCGCGCACCCCTGCCCGGCGAGGTGGAAGGCGTGAAGGCGTTTGCGCAGCTGGCTGCGGAAGTGCTGCAGGCCTGAGCATTTTTTCCGTAATCACGGAAGTATTACCGCACATACAAGCCTGCCTCCGTCTTGCGCAGGGCTCCCAGTTCTACGAAGGTCTCCAGCAGGTTGCCGATGGCGCGGGCGCGGGCGCTGCGGGCGGGTCCCTTGAAGCAACGGTTCAGCTCGTCGGCGGATGCCGGGCCGCTTTGCTGTTGCAGGAGCCGCTTCAGGGCCGCCGCCTGTGCCGCCAGGCCCGAAGGCCATTCGGTTTCAGCGGAGGCTGCTAAAGGTCCGTCTGTCGTCGCTTCCGCTTTCGCTTCCACAGCCAGGCCGGCCTGTTGGCCACCCTGCGGCGCCTGGTACTCGGGCCGCAGCCAGCGCACGAGGCCGCGCGCTTCCTCGGCAGCGCGCTCCTTATTGAGCGCCACCAGCCGCTCCAGGATTTCTTCTTCCGGGAGATCGGCCGGCCAGCCGTAAGCTTCTGCCACGGCAGCATCCAACTCGCGGTGGATTTGTAAAAGGGTCGTTACGAGCCCTTCCTCGTTGATCTTTTTATCCTTTGCCGTGAGCGCCGCGCCCGACTTCAGCTTCTCCAGCACGTTATACATATCGGTGATGGTCAGCGAGGGATGCTGCGCCTGCTGGCGCTTGCGGTGGGCGTCGAGTTGCTCGGCGAGATGACGTATAGCTTCTTTTTGAACGTCGGTGGCAGCAGGGAAAGGAAAGGTTTCGAAGCAGCGGGTCTTGTTGTAACGAGGGTCATTGCCCATGCCAAGGCGGCCGCCTGCGGCAAGCGCCCACAGAACATGAAATCTACTTGATAAAACACCCAACAAAAAAGCTTCATCGCTTGCAATGGCGACAAGCATATTGTCGGGTAGAATGGACTTATCCAGGAATGTGAAAAAGCGGTGCTTGGAGGTTTCTACAGTAACAATGTAGCGATCTAATTCTGATAACGCCTTTCTGAGCTCTCCACGCGTTTTTCCAAATAGCCACCAAGTTTTTGCATAGGAGGCACCGTCCTTCGTTTGAGCTTTAGCATCTCTCTCGGGTTTAACACGTTCAAGAACCCATTGGTATACGGATGGGAATTTTGATCGAATAGTTTCTTCCTGAAGCCCGAACAAGTCAATGACTAGTGCTTCTCTAGACTTACTGGTCAGATCCTTGCCATTTCTGTAGCCACGAATATGCTGACTTAGTGTTGGGTCTGAATGAATTCCTAAAAGAACTGCTTCATCTTGGGTCACAATAAAGCCGGCTCCGTGCAATTTCACGCCCGGACAACTGATTGATTCGTTGGCACGCAATTGTTTTGACTCCGATACTTCCGCACCAATGGTAAGGTCACCTTGTATCTTTCCTTGTTTCTCTTCAAATTGAACGCCTATTTCATCGCTGCTCGTTTTTGTTTCTTGGACTACATTAAGTAGCCGGCCATTTTGATCGCCTTTCTGCGCACAGGTCATGGCAATTCGAACCGCAGCGCCATCGGTAATGTCTACCCAAGGGTGATCGGGGATGGCCATCTTCAGCGACAGCATATTAGGCTCTTGCAAGGCATTCTCTATGATCCTGCGATTGAACGTTTGACGAATGCTGTTGGTCGTAATAAATCCAAAGCTTTCCATCTTGCCATTCTTTGCGAGTTGGGCGGCTTTCTGCCACCAATACATCACGAAGTCGCTGCTGTCCGGCACTTCTCCTTTGTAAGCTTTGCGCAGCGATTCTGTATAGCCATCACCTAAGGCCTCCCGCATCCGCGAAGCCCCGATAAACGGCGGGTTCCCCACGATAAAATCCGCTTCCGGCCATTCCGCCGGCTTCGGGTCTTTGTAATCATAAACAGGAATACGCGCCTCTTCATCCGGCACTTCCTTGCCGGTTACGGGGTGCGCCTTCGTGGTCACGCCGTCCCAGCGCGTTACCGGTTTGCCGTCGGCATCGTGGCGGGGCACCCGCTCGCGGTAGCTCAGTACGGCGTCTTGCTGTTTAATGTTCCCGTAGTTGCGCAGGATGGGATCCTGCAGCTTTTTCGCATGGCCGTGGGTGCGGAAGTGCCATTGCAGGTACCCGATCCAGAGCACCACGTCGGCGATGGCGGCGGCGCGCGGGTTCACCTCGAGGCCCAGGAGCTGCGCGGGCGTCACGGTGTAGCCGCCGGTCATGTCGAGGCGTATCTGGTCGCCTTCTTTGGCAAAGTGCCCCAGCCCTTCGAGCACCTCGCCCTCGAGGCGCTTCAGGTGCTCGAGCGTTACATAAAGAAAGTTGCCCGAGCCGCAGGCCGGGTCGAGCACGCGCACCGAGCAAAGGCGGCGGTGAAAGGCTTCGATCTCGCGGAGGGCGCCAGCGGCATCGCCTTCGTCTTCGAGGATTGCGGAGGCAGCGCGGGCCGCTTCCCATTCCTCGCGCAGGGGCTCGATCACGGTGGGCAGCACGAGGCGCTCCACGTAGGCGCGCGGCGTGTAGTGGGCGCCGAGCTTATGGCGCTCGCGGGGTTGCAGGGCCCGCTCCAGCAGGGTACCGAAGATGGCCGGCTCCACGTCGGCCCAGCTCGCCTCGGCGGCCTGCACCAGCAGGTCGAGCTGCGCAGCCGACAGGGGCAGCGCCTCCGTGTCTTTGAAGAGGAAGCCGTTGAACTGCGGGATGCGCGTGCGCAGGGCCGCGTCGAAGCCGCCGCGGTCCATATTGTTCCACAGCGCCTGCAAGGCGTCGGGCAGGTGCTCGAGGCCCGTGCGGTAATCCTGCAGCAGCTTTGTGAACGATCGCTCGGGCAGCAGCTCCACGTCTTCGGCAAACATGGTAAAGAGGCAGCGCATCAGGAAGCCCGCGACCTTTTCGGGTGCGTGGCCGGAAGCCTCGAGGAGGGCCGCCAGTTTGGCGAGGCGTTCTGCGAGCGCCCGCGTAACGCGCGCCGAGCGCTTACCCGGGTCGAGTTCCAGCGGGTCGGTGAACAGCAGGCGCAGCCGCTCGCGCACGGCTTCTTCGTTGAGGTCGTCGAGGAAGAGGCGGTAGTGCTGCGGGTCGGGGAAGGGCACGTAGGTCTTGCCCTGCCGGCTGAAGTCCGAGTAGAGGTCGATGCAGTAACCCACGTCCACCACCACCAGGAAGGGGGGCCAGCCGTCGGCTGTGGGCAGTGAGCGGGCGTAGCGGAGGGCCTGCTCTTTGGCGCGGCCCATTTCGCGCTCCCAGCCGCGCGTGTTGCGCACAGCCGTGCCGGTCTTGGTTTTTTCGCGCGCGCCGCCCAGCAGCTCGGCCTCCGTAGGCCCATTGCGGTCGGAACCCTGCTTCGCTTCCAGCACGAAGCAGTGGCGCTTATAGAGGTCGATGAAGTTCG
Source organism: Flaviaesturariibacter aridisoli (assembly GCF_004343705.1). Lineage (GTDB taxonomy): Bacteria > Bacteroidota > Bacteroidia > Chitinophagales > Chitinophagaceae > Flavisolibacter > Flavisolibacter aridisoli. The sequence continues at coordinate 7,845 of NZ_SKFH01000036.1, forward strand.
TGCTCGTTTTGCCGGCACCATCGTCGAAAACAACGGGGCGCTCGAAGTTGTAGGTAGCCTCGGCTACTTTGTCGGTGGCTGGGCGCGGCTTTTCCACGCCGAGCAAGTCACAGAGCTCGGTGAGAAACAGTTGGTAGTTGGCGCGCTCCGATGCGCCGGAACCCTTCCAGCGGGTAATGAAAGCGTCAGGGGTAAGCAGGGACGTACTGGTAGACATGCGTTGGGAATTGGGAAAGCAAAATAGCAGGAAAAGTCGGAAGTGGGGTAAGGAAGTGAGTAAGTCGGAAGTGGGAAGTCGGAAGCGTACGCATAGTTCCCCTTCCCTTTGGGAAGGGGTTAGGGGATGGGTCTTTTCGGGGATGGGCCGAAAAAAGCCTCCCTGCTGGGGAGGCTTTTCTCAGGGCATGCGGCGCGTTACGCATTCGGCGTCACGCCGGCCGGGTCTCCTTTCCGCGCGCCCACATTGTCGATGTGCCGCACGGCGAAATATTTCTTCACGAAATCGGGGTGTCGTTCTTCGAGGTTGCGCAGCATCGGGTCGATGCGTTCTTTGAGCAGCTTGTCGGTGGCGGAGAAGAGGGCTTCGATCTTTTCCACTTCCAGGCTCTTGTCGGCGCGGCCCAGTTTCGGGGCGGGTGAAAGCTCGCGGAAGCGGGCCGTGAGGGCATCGTGTGCCGTGAGCTGGTCGTCGCTAAGACCCGCGCGTCTCAGGCCGGTTTCATGGGTACGAGCGAGGGCCACGATGGAGTCGACCACCGAGGGCAGGCGTCCGTCACGGGTTCGCTCCAGCATGCTTTGCGAATAGGGGCGCAGCAGGGCGGCGAGCGCTTCGTCGCCCTTCGTGCTGGCCTCCACGCGGAGCAGGCCCACGAGGCGCATGCAGGAAGTGGCTACTTGTTTCTTCGCCGTTTTCTTTTCGGCGGCCGTGCCGGCGCCGGCGGCTACTTTGCGGCCGCAGGCTTCTTCAATGAGCTCCATGTTTTCCTGGAGCTTGTCCTGCGCCTCATCGAGGGCTTCGATCCCCGACACGATGGAGCTGTGTTCGGTGAGCACATCGTCGGCGGCTTCAAACGTGTTGAATTTGGGTTCCTGACGTTCGGTCATCATAATTGAATATTTAGGGGTGAGTAAATCAATTATTGGAAAGGAACGGACCGGCGTCTTTGCAGAGGTTAGGTGAAAGCTCTTCCGAATTTAATCCTTCCCGGGCAGTTGCGCAAGCTTTGGGCGTGGAAAAATGCAAAGCCCCGCCGGAATATCCCGGAAGTGCATACATCTGAATAGGTTACATATTATGTCGCTCATTTATACGGTGCTGTTTTTTGACATTACGGCGCTTCACTTGGCCATTACGGCAGTGTCGTTGGCGGTTACCGAGCTGCGTCCCTTCATTACGGAGCTGCACTTTGCCGTTACGACGCAGCCTCCGGCCATTACGTCGCTGCGCCCGTTCATTACGGCATTGCCTCCGGGAATTACGGCGCTGCGTCCCGTCATGACGGTGTTGCGTCCCGACATTACGCTACCGTCGCCGGACATTACTTTGCTGCGCCTGGCCGCTACGATGTTGCGTCCAGTTATTACGTTGCTGCTTGTGGTTGTTACGAAACGGCACGTGCTCATTACAGACCTGCCGATGGCCGTTACGGCATTGTACTCCTTGGTGCCAGCATCGCGTTTCTTCATCGCCATGCAGGTCGCCTTCATTTCGTACCGCACCCGGAAGCAACATTTCAAATCTTACATATGATATCTGAGATCTGAGAGGCTGTCTGAAATTAGTTCTTTGAAAATGCATTGGTAGCGAACCGTCCCATCGGGACGGCCTGTTGGTAGCTCCCGCCGCTGCGGGACAGGCTCCGGGTGAAACCCTATCGTGTGGACACAATTTGGTAGGCAAGACCGCGCCCGTAGAGGGCGCCATATCGGTAGCCGGCAGGCGCAGCCTGCCGGTAAACGGCGGTACGGTAACGATGCGCCCCGAAGGGGCGCCATATCGGTTCCGGGGTCCGAGGCTCGGACCGAAGGTCAACGGGGAGCTGCCACCCCCGATGAGCGGGGCCAATTGGCCGGCCGGGAAGCGTCATTCCGCCGCCCGGCTGCGCCGGACGTAATACAGATGGCGCCCTGAAAGGGCGCGTTGTTCCTGCTTTTAACCTGTTCCGGCGGGCAAAGCCCGCCGGCTACCAGGATGGCACCGCTTCGCGGCGCTGACGATTCCAAAGTAGTTTAATTTGTGTCCACACGATAGGGTGAAACCCGGGGTCCAGGATAGCCCCACCCGCTTCTGCGCTCCGAAGGAGCGCCGTGCTGCCGTCTTTTGAAGGGGCAGAGCGCCTTTTTTTGGGAGCAGGAGACACACGGCACCACTTCGTGGTGCATCCACACGCTGACTCCTGCTCCCCCGGGCTTGCGCCCGGGGCCAGTAACACGGTGCTCCTTCGGAGCATTGATTTACACCTCCTTATTGGATTGGAACATCAGGGAAGAAAAAGGCATGGCCAGGAAATGTGTCCGCACGATCGGGTTGCACCCGGGGCTAAGACATTCCGCTCCTGACAGAGCAGTTTGGTATCGATAGGCCACCTCTTCGAGGCGGTAAGCACCATCGGTAATAACCCATTTAATTTTAGACAGCCTCTGAAATCTGAGATCTGAAATCTGGGATCCCACATCAATACCCATACTTATCCCCCCACCGGCTCTTCAGAAACCTCCTGAGTTCTTCCTCCCGCGGTGTCTTGCCCGGCGTATAAAACGCTTTGCCTTTCAGTTCGTCCGGCAGGAATTCCTGCTCGGTAAAGTTCTGGTCGTAGTCGTGGGCATACTTGTAGCCCTTGCCGTAGCCCATGCGCTTCATCAGGCCGGTGGGCGCGTTGCGCACGTGCAGCGGCACGGGCAGGTCGCCCTTGTCCTGCACGGTCCAGATCGCGTCTTCGATGGCCTTATAGGAGGCGTTGCTTTTGTGCGAGGAGGCGAGGTAGGTGCAGCACTGCGCCAGGATGATGCGGCTCTCGGGGTAGCCGATCTTGTTCACGGCGTCGAAGCAGGCGTTGGCGAGCACGAGCGCCGTGGGGTTGGCGTTGCCGATGTCTTCGGCCGCGAAGATCACCATGCGGCGGGCGATGAACTTCACGTCCTCGCCGCCCTCGATCATGCGGGCCAGCCAGTAGATGGCGCCGTTGGGGTCGGAGCCGCGCATGCTTTTGATGAAGGCCGAGATGATGTCGTAGTGCTGCTCGCCGCTTTTGTCATACAGCGCGATGCGCTGCTGCGCCACTTCCATTACGGCCGCGTCGGTGATCACGAGCGGGTCCACATCCTGCAGCGCATCCACCACGAGCTCGAAGAGGTTGAGCAGCTTGCGGGCGTCGCCGCCGGAGATGCTGAGGAGCGCTTCGGTCTCCCGTAGTTCTACGGCCTTGCCCCGGAGCCATTCGTCGCGTTCGAGTGCCTGGTGGAGCAGGCCCACGAGGTCTTCGGGGGCGAGCGACTTCAGTACGTATACCTGGCAGCGGCTGAGGAGGGCCGAGTTCACCTCGAAGGAGGGATTCTCGGTGGTGGCGCCGATGAGGGTCACGGTGCCTTTTTCCACGGCGCCGAGGAGCGCGTCCTGCTGGCTTTTATTGAAGCGGTGGATCTCGTCGATGAACAGCACGGCGCCGGTGAGCTTCTGCGCCTGGGCGATCACGTCGCGCACTTCCTTGACGCCCGACGAGATGGCGCTGAGCTGGAAGAAGGGTACGTTGAGCGTATGGGCGATGATGTGGGCGATGGTGGTCTTGCCCGTGCCCGGCGGGCCCCAGAGGATCATCGAGGGGATCTTGCCGTGCCCGATCGCCGTGCGCAGGATCGAGCCTGGACCCGTCAGGTGCTGCTGGCCGGCGAGGTCTTCCAGCGATTCGGGACGCATGCGTTCTGCAAGAGGTGCCGTGGTCATGCGGCAAATTACTAAAAGACCAAGCCAGGGGGAGATGTCTGATCTCGGATTTCGGATTTCAGATTTTTGATGTGGGATGTAGGAGGTGTGATGTGTGATGTAGGATGTAGGATGTCGAAAGTGCAGGAGGCTGTGACGCCCTTGGCGTCATTGCGAGCGCAGCGAAGCAAACTCCTCCGTTACGCAAGCTCCTTCCACCAATAAGAAGTTTTCGATTGAAAGGTCTTCTTACTGGGAACAGCTCTCAGGTTGTGGAGGTTGCTTCGTTTCACTCGCAATGACCCCGCCAGAGGCGGGGTCGCTGGCGCCAGCTTTGCCGATTCCCGATTCCCGATTCCCGATTCCCACTTCCGACTTCCGACTTCCGACTTTAATACTTCCTTCGCTCACCACGTTCTCAGCTCGGTCGCCTTGAAATCCCATTCCGGCGTTTCCAGTACCGGGCCGAACCGGTTGCTGTACCACGGGTTGCCGTCGGCATTCGCCTCGTTCTTCAGCACCTGGATGTCCTGCGCGGGCATGTAGCTCTGCGCGAGGAGAAAGCGCTTTTCGCCGGCGGCGTTTGTCACTACGTCTACCACGATCACGGCATGGCCGGGCGAGCCGCCGCGGATGAACACGTCGCCGATGGCGAGGTCGGCCAGGGGTCGCGGCTTCAGGCTGGCCGAGAGCGACAGGGTGCCGGCGTAGGTGAACACGAGGTCGAGGTATGCGCGGAAGGAGGCGTAGGAGTCGTCGCGGGTATCGTATAACTTCCAGTAGGGGTGGCCGTTGCGGATCCCGATGCGTTCGCCGTGGCGCCAGCGCCGGAAGTCGGCGCGAAAGCCGTCGGACAGGCGGAAGGAGATCTCGTCTTTACGGCCGGCGCCCCAGAGCCACTCGGCGCGGAGGCGCATCACCGCATCGGCGCACTGCTGCAGGTCGCGGGTGCCTACGTCGAGGTCCACCACGGCGGCGTATACGTTGGCGGGTTTCTCCACGCCGTTGTAATAGTGCACGCGGGCGCCCGCCGGCTTCAGCGGCAGGCGGCGCAGGTAGGCGGCGAAGGAGCCGGCGGCTGCCGGCTGGCGGGTAAAACCCGGGGGCGGGGCGAAGCGGGATTCGATCGTGTTGCCGGATGTTGCCTGCGCGGTTGCAGGGGCGTTATCGGAGGGATTCTTGCCTGCGGAAAGCGCGCAGGAAAACAGGAGCAAGCTTCCCAGCAGAAAGGGGATCGCAGCGGTCATGCGGTGTGGTTTCCCGGTTAGATGCGGGAAGGGTAAAATTCCATAAGGATTGAGCTTGCACCCGATGTTGAAACTGTGGGATTGACGGGCAATGCCCGTCATTGCGAGCGCAGCGAAGCAAACTCCTCCGTTACGCAGGCGACACCCACCTTGAAGCGTTTCGAATCGAAGTTGCTCCCAAATGGGACCAGCTTTCAGGTTGTGGAGTTTGCTTCGCTTCGCTCGCAATGACCCCGCCGCTGGCGGGGTCGCTGGCGCCAGCAACCTTCAAAACCTTCAAAACCTTCAAAACCTTCAAAACCTTCAAAACCTTCAAAACCTTTTCTTGCCTCCCTACCGCACCCGCTCCTTCAGCCAGGTGGCCATCGAATCGAGCGACTTCCGCAGGGTGGAATCGGCGTACACGTGTTTTTCGCCGGGGTAGAACAGGTAGCTGGTCGGCACGTTGTTGGCCTGCAGGCGTGCCTGCAAGGCGTCGGTTTGCGCGTAGGGCACTACCGAGTCGAGCATGCCCTGCACGAGGAAGCTCGGGATCGTATGCAGGCCCACGAAGGTCTGGGGGCTCGACTCCTGGTACAGGGTTGCGTTGCTCACCGGCGAGCCGCCGAGGAGTTGCTGCAGGCGCCATTGGCCGGGGGTGGATTGGTAGTTGTAAAAGTCGGGGAGGTCGGAGGGGCCGGAGAAGGCGGCGACGGCCTGGATGGCCACGGGGTTGGCGCGCTTGTAGCTATGCAGCAGGGCCAGTTGGCCGCCGGTGCTCCAGCCGGCCAGCACAAAGCGGTCGGAGAGGTGCCAGTTGACGCGGTTCCGGTAAAGGTAGTTGATCGCCACCTGCAGGTCGGTTTCCTGTGCCGGGAAGGCATTGACCGGAGGGGTTTTGTTGAGGCGGTAGTTGACGTTGGCGATGGCCCAGTTGGGGAGGGCGGCGCGCAGCTGGCTGACCCAGCCGCGGAGGTCGCGCTTGTCGCCGGAAGCCCAGAGTTCGCCGTCGCCGCCGTGGAGGAGGAGGAGCACCGGGGTGCTGTCCACGTTGCGGCCGGTGGGCAGGTACAGATCCAGCCGGGTGGCCGTATCGGTATCGTACGACAGGTTCATCAGGCTGTCGGCCGGCAGGGGCGGATTGTTCCAGGGATCGGTGGTATCGCGGGTGGTACAGGCCGTTACCAGCACCAGGGCCGCCACCGCGGCCTTCAGCATCTTCGTCATAGCGTCAGTTGGTAGCCGAAAGTACGCCTTTTAGGGTACATGCCGCTCCAGGAAGCGCTGGACCGTATCAAAGGAGCGATGAAGCGTGGTTCCCTGCCAGCCGTGCCGCGCGGAGGGAAAGAGCACGAGCTGGTGGGCCACGCCGGAAGCTTCCAGGCGCTCGGCCAGGGCGCGCGACTGGTCGGGGTGCACCACGTTGTCGGCGCCCCCCTGCAGGATGAGGGTCGGCGGATTCTGCGGGCGCACAAACGCCAGCGGGCTGGCGGCACGGTAAGCCTCCGGTGCCTCGCGGTACGTTTTCCCGATCACCGTCTGCAGTGCCAGCGGCACCAGCGGGTGCCAGGGTTTTTCGGCCATCCGCACCAGGTCGGTGGGACCGAAGAAGTCCACCACGGCCCGCACCGAGGGGTGGGGATGCTTGTAGGCCTGGAGCAGGGCCAGGTGCGCCCCGGCGGAGGCGCCGAGCAGCACCACCCGGCCGGTGTCGATCCCGTAGCGGGCGGCGCCGGCCTGTACGAAGCGCAGGGCCGCGGCCACGTCGGCTTCCTGCTGGGGCAGCAGCGTGCCCCTGCCGTTCACCAGGCGGTAGTTGATGTTGAAAAAAGCGTAGCCGGGCATCCGGCGGCGGAAGTCTTCGATATAGGCATTGAACTCCGACTTGTTGCCCCCGCTCCAGCCGCCGCCGTGCACGAGCAGCATCACGGGCGTCGACTGCCGGTCGCGCCCGGCGGGCAGGTATACGTCCATGCGCTGGGCGCTGTCGGTGCCATAGGCGACGTTGTAAAATGTATAGCCAAGCTGCCGGCTGAGGGCCGGCTCTTTGCTCTGGCCCTGCTGGCAGGAGGGGAATAAAATCATGGCGGTTATGACGGTTAGGATGCTGCGCATTGGTTGTTGAAACAGCAGCAAGTTGCATGCCCCGATGCGAGAAGATTTCGTTAACAGGAGGACTTTATTTTCACCGTCCCCCAACCCTTTTTGCCGCGGCACAGTATATGTCGGTATGAAGCGCCAGCGACCCCTGTTGCCCGGGGCATTTTCCGGGCTAAACCTGTCCCAGATGCAGTACGAAGAAGAACGCCGCAACGAGCTGCTTGCCGGCCTGCTGTACCGGCTGCTCGGCCTCGGCATCGGCCTGCTGCTGGCGGCGGGTTTAATTGCCGGATTGTATGAAACGTATCGCACGGATCCCCCGGAAAACCTGCCGGCCACAGCCGACGGCGGGCGCTAACGAAGCGCCAGGCCTTTTGCACGGGCGCTCCCGAAGCTCCTCAGTTCGTCATTGCTAGGGCTGGAGCGCAGCGCAAGCCCGAAGCCTGTCCGACCTCCGGGCGGGCAATTTCACCCTCGTTGGGGCTGCTTCCCATTGGCTGCGGACGGGCCGTGTAGCAGATTGCTTCGCTACGCTCGCAATGACGGACGAAGTAGTGGCTCGCAATGACGCATTATCGTAGCGTCGTCGTGCCGTCGTGCCGTTGTGACCGAAGGCTGCCTGCAGCCGCCGCTTTTCAGAAACTTTTTACGCCGTTGGGTCGAGTTTGATCTGCAGCTCGCGGAATTGCTTTTCGTCGATCTCCGAAGGTGCGTCGAGCATCACGTCGCGGCCGCTGTTGTTTTTCGGGAAGGCAATAAAGTCGCGGATGCTTTCCGAGCCGCCGAGCAACGCGCACAGGCGGTCGAAACCGAAGGCGATGCCGCCGTGCGGGGGCGCACCGTACTCGAAGGCGCCGAGCAGGAAGCCGAACTTGTGGCGGGCTTCTTCTTCGCTCATGCCGAGGGCCGCGAACATTTTTTCCTGCAGCTGCCGCTGGAAGATCCGGATGGAGCCGCCGCCGATCTCGTTGCCGTTGAGCACCATGTCATAAGCGTTCGCCTTGATGCCCGAATAGGGGTGCTCCAGGTATTTTTCGGGGTTGTCGATGGCGGGGTTGTTGTCGATCATCGTCTGGATCTGGTCGGGCTTCGGCGCGGTGAAGGGGTGGTGGCGCGCTACCCAGCGGCCGCTCCCGCCCGAAGCGGGATCTTCTTCTTCGGCGTATTCAAACAACGGGAAGTCGAGCACCCACAGGAGCTTGAATTCGTCTTTCCGGCGCAGTCCGAGGCGCTCGCCCAACTCCATACGCAGGTCGGAGATCGCCTTGCGCGTGCGCTCTTCGGCGCCGGCCAGTATCAATACCAGGTCGCCCGGCTGCGCACCCGCCGCATGGGCGATGGCCTTGAGGCGATCTTCGCTATAGAACTTGTCTACGGAGCTCTTGTAGCTGCCGTCGGCGTTGCACTTGATGAACACGAGTCCTTTCATCCCGATCTGCGGACGCTTTACCCACTCGGTGAGCTCGTCGGTCTGCTTGCGGGTGAATTCCGCGGCGCCGGGTACGGCAATGGCCAGCACGGTTTCGGCCTCATCAAATACCTTGAAGTCGGCACCGTTCACGAGTTCACCCGTGGCTTCCAGCACGCCGTTGCGGCGGAAGGCCGACTTCAGGTTGGCGAGCTTCATGCCGAAGCGGATGTCGGGCTTGTCGTTGCCGTAGGTCCACATCGCTTCTTCCCAGGTGGTGCGCTCCACGGCTTCGCTGTAGTCGATGCCTTTCACTTCCTTGAAAATGTATTTGACCAGACCTTCAAACATGTTGAGGATGTCTTCCTGCTCCACGAAGGCCATCTCGCAGTCGATCTGGGTGAACTCGGGTTGGCGGTCGGCGCGCAGGTCTTCATCGCGGAAGCACTTCACGATCTGGTAGTAGCGGTCGTAGCCGCTCACCATCAGCAGTTGCTTGAAGGTCTGCGGGCTTTGGGGGAGAGCGTAAAACTGGCCGGGGTTCATCCGCGAGGGCACCACGAAGTCGCGGGCGCCTTCGGGTGTCGACTTGATGAGAAAGGGCGTTTCGATGTCCATGAACCCATGGCCGTGCAGGTAGTCGCGGGTGGCGCGGTTCACGGCGTAGCGGAGCTCGATGTTTTTCTTCACCGCATTGCGGCGCAGGTCGAGGTAGCGGTATTTCATGCGCAGCTCGTCGCCGCCGTCGGTATCGTCCTGGATGGTGAAGGGCGGCACGGCGCTGCGGTTCAGGATCAGGAACGACGCGATGGTCAGCTCGATGTCGCCGGTGGGGAGGTTTGGGTTCTTGTTGGTGCGCTCGGTGACGGTGCCCGTGGCCTGCAGCACGTATTCGCGGCCCAGGGGGTCGGCTTCGAGCTGCGGGTTCAGTTCTTCGTTGAAGTACAATTGCGTGATGCCGTAGCGGTCGCGCAGGTCCACGAAGGTGATCGAGCCGAATTTGCGGATGCTTTGCACCCACCCGGCGAGGGTCACTTGGGTGCCGGCTTGAGCGAGGCGGATTTCGCCGCAGGTATGAGAACGGAACATAGGCGCCAAAGATAAGTGCGAAGTCGGAAGTGGGAAGTCGGAACGTGCGCACTAGCGGGAGAGGAGGCGGGAGAAGCGCTGCACGTTGGCCTCGGGTGTCAGCGGCGCGTCGTGGAGCAGGTGGTGCACGAGCTGTTGGGCGAAGTAGGGCGCCAGCGAGGTGCCTTTCGTGCCAAGCCCGTTGAAAATGCCGATCTGCGGGTGTGTGGGGTGCAGCCCAACAAAGGGCCGCCGCTCGACCGTGGCGGGGCGTACCGCCGCCTTGTGCTGGAGCACGGTAAAGGGCAGGTGCAGCAAGCCTTCGAGCAGGGCCGTGGTGCGGGTGCGGAAGGCTTCGGTGGGGCCCGAGTCGAGGTCGTTCCAGGCATAGCTGGAGCCCGCCCAAAAGGTGTGCTGCACCGGAAGCGGCGCCAGCAGGAAGCCTTTTTTGTAGATGTGATCGGCCGGCAGGTCGCGGCACTCGATGACCAGCGCTTCGCCTTTATTGAGGGCAAAGGGTAGCATCCGGAACCAGGGGTTGGCGGCGCCGGCGGCGCCGTCGCAGAAGAAGATCTTTTCGGCGCTGATGTTGCCGTAGCGCACACGGTCGCCGCTCAGCTCCAGGTCGTCGGACCGGAAGTCTTCCGCCAACAGCGACTGCGTTTGCACGAGCATCCGCCGCACATCGGCCAGCAGCAGGGGCAGGTTGGTGACGTAAGCCGGCGCGATCTGGCCGCAGCCGAAGTCGTAGCGCAGCGTGTCGTTGAAGCGATTCTGGTCGGAGTAGGCCGACATATACGGATTGCCGTCCCGGGCGAGCTCCACGAACAGGTTGCGTGCGTCCGGGGTCGGGAAGAATTCGATGATGTCTTTCCGGTAGATGTACTCGCTGCCGAGTTGTTCACCCAGCTCCGTATAGGTCTTGAGCGCGAACGCATGCAGCTCCGCGGCTTTCCAGGTGGTGTGGTAGCGGCGCCCCGTTACCGGGTTGATGATGCCCGCCGCCACCTTGGAGGCCACCGCGTCGGCGCCGTTGTCGATGACCAGTACGCTCTTTCCTTCGCGCAGCAGAAATGAGGCGAGCAGCGAGCCCGCAATGCCTTGTCCCACGATGAGGTAGTCCACGTTCATGCCGGGAAAGTACGGCGTTCCCTGAGAGGAGAGAAAGAACCCCGCCTTTTGCGGGGCAGGCCGCAGATTTTTTATGATTTGTTACGATGCACGCGGATTTTGTTTTGCCATGGTCTTGTTCTCGTTACTACAACGTTAGTTGGGAACGCGTTTTCGGCGCTCTATTATGATCGATGGTACGATTGCTTTTTCAAGAGCAACCGTCTTTTTTCAAATCAGAAATCAGACATCCGACATCCGACATCATTCCACCGTGATTCTTTGTCCTTCGCTGTGGGCGCTGAACTCCGGCGCGTAAAGGCATTGCGCGCTGGCGAGGCCGGCGCTGAATTCGCCCTTGTGCGTCACGAACAGGCTGTACTCGAACACGAACGTGCCCCGCGGCAGGTAGCTGAGGAAGAAGTTCGTGCTCAGGTCGCGCGTCGACTGGTAATAGCCGGCGCCATCCTGCCAACGGTAGCCGCTCAGTACGTCTACCGGCTCGAGGCAGGAGGCCCGCAGGTCTTTCAGGTGCACGTAGTCCATGGGCCGGTCGCTGCGCAGCACGATGCGCACCCGCACGCGGTCGCCCACGTGCAGGTTGGACGGACTTTGCAGCGCCTCGAGCTGCGGACCCTTGGCGGTGTTCACTTCGCGGAAGAGGCGGCGTTCGATCGACAGCGGCGTAGCGGCCGACGTCACCTTGTCCATGTCCTCGAAATATTGCCAGTAGGCGGCGCCCCAGCTGGGTGCGGCGCCGCGGCTGCTGTCGCTTTCCACCTGTATGCTGATGCGGCCCATCTCGGGGCGCACGAGCACGCCCGGGATCGTTTTACGGAAGTAGCCGGTGCCCGCTTCTGCACTGCTGTCGTTGCTGGCCTGCAGTGGTCCGGCCCGCAGCAGCACGCGCGGTGTGCTGCTCAGCCAGTCGGCACCGCGCAGCAGCAGCGCATAGCAGGCGTCGGCCGTGGCGATCGTGGTGCGCCAGTTGTTCGTCTGCTTGTTTTTTACCAGCCAGGTGCGCAGCTCATTCACGGTAGCACTGTCCTGGCCGATCTCGGCAAACGCTTCGATGAGCAGCGCCTGTGTTTCTACGGGTGCGTCCTGCCAGAACCAGCTGCGGCCGTACCGGATGTCTTTCCAGTACATCCCGAGTTCTTCGTTGCGCACAGCGGTTTCGCGCAGCGACTGCAGGATGTCGGCCGGCACGCGCTTCGAGCCGTAGCGGTACAGCGCCAGCGCCGTCAGGCCCTGGCCGCGTTTGGATTGACTGAGCCAGGTTTTTTCCAGCCGGCCCAGGTAGTAGTCGAAGGCCGCGCGGGCCGCATCGCCGGGGCGGTTGCGGGTGAAGCTGCGGGCATAGAAGTGCAGCAATTGCAGGGAATTGGGTACCACTTTGGCGAGGTTCACCTTGGATTTGCGCAGGGCTTCGTAGTCGCGGCGGAGGGCGGCATCAGTATAGACAAGCGCCTTGTTGCGCACACTGTGGAGGGCGCCCGTTTCGACGCCCAGCTCCTGCAGGTGCCCGATCCCGCTCAGGATGTACTCCGTGATGTAGCGGTCGGGGAGCCCGCCGTCGAACCAGGGGAAGGAACCGTCGGCACGTTGCAGCTTTTGCAATTTGTCTATCGCCCGCTGCTGGCCCGCGGCCAGCTTGCTCAGGTCGAAGAGCAAGGCGATGTTCTTCATCCGCTGCGTTTCCGACACGGCCTCCAGCACCCAGGGCGTTTCTTCGAGCAGCGCCGATTTGAGTTCTTCGTTTTTCTGCAGGTTGGAGATCAGTGCGGACGTATCCGCCTGCTGCCAGCGGGCAAACACGGCGCGTACCCTGGGTGCGCGTTGCAGGATGTGCGCTGCCAGCGCATGCGCATAATAACGGTTCCACACCTGTTCGGCGCATTCGTAGGGGTACTCCATCAGGTAGGGGAGTGCCTGCACCGCCTGCCAGGCCGGGTTGGCCGTGTATTCGAGCGTCAGGCCCTGGTGCTGCAGGGTTTCGCTGCCGCCGGATTGCAGCAGCTTTTCGAATGTAAACGTTTTGGTGCCGCTGCCGCGCATCGGCAGGGGCAGGGTTTCAGTAACCAGGATTTTGGCGGACAGCACCGGCAGCGTCGCTTCTTCAGCGTCGGAGAAGTCGCCCGAGCGGGCCGTGAAGCGCCAGGTGAGGGCGCTGTTGTATAAATACGGTACCTGGACGGGGAAGGCCACGGCCTCGCTGCTGTTGGCCCCCACGGTGAAATATTGGTTCGGGAACAGGTTCTGGAACCAGCCGTCCACAGGCTTGCCGGTAGCGGCGTCGAACAGCTCCAGCTGCACCTGGCCGGTGAGTTCCTTGCCGGTCATGTTCACGATCTTGGTCACGAGCTCCAACTGGTCGCCCTGGCGCAGGAAGCGCGGTGGGTTGGGCTGCACCATCAGGTCTTTCTGCGTTACCACGCTGTTGCTGTGGAGGCCGAAGGCCAGGTCCTGTGTGTGGGCAAGTGCCTGGAACTTCCAGCGGGTCAGCGCCTCCGGAAGAGTAAAGGAGAAGCTGATGCCGCCGGACGAGTCGGTGCGCAACTGCGGGTAGAAAAAGGCGGTCTCGTTGAAATTCCGGCGGGGCGTCACCGGTGCCGGGGCGCTTTCGGGCGCGCCTTCCGGGGGCGCACCTGTTGTGTCGGCAGTGGAAACGTAGCCGTTCGCCTGGACGGTCACACCCGACACTTTTCCCTCCAGGGCTGCGGATACGGGCGCCGCGGCGGCCGGCATTCGCATCATCCGCGGGTTTCCTTTTGCCGCGGCGTCCCTGCGGTAAGACGCATAGTTGAACTCGGGGAAAGGCCGGTCGGTAAACAGGAACGCATCCGGTATGCGGTAGGGCACCGGCACCGGTACAGGTCCCCTGTAATACCCGATACCTTGTGCCGCGCGGAAGCCGCCATCGCTGGTCAGGCGTGCATGGAAGTAGTTGTTTTGCCAGATCATCGGCACGTTCCACTGGAACGGCTGAAGCTGGTCGAGCGAGGCGTCGTACAGGCTGGCCAGCAACTCGGCGGCTACCTGTTCGCCCTTGGGCCCACGCACGGTCACGCGCCATTGCTCCTGGCTGCCCGGCAGGGTTTTGTCGCGGAAGGTGGCCAGCGCCACCTGCAGTTCCTTGTTCGACCAGGGAACGGCGATGGGGAAGACGGCCGTATAAATACGGTTGTCGCGAACGGTATAGTAGCCCACCTGTAAGCCGCCGCGGTCTTCATCGCCGATGGTCAGCAAAGGCTGGACGACACCAGGCTCCGCCGCCAAGGCCGTAATGGTCTGTTCGGTGCTGTCCTTGCCGTGGCGCTGCAGGTGCTGCAGCACGTGCAGGTCGGTGGCCGATTGCAGCGTTACCTGTACGGCCTCACCGGGTTGCGCTTTCGTTTTGTCCGCGCTTGCCGCGAAATACACCGGGCGATTGCTGCGGCCGGGTGCCAGCAGCTCTACCCGCTGGCGGGTGCGTACGCTGCGGCCCGCGCTGTCGGTAGCGCGCAGCTCGATCTCATAGAAGCCGGCCGGGAGCATCGTTCCCGGAGGCAGCCGGAGCCGGCCGTCGCGGATCGTATCGCTCCAGCTGAGTCGCTCGCCATCGAGCGGCCAGGTAAGCGGGTTGTCTTCTTCGCGGTAAGGGTCATTCGGGAACAGCCGCACAAAGCTGTCGCGCGGCATCAGGTGCTGGTCGGGAGTTTCCCAAAGTCGTGCACGGAGCAGGCGTTGCTCGGCACGAACGGCGTGGACCTTCGCTTCGATGCGGCCACGCTGCGGCTCCCCGTTGGCATTGGCCAGGAGTACCGGCACGGCGCGGAACGAATCGGCTGCCAGCCGCTCCGGCAGGCGCACTTCCAGGAGGAGCGAGGTGTACCCGGCATCGACCGTTTCATTACCGCTGTGCGATTCGCCATTGAGGTCGGTCACGTCCACCAGCACCTTGTAGCTGAATATACTGTTGCTGGCCGAGTCGAACTCAGGATCGGGACGGGCTGCGAAGCGCAGCGAGAAGCGACCGCTGTTGTCGGTGGCCGTTTCGCCCTGCGTGATCTCTACCGGTGTAGGCGTGGGATACCAATAGCGGTAGTAATACGGGATCTGCGGCGTCCGGATGATGCGGTACCGCACCCGGGCGCCCCACAGGCTGTTGCCGGCGTAGGCCAGCGCATGGCCGTTGACCGTGATGGTGTCGCCTACACGGTAAGCGGTACGCATCGTGTCGAAACGGACCTCAAATTTCGGACGCTTGTATTCTTCCATCGAAAACGAAGCGGTGCCCTGCCACTCGGGGCTGCTCACCACGAAGTTGCCGCTGAGCCCGCCCGAAGGCAGCGTGAACTGCGCCTTGAACGATCCGTAATCGTTGGTTTGAACGGTCAGCGTACCCTGCTCTTTGCGGTTGGCGTCGAACAGCTGCAGCTGCGCCGTGCCGCCGCGTAGCAGTTCGGGACTTCCGGTTTCCTGCAGCACAATGCCTTTGAGGTACACGGTTTGGCCGGGGCGATAAATGCCGCGGTCAGTGAAAAAGTACACCGAGGGTTTATGGGCCGCCCGGTTGTTCACGCGCCGCGGTATATAATAATACGTGGGCTCATCCGACAGGTAGAGGCGGTCGTTGCCGGAGCTGACCTCCACGACATAGCGGCTATACGATTCGGGTGGGAAACTGACCTGCGTCCGTCCATCTGCGTTGGTCGTATAGGTACCCTTGAGCGTACGCTCATAGCGACCGCGGATACTGTTGTAGGCGTATTCGTAGAGGCGTAGCCGCGCACCCGCCACGGGGCGTCCCGAAGTTCGGTTGAGCACGAAGAAGCCATCCTGCTGTTGCAGGTAGGCCAGGTTGGATACATGAAACGGAACGGCCGACACAGTACTTACGTCTGTGCGGAAACCGGCGCTGCTGCTGCTGATCAGCAGGTAGCGCCCCGGCGCGAGCACCGGTGCTTTTCCTTCGGCGCTGTGCTGCTGGGCATCGTCAGTAACGGGCAGTTCCTGTTCCCAGCTGGCAACGGAGGGCATGCTGAAGACACGCTGCCAGTCCTCATCGTCGTTCAGTGCCATATCGGCCGTATCGTTCAGGGCGACGATGCGCAGGTATACGCGCGGCAGGTTGCGCCAGAGCAGCAGGAAGCGGAAGGGTTGTCCCGGCAGCGTTACCCGTTCCACGCGCAGGTCGAGTACTGTACTCCGGATCTCGCGCTCCAGGTTGACGCTTTGTGCCCAGTAGTACGGATGACGCGTGCTGTCGCGCAGCACCGGTTGCAGCAGGCGGAGGGCTTCCCCGTTGGCGTAGCGCCAGGTGCTGTCTTTGCCTGGCTTGTAGCTGCCGGCCCGTTCGCGGTACCAGCGGGCCAGCTCGTAGCGCGCTGCCGCATCCGGCTGTGCCGGCTTCTCCGTGGCGATCCGGGCGCGGAGTGCGCGCGTAAACAGGCTGTCCTTGTCGGTCCCGTCGAATTCTGCATAGGCAAACAGCAGGCGGTCGATATCGGTGAGCTCAATCAGTGCGGGGTTGTTCCGGCTGTAATGAAAACGCGTCAGCTCCTGGTGCAGACGAAGCCGTTTGAGGGTCGGGTGCTGGCCGCTGTCGGGTGCCGATCGTATAAATACGGGTGACTGCGCGAATACCCAGGGCGCCGTCAGGGCGTAGTCGCGATCGGGCCGTGCTTCGTTGAGGTTACTGTTGGCGTAGATGTCGAGCGCGCGGTGGGCCACCAGGTCGTACAGGGTGGGGCGCAGCCAGGCAGTATTGCCTCGGCGCAGCAGCGGCGCCCAGGTATCGGTGGGCACCTGTTGCAGCAACGTTTTCGCACGGAGAGCTGCATCGAGCTCGCTATCGATGGACTGCAGCAAGCGGGTAAGGCTCCAGGTGCGCAGGTCGGTACTGGTATCGCTGGCTACCGTAGTCCGGTCGCGCAGCGACCAGAGATTGCGCAATACATAATTATAGTATAGTTCGGCCTTCAGCGCATGCGCCACCGCCGCGCCGGCGCCGCGCAGTCCCGCCGTTTCTCCTTCGAGCTCACGCAGGCTCAGCGCCGCATTGTCCTCGCGGTTCTGGCTCCGGAGCACGCCGCGGTAATAGATGGCGCGGAGCAGCTGTGGCTCGTTGCCCTGCCGCCGCGCGGCGGCGTACACCGTGTCGGTGCGCTTGAGCGCCGTGGCTGGGCGGCCCGCTTTATCCGTCAGGCTGTCGATGGTCTTCCACTGGCGGTCGTACCAGGGTTTCGTTTGTGCGTCAACGTGGTTCAAGAGGCTGCCGGCGAGCAGCAGCAACAGGAGCAGGCGCTTCATATGAAAAGGTTTGCGGCGTAGGCCCGAATATAGACCGCTTCCGGCAGTTGGCAACCCCGGCGGTCCTTTAACGTTTGTTTAGAAAAGCGCTGCGAACCTCTTGCCTGAAATACCGATCTTTCCAGCAAGGAGACTATTATTTATGAGAACCATTTTTACCCTCTTGCTCGCGATCGCCTTTACTACCGCCATGGCCCGTCCCTACGATGAAGGACGCCTCACGATCACGTTCGCGGCTCCCACCAACCTGGTGGTACAGATCGACAACCGTTATTACAACCCCGAAGACAACGTGGTGTACGTGGACCACATTCCCGCCGGCCGGCACACGGTACGGGTGTATTCCGCCCGCAACGGCCGCGGCAACGTGCTCTACACAACGCAGGTGCAGATCCGCCCGTACACGCACGTGGATGTAACCTTCAACCGCTTCGGACGCGCCTACATCGACGAGCGCCGCCTCAACGGCGTGGTGGCCAACAATTACGATCCCTGGGGCAACGACAACTACAACGACAACCAGGGCTCCAGCAGTCCCGACTGGAGCGGCGGCTGGGGCAACAACGGCAACGGCGGCAACAACAGCGGCTGGGGCAATAATGGCGGTAGCGGTAACGGCTATGGCAACGGCGGCTATAACAGCGGCAACGGCGGCTACAACAACGGCAACAGCTATGGTGCCATGAATACCTCGAGCTTCAACGCGCTGCTGCAACAGGTGCGCGCCGAAACCTTCGACAACACGAAGCTCACGATCATTAAAGACGCCCTTGCTACCAACCGAGTAACGGCGGTGCAGGTGAAGCAGCTCATGCAGCTCTTTACTTTCGACAACGACCGTCTCGAGCTGGCCAAGGCTGCCTACCCGCGCACCACCGATAAAAACAATTACTTCCAGGTCAACGATGCCTTCGAGTTTTCGAGCTCCAAGGAGTCGCTTTCCACCTGGATCCGCAACCAGCGGCCCTAACGGTTTTTCTTTCTCAGGCTACCATTGAACGACACCCCACCAAAACAAGGCCCCGACGTTGTAGTCGGGGTTTTTTGTTGGGTTGGTTAGAACGCGAAGACAAGAAGAAAATATTTTGGCCGCGGAGGCGTTGTCGTCGCAACTAGGGCGGGGAGGGTTTCCTGCAGTCAACCTGCTTGCAATTCATTGAGCCGCCCTTGCGTTCGTTGTCGTAGTGCAAGCGCTCCGCAAGCGAAGCATGCGCGAAGGCGGAACTACTGGTAGCATCACTACTTACACTGGCGTCTCTACGCTAGGCCTTAACGAAGGGCAGTTCGTGCTTTAGGACACCCTTCGCGGATGCGTTGCGAAGCAACGCGCTGCACCTACGACGTGCAGAGGCATTGCAGCCGATCGTAAGGTTACCACCGGAGTTCCCAAACGCAGCGCTCTTTGCCCCCCTCTGCGATTTATGTTCTTTCTCCTTTCTCCGTGAATAGTCCTAGAATAGGTTGACAGTTTTTAGAAAGATCCCGGCTGCCTCAGGTGGCCGGGATTTTTTGTTGGTGTACCTGTTCGGGTGTTTTCATTTTTAGTGCGAGGTGAGGCCGTTTGGTATTGTATAAATGTATGGATTCGGCTACAAGCTTTTTCAGGAGTGCTTTGCTTTTGATGGTCCTGTCCATTCCAAATTCCTCTTTGATGGTTCGGTTCATGCGCTCAGCCAGTGCATTTTCATATGGATCGCCGTTTTCGGTCATAGAGAGAAGAATACCGTTTTTAGAGGCTAACGCGACGTATTCCTTACTGCAATATTGCACACCGCGATCTGAGTGATGGATGGTTTCAGTGCACTTGTCTTTTCGTTGGGCAAGCGCCATGCTCAGCGCTGGTATCATCGATTCGGTTTCCATGTTATCGGCAAGCGCATGGCCCACGATGCTGCGGCTGAAGCGGTCGGTGATCATATTGAGGTAGCAGGTGCCTTCTTCCGTTTTCAGGTACGTGATATCGCTGACCCAGACTTGATCGGGAGCGGTGGCGTGCACTTCCTTTTCGACATTGGGCCACTTACGCATCCAGTGCTTGCTCATGGTGGTTTGCACGTACCTGCGCCGGGGGCGGATCTGCAGGCCGTAGCAGCGCATGAGCGCGAAGAGCCCGTCACGTCCCATCTTCAGGCCCCTGGCCTTTAAATTACCTGCGATCAGGTGCTGGAGCTTGCGCGTTCCTACACGCGGCAGCACCTTGCGCTCGCGGTCCACGAGTTCTTTGACGGCCTGCTGCATGGCTTGTTTGCGGGCCATATCCTATTGCTGTTTGTAGACGTATTGACGGCTATAGCCTAAGGCGCAGGCGACGCGTCCGACTCCGATCCTTTTTCTTCCGCCCCCTGCTGCTGATCGGCACGTTGCTGCGACAGGGGTAAGCACTTTTTTCTGATCTCGGTGCCCAGTTGCTCATCGGCGATGTCGATGGCAAGATTGAGGATATACTTCTCCTCCTCGAGGCGCTTGATTTTGGCTTCCAACTGTGATATATAAGTCTTGGGCGGAGCTTTCTTTTTCATGGGAGCTTTACTAGTCCAATCCAAAGTTCCGTGTTTTCTGAGCCACACCAAAACGGTGCTTCTGCCCTGGATGCCATACTTGCCCTGTGACTGCTTCCAGGTAAGGTGCCCTTTTTCTACTTCATCAATAACCTGCAGTTTGAAGGCTAGGCTATAATCCTTCTGAGTCCTGCGCTGATAATCGCGAGCGCCTGTATCTGTCATATAAGTCAACTTTTGTGTCAACCTATTTTAGGACGAGGCACCGCGTTAAAAACAAAAGCCCCGACGTTGCAGTCGGGGCTTTCTTATTCGTTGCCGGTGTACTTATTTTTTTCCGATCACGGAGGCCATCGTCTTGCCGATGTCGGCAGGGCTTGATACCACGTGGATGCCACATTCTTCCATGATCTTCATCTTGGCGGCTGCCGTGTCTTCAGCACCGCCTACGATGGCGCCGGCGTGACCCATGCGGCGGCCGGGAGGGGCCGTCTGGCCAGCGATGAAGCCAACAACGGGTTTTTTATTGCCGGTGCTCTGGATGTAACGGGCCGCTTCGGCTTCCATGCCGCCGCCGATCTCGCCGATCATCACGATCGCGTCGGTCTCGGGGTCGTTCATGAACAGCTCGACGGCTTCTTTGGTGGTGGTGCCGATGATCGGGTCGCCACCGATGCCTACGGCCGTGGAAATGCCGAGGCCGGCTTTGGCGATCTGGTCGGCGGCCTCATAGGTGAGGGTGCCCGATTTGGATACGATGCCGATGCGGCCTTTCTTGAATACGAAGCCGGGCATGATACCCACCTTGCACTCGTCGGCCGTGATGACGCCGGGGCAGTTGGGGCCGATGAGACGGGTGCCCGTGCCCTGGAGGAAGTTCTTGACCTTGACCATGTCCTGCACGGGAATGCCTTCGGTGATGCACACCACGAGGGCAACGCCGGCGTCGGCGGCCTCCATGATGGCGTCGGCGGCGAAGGCCGGGGGCACGAAGATGATCGACACGTTGGCACCGGTTTCTTTCACACAATCGGCGACGCTGTTGAACACGCGGCGGTCGAGGTGGTCGGTGCCGCCTTTACCGGGCGTAACGCCGCCTACCACGTTGGTGCCGTACTCGATCATCTGCGAAGCATGGAAAGTGCCTTCCGTGCCGGTAAAGCCCTGGACCAGGACCTTCGATTCCTTATTGACAAGAATGCTCATATCGGTTTTTAAAAGTTGGGCAAAAGTAAGCCAAAGAAGTATTCCGCCGTTGCTGAAGCTTTAGCCGACAGGGAAGTCGGAAGCCGGAATTGTTGCCGCACGCCGGTTCCCCGTTGCCGAAAAAAAACGCCCGCAGCAAAGCAGCGGGCGTCTCTGAAGGAAAAAGCCGGGTTAATTCATGTATTTGCGCTGTCCGGCGTACAGGAGGGTGAATACAAGGGCAACGACGACGGAGAAGCCGCCCATGACCATCGTGACCAGGTTCGTGCCCATCAGGATGAACATGACGACAATGGGTACCCACTCGCCGATGGCCCAGATACTGAAGCCCTGTTTTTTAAGCTTGCGCATCTGCAGGGCGCCGACCAGGCAGAGCGTGGTAAACAGCAGCGCCACCACCAGGTTAATGTATTTGTACTGTTCGGCGCGTTGCATCATGTCCAGGGAAGCATCCATCCATTTGCCCATAAAGCCGTCGCCCATTTGTTCGCGGTTGTCACGGATCTTGTCGGCCTGTTCCTGGGCATTCTTTCCCGAAACCAGGCCCCAGAGCGCGCTGATATACGCAATGCCACAGCCAATAAACGTCAGGATGGTCAACACATTGAGCGTGCTGGGCAGTTTCTTGGGCAGCTGGTCGTGCAGGAGCTCGGACTGGGTCGTGTTGTAGGATTCCATAAAGCAGGGTTTTTGATTTAGGCAGGAAATTAAGGAAATGCGGCCAAAGTAGGCGCAATGGGGTGATTGGGTTAATTGGGTAATGGGAGAATGCGACAATAGAAGCCGGCAGGCAACCTGTTACCGATAAATCAATAGACTAATAAACCACTACACCTATTCCTCGGGTGGGGGAATGAGCTCCGGCGCGTCTTCGGCCGTCAGCTGCTCCATGTTGCGCTCGTTGGAGATCTTGCCGGTTTCTTCCAGCTGCCGCATGTCCTTGGCGTCGCGGAGGAATTCGGAGGCAAAGATGAAGTCGTTGAGGCGCTGGTTCTTCGAGAAGATGATCTCCCGGTTGTTGCCTTCCCATTCCTTGTGCCCCTGGTACATATACACAATGTGATCGCCGATCTCCATCACCGAGTTCATGTCGTGGGTGTTGATGACGGTGGTGATGTTGTATTCCTCGGTGATCTCCTTGATCAGCTGGTCGATGAGGCCGGAGGTTTGCGGATCGAGGCCCGAGTTGGGTTCATCCACGAACAGGTATTTGGGGTTGAGCACGATGGCGCGGGCGATGCCCACGCGCTTCATCATACCGCCCGAAAGTTCGGCGGGGAATTTCCGGTTGGCGCCCTTGAGGTTCACGCGCTCGAGCACTTCGTTCACGCGGGCCCGCTTTTCGCGCTGGCCCATGGTCGTAAACATGTCGAGCGGGAAGATGATGTTCTCCTCCACCGTCATCGAGCTGAACAGCGCGGAGCCCTGGAAGAGCATCCCGATCTCCTTGCGGATCTCTTTCTTCTGCTTTACATCCATGGCCGTAAAGTCCTGACCGCCGTAGAGGATCTGGCCCGAGTCGGGGGTGAAAAGGCCCACCATGCATTTCATGAGCACGGTCTTGCCCGACCCCGACGAGCCGATGATGAGGTTGCACTTACCGGCGTCCATCGTCACGTTGGCGTCGTTGATCACGGTCTTACCGGCAAATCCTTTCCTGAGGTTCTTGACTTCGATCATGATTGTAGCAGTAAAGCGGCCAGGATATAATCGGCAAACAGGATGGCCACGCAGGTCACCACCACCGACTTGGTGGAGGCCCGCCCGATCTCGAGGGCGCCGCCGCTAACGTGGTAGCCGAAGTAGGCGGGGATGCTCGAAATGAGGAAGGAAAAGGTATACGCCTTGCTGAGGGCGAAAAAAACGTTGTAGGGAATAAAGGCCATGAGCAGGCCGCGGTCGTAGGTGGTGGCGTCGATGATGCCCGAGGCCACCGAGGCAAAACGCCCGCCCCAGATGCCGAGCACGGCAGCGATGACGATGAGCATCGGGATCACCACCAGCGAGGCGAAGATCTTCGGCATCACGAGGTAGGCCTTCGTGTTGATGCCCATGATCTCGAGGGCGTCGATCTGCTCCGACACACGCATGTTGCCCAGCTCTCCCGCGATCTTGGAGCCCACCACGCCGGCCAGAACGATACAAACGAGGGTAGGGGCGAATTCGAGGATCACCGTGTCGCGCACAATCTGCGGGATCGTTTCCGGCGGAATGAGTGGGTTGGTCAGCTGGTAGGCCGTCTGCACCGCCGACACGGCACCCATGAAGATCGAAATGATCACCACGATGCCCATCGAGCCGATGCCGATCTCCGAACACTGGTGCATGAACTCCTTCCAATACATCTTGAGGTTTTCCGGTTTGGAAAACATGCTGCGGATCATCAGGATATAGCGGCCAACGTCGGTGAAAAATTTTGTCATGTATTCTTCTGGTTCAATCTGTCCTTAGTTCGTCGTGAGGCGTCAGGCGTGAAGCGGGAGCAAAAGCGCTGACGGCTCGCGGCTCACGCCTCACGTTTCTTCAGTCGCTTCCACCACGGCGAGCGGCGGATGGCCTCCTCGTTCGCCTGCTGGTTCTTGATCTGCGCGTCCACCACTGCAATAGTAGCCATATTCACAATGTTCCGGACCGAAGTGCCGAGCTGCAGAATATGTACGGGCTTCTTCAATCCTAATAAAATCGGGCCAATGGCTTCCGAGCCGCCCAGCTCCTTGAGCAGGTTGTAGGCCACGTTGCCGGCCGACAGGTTGGGGAAGATGAGGGTATTGACCGCTTTGTCCACCAGCTCGCTGAAGGGGTAGTTTTCCTTCATCAGGTCGTTGTTGAACGCTACCGAGGCCTGCATCTCGCCATCGACGATGAGCGTCGGGTCTTGCTTTTTCACGATCTCGCGGGCCTTTGCCACCAGGTGGGCTTCCTCGGAGTTGGAGGAGCCGAAGTTGGAATAGCTGAGCATCGCGATACGGGGCTGGATGTTGAAGTGCCGCACTTCCGTGGCGGCCAGGCGGGTGATCTCCGCCAGCTCTTCCGCCGTCGGGTGGAAGTTCACCGTCGTGTCGGCCAGGAAGATCGGGCCCTTTTTGGTCAGCATGAGGTACATGCCGGCGATCTTGTTCACACCGTCCTCGGTGCCGATGCACTGGATGGCGGGGCGGATGGTGTCGGGGTAGTTTTTCGACAGGCCGGAGATCATACAATCGGCGTCGCCGGTTTCCACCATCATACAGCCGAAGTAGTTGCGGTCCTTCATCACCTTTTTGCTCTCGTAGGCATTGAAGCCCTTACGGCCGCGCTTCTGAAAGAACAGGTCGCCGTACTGGTTGCGTACGTCCTCCATCACATCGGAGCGGGGATCATAGATGGGAAGCCCTTCGAGGTCGATGCCGTTGGCGACGGCGATGCTGCGGATCTTCGTTTCGTCGCCGAGGAGGATCGGGTAGCCGATGCCCTCGTCGAACACCTGCTGCGCTGCCTTGAGGATCTTGACGTTGTCGGCTTCGGCAAATACAATGCGGCGCGGGTCGCGGCGGGCCTTCGAGTGGAGCACGCGGAGCACCTGGTTGTCGAGGCCGAGGCGCTTGTTGAGCTCGGTGCGGTAGGCATCCCAGTCGGTGATGGGCTGCTGGGCCAGGCCCGTATCGATGGCCGCTTTCGCCACGGCCGGGGCCACGGTGGCCAGCAGGCGCGGGTCGAGCGGTTTGGGAATGATGTAGTCGGGGCCGAAGGTGATGGTCTTTGTATTATAGGCCAGGTTCACGATGTCGGGCACGGGGCTCTGGGCCAGCTCGGCCAGGGCCTTTACGGCCGCCAGCTTCATCGCTTCGTTGATACCCGTGGCGCGTACGTCGAGCGCGCCGCGGAAGATATAGGGAAAGCCCAGTACGTTGTTGACCTGGTTGGGGTAGTCGGAGCGGCCGGTGGCCATGATGAGGTCCTTGCGGGCGCCTTTGGCTTCATCCCAGGAAATCTCCGGGTCGGGGTTGGCCATGGCAAACACGATGGGATTCTTGGCCATGCTCTTCACCATGTTGGCGGTAACCACGTTGCCCACCGACAGGCCCACGAACACGTCGGCGTTCTTCAGCGCCATATCGAGCGTGGTGCCGGGTTTCGCGTTGGCAAAGGGCTTCTTGAAGTCTTCGAGGTCGTCGCGCTCGCGGGTAAGGGCGCCCTTGATGTCGAACACCTGGAAGTGCTCCGGCCGCGCGCCCAGCGACACATAGAGCTGGATGCAGGCCATGGCGGCCGCGCCGGCTCCGTTGATCACGAAGTTGACCTTGTCGATCTTTTTCTTCTGCACCTGCAGGGCATTGAGCAGGGCGGCGGCGGAAATGATGGCCGTGCCGTGCTGGTCGTCGTGCATGATGGGAATGGAAAGCTGCTCGCGGAGGGCTTTTTCGATCACGAAGCACTCGGGTGCCTTGATGTCCTCGAGGTTGATGCCGCCGAAGGTGGGCTCCAGCGCCCGCACGATCTGGATGAACTTCTCGGGGTCCGTTTCGTTGATCTCGATGTCGAATACGTCGATGTCGGCGAAAATCTTGAACAGAACGCCCTTTCCTTCCATCACGGGCTTGGAAGCTTCGGGGCCGATGTCGCCGAGCCCGAGCACGGCCGTGCCGTTCGAAATTACGCCCACGAGGTTGCCTTTGGCGGTATACTTGTAAACGTTTTCTTTATGTGCGGCGATCTCCTTACAGGGTTCGGCAACGCCGGGGGAGTAGGCCAGCGACAGGTCGCGCTGGGTCTTGGCTTCCTTGGTAGGCACCACTTCGATCTTTCCCGGGCGTCCTTTGGCGTGGTATTCCAGCGCCTGCTGTTTTCTTAAGTCTTTAGCCATAGTTGTAGGCCCGCCGGCAGGCCGGCGGGGAGCACCGCGCGGATGCAACGGTTCTGCAAAGAAAAGACAATGCAGGGAGATGACCTTGCCCGGCGGCGGGCGGGCAAATTGAGTTTACTCTTATCTGGCCGCATTTTATCTTTCCGGCGATGAACATCACCGACATTGTCAACCGGAACGTGGCCACGCTGGCCACCTGTGAAAGCGAGCCCATTCATATTCCCGGGACCATTCAGCCGCACGGGGTGCTGGCCGCCCTGAACGCCGGCGGCATCTTCCGCTACTGCAGCGCCAATTGCGCCCGATATTTCGGGAAAGAAGCAGGCGCCCTGCTCCAGCAACCGCTCGCTTCGGCCGACGAAGAGCTGGCCCAGGCCCTGCAGCCCGCACTCAATGGCGCGGGCAACCTCGCAAAGCCATTGCGCTTCTTCCGGAACGACACGCACTGGGATGTTTTCGGCTGCTTCAACGAGGACGGGCTTTTCGTGATCGAATGTGAAGTCGCCGTGCCCGACGCGGCATCCGACGACCTGTATGACCAGACGAGCCGCTTCGTGCAGCACATCGACCGCGCCCGCACGCTGCAGGACCTCTGCCAGCGCATCGCCGAGCAGACCCGCGTCCTTACCGGCTACGACCGCGTAATGATCTACCGCTTCGACAAGGATTACAACGGGCAGGTATATGCGGAAAGCCGCGAAGCCCACCTGGAGCCCTACCTCGACCTTCATTACCCGCATACCGACATCCCGGTGCAGGCCCGCGACCTGTACCTCCGCAACCTGATGCGGATGATCCCCGACGTACGCTACGAGCCCGTGCCGCTGCTCACCGTGGCGGCTGGCAGCCCGGCCCCGCTCGACCTGAGCGACGCCCGCCTCCGCAGCGTATCGCCGCTGCACATTCAATACCTGAAGAATATGGGCGTCGCCGCCACGCTCACCATCTCGTTGCTCCTCGAAGGACGCCTCTGGGGCCTCGTTACCTGCCACCACTACAGCCCGCGCCACCTGGGCCACCTGCAGCGTAAGGCGGCCCTGCTGCAGGCGCACTTCCTGAGCTCGCAGATCCAGGTGCGGGAAGTGGCCGAGGAATACGCGGTGCATACCGTGGTGGATGCACACCTGCAGCACCTGCTGCACGCCATGGAAACGGGTGGCGACTTTTCCGCCCGCTTCCGGAGGCTCAACTCGCTGCTGCCGGTGGCCAACGCTTCCGGCGCGGCCATCCTGCACGAGGGACGCATCTACACCATGGGCCGCACGCCGGCGCCCGAGCGCCTCCGCGCTCTTTTTCAATGGCTGGCCGGTAAGCCGGGAATGGAATTCGTGACCGCCCACCTCGAAGAGCACTACCCCGACGCCGCCCGGATCGCCGGCGAAGCGTCGGGCATACTGTATCACAAGCTCGGCGACCCGAAGCGCGAGGCCATCCTGTGGCTGCGCGAAGAGCAGGAGCGGACCATCAACTGGGCCGGCAACCCGCACGAAGCGGTGAAGCGCTCGCCCGCTACCAACGCCCTGACGCCGCGCAGCTCCTTCGCCATTTTCCGCGAGCTGGTGCAGGGCAGGAGCCTCGATTGGCGCCGCTCCGAGGTCGCCGCCGCGAGTCGCTTCGCCACGACGCTGCAGAACAACTTTCACCTCGAGCACCTGCAGGCCGAGGAAGCAAGCCAGCGCGTGCTCAACGAAAAGCTGATGAAGGCCAACCAGGAGCTCGCCAACATCAACTGGATCACCACGCACGACCTGAAGGAGCCGCTCCGCAAGATCCTCGTCTTTGCCTCGCGCATCGCCGGCGAAGAGGACGCGCAACTGTCAGCGAACCTCCTGCATTCGCTCAACCGCATCCAGCAGTCCGCGCGGCGGATGCAGACGCTGGTGGAAGACCTCATGGCCTACCGCCTCCTCGACGTCAATGAGAGCCCTTTTGTGCCCGTGGACCTCAACGCGGTACTGCGCGATATCGTAGACGAATACGAGGAAGAATTACGGGAAAAGGGCGGCGTACTTGTGTGGGAGGGACTACCGGTGCTGCCGATGATTCCTTACCAGGCGCGGCAGCTGTTCGGCAACCTCGTGAGCAACGCCCTCAAGTTTCAGCGCCCCGGCGTAGCGCCGCATATTACCGTGCAGTGCACGGATGCGGCGGCGGGATCATTTCATCATCCCACACAAAGCCGCACCGGCGACTTCTACCACATCCGGGTGCAGGACAACGGCATCGGCTTCGACCCCGACCAGAACGCACGCATTTTCGATATCTTCTACCGCCTGCACAATGCGGAAGCCTACCGCGGCACCGGCATCGGGCTGGCCATCTGCAAACGCATCGTGGAAAATCACGGTGGCTTTATCACTGCCTCCGGCGATGAGGCGCGCGGGGCTTCCTTCTCTATCTTTCTCCCGAAGGATCGGGGAGAGGGCTGAGCCGTCGGATGCGCCCGCAGCGCAGGACTTCGTCCCGTGATTAACCCCGTACGTCAAATAAAGCTCCGGGACTTGGCTGAAGATTCTACTTTCGGTTCATAACCACGCTTATGAATACGCAGTACACGATCGAAACCCGCAACCTTACCTACCGATTCGGCACCGATGCGGTGGTGCTCCAGGACATCAACCTGCAGGTGCCCGCCGGTGCCGTATATGGTTTTCTCGGACCGAACGGGGCCGGCAAGACCACCACGTTGCGCCTGCTCCTCGGCCTGCTCCGCTCCCAGGAAGGCAGCATCCGCCTTTTCGGCCTCGACCCCGCCACCGAACGGCTCGCCATCCTGCGCCGCCTTGGCTCCCTCATCGAGCAGCCCTCGCTCTACGGCCACCTGACCGCACGCGAGAACCTCGAGGTATACCGCCGCATTTACGGCGCCGCACCCGAGCGCACCGAAGCCGTGCTCGAGCTCGTGGACCTCGCCCGCACCGGCAAGAAAAAAGCAAAGCAGTTTTCCCTCGGCATGAAACAACGCCTGTCCATTGCCGTGGCGCTGCTGCACAGCCCCGAGCTCCTTATTCTGGACGAGCCCACCAACGGCCTCGATCCCAACGGCATTATCGAAACGCGCGAGCTGATCAAGCGCCTCAACCGCGAGCAGGGCGTTACCATCATCGTGTCGAGCCACATCCTCGCCGAGGTGGAGAAGATGGCCACGCACGTGGGCATCATCCACCAGGGCCGCATGCGCTTCCAGGGTACGCTCGCCGAGCTGCAGGCGCTGCAGTCGGGCCGGAGCTTCCTCCAGCTCGATACGTCCGACAACGAGGCCGCCCTGCAGCTGCTGAAAGCCGAAGGCGCCGAGCACCGCGCCGGCCACCTCGTGCTGCCTCTTACCGATAAGGCCGGCACCGCCCGCGTGGCCCGCATCCTCGTACAGGGAAACCTCGACGTGTTTCTCCTGCAGCCGCAGCAACAAGACCTTGAGCAACACTTTATCGACATCACCTCGGGTTCGTGAGGCGTGAGGCGTGAATCGTCAATGGCCGCCGCAGCCAACTACAAACCACAAACTATAAACTATAAACTTTTCTCATGTCACTCGCTATCTCTTACCAATCTGAGATGCTGAAGTCGCGCCGCACGGCGTCCTTCTGGCTGGCGGTCATCGGGGCCGCGTTTATTCCCACGATCTTTTTCCTCATCTACTGCTTCAAGCCCGAAAAGATGGTGGCGCAGCTGCAGCTGATGCCCTGGGAGCAGCACCTGCTCATGGGCTGGCAGGTGTTCAATTCCTTTCTGTTCCCGATGTTCATCATCCTGATCTCGGCGCTGATCCCGCAGATCGAGTTCCGCAACAATGCCTGGAAGCAGGTGTGGGCCTCCCCGCAATCGACCGGCGAAGTGTTCGTGGCCAAATTCCTGGCCGTGCAGAGCATGGTGCTGCTGTGCGTTTTGAGCTTCAATGTATTCGAGATCCTGGCCGCTGTGCTGGCCAATACGATTAACGCTAAATATCCCTTCTTCAGCAACCGCCTCGACTGGGCCGCCCTGCTGCGGCTCAACCTGCGCACCTATGTGTCGGTGCTGGGCATCTCGGCCCTGCAGTTCCTCGTGAGCATGCGTTTCAAAAGCTTTATCGGCCCAGTGGGTATCGGGTTGTTGCTGCTCATCGCCGGGCAGATCGCCACGGGCTTCCGCTGGGAGCACGCCGAGTGGATCCCGTACTCGCACCCGCTGCTGACGCTGCAGTCGATGACGATGAATAAGACCGGCTGGATGGTGCGCCACGAGTGGCTGTCGCTGGGCTATGCCGCGCTGTTCCTCACCCTCGGCTACCTCGACCTGCGCTTCCGGAAGGAGCGGGGCTAAACATCGAATAATACCTAATGGATAATGTCTATTTGACCCGTCCTAGAATAAGTTGACGGTTTTTAGATTGTTTTTAGATCCCTGGTTGCTGATTGCTTCCAGGGATTTTTCATGGATAAAGTTCGGGGTTTTGTAGTGTAGGCTGAGGTGCGGTCTCTGGGTGTTGTAGATGTGGATGGATTGGGCCACTACTGTTCGCAGGCTTTGCAGATCGGGACAAGGTGTGAGCAGGAACTCGTCTTTGAGGATCCCGTTGATGCGTTCCGCCAGCGCGTTTTGATAGCAATCTCCTCCCTGCGTCATCGAGCAGAGCACGTTGCCGCTCTGTAATACTTCCTGATATGGTGCTGCGCAATATTGAATACCGCGATCGGAGTGGTGGATTAGCGGAAGGTTCGCTTTTCGCTGCTTCAAGGCCGTTTTCAGGGCACAGGCAACACCTTCTGTTGCCAGGCTATCGGATACGAAGTGCCCTACAATCTTGCGCGAGTAGGCGTCGGTGATCAGCGACAGGTAGGCGGTATTTTCCTTGGTTGTGACGTAAGTGATGTCGGCCACCCAGAGTTGTTCCGGACGCGTCAGCTCCAGGCCTTCGGTGCGGTTGGGATGCTTGCGCAACCAGTGTTTGGAGTTTGTCGTTTTCGTATAGCACTTACGCGGTTGCACCAACAGGTGCTCGCCCCGCAGGTAGTCGAACAGGGCGTCGCGCCCCAGCTTCAAGCCCCGGGTCTTTAGTTCGGGGGCAAGCAGGTAATGAAGCTTGCGGGTACCAAGACGGGGCATGAGCTGTCGCTTTTCCTGCACCAGGTGGCGTACAGGCGCCAGCCGAAGGGCGCGCACTTCATTGCGGCTGCGCTGCTGGTAAAAGGCTTGCCGTGAGATGCCAAGCAGCCTGCAGGCGCGGCTCAGGCTCAGCCGTCCTTGCGTTTGGAGGGTTTGGGCAGCTTGGCGCGCAACTTTTTTGGCAACACGATTCCGAACTGCTTTTCCGCTACCTCGATGGTGGTTTCCAGCAGCAGGTTCTTGTCGCGCTCCCATTGAAGTGCAGCTTCCAGTTCTTTGATGCGCTGCTCCGGGGTCTTTTCTGCTTTTTCCATACGCGAACGGGTTTTCCACTGTAAGGTACCCAGTTTGCGTAGCCAGACCAACACCGTTGTCTTGCCTTGAATTCCGTAATGACGCTGGGCCTGCAGGTAGGTAAACTCCCCTTTCTCGATCTGGGCAACTACCTGCAATTTGAAGGATAGTGTATAATCCTTCTGACTCTTCCGTTTCCTTGACTGTCCTGATGTTGACATACATAAGTCTCAGATGTGTCAACTTATTTTAGGACGGGGCA
>NZ_SKFH01000037.1 GCF_004343705.1 Flaviaesturariibacter aridisoli
CCCGGATCGCAAAGCGATCCGGGCTTTTCTGTTAGGTATCGATCTGAAGTAAGACTGAAGTCATAAGAAGACTCCGACCTGAGTGCCCCCTTGGGGGGACAGGGGGCCGCTTACTTCACACCGTGCATCATCTTCCGCAGCTTGAAGGAGAGCAGGAAGAGAATAACGGCGGCCACACCAGCGAAGGCCACGAAGATCATGAAGTATGTGTGCAGGTTGTCAATCGTGATGCCGAGAAACACGGGGCGCGGGCCGGTGGCTTTCGGATCGGGGTAAAGCGAGCTCATGGTGCCGGCCAGCTTGTTGCCGGTGGCGATGGCCAGGAACCAGATACCCATCATAAGCGAAGTGAAGCGACCTGGGGTCAGTTTATTTACCATGGAGAGGCCGATGGGGCTGAGGAACAGCTCACCCACCGTGTGCAGGAAATAAAGACCGGTGAGCCACCAGATACTCACTTTCACCAGCGGGTCGGCGGGTGTGCCGAGGGAAATGTAGAGGAAGCCGAGGGCCAGCAGGCCGAGGCCGATGGCCTGCTTCATCGGGGCGGGCGGGTTGATGCCGCGCTTGCCGAGGTTGCTCCACAGCGCCGCAAAGATGGGCGCCAGCAGCACGATAAAGCCGGCGTTGAAGCTCTGGAAGTACGAAGCCGGCATTTCCCAGTTGCCCAGGTGACGGTCCGTTTGCTCGTCGGCGAAGAAGGTAAGCGAGGCACCGGCCTGCTCAAAACACATCCAGAAGAAGATCACGAAGATCATGATGATTACGATCACCCAGAGGCGATCCTTTTCGGTCTTCGTCAGCGAGCGGTCGGTAAGGATGGCAAAGGGACCCACGGCGGTCATCGCATAGATGGCGGAGCCCCAGAAGTCCACGCCCAGCAGCTTCCAGATGATGAGGAAGGCCGCTACAATGGCGCCGACCAGCATCAGGATCTGGCCCGAGCTGAAGCCGGTTTTACCCGGAGCAGCAGCAATGTCGCCCGGCGTTGCCGTGCCTGCATCGCGCGATTTGTTGGCCGTTACCCCCAGCGGACGGCCGTCGTGCGACACCACGTATTTGTCTTTGGTAAAATAGAAGATGATGAGCGAGATGATCATGCCCACACCGGCGGCGAGGAAGCCCCATTTGAAATCCACGTTCTCACCGAGGTAGCCGCAGATGAGCGGAGCAAAGAAGGCACCCGCGTTGATACCCATGTAGAAGATGGTGTAGGCGGCATCTTTGCGGCCGGCACCCGCTTCGGTCTCCGGGTACAGCTGACCCACCATCGTGGAGATGTTGGGCTTGAAGAAGCCGTTACCAAAGATGAGGAAGGCCAGGCCCGTCCATAGCAGCGTGGTGGTAAAGCCCGATGCGCCTTTGTCGGTAGCCGAGGCGCAGAAGAAGAGAATGAATTGCCCGAGGGCCATCAGCAGGCCGCCCACGAAGATGGAGCGGCGGTTGCCCCAGTAGCGGTCGGCCACGTAGCCGCCGATCAGCGGGGTGAGGTACACCAGCCCGGTATAGGAACCATAGATATTCGAAGCATAAGCCTTGTCGAACAAGAGCTTGTTGGTCATGAACAGAACGAAGATGGCGCGCATGCCGTAGTAGCTGAAGCGCTCCCAGAATTCGGTGGCAAACAATACGTACAGGCCTTTGGGATGTCCCTTTTGCTCGGCAGCTTTCGAATCCGCCAGCAAGACCTGGTCTTCGGGTAAAACATTCATACGGACTAGTGATTGGTGATTACAGTGATTATGAGTTCGGAAATAGACTGCCTAAAATAGGGATTTTTTGATACCTCGTTTGGAAAGCCCCCTTTCTTTAACAGAACCATCCGCTTGCGGATGGCGGGCAAGCGGGGAACAAGGAACCGGGAACCGGAGAAAATGGAATGCCTGAGCAGCCCGATTCGTTATCCCCTGTTCCCCCGCTTTTTGCGGAACAAGCTTTGTTCCTTGTTCCGCGGTTACCGTTCTTTGCTTCATGAACATCCTGATCCTCGGCTCCGGTGGCCGCGAACATGCCTTCGCCTGGAAGCTGCGCCAAAGCCCGCTCTGCGAAGAACTCTTCATTGCCCCCGGCAACCCCGGCACCGCGCAATGCGGCAGCAACCTGCCCTTTGCCGCCACCGACTTCGACGCCGTGCGCGCCGCGGTGCTGCAGCGCGGCATCGGCCTCCTGGTGATCGGCCCCGAAGAGCCCCTGGTGAAGGGCCTCGTGGACTTCCTGAAAGAAGACCCGGCGCTGCAGGGCCTCGCCATCATCGGCCCGGCGCGGGAAGCCGCGCAGCTCGAAGGATCCAAGGCCTACGCCAAAGCCTTCATGGCGCGCCACCGTATTCCTACGGCCTCCTACCGGGAGTTCACCATCGACAACCTCGATGAAGGCCTTGCCTATGTGCGGCAACACCCGCTGCCCGTGGTGCTGAAGGCCGACGGCCTCGCCGCCGGCAAGGGCGTGCTCATCTGCCAAACCCACGACGAGGCCGCTACCGAGCTGGAAGCCATGATCCGCGCCGCCAAGTTCGGCGCCGCCTCCGCCCGCGTGGTGGTGGAGCAGTTCCTCGACGGCATCGAGCTGTCCGTATTTATACTGACCGACGGCAAGGATTACGTGCTGCTCCCCGAAGCCAAAGACTACAAGCGCATCGGCGAAGGCGACAGCGGGCTCAACACCGGCGGTATGGGCGCCATCTCGCCCGTGCCCTTTGCCGACGCGGCCTTTATGGAGCAAGTACGCACCCGGATCATCGAGCCCACCGTGCGCGGCTTTGAAGCAGAAGGGTTGGACTACAAAGGCTTCGTGTTTTTCGGGTTGATCAAAGTGGGCGGCGAGCCCTACGTGATCGAATACAACTGCCGCATGGGCGACCCCGAAACCGAGGCCGTGCTGCCCCGCATTGCCGGCGACCTCGGCGCCGCCCTGCTGGCTACGGCGCAGGGCCGCCTGAAGGGCGTGCAGCTCCCCGCCGACCCGCACCACGCCGCCACCATCATGGCCGTGAGCGGCGGCTACCCCGGCGACTATGGGAAAGGCTTCGCCATCGAGGGCCTGGCCCTGCGCCCGGCCGAAGGCAGCTACCTTTTTCACGCCGGCACCGCCGACAAGAGCGGCCACATCGTGACCGCCGGTGGCCGCGTGCTCTGCGCCACCACCCTCGCCCCGACACTCGCCGAGGCCGTGGCCGGCTCGAAGAAAACGCTGGAGGGGATTTCGTTTGAAGGGATGTATTACCGGAAGGATATCGGGTACGAGTTTTAGGCCATCTCCGCCCGCCGAAGCCTCGGCGAAGGCGGACCCCTGACCCCTTCCCGGCCCATCGCTTAACCCCTTCCCGGCCCAGCCCCTAACCCCTTCCAAGCCCATCCCCTAACCCCTTCCCGAGGGGAAGGGGAATCGACCTCACCCCTAACCCCTCTCCAAAGGAGAGGGGAATGCATTTCTCCTGGAACGGACTCACCCTTTTTGCGGGGCATTTCCCGCTCGCTTACTGCCGTTGCCAAAATTGCCAGCGGCACCGATCGCTTCCCCGGTCCCATTGACAAAATCGGCAGGGGCATCAATCCATTCCCGGATGCCCTTGTCAAAATCGGCAGGGGTATTCCGCAAGAGATTTATGCCACTTGCAAAACCGGCAGTGCCATCCAGCGGCGAATCCGTGCCACTTGCAAAACCGGAAAGGGCATCAATCCCTTTCCGGATGCCATTGTCAAAATCGACAGGGGCATAAAGTAGTCGCGGAGTGCCAGTGACAAAAATGTCATCGCCTCACCCCTGACCCCTCTCCTTGGGAGGGGGGTTAGGGGTGAGGTGGGGGATGGGTCTTGCGGGTGGAGCAAAACTGACCGTTGTCATCCCGGGGCTTGCCGCCGAATTCCGTTACTTCGCAGTTCAACGACTTGCCATGACTTCCAACGAAACACCCGGCAGCGGCGGCTGTCCCTTCCACCAAGGAAACTCCAACCCAGGTGCCCCCCTCGGGGGACAGGGGGCCAGAACCGGTCAGCACGCGGCCGTGCATTACCACGACTACCTCCAGCTCGACAAGCTCCTATCGGCCCAGGCCCTCGAAAGCGACAAGAGCGGCGTCACCGCCCACGACGAGATGCTGTTCATCGTCATTCACCAGACCTACGAGCTCTGGTTCAAGCAGCTCCACTGGGAGGCCGACTCGCTGGTGACCATCATGGGCCAGCCGGCGCTCAACGACAACTCGCCCGAGCTGCAGACCGTGGTGCACCGCCTCGACCGTATGGCGACCATCCTCCGGGTGCTGGTGCAACAGATCGACATCCTGGAAACAATGACGCCCATGGACTTCCTCGACTTCCGCGACCTGCTCCGCCCCGCCTCGGGCTTCCAAAGCTGGCAGTTCAAGCTGCTGGAAGCCAAGCTGGGCCTCAAATTCGAATACCGGCACGGCAAGGAATACTACACCGCCTTCCTCCGCGGCGAGCACGTAGACCTTATTAAAAAAGCGGAAGGAAGCCATTCCTTCCTGCAGCTGGTCAACGACTGGCTGGAACGCATGCCGTTCTTCGAGCAACCGGAGCTTTGGCAGGAATATGCGCAGCAGTACGGCGCGCCCGATTTCTGGGAAGCTTATAAAAAAGTATACGCCGGCTCGCTGGCAGAAGCCGAAAAGAACAACCTGGACCTCTTCGAAGAGGTGTTCTCCCGCCACCAGGAAACGCACTATACCCTGTCGGCCCGCGCCAACCGTGCCGCCCTCTTCATCATGCTTTACCGCGGCTACCCGCTGCTGCAACTCCCCTTCCAACTCCTCAACGGCCTGCTGGAGATCGACGAGCAGCTGAGCACCTGGCGCCACCGCCACATGAACATGGTGCACCGCATGATCGGCACCCGCATCGGCACCGGTGGCTCCACGGGCAAAGACTACCTGAAAGCCGCCGCCGACAAGCACTACATCTTTAAAGAGATCGCCCAGCTCACGAGCTTCCTCATCGAGCGCCGCAAGCTGCCGCAGCTGCCGAAAGAAGTGGAACGCAAGCTGGGTTTCTCGGCATAAGCCCCCGTCCTGGTTCCCGACGCCGGCTGGCGGCGCTCCCGGAAGCCCGCTGTCGTGCCGAACGGGACAAAAGGGCGTCCCGCCGGGCAACGGCCCCGCTTCGGCGAGTCGGGACCTTGCTCAGCAGAAGCTGGCACCGAACTTGTCCTCCGGCGCCCGTCCGCTTCTCCGGGCGGGCGCCGGCAGTGAAGGTTAGGGGTTTATTCCTGTTTTTTATGGTTTATAGTTTGCAGTAAACTGAAAAACATGGGAAATGGAGCCGAAAACTCTAAACTCCAAACTCCAAACTATCTCTCACTTGCTACATTTGCAGCAACTATCCTTATAATAACAGAGCAGCATGGGACTTTTCAACTGGTTTACCCAGGAAATAGCGATCGATCTGGGCACGGCGAATACACTGATCATACATAACGACGAGGTAGTGGTGAACGAGCCCTCGATCGTGGCCCTCAACCGCAATAACCCGAAAGAAGTGCTGGCGGTGGGCAAGCGCGCCCTGATGATGCACGAAAAGACCCATGAGAGCATCAAGACGATCCGTCCGCTCAAAGACGGTGTGATCGCCGACTTCAACGCCGCCGAGCTCATGCTCCGCGAGATGATCAAGCTCGTTTATCCCAAGAAGCCCCTCTTCCCGCCCTCCTGGCGCATGATGATCTGCATTCCTTCCTCCATTACCGAGGTGGAAAAGCGGGCCGTGCGCGACTCCGCCGAGCAGGCCGGCGCCAAGGAAGTATACCTCATTCATGAACCCATGGCCGCCGCCCTCGGTATCGGCATCGACGTAGAGGAGCCCGTGGGCAACATGATCATCGACATCGGCGGTGGCACCACCGGCATCACCGTGATCGCCCTCGCCGGTATCGTGTGCGACCAGTCCATCCGCATCGCCGGCGACGAATTCACCGCCGACATCATGGAAGCCCTCCGCCGCTACCACTCGCTGCTGATCGGTGAGCGCACGGCCGAGCAGATCAAGATCCAGATCGGCGCCGCCATGAAAGACCTCGACAACCCGCCCGACGACCTGCCCGTGAACGGCCGCGACCTCGTGACCGGTATCCCCAAGCAGATCTATGTAGGCTACCAGGAGATCGCCGAAGCCCTCGACAAGAGCATCTTCAAGATCGAAGAGGCCATCCTCAAAGCCCTCGAGCAAACCCCGCCCGAGCTCGCCGCCGACATCTACCGCCGCGGCATCTACATCACCGGCGGCGGCGCCCTGCTCCGCGGCCTCGACAAGCGCCTCTCCCAGAAGATCAAGCTCCCCGTTCATGTAGCCGACGACCCGCTGAAGAGCGTGGTGCGCGGTACCGGCCTGGCGCTGAAGAACTATGAGCGCTACCCCTTTGTAATGAGATAAGGCCCATCCCCGCCCCTTCCCGAAGGGAAGGGAGTAAGTCTGCCCCAATGTTTTACCTCCTATCAAAAGCAGAATCGAAAGTCCTTCCCCTCGGGAAGGATTTAGGATGGGCTTATGCGTAACATCTTCGCTTTCATCCGCCGCCACTTCGTCTTCCTCGCCTTCGTGGTCCTGGAGATCCTGTCGCTGTGGATGCTCTTTTCCTACAACAGCCACCACCGCGCCGTCTTTCTCGGCGTGGCCAACGAAGTGACCGGCTCCATCAACCGGCAGGTAGACAAGGTCGACGACTACTTCCACCTCGTGGAGGAGAACCGCCGCGTGCACCGGATGAACGATTCGCTGCTCAACCTGATGAAGGCCAACTTCAACGTGCCCGACACGGGCGCCCAGCCCCGCACCGACTCCGTGCGCCAGGATTCGCTGGTGAAATACCGCCGCTGGCTGTACCGCGACGCCAAGGTGGTGTACAACTCCGTCAACTTCGAGAACAACTATATCCAGTTGAACCGCGGCGCCAACCAGGGCATCCGCGACAATATGGCCGTGATCTCCTCCGACGGCGCCGTCATTGGCGTGATCGTGAACACGAGCCCCAACTTCAGCCAGGTGCTGAGCCTCCTGCACTCCAAGAGCAATGTGCCCTCGGCCCTGAAAAAAACCGGCACCATCGGCACAGTGCGGTGGGACGGCCTCGACCCGCGCTTCGTGGTGCTGCAGGGCATCAGCAAGGACGTGGACGTCAAGCCCGGCGACTCGGTGCTCACGAGCCCCTATGCCTACAACTACCCGCCCGGCTTCTTCATCGGCCGCATCGCGAAAGTGGCGGTGAACAAGGCCACGGGCTTCTACGAGCTGAAGGTGCAGACGGCGGTCAACTTCGCCACCGTGCAGCAGGTGTTCGTGATCGAAAACCTGCAGCGCAGCGAGCAGCTCCAGCTTGAATCCGAGACCGAAAAAAAGATCGAACAGGTAAAACCCCGAACCCGTTGAGCGACCTCGTCAAAAATATCTTCCGCCTCATCCTGTTCCTGCTGGTGCAGGTATTCGTGCTGGACAAGATCCCGCACCTGCACCGCTTTATCGTGCCCTACCTCTATTTCCTGTTCATCCTGTGGCTGCCCTTCAACACGCCGCGCCTCGGCCTCCTGCTGACGGGCTTTCTCACGGGCCTGGCGCTGGATTACTTCACGATGTCGCCGGGGCTGCATGCCGCGGCCTGCGTGCTCATCGCCTACGTGCGGCCCTTCATCATCTTCCTGCTCATCTCGAAAGAGAGCTCCGAGTTTACCTACCACGAGCCTTCGCCGCGCGGCATGGGCTGGGGGCCCTACATGGTGTACGCCCTCATCCTGACCGTGCTGCACCACGCCTTCCTCACCATTCTTGTATGGCTCCAGCAGGGGCCCTTCCTCGACTTCCTGATCAAGACGGCCTGCTACACCGCCATCAGTATGCTGCTCATCCTGATCGTGGAGCTGCTCTTTCCGCGGAAGCTGAAATACAGGACGAATACCGCCTAGTAAGTCGGAAGTCGGAAGTAATGCTCCCTTCCGACCCGTCATTGCGAGCGCAGCGAAGCAATCTTTTACTCGTCCAGCCTGCAGCCAAAGGGCAGCCGAGCCGGCGTGAGTAAGATTGCTTCGGCCGCCGCCCTTCGCGACGGCCGAAGCAACGACGGTCCGACAGGGCGCTTCGCCATCACATCATCCTCGCTTCTCACTTCCCACTTCCGACTTAAGAACTTCCTCCCGCCTGCCAGTATGGCGGGCATCTCCGATCGGCCCTATTATTGACTCTTCGGTTTCCACCTCTAAATGCTTTTATGGAAATTGAAATCTTCACGCTGGCCGACCACGCGCAGGATGTTGGCGGCAAGCTGTTCATCAGCGGCACCTTCGACACCATCAACGCACCGCAGTTTCCCCTCACCTACCCTGCCTTTTCGCTGGCCATGCGCCTCCGCTTTTCCGACAAGGAAGCCGGCACCTCGCGCCTGCTGCTGAAGGCCCTCGACCCTTCGGGCAAAGAGCTGATCAAAACCATGGAAGGCGACCTGCCCGTGCCCACGCCGCAGGCCCCCGCTACCTACAGCGCCATCAACTTCACGGTGAACCTGTACCAGATCCCCTTCACCGTGCCGGGTGTGTACACCTTCGAGCTGTACCTCGACGGCGAATGGAAAACGGGACTGAAGCTGAACGTGGTGGGAAGAAGTTGAATACGTTGATAAGTTGAAGGGTTGATAAGGGGAGAACGGAACTGGAATTGAAAACCGGGCGCCCCGTCAACTTAGCAACCCGTTAACTCGCCAAAACCTACCGATATTTGTGCGGCACGCTTCTTTCAGCGTACCTTACCTTAAACAAGGCGTTTCGCACAACCTATGTCGGTATTCAACGGCTCGCGGAGCTATATTATCCGGTTCATTTTCCTGGGCGTTTTCCTGATCATCATCGCCCAACTGGTCAACCTGCAGCTTTTTTCGGAGAAGTACAAGGCCGATGCCCTCAACAATGCCGTTTTCCGCAAGGTGGTATACCCGCCGCGCGGCATCATCTTCGACCGGAAGGACCGCGCCATCATGAACAACACCATGATGTACGACCTGATGGTGGTGCCTTCGGAAGTCAAGGGCGTCGACACCGCTTACCTCTGCCAGCTGCTGGAGATCGACACCGCGGAATTCAACCTGCGGATCAAGGACGCCATCGTGGGCAACACGCGGGTGCGCCCCTCGCCTTTCGAAGAACTGCTGTCGCCGGAGAAATACGCACGCCTCGAGGAAAACCTTTGGCGCTTCAACCGTGGCTTCTACCTGCAGCAGCGCCCCGTGCGCGGTTATCCCTACAATGCCGGCGCGCACATCATGGGCTACGTGGGTGAGGCCGACTCGGCCATCATCGCCCGCTCGGGCGGCTTCTACCAGCCCCGCGACTTCGTGGGCCGCTCCGGCCTCGAAGCCTATTACGAGCGCGTGCTCATGGGCCAGCGTGGTGTGAGCTTCCTCATCAAAGACAACTTCGGCCGCCTCCAGGGTTCTTATGAGAACGGCGCCTTCGACACCGCTGCCGAAGCGGGCCGCGGCTTGCGCACGTACCTCGACATCGAGCTGCAGCAGCTGGCCGAAAAACTGCTGCGCGGCAAGGTCGGTGCCATCGTGGCCATCGAGCCCAAGACCGGCGGCATCATTGCCATGGCCTCTTCGCCCGACTACAACCCGAACGACCTTACGGGCTCCAATAAAAAGAAGAACTACTCACGCCTCGTGCTCGATGTGTCGGCGCCGCTGCTCAACCGCGCCATCAACGGCCGCTACCCGGCGGGCTCCACCTACAAGCCGCTCGGCGCCCTGATCGGTCTCGACATGGGCGTGATCACACCGCGCTCGGGCATCGCCTGCACCGGCGCCTACTACGGCTGCAACCGCAAGGTGGGCTGCACCGAGAAGTGGGCCGGCCACGCCGCCAACCTGCGCCTCGCCATCGCCCACTCCTGCAATTCCTTTTTCTCCAACGCCTTCCGCCTCGAGGTAGACAATCCGCGCTACGGCAACGTGAAAGACGGGTATGAGAAATGGAAGGAATACGTCAACGCCTTCGGCCTCGGTAGCCGCCTCGGCGTGGACCTGCCCAGCGAAAACCCAGGCCTCATCGCCGACACCTCGTTCTACAACAAGATCTACCGCGGATCCTGGAATTCCTGCACCAACGTATCGCTCGGCATCGGCCAGGGCGAAATGCTGGTAACGCCGCTGCAAATGGCCAACATGATGGCACTGATCGCCAACAAAGGCTACTACTACGTGCCGCACATCGTGAAGCATATCGACAACGAAACGAAGGAAGACACGATCCTCAATAAATTCCGCGTGCAGCACAAGTCGGACGTACACATCCCCGATTCGCTCTACGAAGTGGTGATCAGCGGGATGCAGGATGTGGTGGACATCGGTACGGCCCGCGCCGCTGCCATTCCCGGCATCAAGATCTGCGCGAAGACGGGTACGGC
Organism: Flaviaesturariibacter aridisoli; assembly: GCF_004343705.1. Classification (GTDB taxonomy): domain Bacteria; phylum Bacteroidota; class Bacteroidia; order Chitinophagales; family Chitinophagaceae; genus Flavisolibacter; species Flavisolibacter aridisoli. The sequence goes on from NZ_SKFH01000037.1 coordinate 10,398, forward strand.
CGAGAACTTCCGCATCATCGACCGCAAGCGGATCCAGCTGAAAGACAACTCGCTCTTCGCCGCCTTCGCGCCGCGCGAGAACCCGCGGATCGCCATCGCCGTGATCGTGGAGAACGGCGGCTACGGCGCCACCTGGGCCGCACCCATTGCGTCGCTGATGATCGAAAAGTTTCTCACCGACTCGCTGCGCGCCGAGCGCAAGCCCGAAGTGGAACGCATCGCCGGCGCCAACCTGATGCCGAGCTACCTGCCGCGCCTGCAGTTCATCAACGATTCGCTGCGCGGCGAGTTCTATTTCAACGTCACCAAAGACACGAGCTATATCCGGAAGTTTCGCCGCCGCAGCCAGCTGCCCGGCGCGCCCAACGACCCTGCCGATTCCAGCCAGCGTGTAGACAACGGCATGGCCGCCCTCGACAGCGCACAGCGGCTGATGCGCAAACAACAGCAACGGAGAAGAGGATAACCCGTAGAGACGCACCAGGTGCGTCTCCCACAACCAGACGCACCTTGTGCGTCTCCCACAACAAAACGCACCCGGTGCGTTTCCCGAAAAACAGAAAACGCGCCCGTGCGTTTCCATATTTAGAAAATGAGCAAGAGTAAAAGCAAAGGCACCATTTCCAAAGGCGTAGATCCCCTGCTCGTGTGGCTCTACCTGATCCTCGTGGGCATCGGCATCACGGCCATCTTCGGCGTCACCTACAAGGAGGGCGACCCGATCGTGTCGTCGTTCTTCAGCTTCAAGACCGACTACAGCAAGCAACTGTATTTCTTCGGCATCGCCATGGTGCTGGCCGTGTTCATCCTGCTCACCGATTCGAAGTTCTTTACCGCTACCGCCAATCTCTGGTACGCGATGGGCATCGGCATGTTGCTGCTCGTGTTTCCTTTTCACTCCAACGTAAAGGGCACCGAGTCGATCATCCGCTTCGGCGGCTTCCAGTTCCAGCCGGCGGAATTCTGCAAGGTGTGCGTCTGCCTGGCCATGGCGAAGTATTTCTCGCAGGTAGACCTCAACTTTCAGCGCACGCGCTCGCAGCTCATCGCCGCTGCCATCGCCCTGCTGCCGGCCGCCATGTCGATCCTGCAGCACGAAACGGGCCTGGCGCTGGTCTACTTCGCCTTCTTTATCGTGATGTACCGCGAGGGCTTGCCGGCTACCATCCTCGTAGTGGGGTTCTCCTTTGGCTCCCTTGTGGTGGCGACACTGCTGCTCGAGAAAAACACGCTCGCCATTATCCTCATCGCCATCACGGCGCTGGTGATCTACATCCTGCGCCGGCAGGTGCGCCGCGACCGGGGCCTGCTGATCAAGATCGCCCTGGTGGGCCTGCTGTGCGTGGCCATCCAGCGTTTTGCAGTGCCCTTTATCTTCAAGCACGTGCTGCAACCCCACCAGGAGGAGCGCATCTTCAGCACCATCGGCCGCGACCTGCCCGAAGAATACAAGCGCCCCGAGATGATCACCGAAAGCGGCAAGCCCAAAAAGAAAGACGTCGACTACAACGTGAAGCAGTCGAAGATCGCCATCGGCTCGGGCGGCCTGCTGGGCAAAGGCCTCCTCCGCGGCACGCAAACGCGCTTCGACTTCGTGCCCGAGCAGCGCACCGACTTTATCTTCTGCACCATCGGTGAAGGCTTCGGTTTTGCCGGCACCTTCACGCTGCTGGCTATCTACCTGCTGCTCCTGTTTCGCATCGTGGCGGTAGCCGAACGGCAGCGCAGCGCCTTCAGCCGCGTATATGCCTACGGCGTGGCCTCGGTGTTTTTCTTTCATATCATGGTAAACATCTGCATGACCATCGGCCTCGCGCCCGTGATCGGCATCCCGCTGCCCTTCATCTCCTACGGCGGAACGGCGCTGATCACGTTTACCCTGCTGCTGTTCATCCTCATCCGGCTCGATGCGGACCGGCAGATGGTGCTGCGCTAGCCCATCCTAAATCCTTCCCTATGGGAAGGACTTTAAAACCGCCCGCAAGGTCCATGTCGCTTGTTTGGTGAAGCTAATTCCCCTTCCCTACGGGAAGGGGTTAGGGGATGGGCGTACCTTTGCCCCATGCAGATCTTCCCGCTCTCCGAAGGTTCTTTTACCATCGACCGTACCAAGCAATTTGTTCCTTTCGACGAGGAGAAGGACATCCTCAACGACCGTCCCACCGGGTCGCTGCTCGTAGAAATACAGCCGTTCCTCGTGGTGACATCGAAGGATGTGCTCTTGCTGGACTGCGGCCTTGGCTTTTCGATCGGCGACGAGCTGCAGCTGCACCGCAACCTGAAGGCCGCCGGCTATCACCCCCAGCAGGTGACCAAGGTGCTTATGAGCCACCTGCACAAGGACCACGCGGGCGGCGTGGCCTTCGGGCCGGGCAACAACTGGCTCAGCCTGCCCAATGCCACCTATTACGTGCGACAGAAAGAGCTGGAATTCGCACGCGCGAAAGACAACCCTTCCTACATCCAGGATGACCTCGAGGCGCTGCACAACAGCGCGCAGGTGGAGCTGCTGACGGACGACGAAGGCAGCATAGACGGCTACATCCGCTACCGCCATACCGGCGCCCACTCGCCCGAGCACCAGGTGTTCTGGATCAGTGAAGGCGGTGACACGATCTTCTTCGGTGGCGACGACGCCCCGCAGCTGCAACAGATGAAGATCCGCTACAAGACCAAGTACGACTTCAACCCCGAACGCGCTACCCAGCTGCGGCAGCAGTGGTGGGAAGAAGGCAACCGTGAAGGCTGGACCTTCCTGTTTTACCACGACATCAAAACGCCGACGTACAAGAGCAAGAACGCAGATCCTGTATAATTTTTATGATTCCCGCAGATTATTATCCTGTTCGTTTTCGCACGTCAGCAAAATCATAAGCAATCCTAACCACCGGCGTATCCCGCTTGCGGGATCTGCGTTCTTTCTCTCCGTCCGGCTGCTACCTTTAGCGGGATGAAGATCATCAACCGCACTGTTCTGATCCTTTCGGTGGTATCGATGTTTGCCGACGTGGCGAGCGAGATGCTGTACCCGGTCATTCCCGTATATCTACGGGAGATCGGGTTCTCGGTCTTCGCCATCGGCGCGTTGGAAGGCGTAGCGGGCTTCACCGCGGGCCTCACGAAGGGCTACTTTGGCAAGTGGAGCGACGAGCTCGGGCGGCGCCTGCCCTTCATCCGCAGCGGTTACTTCCTGAGCGCGCTGTCGAAGCCGATGATGGGCTTTTTTACCCTCCCGCTCTGGGTATTCTTCGTGCGCTGCACCGACCGCCTCGGCAAGGGCCTGCGCACCGCCCCGCGCGATGCGCTGCTGGCCGAGAACGCCACGGAAACCACGCGGGCCCGCGTGTTTGGCTTCCACCGCTCGCTCGATACATTGGGCGCCGCCATCGGCCCCTGCCTGGCGCTGGCGCTGCTCTGGCGCTGGCCCGGCCACTACCATACCCTGTTCTGGGCCGCCTTCGTGCCGGGCCTGCTGTCGGTGGTGCTGCTTTTCACGCTGCGCGAACAGCAACGGAGCCGCAGCACGCTGCGCAAAGGCGGCTTCTTTTCCTTCTTCCGCTATTGGAAGATCGCCCGGCCCGAATACAAGCAGCTCGTGCCGGCGCTGCTGCTCTTCGCGCTGTTCAACAGCTCGGATGTATTCCTGCTGCTGAAGACCCGTGAGGTGAGCGGCTCCGACACCACCACCATCACCGCCTACATCTTTTACAATATGGTCTTCGCCGGCGCCTCCTACCCGCTGGGCGTGCTGGCCGACCGCTTCGGCAAGCGCATGGTACTCGTATCCGGCCTCCTTGTATTCGCCATCGTGTACAGCCTCTTCGCCTTTGTGCAGCAGTCGGTGTCGCTGATCTTTCTCGGCTTCCTTCTTTACGGTCTTTATGCAGCGGCTACGGAAGGCATTGCGAAGGCCTGGATCGCCTCGCTGGCACCTACCGACACGGGCACAGCGCTGGGCTTTTACAGCTCAGGAGAAAGCATTGCCGCACTGCTGGCCTCGCTGCTGACGGGCTTCCTGTGGACGCAGTTGGGTGCCTTTTCCGCCTTCGGGGTAACGGTTCTGGCAACGTTATTGGTGGTAGTATATCTACTGATTATCAAGGCGAAATAGATTAGGTTTTCTTCTGGCACGGAAATGGCTTTTATAGTATCAGCAAACAACTTCAACGATATACAACAAGTTGTTCTACGCTAACCTATGCATGAACACAAGGGCGATGAATTTTTTCATCGCCCTTATTTTTTTGTACCTTAAGCCCATGCGGGTACCACCTATGCCAGCCTGGAAACACCGGCCCGCGCTGCGCTTACTATTGCCTTTCGCAGCGGGCATCCTGTTGCAATGGTATGCAGCCCTGCCCTTGCCTGCCCTGCTGTCTGTTGCCGGTCTTTGTCTGCTCATTCCTCTCCTCTATCGCTTTTTGCCGCTCCGGCACCAGTTCCGCGCAGGCCCCTGGGCGGGGTTGGCACTAAACGGTCTCCTGCTGGCAGCCGGTGCCGCCGCTTGCCGGCAGGCCGATATCCGCCAGGATCCACGCTGGCTCGGCCATACCGGTGCGGGCGATGCGTTCATCGCCGAGCTCGTTTCCGAGCCCGCCGAAAAGGCCGCCAGCTGGAAAGTGACCGCAGAAATACGGATGCGTCGCCAGGAGGGCCAGTGGACACCCGTCAAGGGCACGGCCCTGCTGTACTTCCGCAAGGGCACTACACCGCCGCCCTTCGGCAGCCGCGTGCAGGTAGCGCTACCGCTGCAGGTCATCCGCAACAGCGGCAACCCGGGCGCATTCGATTACCAGCGCTGGTGCCTCTTCCAGGGTATCACCCACCAGGCTTTTGTGAGCGACTATGCCCTGCTGCCCGGCAGGGACCATCATCCGCTGCAAGCCGCGCTCATCGCCGGCCGCAAGGCCGTGACAGGAATCCTGCGGCAACACCTGCCCGGTAAGGAGATCCAGGGACTGGCCGAAGCCCTGCTGATCGGCTACAAAGACGACCTCGACCCTGAGCTCACGGCAGCTTATGCCCGCACGGGCGTGGTGCACATCATCGCCATCTCGGGCATGCACCTCGCGCTGGTATACCTGTTGTTGCTGGGCCTTACAAAGCCCCTGGGCGCACCGCGCTGGCGCATACTGCGGCTCGTGCTGGTGCTCGGCGGACTCTGGGGCTTCAGCCTGCTGGCGGGTGGCGGCCCCTCGGTGCTTCGCTCGGCGGTCATGTTCAGCCTGCTCGCTATCGGGGGCCTCATCGGCCGCAAGGGCGATTCCATCAACAGCCTGCTGCTGGCGGCGCTGCTCCTGCTGCTGATCAACCCGTTCTGGCTGTGGGATATCGGCTTCCAGCTTTCCTTCACGGCGGTGGGTGGCATCGTACTTTTTTATCGTCCCATCTACCAGTTATATACCACGCACAACAAAGCCCTTGATTTTGTCTGGAAGGGGGCGGCGGTATCGCTGGCCGCGCAGGTGCTCACCACGCCGCTGAGCCTGTATCACTTTCACCAGTTTCCGCTGCTCTTCCTCGCCGCCAACCTGCTGGCCGTGCCCCTGTCGGGGCTGCTGGTGTATGCGCTCATTGCTGTGTGTGCGCTGTCGTTCTGGCCGGCAGTGGCCGGGCTGGCCGGCTCAGCGTCGGCGCTGGGCATCCGCTTGCTCAACGCCTGGATCGATCGCATCGACCGCGTCCCCTTCGGCGTGTGGGACGGCCTCTCGCTGTCGGTGCTGCAAACGGTGTTGCTGTACGGCTTGCTGGCCGCAGTGGCCTGGGCCCTGCTGCGCCGGCGACCGCAGGCATGGCGCTACGCGCTGGGCTGTGGGCTGTGCTTCCTGACACTGCGTGCGTATTCCTTTTACGAAGCCGGGCAGCGCACGCGCCTTATCGTGTACCAGGTGCCGCACTATGCCGCGCTGGAAGTGCAGGAAGCGCGGCGCTGCTGGTATCGAGGCGATGCCGCCCCGCAGCAAGATGCCCGCCTGTACGGCCTTCACCTGAAGCCGGCGCACACCGAAGCCCGCAGCGGCACAGGTGCGCGCCCATTGCCGGCGGCCTTTCGCTTCGCCGGGAAAACGGTGGCACAGATCGGGCTGCCCGACAGCAACGGGCTTCCGGACATCCCCATCGACCTGCTCGTTGTTTCGCACCAGGTACGGGCGGATGCCGTTGCCCTTCGCGATATCCGGGCTGTCGTGCTGGACGCATCGCTGACGCGCCGCAGCGCGCAGCAATGGAAAGAGGCCTGCGCGGAAGCGGGAATCCCTTGCCACGACGTTGGGCAGGAAGGTGCATTTGTACTTTATCGCTGATGCCTGATGTCTGATTTGAAAGACAGGTGTCTTGTATGAACCTCAGGCCGTTACTTATGGCTGAAAAATATATCAGATACCGTGCATCAGACATCCTGCATCTCCGTGTTACTTTTGGCGCGGCCAAGCTGAAAATCATGGAAAAGAAGATCGCCTCTGCCCTCATCTCGGTTTTTTACAAGGATGGTCTGGAAGCGCTGGTGCGGCAGCTGCACGCGCAGGGCACCACGATCTACTCCACCGGCGGCACCCAGCAATTCATTGAAGGGCTCGGCCTCCCGGTGGTGCCCGTAGAAACGCTTACCTCCTACCCCTCGATCCTCGGGGGCCGCGTGAAGACCCTTCACCCGCTTGTTTTCGGTGGCATCCTCGGCCGCCGCTACCTCGACAGCGACCGCGCCGAGATGCAGCAATACGGCATCCCCGAGCTCGACCTGGTGGTGGTGGACCTCTACCCCTTCCAGGAAACGCTGAAGCAAACGAGCGAGGAAGCGCTCATCATCGAAAAGATCGACATTGGCGGCCCGTCGATGATCCGCGCGGCGGCGAAGAACTTCCGCGACGTGGCGGTGCTGGCCTCGAAAGACGACTACGCCGGCCTCGTAGCACAGCTGCAGGCCCAGGGCGGCGCCCTCACGCTGGAGCAGCGCAAGGAATACGCGGCCAAAGCCTTCCGCGTTGTGGCGGAATACGACAACGCCATCGACCACTACTTCAACCCCGGCGCGGCCATTGCCCCGGGCTTCGGCAACGCGCCAAGCGACACAGGGCGCAGCACCCCGCTGCGTTACGGCGAGAACCCGCACCAGCAGGCCACCTTCTTCGGCGATCTCAGCTCCGTATTCACGCAGCTGCACGGCAAGGAGCTTTCCTACAACAACCTCGTGGATGTGGATGCGGCGATCGAGCTGATCCGCGACCTATCCTCCCAGCCTCCTTCGCTAAGGGAGGGAGGAGCGGCCACGGATTCGATCCCCCTTCCCTTAAGGAAGGGGCAAGGGGATGGGTCCGTTTCCTTCGCCATCATCAAGCACACGAATGTCTGTGGCGTGGCCCAGCGGCCCGACGTGTTTTCGGCCTGGACCTACGCCCTCGCCGGCGACCCCGAAAGCGCCTTTGGCGGCGTGCTGGTGACCAATGGCAAAATCGACAAAGCGACCGCGGATGCCATCAACGAGATCTTCTTTGAAGTGCTCATCGCCCCGGCCTTCAGTCCGGAGGCCCTGGAAACGCTGCAGTCGAAGAAGAACCGCATCCTGCTGCAATACAACGAAACGGCGGAGTTGCCGGAGCAGCAGTTCAAGGGCGTGCTCAACGGCACGCTGACGCAGCAAAAAGACAGGGGCAATTTCGACAAGTGGGAGGAAGCCGGCGGCCGTAGTTCTACGGAAGGCGAGCGCGCCGATATGGCCTTTGCCAACCTCGTGTGCAAGCACCTCAAGAGCAACGCCATCGCGCTGGTAAAAGACCGGCAGCTGATCGGCAAAGGCTGTGGGCAAACGAGCCGCATCGATGCCCTGCGCCAGGCACTGGAAAAGGCCCGCCAGTTCAACTTTGTGCTCGAGGGCGCCGTGCTGGCCTCCGATGCGTTCTTTCCCTTCAACGACTGCGTGCAGCTGGGCCACGAGGCGGGCATCAACGCCTTTATCCAACCCGGCGGCTCCATCCGCGACAAAGACAGCATAGCCTACTGCCAGGAAAAAGGCCTCGCGCTGGTGATGACCGGCCAGCGGCACTTCAAGCATTGACCTCACCCCCGGCCCCTCTCCGGGAGGAGAGGGGTGCCCCTGCTGTACTGTATGATAGTTTTGAACCCTGGTGTTTGTTGAACTTTATAAAAAGCCCGGATGCTTTGCATCCGGGCTTTTTGTTGGCAGGTAACACTCCCCTCTCCTCCCGGAGAGGGGCCGGGGGTGAGGTATCTGTTGCCTGCGATCCATCCGAAACTGTACCGCCGCACTTGCCGTCATTGTGTCGACCTTTGCCCCCGACATGGAAAAACACCCGCCCCAGGACGCCTTCACCCCCGCCGACCCGCAAACCACCCAGGACCTCGCCTGGTGGCACCCGAGCCGGCTCAATCCCTTCACCTTCCACAAGCGCGGCCGGCGCTTCAAGGCGCTGTTTGCGCTGGCGACCATCTGCTTCTTTTGGGGTACCACCTGGATCGCGGCGCGGCAGGGTGTAAAGTACATGCCGGCGTTGCAGCTGGCGGGCCTGCGGCAGCTGTTTGCGGGACTTTGCCTCGTGGGCTATTTCGTGGCGAAGCGCGCGCCCTGGCCTACGGCGGCGCAATGGCGCACCATCGCGATGCTGGGCTTTCTCAACTTCTTCCTGAGCAATGCGCTCTCCACCTGGGGGGTGCGCTTCATTCCCGCCGGCCTCGGCTCGATCATCGGGGCCATCTACCCGGTGTGGCTCGTGCTGATCGGGCTGGCCACGCGCAGCGTGCTGCTTACCTGGAAGACCGCCCTGGGCATGCTGCTCGGCTTCGGCGGCATCTGCATCATCTTTTACGAGCACCTGCACGAGCTGGTGAACCCTGCCTTCCGCCTCGGCATCCTGCTGTCGGTAGCCTCCACCTGGAGCTGGGCCTTCGGCACGTTGTACACTAAGAAGCACGCGGCCAACTTCAACCCCTACTTCAGCTTCGGGCTGCAGTTGGTGCTGTCGGGATCAGTGCTCCTGGCGGGCATGAAAGCCACGGGCAACAGCATGCCCCTCGCCGATATTCCCTGGCAATCCTGGGCTGCCATCTGGTACCTGGTGTTCTTCGGGTCGGTGATCACCTTCGCCGCTTTTTTGTATGCGCTGCAAAATCTCCCCACCACGCAGGTGAGTCTTTATGCCTACATCAATCCCGTGGTGGCCGTGCTGCTGGGGGCACTGCTCATCGGCGAGCCGCTGTCGCTCTTCATCGGTGTCGGCACAGCGGTGACGCTCTACGGCGTGTTCCTCGTCAACCGGTCGATCAGCCGTAAGTAGCCTTCGGCTGCGCTCAAGCTGACAGGAGCTGGTCCCTTTCCAGAAGACCCCCATTAAGCGATACACCCAGGTAGCGGAAGAAAGTGCCTTGTCATGGTGAGCGCCGTCGAACCATGCGTTCTTTCTCTCCCGTTGCAACAAAGCGGGCATACAGCTCGGGCCAGCCGGCATATTCAGGGGCGGAGCCAAGGTAGCTGTTGTGCCAGATGCTGATGAACGTGCCGCCCCATTGACGGAAGATTTCCAGGCAGGAGTTGAGTTCCGCTTCGGTTTGCGTAATGCTTTGTTTTTGCTCGAAGAGCGCGTTGGCGTCCATAAAGCAGAAGGGGTGCAGGCGCAGCGGCGTTTGCTCGTCGCGCTCGAGGTCGTACCAATAGAAAGGCACGGCCAGCGAGGCGCGGAAGCCGTTGATCGACCCATAGCCCATAGAGTAGTCGTCGGTGATGCCGGCGGCGATCAGCTGGCGGAAAGTGTGCGGCAGCGTGAAGCGGATGAAATGCTGCCGCGACGACGTCACCGGAATACCTATGGCGGCTTCCAGCGTGCTCTTTTCCTGCCCGAGCAACGCAGGCTCATCGCCGCTGGCCCAGGATGGATGGAGACCGACCGTAGAACTACGGGCGATGCGCCGCAGCAGGCCCTGCATGGCGCTCTTTTTCAGTGGAATGTTTTTGTCGTACGCATTGCGTCCCCTACCGGCATGAATGAAGTAATGCGGGCGGAGCGAGAAATGGCCGTGCAGCGTGTCGAGAAAGTCGTAGCAATCGAAAGGGTCGTGGTGACCGCGCAGCAGCACGTCGAGGCGTTCGCTCACGGTTCCGTCGCGGCGCAGCAGCGAGCGGAGCAGGCCGCCCGCATTACGGGCAAAGCCCTTGTGGCGGTAGCTCCAGGCCATGTCGATGTCGAAGGTGGGCGCGAACTGGAAGGGCGGCGTATAGCCGGCGCCAAACAGTTGCTCCGAAAAGCGGTGCAGCCATTCGTGGATGAGGGGACGGTTCAGAAAGCCGCCCTGCCAAGCCAGGCTCGCGGTGTGCGGGAAGCGGCCGTAGGCGTCCTTTTCGGGAGAGGCGTATTCTTCGCAGCGCGCCAGCAGGTAAAAGATCGCCGAAAAAAGGTCGAAGCCAAAAGCACTGTCGTCGGGGAAAAGGATGCATTGCCCGTCGGCCGTACGCCTTGCCGGGGGCTTGCCTGTAGCAATGCCCCGTTCTTCCAGCAGGCCTGCGGACCCGATCCGCATGCGCCCGGCACCCTCCGCTCCGTAGACCAGGTCGGCATCGCCCGCTTCGCTGCGCACGAAGGGCTGCCCGAAGTAATCCGACAAGAAGCTCAGGATGTAGTCGAGGCGGGGGGACTGTATAGCGGAATAAACGCGGATCATGCGGCGGGCACAAAATACGCCTTAAGACCCATCCCCTGGCCGCCGTAGCTTTAGCGAAGGTGGACCCTGGCCCGGCTCCCACCGACCCATCCCCCGGCCCCTTCCCAAAGGGAAGGGGAGCAGACCTCACCCCTAACCTCCCGCTGGGGCGGGACAGGCTCTCTCCAAAGGAGCGGGGAATCGGGTCCCTTCTGATCCCTAGAGCAGATTTAATCTAACTGATTGTTTGTCAGGCGCGTGCGTACGCGTCAGGTGGGGCGTGCCGGCGCCCCGGTGTAGCGTGCGGGCACCCCGGGTGCAACGTGCGTATGCGACAGGTGCAACGTGCGCATGGGACAGGTGCAACGTGCGTATAGGCTTTATGGTACGTGCATATGGGCTTTATGGTACGTGCGCATGGGCTATATGGTACGTGCGTATGTCCCTTATGACAGGCGTGGGTGCCCCTTATGGTACGCGCGGGTGTCCATTATGTAACGCGCGTATGGGCTTCCAGGTACGTGCAGGCGGCCATTCAGGTACGCGCGGGCGTCTTTCCGCAAGGTGCGGAGGGCTGTTCCCGCCTTCGCTAAAGCTTCGGCGGGCGGAGCATTACGGATTACTGATTACTCATTTCCCGTGTCGCTCCACCCACTGCTGGCTGAAGCTTTTGTTCGGGAACTCGAGCGGCGAGCGGTGCTTTTTCCATTCGTTCACGAAGGTGTTCACCACCCAGCCTTTTACCTTGCCCGGCGCCATGTTCATGAGGGGGCGCTTGAGCATGGCCATCTTCCAGAAGCGCCAGGCAGTGCGCTCGGCGAAGGAAGCATTGCCTGCTTCCACCGACTCGGCGCGGTTCTCGAGCAGCAGCTCGTGGAGGTTGATCTTCACGGCGCACACCTCGGTGCAATTGCCGCACAGCGAGGAGGCGTAGCTCAGGTGCTTGTATTCATCGAGGTCCTTCAGGTGCGGCGTGATCACCGAACCGATGGGGCCGCTGTAGGTGGTGCCGTAGGCATGGCCGCCGATATTCTTGTAAACCGGGCAGGCGTTGAGGCAGGCGCCGCAGCGGATGCAGTACAGGCTTTCGCGGGTCTTGGGGTTTTGCAGCAGGTTGGTACGGCCATTGTCGAGCAGGATGACGTACATCTCGTCGGGGCCGTCTTCCTCGTCGTTGCGGCGCGGACCGCTGATGATGGAGTTGTACACGGTGAGGCGCTGACCGGTGCCGTAGGTAGAGAGCAGCGGCCAGAAGAGCGCGAGGTCATTAATGGACGGCAGCACCTTTTCGATGCCCACGATGGCGATGTGCGTTTTGGGGTAGGCGCAGCTGAGGCGGCCGTTGCCCTCGTTCTCGGTGATGGCGATGGAGCCCGTGTCGGCGAGCAGGAAGTTGGCGCCCGTGATGCCCACTTCGGCCTGGCGGTATTTCTCGCGCAGCTTCTCGCGGGCCACCTGCGTCAGCTCCTGAGGGGTGAGGTGCGGCGGCGTGCCCAGTTTTTCGGCAAAGAGCTTCGCCACGTCTTCCTTGCTCTTGTGCATGGCCGGCGTTACGATGTGGTAGGGCGGCTCGTCGTCGAGCTGCTGGATGTATTCGCCGAGGTCGGTCTCGACGCTTTCGATGCCGTTCTGGATCAGGAATTTGTTGAGGTGGATCTCCTCGGTGACCATGCTTTTGCTCTTCACGATGGAGCGGCAGCTTTTGGCCTTGCAGATGGTGAGGATCTGCGCCAGTGCTTCATCGGCGGTCTCGGCATACAGCACTTTGGTGCCGTTGCGGGTGGCCGCGGCCTCGAAGGTTTCGAGAGTCTTATCGAGCTGCTCGATGGCGCGCCACTTGGCGTTCTTGGCGCGCTCGCGGGCGAGGTGCACGTTGGTGAACTGCTGCTTGCCGGCGGGCACCACGGCGTTGTAGCGCGCGATGTTGAAGTTGATCTTGCGGCGGTGCTCTTTATCGGCCGCCTTGATGGTGCTCTTGGCCTGGAAGGTGCTGGATTGGTCGGACATTAGCGGGTTTTGGCGTCGTAGTGGGCGATGGCGATCTGGTGGAGGGTTTCGTAAAATTCCTTGCCGAAGCGGCGCTCGATGGGTTCCTGCAGGAACTGGTACACGGGCATCTTGGCCTTCTTGCCGAGGGCGCAGGCGGGGTTGCACAGCGTTTCGCGCGGCTCGTAGTTGACCATCGTGTAGGTCTTGCCTTCGTTGATGCGGATCGGGAAGAGGTGGCAGGAAATGGGCTTCTTCCACTCCAGCTTGCCTTCGAGGTAGGCCGCTTCGATACCGCACTTGATGGTGCCGTGCTCGTCGCGGAAGCCGTAGGCGCAGAGGCCGCCGTCGATGGTGGGCGTTACCCAGCCGAACTCGCGGTCGTAGATATAGCGGCCCTGGCGCTTCAGTTCGGCCTTGCCCTCGGGGGTCAGGTAGCTTTCAAAGGCGGCGTAGTGCTTGTCGAGCTGCGCTTTCTCGTCTTCGGTCAGCGGGGCGCCGGCATCGCCGTCCTCGCAGCAGCCGCCCTTGCACTTGGCCAGGTCGCAAATGAACTTCGCTTCCACCACGTCGTCACTCACCAGGATATTGTCGATGGCTATCAAATCAGGAATTTTTGCAAAGTTACGGAAACAGGCGCCGCAAGCGGCGGTAGAGAAAGAACGCTGATCCCGCAAGCGGGATACGCAGATTTGTTACGATTCTATTTGATTTTGTTGGCGCTCGCATTACATCTGCGTCAGTCCAAAAGTCCTGTCATATCGTTCGACGGCTCGAAAACCCACGACACTACGTCGGCTCCAGGCGCCAGCAACTCCAAACCACACACTCCAAACCCCAAACCTTCTCTCAACGCCACTGCAGCGTGTTGATCAGGTGCTCTACATCCTTCCGCAAAAATTCGCTGACGGGCTTCAGCGAATCTTCGTTGGGCGTAGTGGCGAAGTAGAGGGCGCCGCGGAGGAAGTGTTTGGTGCTGTCGGTGGCGAAGAACTGCGTGCCGGTGGCGGTGTTGCCGCGGAGGGTAATGAACACCCCTTCGATGCCGTTGGGTGTGGTGAAGGGCTTGTGGTCGATGGCGGAGGCCTTGTAGGTGTGCTGCTTGTAGCTCATCTCGTAGGCGTCGGCCACGAGCGAGTCGAAGCGGTTGCCGCGGCCGATTTCCTTATACGAGATGTGGATGCGGCCGCCGTAGCTCGGGAAGTCGATGTTGATCCAGTAGGGATTCTCGGCGCGCGACTCGAAGAAGAGGGAGTCCTGCAGGATCTCGCCGTATACCGGGTATTCGAAAGTGTAGGGATAGCCCGGCCGGTCGAAGCGGCGGTATTCCTTCTTCGGCAGTTCAATGCGGAAGTAGCCCCGCGGCTTCACGGTGTAGTCGCTGTTGCAGGCGGCGAGGGAGACGAGGGCGAGGGCGAAGAAGAGGAGGCGGGTCATGGATGCAAGATACGGAGTCGTGAGGCGTGAAGCGTGAGGCGTGAGGCGTGAAGCGTGAGGCGTGAGGCGTGAGGCGTGAAGCGTGAAGCGTGAGGCGTGAGGCGTGAGGCGTGAAGCGTGAGGCGTGAGGCGTGAGG
>NZ_SKFH01000038.1 GCF_004343705.1 Flaviaesturariibacter aridisoli
GCCGACCCCCCAGGACCGCCCTGCGGCGGTCGTTGCGCCTTTGGCGCGTCGCAACGGCACAACGGCGCAACGAAACCAAACGTTCCATTCGTCCGTCATTGCGAGGGCTGGAGCGAAGCGGAGGCCCGAAGCAATCTCACCCACGTCCAGTCTGCAGCCAAAAGGCAGCAGAGTCAGCAAGGGTGAGCTTGCTTCGCTCCGTTTCACTTCGCTCGCAATGACGGTTCGGAGGAGCGGCGCTCGCAATGACGCATTACCCTAGCGCCGTCGCGCCGTCGCGTCTCCGCGAACAAAGGCTGCTTGCAGCCGACCCGTCCGCCCATACGGCTGCCGCTTTCCCGTATTTTTACCCGTACCAACCCCTTTGCACATGAGAACCCGAATGCCCCTCCTGCTGGCGCTGCTGCTGGCCGGCACCTTTGCCCAATCCCAAACCCTCGTACAGCGCGACCCGCAGCTGGCCGCCATGGTCCGCTCCGTGTCGGCCGACTCGCTGCGCGCCTATATCAACAAGCTGGTATCCTTCGGCACCCGCCACACCCTGAGCAGCCCCACCGACCCGAAGCGCGGCATCGGCGCCGCCCGCGACTGGGTGGTACAGCAGTTCCGGGAATTCGGTAAAGCCTCCGGCGGGCGCATGACCGCCTTCGTGGATACCGTGACGCTGCCCCCCGACGGCCGCCGCGTAGACGCTCCCACCCTGCTGGGCAACGCCATGGGTGTACTGAAAGGCACGGACCCGGCCGACGACCGGGTGTACCTCATCTCGGGCCACATCGACAGCCGCGTGACCGACGTGATGAACCGCACGGCCGAAGCCCCCGGCGCCAACGACGACGGGTCGGGCGTGGCCGCCGTGCTGGAGTGCGCCCGCGTGCTGAGCAAGGGCTCCTTTCCCGCCACCATCATCTTCGTGGCCGTCGCCGGCGAGGAGCAAAGCCTGCTCGGCTCCACCTTCCTGGCCAACAAGGCCAAGGCTGCGGCCTGGAACGTGGATGCGGTGCTGAACAACGACATCATGGGCTCCAACAACAGCTCCGAGACCGGCATCATCGACAATACGCGGCTGCGCGTGTTCAGCGAAGCTTATTCGGTGCAGGACACGGGCCGCGCCTTCCAGACCATCCGCAACCTGGGGCTGGAGAACGATGGCCGCCCGCGGCAGCTGGCCCGCTATGTAAAAGAGATCGGCGAGCGATACGTAGACCACCTCGAGGTGGTGCTCGTGTACCGCAACGACCGCTTCCTCCGCGGCGGCGATCATACGCCTTTCGTGAACAACCGCTTTACGGCGGTGCGCCTCACCGAGATGAACGAGAACTTCAACCACCAGCACCAGGACCTCCGTACCGAAAAGGGCACCGTGTACGGCGACCTGCCCGAGTTCATGGATTTCGAGTACCTGCGGAAGAATACGGCGGTGAACCTGTCCGTGCTGGCC
Source organism: Flaviaesturariibacter aridisoli (assembly GCF_004343705.1). Taxonomy (GTDB): domain Bacteria; phylum Bacteroidota; class Bacteroidia; order Chitinophagales; family Chitinophagaceae; genus Flavisolibacter; species Flavisolibacter aridisoli. The sequence continues at coordinate 1,442 of NZ_SKFH01000038.1, forward strand.
TCGCTCGCCTCCGCCCCTTCGGCACCGCTGGACGTAAAAGTGGAAACGCGCAACCTGACCAACGGCACCCAGTTAACCTGGAAGGCGCCGAAGAACGGTAAGGTCAAAGGCTATTACGTATTACTACGGGAAACGTACTGGCCGGTATGGCAGAAGAAGTTCTTTACGGCTGACACGTCCATCAACCTGCCCTATTCAAAAGACAACTATTTCTTCGCCGTGCAGGCGGTGAACGAGGCAGGCTTTGAGAGCCTGCCCGTCGTCCCCACCCCCGGCCGATAAAAGAGAAAGAACGCAGATTATTATGATGATTAAGATTTGCGCGGATATCATAACCAATCATAACAGATCTTAATAATCTGCGCTCCTTCTCTCAATTTTGCCGCATGTTGACCTTTACCCTGAAGCCTTTCACCGCCCTCGCCCCCACCGAACTCTACGCCTTGCTGCGCCTGCGCAGCGAGGTATTCGTGGTGGAGCAGCACTGCGTGTTTCTCGATATGGACAACCAGGACCAGGGCAGCCTGCACCTGATGGGATGGTTCGACAGGCTCACCATGCCAGGGCAAGATCGTTATCTGGCCGCTTACACCCGCCTGGTGCCGCCCGGGCAGATCTACGCCGAAGCGAGCATCGGCCGCGTGGTAACGAGCCCGCAGGCGCGGGGCGGCGGGATCGGGCGGCTGCTGATGGAAGAAAGCATCCGCCGCTGTACGGAGGCCTTCGGCCCCGGGCCGATCCGCATCGGCGCGCAGCAATACCTCGAACGCTTCTATAGTTCCCTCGGCTTCGTAACCGTTAGCGAGCCCTATATGGAAGACGGCATTCCGCACCTATACATGCTCCGATCAGTGAAAATACGGTAAGGCGTATCGTATTTTTCCGAAGGCCGACTCAGTATTTGTGCTTAATTTTTTTAAAATTCTTGGAGGAAACCACTTTCACTATTCATCCGTATATACTTTCGTTCAACCAAATCCAGTCCAAAATCCTACCTCTATGAGAAAAACTGTACCCTGCAAGAGCACGGTGCTGCTCTTTTCGCTAGTCCTTCTCTTTTCCAGCGCAGCCAAAGCTCAGTCCGCAACATTCGCAAACGGTAAAGTCGAAGCCGGCATCGGTCTCGGACCCCTCTTCTTCCTCGGCGACCTCGGTGGCAACCGTGGTGTAGGCACCCGTTTTGTCAAGGACGTCAACCTCCCGCTCACCAAGTTTGCCAAGGGCGTCTTCGTCCAGTACTACTTCAAGGAGTGGCTCAGCGCGCGCCTCGCGGTGAACGCCGGCCTGCTGGAAGGCGACGATGCGCTGATCAACGGCAAGGGCGGCTACGAAGAGTCGCGCAAGATCCGCAACCTCAATTTCCGCAGCAAGCTTCAGGAAGCCTACCTCGCCTTCGAGATCTCCCCCACCGTGTTCATGGAGCAGTACGAAGGCCTCTTTCACAAGGTGCGTCCCTACGTTATCGGCGGTGTGGGCGTCTTCCACTTCAACCCGCAGGGCAAGTACTTCGCGCCCGACGGCACCTGGAAGTGGGTGGACCTGCAGCCCCTGCGCACCGAAGGCCAGGGCATGACCGAGTACCCCGACCGCAAACCCTACAACCTGACGCAGGTGATGCTGCCGATCGGTGTGGGCGTTAAATACTACCTCTCCGAGAACGTGTTCATCGGCGCCGAGATCCTGCACCGCAAGACCTTCACCGACTACATCGACGACGTAAGCACCAACTACATCGACGCCAACCTGTTCGGCCAGTACCTCACGCCGGACCAGGCGGCCGTCGCCAACCAGGTGCACTACCGCCAGGACTTCGTACCCGGCGCCGCCACCACCCGCCCCGCCACGGTGGGCGAGCAACGCGGCAACCCGAAGCAGAACGACTCCTACTTCTCGTCGATCATCCGCATGGGCTGGCGCTTTGCCGACGTGCTGGACAGCGACCGCCGCGCCCTCCGCGCCTCCCGCTGCCCCTCTTACTTCTAAAACAATCGCAAACCCGGTAAGCAGCAGAGCAAGCTTAATAAGATGCAATTTCCCTGGCCACAAGCCTGATCCGTTCCCTATACCCTCCTTCTTTCCGACGACGATCTTACTAACGCTTCTCTGCTCTTCTTACCGGCAACGCGCAACCTTGTATCATAGCTTGCCTTATTTGGTCCTAATGTATCGCCCCCGTATTCCTACGGGGGCTTCTTTTTGTGAAGTTGCTAAGTGGAAAGCTACTACAGGTCGTCATTGCGAGGAGTACCGACGGCACCGTCGGTACGACGAAGTAATCTGTTACTCGTCCACGCTGCAGCCAAAAGAGGCAGCAGAGCCAGCGAGGATGGGATTGCTTCGCTTCGCTCGCAATGACGGAACGGGGGACAACGCTCGCAATGACGGAACGGAGAGGGAGCGCTCGCAATGACGCCAGAGGCGTCGCTTGCGCGACGCCTCTGGAAATTCATAATTGACGATTCACGCCTGACGCTTCACGCCTCACGATTTCAGTTCGTCCTTGAGATACTGCCCCGTATGGCTTTCCTTCACCTTCAGCAGTCCTTCGGGCGTACCCTCGTACAGGATGTTGCCGCCGCCGGAACCACCTTCGGGACCGAGGTCGATGATGTGGTCGGCGACCTTGATCACATCGAGATTGTGCTCGATGATCAATACAGAGTTGCCGCGGTCGACGAGCTTGTTGACTACTTCGAGCAGGTGGTGGATGTCTTCGAAATGGAGGCCCGTGGTGGGCTCGTCGAGGATGTAAAAGGTCTTGCCGGTGTCTTTCTTCGCCAGCTCGGTGGCCAGCTTCACACGCTGCGCCTCGCCGCCGCTGAGGGTGACGGCGCTTTGCCCCAGCGTAATGTAGCCGAGGCCCACATCCTGCAGTACCTTGATCTTCCGGTATAAATACGGTACGGCCTGGAAGAATTCCACGGCCTCTTCCACCGTCAGGTTGAGCACGTCGGAGATCGACTTGCCTTTGTAACGGATCTCGAGGGTTTCGCGGCTGTAGCGCTTGCCGTTGCACTTCTCGCAGTGTACGTATACGTCGGGCAGGAAGTTCATCTCGATCACGCGCATGCCGCCGCCTTCGCACACCTCGCAACGGCCGCTCTTCACGTTGAAGGAAAAACGCCCGGCGTTGTAGCCGCGGATCTTGGCCTCGGGCAGCGTGGCAAACAGCTGGCGGATCTCGGTAAAGAAACCGCAGTAGGTCGCCGGGTTCGAGCGCGGCGTGCGGCCGATGGGACTCTGGTCGATCTCGATCACCTTGTCGATATGCTCGAGGCCGCTGATGCTCTTATGCGGCATGGGCGTCATCCGCGAGTTGTAGCAATGCTTCGAGAGAATGGGATATAAGGTATCGGTAATGAGCGTGGATTTACCCGAGCCCGAAACGCCGGTAACGACGATCAGCTTGCCGAGCGGGAACTTCACGCTGACGTTGTGCAGGTTGTGGCCGGTGACGCCTTTGAGCACGAGCTCCTTGCCGTTGCCTTTGCGGCGCTCCTTCGGCACTTCGATGCCGCGCTTGCCGTTGAGGAACTGCGCGGTGAGCGTGTCGGCGGCGAGCACTTCGGCCGGTGTGCCCTGGGCCATGATGCGGCCGCCGTGGTAGCCAGCCTTCGGGCCCACGTCGATCAGGTGGTCGGCGGCGAGCATGATGTCTTTGTCGTGCTCCACTACGAGCACCGAGTTGCCGATGTCGCGCAGGTTTTGCAGCGCCGAAATGAGGCGGTGGTTGTCGCGCTGGTGCAACCCGATGGAAGGCTCGTCGAGCACGTAGGTGATGCCCTGGAGCTGCGACCCGATCTGGGTGGCCAGGCGGATCCGCTGCGACTCGCCGCCCGAGAGCGTACGGGTGGCGCGGTCGAGCGTCAGGTAGGTGAGTCCTACGTTGAGCAGGAACTGCAGGCGCTCGCGGATCTCCTTCACCAGCTCCGCGGCGATCACGCGCTGCTGCGCATTGAGGCGCGGCTCGATGCCGGTAAACCAGCCCGAGAGCTCGCTGAGGTCCATCCCGGAGAGCTCGGAAATATTCTTTTCATCAACCTTGAACCAAAGACTTTCCTTTTTGAGGCGGGTGCCGCCGCAGGCCGTGCAGGTGGTCAGCTGCATGAACCCTTCGGCCCAGCGCTGGATGGCCTCGGAGGTGCTCGTAGCGAACCAGCGCTTTACCTGGTTCACCACGCCTTCGTAGTCGCCATCGTAGGCCTCGCCGTATTCATCGTCGCTGAATTGCAGCTCGGAAGAAGCATCGGCTTCGGCCTTGCCATACAGCAGCAGGTTGAGGGCTTTCTCGGGCAGGTACTTCACGGGCTTGTCGAGCGAAATCTTGTTCTTGCGGGCGAGGGCCTGCACCTGGCGGAAGGCCCAGGCCTCGCGCTCGCCGCCGAGGGGGGCGATGCCGCCCTCGTTGATGCTCTTCGTGTTGTCGGGGATGACGGCTTCGAGGTCGACGGTATATACCTGCCCGAGTCCCTTGCACACGGGGCAGGCACCGTAGGGCGAGTTGAAGGAAAAGGAGTTCGGCGAGGGCTCTTCGTAGGAAAGTCCGGTGTCGACGCACATCAGCTGCCGGGAGAAGGTAGCGAGGCCGACCTCCCCAAACCCCTCTGAAGGAGTGGCTTCGCTGCGCTGCCCGGGTTTGCTTTTTGACAAATTTGCTTTCCCGGATGCAGTTGCTTTAGCTTTTGCAACACCCCCTTCGGGGGCTTGGGGGCGCTCGTAAGCGACGAACATCAGGTCCTTGCCCAGCTTCAGCGCCTGCTGCACGCTTTGCGACACACGGGTGCGCATGTCGGCGGTAGCCTTGAGGCGATCGACCACCAGCTCGATGTCGTGGATCTTATAGCGATCGAGCTGCATCTTGGGCACGATGTCCTGTACCTCGCCGTCGACGCGCACTTTAAGGAAGCCCTTTTTGCGCATCTCCTCGAACAGCTCGCGGTAGTGCCCCTTGCGGCCGCGCACGAGCGGCGCCAGCAGGGTGAGCTTGGCGTCCTTGTATTTATCGAAAATATTGTTGACGATCTCGTCTTCGCTCCACTTCACCATCTTCTTCCCGGTGTTGTACGAATACGCCTCGGAGGCGCGGGCATAGAGCAGGCGCAGGAAGTCGTAGATCTCCGTAACGGTGCCCACGGTGGACCGCGGGTTTTTGTTGGTGGTCTTCTGCTCGATGGAGATCACCGGCGAAAGGCCAGTGATCTTGTCCACGTCGGGGCGTTCCATCTCGCCGATGAACTGGCGGGCATAAGCCCCGAAGGTTTCCATATAGCGGCGTTGCCCTTCGGAGTAGATGGTGTCGAAGGCCAGCGAGGACTTTCCCGAGCCGCTGATGCCGGTGATGACCACCAGCCGGTTCTTGGGGATGGAAATGTCGATATTCTTCAGGTTGTGCTCCTTGGCGCCGAACACCTCGATAAACTCGGTTCCGGCTTCCAGCACGCCCGCGGTTGCCCCGACGATCGTTGCCGGTTCCGCCACCGGCGCGGTATCCTTTGTTTTGCTTCCTGCTTTTTTCGTTGCGGCCTTTTTTACCGGCATCTTTCCCAAAAATTTTAGTAAGCGAAGTTAGGGCAGTTTGTAGTTTGTAGCTTGAAGTTTGTCGTTAATAACCTGAGAAAGGAGCGAACCAGCGCCTTTTGCAAAAGCGGCTGCCCACTACAAACTATAAACTGCAAACTATAAACTTTCGTTTTTGGCATGGTTTTCCATTACAGGGCTCCGAAACACCATTAACACCCTTTAACACACAATCGCTAACTCATGAAAAACACCTTTTTAACCGCCGCAGCTATCCTTGCCCTGGCCTTCGGAGCCAACGCTCAATCGACGAACACCCAGCAGACGAACACCACTTCTACGGTGAATACGCCCGGTACGCCGACGGTCCCCGATCCCGCCGACGCACAGACCGGCACGAGCACGGCCACCCCGAACACAAGCACAACAACAACGACCACTACGACCGCTCCGGCAGCCACAACCGCTACCGCCACGGCAACGGCACCCGCAACGCGGTCCTACGGTTCTACGGCCGACTCCATCCACGCCAAGTACCAGTACCTGCCGATGCCGCAGGCCTGGACCGCTGAAAAAGCATTTCCCGTCATCGGCACCTACCAGCTGGCCGGCGCTGATGCCGCCGCCGCGCCGCTGACCATTACGCTGGACTCCACGAGCAAAGGCATCGTATGGATCTCCGGCCTGCCGCAGGGTACCGTGAAAGCCTACCTCGCCAAGAGCCCGGCCACGTACCGCATCATCCCCCAGAAGTCGGCTTCCGGTAAGCTGGTGCCCGAAGGCACCCTGTATTTCGCCCCCGAGACCAATACGCTGAACATCGCCCTCGGCGCTCCCTACAACGCGCAGGACCCCACCGCGATCTTCCCCGTACAGCCCGTTGCCGACACGATGGCCGTTGACGCCACGGTAGCCTCCGCACCCGCCGTTGCCACGGTGAAGGTGAAGCACGAAGGCGCCAAGTCGAAAACAAAAAGCAAAAGCAAAGTGACCTTCTATACCGCTACCAAGGTGAATGCCCTCAACAACACGGGCTCCAACGCCGCCTTCGGCCAGCAGCTCGACCAGGCCACGAAGCAACAATAGTTTTCCAGTAGCATACACGAGGACAAAAGGGAGCTTCTGCTCCCTTTTCTTTTTGCCCGCGGCAAAGAAAGCGGAGCCTCTTCATTCTTCTTCCACCCTTCCCTAGCTTTGCGGCCCATGGATGTAGCGCAGAATATCTATAAGCAATACCGGATCGCGGTGGCGGTGGCCTTTGCCATGGCCCTCGCGGCGGCAGGCTTGCTTACCGCGTATGGCAAGGACCAATCCTTCGTTCTGGTCAACGGTTGGAACACGGCGGTCCTCGACCGGCTGATGCCCTGGGTGACGCATCTGGGCAATGGGTTTATCTATGTCCCGATCCTCCTGCTCACCTGGCTGTACCGGCGCGACTACATCGTGGCGATCATTGCGGGGATCGCCATCTGCTTCCTGTTCACCTATACGCTGAAGAACTACGTGTACCCGGAAGAATTGCGCCCGTTCAGCCTCGCGGCCCGGAATATCGCCTTTCATAAAGTGGCAGGCGTGGACCTGCACGAGAACTACAGCTTTCCCTCCGGCCATACCTCCACCGCCTTTACGATGGCGCTGCTGCTCGCGGCCCTGCAGCGGCACCGGGCCCTCGTGATCGCGCTGCCCTTCGTGGCGCTGCTGGTGGGCTTTTCACGCATTTACCTCGCCCAGCATTTTTTAACCGACGTCACTGCCGGCATTATGGTCGGCATCGTCTCCTCGTACCTGTCGCTGCTCACCTACCGGGTCGTGCACCGACGGCGCCTGGAGCAGAAAAAAAGCCAGGTTTGACGTACCTTGTGCTCAGCCCCTAACCATGTTGACAGCACATCCGGAATACCCCCTGATCAGTGAGCTTTTCGACGCGCAGCCCGACTCGGTCGTTTGGTTCACGCCGGTCTATGAAGACGGCGACACCCCAGTTGATTTTGAAGCCCGCTATTGCAACCGGACGGCCGCGCAGACGCTGCGGTCGACGCCGGAAGCCATCGTCGGCGCCCGCCTGCTCGGCACGACGCTGATGGATGAAGAGTCGCGCCGCCGCATCCTGGAGCAATGCCTGCAGGTGTGGGCCACCAACAGCCCGGTTGAATTCACGTATTACAGTTCGGGCCTCGACCGCTATTTCAACGTACAGCGCAGCAAGGTGCATGGCGGGATTCTCAGCGTTACGCGCGACCGTACGGCGGAGGTGAAGACCGAGCTGGAGCACCAGCGCCAGCAGCAACACTACCGCCAGATCCTCGATACCGCCGCCGACGGGATCCTCGTGTTCGAATCGATCCGCGACGAGCAGGGCGAACTCATCGATTTCAGGATTACCCACGCCAACCGCCGCGCCATCGAGATCGGCGCGCTGCCGCCGCACACGGTGGGCTCCACGCTGCTCACGCTGCTGCCGCACCTCGCCGGCTCGGAACAATTCGGCTGGCACCGGTCGGTGGCCGAAGGCGGCGGCCCCTTCCGCTTCGAAACCAGCTTTCGCCAGCCCGACGGCAGCGAATACGGATGGTTCATCGTGTCGCTCACGCAGCTGGACGACGGGCTGGTATCCAACTTCGTAGACGTGACCCTGCGCAAGCGCAACGAGCAAAAGATCCAGGAGCAGCACCACCTGCTGAGCCGCATCTTCGAAGGGTCGGTGAGCGGCATGTTTGCCGCCACGGCGCTCCGCGACGATTCGGGCCGCCTCGTGGATCTCCGGATGGACCTGATCAACAAAGCCTTTACGCAGTTCGTGGGTTTCACAGAGGCCGAGGCGCTGGGTGTTCGCTACAGCAGCCTCTTCCCGACTGCGATGGCCAACGGCCTTTTTGATGTATTCCGCGAAGTGATTGAAGCGAAGACGATCGTGCGGCAGGAAAATCACTACCAGGGCGAGCAGCTCGACGCCTGGTTTGACTTCTCCGCATCGCCGCTGGAGCCGGACGGCATCCTCGTTTCGTTCACCGACATTTCGCCGCGCAAGCACCTGCAGCTGGAGCTCGAGCATAAGCTCGAAGAGCTGAAGCGTTCCAACCAGAGCCTGGAGGAGTTTGCCTACGCCGCTTCGCACGATCTGCAAGAGCCCCTGCGGAAGATCCACTTTTTTGCCGACCGCCTCAAGCTGACGCTGGAGCCCGGCAGCGAGCGCGCAGAGATGTTTGCCCGCATGGAATCGGCCACCACCCGCATGCGCGACCTCATTGAAGACCTCCTCGCCTATTCCCGCGTGAGCATGCTCCCCGAAGAAGTGACCGAGATGTCGCTCAGCGAGATCGTACAGATCGTGCTGCAAGACCTGGAACGATCGGTAGAGGAAAGCGGCGCCCAGCTGCACATCGACCCGCTGCCGGTGATCCGCGCCGACGAGCGCCAGATGCGCCAGCTGTGGCAGAACCTGCTGGGCAACGCTATTAAATACCGCATGGAAGGACGCCGCCCCGAGATCAACGTGCGTTACCGTATTTGTACGGATGCCGACCGCCAGCGCTTTCAGCTGCCCGTGGAGCCGTCTTACTTCCTGGTGGAAGTCTCCGACAACGGTATCGGCTTCGAGCAGCAATACGCCGAGCGGATCTTCCAGGTATTCCAGCGGCTGCACGGCCGCCGCGAGTATTCCGGCAGCGGCGTAGGCCTTGCCATCGCCCGCAAGGTGGTAAGCAACCACGAAGGCATGCTGCTGGCCGAAGGGCACCCCGGTGAAGGCGCTACCTTCCGGATGTTCCTCCCGGTGAGTTGCCTGCTGTAGTCAATTGGTCTATTAGTTTATTGGTTTATGGGTAACAGGGACCTACCGGGTTGGGCTTGTACAATGCGGTCTCGGCCTGTAGTTATTTTGAATGCGTTCCGTTCAATGTATTCCTGATGTAGGGGGCTGTTTTGCTGCGTTTGCTGGCGGCCACGGCTTCCGGGGTGCCGGCCACAACGATGTTGCCGCCCTCGTCGCCGGCGCCGGGGCCGATGTCGATCACCCAGTCGCTGACCCCCACCACCTGCATGTCGTGCTCCACCACCACCACGGTATTACCCGCATCCACGAGGCGCTCCAGCTGCCGCACCAGGCGCGTTACGTCGGACGGATGCAGCCCCGTGGTCGGCTCGTCGAGCACGTAGAGCGTGTTGCCGCGGCTGAGGCGGTGCAGCTCGGTGGCCAGCTTGATGCGTTGCGCCTCTCCTCCCGACAACTCGGTGGCGGGCTGCCCCAGGCGCAGGTAGCCGAGACCCACTTCGTTCAACACGTTGAGAATGCGATGGGCCGTGGCTTCTTCTTCGAAAAAGGCCAGCGCATCGTCTACCGTCATGGCGAGCACTTCGGCGATGTTCTTGTCGCGGTAGCGCACCTCCAGCGTCTTCGCCGCGTAGCGCGTGCCGCTGCATACGGGGCAGGGCGAGTAAACGCTCGGAAGAAAAAGCAGTTCCACCATCACAAAGCCTTCGCCCTCGCAATTGGGGCAACGACCCTTCCCGGTATTGAAGGAAAAATAGCCGGCGTCGTACTTCCGCGCCTTGGCGCTTTTGGTGGCTGCAAACAGCTTGCGCACGCTGTCGAACAGTCCGGTGTACGTGGCGAGGTTGGAGCGAGGTGTGCGGCCGATGGGCTTCTGGTCCACGCGCACAAGGCGGCGCAGCGGTTCCAGGCCGGCGGTGATGCGGCCTTGCGTCTGGGGCGCATTTTCGCGCTGCAGCGGATCGCCTTCTTCTTCTTCCGGGGGCAGGTCGTGCCCGAGGCCTTCCGCCACCAGCTCCACCAGTACCTGGCTGATGAGCGTTGACTTACCCGATCCCGAGATACCGGTAACGCTCGTGAGCACGCCCAACGGGATCTCGGCATCCAGGTTCTTCAGGTTATTGCGCGACACGCCTTTCAGCCTGAGCCACCCGGCCGGCTCACGCCGGCGGCCAACCGACAGCGGCTCATCGTCGAAAAGAAAGATCCGCGTTTTCGATTCCGCCACTTTTTTCAATCCTTCCGCCGGACCGCTGTACAACACCTGCCCGCCGCCTTCGCCGGCGCCGGGGCCCACGTCCACGATCCAGTCGGCATGGCGGATCACCTCCAGCTCGTGCTCCACCACGAAGATGGAATTACCCGAGGCCTTGAGGCGGTCCAGGGCGCGCAGGAGCGCCTCCGTATCGGCCGGGTGCAGCCCCGCGGAGGGCTCGTCGAGCACATACACCACGCCAAAGAGGTTGGAGCGGACCTGCGTGGCAAGGCGCAGGCGCTGCAGCTCGCCGGGCGAAAGCGTGGGCGTGCTCCGCTCGAGCGTGAGGTAGCCGAGGCCCAGGTCGAGCAGCACCTGCAGGCGGCCGCAGAGGTCTTCGGCGATCCGTTGGGCCACGATGGCCTTTTCCTGGTGGCCTTTCGACAGGCGCGCCAGCTCCTTGTCGGTGCCGTCGGCATACGACGCAAACAGCGTGTGCAGCTTCCCGAGCGGCTGCCGGGCCATGTTGGCGATGTCGTAGCCGGCGAAGGTCACCGAGAGCGACTCGGGGCGCAGGCGCTTTCCGCCGCAGGTAGGGCATTCGCTGCTGATCATGTATTGCGCCACCCGCTTTTTCATTAGCTGGCTTTGCGTCGTGGCAAAGGTCTGGAGCACGTATTTGCGCGCACCTGTAAAGGTGCCCATATAGCTGGGTGGCTCTTTGCGCTTCAGCGCGGCCCGCGTCTCGGCCGGCGTGAAGCCCGCGTACACGGGCACGGTAGGCGACTCGTCGGTAAACAGGATCCAGTCGCGGTCTTTCTTCGGCAGGTCTTTCCAGGGTGTGTCTACATCGTAGCCGAGGGTAACGAGGATGTCGCGCAGGTTTTGCCCGTGCCAGGCAGGCGGCCAGGCGGCAATGGCGCGCTCGCGGATCGACTTCGCGGGGTCGGGCACCATCGAAGCCTCGGTCACCTCGTATACCCGGCCGAGGCCGTGGCACTGCGGGCAGGCGCCTTCGGGGGTGTTGGGGGAAAATCCTTCGGCATAAATGATTCCCTGCCCTGCCGGGTACGTGCCGGCGCGCGAGTAAAGCATCCGCAGCAAATTCGCCAGCGTAGTAACGGAACCCACCGAAGAACGCGTCGTAACGCCGCCGCGGTGCTGCTGCAGGGCCACCGCCGGCGGCAACCCTTCAATGGCATCCACCACGGGCACCTGCATCTGGTGAAAGAGCCGCCGCGCGTAGGGCGAAACCGATTCGAGGTAGCGGCGCTGCGCCTCGGCGTACAGGGTGCCGAAGGCCAGCGACGACTTACCGGAGCCCGACACGCCCGTGAAGACCACGATGGCATCGCGCGGGATGTCGACCGAAACGTTTTTCAAATTGTGCTCGCGGGCGCCCCGCACCTGAACAAAGCCATCCGTCCGGCCAGGACGGGCTGCATCCGGAGATCCTTTCATGACGGCAAAGCTTCAAATAATATGCCCTGCCACCCTCTCCACTACTTCAGAAAACCGAGCAGGGCCGCACGGAACAGGTCCGGCACCTGCAGGTGCGGAATGTGGCCGACACCTTCGAGGGCCACGAGCTTGCTGCCCCTGATCCTGGAACGCGCGGCCTTTCCCAACTCCGGGTAGCGGCCCCATTTGCCCCGCTCGCTTTCCGGCAGCAGGGCTTTGCCCAGCACGGTGCGGTCGGCCTGCCCGATGATGAGCAGCGTAGGCACTTTGAGGTTGCCCAGCTCGTATACGACCGGTTGCTCGTAGATCATGTTGTAGGTGAGCGCGCTGGCCCAGGTGGCCGTGGCGAAATCGGGTTGCTGCAACGCTTCCCATTGAGCCGCCACATAGGGCTCGTATTCCTCCTTCCACGCGGGGTAGTAACCCTGTTGGTATTGCTTCAGCGATTCGTAGGAAGCATTGAGCTCCTGCGCGAATTGCTGGTCGGGGCTGCGCCAGGGAACAAAGCTGCGGTAGTCTTCGAGGCCGATGGGATTCTCGAGCACCAGGCCTTCCACCAGGGTAGGATACATGAGGGCGAAACGCACGGCGAGCATGCCGCCCATCGAGTGGCCGACGACCTGCACCTGGGCGATGCCGAGCGAATCGAGCAGCGCCTTCGTGTTGGCGGCAAGGCGGTGAAAGCTGTACTGGATCGCCGGCTTGTCGGAAGCACCCCAGCCTACCTGGTCGGGCACCAGCACGCGGTAGCCGGCACCGCTCAGGTAGTGGATCACGTCTTTCCAATAAAAGCCGTTGAAGTTCTTGCCGTGCAGTAATACTACGGTACGGCCGTTCGACTGTGCTTCGGGACGTACATCCATAAAGGCCATCTTCACCCGCTGCTGCTCGATGGTCAGCGCCAGGTAACTTACCGGGTACGGGTACGTAAGGGGACTTTGCGCCTTGAGGCCTGCCGCGAGGCAGCACGCGAACAGGAAGATCCAGAATGATTTCATATGATAAAATAAGGGTGGGCAAAGGTAGCACCGGGCCGTTGGGCGGCGACAGTTCCGGAGCCCTCCTCATCCCCGCGAAGTTTTGCGAAAGGCGGGCGAACGCTCCGGACCCGTCCCGGAAATATTTCCGGACCATACCCGGGGCGTTCGGAGGTACCCCGGAAATATTTGCGGACCATACCCGGGGCGTTCGGAGGCACCCCGGAAATATTTGCGACCTATATCCGGAGGATCCGGAGGTACCCCGGAAATATTTGCGACCCATACCTGGAGGGTCCGGAGGTACTTCCCAACTATTTGCGACCTATATCCGGACCATCCGGAGATACCTCCCCAATATTCCGGAACCCTATCCGGACCGCCGGGACCTCCTTCCCAAATGTTTGCAGCGTCACCGATTTGTTTCCGGGAACGATTATGCATAAGTTTCTTATGTATATTTGACCCGATGAAGCCCAATGCCCAGCTTTTTAAGGGATCGCTGACCACGATCGTGCTCAAGCTGCTCAGCGAGGAGGGCCGCATGTACGGCTACGAGATCACGCGCCGCGCGCGTGAGCTCAGCGCGGGCGCCCTGGAGTTGACCGAAGGCGCGCTGTACCCGGCCCTGCACAAGCTCGAGGCCGAGGGCCTGCTGGAGGTGTCGGTGGAAACGGTGGGCAACCGCCCGCGGAAATACTACAGCATCACCCCAAACGGCCGGAAGGAAGCAACTGCGAAGCTCGAGGAACTGAAGGCTTTTATCGGCCAGATGCAGGCCCTGCTGCTCTGGCGCCCCGGAACTGCTTAAACCCGTTGACCGATGGAACTGACCGCCGAACAAGTCGAAATCCTCTTTGCCTTCACCCGCAAGAAATACGTGCACTGGTACGACCTGCAGGCCGAGGTGGTGGATCACCTTGCGAGCCGCATCGAAGAATGCTCCGCCAAAGACCCGTCGTTGTCGTTCGAAACGGCTTTGCAGAAAGTATATAAGGAATTCGGGCTGTTCGGCTTCGCCCACATCGTAAAGGAAAAACAAGCGCAGCTGCAGCGTTCCTCGCGGCGCACCTGGTGGGCGGCCTTCCGGAGTTTTTTCCGCTGGCCGCACGGGATCGGCCTGCTGGCGGCGTTGCTGCTGCTCTGGCAAGTGACGCACTTATTACCGGTGTGGGTGGCGCTCTTTCTACTCATCGGCCCCTACCTCGTATCGGAAGGGCAACTGCTCTGGCTGCGCCGGAAGCAGCGTCGCCTGGCCCGGCCCCTGCTCCTGCTCGAGCTAAGCCCCCTGCGGTTCACAGCCGGGTTCTTTTACCTGCAATTGGCGGTCAATGTCAATGGACATTGGTCGCATACGGGACTGTTTGTGCTGGGTGTGATCACCCTGCTTTGCGTGTTGGTTAACCGGGCTTCAATCGCCGGCCACCAGCGGGTGCAGCGGGAAGCCGAAACGCTGTATCCAGAGGCGTTCGTACCCGCCGGTTGAGCTACCAGATGATCTCCCAGCGGCCATCGGCGTCCTTGCCATACGTAAGGCCATTGCTCATATCGTGGATGTCGCGTCCTGTTTTCGGGTCCATATATCCTTTGACCTCGTATACCCGCACGCCGTTGTTCTCGCGCGTGAGGTACACCACCAGCGCGTTCAGCGTCGGCTGCACGTCGTGCAGCCACTGTTCATCCCCCTCCTTGACAAATGCCTGGCTCATGCTTGCTTGGTTTATTGGTCTATTGGTTAACTAGTATATTAGTAACAAGTACCTACCAGCCGGGGGGGAACCTGTTATTTGCGCCGCGCATTCCATTCACACGCAAACAACAAATCACAAACAACAAACCACAAACTATAATCCTATCTTCAAGAAAGCGGTTCCGGCGGTGGCGGCGGCATGCCGGCAGGCTTCGACTTGTCGTCGGGTAGTGGTATGAAGACCTCGTTGTCGTTAGGAGGAAGAATGATGCGACCTTCTTTCCAATCGGCCTTGGCCTGGTCGATGCGTTCGCGGCGCGAGGAGACGAAGTTCCACCAGATAAAGCGCTCCCCCAGCGGCTCGCCGCCCAGCAGCAGCAGCGTAGCGGGGGTGCGCGCGGTGATGGTCGGATCCACGCCCCTGGTAAACACCAGCATTTGCCCTTCGCGGTAAAATTGTCCGCCGCATTCCAGTTCTCCCTTCGCTACGTAAATGGCGCGTTCGCTGTGTTCGCGCGGCAACCCGAAGCGGGCGCCCGCCTCGAGCAGCACGTGCAGGTAGAACAGAGGTGAGTGCGTGCGCACATCGTTGCGCAGCCCGTAGGCATCTCCGGCAATAAGCCGCATCCACACGCCTTTTTCGGTGAACACCGGCAATTGTCCGGGTTGGTAATTGTCGAAAGAGGGCGCATCTTCCTCGTGCTGTTCGGGCAGTGCCACCCAGGTCTGGATCATCTCCAGCGTGCCGCCGGCCAGCGCTGCCGGGTCTTCGAAGCGTTCGCTGTGGGCGATGCCGCGGCCCGCCGTCATCCAGTTCACCTCGCCCGGGCGAATGACCTGCTCCACGCCGAGTGAGTCGCGGTGCGTCACCTGCCCGCCGAAGAGGTAGCTCACCGTGGACAGCCCGATGTGCGGGTGGGGCAACACGTCGAGCGAATGGACGTTCTGCGGCGCCTCTTTGACGGGGCCGGCGTGGTCCATAAAAATGAAGGGGCCTACCATCCGCCGCTGGCGGAAGGGCAGGATGCGGCGCACTTCGAGCTGCTGGCTGATGGAAGCACTGCGGGCTTCGATAACGAGGTCGAGCATAAGGGCGGGTTGAGACCCGGAAGGTAGCGCCGGGCCGGCCATGGCCAATCAGTCCGGGGCTGGTGAACTTGCCTAATGCGCGAGTAGTTGCAGCCATTCGCTGCGCGAGAATGAGGGCACGAAGGCCCCGTCGCTTTTTACGAGCTCACCGCTGAGGCTGCGCTTCGTTTCCTGCAACTGCAGGATCTTTTCCTCGATCGTATCGGGACAAATCAGCCGCGTGGCGATCACGTGCTTTTCCTGCCCGATGCGGTAGGCGCGGTCGATGGCCTGGTTTTCCACGGCGGGGTTCCACCATGGGTCAACGAGGAATACATAATCGGCTTCGGTAAGGTTCAGCCCGGTGCCGCCGGCCTTGAGGCTGATGAGGAACACCCGCACCGACGCGTCTTCCTGGAAGGCTTTTACGGCGGCGCCGCGGTCGCGGGTGCTACCGGTGAGCCAGGCGTAACCGATGCCGCGCTGGCCGAGCGCCGTTTTGATCAGCGTGAGCATCGACACGAACTGCGAGAACACCAGCACCTTGTGCCCCGGCACGATGCTTTCGAGCTGCTCCAGCAAGACGTCCAGCTTTGAAGAGGCATCGGCACCCACGTGCTCGCCGCCGAGCAGCAAGGGTGAGTTGCAGATCTGCCGCAGGCGCGTTAGTCCGCGGAGCACGTGCAGGGTGTTGCGTTCTACCTCTTCGTCGGCGCTTCCTTCGAGGAAGGCGCGGAACTCGGCTTCGCAGGCGTCGTAGGCTTTGCGTTGCCCGGCGCCCATCGGGCAATGTAGCACGAGCTCCGTCTTCTCGGGGAGCTCCGATGCCACTTCCGCCTTGGTGCGGCGCAGGATAAAGGGCGCCACGCGCTGCTGCAATTCCGCGGCGCGCCGGCTGTTCTTGAACTGGTCGATGGGCACCGAAAAGAGCGCCCGGAAAGCACGCGGGCTGCCGAGCAGCCCCGGCGAAGAAAACGATAGCTGTGCATACAGGTCGAGGGTGCCGTTCTCCACCGGCGTACCCGTGAGCGTAAAGCGGACGCGTGCCTTCAGCCGGTTTACGGCCTCGTAGCGTTGCGACGATGGATTCTTGATCTGCTGCGCCTCGTCGAGGAGCACGATGTTGAAGGATTGCTGCTCCAGCCAGTGACGGTCCGTCAGCAACGTGCCGTAGGTGGTGAGCACCACGTCGTAGCGCTCCATGTTTTTCAGCAGCGGCACACGAGTGGTGCCGTACAGCGTTCCCACGCGAAGGCCCGGTGCAAAGCGCCGCAGCTCCGCTTCCCAGTTGAACAACAAAGAAGTAGGCACTACTACCAGGTCGGGCTCGTCCCGGCCCGCTTCCCGCTGCGCCAGCAGCAGGGCAATGGCCTGTACGGTCTTGCCCAGGCCCATATCGTCGGCCAGGCAGCCGCCCAGGTTCTGTTCGTCGAGGAAGCGCAGCCAGTCGTAGCCGCGCTGCTGGTAGGGACGCAGGGTCGCCTGCAGTCCTTCGGGTAATGCGTAACCCGGTATGGCGCCGGAGCGGAGCAGGGTGGATTCGTAAAGATGCACGGAGCGGCGCACGTCGTCGTCCCAGGTTTCTTCCGCAAACAGTTCGCGTAATGTTTTGAAGGCCGCGCGGGGTACCTGCAGCTCCTCCCCTTCGGGCTCGGCAGCGGCAAACCAGGCGTCGAATTGCCGCACCCAATCTTCGGGCAACAACCCGAGGGAGCCGTCGTCGAGCGTTACGTATTTACTGCGGTTGCGTACCGCGCGCTGCACCTGCGCCAGCGAGGCCTTTTGTTTTCCGTAGCGCACGCCAATGAGCGCGTTGAACCAGTTGATGCCGCTGCGCAGGCGCACACTCACTTCGGGCCGGCGCGCATTGTATTTGTTTCCCTTCAGCGCCGCGAAGCCCAGCACGCCGACGCCTTCACTTCGCCAGCGGTCAAAGGCTTCGAGAAACCAGCCTTCGTCGAGAAAGCGGCGGCGGTGCAGGTAGAAATACGGGAGCCCTTCACCGAGTTGCTCGCCGAAGTGCGGGTGCTGCTGCAGGAGCATCGCGAGGAAATTCGTTTCCGCGTCATCGTCGCGCTGCAGCTGGTACAGCTCGCCCTTCGCGCCGGTGGCATACACTGCCTTGCGCGAGCGCAGCGGCACTTCACTGTCGCCGTATTTCATCACCGGGTTGATCAACACATAGGAGCCCAGCTCGGAGAGGTAGATCAGACGCTCGGGGGGAGTATACAGGCCGAGCGCATCGCCCTCGGCCCGGGGCAGCGGGCGGGCATAGGTATAAACAACGCTTAGCTGCTCTTCAAGTTTCGCAAGAATGGTTTTCTGAAAGGCGCCAAAGTCGTCGGGACGCAGACGCATGCCGGCGGGGTATTGCAGGAAAAAGCGCAGCGCCTTGAGCAACTGCAGGCTTTGGGGGAGAAAGAGGCGATCGCCCTGCCGGAGAAAGTAACCATAGAGCAGGTGCACGGTGCGCAGGTCCACCGCGGCGCCCTCAAGGGTCAGTTGGGGGCGGATGTCGTAGAAACCGTCGGTCTGTGCCACCAGCAGGGCCAGGTCGTGCAGGCCAGTGCCGGTGGTGATGGGCTTTACCGATCCCGCAACGATGCTTTCGGAAAAGTCTTTATCGTGCACACAGATTGTAAAACCGGCCGCGTTTTCCCACACCGTTTGCAGCGCCGCGAAGTCGGCCGGTACTGCCGGCGCCGTGGGATTGTTCTGGAATCGGCTGACGGCGGCATAGAAGCGCAGCTCGTCGGGGTCTTCGGTCTGGAGGACCGCTTCCAGCGGATCGATCGGCGTCAGCGGATTCTTGAATTTGCCTTCCCTGGTTACCGGGGCGCTGAACAACTGGAGCTCGAGCTTTTTGTGAAAGCGGTACTGCTTCAGCACGAGCAGCTTCCGGCCATCAGCTACCGCGGCGGCGGGCCCACGCGGCTCTTCGCGGTGCAGCAGTTGTTCCTCGAGGTCTTTCAGCGGCAGCATGCAGGCGGCAAGCTAGCTCATTTTCACCGGATGAGATCCACGAAGCCATTGAGCCGCTGGCCCGTGTCGCCGATGCGCAGTACATAGTAGTAGGTGCCCGTCGGCAGGGGCTTGCCCTGAAGCGTTCCATCCCAAAGTGGCGCCCTGTTTTCGGTATGGTAGACGGGCTGCCCGTACCGGTTGAACAGGTCGACCGTATAACTACGGTAGGCGCTGAGGGCTTCCACTTCCCAGCGGTCGTTGCGGCCGTCCCCGTTCGGGGTGAAGACGTTGGGTATTTCGATGCGTCGGAATACGCGCACCCGCATCGTGTCGCTGCTGGCCCCGCAGCCGATCAGCGAGGCGACGCTGAGCACGTAGGCCGTGTCCTGTTGCGGGGCGGCTGTCGTTTGCAACGAAGCCGGATCGCCCAGGAAATAAGACGGCGTCCATACAGCGCTCCAGTCGTTGCCGCGCACGCTGCCCGCCAAGTGCAGTGTATCGCCCAAAAAGAGCACGCGGTCGGGGCCGGAGTCGGCCTCCGGCCGGTGCCATACATTCACCTGCACGGTGGCGGTATCGCTGCAGTTGCCCGAGGTGACAATAACGCGGTAGGTCATCGTATCAGGCGGGTTGGCGAATGGGTTGGCGGCGAGGCGGTCGCTCAGGTAGTTGAGTGGCTGCCACTCATAGCCGGCGCCGCCAGACGCGCTGAATTGGGTGCCGGCACCCTGGCAGAACGCCAACGTATCGTCCGCCACCGCGGCCACCGGGCGGGGCCGCACGTCGACGGTGGTGGATTCGCTCCAGGAGCAATTGTACGAGTCGGTGGCCAGCACGGTGTAAATGCCTGAGCGGGAAGCGTCGAGCGGTGCCAGGGTAACGTTGCTGCCGGTAGCGCTGAACCCGCCGGGACCGCTCCAACTATAGGTGGCGGCGCCGCTGGCTTTGAGCTCCAGGCTGCCCCCGGCGCAGGCCGGGCCGGTGTTGGAAGCCGACAGCGCCGGTGGGCGGGCGATCACGAAAACCGTCAGCGGCGGCGAGTAGACCGTGCAGGTGGCGGTGCCCCAGTTGGCAGCTTCGGCCACCGCGAGGCGGAACCGGTAGTTGCCGGGCGCGGTGCCCGCGGTAAAGGGCGCATCGTACGACTGTGTGCTGGCGCCGGCGATATCGACCCATGGTCCGTTGTCGACGCTGCGCTGCCACTGGAAGCGCGGGTTGTTGTAGCCGGTAGACAGGGCCACGGTGAGACGTGGGCTGGCGGCCACACCGAAGCAAATATTTTGCGTGGTGCCTGCAGTGCCGACAAAGCCCGGCGTCATGATCGGGCCGCAGGCGCGGAAGGTGATGTCGTCGAGGAGCAAGTCGTTGCCACAGCCGCCGGGCGCGTTGTTGAGGATGCGGAGCACGGCGCTGCCCACCGTGGGAGGCGTGGTGAAAGAAAGACCGAACTGCCGCCATTCGGGCGACGCCGACGGGTTGATGTTCCCCGTGTTGTATACCTGCAGCAGCGTGCCATCGGGGGCTTCGATGCGGAAGGTCAGGTTGGGCTGCACGGCGCCGGTGCCACAGGATCCGGTGCGCAGCACGTTGAGCACCCAGGCGGAAAACTCGTAGGTGGTGCCGGAGCAGAGCCCGCGGATCGTGTCCTGGTAAAAAACACCTGGGCTGAAGCTGGCATTGACGAGCATGAAATAGCCGCCGGGATCGCCGGTATGATCGGTCGTAACGTTGTGCCAGGAAGAAGCAAAGCAGTTAACCGTGCTGTTGCGGATGCCGTAGAAGCCGTCGCCGGGACAATCACCGCTGATGTATTGGTAGCCGCCTACGACGTTGCTACTGAGCGCGGGACCGGGGTTGCCGCCCGCGCCAAAGGTGATGTTGACGATCGGGTCGCCGAGCGCGCCGGTACAGATCTGCGCACGTGCGGGCAGGACTGCTGCGATACAAAACAGAAAGGTCCAGAGCAAGGTCCGGTGAACCATGGTATTCGGTGGTTTTAAGGCAGCAAGCAGCAGTAGGGCTAAGGTAAGGGGAAAGGGGTATACATCGCAAAGTTTCGGACCGGCATCCCGTTTGCGGAGCAATGGGTTCATTCAAGTCAGGCTATGAAACGAGGAGATGTGATCGGGATCATTGCAGTGCTGTGCGTAGCCGCCGGCCTCTATTTCTATTACGGAAAAAGTAAAACGTCGCCCGCGGCGACGGTAGCCGCGCTGCAAAGCGGGTCCGTGCACATAAAGCAGCGCTGGGACCTTCCCGAAGCGCTCCGGGAAGTGTCGGCCATCGCCTGGGCCGGCAACAACCGCATTGCCTGCGTGCAGGACAATGACGGCATCATCTACTTCTACGACATCGGCGCGGGCAAGGTGGCAGACCAGTTCACGTTTGCGGGGAAAGGCGACTTTGAGGGACTGGCGATCGCGGGCAACACCTATTACGTGCTGCGCAGCGACGGTATGTTGTTCGAGATAACACGGGGCGCCGGCAAGCCCGAGGTACGCACCTACCAGGGCCCGTTCTCCAACCACAACGACTGCGAGTCGCTCAGCTACGACGCGGCCCGCAACCGCCTGCTGATCGGGGTAAAGGAAGCGGACCTCAGCGATGCCTCGCGCAAGGGCGTTTACCCCTTCGATCTCGCCACAAAACAGTTCAGCACAGAGGCTGCCTATTACATCGCCTCGGATAACGCGGCGCCTGCTTCCGGCAAGAAAGGCAAGAAGAAAAAGGCCGGGACCATACGTCCTTCCGACAATGTGCTCATCCCGGGCGGGCAGGGCTTATACGTGCTCGACGGGCCGCGCTCGGAGCTGCTGGTCACGGATGCCAGGGGCAACGTGGAGCGGGTGATCGAACTCGACAAGTCGGTGTTCCCGCAGCCGGAAGGCCTCTGCTTTTCGCCCGGCGGTGAATTGTACCTTTCCAGCGAGGCCGGCAAAAAAGGAACCGCCACGCTGGCCCGGGTAAAACTCGATTGATCAGGCACCGGGTAGCGCTATTCCTCCTTCTTATCGAGACAGCCTGCGTTCGTCGCGACGAAGCCGTACGCATCGGGCAACGACCCGAGCTGCCGCAGGCACCTTCGGGCCCGGCCCTGTTAGCGCATCCAGGCAGCGCTCCTACTCGTACAGCACGGTGATCACGAACAGGAACCGGCCTTGCCTTTCGCCTTGCGATTGCGCGAGCTGGCATACCTGTCCTTCAAAGCTTTCGAGCCATTGCTCCAGCTCCCGGGCCGCACCGGCCGGGTCATTGCTCACGAATTGGCGCACCCGGAGCGGGTGGCAGTTGTTGGATTTTGCGGAAGACATAGTGTACGATCTGGTCACAATATTTCAGGTGGAATTCGTAGAGGTCGGCAGTGTTGTAGCGTCGCTCGAGTCCTTTTTGCAGCAGTGCCTTGGCGCGACTAAGCCGCACCTTCACATTCACCGGCGTGATGCCGAGCAGTTGGGCCGCTTCAGCCACGGAAAAGCCTTCCACTTCGCGCAGCACAAACACGCTGCGGTAGATGAGCGGCATGGATTGCAGGCTTTGCTCGAGGAACCGCGTCAGCTCGCGGCGCGCGATCTCGCCGCCGGCATCAGCCGAAGGCCCTTCCGGTACATCCGCCGTGGCCACTACCTGCGTGCGCTTTTGCTGCTCCTGCAGGCGGTGGTAGCACTGGTTGAGGTGAATGCGCGTAAGCCAGGTTTTGTACGAAGCCGCGCCACGAAATCCACGCAGGCCGGTGTACGCTGCCACCTGCGTTTCCTGCATCAGGTCTTCGGTGTCTTCATGGCCAAAGCCGTAGGTCCGTGCGATCTTGTACAGAAGCGGGTTGTAGCGCCGGATGAGCAACTCGAAGAGCAGCGTCTCCCCATCGAGCACACGTTGCACGATCAGCTCGTCGGGCACATAACCGTTGTCAATGGATGATTGGGTGATCATGGGACTTTTTTTTGAATGCCTACGCGATACGTATAGACCAGCGGTCCGCCGATGTAATTTCCGAAAATCAGCGCGGCCGGCAAAATAACGCGCATCATGACACCGGTTTTAGCGGCACGGAAGGGCTCCGGGAAATGCCGTGCGCCTTTGGCGGCCAGCAGGCCATAGGACAGCAGCACGAACGCGCGCGCTGCGTGGTACAGCAATGCCGGTAGTGCTTCCTTTTGCCGCCGGAAAACGCCGACACTGCCGATGAGTTCCGTCAGCAAAGCTGCGGCCCCACCGGCCACAGCGGCGCACCGGAAATGCGAGGAGGCGGTGCGAATGTGCAGCCCAAAGTCCAGGGCCAGGGCGAGCAAGCCGATGGCAACATACAGCATAGGAGGTACGTTTGCACCTATAGTGTGGCGATGGAACCGAAAGGTTACAGGAGGACGGTACATTTTTTCGGTGCAGCTGCAACAGCGCTGTAGTTTTTGATTTGAGTGCCCGCGCCGGCACCATTACCTTCGCCGCGTGAAACGCTTTTTCGTCATCCTGCTGCTCCTGCTGGTGTCCGCCGCGACGCTTACGCCCTGCTGCAGCTTCGATGACTGCGCTTCGGAGCACGCCAGTGCGGGCCATGAGCAGGACGACAAGGGAGACGGCTCCTGCTCACCCTTCTTTGCCTGCGCAACCTGTCCCGGCTTCGTCTCTACGAGCAAAGCTATCCAACTCCCGCAGCCCCCGCTCCTTCCCGGCCTGCAGCATGCAGCCCGCGAAACCTTTGCCCCACCGCAGCCGGTGTACCGCTCCTTCTGGCAACCACCCCGCGCCTGACCGTATTTCTACGGTAACCCATCTTTTTATTTCAAACAACCATCATGAGAACCCTTTTGACAGGGCTGTTCCTGTGCTGCCTTCAGTTGGCGGCGCAAGCCCAGTCCACCCTTCGCGCCCGCGTGGCCAACGCGGCGGGCGAACCCTTGCCGGGCGCCACGCTGCAGTGGCTGCAAGGCTCCAGAACCATCGCCGCCGACAGCAACGGACTCCTGCTGCTGACCGGCATTCCTGACGGGACGCAGCAGTTTACCCTTTCCTTCGTGGGCTATGAAGCACAGCACCTGACACTTACCTTCCCGCTCGACAGCCTGCTGCAGATCCGCCTGGCGGAAACCGAAGAAGACGAAGAAGAAACCATCGTGGTAAGCGCCACCCGCACGAGCCGCAGCATTGCCAACACGCCTACGCGCACCGAAGTGATCAGCGGGGAAGAGCTGGCCGAGAAAGGCAACATGAAGCCGGGCGACATCCGCATGCTGCTCAGCGAGAGTACCGGCATCCAGACCCAGCAGACCTCCGCCACCTCTTACAACGCCGGCATCCGCATCCAGGGACTCGACGGCAGGTACACGCAGGTGCTGCGCGACGGCTATCCGTTATACGCCGGCTTTTCCGGCGGACTCAGCATCCTGCAGATTGCACCGCTTGACCTGCGCCAGGTAGAAGTAATCAAAGGATCGGCGTCTACACTCTATGGCGGCGGCGCCATTGCCGGCCTCGTCAACCTGGTGTCGAAAACGCCCGGGAAGGCACGCGAGCTGAGCTTCCTGCTCAACGCCACCAGCGCCGGCGGTTTCGATGCAAGCGGCTATTACAGCCAGCGCTACGGCCACGCCGGGCTCACCGTGTACGCCGCCCGCAACAGCACGGCGCCGTACGACCCGGCAGGTATCGGCTTTACGGCGATCCCTAAATCGGAACGCTACACCGTGAACCCGCGGCTCTTCCTTTATGGAAAGCGGACGACAGCGGATATCGGCGTTTCCTATATCGGCGAAGACCGCACCGGGGGCAACATCACTACGGTACGCGAAGGCGGTCTGGGCTTTTTCGAGCGCAACGAGACCGGCCGCGTGACCACGCAGCTGGGCATTGCCCACCGCCTCTCCGACCACAGCCAGTTGCAATTCAAGAACAGCTTCTCGGTGTTCGACCGCGTCATCAGCATCCCCGGATACCGCTTTGATGCCCGCCAACAGTCCGGCTTTTCGGAATTGACCTGGAACTGGCACAACGAACGGGTGCAATGGGTGACCGGCGCCAACTTCCTCAGCGACGCCCTGCGCGAACGAAAGCCGTCGGGCACCGCGCTCGACTATGGGCTGCAGACCTTTGGCCTCTTTGTACAAAACGCGTGGCAACTGAACGGGCGGCTCACCTTCGAAAGCGGCCTGCGCGGCGACTACGTCAGCAACGGGTACGGCTTTGAGCTGATGCCGCGCGTTTCGGCGCTTTACCGTATTTCTACTAACCTGGTGACGCGCCTTGGCGGCGGACTCGGGTACAAAACGCCTACCGTGTTTACCGAAGAGGCGGAGCGGATCCAGCTGCGGGCTGTGCTCCCGATCGATGCGGCCGCTACGAAAAACGAGCGTTCCGCCGGTCTCAACTGGGACCTGCACTACCGCGCCCAGCTCGGCCGCCTGGGCGTAAGTGTCAACACGCTCCTCTTCTACACCCGGCTCAACGGGCCGCTGTTGCCGACGGAGACGGCCGGCGGGATTGCCTTCCTGAATGCGGCCGGACATTTCGACAGCAAGGGCACCGAAATAAACGCAAGGCTGACCTACGGGAACTTCAAGCTGTTCCTTGGCTACACCTATACCGATGCCAACACGCACTTCGGAGTTTCGCGCAGCCCGCTGCCGCTGACGGCGAAGCACCGCCTCAACAACGTACTGATGTGGGAAGTGGAGGAAAAGTGGAAGCTCGGGCTGGAAGCCTACTACTTCAGCCGCCAGCTGCTCAGCGATGGCGATAGTGGCCGTCCCTACTGGATCACCGGCTTTATGGCAGAGCGCAGCTGGAAGCATATCGGGGTATTTGTGAATTTCGAAAACTTCACCGACACCCGGCAGACACGCTTTGGACCCCTTTATACAGGAACGATGGAATCACCGCAGTTCAAAGACATCTATGCTCCCGTGGAAGGTTTTGTCGTAAACGGCGGCGTCAAGCTCCGGCTCTAGACTGGCTTGCCGTCTTGTTCAACCCGTTGGCGCAGCAGGGCGCCAACGGTTTTTTATTGTAGAAATACGGACCAGCTTTCAACGGAGCTGTTCGCCCGGTTGTGGAAGTGGTTGGTGATGAACCGCCCCGGGGCTGGTGGCGACAGCCGATGCGCAGCGGCGGAAGCACGACCGCAGCCTAAAAAACCAACTGCGCAAATGCCTGTTCCTAAGTTCAGTAAGTATAAATAAAAACGCCTATGCCAATCAGCGGCACTTATTGACGAGTATGGCTCCTTTTTTGTTAATTTATTCCCAACTCCCCCTCATCTTTCTGTACAGCTTACTGAAACAAATCGTGGCACCCTTGTGTCCCACCACCACCGGTGCACCCGACTGTGCCGGCACCGACAAAACGTGTATTGCTAACCTGATAACCGGCATCCGACATGTCTTTAGGGAGAGCGTCCTCTTTATGGGATCATATCTGCCCGGGGCTTTGCAAAAGCTCCGACCGGAGCCGCAGCGCCGCCATCAACGGCGCCCTTTCCGATCATTTTCACGCCTGGTATACCGCTGGTAAAAAGCACTCCTTGACTGACAACCGCAATGGCCGCCGGCACCTGCTGGCGGTCCTTTGCTTGCTTGCCGGCGCGCCGGTTTTTGCGCAGTGCCCGCAGATCAGCGCGCAGCCTTCGACGCAGGCCGGTTGCAGCGGCGGATCGGCCACATTCCAAGCCGGCTTCACGGCGAGCGGCAGCGTCAACTACCAATGGCAACGAAAGGCACCCAATGGCTCGTTCACCGACATCCCCGGCGCCTCCGGAACCACCTCGACCTCCCCGGTCTCCCTCGACCTTTCTTCGATCGGGGCGGCACCGAATGTTGACGGCACAGAGTACCGCCTCGTTGTTACCGATGACGCCAACTGCGGCGACACATCAACCGGCGCGGCGCTCCAGGTGCACGTTATTACGGGTATGAGTCCGCAAAACAGCAACAGCCGCATCTGTCCCGGCGGCGACCAGACGTTTACAGTAAGCACCAACGACAATGCCACGCAATACCAGTGGCTGCTGAACGGAAATCCCCTCTCCAATAGCAATTCGGCATCGTTCACCGTCACCAACGCCAACAGCGGTGATGCAGGCGCATACAGCGTGCAGGTTACTTTTTCCGCCACGGGCAGTCCGTCCACCTGCACCCTGACCAGCCCGGTGCGCAACCTGGCGGTAACCGCCACGACGGCGACGATCAGCGGGCCGGCGACGGTATGCGCTAACAGCAGCGGTGCGAGCTACAGCACCGATGGCGGCAACAGCGGTTATAGCTGGACCGTCAACGGCGGGTCGGTAGCTTCGGGCGGCAGCAGCAACGCCATTACCGTCAACTGGGGATCGGCCGGCAGCGGCAGCGTGACGGTGCAATACCTCGAAGCGCCGGACAACTGCCCGGCGAGCGCCACCTACCCCGTGACCATCATTGCCGCACCGAATGTAACCGTGGCGCACCCCGCCGAAATCTGCGAAGGCGGCAATGCAACGCTGACTGCAAGCGGCGCCGGCAGCTACAGCTGGAGCCCGGCCACCGGTCTTTCGGCTGCCACCGGCAATACCGTTACCGCCAGCCCCACGAGTACCATTACGTACACGGTGACCGGCACCAACTCGGATGGCTGCAGCAGCACCGACCAGGTGACCGTCACCGTTGGCCAGGCGCCGAACGTAAACGTAACCGCCTCGAACCCGGGCATTTGCAGCGGCGGCAGCACGACCCTTACGGCAAGCGGCGCCAGCACCTACAGCTGGAGTCCTTCCACGGGGCTCTCCGCCACGACTGGCAGCAGCGTCTCCGCCAGTCCGACGACGACGACCACTTATACGGTCACGGGTACCAACAGTGCCGGTTGTACTTCTACGGAAACGATTACAGTAACGGTGAATCCGAATCCGACCGTCTCCGTTGCCACACCGGCGGCGATCTGCGCCGGGGGCAGCGCGACCCTCACCGCCAGTGGCGCCAGCACCTATAGCTGGAGCCCTTCAACCGGCCTGTCGTCCACCAGCGGATCTTCGGTAACAGCAAATCCAACGACTACTACAACCTATTCCGTAACGGGCACCAATGCCAGTGGCTGCACTGATACAAGGACCGTCACCGTTACGGTGAACAACCTGCCTTCGGTAACCGTCTCGCCCTCGTCGGCCATATGCAGCGGCGGCAACAAAGTGCTGACCGCGGGTGGCGCCAGCACCTATACCTGGAGCCCCGCTACGGGACTTTCCGTTACAACCGGTGCTTCGGTAACAGCCAGCCCGGCAACCACGACCGCCTATACCGTCACTGGCGCTGACGCAAGTGGCTGCAGCAATACGGCACAGGTAACTGTAACAGTGAATACAAACCCGACTGTGACGGCATCGGCGGCGCCTTCCAGTATTTGTACGGGAAGCAGCAGTACGCTTTCCGCCGGCGGCGCGGCGACCTATAGCTGGTCGCCGGCAACGGGACTTTCGGCTACGAGCGGATCACCGGTAACGGCGAATCCCGTCGGCACGACGACCTACACCGTTTCCGGCACTAGCGCTGCAGGCTGCACCGGCACGGCAATGGTGACGATCACAGTCATCCCCAAACCTACTGTCACCGTTTCGCCTACAACGACGACCGTGTGCAATGGTGTGGCAACTACGCTCACCGCGAGCGGCGTCAGCACGTACACCTGGAGCCCGGCTACAGGTTTGTCGGGAACGAGCGGAGCGTCGGTTTCCGCCAACCCTTCTTCGGCAACCAACTACACGGTGACCGGCACTAATGCAGCCGGTTGCAGCAGCACAGCAACAGCAACGGTTGCAACCGGCACGACACCGGTGATCACGAGAGACCTGCCTTTGGACACAGTGGGTTGCCAGCAGAGTCCGATAAGTCTCGTTACCAGCGCCACCGGGACGCCGGCGCCCACGGTACAATGGCAGGTATCTTCCGATGGGGGCGTCACCTGGTCAAACATCAACGGTGCTACCAATCCCATTTATTCGTTTAATGCTTCGCCCAGCCAGGATGGCAAAAGGTATCGGGCCGTATACACGAACAGTTGCGGCCAAGTGGCTTCGAAGGCCGTGACCTTACATATCGGCGCGCCGATAAACGTCCGCACCGACCCGGTTTCGCAGATCGGGTGCAGCAGCGCCGGGTCGGGGCCGACCGTCACGTTCACCTCGTCGGGCAACGGCGGCAATGGCACTATGACCATGTCCTGGCAATACAGCGCGAACGGTGTCGACTGGATGGATATTCCGAATACAACCACGACTTCTAACATCGGCAACTTCTCCACGAGCTATTCCCCGCCGGCCGGCTCGCCTACCGGTTTTTACCGGGCGAAGTACAGGAACGGCGGCTGCGTGGAAAGCTTTTCGGGATCTGCGCAATATACGGTGCAGACCACGCCGGCCGCACCCGTAACCGCGCCCGTGTATTATTGCGAGGACGACATCGCGGTGCCGCTTACCTCTACGGCCGGCAGCGGCAACTCACTGCTGTGGTATACGACGCCAACCGGTGGCACTGGGTCTGCGACGGCCCCAACGCCGTCGACCAATACAGAAGGAACGACTACCTACTATGTAATCCAGCAAACCAGCGGCGGTTGTAAAAGCCCCCGCGCCGCGATCACCGTGACGGTCAGCGACAAGCCCCCGAAGCCGAGGGTGACCACACCGGTGACATATTGCCAGGGCGCGACGACCAGCCCGTTGACGGCCACGGCCAACCCGGGTTACACACTGCTTTGGTACACATCGGCTTCAGGGGGTACTGGGTCGCCTACTGCGCCGACACCTTCTTCGGCAACTGTCGGCAGCACCACGTACTATGTGAGCCAAATTGGCCCAGAACGCTGCGAGAGCTCGCGTGCAGCAATTACAGTGACAATCAACCCGATACCGGTTGTCAATCAGCCAGCAAACCAGACCCTTTGTGCCGGTGCCAACAGCACAGCGGTGACCTTCAGCGGAACACCCGCCAGCGGGGTAACTTATGGCTGGACGAACAGCAATACGGCGATCGGCCTGGGCGCCAGCGGCACTGGCAACATTGCGTCGTTTGTTACGACGAATACAGGTACAACGCCTATCTCGGCAACGATCACGGTAACACCCAAGGTGACCACGAACGGAGTTACCTGCACGGGAACGCCAAAGACGTTTACCATTACGGTGAACCCGAAAACCGTGATCACGACGCCGCCAGCCAACGTTACGGTGTGCGCCGGCGGTACTGCCACGTTTACCGTAGCGGCAACGGGCACCGGTCCGCTTACCTACCAATGGTTCGACTTCGGTCCGTCGGGCAGCAGCAGTACGGCGGTCGGAAGCGGCAGCAGCACGCTCACGCTGACCAATGTAACGGTGACGATGAACGGGAACCGGTACCGGGTGACGGTGACGGGGCTCTGCGGCACGGCAACCTATGATTTCGCGGTGCTGACCGTGCTGGCCAACCCGGTGCTGACGGTGAATGCACCGGCGGTCTGCGCCAACGCGCTTCCGGCGACGGTCTCGGCAACTGCGACACCGGCTGGAACCTACACCTATGCCTGGACGGTGCCTTCGGGTGCAACGCCCCCGGGTAGCGTAGCTAGCTTTACGACATCGGTTGCGGGCGCTTATTCGGTGACGGCAACGAACAGCAATGGCTGCGCCGGTACGGCAGCAGCCACGCTGCAGGTGAATCCGAATCCAACGGTTGCGGTGACTGCGTCGCTGGCGATCTGTGCCGGCAAGAGCACAACGCTGACGGCTTCGGGGGCAACCACCTATTCGTGGAGCCCACCCACGGGGCTATCGGCAACGACGGCATCTACTGTCACTGCAAGCCCGGCGGCCACAACGACGTATACGGTAACGGGCACGACAAGCGGTTGTTCGGGAACGGCGACGACGACCGTGACGGTAACACCGAATGTAACGTCGACGCAAAGCATTTCGGTATGCTCGGGGCAGCTTCCGTACAGCTGGAACGGACAGCGCCTGGGTGCCGCGGGAAGCTACCAGGCCGTGCTCACTTCGGCGCAGGGTTGCGACAGCACGGTTACGCTGACGTTTACGGTAAAGCAGGGCGCGCATACCGATA
Organism: Flaviaesturariibacter aridisoli; assembly: GCF_004343705.1. Classification (GTDB taxonomy): domain Bacteria; phylum Bacteroidota; class Bacteroidia; order Chitinophagales; family Chitinophagaceae; genus Flavisolibacter; species Flavisolibacter aridisoli. Next base: position 32,136 of record NZ_SKFH01000038.1, read on the forward strand.
CGACGGCAACAGCGTGTACCCAATATGTGTGGCATGGCACCACGTACACAACCTCGGGCAACTACAACTTCTTCTCCACCGGTGCCAACGGCTGTCCCGACACCGCGACCCTCCACCTCACCATCAACCAGGGCGTGCATACCGA
>NZ_SKFH01000039.1 GCF_004343705.1 Flaviaesturariibacter aridisoli
CCGTCGTGCAGGTGCACGGTATGGGGCCCTTCGCCATCACCTACATCAATCCAGCCGATGACCCGCGCAACAAGCACTAACGGGTAACGCCGGGCCGGCAGGCCCGGCGTTCGCTTCCGGGGCACCGGAACGGGCGATCGGCGGGGTATTTTCGTCCGCGATGATCGCCTATTTCCGAGGAGAGCCGGACCGCGCAGGCACGGGGGGCACGCGACGGCGCAGCGAAGGGCGGCACGGCGAACGGGCCGAGACCTACCCCAACCTGCAATCGGTTGATAATCAAAAGCAAAATGCTGTTGTAGCCGCGGAACACGCTATTGTCGCCGCGGAAGCATCTAATGGACCCGCGGAGGCCGCTAACGTCGCCGCGGAGCCTGCTGTTGGACCCGCGGAGCCATCTATCGCCGCCGCGGAGGCATCTATCGTTGCCGCGGAAGCATCTATCGTCGCCGCGGAAGCATCTCTCGTTGCCGCGGAGCCATCTCTCGTACTCGCGGAAGCATGGCCCGTCGGCGCGGAGGCATCTGTCGTCGTCGCGGAAGCAACTGTCGGAACCAGGGGCGGGTCTGCTGGCGCGGAAAGCTACCCATTTGTTTTTTCCGAAAGATGAGTTATATTGGTCTTGTCTTCCGCCCCCTTTGAAACCGACTGCTACCTTAAAAACACTTTTATTTTTTAACGCTAAAATTTAAAAGTGATGACCAAAGTTCAAAACCGTTACATCGCCATGTACGGCGCCATTCTCTTGTTTTGCAAAGAAAATCAGGCCCTGGTTGCACTCAGCCCGGCGTTTCAAAAGGCAGTTTTGTGGCTGAATGGGCAGGTGAACCGCATCGATGCGGCGGTGCTGCGCCAGCAAAAGAACCAGCAGGGCGGCGGCGCCAAAAAGACGACGCGCGAGATCATTTGCGCCACCGGTGCCGTGCTGAGCTCCCTGGCAGCGGGCTGGGCCAACGAAGAAGGGCTTGCCGACATGGAAGCCCGCAACACCTGGACGGAGCCGAAGCTGGACAAGCTCTCCGATGCCCGCCTGCACGCGGTGTGTACCCTCATTGCGGAAGATGCCCACACGGCCCTTGCCGGCGGTGCCGAAAACGGGATCACCGACGAATCAATCACCGGCTTCACTGCTGCCCTGGGCCTTTTCAAGGAAGAAAAAGATGCGCCGCGCAAAACCACCACGGCCCGCAGCACGCAGACCAACGAGTTGAAGAAACTCATTGCACAAACCAACGACGGCCTCAAAAAGCGGATGGACCGGAACGCTGCGTTTTACAAATCCAAACACCCGGAATTCTATTTTGAATACAAGGAAGCCCGCAAACTGATCGACCCCGCATCGAGGCCGAAGAAGGAAGCGGTGAACGAAGCTTGATGTGTCATCAGGTAGATAGTTTTTGGTTTAGATACCCCGTGATGAGCGGGGTATTTTTTTGTCCCGCCTTACTGCAAATGTGCCCTGCGCCGCACACGGTTTATGCGGCCCCTCCCACGGCGCGCATGCCTCTGGCATGCATCGATGCCATCCGCCCCCGGGGATTTCATCCCGGGTTGTGAAGCGTGCATGCCTCCGGCATGCGGGGGGATTTGCCATCCGTCGTTTCGTTTCCCGGGATTTCATCCCGGGTTGTGAAGCGCGCATGCCTCCGGCATGCCGGGGGGTGTCGTCCCGTCGGGCAGCCCGGGGTTAGGCGGGGGGGTGTACGGTGCCTGCCTCCGGTACGCGGATCCGTGCCAGGGCCCAGTCGCAGGCGGCCTCTATCTGTCCGGGGGCAGAAGCATGCCGGAGGCATGCGCGTTTTGCAGCCCGGCATATTTTGCCGGGCGTACGCAGGCAACGCGGCCCGGTGCATGCCGGAGGCATGCGCGATGGGGGCGCGGTCATTCCGGTTCCTGGAAGCCATACCGGGGGTCGTACGGAATTCCTTCGCGCTCCACCAGCAATTTTATCTCCTGCCGCATCGTCTTCTTCCGATGGTGCTCTTCCTGGTTGCGGATGTACTTGACCACCGTGTCGATGCGGAATGGTTCCACCACAAAGCCCCCGTAACCGACTTGCCAGGCGAATTTGCCGCGCACAAACCCCTGCGCGTTGATCCAGCGCGAGGTGTCGCGCTTGAGGTGCTGCATGAGGTGAGGAATGGTTTCATTGATGTTGTACCGAAGCAACACGTGCAGATGGTCGGGCATGCTGTTGAGGGCGAGCACGTCGTGACCATGTTCTTCAATAAGTCCGATGCTGTATTGGTGTAAGCGCCCCTGCCAGGCCGGAGCAATGAGCGCTGCGCGGTATTTTACCGCATAGACCATGTGAAAATGAGCACGGATGCAGGTGTCGGACATAGATCACGTTTTGGTCTGTGAAATTCCGGAACGGTGAAACGATAGCCATGTGTTTTTCAACAGCGAAATCCGGGATTTTTCACGGGGCCGGATGATGATTTCATCATTCCGCACACCGGGGTGCTGCATGATCGCGGCAGCCATGTCGTATGCCATGCACGGTTGGCATGCCGGAGGCATGCGCGCTTTACAGCCCGGCATAACATGCCGGGCTGTAACGGCCATAGGTTTCGATGCATGCCGGAAGCTGCCGTCGCGTAAGCAGCCCGGGATTTCATCCCGGGTTGTGAAACGTGCATGCCTCCGGCATGCGGGGTGGCGTCGTTTCGTTTCCCGGGGATTTCATCCCGGGTTGTGAAACGCGCATGCCTCCGGCATGCCGGGCATAGGTGCCCTGTGCTGCTCCCGGCGACGAACGCGTATCTTCGCCGCGCACTAAACGCCCGTCGCATGTCCGCCGATTTCGGAAAGATCATCATCCTCACCGCTCCCTCCGGCGCGGGCAAGACCTCCATCACCCGCTACCTGCTGGGCAAATATCCCGGGCGCCTCGCCTTCTCCATATCGGCGGCTACCAGGCAGCCGCGCGGCACCGAGCAGAACGGGCACGACTACCACTTCATGAGCGTCGCCGAATTCCAGGACCGCATCCACAAAAACGAATTCATGGAGTGGGAGATGGTGTACGAAGGCAAATACTACGGCACGCTCAAAAGCGAGATGCGCCGCATCTGGAGCGAAGGCAAGACGCCCCTGCTCGATATCGACGTGAAGGGCGCCATCCACATCCAGCAGCAATACCCCGAAAACATCCTCTCCCTGTTCATCGAGCCGCCCTCCATCGAGGAACTGCAGCGCCGCCTCACCGGCCGCGGCACCGAAAGCCCCGACTCCATCCAGGCGCGGATCAACAAGGCCGCCTACGAGATCTCGTTCAAGCACCACTTCCACAAAATCATCGTGAATCACGACCTGGAGCAGGCGTGTAAAGAGGCGGAAGAAGCCGTGCTGGCGTTTATAGGGGAAGGGCAGAGTAAATGACTACATGATTACATGAGTACATGAGGTTTGATGGGAGGGATGAATTTCTGACCTCATGTAATCATTTGCTCATGTATTCATGTAATCACCCCTCTTTTCCCAACTCCTGCATCCTCGCTCTATATTCCCTCGGCGATAGTCCTTTCTTTTTGCGGAACACCCGGTTGAAATACGTCAGGCTTTCAAAGCCGGTGGCAAAGGCGATCTCGGCGATCGATTTGTCGGTGCCGGTGAGGAGGCTGCAGGCGTGGCCCGTGCGTACGTCGTTGAGGTAGTCGGAGAAGGTCTTGCCCGTGACGCGTTTGAAGAAGCGGCAGAAGGCGCTCGGCGACAGGTGCAGCAACGCGGCCGCCTCGGCCAGCGGCAGCGGGCGGGCCGACGCTTTCTGTATGTGCTGGCACACCTTGTTGATGCGGCGCTCCGTTTCCTTGGAGCCACGGGCGGCGTCAAACCAGGCCGAAGCCAGCGGCATACTCCGGAGGCGCGACAAACCGCCCAGGATCTCCAGCAGTGCCGTCACCCGCGCCATGCCCGTGCGGGCGGGCAGGGCCGTTACCAGCTCCGCCAGGGCGCGACTCGCACGGGCGGGGAAGTGCAGTCCCGCCGCCGACCCTTCGAGTAGTGCCGCTACACCAGCCGCTTCGGGCCAGTGAAGGAAGTCGCCGGCGAAGCTTTCCGAAAACTGTATGACTACGGCTGTAGATCCGCCGCGCAGGGGGCGGTCGCTGGTCCAGGTATGCGGCAGGTTGGGGCCGATGAGCACGAGGTCGCCGGCGGCGAAGGGCTCGTACGAATCGCCCACCAGGCGCTTCCCCGACCCGCGGGTGATGAGCGTGAGCTCGTACTCGGGATGGTAGTGCCACTTGAACGGAAAGGCCGGCACCTTCAGGTCGTAGGCCACGAAGGAGGCATTGCCTTTTTTGCTGCTGATCTCTTCAAATGCCGCGCGCATACCGGCACAATATACGATGAGCGGTGGGCGCGGGCTACCTTCGTTGGTCAATATAGTGCCGGTATTGGGCAGCAACGTACCGGCGCCTGCCGGCCGGAGGGGCTAGGTTTGCACAAAACGCGCCCATGCTTGCCCTTCCCGATTCCATACGAGCCGCCCTGCACGAACCCTATACGCTAACGCCTGAGCAGGTGGACTTCTACGACCGCAACCGCTTCATCAAACTCAAACAGGTATTCGACCCCGCTACGGTACGGCTCTTCAACGAGATCATTTCGGAGCGCGTGCGCCAGATGAACACCGTGGACAAGCCGCTCGAGGAACGCGATACTTATGGCAAGGCATTCCTGCAGCTGTTCAACCTGTGGCTCGAAGACGAGCTCGTGCGCGAGCTGGTATTCAGCAAGCGTCTCGGCGGCATCGCCGCAGCGCTGATGCAGGTGGAAGGTGTGCGCCTCTACCACGACCAGGCACTGTTCAAGGAAGGCGGCGGCGGTATCACGCCCTGGCATGCCGACCAGTATTACTGGCCGCTCGAAACCGACCGCACGGTGACGGCCTGGATCCCGCTGCAGGCCACGCCGCTGGAGATGGGGCCGCTCGAATTCAGCGCCGGCTCGCACGTGATCGTGGAGGGCCGCGAGCTCGCCATCGGCGACGAAAGCGAGACCGTGATGCAGAAGCGCCTTCGTGTGACCGACTTCCAGCACGTGGTGGAGCCTTTCGATGTGGGGGAAATTTCCTTTCACTCCGGCTGGGTGTTTCACCGCGCCGGCGCCAATCAGACACCCGACATGCGCCGCGTGATGACGATCATCTATATGGACCGCGACATGCGGCTGAAGGCGCCCGAGAACGACAACCAGGCCCACGACTGGGCCACCTGGTGCCCCGGCGCGCAGATCGGAGAGATCATCAAATCGCCCATCAACCCCGTACTCTACGAAGCCTGATGGAACTGAAGATCCTTTGTCCTTACTGGGGCCGCGAAGCACTCGGCGCCCAGGCATTTCTTGACGGCGCGCTGGCCGAAGGCTACGATGGCGTGGAGATCAACTTCCCCGACAGCCCCGGCTTCACGGAGCAGTTCGCAGAAGCCCTTGCGGCCATCCGTGCGGAGCGCCCCGGCTTCGCCTTCATCGCGCAGCTCGTGCCGGGAGCATCCGTAGAAATACCGGAAGCGTTTCAACGCCGCTACGAAGAGCGCCTGCGCTTCCTGTTGGCGCTGCGCCCCGACGCGATCAACGCGCATACAGGCAAGGACCATTATTCATTTGAAGACAATTGCCGCATCATCGCAGCCGCCGACGCGATCGCTGCCGATAGCGGCATCCCGTTGTTCCATGAGATCCACCGCGGCCGCTTCTCGTTTCACCTGGCCGGCCTGCTGCCGTACCTGGAACGCTTCCCGGCGCTGCGTCTTACGGGCGATTTCAGCCACTTCTGCACCGTATCGGAGAGCCTGCTCGAAGACCAGGAGGAAGCGCTGGCGCATGTGTTTCCTTTTGTGCAACACCTGCACGCCCGCGTTGGTGGCGCGCAGGGACCACAAGCTGCCGACCCCTTCGCACCCGAGTGGAGCGCTGCGCTCGCCCGCTACGGCAGCTGGTGGCGCGCCGTGCTTCAGGATGCTGAGGCCCGCGGCAGGAAGCACTTTACCATTACACCCGAAGCAGGCCCGGCGCCCTATATGCCCCTGCAACCCTATAGCGGCGCACCGCTTGCCGACCAATACCAGATTAACATCCGCATGAAAGACCACCTTCGCTACACGTTTCAACCCAAGGTTCTATGAACGCCTCGCTCCACCTTCGCCTCGTTGCTCTCATCGCCGCCATCGGCGGCCTCCTGTTCGGCTACGACACGGCCGTCATTTCCGGCGCCATCGGTTCGCTGTCGCACTACTTTTCACTGAGTCCCGCCGAAGTGGGCTGGGCGATCTCTTCGGCGCTGGTGGGCTGCCTCGCCGGCGCGCTGGGTGCCGATCCCTGCAGCACGCGCCTCGGCCGCAAGGCGAGTATGGCCCTGGCGGCACTGCTCTTCCTCGCCGGCTCCATCGGTACGGCGCTGCCGGAATCTTTTGCCGTATTTGTATGGTTCCGTATCGTGGGCGGCATCGGCGTCGGCCTCGCCTCGATGGTGGTGCCGATGTACATTGCCGAGATCGCGCCGGCCGACAAGCGCGGCGCACTCGTGGCCTACAACCAGCTCGCCATCGTGATCGGGATCGTGGTTGTTTACTTCGTGAATTATTACATCGCCCTGCAGGGTAGCGACGAATGGAACCATACCGTGGGCTGGCGCTGGATGTTCGCTTCCGAAGCCATCCCCGCGCTGCTCTACGGCGCGCTGGTGCTGGTGGTGCCCGAAAGTCCGCGCTGGCTGCTGATGCGCGGCCGCGGGGAGCGGGCGCAGCGCGTGCTGGAACGCTTTCATCAACCTGCCGCCGCCACCCTCATCGCCGCGGAGATCAGCGGCTCGCTCACGCAGCGCAGCGACGCCTCCTGGCGCTCGCTGATGCAGCCGCACCTGCGCCGCGCGCTGTGGACAGGCATCGGCCTGTCGGTGTTTCAGCAGGTAACGGGCATCAACGCCATCCTGTATTATGCGCCCGAGATCTTCAAGAGCTTCGGTTCCTCGGCGAATGCGTCGCTGCTCGAAACAAGCTACCTCGGTGTCATCAACCTGGTGTTCACCATCATCTCGATCTTTCTCGTTGACCGCGTAGGGCGCCGGCCCCTGCTTTTGGCCGGAACAGGCGGCATGCTGCTGGCGCTGGCCGTGGTAGGCGCAGCCGCTTATACGGGTTCGGTTTCGGGCTGGCTGCTGCCGTTCCTGCTGCTGTTCATGGCCTCGTTTTCCATTTCCTGGGGGCCCGTGGTGTGGGTGTTGCTGTCGGAGATCTTTCCCAACAGCGTGCGCAGCCTCGCCCTCTCCATTGCCGTATTTATACAATGGGCGGCCAACTTCGCCGTGAGCCAGACCTTTCCGCTACTCACCGGATCGAAGGCTTTGAACGAACGCTTTCACGGTGCGGCGCCCTTCCTGCTGTTTGCCGTGCTCTGCGTGGGGGCCTTTATTTTTGTACGACGCTTCGTTCCCGAAACCCGTAACAAGACCCTGGAGCAGATGCAGGACCTCTGGCAGGCGCAGACCGCTCCCGAAAAATAGTCCCTATGAAACCCTTCCTTTCCCTTGTGCTTCCCGTAGTGCTGCTGGCTGCTTCTGTTGCAGCGGCGCAGGAGCCGTTTCAAAAGCTGAAGCCGGTGGCCGAGAAGCTCCGGCCGCTGCCCTTCGGCGCCGTGCGCCCCGAAGGCTGGCTGAAGGCCCAGGTGCGCCAGAACCTCGACGGCTACACCGGTCACCTCGATGCGCTCGTGCCCGACCTTATTGTCAAAGACGACATCTACGGCCGCGACCGGCTCACACCGAAAGTGAAGAGCAAAGACGTGGGCGCCGTGGGCGAAGGCGGCGACTGGCAGGTGCAGTTTCTCTGGTGGAACTCCGAAACGCAAAGCAACTGGCGCGATGGCTACATCCGCAGCGCGCTGCTGCTGCGCGACAGCGCCCACCTGCGCCGCCTTCGCACCTACGTGGACCGCATCCTCGCCACGCAGGACGCCGACGGCTACCTCGGCATTTATGCACCGGCACTGCGTTACCGCTTCGACAATGAGAACGGCGAGCTGTGGGCCCAGGCGACCCTGCTGCGCGGCCTCCTTGGCTGGTATGAAGCCACCGGTGAGCGCCGTGTGCTTCGCGCCGTGGAGCGCGCCGTGGCGGCGACCATGAACGCATGGCCGGCCGGTTCGGCGCACCCTTTTCATTCGGTCAACCCCAACGTGGGCGGGCTGTCGCACGGGCTCATGTTCACCGACGTGCTCGAGAGCCTGGCCCGCATTACCGGGCGATCTGCCTACCGCGACTACGCGCTGTTCCTTTACCGCGACTTTTCCGCGGCCACGCTCAACGAAGACGCGCAATATCAAAAGTTGGTGAATGCATCCCTGCCGCTGAAGGGGCATGGCGTGCACACCTACGAGCATTTACGCCCGGTAGCCGCGGCCTACTATGCATCGGGCAATCCCGCCCTGCGCGCTGCGCTCGACGGCTTCCTGCAAAAGATCGCGCGCTGCACCGTGCCTTCCGGCGGGCCTATCGGCGACGAATGGATCGGTGGCGGAACGGCCGATGCCACGAAGCGCGGCTACGAATATTGCTCGCTCCAGGAGCTGCAGCACAGCTACAGCGAGCTGCTGCTGAAGTCGGGGGAAGCCCGGTGGGGCGATGCGGTGGAGCGGATCTTCTTCAACGCGGCGCAGGGCGCCCGGCATCCGCACGAGTCGTCGATCGCGTACCTCAAGACCGATGATTCCTACGCCATGACCGGTGGCCTCAACGGCGATACGTCGAATAAGCAGCAGGTGCGCTACAAGTATTCGCCCGTGCACCAGGACGCGGCGGTGTGCTGCGTGCCCAATGCCGGCCGCATCGCGCCGTACTACGTGCAATACATGTGGGCCCAGGATGCAGAAGGGCTCGTGGCGACGCTGCTCGGCCCCGCCACCGTGCAGGCCACCTGGAAAGGGAAGCCGGTGACCATTCGTACCGAAACCGGATATCCCTACGGCTACACCCTGAACTATACTTTGGAAGGGGCCAGGCCGGGCTTCGTGCTGAAGATCCGCAAGCCGGCCTGGGCGAAGGAGGTACGATTGAACGTGCCTTACACCGAGGTGAATGGCTACCTCGTGGTACGCCGCGCCTGGAAGGCGAAGGAGCAACTGCGCCTGGAGCTGGAGCCCGAGGGCGCCGTGGCCACCGACGTGCAGGGCGCGCACTACTTTACCTACGGACCGCTGGTGCTGGCCCACCCCATCGCCGCCGACAGCAGCGTAACGAAGACCTTCCCGCTGCCCGGCTACCGCGACCTGCACTACCGGGCGGAGCGGCCGGCGCTGTATCGCTACGCGGCCCCGCGCCTCGTGCCGGCAGGGCCGCTGCGCTTCCGCATCGGCGCCATCGACCCGCAAAGCGGCACGGCCGTATCGCTGGAGCTCGTGCCGATGGGCGGAACGATACTGCGGCAGGTGACGTTCAAGTAAACAGCCCTCCCTATCTTTATTCCATGATCGACACTTCCGTTGTCATTTGGTTTTTCGTGACCATCCTGATGATGGCGTTCTTTTCCGGGATTGAAATGGCCTTTTACAGCGTCAACCGCTTTGGCGTGGAGCTGAAGAAAAAGCAGGGCCGCCCGGGCGCGCAGCTGCTGTCGCGCTTCATCCAGACGCCCGAGATCTTCGTGAGCGTGATGGTCATCGGCTTTACGATCTCGCTGGTGTGCTTCGTCATTGAGTTCATCCGCGTTACCGACGTGCTGTGGACCCTCGCCCGCCTACACGGCGAGCGCTTCGCCACCCTCCGCAATATTGTCGACATCGCCCTCGGCACCTTTCTCGTGCTGGTGTTCGGCGAGTTTATCCCGAAGGCCTTCTTCCGCGCCAAAAGCAACATCATCCTGTCGCGGCTCGTGTGGGTGGTGAACCTGTTTTACAAACTGCTGCAGCCGCTTGCCTCACTGTTCGTGAACCTCTCCGAGTGGGTACTCAAATACATTTTCAACGTGCGCGTGGACGAAAAGAAGGACGTGTTCAGCGGGAGCGACTTCGATACGCTGTTCCAGCAAAGCAACGACGACTACGAGCCCGAGGACGTCAACACCGAGCTCTTTGAAAATGCCCTGGAGCTGCCCAAGACGAAGATCCGCCAGTGCCTCGTGCCCCGTAAGGAGATCATTGCGGTAGAAATGAAATGTCCCATCGAGGAGGTACGCCAGAAGCTCGTGGAAACGAAGCTGAGCAAGCTCGTGGTGTTCGAAGGGAACATCGACCACATCGTGGGCTACGTGCACCAGCTCGATCTTTTCAAGAGCCCGCGCGCCATCCAGGACATCCTGCTGCCCATCCCAGCGGTGCCCGAAAGCATGAGCGCCACCGACCTTATCAATAAGTTTACCCGCGAAGGCAAGAGCATCGCCTGGGTGGTGGATGAATTCGGCGGCACCGCCGGCATCGTGACGATGGAAGACGTGCTTGAAGAGATCTTCGGCGAGATCCAGGATGAATACGACTCCGAAGAGTTCGTGGAGCGTCGCATCTCCGAGAACGAGTACATCCTCTCCGGCCGCCTCGAGCTCGACTACCTCTGCGACAAGTTCGACCTTTCCTTCCCCGAAGATGAGGAGTCGGAAACCCTCTCGGGCTACATCATCAACCACCACGAAACGATCCCCAAGCAAAAGGAGCGGATCATCATCCACAACTACGAGTTTGACATCCTCAACGTTGGCGACACCCGGATCGAGATGGTGAAGCTGCGGGTGCTGAAGTGAGCATCCCGTAGAGAAAGAACGCAGGTTTATTATGATTTCTACGATTAGCGCAGGTATAAAATGTGCGTCAGCAAATCATAACACATCATAAAAGATCTGCGCATCCCGCTTGCGGGATCTGCGTTCTTTCTGTATTGCCGGTTGTCATTTTCACAAATCCTTGTCTCCGGAGGGTTGTAATTTCACGGTGTATGCTGCACCTTCCCCGGACCCTCCTGACTGCTTTCGTAGTGGCTTTGCTCTGTGTGACCGCTTCTGCGCAGAACCCCGGCAAGGCGCCGGCAGCCCTGCCGGTTTTTGGCGGCGACAGTGTCCGGGCGAAAAAACCGGCCTGGCCGCTGGCCGACAAAACGAAGGGCGCCCGCCGCAGCGAAGGGCTCTTTACCTTTTACCAGGATACGACCAACGGCGGGGTGAATCTTTACATCCGCAAAACGCAGTTGGGTAAGGAATTCATCTACCAGAGCTTTGCGCTCAGCGGTCCCACGGCGCTGCTGCTCAACCAGAGCATCTACCGCTCCAACTTCATCTTCCGCATCGAAAAAGCCTACGACCGCATCGAGATCAGCCGCGTCAACACCGCCTTTTATTACGATCCGGCTAATCCGATCAGCCGCACGAAGGACGTGGACAAGCCCGAGGCCGTGCTGCTTTCCGAGCGGATCATCGGCGAAGATTCCACCGGCTACCTCGTGGCCGCCGACGGCCTTTTTCTCGGCGAACGCTTCGACCCCGTGAAGCCGCCGGTAGTGGTCAACCTGTTCGGGCCGGCCTCCTTCTCGCTGGGCAACCTCAACCCTTTCAAATCAAAATACGTAGCCCTCAAAGCCTTCCCCGGCAATACCGACGTGGTGGTGGACCTGGCCTACGATAATCCCAACGCCGCCGCCGCGCCCGGCCGCGACATCGCCGACCCGCGTTACGTGCGCGTACGCCTGCAGCACAGCTTTATCGAGCTGCCCCAAAACGACTACCGCCCCCGCCGCGACGATCCGCGCGTGGGGTATTTCGCCCACCAGGTGAACGACCAGACAAGCATCAGCGCCACACCCTTCCGCGACGTGATCGACCGCTGGCACCTGGTGAAAAAAGATCCCGCCGCCGCACTCAGTGAGCCGGTGGAGCCGATCACGTTCTGGATCGAAAACACCACGCCGGTGGCCTACCGCCCCATCGTGCGGGCCGCTATCCTGCAGTGGAATAAAGCTTTCGAAGGCGCCGGCTTCAAAGACGCCATCCACGTGGAGGAGATGCCCGACAGCGCCAGCTGGGATCCTTCGGACCTGCGCTACAACGTGGTGCGCTGGGTGTCTTCTGCACAGCCACCCTACGGCGCCATCGGGCAATATACCAGCAACCCGCGCACGGGCCAGATCCTCGGCGCCGACGTGACCATTGAATGGTTCACCGGCTCGGCCGCTCCCGTGCTCGAAGAATTGCTGACCGGCGCACACACGGGAACGGCTGCGCACAACATCGAAACTGCCGGGAGTAACTATGCCCTGTGCAGCCTCGCCGATGAGCTGAAGTCCCAATTCGTGGCTGGCGGCACCGCCCTCGAAGCAGCCGGTGGTGGAGCGGACGAACTCAGCCGCCTGCACCGCCAGTTCCTGACCTACCTCGTGATGCACGAGCTCGGACACACCTTCGGCCTCAACCACAACATGAAAGGCTCGCAGCTCTGGTCGCCGGCGCAGCTGAACGATACGGCCCTGACCCACCAATGGGGACTGCTCGGCTCGGTGATGGACTACCCGGCCGTCAACATCGCGCGGGACCCGAAAAAACAGGGCGACTATTACACTACCAAAGAAGGTCCTTACGACGACTGGGCCATCGCCTTTGGTTATACCCCTTATGCCGACAGCGCTGCCGAAGCGGCCGGCACCGCCGCCCTGCTGGCCCGGAGCACTGATCCGAAGCTGGCCTTCGGCAATGACGCCGACGACATGCGCTCGCCCGGCAAGGGCATGGATCCGCGCGCCAACGTAGACGACCTGAGCAGCGATGCCGTGGGCTATGCCGCCGAGCGCCTTCAGTTGCTGCGGAGCCTGCTACCCGGACTGGTGCAGCGTTACAACAAGCCCGGCCAGAGCTGGGCCGAACTGCGGGTACGCTATGCCGCCTTGCAAGGGCAGCGCCAGCAGATGATCGGCGCGGTGAGCCGCTACGTGGGCGGTGTGTATGTAGACCGCAGCTTCCCCGACCAGCATTCGGCCACGCGCCCCTTTACGCCCGTGCCGCTGGCACTGCAGAAAAGAGCCGTCAGCGTGCTGAACAAATACGTGTTTGCCCCTGACGCCTGGCTGGCCGACACCGCCTTGCTGCCCTACCTGCAGCCGCAGCGCCGCGGCTTTAACCAGAATCCCTACGGCGACGACTACAAGGCTACCAGCGCCGCACTGGCGCAGCAATACAACGGCGCCCTCGCGCACCTGCTGCACCCGGCTACGCTGCAGCGCCTCACCAACAGCCGCCTGTATGGCAACCGCTACTCTGTGGCCGACCTGTTGGCAGACCTCGAAAGCGGCATCTTCGCCGCGGACCTCAACGGGGCGGTGAACGTATACCGCCAGAACCTGCAAACCGAATACACGCGCCTGCTGCTGGAGATCGTAGCCGACCGCTACAGCCAATACGACGCCGTGGCCGGTGCCGCCGCCCTCGATGCCGTGCAGCGAATCCATGCCCGCCAGGCCGCCGCCCCGGCCCCCGATGCCGAAACGCGCGCGCACCGGAATAACCTGGTGTACCTGATCAAAAAAGCCCTCGAAACCAAGTAATTAACGCGGGAGCGGGAAGTCGGAAGTCCGGCCAGCGGGAAAATCCGTAAGTAAGGCGGCTGAATAACGCCGGGATAACAGTTCCGACGTCGGACTTCCGACTTCCTAACTTCCTCCCGGTTATCTTTGCCGCACTTTTAACTCTGGCATGGCGCTGTTGAATCTGTTCAAAAGAGGGGGAGATCCGAACCGATCGGAAATGTCGTTTATCGAGCACCTGGATGTGCTGCGGGGTACGCTGTTCCGCAGTGTCATCGCGGCACTGGTAGGCGCTATCGTGGTCGGCATCTTCAACCGTTTTTTCATTCACGACGTGCTGCTGGGCCCTACGCACGCCGAATTCCCGACCTACGGTATCCTGTGCCGCATCGGGGAGGCGCTGCACGTAGGCAAGTCGCTTTGCATGGAGGGGCTTTCCATCAAAATGCAAAGCACGGGGGTGAGCACGCAGTTCAGCATGTTCTTTACCGTCTGCTTCATCGGCGGCGTCATCATCGCCTTTCCCTACATCTTTTTTGAGTTCTGGCGCTTCGTGCGGCCGGCGCTCACCGAAAAGGAACGCAGCAACACCGGCGGCGTGATCTTCTGGGTATCGGTACTCTTCTTCATTGGCGTGGCGTTCGGCTACTTCGTCATTGCGCCCTATACCATCAAATTCTTCGCCTCCTTCCAGCTCGATGACAACATCGAAAACCGCTGGACCGTGGCGAGCTACATCGATACGATGATCCCGCTGGTGCTGGGCTCTGGCCTGGCCTTCCAGATGCCGCTGGTGATTTACTTCCTCGCCAAGGTCGGCGTGGTGAACGCCACCTACCTGCGCAAGGTGCGGAAGTACTCCATCATCATCATCTTCATCATCGCCGCCATCATCACCCCCGGCCCCGACATCGTAAGCCAGCTCACCGTGGCGCTGCCGCTGCTGCTGCTGTACGAAGTGTCGATCCTGCTGGCGCGCCGGGTGGATAAGCACAAGAAGCCGAAAGAGTGGAGTTAAGAGGGGTGAGGGGCGGACGCCGAGGGAAATACTTGATTACTTGAGTACATGAATAATAGATTACTTGGGGGATGCACCCCTGTCATGGTGAACGCCTTCCCTCAGGTAGTCCCGTAATCATGTATTCTATTATTCAAGTAATCCACCTCCTCGTTCCTACCTTTATCGCTCAAACCCTTGCTATGCACGCTCCTCTTTTCGACCTTTCGAAACCCATCGCCATCGGCGCCGATCACGCCGGTTTTGAATACAAGCAGCAGCTCGTTCAATGGCTGCGCGACAAAGGCCTCCAGGTGACCGACTTCGGAACGGACAGCCCCGACTCGGTTGATTACCCCGACTTCGCACATCCCGTAGCTTCCGCCGTTGAGAGCGGTGAAGCAGCGGCCGGCATCCTCGTTTGCGGCTCCGCAAACGGTGTGGCCATTACGGCCAACAAGCACGCCGGCATCCGCGCGGCCATCGCCTGGGAAGACCAGCTTGCGTCGCTCGCACGTCAGCACAATGCCGCCAACATCATCTGCATTCCTTCCCGCTTCGTGACGCTCGAAACGGCCAAACACATCGCCGGCCTTTTCCTCGAAACACCCTTCGAAGGCGGACGGCACGAGAACCGCGTCAATAAGATCGCCTGCTAATCTGCTAGTTTGCCAATGTGCTAATAAACGAACGCCCAGCCGAATGCCGGGCGTTCGCTATTCATGTGTTGGTAGAGAAGCGGTGTTTGCAAATTATCGCGGGAGCAGGCCGGCACATTAACTGCCGGTAACAAACAAGTATTAGCAGACCAGCACATTAGCACATCAGCACATTATTTTCCGCTGTATATTTCCAACCTATGAAACGAATGCTCTTAGCCACTGCTTTGCTCGCCGGCCTCGCGGGCACGGCGCAGAAAAGTGCGAACCCAAAGCTGTTTGCGGCCACGATCAATGAGGCCGATATGCGCAAGCACCTCTTTACGCTGGCCGGTCCGGAGATGGAAGGCCGCGAAACCGCCACGCCCGGCCAGAAGAAGGCCGCAGCCTACATCGAGAACTACTTCCGCAGCCTCGGACTCGAGCCGGGCAACAACGGTTCCTACCAGCAGGTGTACCCGGTGTACCAGGATTCCCTGCTGCGCGCCGTTGTGGAAGTGAACGGAACACCGTTCCTGCTCGACAAGGATTTCAACTTCCAGAACCTCGGCACGCTGACCAACGCCACCTACCGCTTTTCCGAGGCCGTGTTCGTGGGCGCTGGTGCCGACGACTCCACGTCGAGCGACTACAAGGGCCTCAACGTGCGCGGACGCCTCGTGATCGCCTGGGGCAACGCAGCTCCCAGCGGCACACGCAGCGTGACCAGCTTTGCCAAGCTCGATGCCGCCAGCCGCAATGGCGCCGCCGCCATCCTGCTGATCAACAAAGACTTTCCGCGCAAGACCGCTACCAACACCCGCGGCAACATGTCGCTCTCGGGCTTCCGTCGCTCCATTGCGCCGCAGACGTTCTCGGTGTCTGAAGCCGTGGGCCGCGCCATCCTCGGCGCTTCTTACGACAGCGCGCAGAACGGAACGCTGACCAATCGTGAGTTTACCGCCAACGTGCTGCTCGACATCGCCAAGCAAACCCGCACACTCGAAAGCAGCAACGTCATCGGCGTGCTGCCCGGCACCGACCTCAAGGACGAATACCTGTTCGTGACCGCGCACTACGATCACCTCGGCAAGCGCGGCGACAGCATCATCTTCTACGGCGCCGACGACGACGGTTCGGGCACCACCGGCGTGCTGGAAATGGCCGAAGCATTCTCCCTGGCCAAGAAGGCCGGCCGCGGACCCCGCCGCACGATGGTGTTCATGACCGTGAGCGGCGAAGAGAAAGGCCTCTGGGGCTCGCAGTATTATTCCGAGCACCCCATCTTCCCGCTCGACAAAACCACTGCTGACCTCAACATCGACATGATCGGCCGCGGCGACGCTACGCGCAAAGACGCGGCGGGCAACGTGGACACGCTCAACTACGTGTTCGTGGTGGGCGACGACAAGGTGAGCTCCGACCTGCGCCCCATCAGTGAAAGCGTGAACAAGAAGTACGTGAAGATGCAGCTCGATTACAAGTTCAACGATCCGAAAGATCCGAACCAGATCTACTTCCGCAGCGACCACTACAACTTCGCCCGCAAAGGCGTCCCGATCATTTTCTACTACGACGGCATGCTCGGCGCCGACTACCACAAACCCACCGACACGCCCGACAAGATCAACTACGCGCTCATGGCGCGCCGTGCCCAGCTGGTGTTCTACACCGCCTGGGAGATGGCCAACCGCAAAGCGATGCTGAAGCGCGACAAGCCGCTGCCCAGCACGCGCATGCGCTAAGCTGATTTTTTCATGAAAAGTTCGAAAGGCTTCCCGCAAGGAAGCCTTTTCCTATCTTCCTGCTTCAAACCACTGCATATGAATGAGCCCGAACAGCATATCCTGACCGAATACATGGAAGGGAACCGCGAAGTACAAGAACATATCTGGAACACCGAGCGCCGGAGAACGCGCAACCGTATCTGGTTTATCGCCCTTGCATTCCTGGCGGCCGACCTGCTGGCCCTGGGCATGGCAAACCTGCTTACCGGGCCCGCGCTGCTGGCCAGCCTGCTGGTGCCGGGGCTGCTGCTCGCGATCGGCTTCTGGGCGCTCGCCCATCCACTGCCTGCGATCATTACCGTCACGGTGCTGGTGCTGGCCATCTTCGGCTACCAGTTTTACCGCTACGGGTGGAGCAGTCTCCTCTCCGGCCTGCTGATGAAGGGCTTGCTGGCCGGGCTACTCATTGCCGGCTGGAAGAGCGCCCGCGAAGCCGAAGCTGCCAGGCGGCAGATCGGGACGTAGCGCAGGCATGTTTTAACCATCATTAACAAACCGAAACATGGATGGGTATGGCATGGTTTTACTTTCGATGCTACCATACAAACACACATCTATGAAATCCATCCTCCAGTTCTTCGTGGTGTTGGCCGTACTCCTGATCGGGCCCTTTATGGGCGACCACTGACAAAAGCTTTCTATATGAAAAAGACCCCGCCGTAGGCGGGGTCTTTTTGTTTAATCAGGTAGCCTGCACAGAAGACAGGGGCCGTTACCAGCCCAGTACGTAGGCGAACACCAGCGGTGCCACGATCGTTGCGTCGCTTTCGATGATGAACTTCGGTGTGTGGATGTCGAGCTTGCCCCAGGTGATCTTCTCGTTGGGGTGGGCACCCGAATAGGAGCCGTACGAGGTGGTGGAGTCGGAGATCTGGCAGAAGTAGCTCCAGAAGGGGATCTCGTGCATTTCGAGGTCCTGGTACATCATCGGCACCACGCAGATGGGGAAGTCGCCGGCGATGCCGCCGCCCACCTGGAAGAAGCCGATGCCCTTGCCGCCCGATTGCTGCTTGTAGTACTCTGCGAGCCACACCATGTACTCGATGCCGCTCTTCATGGTCGAGGCCTTGATCTCGTTTTTATATACGTACGAAGCGAAGATGTTGCCCATGGTGCTGTCTTCCCAGCCGCCCACCACGATGGGCAGGTTCTTCTCAGCCGCGGCGATCATCCAGGAGTTCTTCGGGTCGATCTGGTAATATTCTTTCATGACGCCGCTGTTGAGCAGGTCGTACATGTATTCATGCGGGAACTTGCGCTCGCCGGAAGCGTCGGCATCGTGCCACAGCTTGGCGATGTGCTTCTGGATGCGGCGGAAGGCCTCTTCCTCGGGGATGCAGGTGTCGGTGACGCGGTTGAGGCCGCGCTCGAGCAGGTCCCACTCCTGTTGGGGTGTCAGGTCGCGCCAATTGGGAATACGCTCGTAGTGGTCGTGGGCCACGAGGTTCATGATGTCTTCCTCGAGGTTGGCGCCGGTGCAGGAGATGATGTGGATCTTGTCCTGGCGGATCATCTCGGCGAGGGAGATGCCCAGTTCCGCGGTGCTCATGGCGCCGGCCAGCGTCACCATCATCTTGCCGCCTTCCAGCAGGTGCGTTTCGTAACCTTTGGCCGCGTCCACAAGGGCGGCGGCGTTGAAGTGGCGGTAGTGGTGGGTGATGAACTGCGATACGGGTCCTTTAGTCATAGAAGGCAAACAATTTAAAGCGCAAAAGTAGGGCATAGACCGGGTCGGACGCCCAAAAAACGCGGCTTATCCGCTGCAGGGCCGTCCCGGTCTGAGCCCCGTCGGCCGTTTGCGCGGAAAAGCGTATCTCTGCACCGGAATTAACGTTGCTTAACGTTCAAACCCACCGCGATCCCCATGAATTTCCTGTACCGGGAAGTACGGCTCGGCAAATACCGGGTGGCAGTAGCCACCCTGCTTTGGTTCGGCCTGGCGCTCATCGCCACGCTGGCCCAGATCGGGCGTCATTCCTACAAGAATTACGACATTTTCAAAGGCGTGTTCTGGCATATGCGTGCCGGCACCAACCTCTTTGCCGAATACCCCGCCGAATACACCGACACCAATCACTACGGCCCTTCATTCGCCCCGCTCATCGCGCCCTTCGCCGTACTGCCCGACTGGCTCGGCGTAGCCCTCTGGTGCCTGGCCAACGCGGCGCTGCTGTGGTGGGCCGTGAAAAAGCTGCCGCTGCCCGAGCGCAGCCGGCTGCTGATCCTCGCTATCGGTGCTATCGAAATGATGACCGCTACCCACAACGTGCAGTTCAACACGATGCTGACGGCCTTTCTCGTACTGGCCTATGTCGGCGTGGAAAAGGAAAAGGACTTTTGGGCCACGCTCCCTATCGCTTTCGGGTTCCTCATCAAATTGTACGGCATCGGCGCCCTGCTCTTCTTCGTGTTTTCGAAGCACAAGGGCAAGTTCGTGCTCTCGTTCCTGTTCTGGTGCGTCGTGCTTTTCGCCCTGCCGATGCTGCTGTCGTCGCCGCAGTTTGTGCTCCAGAGCTACCACGACTGGTATACGAGCCTGATGGCGAAAAACGCGCAGAACGTAGACTTTATCGCCTCGGAAGGCTACCAGGATATTTCCGTGATGGGCATGATCCGCCGTACGGTGTACCACCTCACCGGGGCCCGTGGCGAGATCATTCCGAACCTGGCCGTGCTCGCGCCGGCCGCCCTGTGCATCCTCCTGCCGCTGCTGCGCTTTTCCCAGTATAAATACAAGGCCTTCCGCCTCAGCTACCTCGCCATCGTGCTCATCTCGGTGGTCATCTTCAGCTCCTCGGCGGAGTCGTCCACCTATGTCATCGCCATCATCGGCGTCGGCATCTGGTATGTGCTCAACCGCCGCGATGGGGGCAAATGGGTACTGGGCCTGCTCATCGCGGTGTTCCTGCTCACGGAGCTGTCGGCAACCGACCTTTTCCCGCAGGTAATCCGGAAAGACGTGGTGCGTGCCTATTCGCTGAAGTGCCTTCCCGTGTTTATCGTATGGTGCTGGCTCATCGCCCAGGCGGCACGCAAGAATTTTTCTGCCACCCACAACCTGGAGGCCGCATGAAACAGGTAGACATCGTCATCCCCGTATTCAACGAGGCGGAGAACATCGCCGGGCTCGTGGCCGCCGTGCAGGCGGTGATGGACGGCCTCCCGTATAACTACGGGTTCATCCTCGTCGACGACGGCAGCTCCGACGGCACGCTTTCGGTGCTGCAGGGGCTCAGCGCCCACGACCCCCGCGTGCGCTATCGTTCCTTCAGCCGCAACTTCGGTCACCAGGCCGCCCTCAAGGCCGGCCTCGACGCCTCCACCGGCGACTGCGCCATTTCCCTCGACGGCGACTTCCAGCATCCGCCCGAGCTCATCCCGCAGCTGCTCCAGCACTGGGAAGAAGGCTACGACGTGGTGTATACGCTCCGCCGCGACGAAGACAAGCAGGCCGGGTCGATGAAGCGCTGGACCTCCGACCAGTTCTATAATTTCATGAACCGCATGGCCGACCTCGACCTCGAGAAAGGTTCCGCCGACTTCCGCCTTCTCGACCGCAAATGCGTGCGGGTGCTGCAAAAGATGCAGGAGCACGAGCCCTTCTTCCGCGGGCTCGTGAAGTGGATCGGATTCCGGCAGGTGGCGGTGGAATACCAGCCGGCCGCACGCCGCGCCGGCCGCTCCAAGTATACGTTCCGAAAGATGATGCGCTTTGCGCTGCAGGGCATCACGTCCTTCAGCACAAAACCGCTCTTCTTCGCAGCCTACCTCGGCTTCGTATTCGCCATGGCCTCCGTGCTGTACCTGCCCTATGCGCTGATTTCTTATTATTTCGGCCACGTGGTCAACGGCTGGACCTCCGTGATCGTGACCATCACTTTTTTCGGAGGCCTGCAGCTCTGCATCCTCGGAATCATGGGCCTTTACCTGGGTAAGGTGTTCATGCAGGGCAAAGACCGGCCGATGTACCTCGTAAAAGAAGAAACGACCGGATCATGAAGCGCCCCGCCCTGCTCCTGACCTTCGATGTGGAAGAATTCGACATGCCGCTCGAGTACGGACAGTCCGTGCCGGAAGACGAGCAGCTCCAAGTTGGCCGCGAAGGCCTGCGCGCCGTGCAATCATTGCTGGAAGCCTATCCACAGGTGCGCGGCACCTTTTTCACCACCGCCAACTACGCGCAACACGACGAAGAAGGCGTGCGGGCGCTGGCGCAAAAGCACGAGATCGCCTCGCATACATTTTACCACACGCACTTCGACGTGCCCGACCTGCTTTCTTCGCGCGAAGCGCTCGAGGCGATCAGCGGGCAGGCCGTACGCGGGCTGCGGATGCCGCGCATGCGGCCTGTGGAAATGTCCGACGTGCTTGCCGCCGGCTACACCTACGATTCGTCGGTCAACCCCTGCTGGCTCCCGGGCCGCTACGACAACCGCCACCTGCCCCGCAACCCGTACACCGAATCGGGCATGCTGCGCTTTCCCGCTTCGGTCACGCCCCGCTTGCGCATCCCCCTGTTCTGGCTGTCGTTCAAGAACTTTCCCTACCCACTCTTCCGCAGCTGGGTGAAGGCTACGCTGAAAAAGGACGGCTATGCCTGTCTCTATTTTCATCCCTGGGAATTCATCCGCCTCGACAGCTACAAGATCCCGGGCTACACCAAGGCCCGCGCCGGCCAGCCCCTGCAGGACCGCCTGCGGCGCCTCATCGAGGATTTTTCGACGGAGTGTGATTTCCTGCCCATGGCGGAATACATATCGTCAGGCGTGAGGCGTGAGGCGTGAGCGGCTGCGTCTTTCGTTTTCGATCACTCCGCGTAAAAGAGGAGTTTGCTTCCCTCGCCTCAGGCGAGGTCGCAATGACGGGCATTCGCCCGTCCGTCCAAACAAGTAGCCGTGTTTACGGCTGGTAGGTCCCGGTTACCAATTAACCAATAGACCAATTAACCAACAAAAAGCCCCCGTAAAAACAGGGGCCGCCAAAACACACACTAAAACGACTTTAGATCTTTTCGATCTGCTTGTACGTGCTCCACTCGTTGTTGTTGGACGAACGGAGGGTGATTTTCATATCGGCATTTTCGAGGGTAGCATAATAGAAGGTGCCTTCATCGGTAGCATATTCAAAGAGTTCGCTGATCCAGGCGCCGTTGTGCTGGCGCTTCAGGCTCGTCTGGAGCATGACCGGCAGCTGGCTCACGGTAACGTTTCGGGTGAGGGCCACCAGGCCGCCTTCGGCCGTGTAATAAGCGTTGATGTGCTGGCCATCGAGGGTGAAGCGGGCGGCGAAGAGCTCGTTGCTGCTGTTCCAGCTTACTTCCTTGGCATTGCCGAAGGTGGTCTGGAAGGATTCGAGCACGGCGGGCGTGACGTCAACGGTAGTGCCGGCATTACTAATGAGCGTGCTGAACGAGGCGAGGAGGATAAACAGAAATTTCATGACTGGTTATTTGAAGTTTTTTTGAATGATTTCGCTTGTTTGACGGGTCAAAAGTAGAAAGCGTTACAGGCGGCGGCAAGCCAAATAGGAGGAACGGAACCGGCCCCGGGCGCGCATTTTCGCTTTAACTCATATGTTAACGGCGGACGAACTGTCGATTTCCGGGTATGAACGTACAGGCCCATTTGATGAACGAGCCGGTTCGCGTGTCAACGATCTGTTAAGGGGCGGCGGGGAATGCTAAGGATGAACTGTCGAAAAGGTTGGATGAACGGAAAGGAGCTATCTTGGATGTCTGATGTCGGATGTCTGATGTAACCGTATGAACTATCTCGCGCACGCATACCTTTCTTATGGCGACCCCGGCCTGCTGGTGGGCAACATGATCTCCGACTTCGTGAAGGGACGCGCCCGCTTCGATTACCCGCCCGCCATCGCCGCCGGTATCGAGCTCCACCGCCGCATCGACGCTTTTACCGACAACCATCCCGCCACCGCCGCCGCCAAGGAATTCTTCCGCCCCCGCTACCGCCTCTACAGCGGTCCCATCGTAGACGTGGTGTACGACCACTTCCTCGCCAACGACGCCGGCGCCTTCCCCGACTTCGACCACCTGGAGCGGTTTACAGAAAAGACCTACGCTACCATCGAGCGGCATGCCGACGCGCTGCCGGAGGGCTTCGCCCGCATCTTTCCGTATATGCGGCAGCACAACTGGCTGTTCAACTATCGCCACAGCGAAGGGATCGGCCGCAGCCTCGCCGGCCTCGCGCGCCGCGCCGCCTGGATGGGCAGCTCCGACGAAGCAGCCACCCTGCTCACCGCCCACCGCGCCGAGCTCCGGGCCTGCTACGAAGCCTTCGCCCCCGATGTTAAAGCCTTTGCAAAAATGGAGGGAGCAGCCCTCCGGCAGGGCTAACGGTCCGCGACGATCAGAGCTGGCGGTTACCTTTGTGTCTTACGCCCCGCTCATGAAACACCTCTTCTTCGTTCTCGCACTCTTCGCGGCCCTCGGTGCCGCAGCTCAAGGTTCCAACAGCACACGCCCCGTGGCGCCCGCCCTCGACAAATCGCCGATGGACATGGCCTATTACCCCGTTAACTACCCGATGCTCAAAGTGCAGGACAAGGCCGCGGAGCCGCTGCTGGTGCGCGCCATCTACAGCCGCCCCCTCAAGAACGGCCGCAACATCTTCGGCGACCTGGTACCTTACAACGAAGTATGGCGCCTCGGCGCCAACGAAGCCACCGAGGTGGAATTCTTCCGCGACGTGCGCGTGGGCGGCAAGAAGCTGGCGAAAGGCAAATACACGCTCTACGCCATCGCTACCCCGCAGCAATGGACGCTGATCTTTAATAAAGAGACCGATACCTGGGGCGCCTTTAAATACGATGAGAAAAAAGACGTGGCCCGCGTTACCGTTCCCGTAGAAACACTGTCCGAGTCGTTAGAGCCCTTCACGCTCTATTTCGAAAAAACCGCCGCCGGCCCGGTCCTCGTCGTGGCCTGGGACACCCAGCGCGTGACCCTCCCGATCGCGGTTAAATAATACACAGTCACCCTTCGGCTGCGCTCAGGGTGACAAGGAGCCTTTCCCTCAAAGGGTAAGTGCGCTGGCTACAGCATCCGTTCGGCATTAAGCATCTATACAATCGCGATTGGGGCGTGTGCGCGCCTGTCAGGCTGAGCGCAGCCGAAGGCCTGCAAACGCAGGTCGCTAATTATCCGTACTTTTTCGGCATGAAACGACTGGCTGCGCTTTGTTGCCTGCTGCTGGCCGCCTGCTCCGAGGGCGGTGACCATTTTAGTGCCGCTCCCGATACCGCGCGCCAGCGCGATACCGCTCCCATCCAGGCCATCCGCGTCAACAAGCTGTCGCCGGTGGACCTGTCGCCGCTCGACGTAGCCTACTTTCCCGTCGACTACCCCGTGCTGAAAATGAGCAACCCCGCCGTGGGCGGCCCCAAGGCCCGCGTCATCTACAGCCGGCCCCATAAGGGCGGACGCGTGATCTTCGGCGGACTGTTGCCCTACGGCGAGCCCTGGCGCCTCGGCGCCAATGAAGCCACCGAGCTCGAGCTCTTCGAGCCGGCCGTGGTGCAGGGACAAACCGTGCCCCGCGGTCGCTACGTACTCTACAGCATCCCCGGGCCCAACGAATGGGTGATCGTTTTTAACCGCAACATCTACAGCTGGGGACTGAAGCCCGATGCTTCGCAGGACGCCTTCCGCTTTACCATTCCCGTGCAGGGCAAGCAGGAACCGCTCGAGCATTTCACCATGGCCTTCCAGCCGAGCGCTGGCGGCGCCGACCTGGTGATGGGCTGGGACGATGTGCGCGCCCGCCTTACCTTCCTGTTCAAATCCTGATTATGTGCGGCTTTGCCGGTATCGTATCTGATCAGCCACAGCGCGCCGCCGCGCTGCCCCTGGCCGCCGCCATCGCCTGCCTGCGCCACCGCGGGCCCGAGCCCGCCGGCACCTGGACCGACGCCAGCGGCCGCTGCCGCATGGCACACGGCCGCCTCTCCATCATCGACCCCGACCCGCGCTCGCGCCAGCCCTTTTCGTACGGCGACCGCTTTACGGTTGCCTATAACGGGGAGTTGTATAACTACGTAGAGCTTCGCGACGAGCTGCGCGCCGCCGGCTTTTCCTTTCGCACCGCCTCCGACACCGAAGTGCTCTGCGCCGCCTGGGCGGCCTGGGGGCCGGCCTCCCTCGACCGCTTCGACGGCGCCTTTGCCTTTGCCCTCTGGGATGCGCGGGAAGGCCGCCTCTACGCCGCCCGCGACCGCTTCGGCGAAAAGCCCTTCTTCTTCTATTTCGATGGCGGCACCCTGCTGTTCGCCTCGGAGCTCAAAGGCCTCTGGGCCCTCGGCGTGCCCCGCAGCGCCAACGACCGCATGGCCTATAACTTCCTCGCGCTCGGCTACACGCAAAACCCGGCCGACGCCCTGGAGACCTTTTTCAAGGACGTGTCGAAGCTGCCCGCAGGACACTGGCTCGAATACCGGCCCGGTGCGGAAACCCTCGAGCTAAACCGCTTCGGCGACATTGCTATTGAAGAAAACGAGATGTCCGACGAAGAAGCGATCGGTGAATTCCGGCGGCTCTTTACCGAATCGGTGCAGCGACGCCTCCGCAGCGACGTGCCCGTGGGTACCTCCCTCAGCGGCGGCCTCGACAGCGCCTCGGTGGCCGCCATCTGCCGCAGCGTCGCTTCTTCCGCCTACACCCACAAAGCCTTCACCGCTGTATTCCCCGGCTTTGAAAAGGACGAGCGCCGTCTCTCCGGGCTCGTGGCGGGCCATCTGGGACTCGAGCAACATTTTGTAACCATCGGCGACGATGAAGTGCCCGGGCTCATGGACCGCGTGCAGGCGCAGCAGGACGAGCCCGTAGGTTCGGCCTCCGCACTGGCGCAGTACGCCGTGTTTGCCGCCGCGAAAAAGGAAGGTGTTACGGTGCTGCTCGACGGGCAGGGCGCCGACGAAACCCTTGCCGGCTATGACAAATATTACCGCTGGTACTGGCAGGAGCTGCTCCGCGCCGGAAGCTTCGGAAAGAGCGGCGAGCTGGAGGCGGCCCGCGCTTTGGGCATAACCGAAACCTTCGGGGCCCTGAGCCGCCTCGCCGCGCGGATGCCGCAGTTCAGCGCTTCGCTGCAGGAAGGGCGCCGCGCACGGGCCGCGGCACGCACGCCCTATCTCAACCCGGAGTGGCTGCGCGCGCAGCGTCCGTATTTCTACTATATGCTCCCGTCGGCGTTTACCCTCAACGGCGTGCTGCACTACAACACATTCAGCAACGGCCTCGAGGAATTGCTTCGCCTAGCCGACCGCAACAGCATGGCGCATAGCCTCGAGGTACGCCTGCCTTTTCTGAGCGCCGACCTCGTTCGTTTCGAATTCCGCCTGCCGGCGCGCTTCAAGATCCGCGAGGGCCGCACGAAGTGGCTGCTGCGACAGGCGATGAAAGACCTGTTGCCCGCGGAAGTGCTGTGGCAGCCGCGCAAGACCGGCTTCGAGCCGCCGCAGGCGCGCTGGATGGCGCTGCCCGCCGTGCAGGAACGCATCGACGCCGGCCGCCGCAAGCTGGTGGAAGCCGGCGTGCTCGACGCATCGGTACTGCAGCAAAAAATACAGCCGCATACGGCGTATGCGGCTGACGGCCCCGATTGGAAATACTGGGCCCTGTACTTTATGTATTAAGCTTTGCCCATTTTCTTTTCCTCGGCCAGGAAACCCGTGCCGTCGGCGACGAGCATCGTCCAGTTGGTGGCCGATTCCAGTACGATGTGGTACTCCGTGTGGTCGTTCGTGGTTACCTCGGTAACGCCGAACACCTTCTGGCCTTCGTAGTTGTTCTTCACGCGGGCCAGCACGTTGAGCGGCAACTGCTGCTCGTAGTAGTAGCGGATCGTTTGCACCGCATTGCCCTCATCGTCGTAGGTAACGCGGGTAACGATGTCGTTGAAGGTGAAGTGCGCTTCGAAGAGACCGCGGTGCTCGCTCCAGCGTACGTCCTGGGCGGAGACGAAGGTCTGGCTGAAGGCTTTCAGCACTTTTTCCGTAACGGTTGTGGGGGCGGCGAAGGCGCTGGCGCTGATGGCCAGGGCGATCAGGGAGGCGAAGAATGCTTTTTTCATGGTCTTTATGATTTATGGTTTACGAGCCGTTTGACAAGACAAACGTAGCGCGGCCCAAAGCCGGTGTCAAGGCGTCCTACACGACCGGCCTGTTAATGTTTCGTCAACGCCCGAAGGTCTACGATGGCCTTCGTCGGATTGTGGAAATACGGTGATGACCGGCAAAAAGGCGCGATGAATTGCCGTGCCGGATTGCAGAAATGTTACAGCTCCTTCCGTTAATTCGGAGCAGCGGCAAATGGGGAAGGGTGATAAATGGAAAAAACACACCTTTGTTGATCTCAGATTTAGGATTTCAGATCTCAGATTCCAATGCCGCTCATACTGAATCCTAAATCGCACATCTGAAATCTGAAATTTTGACTATGCGTTTAGGTACCAAGTTCATCCACGCCGGCGCGGAGCCGGATCCTACTACGGGCGCGATCATGACGCCCATTTACCAGACCTCTACTTATGTGCAGTCGGCGCCGGCCGAGCACAAGGGCTACGAATACGCCCGCAGCCAGAACCCCACGCGCACCGCGCTGGAAGCGGCCTACGCGGAAATCGAGAACGGTAAGTTCGGCCTGGCCTTCGGCTCGGGTGTGGCGGCCACCGACGCCGTCATCAAGCTGCTGCAACCCGGCGACGAGGTGATCACCGGCAACGACCTCTACGGCGGCACCTACCGCCTCTTTACGAAAGTGTTCGCCCGCTTCGGCATCAAGTTCCATTTCGTGAACATGCAGGACGCCGACAGCATCCGCCCGCTGATCAATGAAAAAACGAAGCTGATCTGGGCCGAAACGCCCACCAACCCGCTGATGAACGTCACCGACATCGCGGTGCTCGCGTCCATCGCAAAGGAGCACAAGATCCTGCTCTGCGTGGACAACACCTTTGCCTCTCCCTATTTACAAAACCCGCTCGACCTCGGCGCGGACCTCGTGATGCACTCCGCCACGAAATACCTCGGCGGCCACAGCGATGTGATCCAGGGCGCGCTGATGATGAACGACGCGGCGCTGCGCGAGCAATTATACTTCATCCAGAAAAGCTGCGGCGCCGTGCCCGGTCCGCAGGACTGCTTCCTTGTGCTGCGCGGCATCAAGACGCTGCACGTGCGGATGCAGCGCCACTGCGAGAACGGGGCGAAGGTGGCCCACTTCCTGCGCAACCATCCGAAGGTGGCCCGGGTCTACTGGCCCGGCTTCGAAGATCATCCCGGCCACGCCATTGCGAAAAAGCAGATGCGCGACTTCGGCGGCATGATCTCCTTCGAGCTGAAGAACGACTCGACAGACGAAGTGAAGCGCGTGCTGTCGGCCACCAAAGTATTCGCCCTCGCCGAAAGCCTCGGCGGCATCGAATCGCTCATCAACCACCCCGCCTCGATGACGCACGCTTCCATCCCCCGCGAGGAGCGCATCAAGAACGGCCTCAACGATTCGCTGATCCGCATCTCGGTAGGTATCGAAGACGTGGAAGACATCATCGACGACCTGAAGCAAGCCATTGGGTAACCCTTCGGCTGCGCTCAGGGTAACAATACAACTGCCCGCTGTCATGGTGAGCGCAATCGAATGAAGACAGTGGAAAGCCGCCTCCGGGCGGCTTTTTCGTGGAGTTGTCTAAAGGTATTTAGGGAATATATTTTAACGCAGAGAAGCAAGAGCGTTTCACGGAGGGCACGAAGAGGCAGGTTTAATACCAACAGGTCACTTAATGTACGAACGATCTGAAACAACCCGCTGTCCGTAGAGAGAAGAGACGCCGCAAGCCGCATGCCTTTGGCGATGTCTGATGTAGCGGGAACTGCTTTTTCCCTATCAGACATCCGACATCCTACATCAGCGATCTTACAGCGTTTTACTCCATCGGTATCCGGACCTCTACCCGCGTGCCCTGGCCGGGTGCCGAGTCGATGCGCAGCGTGCCGTTGAGGAACTCGGTGCGGCGGCGGATGTTTTCGAAGCCGATGCCAGTGCGCGTGGCGCGCGGGTCGAAGCCGGCGCCGTTGTCGGTGATGCGCAGTACGATGCTTTCTTCTTCGCATTGCACGGTGATGGCCACCCCGGAGGTTTGTGCATACTTGATCACGTTGGTGAGCTGCTCCTGTATGATCCGGTAAAAACCGAGCTGCACCTTTTCGCTGAGCCGCACGCCGGGGTCTACGTAGATCTTCGCCTGCAGGCGGTTGTTGACGCTCATGCTCCTCGTGAGCGAATGGATCTTGTCGGTGAGCGGGAAGTCGGGGTCGGTGGAAGGTGCCAGCTGCTGCGACAGCCGCCGCAGTTCGAGCGTGGCTTCGGTGAGCGACGCTTTCAGGTTTTGCGTTACGTCCTGCGTGGAAGGCGTGCCGGGAAGCGTTTGGAGGAAGTCGACGTTGAGCGCCGCCGCGGTGAGCAGCTGCTGCACGTTGTCGTGCAGCTCCATCGCCAGCCCGTAGCGTTCTTCCTCCTGCGCGTTCACCACCGCTTCGTTGATCCGCTTGTTGCTTTGGCGGTGCGCGATGATGGTACCGATGATCTGGCCCAGCACGTTGATGAGGCGCTCTTCTTCATAAAGAAAGATGCGCCCGCCGTAGGCCGGCACCTGCTGCCGGTAGCACACTTCCAGGAGGCCGTATTGATCCTGCGCCGTCCGCAGGTCGGCCTGCAGGCACCAGTCCGTTTTTTCGAAGCCTTCGGTGGCGAATACGGCGCCGTCGCGCAGCGACATCCGCACCCCGGCGGCGTCCGGGAACTGCCAACCTTCGCGGATCGGCTGCAGGCAGCGCTGCAGCGTTGTATAGAGGTCTTCTTCCCGGAAGCACAGCTCGATCACGTTGAGGATGCACAGTTGCTCCTTCACGCGTTCGTTGAGGTCGTAGGTGAGCTTGCGGGTGATGCCGATGGGGTCGAAGGTCCAGATGTAGAGTTGCTCCGCTTCGGATTCGAAGGTGACGGCCTTGATGTCGGCATAAATGGTGATGCCTTCCTTGCTTTTGATCCAGTGGTCGTGCTGCACGTTGTAGAGCTCGAGGAATTCGGCGAAGGAGGTGCAGGCCTTGCCGCCGAAGTAGTTTTTGAGGAAGGACTGGTCGATGAGGTCGCAGAAGCTCAAGCCCTCCAGCTTGCTGCTGTCGCCGTCAAGAAGGGCGTCGGCTTTTTCGTTGGCGAGCCGGATCGTTCCCCTCCCGTCGGTTACGATGAGGGGCACCGGGGCGGCATGAAACAGTTTCTCGTACTGGGTTTCGAGCATGACACAAGTTAGCCTTTTCACCGGCACCGGCGCCTCGGGGCGACGCCTCTTGGTTGCCGCAAACTCCCGTTCGTGGGCCGGCGCCAGGGCACAAAAAAGCTCCCCTGGGGAGCTGTGTAAAACGCTTTGCGGGGGGGCTTCACGAAGCGCCGGCTGCGGGCACCGAGGCCGGGCCGGACGCGTGTGTGCCGGGCGTTTCGTCGAGGGCGCGGGCGGCGAACCAGCGCTTCACGAAATCGGGATGGCGCTTCTCGAGGTTGCGGATCATGGGGTCGATCTCGTCTTTGAGGAGCTTGTCGGTAGCGGTAAACAATTCGGCAAGGCGCGCCACCTGGATGGTCTTTTCGTTTCGTCCGAGCTTGGGGGCGGGTGAGAGTTGGCGGAAGTCGTCGGTGAGGGTTTTCAATTCCTCCAGCTGGGTGTCGGTGAAGCCGCGGCGCAGGAGAGCGGTCTTGTGCGTGGTAGCGAGTGCATGAATGGCATCGGCGACGATGGGCAGGCGGCCGTCGCGGGTGCGGAGGAAGGAACTGCGCGAGTAGCGTGCCTGCGCGATGAGCTCGGGGTTGCCGGTAGTGGTGCCTTCGGCAACGAGCAGGCCTGCGGTAAGGTGGAGGGCGTCAACGAGCCGGTCTTTCCCGGCGCGTTTGGCGGCTCCCTTGCCGGCAACGGCGGCTTCCTTGCGGCCGGAGGCCTCATCGATCCCGTCCATGTTTTCCTGGAGGCGATCATGGGCTTCGGCAAGGGCGATGACTTCGTCTACAACGGTGGCTTCGTCGGTAAGCACGGCGTCGCAGGCTTCGTACATGTTGTCTTTTTCTTCTTGACGATCGTTCATGGCGATGTATGTTTTGTGGTTAGGAAATCGCTTGGAGGGAACGGATCGGTGTTTTGGGGGGTCAGCAGTGGTTCGTAAATGAATTTACGGCAGGGCTTTCAAATTCGGTGCAGCGAAAGCGGATTTTCTTTCGAAACTACCGGGAGCGCGCCGGTCCTTTGGCCCGAAAAACGCCCTGTGGCGTTCCGTATCAGCACGTTACATATTAAAACGGGGAGCCCTGCAAGGCCAATATTTGTCATTGTTACCGGCGCGATTGCCATTGTGGCGCTGTAAACGGGCGTTGAACGGGCGCGCGTGGGCGTTGCAGCGCCGGCAATGGCCGTTGCAATCCTTTCAGCGGTCGTTGCAAGGAAAACAGCGGTCGATGCACGGTTGTTCGTGCTCATTGCAGCCCCGTGGATGGGCGTTGCTGCGCTGCGGGCGGGCATGGAAAGGCAAATGCCGGTCCTTGCAGGCGCTGCAGGGGTTATTGAAAAAGTGTACGTGGCGGTTGCGGGAGGCTGCAGCTTACAATGTGGGAGAGTGTAAACTAAACTGTGTCAGGTTGAGACGATTTCTCATCTTTAAAACAGTTTATGAAAAAGGAAAAGAAGGATTTGTTGTCCGGCCTTGATCCGGAAGTTCGCCAGCAGGCCCTGGATCAGTTTATGAGCGGGAAGGCGGTTTTTGGCAAGGAGGGCGCCCTGGGGCCTTTGCTGCAGCAGTTGCTGGAAGCTGCCCTGGAAGGGGAACTCGCCGCGCATTTGAAGGAAGAACAGCCGTATTTAGAAGGGGAGGCGAACCGGCGCAACGGTTTTTCCCGTAAGCAGCTTCGAACCGCCGCCGGCACTATCGAACTATCCACGCCCCGCGACCGCCTGGGTTCCTTTGAGCCGGACCTGGTCAAAAAGCGGCAAACCATTCTGGCCGATAACCTCGAGGAAAAGATTCTGGGTTTGTACGGGCTGGGGATGTCGCTTCGGGATATCTCGCGGCATATCGAAGAGATGTACGGCACCGAGATCTCCCACACGGTCTTATCCGAGATCACCGACCGGGTGGTTCCTGCGGTGAAGGCCTGGCAGAGCCGGCCCCTGGACCCCGTCTATCCCATTATGTGGCTGGATGCCATGTACTATAAAGTGCGGGACGAGGAGTCCGGTAAGGTGGTGACGCGCTGCCTGTATAATATACTGGGCATCCTTCCCTCGGGCCACAAGGAGGTATTGGGCTGCTACGTGAGCGGGTCGGAAGGAGCGCGCTTCTGGCTCTCGGTCCTTACAGACCTGAAGAGCCGCGGGGTAGAGGACGTGCTGATTGCCTGTATCGATAACCTGAGCGGATTTGACGATGCCATCAGGACGGTGTATCCGTATTGCGACGTGCAGAGCTGCATCGTCCACCAGTTGCGCAACTCCGCCAAATATGTAGCTTCTAAAGACCAGCGTGCTGTTCTAAAGGAGCTGAAGGCGGTGTATGGGGCCGTGAACCGAAGTGTTGGGGAGAGCGCCCTGGAAGCCTTTGCAGGCAAATGGACAAAGCAGTATCCGCTGGTGGTGAACTCGTGGCAGACCAACTGGGATAAGCTCTCCACCTTCTTCGATTACCCGGAGCACGTACGCCGGGTGATCTATACGACCAACACCATCGAAGGCTATCACCGGCAATTGCGCAAGGTCACCAAAACAAAAGGAGCCTTCGTCAATGACATGGCGCT
>NZ_SKFH01000040.1 GCF_004343705.1 Flaviaesturariibacter aridisoli
AGCGCGATGAGGTCCCGTTCGCAGGCGAACGGGATGACGACCCTTTGCGCGGCGCGCATTGGCCCCATACGGGCTGCTTCGTAAACAAATACATTCGGGTGATGGGGGCCCAAGGGCTTGAGGAGGGTCTGATGAAGCCAGCTACCTGCGGGCAAAGCAGGCGGGATACGTTCGTAGACGAGGCCCTTTCGTGCGGAGGTCCCGGCTGCATTACAGTTGCGTTCAGGGGCGAGGCCTAGCGCGATGAGGTCCCGTTCGCAGGCGAACGGGATGACGACCCTTTGCGCGGCGCGCATTGGCCCCATACGGGCTGCTTCGTAAACAAATACATTCGGGTGATGGGGGCCCAAGGGCTTGAGGAGGGTCTGATGAAGCCAGCTACCTGCGGGCAAAGCAGGCGGGATACGTTCGTAGACGAGGCCCTTTCGTGCGGAGGTCCCGGCTGCATTACAGTTGCGTTCAGGGGCGAGGCCTAGCGCGATGAGGTCCCGTTCGCAGGCGAACGGGATGACGACCCTTTGCGCGGCGCGCATTGGCCCCATACGGGCTGCTTCGTAAACAAATACATTCGGGTGATGGGGGCCCAAGGGCTTGAGGAGGGTCTGATGAAGCCAGCTACCTGCGGGCAAAGCAGGCGGGATACGTTCGTAGACGAGGCCCTTTCGTGCGGAGGTCCCGGCTGCATTACAGTTGCGTTCAGGGGCGAGGCCTAGCGCGATGAGGTCCCGTTCGCAGGCGAACGGGATGACGACCCTTTGCGCGGCGCGCATTGGCCCCATACGGGCTGCTTCGTAAACAAATACATTCGGGTGATGGGGGCCCAAGGGCTTGAGGAGGGTCTGATGAAGCCAGCTACCTGCGGGCAAAGCAGGCGGGATACGTTCGTAGACGAGGCCCTTTCGTGCGGAGGTCCCGGCTGCATTACAGTTGCGTTCAGGGGCGAGGCCTAGCGCGATGAGGTCCCGTTCGCAGGCGAACGGGATGACGACCCTTTGCGCGGCGCGCATTGGCCCCATACGGGCTGCAGCGTTGTGAGCGGCATTGGGGAATGGGGCCCCGAGGGGCTCCGGGCCAGGGCACCGGTTGATGGGAAGTGGGAAATGATCGTGGGGCCCCATCCGCCTGCAGCCACCCACATGGGGGATGATTCTATGGGGTTTACGGGATGACGGTGCGCGCACCGTCATCCCGTTCGCCTCGGCCTCCGCGCCAAAGGCTCCGGCCGCCGGCGTGCAAACGGGATCTAGTGTTGCCGGATGGCAGCGTCCCATGTCCACACACTCACCGAGCCCGCCGGCACGGGAAAGCGGCCCCAGCCTTCTTCGTTGATGGTGACGGTGTCGCCGATCTTGCCCAGCGCATCGCGGAAGTTGTGGCCGGCCCAGCGGACGCCCAGCTCCATGTCTTTGTGGCCGCCCTCGCCGTTGGAGAGCACAACGGCGCAACCGGCGTGGTCGTCGGTGCCGGCGCGGGTCCAGCCGATGCAATTGGGGTGGTCGAACCAGCTGCGCTGCGGGCCGTGGGCCACATCGCGGCGCAGCTGCAGCAGGGCCGGCAGTTCGTCAATGACGGGAAGGAAGATCTCGTGCTCATTGCCGTCGCGGCCGGTGTCGGTGTAATGGGCGCCGAAGAGGTCGGGCGCGAATACGCAGGGGTAGCCTTCTTCGCGCAGCAGGATGAGCGCATAGGCCAGCGGCTTGAACCAGGGCTCCACGGGTGCCTCCAGCGCTTGCAGCGGTTGCGTATCGTGGTTGTCTACGAGCGTTACCGACTTGTCGGGGCGGGCGTCGAGGAGCGTATCGTGAAAGATGGTCGTAAGGTCGTAGCCATTGCCCGCTTTGCCCGCCTCGTGAAAGCGGTGTTGGAGCGTGGCGTCGAAGAGGCTCATGCGCTCGTCGATGGCGCCGAGGTAGGTGCGTATCAGGTCGGGGCGGCCGGGCGCCCAGTACTCGCCCACGGCAAAGAGCTCGCGGCCCGTTTCGGCGCGCAGGCGGTCGAGCCACTCGTTGTAAAAGCGTGGGGAGATGTGCTTTACGGCGTCGAGGCGTAGGCCGTCGAAGCCCACGGTGTCGTGGTACCAGCGGCCCCAGCGGGCGAGCTCCTCGCGCACGGCGGGGTTGCGGAATTCGATGTCGTTGTACATCAGGTAATCGTAGTTGCCCTTTTCATCGGAGGGCAATTCTTCCCAGTCGTTGCCCCATTCCTGGAGGATGTTGAAGACGGCGGTTTCCTGGGTGCCGTGGTGGTAGTCGACGCCGCTGAAGCACTGGTGGGTCCACACAAAATCGGAATATTGGCCGGCGCGGGCGGGGTAGGTAAAGCGGGTGAAGGCTTCGATCTCCTCGGGCTCGGCGATGGGGGTGAGGCGGTGCTCGGGGTCTACGCGCTGGGCGCTGAAGGTTTCGGTTTCGTCGCCGCCGCCGAGGTGGTTGAGCACGATGTCGGCCAGCACCTGGATGCCGGCGGCCTGGAGGGCCTGTACGGCGGCGATGTATTCTTCGCGGGTGCCGTACTTGGTGCGCACGGATCCTTTCTGGTCGAATTCGCCGAGGTCGTAGAGGTCGTATACATCGTAGCCCACGGCGTCGGCGCCGCCGGCGCCTTTACAGGCGGGTGGCAGCCAGGCGGCCGTGATGCCGAGGGAAGCCAGGTGGGGCGCCGTATCGCGCACCCAGTTCCAGAAAGTGCCGTCGTTGGGCGAATACCAGTGAAATAGCTGAATCATCGTTCCGTTCTGCATGGGTCGTTGTGCCTTTTGGACGGAAGTGGTTAAAAAGCCGGGCCAGACCCACCCGGCCCATCCCGACCCATCCCGGCCCATCCCGGCCCATCCTCCAGACCTCCTTCCCGAAGGGAAGGAGGAGTGAGCTCACCCCGACCCTCTCCAAAGGAGAGGGTTGGGGTAGTTCCTGCAATTCGGGGCAGTACCTGATGCGCAGCGTACTATAGAGTAAGCCCGGATGCCATGGGCATCCGGGCTTACTAAAATCAGACATCAGACATCAGACATCCGACATCCGAGATCAGAGATCTGGGTCAGACATCCTTTTTGGGTTCCTGCATCTTGTTCATCATATCCGCTACTTTGTCTTCGGGCGTGATGTTGCTTAGGCCCACCATCACCTTGTTTTTGGCGCCGGAGATCACCTTGTGCTCGTCGTTCATCAGTGCCTCGTAGCCGTCTTTGGCCACCTTGACGGGATCTTCGAGGCCCTGTTCGAGGATCTTCGATTCCTGCATCTCGGCCTTGTTGAAGAAGTCGGTATCGGTGGCGCCGGGCTGCAGCGCCGTGATGTGGATGTTGCTGTCTTTGACCTCGGAGCGTACCGCCTCGGTGAAGGACAGCACATAGGCCTTCGTGGCGTGGTATACGGCCTGCCAGGGGCCGGGCAGCTGCGAAGCGATGGAAGCCAGGTTGAGGATCTTGCCCGAGTTGCGGGCGATCATGTCTTTCAGAAACAGGTAGGTAAGCACCGTCAGGGCCGATACGTTGAGCTGGATGAGGTCGAGCTGGCGGTGGATGTCGCTTTCGGCGAACAGGCCATACTGGCCTTGCCCCGCGTCGTTGACGAGGGCGTCGATCCAGAAGCCGCGGCGCTTCACCTCGCCGTAGAGCTCAAAGGCCGCTTCGGGCTGGAAAAGGTCTTTCGCGATGTAGGTCGCTTCCACGCTGAACTCGGTGCGCAGGTCGTGGCAGCGCTGCTGCAGGTCGGCCTCGGTGCGGGCTACGAGCAGCAGGTTATAGCCGTCGCGGGCAAAAAGGCGGGCCAGTTCGTAGCCGATTCCGGAGGTGCCGCCGGTGATGAGTGCATATTTATTTTGAGCCATAACTAAGGATTTACCGGGGCTTTTTTTAAGCCCCGGCCCTTAGCGCACAAAAAGCCTGCCGCCACGACTTTTTTTAAATTCAAATTTTCTCTATTTTCGAGCCCTGCTCACACGCCCCAACCCTGGGGCACATGCAGTTGGTTTAGGTGACGACTCCTGTATTAACAGGAGTCTTTTTTTTACCCCACCCCGACCCTCCCCAGGGGGGAGGGAGAAACCCCACCCCCGGCCCCTCCCTCCCGGGGAGTATAAGGCCTCGATGCTTATGGCATCGAGGCCTTATACTTGAAACGCTAAAGTAAGCAAAGTCAGGCGTCCTTAAGAACTGTTTTAGCAAGTATTCATTCTTGGTCTACCGCCAAAAGCTAGGATTGGAGGAGCGTCCAGGAAAAGCGCTCCCTCTTCCGGGGAGGGCCGGGGTGGGTTGGGTAAAATCCCAGAAAATCCTGTTTGTTTTCACATGGTTTAGCCGATGAGTCGCTGTTGCTTCGGATCATGAAAGACAGCAACAGACGGCGCCTTTGTTTTCACGCCACCGAAAAAGAATACTGGAGTAAGATCGATTTTGCACGGGCCAACCGAAGGGGCATGACGCCTGCCGAGAAAGCCCTTTGGCAACAGATCCGGAAACAACAGATCGACGGCCACCGCTTCCGGCGGCAGCACATCATTACAAAGTATATCGTCGATTTTGTTTGTCTGGAGAAGCGGCTCATCGTTGAAGTCGACGGCGGCTACCACAACGAAGGAGACCAACCCGAACGCGACGAGCAACGCCGGATCGATCTATTGAACGAAGGTTTCGACATGATCCGGTTTACCAATGAACAGGTATTATGGGATATGCCATCTGTATTGAAGGCACTGCGCGCACGTCTCAATGGGACAACTGAAAACTAAGGGATTATTATTCCCCTCACCTCTGGGAAGGGGCCTGGGGTGAGAACCCTCCCTCCCCGCCCGGGGAGGGCCGGGGTGGGGTGGGCGTCATCACAAACCGCAGCGTGCCACCTTTCATAATATCCGCATAATGTGCGAAGCCTGGGTGGCTGGAATAAAGGAAGAATGATGTCCTTTGAGTTGCTGGAAGAGTAGAGGAAGTTTTTCAACGCAGAGAAACGAGAGCGATTCACGGAGCGCACGGAGAGGCAGGTTCGCTACCAACAGATCACTCTGGCGGTCCTATAGATTTGAGGCGGTTGCTATTCGAGGGGACGAGAGGCGCCCTGCGGGCTGAGGAGGTCAGCCTTTCCCTATGCTGCCGGGTTGGTAAAGAACCGCTCTTGCGAAGAGTGGATTTTTCTCTGCCGCTTGCGGCGTCCCTCGCACCCGCATCAGAAACGACGTTTCAGCACGAACGTTCACCTCCCGTGTTTGTTGGTACGTCAAACGCTTTCCGTGCGCTCCGTGAAACGCTCCCTGAACTCTGCGAGAAACAAACCTCCGACTTCTATCACTCGTTCGACAATGAATACGGATACGCCGATGCCTGCGTGCCGCGCTGCTTATTGGGCAGGGCTTGCATGTCGAACTGGAGCGTGCCGCCCTTCAGCAGGTCGAAGTGGTCGAGCCAGTTCTTGTTCCACAGCCTGCCGTTGCGGGTAAGCCGGCCCACGTAGCGGTTTGCCGTGCTGTTGCGCGGCGCGGTGATCGTGATCGTCTTGCCGTTCTCCAGCCGGATCGTGGCTTTGGGAAACAGCGGCGCCCCCAGCACGTACTGCGTGGTGCCGGGGCAAACCGGGTAGAAGCCCAGCGCGGAAAAAAGGTACCAGGCCGAGGTCTGCCCGTTGTCTTCATCGCCGCAATAGCCGTCGGGCGTGGGTTGGTAGAGGCGGTTCATCGCCTCGCGCACCCAGTACTGCGTCTTCCAGGGTTGTCCCCCGTAGTTATACAGGTAGATCATGTGCTGGATGGGCTGGTTGCCGTGGGCATACTGGCCCATGTTCATGATCTGCATCTCGCGGATCTCGTGGATGACGCCGCCGTAATAGCTTTCGTCAAACACCGGCGGCAGCGCAAATACCGAGTCGAGCATCTTAACGAAGTTGGTATTGCCGCCCATCAGGCGCTTCAGGCCCTCGATGTCGTGAAAGACGCTCCAGGTGTAATGCCAGCTGTTGCCCTCAGTAAAGGCATCGCCCCACTTGAACGGATGGAACGGCGATTGAAACGAGCCATCGGCATTGCGGCCGCGCATCAGCTTTGTTTGCGGGTCGAACAGCTTCGTATAGTTGCGGCTGCGCAGCGTGTAGCTGTCGATCTCCGCCCCCGGCCGCTTCAGGGCCTTGGCCAGCTGCGCGATGGTGAAGTCGTCGTAAGCATATTCCAGCGTGCGGGCGGCGCTCTCGTTGATCTTTACGTCGTAGGGCACATAGCCGAGGCGCTTGTAGTACGCCACGCCGTAGCGGCCCACGGCGCTCAGGGGGCCTTCGTTGTTGGCGCCATGCAGCAGGGCCTGGTACAGCGTGTCGATGCCGTAGCCGCGGAGGCCTTTTATGTAGGCGTCGGCCACCACCGACGCGGAGTTGTTGCCGATCATGATGTCGGCATAGCCGGGCGAGCTCCACTCGGGCAGCCAGCCGCCTTCCTTGTAAGCGTTGACCAATCCTTCCTGCATTTCTTTATTAATGGAAGGATACACGAGGTTGAGAAAAGGATACAGGGCGCGGAACGTATCCCAGAAGCCCGTGCCGCCGAAGAGGCGCCCCGGCAGCACCTGGCCCGTATACGGACTGTAATGAATGATATGTCCGAGGCCGTCAGTCTCGTAGAGCCGTTGCGGGAACTGCACGGCGCGGTAAAGGCAGGAGTAAAAGGTGCGTTGCTGCTGTTCGCTGCCGCCCGATACGGCCACGCGCCCCAGCACGTCGTTCCAGCGGTCGCGGGCCTTGCGCTTCGTGGTCTCGAAATCATCGTTGCCCAGCTCGCGCCGCAGGTTGATCTCGGCCTGCTCCAGCGAAATGAACGAGGAGGCCACGCGCACGCGGACGGCCTCGCCCTTGCGGGTGCGGAAGCCAACGACGGCGCCGCTGTGGTTGGCGGTCAGCTCGAGGCTGTCGCGCAGCAGCACGCTGTCGTGCCACGTCTGCGCCAAGGTGAAAGGTTTGTCGAATTGGAGCACGAAGTAGTTGCGGAAGCCGGGCATGGTGCCGCGGCTGTAGCGCGTGCTCCAGCCGCTGATCGTGTTGCGCTGCCGGTCGATCTTTATCGAGGAGCCGCGGTCGAAGGCATCCACGACGATGAAGGCCGAGTCGGTCTGCGGAAAGATGAAGCGAAACTGCGCCGCCCGCTCGGTGGGAGCGAGTTCCGCGGTGACGTCGGCATCGGCGAGGTACACACGGTAGAAATACGGGAGCGCCGTTTCGCTCTTGTGCGAGAACCAGGAGGCGCGGTCGTCCTGCCGGAACTTCAGGTGGCCGGTGACGGGCATGAGGGCAAACTGTCCGTAGTCGTTCATCCAGGGTGAAGGCTGGTGGGTTTGCTTGAAGCCGCGGATGCGGTCGGCGCCGTACTGGTATTGCCAGCCGTTGCCCATACGCCCGGTCTGCGGTGTCCAGTAGTTCATCCCCCAGGGCAGTCCGATGGCGGGATAGGTGTTGCCGTTGGAGAGGTCGGGCTTCGAGTCGGTGCCCATGAGGGGGTTGACGAGGTCGGCGGGGGCTTGGGCGCGGCCGCAGAGGGCGGCCAGCAGCAAGGCGAACAGGAAGATCGGTTTCATGAAAAGGGCTTCTGTGCCGAAGGTAAGCGGGGGCAAAGAAAGTGATGGCTTTAACGGATGGAGGAGGCCCGACGGGCGTATGCCTGTCATTGCGACACCCCTCCGCCGCTACCAGTTCTCTTCAGCGCGGGCGGCCTGCCGGATGTCTTTCACTTCCAGTATGCGTTTCGGGTAGCCGGCCGCAACGCACTGCAGCATCGCCCGCGCCACTTCGTCCAGCGTACAAACGGTATTCGGCGCCAGCCGCATCAGCACCGGGTAGAGCCACCTGAAATATTTGTAATACCGGTTGGCGTGTATTTGCCCGGGCACCGTTTTCATGAAGCCCGGTCGGAAGTGATACACCCCGCGGAAGGGTAGGGCGCTGAGCGCATTTTCGGTGCGTCCCTTCACGCGTGCCCACATGAGGCGACCGTTTTCGCTGCTGTCGGTGCCCGCGCCGGACACGTAGGTGAAGACGAGGTGCGGGTTGAGGCCGAGCAGCGTGTGCGCTACCGACAGCGTCAGGTCGTAGGTGCTGCGGGTGAAGTCGGCCTCGCTCATCCCGATGGAGCTGATGCCGGCGCAAAAGAAGCAGGCGTCGAAGCCTTGCAGGCGGTCGCGCACGTCGTTGAGCTGCGCCAGGTCGGGGGTGAGCACTTCGGTGAGCTTCGGGTGGCGGTGGCCCGAAGTGCGGCGGCCGAGGTAGGTGACCGACTGCACTTCGGGACGCTCCAGCAGCGCCAGCAGGACGCCCTCGCCGACCATTCCCGAGGCGCCCGTGAGCAGGATACGCAGTGCCATGATGGATGTTTGGGTAAAGGTCGGGAGCGGCCGTTTACCACCTGCCCGCACTATCGGCGCCATCCTGCCGCAGGCGCTGCACCACGCGCGCCGCCACCTTGCGCCCCAGGTCGAGGCCGGCGTCGTTGTCGCTGCGGAAGTGGATGCCGGCCTGGAAGCGCGACTCGGCGCCGTCTTTCGCTTTCTTCAGGAACAAGGGCCGGTCGTAGGGAAACAGGTAGGAATACAGTTCCTCCATCATGCCGCACATCACGGCATGGCCCGACGGGTAGCCCGGGAAGGGCGGCGTGGGCAGGAGCGATTGGTAGGTTGTATCGTATTGGTTGGGACGCTGCGCCCAGTAGGTATACTTCGCGTCCCAGCAGGCTACGAAGCAATCGTAGGAAGCCACGGCCACGGCGGCGATGGCGCGTGCGGCCAGCGGCGGATCCTGCATTTCGTTGTATTCAAACAGCTTCTGGAAGAGGAGGTCGCCGCCGAAGTTCTGCGTGGCGAAATAAAAGGCGTTGGCCTTCGAGGAAAAGGTTTGCTTATAGCTTTTCAGTTCGGCCATGTCGCGCGTAAAATCGGGCGGCGGGCCGGGACGGTATTCGCTGGCGCTGTCGAGCACCATCGTGCGGTTTTTCCCGGCCATCGGGAACATGGGCTTACCCTGCCATACGCCCGGCCCGTCGGGGCGCTTGCCGTCCCAGGCGGCCGCCGGCACAAAGTCGCGGGTGCGGGCGATGGCCGCCTCGGCCACGCGCTGGCCGAGAGCAAAGCCGGCGCGGGTATCGGAAGGCCAGGCAAGACCGGCCGCCACACGCGCGGCCATCTGCCGCTGCGCCATATGCTGCGCCGAGTCGGCGAGGCGCGGGTAGAAGTGGGCGATGATCGTCTGCGCCACACCGGCCGCCACCGCGTGCTCGCAGGGATAGGCGGGGGCGGCGGTCACGGGTGCGAGCGCCCGCACGCGCTTGTCGGTTTCGAAGGGCCGCAGGCTCTTGTAGGCGTACTTCGTATTCCAGGCCGCCACGGTGGCATCATAAATAGCGGTGGCGAGCAGCATGTTGGCCAGCACGCCCTTTGTAGTGGTGTCTACGGTCCAGAGCTTGCCCATCAGCTCCTGCCAGCGATAGCCGGGGGCGCCGGCGTTCCAGAAGGTGATGTCGCGGCGGGCGTTGCTGTCGAGGGCCGCCTGCTGCTGCAGCACGGTGGCCAGCTCGGCCCGGTGATCGGGTGGGGGCGGGAGGCGAAAGGAGGCGCCCGAGGGGATATGCCAGGTTTTCCACTGTCCGGCGCTGCGGCCGCTTTGTGCCCACACAGCGGTGGCAAGGAGGCTGAAGAGTACGAGAAGCGATACTACGAGTTTCATACGTGGAGGTTTTGTACACCAACGTTACCCGCATTTGCCGGTGCGCCGGGGGCGTCGTCAACAGACGGCGGGGCTGCGCGGGCGAAGGGGTGGAAAGCGGCAACGAACGCGCGGGCGGCGGCCCGCCGACGCGGAACCGCTTCCTGTAGACCCGAAGGGCGCACCCGTTGACGCCCATAGGCTGCACCGCGCAATTGCGTTACCTTGACTGCGATGCGGAAAGTGATCACCCGGGAACGTGTACTCCTGTTCGGCGCCATGGCGCTGATCTACCTGTGCATCCGCATCGTGAGCGACGCCCACTCCTTCCCCGATCACCCCAACGCACGCGCGGTCAACAATGCCTGGCGCATCCTGTGGATCACGCCGCTGCACTTCCTATTCTTTGAGTGGACGCTCCGCTACTGGCGCCGCCGCGGCTGGCCGCTGTCGCTGCTGCTGCTGGCCGCGCATATCCTGCTGTGGTCGGCGGGATTGATGTACTGGCGTAATGCAGGCATCGCCCTCGGTATCTATACACCGCTGACGGAATTCCGGTCGCTGGGCCACAATGCCAGCCAGCAGTTTTATGCCAGCCTGATGGCGCTGGTGCTCTTCGCCGTGCTGCGGCACCTCTACCTGCATTATAAACTGCGCCAGGATGCGCAGCGCCTGCGCATCGAAAAGCAGGAGGCCGAGCTCAATTACCTGAAGGCGCAAACGAACCCGCACTTCCTGTTCAACACCCTCAACAACATCTACGCGCTGGCGAGCGACAAAAGCGATGCGGCTCCCGAGGCGGTGCTGCGGCTGTCGGGCATCCTGCGCTTCATGCTCTACGAAGCCGGCGGCGACCGCATCGCCATCAGCGAGGAGCTGCGCATCATCGACGACTACCTGGAGCTGGAGCGCCTGCGCTACGACGAGCGCCTGCGCATCTCCTTCCGCCACGACGTGGAAGACGGGCACCAGGCGCTGCCGCCGCTGCTGCTGCTGCCGCTGGTGGAGAATGCCTTCAAGCACGGCGTGTCGGAAACGCGCGGCGGCTCGTTCGTGGAGATCGACCTGCGCGTGAAGAACCGCCGCCTCGCCTTCACCGTGCGCAACTCCGCCGACCCCGATCCCGGCATGCCGGTGGAAGCCAACATCGGGCTGTCGAACCTGCGGCGCCAGCTGGAGCTGCTCTACACCGACTACGCGCTGGAGCTGCTGCCCGGCAACAACGATTTTACTACCCGATTAACGATCAACCTGGCAAGCCATGTCTAAGCTCACCTGCATCATAGTAGAAGACGAGCCGCTGGCCGTAAAAGTGCTGTCGGGCTACATCGCGCAGGTGCCCTACCTCGAGCTGGCCGGCACCTTCAGCGATGCCCTGCTGACCAGCGAATACCTGCGCGGCCACCGCGTGGACCTGATGTTCCTCGACCTGCACCTGCCCAAGCTCAAAGGCATGGACTTTCTCCGCACGCTCGCGCATCCGCCCGCGGTGATCGTCATCACGGCCTATCACCAGTATGCGGTGGAAGGCTTCGAGCGCAACGTGACCGACTACCTGCTGAAGCCCGTTTCTTTCGAGCGCTTCCTGGTG
Source organism: Flaviaesturariibacter aridisoli (assembly GCF_004343705.1). GTDB lineage: Bacteria > Bacteroidota > Bacteroidia > Chitinophagales > Chitinophagaceae > Flavisolibacter > Flavisolibacter aridisoli. The sequence continues at coordinate 11,254 of NZ_SKFH01000040.1, forward strand.
GCGGTGAACAAGGTGGGCCCCGCCGCTGCCGCAACGCCGGCTGCAACAGCCGCAACGCCGCCGTCGGAAAAAGACCACCTCTTTCTCAGCATCCAGAAGAAAAAGGTGAAGGTGCCCTTCGCCGACATTCTTTATGTAGAAAGCCAGCGCGAGTACGTGCGCGTGGTGACGCTGCGCGGCGAATACCTGACGAAGATGAGCACCCACGAGCTGGAGGCGCTCCTCCCGCCGGCGCGCTTCCGGCGCATCCACCGATCCTTCATCGTGGCGGTGGACCGCATCGACGCGTATACCGCCGAAGAAGTGGAAGTGGGCGGCGTGTCGATCCCCGTAGGCCGCGGGTATCGCGATGGGTTGGGATTGTTGTGAAAGATAGTTGAAGGCATGGCCCGCAATGACGGGCACTTCCCTAAGCCTGTCGATAAGTTCTTCCCCACCCTGATCCTCAACCCATTGGCACCCGATCTAACGGCGATGTGCATTTCTTTGGCCTTCCGTTTGCTAAAATATTTAGTAAACTTGCCGCACGGATGATGCCTTCCAAAGCCGATATATTCACCAAGCTCCGGCAGGAGGTGCTGGCCCTGCAAGGGTTTCGCACGCCCACGCTGGAAGTGGCCGATCCCATTGGGCTCGGGCGGATGAATGCCGCCTTTCCCAACGGGGTCTTTCCGCGGGCGGCGCTGCACGAGTTCCTGTGCGCCGATGCCGAAAGCGCGGCGGCCTCGGGCGGCTTCATCGCGGGCCTGCTGTCTTCTTTGCTGAAGGGCGGCGGGGCCGCGCTGTGGGTGGGCACGCGCCGCACCCTCTACCCGCCGGCGCTGCAGGCCTTCGGCATCCGTCCGGAGCAGGTGCTCTTCCTCGATCGCATCCGGGAGAAAGACATTCCCTGGGCCCTCGACGAGGCGCTGAAGTGCGCGGCCCTGGGCGCGGTGGTGGGCGAGCTGCGCGACCTCACGTTTACCGACAGCCGCCGCTTCCAGCTGGCCATCGAAAGCAGCGGCGTGCCCCTGCTGGCGCTGCGCCGCGGCGCGCGCGCCGGCGCCAACACCGCCGTGTGCCGCTGGCAGATCGCACCCCTGGCTTCGGCTACCGACGACGGCCTGCCCGGCCTCGGCCGCCCCCGCTGGCGCGTGCGCCTGCTCAAGGTGCGCAACGGGCAGCCCGGCTCCTGGGACGTGGAATGGGCCGGCCGCTTCCGCGTGCTGCCCCGCCTCGCCGCCCTGCCCACCCTTCAACAAAAAGCCGGCTGATGGAAAAACGCTATGTATCGATCTGGTTTCCCTACCTCGCCACCGACTGGCACGCCCGCAAGCAGCCCGCCCTGCGCGACAGCGCCTTCGTGCTCCGCGCGCCGGTGCACAACCGCTACGTGGTGACGGCCGCGAGCCCCGCGGCGGCGCGTGCCGGCATCCAACCCGGCGCCCTGCTGGCCGACGCCCGCGCGCTGCTGCCCGACCTGCCCGTGCTCGACGACAAGCCGGGCCTCGCGGCGCAGCTGCTCGACCGCATCACCGAATGGTGCATCCGCTTCACCCCCGTGGCCGCGGCCGACGCGCCCGCGGGCATCCTCCTCGACGCCACCGGCTGCGCCCACCTCTGGGGCGGCGAAGAAGCCTACCTGCAGGAGCTCGTGCAGCGCCTCCGCGACCGTCATTATACCGTACGCGCCGCCATGGCCTCCACCATCGGCGGCGCCTGGGCGCTCGCCCGCTACGGCACTCTTCCCATCGCCGTGCGCGAGCGCCACCGCGAAGCGCTGCTGCCCCTGCCCGTGCCGGCGCTGCGCCTCGACGACGCCACCGTAACGCGCCTGCACAAGCTCGGACTGCGAACGATAAAAGACCTGGCGGCGCTGCCGCATCCCGCGCTGCGGCGCCGCTTCGGTGTGGAACTGCTGCGCCGCCTGCGGCAGGCGCTCGGTGAGGAGGACGAATGGCTGACGCCCTTCTATCCCGCCGAGCCCTGGAGCGAGCGCCTGCCCTGCATCGAGCCGATCCGCACGCGCACCGGCATCGAGATCGCGCTGCAGCGCCTGCTGGAAGCGCTCTGCGCGCGCCTGCGCAAAGAGGGGAAGGGACTGCGCAAGGCCGTCTTCCGCGGCTACCGCATCGACGGCGCCGAGCAGGGCATCGAGATCGGTACCAGCCGCCCCGCGCAGGGCGAAGCGCACCTCTTCCAGCTGTTCCGCCTCAAGCTCGAAACGATCGCGCCGGCACTGGGCATCGAGCTGTTCGTGCTCGAAGCGCCCGTAGTGGAAGACGCCGACGCCGTGCAGGATGCGCTCTGGAAGGCGGGCGGCGGCCTCGACCACCCCGAGCTCGGCGCCCTCATCGACCGCCTGCGCGGCAAGCTCGGGGGGGCGGCTGTGCAGCGCTTCCTGCCCGCCGAGCACTACTGGCCCGAGCGCGCCTTTCGCCCCGCGGCCGCGCTGGACGAAAGCGCCGCCGCGGCCTGGAACACCGCGCGCCCGCGGCCCCTGCAACTGCTGGAGCCGCCCGAGCGCATCGAGGTGACGGCGCCCGTGCCCGACTACCCGCCGATGAACTTCCGCTACAAGGGCGTGCTGCACCGCATCGTCAAAGCCGACGGCCCCGAGCGCATCGAGCCCGAGTGGTGGATCCGCGAAGGCGCCCACCGCGACTACTACTGCGTGGAAGACGCCGAGGGGCGGCGGTACTGGCTCTTCCGCCTCGGGCACTATACACCGGAGCGGACGGAGCAGTGGTATTTGCACGGGCATTTCGGGTAAGAGAAAGAACGCAGATCCCGCAAGCGGGATACGCAGATTATTATGATTGATTATGATTTTGTTTGACGCGAAAATCCGCGCTAATCATAAAATCATAATGATCTGCGTTCTTTCTCTTGCTGCCGCGCATTGCGATTTCACGATTCACGATTGACGATTCACGAGTCCTGCAGCCCATGTACACCGAGCTCCAAATAACATCGAATTTTTCTTTTTTGAGAGGCGGCTCGCACCCCGAGGAGCTGGTGGCCCGTGCGGCGACGCTCGGCTACCCCGCCGTGGCCATCACCGACCGCAATACGCTGGCCGGCGTGGTGCGCGCCCATGCGGCCGGAAGAAAGCACGGCGTGCGCGTCATTCCCGGCTGCCGCCTCGACCTGCTGGATGGCCCGGCGCTGCTGGCCTACCCCGTGAACAGAACCGGCTGGGCGCACCTCTGCGCGCTGCTGTCGCTGGGCAATGGCCGCGCGGAGAAGGGCGACTGCCACCTGTACAAAGAGGATGTGTATGCACACGCCGGGGGGCTGCAGTTCATCGCCCTGCCGCCCGAAGCGCTGACCGAAGACTTCCGCTTCGATCCGCTTTTTGAGCAGGCATTGGCGGAATACAAGGCGGCTTTCGGCACGAATCTCTCCCTCGCCGCCACCCGGCGCTACAACGGCGACGACGCCAAGCAACTCCACCGCCTCCACGCGCTGGCGTATCAATACGGGCTGCCCCTCGCCGCTACCAACGACGTGCACTACCACGAGCCGCAGCGCCGCCGCCTGCAGGATGTGCTCACCTGCATCCGCGAGAAGTGTACGGTGCACAACGCGGGCTACCGCCTGCTGGCCAACGCCGAGCGCTACCTGAAGCCGGCCGCCGAAATGAAGCGCCTCTTCCTGCAATACCCCGAAGCGCTGGAACGCGCGGAAGCGATTGCGGCGGCGTGTACGTTTTCGCTCGACGAACTGACATACGAATACCCCGAAGAGATCACCTCCGAAGGACGCACGCCGCAGGAGGAGCTGGAATACCTCGCCTGGAAGGGCGCGAAAGAATTCTTCGGCGAGCCGCTGCCGCCGAAGACGGCTGCGGCCATTGAATACGAATTGAAGTTCATCGCGCAGGTGGACTATGCGCCCTACTTCCTCACCGTATACGACATCGTGCGCTTTGCCCGCGCGCGCGGCATCCTCTGCCAGGGGCGCGGCTCGGCGGCCAACAGCACCGTGTGCTTCTGCCTCGGCATCACCTCGGTGAACCCCGAGAAGTTCGACCTGCTCTTCGAGCGCTTCATCTCCGCCGCGCGCGCCGAGCCGCCCGACATCGACGTGGACTTCGAGCACGAGCGCCGCGAGGAAGTGATCCAGTATATCTACAACAAGTACGGCCGCGACCGCGCCGCCATCGTGGCCACCGTAACGCAGGTGCACGGCCGCGGCGCCATCCGCGACGTGGGCAAGGCCATGGGCCTTTCGCTCGACGTGGTGGGCAAGCTCGCCGGCGTGCTTTCGCACCACTACAGCGACGAGCCCATCGACGAAGCGGCCGTGCGCGAAACGGGTATGGACCCCACCGATCCCTTCCTGCGCAGCGTGCTGGAGCTGACGGGGCAGTACATCGGTTTTCCGCGGCAGCTGGGGCAGCACAGCGGCGGCTTCGTGATCACCCGCGGCAAGCTCACCGAGCTGTGCCCCGTGCTCAACGCCCGCATGCCGGGACGCACCTGCATCGAGTGGAACAAAGACGATATCGAAGCCCTCGGCTTTCTCAAGATCGACGTGCTGGCCCTGGGCATGCTCACCTGCATCCGCAAGGCCTTCGACCTGCTGGAGCGCCACTACGGCATCCAAAAAACGCTGGCGACCATTCCGCAGGATGAAGACAAGACGGTGTACGACATGATCTGCCGCGCCGACACCGTGGGCGTGTTCCAGATCGAGAGCCGCGCGCAGCAAAGCATGCTGCCCCGCCTGCGGCCGCAGAAGTTTTACGACCTCGTGATCGAGGTGGCCATCGTGCGGCCGGGCCCCATCCAGGGCGACATGGTGCACCCGTACCTGAAGCGGCGCAACGGGGAGGAGCCCATCACGTATCCTTCCAGGGAATTGGAAGACATCCTGAGCCGCACCCTCGGCGTGCCGCTGTTCCAGGAGCAGGCGATGAAGATCGCGATCTCGGCGGCGGGCTTTACGCCGGCGGAGGCCGACGGGCTGCGCCGCTCGATGGCGACGTTCAAGTTCAAGGGCGTGGTGAGCGAGTGGCGCGACAAGCTCGTGACCGGCATGGTGGCGCGCGGCTACACGAAGGAGTATGCCGAGAAGGTATTCAAGCAGCTCGAGGGCTTCGGCTCCTACGGCTTCCCCGAGAGCCACGCCGCCTCCTTTGCGCTGCTGGTGTGGGTGAGCTGCTGGCTGAAGTGCTACTACCCCGACGTGTTCGCCGCCGCTATTTTGAACAGCCAGCCCATGGGTTTTTACCAGCCCGCGCAGCTGGTGCAGGACGCGCGGAATCATGGGGTGGCGGTGCTGCCGGTGGATGTGAATGAGTCGGGTTGGGATCATGACCTCACCCCTGTCACCCTGAGCGCAGCCGAAGGGGGCAGGCGGGCATTGCGGCTCGGCCTCCGCCTCATCTCCGGCCTCCGCGCCGACGACGCCCTGCTCCTCCTCAAGCACCGCGGCGCGGGCTACGCCTCCGTCAACGCCCTCCGCGACGCGGGCCTCTCCGACGCGGCCCTGGAGCGCCTCGCCGACGCCGACGCCTTCCGCTCCCTGGGGCTCGACCGGCGGCAGGCCCTGTGGGAGGTGAGCACGAAGGATCGCCCGCAGGCCCTCTTTGAAGGACACGCGGCCCCCGACGCCCTGGGCGAGGCGGTGCAGCTGCCGCTGCTGCTGGAGTCGGAGCAGGTGGTGCAGGACTACGGCGCCCTGGGCCTCTCGCTGAAGGCCCACCCGCTGCAGTTTCTCCGCCCCGAACTCGACCGCGGGGGCTGCGTCCGCGCCGCCGACCTCGTGCGGATGCCCCACGGCGCGCCCGTGCGCATCGCCGGCCTCGTGCTCGTGCGCCAGCGCCCCGGCACCGCCAAGGGCGTGTGGTTCATGACCATCGAAGACGAAACCGGCACCGCAAACCTGGTGCTCTTCCCGCAGGTGGTGGAAACCTATCGGCGGAAGATCGTGAACGCGCGGTTGTTCCTGGCCGATGGCACGGTGCAGCGCGAAGGGATCGTGGTGCACGTGATCGTGAAGGTGGGCTGGGATGCGAGCCGGTTGTTAAGGAAGCTGATCCCGGCCCAACCCCCAACCCCTTCCCACGTCTCTCCGCCAGAGGCTTCGGCCGTCGGCGGAGGGGAAGGGGAGCCGGATATCTCACAGATTTCGACTTTGTCGCGGGCGGATGAAGGGTCGCTTTCGCCAGGGCTACAGCGACCGGAGAAGGGGAGTATGGAGGATCAGCGCAAGGCGCAGGACCTGGCGAAGAGCCGGGATTTCCGCTAGTGGGTCAGAAATACAGGTCTACGTAGTCCACCGTGTTCTTCTCGCCGCAGGTGGCCATGTTTTGCAGGCGCCAGTACTGCCGGCCCTTGGTGGACAGGAAGCGTTGCTCGCCTTCTTTCACGCAGGGCCGGCCGCCGTTGTTGAAATGCACGCGCGTTTCGATGCGGCCCACGAAGCGCAGCTCTTTCGGGGTGAGGGGCTGGATGCGGCCGGAGATGCGGAGGTAGTCGCCGTCGCGGCTTTGCTGGCGGCCTTCGATGCGGTACCAGCCGTCTTCCGCCGGCGTGAGCGTGGCGCGGCCGGGGGCGTTCCAGCCGATCCATTGCAGCGTGAGGTCGTGCCGCCCGCTGCGGAGGGCGACGGCCGGGGGCGGGTCTATGTTGACATGGGGTGGCGGCGGACTGTCCGGCGGCGGCACAGGCGCGGTATCCCTGGGGGCGGGCATCGGCACCGTGTCTTGGCGCAGCACCCCGGTATCGGTGCGGCGATCGCTCTGGCCGGGTGGCCGGCTGCCGTCGGAGCAGGCGGCCAGGCTGCCGGCGCCCAGCAGCAGCACGCAAAGCTTTTGGAAAGGGCTCATGAAGCGCGTTGGGGCAAAGATGAGGCCAAAGGGGTGCGCCGTTCGACTGGCGTCAGTCGGGCCCCCAACCTGGAAGCTGTTCCCACAAGGCAGCCTCTTCGAATTGAGCCGCAGGGCTCGCGCGCGAGCAGAGGGAAGCTTTTGGTTCGGGTCACTCCGCTGCCTGCGCGTAGCGCCCTGGATTCAGTCCTTCCGCCAACCAAACTCCAGCCACTTCTTTCCGCTGCGGTCCTTGATCCAACCGATGCTGTCCACGTGGTACATATGGGTGTAGATGCCGTTGTCGGGCACAAGCACGTAGTCGCCGCCGCCTTCGCTCCCCGCCCGCTGAAACGCAGTGAAGGCGGGTAGGCTACGGCGGCCGGAGTCCGGGATGTCGATGCGGCGGTGGCCGTACTGCTTTTCAAACCAGTGGCGCACCTCGCTGTCGTCGATGCCGTTGAGGTCGATCACGCGGTCGCACTCGTCGAGCACATGCGGCAGGAAGGGCGTTTCGACAGGAGCGTAGTCGCGGCGGTAGGTGAGGTCGGTGATCGGCCTGGTAGTGCGTGTGTGGTATTGTGGTTTTTCGAGGCGGGTGAGGTAAGCCGTGTGCGGCGGCAGGTCTTTCTTTTCGGGTTGCAGGAAGTATACGGCGATGGATACATGCTCCCAGGGCTTCACGTCGCGGTCCAGGTGGGTGATGCTGGCCAGCAGCGAGAGGGCTTTCGCGTCCATCAGGCGCGCCAGCAATTCATTGCAGGCTTTGGGCAGGTAGCCGATCATCTCCTGCTGCCAGTACAGCGCAATGGCGAAGGGGTCGTGCTCATTCCCTGGCTCGCGGCGCAGCTCCAGCAGGTCGCCTTCCTGCAACAGCGGCAGCAGCTCCATGCCCCGGTGAAAGCGGAAGCCCGCCACGAAGCATTGCAGCAGGTAGATCTTCTGCAGCTGCTGGATGTCGGTAAGGCCGAAGAAGCCCAGGCCGGCGATGCCGATGAGGCGGTTGAGGAAGGTGGAGCGGGTCATGGCATTACGTGTTGATTTTTATGGTCCAACTAATGCAGTTCAAGACCCCACCGTCCTTTGCGACATCAGTGCTTTTAACAGTCCATAGCTTGCAGTCTGGGAATGCTGATTGAATGACAGCAGCGGCTGCTTCGTCTTCGTTTTGGCCAAATTCTGAAATGAAGATATTCTTTCCAACATGTAGAAAGTTCATGTAGATGCCTGCCGCATCAAGGTAGGTTCTATTGCTGTAAGGATGAAAAGGCAACTCAATGTAGCGAACGCCTGCTTGTTCGAGACTGGCAAGCACAGCGTCCCGGTAATTGCCTTTTTCACGTTTGAAATCATTGATAAGTACGTTATGATCATCGATTAACCGTAGCATTCCATCCGCATGTCCGATTAGGTCGTCTTTATGCCAGGGCAGAAAGATAAGTCGGTCTACATTAAACAGGCGCCTCAGCTCGTCTTCAAGTTCCTCTGGCTTCCAACTCCTGTTTTCTGCAAAAACTTTATCACAAAGGAAGGCGCATCGATCGCCTTTGATCACGTTACCACCGTCCAGCACAATTGACGATGAATGAGTTTGAAATCCCATTTTACTGCAGATCGCATGTACGTCCGAATTGGTATGCTGCCATTCTTTTCCTTGCAAGTAGTCCGGCTTGTAGGAGAATTGTACGAAGTAGTCGCTTTCTACCTGCAACGGCATGAAGTCACGTACCCATACATCACGTGTGTCCGGTATGTAGGCGTACGGGATCTGCGCTTCAATTAATGAAACGCACAACGCTTCATGACAAGTTGGATATTTCTTGGCAAGCGTGTCTGCTAAATAAACGAAATTGGTCTGCCGGTCGGTAGTCATTGTTTGCGTTACAAAAAAGTTACCTGGCGTCAAGATAATAGATTTGATTGGGTAATATATTAGCTATGGGACTAGAAATTCATCCATTCGTGAATGGAAAGTGGCACGCAAACCTTACAGCTGTTCCGCAAATCTGGCATGTAGGCGGCGGGTATTTTGGCTACCTGCAACCGCATAATCCTCAAGTCTTGATTGTTGGGAGCTTTCCATCGTATGATGTAGTAAACAGCGTGCGAAAAGGAGGGAATCTCGAGTTTTTCTATGGCAGCACCGACAACAATTTATGGCCGGTAATGTCAGCGCTTACGGGAATGCCTGTAGCGACTGAGGCCAATTGCATGCAGTTGTTGGATGAACTCGGTTGCAGTATGACCGATGTGTTATTGCAGGTAGACAGGAATGGGACAAGCAGTGCTGATAAGGATTTACTGAACCCGCAGTTTAATCAGATAGACGCACTGTTACAAGCCTGTCCATCGATCAAGGTGATTTTTACAACAAGCGGAGGCAAATCGCCCGTAAACAATGGTACTGATTCTTGTGTCACAAAGTGGCTTCGGGATCATTGGATGTCCTGGGGAGTTAATCCAAGTGGAATTGGAGCTAATACCTACCGAAAGCAAATCAATTTGACCCATCCGTTTTTGACTTCGCGGCCAGTGGAAGTCATTTCGCTTTTGTCGCCATCTGACTCTGCTTTTCAATCCTTACAGAGGATTATTAATGCGAATACTTTGACGGTGATCATGGGAGCGCTGCCAAACACGTTGTTTACAGGGAAATACAATAAGCCGTTCAACTACCTGCGCGTGCTGCAGTGGGGCTATCATTTTGAGCGGCTCGGTCTGCCGGTCGAACCCAGAATACAAGCGGTAATACGCGCAAATGCCGGCCAACTTGGCCAGATTTTCAGCTGATAAAATGAAAGACCCGCATTCGCGGGTCTTTCATTTTATCATCACACAGCCGCAGCCTCCTCCTTCTTCTTCCTTCTCTTCCCTTTCAGCAAATGCTCCGCAAAGAACCGTTCGGCGCCTTCCTCGTTTCCGAGGTACTTCAGCGCCACCAGGTGCACGGCTTTCAGTACCGCCATCTCCAGGGCAATGCGTTCGGCGTCGCGCTCGTTGCGCTTGGCGTCGAGGGTTTCCAATAAATACTGCTGGCTGGTGCGCAGCTGGGTCCACTGGTCGTAGAGGCCTTCGAGGCCGCTACGCAAGGGGTCGGGGAGGGCGGGGGCGTGGTCGTCGAGGGCCTGGCCGATCCGCTGCAACACGGCGGGTGCTTCGGTGTGGGTCATGCGGTACAGTTCGGTGAGCCCCTGGGGCAGGAAGGCGAGGAAGCCCCGGGAGCTGCGACCGCCGAGCGCGACGCTGAGGCCGTCTTCGTTTTCTTTCATGAACGTATGCAGCCGTTTTTTGAACGCCGTTAAGGCCAGCGTACCGCCTACCTGTTCGGCGGCTCCCTTGCCGATGGCGCCGAGGGTAACCACCACCTTTTCGATCTTGTCGCCGATGAGCGCCGCCACCTCCACGAATTCGTCCCTAAGTGCCTGCTGCGCATTTTGAGCAAAGAGCACGAGCCGCAGGGTGGTGATCCGGGGATCCGAGAAGGGGTTGCCGAGTAACAGTCTGATCTTTTTCATAAACCTTTGATTTGGTTGTTATTAATAAAAAGAAGTCTGCTGCGGAAGGCGGCCGGTAGTATCCGGGGAAAGGGGTTGCGGCCGGGCGTTTTTCATCGTACACGTTACAAACCGGGTTTTCAGTTTTACAACCGGGTTTGCATGCGTTACAAAGTGAGTTGTACGTTTTCACAACCGGGTTTGTAAGGCGTACAAACCCGGAAATCAAATCTGCAAGTTGGTTTGTACGTCTTACAAAGTGGATTGTCCATTTTTGCAACCGGGTTTGTAAGGCGTACGAAGCGGGTTTTCAATTTTGCAAGCGGGTTTGTAATCGTTACAAAGGCCTGCGCACAAAAACGAATACACTCCGAATATAGTACGCCCGGATATCCCGGTCAATAGCCGCCAACGGGCGCTTCCGCCCTGGTTCCGCGTGCGCGGAAGCGGGTGTTTACTAAATGGTTGATGCAGAATCGTTTCCGGCGCCGGCCGTTACCGGGCAACAGCCCTCGCTACCGTATTAACCGAGCACGGGATCGTAAAAACCACAGCAGGGTAGCGACCGTAAATTTACGGAACGGACAGCCCGGAAGGGGTGAAAAGAGGGCGGAATACATGATTACATGAATACATGAGTACATGAGGGGAGAGCGACGCCCCCCTCATGGCTCCCGCTTCACGCCTCACGCCTCACGCCTCAAGCCTCACGCCTCACGCCTCACGCCTCACGCTTCACGCCCCCGCCCCCGTGGCTCCCTCGTTTATCCCCCGGCCGGCTGCACCAAACCCCGTCACATAAGCATATTTTCGTATGCCTGTTATGAGAAAACTGACCTGGCTGCTGCTCCTGCTCCTGCCCCTGTTGGCGCAGGCCCAATGGCCCCTGCACCAAATGGGCTATTCCGGCTACCAGTGGAGCGGCAACACGCAAAACCTGCTTTCGAAGGTGCGCTACTCCCATGCCGGCGCCCGCCTGGCGGTGTATAACCTCGCCTACCCCTACAACATCACCCCATCGATCCATGGCGTCACTTGGGACGACTACCCCTTCATGGATAACCTCGCGATGATGGTCATGCGCGATACCACGCTGCCCAACGGCGGCTACGACCAGAACATCTTTCTCTCCGGCTCCAGCAGCAACTACGCCCGCGACGTAGCCACCGACGACCAGGACCGCCTCCTCGTTCTCGGCGACAACCTCGGCGACAGCTGGGACGAAAACTGGAGCCAGCCCACCCCCTGGACCACGACCAGCCAGGTGCTGCTGCTGAAGCTCGATCGCGCGCAGCACGTGCTCTGGCACCGCACCTACGGCGGCAGCGCCAACGAGCACGCCGTGGCCATCCAGCCCGCGCCGGACGGCAACTTCCTCATCCTCGCCACGGCCGCATCCACCGACGGCGATGTGGCCCAGGGCTTCGGCGGCACCGACATCTGGCTGCTCAAGGTCGACGGGGCCAACGGCAACCTGCTCTGGCAGAAATCCTTCGGCGGTCCCGGCAATGATCTTCCCGCCGACCTGGAGGTGCTGGCCGACGGCAGCATCCTTATCGCGGGCAGCGCGCCCGCCTCGGCACCCTACCTCACGAGCGCCGCCGCCGGCGCCAATGCCTTCGTGTTGCGCCTCAACGCCAGCGGCGACGTGCAACGCAGCTACGTATCCGGCGGCAGCGGTACCGACGCGGTAGTGGCCCTCGCGCCCCTGGGCACCGACGGCTTCGCGGCCCTGCTGGAGTCGAACTCCACCGACGGCCCCTTTGCCGGCAACCGGGGCGCCCGCGACATCTACATCACGCGCCTCACGAGCGACCTCGCACCGGTATGGTCGCAGCACTACGGCAACGCGCAGGACGACGAGGCCGGCGACATCGTGTTCACCCCCTGCGACTCGATGCTGTTTGCGAGCTACGCCAAGCAATACAGCTACGATTTTCCCGGCCCCGGTAACTTTCCCGAATGGACGCAGCGCGCGGGCGTATGCATCGCCCTCCGCGCCAACGGCACCCAGACCTTCTACCGGGAGGACAACTTCAATTACCCCTTCTCCCACGGTCCCTTCAACGAGGGCATCTGGTCGTCGATGGCCCCCAACGACCGCGGCGGCTTCCTCGGCGGAAACCTGAAGCACGACAACTGGGACGGCGGCTACCCGGCCGACAAAGCCCGCTCCTTCGACCTGGTGGAATTCGGCACGGCCCTGCGCCGCGCCCGCACCGATACGTCGATCTGCAGCGGGCAGCCGGTATACGGCGTCGTATACACCCGCGACAGCGTGCTGGCCGATACCCTGCGCAATGCCTGCGGGGTCGATACCCTCATCCGGGCGCTCTCCATCCATGTAACCAGCACCGCCGACAGCCTCGTGCGCCGGCCCGATACCACGCTCTGCCCCGGCGCGCTGTACAACGGCAACCCGGTGTCGGCGTCTTTCATCCACAGCGACAGCACGCAGCTGGCCACGCCCTGCGGCCCCCGGTGGGTCATCCGGCAGCAGGCCGTGACGGTGGGCGCCGCCCTGCCCATAGACCTGGGCCCGGATACCACGCTCTGTAGCGGCGGCAGCCTTACGATGCCCGCCGGCGGCACGGGCCTGCAATATCTCTGGAGTACCGGCAGCACCACTTCGGTCCTTACCATCCATAGCCCCGGCCTATATTGGGTAGAGGCACAGGATGCCGCCGGCTGTCGCCGCCGCGACTCCGTGCGGGTAACCGCCTCCGACCTGTACCTCCTGGCACCGCGCGACACGACCCTTGTCGCCGGCAGCAGCGTGCTGCTGGCCCCCGCCAGCAATGGCAGCCTTAGCTGGGATCCGTCGCCGGCGCTTTCCTGCTCCGCCTGCCCCGCGGCGCTGGCCACGCCGCCGGCAACCGCATGGTTTTATTGCACCGCCCTCCGTAGTGGCTGCACCCTCCGCGACTCGGTGCAGGTAACGGTGAAGGACGGCGTTTTCATCTGGGTGCCCACCGCCTTCACGCCCAACGGCGACGGCCACAACGACCAGTTGCGGGTGCACGCCAGCGGGGTGCCGGCCTTTGAATTGGTCGTCTACAACCGCTGGGGCCAGCCGGTGTTTGCTACGACCCATACGACCCTTGGCTGGGACGGCAGCTTCCGCGGCCGGCCGCAGGACGGCGGCACCTTTGCCTGGATCCTTCGCTACACCGATGCCGCCGGGCGCAGCCAGCTGCAAAAAGGCACGCTGCAATTGATCCGGTGAGTTTTGGGTGAAGGAAAGGATACAGGAGTACTGGAGGGGTAGGGGCGGGCCGCTTCGGCCTTTGCACCGGCACAGAAATATCAAGCTCCAGGCAAACACGAAAATTCCGTAGAAATACGGCAGAATAGTTCCGCTTTTCTCCCGACCTTGACGCTGTTAACGAACAACAACCAAAACCAACAACCGATGGCTACTTACTTCCTCCAGCAGGACGGCCGGCAAACCGGCCCTTTTACCCTCGATGAACTGATTGCACTCCCCATCACGACCGACACCTGGGTGTGGACCGAAGGCATGATCGCCTGGCAAAGGGCCGGCGATGTGTATGACCTGAAGCTCCTCTTCCGCACCGTGCCTCCGCCCTTTGTCGCCCCGGCGCCGCCACCATTGGAGGCGAAGGCTGCCGACGAAACGAAATACCCTGAATACCCCGAAGAACCGCGGCGCAAGCGGCGGGGCTGGTGGTGGGGTATCGGCAGTGTGGCCGCCATCGTATTGCTGTTTGTTGTTTATCAAAGCAACAGCGGGTCCGCGTTGGTGCAATCTGCTTTCACTTCCGAACGAAACCTGAAGCGTGAACTCCGGGTCAACTGGAATCAATACCTGGCGGCCACCAACAGCGAGTATCAATACCGGGAGTTCGGGGGAATTTTTAACCTCAAGGTAATCTTTGCCAATAACAGCGATTATATGATGAACGAGATGACGGCGTCCGTCACCTACATCAAATCGAACGGAGGCGTATGGCAGGTGCTGCCGGTGAAAATCTTCAATGTACCGCCGCATACAACCATCACGCATCCCGTGGACGATGTGCATCGCTGCACTTCGGTCGACGTAAAGCTTACAGGTGCCGTCAGCCGTGAAGCGGAATTGAGCATGATCAACGGCTACGACAGCGGCGAGCCGGGTGATCCGTATCACATGCATTGATGCAGGGCGCCTATGCACCAGTAAGATTGGGGCGTCTAACCAAGGTTGGTTACCCTGCGTAACGGGGGAGTTTGCTTCGCTACGCTCGCAATGACGCCAAAGGCGCCCGCCCACCCGCGGGCGCCTTTGGCATTCACGCCTCCCGCTTCACGCCTCCCGCTTCACGCCTCACGCCTCACGCCTCACGCTTCACGCTTCACGCCTCACGCCCTGTAGCTCGTTTACGACACGCTTAATAAAATCCCCTTAATCTCCTGCGCGCCCCTACCTTTAGCGGCGCGCTGCGCCCCTTGACCCCATGTCGCCCCTTCGCTTCCATATTTACATTGCCGGTACGGGCCGCCAGGGCCGCCAGTTTGCCGCGCTCTTCGAAGAGGCCTGCGGCGCCGCGCTGCCGGCCGGGAGCTTCCGCATCGAAATTATCGACATCCTCCGCGAGCCCGCACGGGCCGAGGAGTACCGCGTGCTGGCCACGCCCACCATCAGCCGGGTCAGTCCGGCGCCCGAGCGGCGCACCATCGGCCGCATCAGTGCCGAAGGCGCCGCCGCCGCCCTTCAATTCTTAACCGACGACCTTCCCAACTACTGATCCATGGCCCAACCCAAAGCAAATACGCCCGCTCCACGCCCCCGCGCCGCCCGCGCCGGCGCCGGCGCGCCCGCCAAGGCGCCCACGGGCATCCCCGGCTTCGACGTTCTCTCTTTCGGCGGACTGCCCCGCGGCCGCGCCACGCTCGTGTCGGGATCGTCGGGGTCGGGCAAGACCATCTTCTGTTGCCAGTTCCTGCTCGAGGGCGTGCGCCAGTGGGGTGAGCACGGTGTGTTCGTCAGCTTCGAGGAACCCGTGGACGACCTGCGCCGCAACGTGCGCTCTTTCGGGTGGAACCTCGCCGCGCTTGAAAAGGCCGGGCAATGGGCCTTCGTGGATGCCGCCATCTCCTTCGACAGCGCCACCAAGGTGATGGGTGAATACGACCTCCACGCCCTGCTGGCCCGCATCGAGGCCGCCGTCAAGGCGGTGAAGGCCCGGCGCATCGTGCTCGACTCGATCGGCTCGCTGTTCCATTACTTCGACGACCCGGCCACCATCCGCCGGGAGCTCTATAAGATCCTGCAGGTGCTGAAGAAGCGCGGCCTCACGGTGCTGCTCACCTCCGAGCGGCTCGAAGAGTATGGCAACGTGTCGCGCTTCGGGGTGGAAGAATACATTGCCGACAACGTGCTCATCCTGCGCAACGTGCTCGACAACGAAAAGCGCCGCCGCACGGTGGAGTTGCTCAAGTTTCGCGGCTCGCCCCATACCACCGGCGAGCAGCCCTACGTGATCGATCCGAAGGTAGGCGTGCACGTCATCCCGCTCACGCGGCTGGAGATGACGCAGAAGTCGTCGCAGCGCCGCGTATCGTCGGGCAATAACGCCCTCGACGCCATGTGCGGCGGCGGCTTCTTCAAAGACTCCATCGTGCTCGTATCGGGCGCCACCGGCACCGGCAAGACGCTCATGGTGACCGAGTTTGTCAAGGGCGGCTACGAGGCCGGCGAGCGCGTGCTCTTCCTGGCCTACGAGGAAAGCCACGAGCAGCTGCTGCGCAATGCCAAAGGCTGGGGTGTCGACTTCGCCAAAATGGAAAAATCGGGCAAGCTCCGCATCGAATCGGCCTACCCCGAAACGGCCAACCTCGAAGAGCACCTGCTCCACATCGAGCGCCTGATCGACGAACACAAGCCGGCGCGCTTCGCCCTCGACTCGCTGTCGGCCATCGAACGCGGCTCGTCCAAAAAGAACTTCCGCGAATTCCTGATCGCCCTCACGTCCTTTTTAAAAAAGAAAGAGGTGATGGCCATCTTCACGTCTACGTCTACGAATATCGTGGGCGGCACCTCGGTTACCGACGCCCACATTTCCACCATCACCGACACCATCATCCTGCTGCGCTATGCCGAGGTATACGGCAACATCCACCGCGTGATCACGGTGCTCAAGATGCGCGGCTCGCTGCACACGAAGAGCATCTTCGAGTTCGACATCGACGGCAAGGGAATGCACATCTCCGGCCAGGAGTTCAACCGCGCCAGCGGCATCCTCGGCGGCATGCCGATGCTGGCAGAAAAAGGGGAGGGGAAGGAATAAGCCTATGAAACTGCAATGCCGACCATGAACGCAGCCGACGCCATATTGGACAACCTGCTCGATGCCGTGCTGGTGGTGGATGCCGCCGGCACGATCATCTACGCCAACCGCGCGGCGGCGGTACTGTTCGGGCGCAGCGCAGACCTGCTGCTGGGGCAGCCCTTCGGCTACCCCGTACAGGCCCGCACCGTGCAGGAGCTGGAGCTGCTCCGCGGCGGCCAGCTGCTGACGGCCGAAGTGCTGGCGAGCCCCATCGACTGGCAGGGACAGCGCGCCTCGCTGCTGTCGCTACGCGACATCACGGCGCAGAAGCGTGCCGCCAACGAGCTGTCCGAGCAGCGGCGCCGCCTGGAGCTCACCAGCGAGGAGAATGCGCAGTTTGCCTCCCTCGCCTCGCACGATCTCAAGGAGCCCGTGCGCAAAATACTTACCTATACCGGGCGCCTGCAGGCGCGGTCGCTGCCCCCCGAGGAGGCGCGCCTCGTCGCCCTCATCGAAACCTCGGCGCAGCGGATGCGCGCCCTCATCAGCGGCATCGCCGACCTGTCGTCGGTAGCACAGGGCGCACCCGCATTCGAGCACGTGGACCTCGCGCGCGTGCTGACCGAAGTGTGCACCGACCTGGAGCTGCTCATCGAAGAAAAAGGCGCCGTGGTCACGCAGGCAGGTCTCCCGGAGATCGAAGGCGTGCCGGGTGCCCTGTACCAGCTGCTGCTCAACCTCGTGGCCAACGCCCTCAAATACAGCCGCGCGGGCGTGCCGCCGCGCGTGGAGCTCCGCGCCCTGCCCGCGCCGGAAGGCTGGGTGGAATTCGTGGCCTCCGACAACGGCATCGGCTTCAACAACGAAGAGGCGGCGCAGCTGTTCCAGCCCTTCAAGCGTCTGCACGGAAAGCAATACGAAGGCACCGGCATCGGCCTCGCTCTCTGCCAGAAAGTGGTGGACCTCCACGGCGGCTCGATCCGCGCCGAAGGCCGCCCGGGCGAAGGCGCTTCGTTCTATGTGCGGCTGCCGCTGACGCAGGAAAGCCCATCCCCGACCCTTCCTGGCCCATCCCCAACCCTTCCCTAAGGGAAGGGAGTATAGGTGCCGGTATTGCCGACTCCGGATTCCCGATCCCCGGCCGGCGCCAGCCTTTCACGCCTCACGCCTCACGCTTCACGCCTCACGTCTCACGAATCCCGCCCCAGCCGCTCCAGCACCTCATCCATCTTCGCCTGCAGCTTCACCACTTCGGCCTGGGCCTTCAGGTTCACCTGGTATTCGATCTCCGAGCGGATGCGGTCGGCCTGGGCCTGTCGGCGCTGGCTGTTGAGGATGAAGACGGTGAGCAGCGAGGAAAAGAGCGTCACGATAAAACCGAGGAAGAAGAAGGTGGGCGGCTGGTCGGTATAGTGCACGGGCCCGCCGTGGAGGCGCCGCCATTCGATGGACTGGGCCACGATCCAGCCGGCGATAAAGAGTGGGTAGAGCAGCAGGAAGGCGCTGCCCGTGAACACGCGGGCCAGTGCGTCAATAGCGCGCTGGAAGCGCGGGGGGCGTGCGCCGATCTGCTCGCTGGGGTTGGCAACGCCCCGCTGCTGGGCCGTGCTGTTTCTCAGGCGCGCCGACAATACCCGCAGCAGCGTCAGGGCGCTGTGCGGGTGTTGTTCGAGAAAGCGGTAAAACGAATCGCGGTCGAGGCGCAGCATCCGCACCTCGCTGCGGGTGCGGGCATTGGCGGAGTGCGGCGCCCCGTCGATGAGCGACAGCTCGCCGAAGAAGTCGCCGGCACCCAGCCTTGCCAGGGGTACTTCACCGCCTTCGTCGCTGGTATAAGAGATCTGCACTTCGCCCTCGACAATGAGGTAGAGGTGATTGCCCGCCTCGTTCATCCAAAACACCGGGCGGTGCGCCACGTAGTGCTCCTCGCGGAGATAGCCGGCCAGCCTGCGGAGCTCGTCGGGAGCCAGGCCCTCGAACAACGGGATCCGGCGAAGGAGGTCTTCGTTCATGAGAAATCAGGGTATAAAAAATGGGCCGGAGAGCGGGGGAAGACGGGAGCGCGGGCAGGGAGATTACTTGAGTACAGGAATACATGAGTACATGAGGGAGGAAGGAGGGTTCCCTAAAAAAGAAAAATGGCTGTCCTTTAGGGATCAGCCATTCACGCTTCACGCCTCACGCCTCACGCCTCACGCTTCTCGTAGCAGTTGAACATCCAGCGGATGCCGAACTTATCGAGGCAGCAGCCCCAGTAGGCGCCCCAGAACTGGTCGGAGAGCGGTGCGATGTTGGAGCCGCCGGCGGAGAGGGCATTGAAGAGGCGCTCGGTTTCGGCGCGGGTGTCGGGCTCGAGGTTGATGGTAGTGTTGTTGCCGATCACGAGTTTGTGACCCATCGATTCGAGCATGTCGGTGCCCATGATCTCGGTGCCGCCGAGGATGGGCAGGGCCACGTGCATCACGGCGCCCTGCTCGGATTCGGGCAGCGGTTGCATCCCGGGCATCGGCGGGATGTCGCGCATGAACAGGAAAGGGGAGGAGAAGTCGGTGCCGAATACGTCCTTGTAATAGCGGAAGGCTTCCTCGGTGTTTCCCTGGAAGTTGAGGTAGATGGATACTTTGGCCATGGCGTTTGATTTGAAACAAAGATGGCGATCCGGGCCGACAAATGCGGTCGGTGCTTGCGGCAAAAGGAGGGGTATTTGCGACGGGGGATGCACGCGGAAAACGCAGAAAACGCGGAAGGCCGTTTTTGTGGGACAGTTCTTCAGGTAGGAGCCTGTCTTCTGTGCCACGGTTCTCAGGCGGCAGCTGCTTTCTAAAATCCGAAACAGTAGGTTGTTCGATGCTCCCGTTAAAAACGCAGAAAGCTCCGGGGTGATTTCCTTTCCGCGTATTTACCGGAAACCACAACCTGCAACCAGCTTGCACCTTTAGAGGACACTTCCACCCGCATGGTTTTCCGGTGGTAATAGCATCGGAACACAAAGGAATCTCTACTGAAAAAGATTCCGCGTCTTCCGCGTTTTCCGCGTGCCCCACCCCGCGTTACCCCCACTACGCGCGTACAGCGCTCTTCAGCTCTTCACATTCCTTAGCAGTCAACGGCGCTTTCGCCGCTTCGAGGATCTGTTGCATATGCGCCGGGTTGGAGGTGGCCGGGATCACGCAGGTCACTTCGGGGCGCGCGAGGATAAAGGCGATGAGCAGGCCCGCCCAGCCGCTGAACCCGCGCTCCTTCGCCCAGGCGGGCAGCGCCGTTCCGTGGAGCCGCCGCAGCAGCGCGCCCTCGCCGAAGGGCCGGTTGATGATCGTGGCCACGCCGAGCTCCGCGGCCACGGGGAGCAGGCGCTGCTCCGCGTGGCGGTTGTTGAGGGCGTAGTTGAACTGCACGAAGTCGAAGCGCTCCTGCCGCAGCACGCGTTCCAGCTCGCCGTGGTTGCCGTCGGTATAGTGGGTGATGCCGAGGTAGCGGATGCGGCCTTCTTCTTTCCACCGGCGCAGGAGCGGCAGCTGCGTCTGCCAGTCGAGCAGGTTATGGATCTGCACGAGGTCGAGCACGGGGCGGCGCATGCGGCGAAAGGATTCTTCGAGCTGCGCGCTGCCGGCGCTGCGGCCGGTCGTCCACACTTTGGTCGCATAGAAGAGGGTGTCGCGCTCCGGCAGCCCTTCGGTGAGGCGCCCGATGGTGGCCTCCGCGCGGCCGTACATCGGCGAGGAGTCGATGAGGCGGCCGCCGCCGCCGTGAAAGCTGTGGAGCACGTCGCGGAGCGTGTCGTCGTTGTTGTCGGTATCGAAAGTTTGCCAGGTGCCGAGGCCGATAGCGGGCAGCGATTCGTGGGAAGAAGGAATGAGACGCTGGATCATGGGAAAAGATTGGAGAACGAGAGGAAGAGAGAACGAGAGAACGAGAGGAAGAGAGAACGAGAGAACGAGAGGAAGAGAGAACGAGAGAACGAGAGGAAGAGAGAACGAGA
>NZ_SKFH01000041.1 GCF_004343705.1 Flaviaesturariibacter aridisoli
CGCGAGCTCTATGCCCAGATCGGGCAGCTCCGCGTCGAAAATGAGTTTCTAAAAAAAAGTTGCAGGAAACTGGGGATCTGACGACGCGTGCCTCACTGGTGCAGCCCCGCTCCAGGAAGCTGTCGGTACGCCGGCAGTGCGCCCTGCTGGCGGTGAACCGCAGCCGGATCTATTACAAGCCGCGCCCGGAGAAGCCCGAGAATCTGAAAATGATGCAGCTCATGGACCACCACCTCTTGGAACACCCAACCGAAGGGGTCTTATCGGTGGTGCACCTGCTGCGCGACCGTGGCTATCCGGTTGGTCCAAAGCGCGTCCGGCGGCTGTTCCGACTCCTGGGTCACCAAACCATCTACCGCAGACGAAACCTCACTAAAATGGGCCAGAAGGTGTTCATAAAGCCGTATTTGCTGCGCGGGCTGGATATCAGCCGGCCCAACCAGGTATGGTCTACCGACATCACCTATATCCCGATGCGGCGGGGCTTCATGTACCTGACGGCTATCATCGACGTGTATAGCCGCAAGATCGTCGGATGGGGCATCTCCAACTCACTGGCGGCGCGCTGGTGCCTGGAGGTGCTGCAGGAGGCGATCGCGGAGCATGGAGCGCCGGAGATCATCAACTCTGATCAGGGCGTTCAGTACACCTGCGCCGGCTGGACTCAGTACCTGGAAAAGAACAGAATCAATATATCCATGGATGGAAAAGGACGGGCAACGGACAACATCTGGATCGAGCGGTTCTGGAAGTCACTGAAGTATAATCACGTTTATCTGAACCCTGCAGAAGATGGAAATGAACTTGTAGAAGGCGTCGATCGATACATCAACTACTACAACCAAAAGATCCACAGCACCACCAAGCAAAAGCCAAACGATCGATATCAACAGAAAACAAAACTCGTATCACTCAAAAACAACCTGGAAACAAACACACTTATTAACTTAGCATCCTGACCTTTTGGTCTCAATAAAGGGGAGTATTATAAGGCGTTCCTGACCGACACCGCGCTACAAAATATCGCGGACACGACGCGGCAGAACCTGGATGCTTTTGCCGCGGGCACTGCCTGTGCGAATGAGCTGTAGCGGACGCTAGCGTTTTTTACCGCCACCGAGGTCATAATGCAATCCCGGCACGAGCACATACAGCCCGTAACAAACAGTGCCCGCCGCCACCAGTAAGAACGCGACGCCCCCGATATGATCGCCGGTAAAGTCGAATGCCTTATCGGTGTTGACCACGTGGCTGCTGTTTGCGTGTGATGCCGCCTTCAGCTAGAAAAAGCCGACCAGCCGCCGTAGATGAAGCCAGTGGAAAAACAGCCGATCAGCGTGAGCGCCCTGAGGATCTTTCTTTTCACAGTGCGGCGACAAGTTGCGGGTGCGTCCCTTTTACTGCGCGAATTCGATCCGGTACAATACCGGCCACAGCTTGCCCGTAATAAAAACATGCCCGCTGCCGGGATCATAGGCGATCCCGTTCAGTTCCAGGGCACCGCGATAAGTCCGCCGGGCTTCCAGCACCAAAGGGGTAAGGTCGAGCCGGGCCAGCACGGCGCCGGTGGCCGTATCGATCTTCACGATCCGATTACTGCCGAAGACGTTGGCATAAACAGACCCGTTGATGACCTCCAGCTCGTTCAGTCCTGGCACGCGCCTGCCGTTGTCGGTGACCGCCCTTCTTTTCAGCACGGCAAACCCGGCGGGGTCGATCCAGGTAAGGCTGTCGGTGCCATCGCTCATGATGAGCGAGCGGCCGTCGGTAGTGAGACCCCAGCCTTCTTTGGAGGGAATGCGGAAGCGCCCGGTCATTTTAAAGCTGACCGCGTCGTAGATGAACCCGATCCGGTCCTGGTAGGTGAGCTGGTACACCTTGCCGTTGAGGAAGGCGATGCCTTCGCCAAAATAAAGCCGCGGGTGGAGCTCGGCGCGGGGCGTGATGATCCCGGTGCGGAGATCCACCGGCCCGAAGAGCGTGCGCGTACCGGGCACCCGGTCGCTGGCGCCGGTGCTTTCATAGAGCCGGCCTTCGTGCACCAGCAGGCCTTCCGTAAACGCCGCCGTATCGTGCGGGTACACCCCGACCACGCGGTACGGGATCGAGGGCGCAGCCGCAGCTGCGTCCTGGGCCGAGCCGCGGTTAGCCGCCCAGCTGAGGAAGAAGGCGGCAGCAAGAAACAAGCGCTTCATCGTTCCCCTGTTTAGGTACCAACAGGTACCGCAACCATCCTGCCCAATCGTGACGAAGCGGGGCCTGTCAATACTTTGCTTTCACACTATCTGAAAAGCTGCCTGAATGTTCACCCGAGGTATAGTTTATCTGCACCACGTAGTCCTCACCTTTCTGAAGGCCATCGGCAGGAACAACAAATGAGTGCAACCCAGGTTTCACCGAAGCTTTGACCTCCCCGAGTATCTTGTTGGCGCCCGGCTCCTGGATCTGTAGGTCAACCTCCGCCGAATCGACGAAATAGATGATTACTTCCACTTCGTTTTTCGACCGGCTGATGATATCCCGTATGTTGTTCCTGTCCGTAATATAGCTTCTCTCCCTCCTGGCACCCTTTTCCACACCCTTTATCCGGGCCCAGGTTACGACTCCCTGCACGTTTCCGAATTCAATGAACGGTATCGGGAAGAAGGGCAAAATGAAATAGCGGTACGGGTCATTGCTCCGGGCCTGAACGATCTTTGGATAGACGTGGTCGCCCACCGTATCATAGGTCACGCCCTGCAGGAAGTAGTCCTTCCGTCCATGGCTTTCCACAAGCTTTAGTTCCGTCGAGTAATTTTTGAATGGCACAAACTGGCGGCCCGCGTAATAGCCGCTGTCGGACATATAAACCAGGAACGTTTCCGGGTTTTCTTTGGAACCGCTCAGGTAATTGTATCCTTCCACCTCAAACTTCAATGCGCTCCTATCCGCCACGAGGGTATCGCCGAGGTACCTGATATTTTTGAACTGCTTGTCTTCGTACACAGCCAGCTTCGTCGTGTCATCGTACCACTTCCTGCGATAGAACAGTTGGATTTCATCACCCACCTGGAGGTCAAACTTTGTTGAAGCCCGGTAATGGTTCTCGAGCCCTGTTGTAATGTCATTGTACTGATCGCCGAAAAGCTGCTTCGTATAGAAACGACCGTTGCACGAAACAGCCACGGTTTCCAGGTCGGGAATAATTACGAGATACATCCCTGGATTGCTGGACGGGTAATACTTCCGGGGCGTTTGACTCGTTGGGATCAAGCTGTCTCTCGGGTAACTATTCCGGGTGTCGATAAACTCCATGGATATTTCCGCCGGCTTGCCGAACAGGATCCCTAGCTGCGTTGCAACAGCCCTGTAGCTGACCCTGTGAATGGTATTCTGCTTTCCGTCCAGCAGCGTGTAAACCCCATCGGCAAACGCTTCGTAATAAATGCTTGCCTGGTGCGGCCCCGCGTAGTCGGTAAAGGCTTCGGCCCGGAACTTTTTGTACCTGTCCCGGTTGATAAGGGTGTCTGCCAGGTAAGTTCTTGTCTGGAGCCCGGTGAACGCATTGTCTTTTTCAACATCCGCCCGGACATAGAGCCGGGAACGGGCGAGCTCGCTTCGCGATGCTTGCCCGGATGCCGGCAAAGTAAAAAGCAGCAAGGCGGCGAATAGTAGTTCCTTCATGCAGGGTATGGTTGTAAGGCGTAGATCGTTCTTCAAAATCCCGCAAGGTCATTTTGTGCAGCACCGCAATCACGCTCCGAACTGCTTCTGGTAGTGCGTCAGCACCTGGATCAGTTCAACGGCATAGTTAACCGGGAGCAGCAGCACCGGGTCTCCGCTGCAATCGATCTCCACGGCATCCTCGCTTTCGTTAAACCCTACCGACAATCGCGATGGCGCCAGGTCCCAATAGGTGCGTCCATTGCTGTCGTCCGTCCGAAAGAGCCGCCCGGCATAGGGTTCCTTGACAAAATCCGGGTCCTTCCAGATCGCACCGGCGAGGGCGGTGAGAATGGAAACGACGTCTTCCGTATCCGCTTCGGTCAGCAGGCAGCTGGCGCTGGCATCCGTATCCAGCCCGAGGTGTATTTTATGTTCTTCCCGGAACAGTAAAACACTTCCTTTCTTCACCTGCCATTGGTATACCTGCTTGTCTGTTTGCTCCATGTTGCTTAGCTATTTTGCGGGGTCCACATTTTAAAGAACTGGAACATCCTGGAATAGTCTTCGCGCGGCGAAAACGCGAGGCACACCTCCTGGTTGTCCAGCGCCGATTCTGTCAGCAGCACGTGGTCCGCTTCCTTTTGCGCGTTCGCAAACTCGGTTTCCGAAACGGCGCAGACCACCTTCTTGAATATGCCGTTGATCCATGCCTGCATGTTCTCCGTCTGCTCGAATTTCCGGAAACAGGCCAGCGAAGCGTGCGCCGCAATGACCGGCACCAGCTTATCGGGCACTGCTCTCTTTATCAGAATGTACATCTTCATGGGGAATGCTTTGCGCTGAGCCTAAATGTAGGGAAAGACAGGGACTGATACGGACAATATGGGACCAAGGCCGGCTCACCGCGGGTCAGTGCGTGTTGGATTGGGTCCCGAGGAGGCCCACAAGGGTCGGGTAGTTGTTCCGGGCTATCTCCCGGTGATCCGGGTCGTAACGGACCTTCGTATAATCCAGGTTCGGCTCCGGCAGATCCTTGATATCCGTCCCGGCACCGATGGCATCGCCCAGGAACGCGTATTTGTAGGCACTGTTGGCCGGGCTGATGAAATGATAGACCTGGTCCCCATCGTCTTCCTTGAAACCATTATTAATGCCCGTCAATATGTTTACCGTATCGCCCGACTCCTGGGATACCACGACCAGGTGGCTGAAGAAGTGGCCGGTGGCATTGTTACCCTCGCCCTGGTCCGCATAAATGAGCTTGATGGGCTCCCCGTCTTTCAAAGCCTTCGGGTTCATGTTGAACTCCGAAAGGTCACGAAACTGCTCCCCGCTACTGCAGGAGCACAGGTGCATCAGGCATGCGAACAGGAGGGTCTTTTGCATAAGGAAACTTGAATGGCGCTTGACAGGCAGGGCTGCGGTCGGCCTGCTTTAGGAAAGATATGAAATGAATCGACCCGGGTCATCTCACTCACTGTCCGTTCGCTCAATCGTTTGTAGTCAAAATATCTTTCCATTCTTCCGTTTCAGGTATGAATGATAAGAATTTTTGTGACTTCCCATGTTGAACTAAAATGCGGCCACAATTTTCGCAATGAAATATTTCTTTCGTTTTATCGAGGTAATGGTTATAGAATAAGTCGCTAATCATACTACTAGCGCTCAAATCCTGCGGATAGGGCGACTCCAGTTCATCCAATTTTCCCCATAATAATCTGACTTTCTTTCTAAAGAATGCAACAGAGGCCCACAACTACCAAGGCCTGACGCCGTGGCAGGAACTAAAAATAACACTTGAAATGAAGCGACCGGCCAAAGCGCCACAGCGCCTGTTGTGCGCAGGCTTGTTAGAGCACGACTTTTCTAACCAAGGCTCTTCGCGTGAGTGTCCCTGAATCCAACTTGGTGTCTAGTTTTCGAACGTCACTTAACGCATCTGTTATTTGATCAATATTTTCAAAATAAAGCCCCGAAATGTTCTCTATCGCGCGTTTGTCTTTGATTAAATAAATACTTGAATACGTTCCATTTCGCCCCCCGTAACCCGATACTACTACTATGCCGTCGAGCTCTTGAAATTGATAGACAGTATTTCTGCCAACAAACCGGACCAGCTTAATTGTTCGATGAATAGTGTCTACATACACAATGAACCAAAGGCGACTGATAACCCAAGCCAAAAACACTTCTATAAGAATGAATAGTGCTAAAATGATTGCCTGCTCAACATTTGGCAAATTCGTCGGTTTCAGAAACGGATTTTTGAAAAATTTGTCGTGCAAAAGGGCGACGAGAACAAATCCTGCCCCCAGCCACAGGAAAGCCAACACGAAGATTGAAATGAGTCCTGATATGTTGAATTTTGACTTTGTCATAGGGTCTGCGTATTGCGCACAACGACCAGGGCTTTGCGCTGTGGCCGAGAGGAAAACTACGAACTATTAGTGGCTTCGGAAGCCATAGCGCAGCACCTTTTGTGCAGCTCAGGGGAAAAGCGCCGCTACCAGTTTCTTATAGGCCTGCCGATTTCGTTCATCGTGTCCATAAGCTACTAGAACAAGGCTTGAATCCTTGCCTACAGCTGAATAAACCTCCCCGCCTGGAAGCCCGTTCTGCCTGTCAGTCCAAGCGCGGTTCAAAAACCCCAAGTATTCTTTTATTGCACCTAAGTCACGATTACCAACGGTTCTTGTTCTAACTGAAATAGGCGAAACTCTTTCGCCGTTAATTCTGTAATAGTCTAGCGAGTCACAATTGAAAGGGAAAACGCTATACGTGCACTGCAGCGATTGTCCTTCCGCAGCAATTGCTATTTTCTCGCGATGACCACCAAACTCACCGCATTCCGCAAACCGCGCTATTAAATTCAAGCCTTCAAAATTGTATATTGTATTAACCGAGTCAAACTCATTTCTAATCTTTTGTCGTTCTGTCTTGTCATTTGAAATACATCCACAAAAAAGAATAAAAGGAATCGCTCGGAGGAATATTCGCTTCATATTTCTAACACTAAAAGAGGAGAGACACCAGATTGCGCACAACGACCAGGGCTTGCCGCCGTAGCCGAGAATGAAAGTACGAGGTTTCTGAGTGCTCGCAGGCCATAGCGCAATAGCCTTTGTTGTGCACTGCAATCAGAGGGCTGCACACCTGCATTGTGGACAGGTCTGAAATACACCTTTTCTGATGACTTTTGCTTGGTTGTCGTATTTAATGGAATTGGACTTTGATCTTTTCGCCAGACTATGGCTTTGAGACTTAACTGTCTTAGATTTTAAAGGCTCAATTATAAAGTGGAAAACTTTTTTGTCAGTCTCATTGCCAGTTATCACCGTCACTTTTTCGTTTTTAATGCTATCGGCTACATCAATAACCTGAACATCTTTAAAGGAAGTAATTGTCAGCTCTCGTTTCGCTGTTTGCACCAAGAGCCTCCATTGCCATTTGCGTTTACTGCTGGCAAGCAAAAAAATATATACTACTCCTTCACGACATGGATATTTTATTCCGAAGGGGCTCCAATCTAATTCCCGGTCTGGGATTCTAGTTAACCCGGCGCTATCGATTCCAGCAGGCGAATAAATCGTATCAACTTTGTTATTGGATCTGTAGCGAAGAAAGTTTTTCCCCAAATAGAAACTTACAGTTTCTGTTTTCAGAGACTTCCCTCCCCTCATGTTGGTCAATACGAGATTCCTAAGTGTGTCATCATAGCGAATTGTCCCGCTTAGACGTCTAAAGCCGACAAAGCGACCGCTATCGAAAAAGAATTCATCTGTTCCATCACGATAGCATTTGAGAAAGCCAGTTTGGCCATGAGATAAACAAATATTCTTTGGCGTCTGTCCAGAGCTTCCGATCGCCAAATGGAAAAACGTCATCAAAATAATTAGCCTTTCAGCCATAAGGAGTGGTTATAAGTAGTGCACAACACACAAATATACACTCCCCCATCACGCCCATCCATCTCCACCATTCCGCTTGCCGCTACGCAACCACTTATAAACGCTTACAGCCGGTACCCGTCCCAACCGTTTACAAACGGGTAGAACCATTTCCACGCGCTTACATTCCCCCGTACCTGCGCTGCCAACGGGCAGCCTCAACCCAAAAAGCCCTTTTTCACCCCCGTTGGCTTGCCTTCGGACTGCATACAGGAACACTTTCGCCTTCGCGATGAACCGCTTGCACCCTGCAGGAAGGGCATATCGCCGGAGAGAAGGGCTTCCTGCAGGGTGCGAAACCGCTTTGTCGCCCGCGAACGATCCCTTGGGCAGGGGTGAGGAAGCAGGTATCGCCCCTGGAAAGCCCTTGGCGCAGCCCCGAAGGAGGGCATTGCGCTGCCGATATCCCTTTCCTGCAGCAACCGGTTGCGCCCCGCCGTTACAGAAGACGGCCGCCCGCTGAAAAAATTGGCGCAACCCAACAATTGAAGTACCTTCCTGATACATTAATCACGCTTAAACCAAACCAAAATGATCCCTGAATTCAGTCTCCGCTTCCTGCACAACGGTGAGTTCATCACCTTTTCCAAAGAGGTCCTGAAAATCACAGATGTAGCCCACCTGCCTGCTGTAGTGCAACAGCGGGTGGCCCAGTTCAAAACGTTTCTTTTGACCATCGAAGCCCTCCATGTGGAAGAAGATGAGTCGGAACTGTCCAAAGAGCGCCGCGAGATCGATGCCGCCCGCGACCGGGTGTATTCCGGCCTCGCGCAACTGGCGGATACTTACCGCAGCAACCCGGTTGCCGAAAAGTCAGAAGCCGGCCGGATTCTTTCCGATCGCTTCGCCGACTACGGCACCGTGCTGGAGGTAACCCGCCAGGGTGACGCCGACGAGTCGGCCGACCTGCACAGCCTGCTGCGCGACCTTGGCACACCCCGTCTCGCCGCCGCAGCTACCCTCATCGGCGCCGGCGATTGGATCGAAGCGCTCACCCACCTGCAGGCCTCCTTCGATCAGAAGTCGACCGAACGCACCGCAGCGCACAGTGAACGCATCCAGGAGCAACCCGAAAATATCGACACCCTTCGCCCGAAGGCGGCAGAGGCGTACCGCAAACTTGTGAACAGCATCAACTCATTTTATACAACCGAAGAAGGCGCAGAGCCCTGGCCCGGCATCGTTGGGAAATTCAGCACGCTCATCGGAGAAACCCGGAACATCATGGCCATCCGGAAAGGCCGCGCCCTGGCGGCCCTGCCGGGCGGGAACCCCGGCGCTACCGCATAACTACAACCTACCGTATTACTACCAGGCCACCCCAACGGGTGGCCTTCTTGCTGGCCCCCGGGTGGCCCGGTCCCTAATCGATCAGCAGGTCGCTGTCGTGCCGACGCTCGGCATCCGGGTCGCTGCCTGCGCCGCGTACGGCGTGCAGGGCCGGGCTGCGCCCCGTTCGCAGCAGCTGCAGGGCCAGCACCACTACCCACAGCAGGAACACGCCGATGTTGATGCGCTCCCAAACGCCGATGAGCGGTGTGGGCAGGTTGCGGGCGAGGGCCGGCGCATCGAGGAACGTGAGGGTGCCGAACACGAGGAGCAGCAGGAAGCTGAAGAGGGAATAGTAGAGAAAGCCCCGCCCGAGCGCCCCCGCGGCAAAACCAAGGGCACAGAAGAACAGGGCCTGCGTGACCACGCCGAGCGTAATGTGCAGCGTATCGGTGATGCCGCCGCCGCCGGCGGCCAGCGCTTCGCGGAGGTGCATCGGCGCAAAGGGCCAGCAGATACCCAGCGCGGCATAGGCCAGCAGCAAGATGCCCGTGCTGCGCAGGCGGCGGTTGTAGCCGGCGGAGGCCCACACGACCCAGCCAAAGGCCAGCATCAGGAGGGTGTAGGGCGTGGCCAGCACATTCCAGAGCACGCGCGTGGGAGCGCCGATGGCCGAGAGCTCGCTCACGGTTTGCGCGGCACTGTTGTAGCCCGGCCAGTGCGGCGGCACGATGACGTTGATGGCCACGTAGAGCAGGGAAGCCAGGATGCCGCTCCAGAGGGCCGCCTGGCGCAGGCGTGCGGCCCGGTTGGGGAGCAGCGGCAGGGCCGTTTCCACGCCCAGCAGCACAGGCAGCCCCCACATGGCATGCAGCCAGTGCAGCTGCTGCAGGATGGCGATCTCCACCCAAAACCAGACGAGGAGGCCGCCCAGCGCCAGGGCGCTCAGGAGCCAGTCGGCACGCCCCCGGCGCCACACGGCCCCGAAGGCCGCCGTACTGAGCAAGCCGAGGGCAAAAAGGATGAGGCCGGGCACGCGGAAATCGGGAAACACGCCGCGCATCATGGCCACGGGCATGTCCATCAGCCGCCCGTCGGGCGCCGCCACCAGGAGGGCGCCGCCCAGCAGGGCGCCGAGGCCCTCGTAGGCCAGCACCGTCAGCAGGGCGGTGCGTTCTCCTTTCGATTGGCTGCTCGTCCGTTCCGCAGCCGGTTCCTGTGGGTGATAGGTCAGGGCGGTATGCATAGCTGGAGCTTTCGTTCCAAGTTCCGGCAAAATCCCGCGGAGCGCTATGATGCTGGTAAGGGCGTACCCTGACGTCGGTCAGCGTGCGGGGATCGGATGGGCGATGGGCTGCGCCTTGCCGGCTGGAGCGCCCGGCTGCGCCGGACGTAATCAAGATGGCACCCTTTCAGGGCGCATTGTTCCTGCGTTCAACCCCTTCCGGCGGGCTTTGCCCGCCGGCTACCGGGATGGCACCGCTTCGCGGCGCTACATACCAGCACGCAGTCAACCACCTGTTCTTAGCCAGAATTTCTAAACCTCTCCAACCCACAGAACCTTCAAAACCATAAGAACCTTCCCTACGCCATCACCGCCACCATGCCCAGCGCCGGGGCGGCCAGGGCTTCGTCGCCTTCCACGACGATCCGGTGCCGTAGATCTACGGGGCGCAGGCTTTTCGAAAACAGCTTCCAGGCCGAATCGGGGTCGATGCGGAGGACGGCCGAAGGAGCGGCCGCTTCTTTTACCAACGCCCAGCCGGAGGCCTCTTTCTGCAGGAAGCGGTCGCCGCCGATCTCGGTGCGGATGTGCAGCTGCACGACGGTTCCTTCCGGCGCGGCCACATCGCGGTACGCATGGGGCAGCGCCCGTAGAAATACGTCCAGGAAGGGGCCGAACCATTCTCTGGTCAGCAACCCCGGTTTGCCCACGGCGTCGCGGATCTGTTGCTGGTGCAGCCACTTCTCGGTATACTCACGGGCAATGTGCATCCAGTTGCGGCTCGTTTCCTCCCCCGCCCAGGCCACGGGCCAGGGCGCTTCGCCGAAGGGGTCTAGGCCGGCATAATAGGCAGCGTACAGCGGCCCCGTAGTACGGAGCAGCAGGAGCAGCAGCTCCGGGCTCACGCGCTTCATGGCGGTCACCCAGTCGGCGTTGAGGCGATTGAGGTAAGCCACCAGGTCTTCGTAGGAGGCAACGTTCCCCGGCGGGTCGCCGGCATAGCCGTCGCGCAGCGCCGACAGCACGCGGAGGTTGCCGTCGAGCAGGTGGGCGGCCACGTCCTTCACGCGCCACTGCTTCGCCACCGTGGGCGCGGCCCATTCCTCGGGTGTCAGCGATTGGAGCAGGTCCAGCAGCAGGGCATCGAGGGCGGGCAGTTTAGCGGCGAGGAAGATCGGTTCGGGCATGGGTAAAAATACGGGGGAAGGTTTTTAAGGTTCTGAGGGTTTTCAAGGTTCTTAAGGTTGGCCAAGCGTCATTGCACAAGCGCCATCCGGTAAACCCCATACGAACCTTTCCCACGTGGGGGGCCGCAGGCGGATGGCGCCCCGGCATCATTGACCACTCCGCAACAACTGTCCCCTTGGTCCCGATGCCCATTGGGGCCCCATTCCCGGAGGCTGTTCTTTACTCCGCCGCCCGTATGGGGCCAAGGCGCGCCGCTCCAATGGTCGTCATCCCGTTCGCTTGCGAACGGGACCTCACCGGCGCCAGCCAACCCTAAGAACCCTAAAAACCACAAGAACCCTAAGAACCCAAAGAACCTCCTAAACCTCCTAAACCTTTTACCCCCCCTTGATCTGCCCGTCTTCCATATGGATTGTCCGCCCCGTTCGTTCGGCAAACGAAGGGTCGTGCGTCACAATGAGCAGGGTCTGGCCGCGTTCCTGCGACAGGCGGTGGAAGATGTCGAACACGAGGTCGGAGTTATTCTTGTCGAGGTTGCCGGTAGGCTCGTCGCCCATGATGATGTGCGGGTCGTTGATGAGGGCGCGGGCGATGGCCACGCGCTGCTTTTCGCCGCCAGACACCTGGTGGGCGCCCTTCAGCGCGAGGGCCTCGATGCCCAGCCAGCGCAGGCGCTCCAGCGCGCGGTGCTCGATCTCGGGCACCGGGTATTTCTTCAGCTTCAGCGCCGGCAGCATCACGTTCTTCAGCACGCTGAACTCGTTGAGCAGGTAGTGAAACTGGAACACGAAGCCGATCTTCTCGTTGCGCACGCGGGCCAGCTGTCGGGCGGTCCCTTTCGTCATCGATTCGCCGTCGATGAGCAGCTCACCGTCGTAGTCGGTATCCATCGTGCTGAGGATGTAGAGCAGCGTGCTCTTGCCGCAGCCGCTCTTGCCCGTTACCGACACGAACTCGCCCTTGCCGATGCCGAAGCTCACGTCGCGGAGCACCTGCGTGGTCACCGGGTCGTGGAAGTACTTGTTGATATGGCGTGCCTCGAGGATCATTACTTGCCGCGGATGATTTGCACCGGGTCTACCCGGCTGGCCTTGCGCGCCGGGAAGAAGCCCGCGAGGTAGGTGGTGAGCAGCGAGAAGGCGCTGGCGATGAAATAATACAGGGGGTTGTAGTTGATGGGATACGTGTGCACGGTGGGCAGCGCCGCCGTGTTGAAGGGAATGTGGTCGATGATGACGGACAGGACGAAGCCGAAGAGCAGGCCGGCGAGGCCGCCGAAGAAGCCGATGCTGAGCGCGATGTAGAGGAAGATGCGCCGCACGTCGCCGCCGGTGAAGCCCGTGGCCTTGAGGATGGCGATGGCATCCATCTTCTCGTAGATCATCATGTTGAGAATGTTGTAGATGCCGAAGCCGGCTACGGTGAGCAGCACGATGCCCACCACGTAGGAGATGAGGTTGCGGATTTTGGTGCCGGTGTCGAACTGCGCGTTGGCCGACTGGATGTCTTCGGCATCGGTGCCGAAGCGGGCCGCGAAGTCTTTCGCCAGCGCCGGCGCGTCGGCAATGTCGGACAGCTTCACGTTGATGTCGGTCACGTAGGAGGCCGGCTTGCCCAGCACCTTCTGCGTCGTGGCCAGGTCGGCATAGCTCTGCACCTTGTCCCAGTCGGTAACGCCGCTCTGGAAGAGGCCCACCACCTTGAGGGGAAACTGGTCGCCGCGGGCGGTGGTCACGGGCACCACGTCGCCCACGTGCACCTGCAGCTTGTCGGCCAGCGCCTTGCCCAGGATGATGCTGTTGGCTACATGGTCCAGGTCCTGCGGGCGCCCTTCCACCACGTATTCGTTGAAATGAAAGAGGCGCACCTCGTCCTCGGCGCGAATACCGTACAGGACGGCGCTGATGTCGATGGCGCCGTTGTTGAAGAAGATGGGCGCGTTGATGCGGGGGGCGGCGCCGCGTACGCGGGGCTCGGCTTTTACGGCCTGCAGGATGGCGCCGCTGTTGTACAGCTCCTGCCGCGCATTGCCGGCCTTCACCGACGAAAGAAACACGTAGCTGCCCTTGTATTGCGGCGCCAGCGCCAGCGGCTGCCGCTCGGAGGGACGCACTTCTTTATAGAGCCGCACGTGCGGCGTGCGGTTCACTACGAGGCCGTCGAGCATTTTGTTGAGGCCCGTCATGAACGACAGCAGGGTGATGAACATCGTGATGCTGAACGTAACGCCGACGGCGGCCACCAGCGTCTGGCGCAGGCGGGCGCGGAGCAGCGAGGCGGCGATATCGGGTACCAGCGGCAGCATCAGGGCGCGGGTTTGATGATGGCTTCGTCCTTACCCAGCCCGCTGAGGATCTCCACGCGCTGGTAGTCGCGCAGGCCGGTTTTTACCGCCCGCTTTTTCTTGTCCGCCAGCAGCACGTGGCCGTCGTCTACAAGGTAGCTGCGGGGGATGGTCAGGGCCTGGGGTTTGGTCTGCAGCACGATGTTGGCTTCGACGGTGAGGTTGGGATACAGGCGCTCCGGTCGTTTGGTGAACTGCGCCTCCACGAGGAAGCTGCGGGTGCGTTCGTTCATGATCGGGTCGATCTTGCTGAGGCGGGCGTCGAAGGCCTGGCCGCGGTAGCTGTCCATCGTTACCACTACCGGTTGTCCGAGCTGCACTTTGGCGATGTCGTATTCATCTACCTGCAGCTCCAGCAGGAAGTCGTCGCCGGCGCCGATGATGGCGATGGGCACCTGCGGACCCACGAGCTCACCTTGCTTGCGGAGCACGGAGTACACGCGTCCGTTGAGGCTGCTGCGCACGGTGAAGTCGCCCAGCTGGGCGCGGGCCACCGAGGCGTTCTTGCGCGCCAGCGCCGCGACCTGTGCCACCTGCCGCTGCGCGTCGCTGTACTGGAGCTGCGCGGCGCGCCAGGCATCGCGGCTGGTTCGGAAGGCCAGCGCGCGGGCGTCGAGTTCATTGCGGGTGCCGATGCCTTCTTTCCAGAGTTGCTGCTGGCGCTGGTAGAGCGTAGCATCGTTATCGAAGCGGGCTTTTGATTGATCCACGGTGGCGCGCAGCGCGGCGAGGCGGTCGGCATTGCGGGCTTCGGAGCTGTATTGCGCGTTGAGCTCGGCGCTTTCCGCGCTGAGGCGCGGCGCCTCCTGCTGCAGCGTAAGCAGCGGCTGGCCGGCGCGCACGAGGTCGCCTTCGGTAACGTATAGTTGCCGGATGGTGCCGCTCACCGTGGCATGCACCTCGTACTGGTCGCGGCTGCGCACGGCACCCGAGGCATAGACCGCCTCGGTGATGGGCCCCGACTCGGGGTAGATCTTCTCGGTGTTGCTGCCGCAGGCGGCCAGCAGCAGCGTAGCGGAAATCAGGCAGGCGCATTTTTTCATCAGCTTGCAGGATGATCCCGCGGCGCGGGAAGGTTACTACAAAGGTAGGACGCGCTGCCGCCGCAAAGCTGACGCCGGTCAGGTGCTGCGCTATGGAGGAAGGAATGCGCCACCATTCAGCCGACGATCTCCGCAACTCACCGCCCGCCGCCCGCAGGAGCGCGGAAAGACCTTTCACGGGCCGGCCAATACCGCTAGCTTCGTTGCCCAAACCAGGACCACATGCAACCGGAACCCCACGCTTTCAGCCGCTACCAAAAGATCGTCATCACGTTGCTGGCGCTCATCCAGTTTACCATCATCCTCGACTTTATGGTGATGGCTCCGCTCGGCGACTGGCTGATGAAAGACCTGCACCTCGGCACCGCGCAGTTCGGCACGGCCGTGTCGGCCTATGCGTTCAGCGCCGGCATCTCGGGCCTGCTGGCGGCGGGCTTCGCCGACAAATACGACCGCAAGAAGCTGCTGCTCTTCTTTTACGCGGGCTTTATCCTCGGCACGGTGCTTTGCGCCACGGCTACGAGCTACCCGATGCTGCTCTTCGCCCGTATCGTCACCGGCGTTTTCGGCGGGGTGCTCGGCTCCATCGCGATGGCCATCATCGCCGACCTCTTTTCCTTTAGCCAACGCGGCCGCGTGATGGGGTTTGTGCAAATGTCCTTCGCCGTGAGCCAGGTGGCGGGCCTTCCCATCGGGCTGTACCTCGCCACGAAATTGGGCTGGCATGCGCCCTTCGTGATGATCGTGGCGCTGAGCGCCGCCACGGCCCTCTTCTGCCTCATTGCCCTCCGGCCCGTTACCAGGCACCTCGAAGTGCCTGTTGAGCGCAACCCGGTGCGGCACCTCGTACACACCTTCACGCTGCGCTCTTACTGGCTGCCCTACGCGGTGACGGCCGCCCTCTCCATCGGCGGCTTCCTGTTGATGCCCTTCTCCACCGCCTTCCTGATCAACAACGTGCACGTACGGCAGGAAGACCTGACGGTAGTGTATGTGTGCATGGGCATTTCATCGATGATCATGCTGCCGGTCATCGGGCGCATTGCCGACAAGGCGGGCAAGTTTCCCACCTTCCTCGTGGGCTCGGTGATCGGCGCGGTGATGATTGCCATCTATACCAACCTGGCACCGGTGCCGCTCTGGGTGGTCATCGCCATCAGCGCGGTGATGTTCGCCTCCATTATGTCGCGCATGGTGCCGTCGCAGGCCCTGATGAGCGCCATCCCCAACATGCAGGACCGCGGCGCGTTCATGAGCGTGATGTCGTCGCTGCAGCAGGTGGCGGGCGGTGTGGCCTCGCTCGTGGCCGGCGCGGTCATCGTGCAGCGCCCCGACCACAGCCTCGTGCATTTCAATACGCTGGGCTATGTGGGTATCGGGGTGATGGCGCTTTGCGTGTGGGGCATGTACCGGCTCAGCAAACGCGTGGCGCCGAAGGAGGCCACACCTGCACCTGTGGAAGTGGCGGAGCTCGTCTAAAACGC
The DNA here is from genome assembly GCF_004343705.1 of Flaviaesturariibacter aridisoli. Classification (GTDB taxonomy): domain Bacteria; phylum Bacteroidota; class Bacteroidia; order Chitinophagales; family Chitinophagaceae; genus Flavisolibacter; species Flavisolibacter aridisoli. The sequence continues at coordinate 16,146 of NZ_SKFH01000041.1, forward strand.
GTCCTGGCGCCTTTGCGTGATTAGGCCGCTTGCGGCCGTTGCCGCAATTCAGGAGCGCTTTCCCCCAATTCATGACCGTTCCGCTCTTAATATTATTTAAACGGCGCTGCCGGTGGTAACCAAAAAGGTAGCTTACGCGTCCAACGAAACCAATGCCCGCGCGCTGCCGCCATATCATGCTGTTCCTGGTGCTTATCCTGAGCGCCTGCTGCGCTGCGGCTACACCCGTTGACCCGGCCCACCCGCAACCACCCGACGCCCGCTGGCTCCGGCAGCTCCGCGTGCCGCCGGCCTTTTACTTTGAGCCCGACTCGGTGGCCGCAGTCATCCCCTTCAACCGCGTGGGCAACCTGATCCTTGTGCAGGCGCAGGCCGACAGCATCGAGGGCAACTTCATCTTCGACACCGGCGCGCAGCACGTACTGCTCAACAGCACCTACTTCCGCGACTACCACGCCAGCACCGTCACCGACGTGGAAGCCTCGGGCATCAATGGCGGCGGAGGCCCGCTGCAGCGCATCACCCTCGGCAAGCTGCGCCTCGGCACCATGGGCTATCCCCGCCAGGACGCCGACCTCGGCGACCTCGGCCACATCGAAAACAGCAAGGGCGTGCGCATCCTCGGCCTCCTCGGCATGGAGCTGTTCCGCGACTGCGAGATCCTGCTCGACTACGAAGAAAACCTGCTCTACATCCACCGCCTCCGCAAGCGCGAGGCGGCCCTGTATACCAACGTGTCGCTGCAGGCAGAAGCCCCCGGGTACACCGAGCTGCCCTTCGAGCTGAAAGAAAACTACATCCTCGTGCGCACCAGCATCGGCGGCAAGACGCTGCAGTTCGTGATGGACTCGGGCGCCGAAACCAGCGTTGTCGACTCGCGACTGCCCAACAGCCTGCTGGCCGGCCTCCAGGTCACCCGCCGCGTGCAGCTCAATGGCTCGGGCCGCAGGAAAGAAGCGGTCTACGGTACGCTCCCCGAGCTCACCGTGGGCCCGCACCAGTTGCGCGCCGTGCCCGTGCTGGTGTCGAACCTGGAGCAAAGCTGCTTCTCGCAGTACGACTGTATTAACGGCATTTTGAGCTTCGACGCGCTGAGCCCCCGTCGAATCGGGTTTAACTTTGTCACGCGAAAACTGTATCTATGGCGCTGATGCGTGCACCTATAACGAATGGACCGCGGCGGCTCCTGCTGCTCCTGCTCCTGGCGCTCCTGCCGCTGGGCGGGCTGCTGGCGCAGGGCGGCCACCAGTTCGACGTACGCAACGGCTGCATGTACATCGAGCTGCACAAGCCCGCCGCTTCGTCCGACCTTCGCGCTTTTATCCGCCTCTTCGAGCTGCAGGACCTCGACCTCGAAAACTTCCTCCGCAGCGGCAAGACCGACTCGCTGCGCGTCAAGGGCTGGATCGTGGAGCAGAACGACGCAACCCACGCCGTGCTGCGCAAGCCACTCATCGCCGACAAGATCTTCGACCCCGTGGAGCGGATCAAACTCACCAGCGCCGCCGATCGACCCGCCCCGCGGCGCTACGGCACCAACCGCTTCCGCAACAAGCGCCCCTTCAGCACGCAGGACTCCGTGGTGCTGTTCTTCCTCCGCGGCCAGACGGGCGCATCGCGCGTGCAGCTCGCCGGCTCCTTCACCAACTGGCAGGACGGTGCCCTCGGCATGCGGCGCACCGACTCGGGTTGGGTGGCCTCCGTGAAGCTTCCCCCAGGCAAATACTGGTATAAGTTCGTGGTGGACGGGGCCTGGCAGACCGACAACGACAACCTGCAGAATGAGAGCGACGGCCGCGGCAACATCAACTCGGTGTTCTTCGTCACCAACTACCTCTTTCACCTCTCCGGCCACACCGACGCCAGGGGAGTGCTCCTGGCCGGCTCCTTCAACGACTGGCGCGAGAACGAGCTGCGCCTCCAGCGCGCCGGCGACGGCTGGTACCTCCCCGTGTTCCTCGCCGACGGCACGCATACCTACAAATTCATCGTCGACGGAACCTGGCTGGCCGACCCGGCCAACCGCCAAACGCTCCCCGACGGCCACAAAGGCGTCAACTCGGTGCTGCGCCTCGGCAACGGCCTTGCCTTTTCGCTCGCCGGCTATACCACGGCCCGCCGGGTAACCGTGGCCGGCAGCTTCAACGGCTGGAACAGAAACGAGCTGGAGCTGGTCCGCACCGCTTGGGGCTGGGAGCTGTCCTATGCCCTCGGCCCCGGCAACTACGAATACAAATTCTTTGTCGACGGTAAGGGCGTCACCGACCCCGCCAACCCGCTGAGCACCGAAGGCGCCGGCAAGGGCAACTCCGTGCTGGTGGTGGGTGCCAACTACACCTTCCGCCTCCGCAACAAGCCCGAGCTGCGCAGCGTGTTCCTGGCCGGCGACTTCAACGACTGGAACGCGCGCAGCCTGCCCATGCGCCGCGAAGGCGACGACTGGGTCTTTTCCCTTTACCTTGCCCCCGGCAAGCACCGCTACAAATTCGTGGCCGACGGCAAGTGGATCCTCGACCCGGGCAACAAGCTCTGGGAAAACAACGAGTACAATACCGGCAACTCTATTGTGTGGCTGGATAATAAGTAACTTAGGGAACAACCGAACGCTTATGAAGCGCTTCCTGCTGGCAACCTCGCTCGGCTGCGTCCTCATTTCCTGCACCCACGACACCGGTCCGGAGCCGAAGGCGGTACGCAGCAACAATACCCTTTCCACCGCTCAGGACTCGATGGTGGACGGCATCCTGCGGCCCTACGTTTCGGGCGCGGCGATCGCCGGCGCCTCATTGACCCTCGTGGACGGTAACGACGCCCGCAGCTATCACTACGGCGAAACGCGCCTCGGCAACGGCACCCTGCCCGGCGCCGCCACCCGCTACGAGCTCGGCGACGTTACCCAAACCTTCACCGCCGCCCTGCTGCTTTCCTGGCTGCAGTCGGGCAACCGCTCCGCCGACGACTACATCAGCGCCTGGCTGCCCGCCGATCTTGCGCCGCGCCTCCGCTTCAACAACGGGGAGGTTACGTTCCGGCAGCTGCTCAATCACTGCAGCGGCCTGCCGCGCCTAACCAGCGACCTGCTGCCCGGCACCGACCCCTACCGGGGCTACGACAGCACGCGCCTCTATGGATACATCGCCACGCACTACCTCCTGCACACGCCCGGTATCCTCCCCGCCACCGAGGTGGAAGCCCGAGAGTATTATAGTCCGCTGGCCTACGCCCTCGCGGGCACGCTACTGGAGCGACAAACCGGGCAGCCGTTGCAGCAATTGCTGGAAAGCACCCTGCTCAGCCCGCTCGGAATGAGCGCCACCACTATTGACGGGGCCGGCAGCGACCCGGCCGCTGCCACGCCGCACAACAACAACGGCCCGGTACCGGCGGGACAATCGGCGGCCTTCGCAGGCGCCGTTGGCCTCCGCAGCACGTCCGCCGACATGACCCGCTACCTGCGCGCGCAGCTCGCCGCCGGCAACAGCAGCAGCAGTGGCGGGAGCACCGTTCCGGGTATTTTCCTGCTGGCTACGCAAATACCGGTTGTACAGGTGGGCGGCCGCGACTATTTTGGGATGGGCTGGCAATACTATTTTACCCGCGCCGGCCGCATCATTGTGTACAAGGAAGGCAGTGCCGCCGGCAGCAGCGCCTGGGTAGCCTTCGACCGCGACAGCCGCAAGGGCCTGGTGCTGCTGTGCAACAACGGTCCCGACGGCGGAAGCGGCCGTTCTGCCGCGGCGCTCATGGAAGCCTTCTTCCGCTGATGTACCTTTGGCGCACGGAAAAACCACCCCCCAATTCACCACCATGGTCAAAAAGATCCTGAAGTACTCCGGCATCACGCTGGGTGTACTCCTCCTCCTCCTGCTCCTCGCGCCCTTTCTCTTTCGCAAGCAGCTCGTAGCCGCACTTAAAAAAGGCCTCAACGAGAACCTCGCCGCGCAGGTCGACTTCAAAGACGTATCGCTTTCCTTCTTCCGGCAGTTCCCGAAAGTGTCGGTGGCCATCGACAGCCTGCGCATTGTGGGCAAAGGCGATTTCGCCGGCGACACCCTTCTCCAGGCCGGCCGCGTGGAGACGGCGCTCCACTTCTGGAGTGTCGTAAGCGGCAGCAACTACCGCATTTACTCCGTCAACCTCGACGCGCCGAAGATCAACGCCATCGTGCACGCCGACGGAAAGGCCAACTGGGACATCGCCCTGCCCGACACGTCCACGACGCCCGCCGGCGACAGCAAGCCCTTCCGCCTCGAGCTGCAGCGCTACACCATCAACGGCGGCGACATCCGCTACCGCGATGAAAGCAGCGGCATGGAAGCCGTGCTCCGCGGCCTCGACCACGAAGGCAGCGGCGACTTCAGCGCCGAGCACTATAAGCTGCAGACCAAAACGGCCGCCGGCGCAGTGTCGTTCCGCTACGGCGCCATCCCCTACCTCTCGGAAGTGGCCACAAAGCTCGACGCCGACTTCGACATCGACAGCAAAACGTCCACCTACCGCTTCGACAAGGGCCGCATCACGCTCAACGCGCTGGAGCTGCTTACCAGCGGATCGATCCGCCTCGTCAACGACAGCACCTACGATATGGACCTGTCGCTGAAGGCGCCCTCGACTACCTTCCGCGAAGTGCTGTCGCTTATCCCTTCTATTTATAAAAAGGATTTCGACAAGATCAAAACCGCCGGCACCGCCAAAGTGGAAGGCTTCGTGAAGGGTGTGTACAGCCCCACGCAGCTCCCCGCTTTCGACGTGAAGCTGGATGTGGCCAACGGCTCCTTCCAGTACCCCGACCTGCCGGCGCCCGTGCGCGACATCAACCTTGCGCTGCAGGTGCAGAACCCCGACGGCGGGCCCGACCACACCAGCATCCGCGTGCCGCAGGTGCACCTCAACATGGGCGGCGCCCCGATCGACGGCCGCTTCGTGCTGCAGCAGCCGCTTACCGCGATGAACATCGACGCCGCTGTAAAAGGAGCGCTCGACCTGGCCAATGTGAGCCGCATGGTGAAACTGGAAGCCGGCACCCGCCTCGCGGGTAAAGCCCTTGCCGACGTAACGATGAAGGGCTCCGTAGCCGCCCTGCAGCTGAAAAGCTACGACGGTTTTTCGGCCGGCGGCACGGTGCGCCTCGACGGCTTTCAGTACAGCTCTAAAGAATACCCCGCCGGCGTGGAGCTGCAAACGCTGCTGGCCTCCTTCACCCCCCGCAACATCACGCTGTCGCAACTGGCCGGCCGCTACGGCAAAAGCCACTTTACCGCCAGCGGCACCCTCGACAACGTGCTCGCCTATGTGCTGAAAAACGACCCGCTGAAAGGAGCGCTGACCTTCCATGCCGACCAGATCGACCTCAACGAGTTCATCCCCGTGTCGGACGACACCGCGCAGAGCAGCAGCACCGCTGCTGCGCCCTTCCTCGTGCCCGCCAACCTCGACCTGGCGCTCCATGCGTCGGCTGACGGCGTTCGTTATGACCAGGTGAACCTGAAAGGATTGACCGGACGCCTGGCGGTGAACAACCAGACCGTATTTCTACAAGACGTACGCGCCGCCGCCCTCGAAGGCACGATGCGCATCAACGGTACGTACTCGACGCTGCTCGACAAGAAGCACCCCGACATCAGCCTCTCCTACGACCTGCAGGGCCTCGACATCCGCAAGACCTTCCTCGCCTTCAACACCGTACAGAAGCTGATGCCCGTGGCCCAGTATATGGGCGGTCGGCTCTCCTCGCAATTGGTCGTCACCGGCAAGCTTGGGGCAGGCATGATGCCCGACTTCAGCTCGCTTACCGGCAAGGGCAACCTGCTGCTCATTGAAGGACTGCTGGAGAAGTTTGCACCGGTAGACAAGCTTGCCGGCACGCTCGGCATCGCCCAATTGCAGCACCTGTCGCTCAAAGACGTAAAAAGCTATTTTGAATTCGCCAATGGCCAGGTGCTGGTGAAGCCCTTCACCGTAAAGGTGGCCGACATGGAGCTCGAGGCCGGCGGCCTGCACGGTTTTGATCAATCGCTCGCCTACGTGCTCAACCTGAAGGTGCCGCGCGCTAAAATGGGCGCCACGGCCAACAATTTCGTCAACAACCTCGCGGCGCAGGCCGCGTCGCGCGGGCTGCCGGTGAAGCTGGGCGAGACCGTCAACCTGAAGGTGAACGTGGGCGGCACCATCCGCAACCCGCAGCTGCATACGGCGCTGAAAGAATCGGGTGCCTCCATCGCCGACGAGCTCAAGACGCAGGCCACCGACTTCGTGAAGGCCAAAGCCGACAGCGCCCGAAATACGCTCCGCGACTCGCTCAACGCCGTTAAGAAGCAACTCGCCGACGATGCGAAGAAGACGCTCCTGAACACGATCACCGGCACCAAAGACACGACCGCCACCGGCGCCCCGGCCACCGACATCAAGAAAAAAGCGGAGAACACCGGCCGCTCGATCCTGAACGGGTTGTTCGGGAAAAAGCAGAAAGACACGACACAGCACTAACACAAAAAAGGCCCGCTCCGCGGGCCTTTTTTGTCATACCATCATCCGCCATCGCCTTCAGCGGGCGCTTCCTCGCGATGCTTTTTCTTTTTAAAGAGGCCGCGCAGGAAACCACGCTTTTCTTCTTTCGGCGCCTCGGCCACCTGGGTATCGGGTTTGGCGGCGGGCTGCTGGATCACGGCGGGCTTATCCTCTTTCTCCTTCGGAGTAATTGTATTGTTTGCAGGAACAGTAGCCGTGGCGGTCTCTCGCCGCGGCTCGGGGTTGGCGGCGGCGTTGCCACCGGCCGGCTCGGCGGGCTTCGTATCGGCAACGGCCGTTGTTTCGGGGGCATTGTTCACCGGCACAGGGAGCGGCCTGGCCGTGCGGCGTACCGGTGCGCTGGTGGCTGTAGTGCCCATCGCGGCAGCCGAATCGTTGCGGTGCAGGGTATCATTGGCTGCCGGCGCCAGCGCGGAGGCCAGGGCGGCGGGCTGCGGCAGCACCGTCAGCGCGGAGGCTGCATGCGCCGATTCATTGGTCAGCCGCTGGCTGGCCACTTCCACGGGCTGGGGCCGCACCTGGATCAGGTGGGCGAAAACGCCGCCACGCCAACCCAGTACCACGAGTGCCGACAGGGTACAAAACAGGAGAAACTCGGGCAGGGCGCCGCGGGCCTTCTCCGGCTTGTGGTGCACGATCTCGAGCTCTTCGGGGTCGTTGAGCGCATAGGCCGGCACCGGGATCTCGGGCCGCGGCGTGCCTATGTGCAGCGGCGCCTGCTGGTGATACAGGGCGGCCAGGGCACGGCGGCGCAGGCTTTCGGCCCGCAGCGCCTGCTCGCGGTCGCTGATATGATCGTATGTTTTGGGTTCGGCGGGAGAAAAAGAATAGCCCTTCGGAAGCGCGGTCTGCACCTCGGGCAATTCTTCGGGCGTCATCCAGTTCTGGCTGTGCCCTTCTACCCACAACAGGTCGCCGGGCAACAGGCATTGTTGCAATAATTCATCAAGTGAGAAGGGGCCCGATTCCCGGTTGTTACGCAAGAGGTAATAGTGTTCGCTCATAATAGGGGGATTTTCGGCGGATAGGCCCTCCGGTGGCTCAAACGGTCGGTCCAGACAGGCTTTACTCTGGGGAAATACTACCAATGGCATGCCTATATTCAGCACCCTTGTGCGCGGGCTGCAGCGACGGCTTTTTTTAACAGTCCGCGGCGGACGAACGGTAACCGGCGCCCGGCCTGGGGCTACGGCTCGGCCCGCAACAAAAAAGCAGGCCCGTGGCCTGCTTTTTCACCGCGAAGCGGGACGCTTAATTGCCGCCGCCGGCTGCCACTACATTGCCGCCGCCGGCCGCGATCACATTGCCGCCACCCGCCGCGATCACGTTGCCGCCGCCAGCCGCAATCACGTTGGCCCCGCCGGCCGCCACTACGTTGGCCCCGCCCGCCGCCACTGCGTTGGCGCCGCCGGCCGCTACCGCACCCGCCGGCGGGTTGCCGGTAAGGGCCGACTGCGGCGAGCTGTTTTGTGCCGGTGCCAGGCCGTTGGCGCGCATCTCCGACACCTGTGCGTTACTCACCGGCATGCCTTCCGTCCAATCGAAATGGGTGTTGGCGGTTCCGTTCCCTACAATACACTTCCAGGGCTGTCCCCACGAAGACTGTGTCTGGTGGCCGAGGTAGCCGCGCCCGCGCGACTCGCGGAGGCGGAAGGAACCCTTGGTTTTGTTTTGCTCCACCGTCCAGGTGGCGGCGCCGCTGCGCTCGGAAAGCACCACTTCATTATTCGCGTTAATACTCAGGTAATAGCTGGTATTGAGCACCCGCAACAGGCTGCCTTCCATGACGAACATCTGGTTCTGCGGACGGGCCGTGTTGAGCTGCCATACGATCAGGCGGCCGCCGGGGCGCATGTTGCCGTTCTCCACATCGAGTGTGTGCATCTGGTTGTTGTACCACGACTTACTGATGATGTATACGCCCACCGAACCGGGGTTCGGCAGCACCTCTTTCAGTTTCTTGAAATTGCCGGAAGCCGTACTGCCGCCACCCGTGGTGGCGAGGGCGTCGGGGAGGCGCCACTTGCTGTTCTTACCGCCCTTGTTGCCCATCAGCAGCTTCCAGGGCTGCCCCGGTGCGGCTTGGGTCTGGTGCACCAGGTAGGCGCCCGTGCGCACGTTGCGCAGGTAAAAGGAACTTTCCCCTGGCACCGCCTCGATGTCCCACTGCTGGTTGTTGCCACCGTTGTAATTCCAGAGAATCACGTCGCCGGCACTGTAGCCGCGCTGCGGGTTGGCATTGCCGGCCACGTCGAGCACCAGGTTGTTGTTGACACCTGTGCGGATGGTTTTGGTAGCCCGGTCATAGGTAAACAGCTGGTTGCGGCCGCCGTTGCTTTCCCAAACGATCACCCGGCCGCCGGGGCTGATATCGCCCCGCTCCACGTCCATGACATAATTCTTCCATTTGTCGTTGTGCGGGAAAAGGCTGAGGATGTTGTAACTGTTCTGGGCCCCGGCACTGAGGCCGCCGGCCAGCACCAGCAGGAGGTGCAACAGGATTTTTCTCATTATGTGTGGTTTAGCAGGTTTCGGCCAAGCTACAAAAAATACAGGCACGCCCAAGGGTCCGTAAAAATACGGTCCGCCCGACCGTAGATTCACGAGCCCGACCGTAATTACCCGGCGCTGAAAAATGGGCGGTTTTGCGCTTGTGGCAGCCGCGACCGGGCAGTAAGTTTGTACCAGAAGTTGACTGAGCAATCAGTCTTGTCCATTCCTCGAAAAACCGTCCTGAAATCCAATCCTACCGAAAACCCTAATCCGTATCAGTCAACTTCTTTCTTTCTTCTTCCAAAGCCAATCTGCCTAAGGGAAATCTAACCAATGAATCACTACACAATGAGTGAGGCTTTCCCCTTCCGGCTATTCCTGATCGACGACGACGTTGACCTCCTGATGTTGCTCGAGCGCCGCCTGCTGGCTGCCGGCTATGTGGTGGAAACCGCCGCCAGCCTGGCCGAAGCCGAAGAGCGCCGCCATGCCTTTCGTCCCCACCTTTACCTGATCGACATTAACCTGCGCGGCGAAGATGGCCGCCAGCTGTGCTGGAAGATCAAAATGCTCGAAGGAAACCCGGGTGTGCGCGTGCTGCTGCACACCGGCTACGACGTCAACCCCGGCCGCGCGGCGCTCTTTGGCGCCGACGAAGTGCTGGCCAAGCCGGTAGCCACCGAGTACCTGCTCCTGCGGGTGCAGCACCACCTGGGGAAGGCGGTTTGCAGTTTATAGTTTGCAGTTTACAGGTTGAAGTTCAGGGTTTGGTCGTCGCCCCACGCAACTACAAACCCCAAACTATAAACTACAAACTCCGCCCCGCCTCCTGCAACAGCACCGTAAACACACTCCCTTTGCCCATGCTGCTCTCGGCGCTGATGGCGCCGCCGTGGCGCTGCACGATCTTTTGGCAAAGCGCGAGGCCGAGGCCCGTGCCTTCGAAGGTGTCTTTCGAATGCAGGCGGGTAAAGGTTTTGAAGATGGCCGTGGCATGCCCGGCGTCGAAGCCGATGCCGTTGTCGCGGACGGTGATGTACTGGCAGGGCACGCCTTCGGGCAGGCCGGCGGCGCGCAGCTCGGCCACCGTGGCCCGCCGCGCGGCTACCTCCACCCGCGGCGCAACGCCGGGGGGCATGAACTTGAGGGCGTTGTGTACCAGGTTGAAGAACAGCTGCCGCACCAGCACCGGGATGCCGGCCACAGCGGGCAGGCCGGCCCATTCGAGACGCGCGTCCTTCTTCTGAATCACCAGCTCCAGGTCGCAGGACACCTGCTGCAGCGTTTCTTCCAACGACACGGGAATGAGCACGTAATCCATACTGTCGATGAGCGAGTAGTGCAACACGCCGTCGATCATGTCCGACATACGCTGCGCGGAGGTCTCGATCTTGTCTACGTAGTCGCGGCCGCGCTCGGGCAGGGCCGCGGCATATTCCCCCGACAGGCGGCTGCCGAAGGTGCGGATCTTGCGCAGGGGTTCTTTTAGGTCGTGCGAGGCGATATGCGCGAATTGCTGCAGGTCGTCGTTGGAGCGTTTCAGCTCGCTGGCCTGCCGCCGCAGCGTTTCGGCCAGCGCCGCCAGCTCGCGCGTGCGGAGCTCCACCTGTTGCTCGAGCTCGCCGGCAATGTCTCTATGGGCCTGGATGTCGGAGGCCGAGCAGATCCAGTGGCGCACGACCCCTTCCGGGTCGCGGAGGGGCAACACGTGTGCGAGGAACCAGCGGTAGCGGCCGGTGTCTTTGTGCCGCAGGCGGTACTGCCAGTGGGCCGGCTCGCCGGCACGCAGCGCCTCCTGCCAGGTATCGAGCACGATCGGCAGGTCGTCGGGGTGGATCATGGCAATGCGGCCTTCGCGGTCCAGGTCCTCATTCTCCTGGCCGGTGTAGGTCGTCCAGCGGTCGTTTACATATTCGGTGTTCCCAACAGCATCCACGATCCAGATGATCTGGGGGATGCTGTTGGTGAGCAGGCGGAAGCGCTCTTCGCTGTCGCGGAGCGTTTGCTCGGTTTCCTTCTGGCGGTGGATGTTGGTGGAGGTGCCCATCCAGCTGCTGATGGCGCCGAGGCCGTCGCGCTGCGGAACGGCGCGGGCGAGGTGCCAGGCCCAGGAGCCGTCGGCCAGGCACATGCGGTGCTCGGCTTCGTAGGCGTGGCCCGTAACGAGGCAGTGCTGCCACTTGAGGGCGGTCTCGGCGAGATCGTCGGGATGAATAGCGGCGGCCCACTCCCAGCTGCCGTCCGGGTTGCGACGCGGGCCTTTGTATTCTTCCACCCGCACATTGAAGTAGCGCACCGTGCCGGCGGCATCGGCGATCCACACGAGCTGCGGCATGGCGTCGGCCAGTTGCAGGATCGGGTCGGCCAGGTGTTGGGCTTGAGACAGGTGGGCGTACATGCGTTTTGGTTAGTAGCCAAAGATCGTTCAGGCATGCCAGTGACGGCAGTGAATGCGCCGGGACACGGCAAAGGGTGGACGAACCGGCATTAGCCTTCGGTGGAGGCTGCCAGGAAGGCGCGGATCTGCTCGAGGAGGGTCCGGTCGTTGCTCAGGCGCGGCACCTTGTGCTGCCCGCCCAGCTTGCCTTTCGACTGCAGCCAGCGCTCGAAGCTGCGGGCTCCCACGGCCTGGATCTGGGGACCGCGCAGGGCGATGTCCTTGTGCCGCTTGGCTTCGTAATCGCTGTTTTCGGCCTTCAGGGCCGCGTCGAGCGCTTCGGCGAAGGGCGCCAGGTCCTGGGGCACCTGCTCGAATTCGATGATCCACTCGTGCGCGCCGTTCTGCCCCTCGGCAAAGTATACGGGCGCGGCCGTATAATCGTTTACCACGAGCCCGGTGGCGCGGCAGGCGGCGGCGATGGCCTTGTCGGTATTGTCGATAATGAGCTCCTCGCCAAAGGCGTTGATGAAGTGCTTCATGCGGCCCGACACGCGGATGCGCCAGGGGTCCAGCGAAGTAAACTGCACGGTGTCGCCGGGCAGGTAGCGCCAGAGGCCGCCGTTGGTGCTGATCACCAGCGCGTATTGCTTGCCCAGTTCCACCTCGTCGAGCTGGATGGTGCGCGGCTGCGGGGCCTCCCACTCGCCGGCGGGGATGAATTCATAAAAGATGCCGTGGTCGCAGAGCAGGAGCATGCCTTCCTCCTTGATGTCGTCCTGCGCGGCAAAGAAGCCTTCGGAGGCGTTGTACATCTCGAGGTAGCGTATCGGGGCGCCAATGAGCTCCGCAAAGGCTTTGCGGTAGGGCACGAACGACACGCCGCCGTGCATATACAGCTCCAGCGAGGGCCATACTTCCTTGATGGTGCTTTTGCCGGTGATCTCGAGGATGCGGCGCATCAGCACCATCAGCCAGGTAGGCACGCCGGCCATGGAGGTAACGTTCTCCTGGATCGTATGCCGGGCGAGCTTTTCGATCTTCTCCTCCCATTCTTCCATGAGGATGATGTCGAGCTCGGGCGTGCGGATCCAGTTGGTCCAGAACGGTGAATTTTGCATCACCACGGCGCTGAGGTCGCCGTACTGAATGTCGTCATTGAGCTGGCTTACCTGGTGCGAGCCGCCGATCACAAGGGCTTTGCCCGTCAGCAGGTCGCTGTCGGGGTAGTGCGCGTAATACATCGCCAGCACGTCTTTCGACGCCTTGTAGTGGTTCTCCTTGAGGCTTTCTTCCGACACGGGGATGAACTTGCTTTTGTCGGAAGTGGTGCCGCTGCTCTTGGCAAACCAGCGCACGGGCGTGTTCCAGAGCACATGTTCCTCTCCATGGAGCATCCGGTCGATCCAGGGTTTCAGGTCGTCGTAGTTGGTCAGCGGCACGCGCTCCTTGAATTCGCGGAGCGACTGGATGGACGAAAAGCCGTACTGGCGGCCGTAATCGGTGTATTGCCCGGCGGCCAGGAGGTCCTGCCACACGTCGTACTGTGTTCCCACGGGATCGGCGCGCCATTGGTCGATGGACCAGAGCCGCAGGCGGGCAAGGCGTGATATGGCGGGGCTAAGGAGTTTCATGCGCGGGGGCAAGATAGCGAGGGACGGGAAATGAATCATGAATAATGAGCCATCCATAATGGATAAGGCGTAGGGGATAATGCAGGGATCGCTAAGAAGGATCAACTAGCGGTGGCCAACGCGCGCCGGCGCGCCTTTTTCCCACCTGTGCACTCGGCGAATCGCAGGCAAGCTTCGTCGTACGAAAAACCGGTTTCGGCTAGAAAAGGCGCCCCTCGCGGGTTTCCGGGCAGAATTTTGCTCCTGCCGTGAAAAACCAAACCACCATGAACGAACTCCTCTCCCGCCACAGCCTTCGCAATGTCGTCAAATTGTTTTTTGTGATCGCTTTCCTGCTGGTGCTGGTGAACCTGTTTCACTAAGAGGCTGTCTAAATTTAAGTCATTAGTTTTTTGAGGGTTATGTGGATGGCGCTCATCAGGAGCATGGCGCGGGACATAACGATAGTTTTTTCATAGTCCTTGGCGAGTCTTCGGTAATTGATCAACCAGGAGAAGGTTCTTTCCACCACCCATCTGACAGGAAGGGGGGAGAAGCGGTTGGAGTGTCTGCGCTGAATGAGCACCCACCGGATCCTGCCTCCTGCGGTAAAAGCCGGTGGTCCGTCGTAGCCGCCGTCGGCGACAATAGTGCGCACCGAAGGGCGGTCCTCCACATCATCGCGCAGCACGCGCGCCCCGGTCTTGTCATGAACAAAAGCGGAAGTAACGCCGGCGGCAATGACGGTGCCCTGGGTGTCCACAGCCAGGTGGCGCTTTCTTCCCTTTACCTTTTTGCCCGCATCATAACCCACCTCGTCGCCTGTGCCGGCCACGGTTTTTACCGACTGGGCATCAATGAGCAGCATCGAAGGCTCGCCGCTTCTGCCTTGCCGGCGCCGCAGCTGAATGCCCACCAGGTATAGCGCCCGGTCCAGCAGTCCGTAGCGGGCCCACTTGTTCAGGTAGTACCATACCAGGCGGTAATCGCCGTACTGCGGCGGAAGCGAGCGCCACTTGCAGCCGTTGCTCAAAAGATAAA
>NZ_SKFH01000042.1 GCF_004343705.1 Flaviaesturariibacter aridisoli
AGCGCCATGTCATTGACGAAGGCTCCTTTTGTTTTGGTGACCTTGCGCAATTGCCGGTGATAGCCTTCGATGGTGTTGGTCGTATAGATCACCCGGCGTACGTGCTCCGGGTAATCGAAGAAGGTGGAGAGCTTATCCCAGTTGGTCTGCCACGAGTTCACCACCAGCGGATACTGCTTTGTCCATTTGCCTGCAAAGGCTTCCAGGGCGCTCTCCCCAACACTTCGGTTCACGGCCCCATACACCGCCTTCAGCTCCTTTAGAACAGCACGCTGGTCTTTAGAAGCTACATATTTGGCGGAGTTGCGCAACTGGTGGACGATGCAGCTCTGCACGTCGCAATACGGATACACCGTCCTGATGGCATCGTCAAATCCGCTCAGGTTATCGATACAGGCAATCAGCACGTCCTCTACCCCGCGGCTCTTCAGGTCTGTAAGGACCGAGAGCCAGAAGCGCGCTCCTTCCGACCCGCTCACGTAGCAGCCCAATACCTCCTTGTGGCCCGAGGGAAGGATGCCCAGTATATTATACAGGCAGCGCGTCACCACCTTACCGGACTCCTCGTCCCGCACTTTATAGTACATGGCATCCAGCCACATAATGGGATAGACGGGGTCCAGGGGCCGGCTCTGCCAGGCCTTCACCGCAGGAACCACCCGGTCGGTGATCTCGGATAAGACCGTGTGGGAGATCTCGGTGCCGTACATCTCTTCGATATGCCGCGAGATATCCCGAAGCGACATCCCCAGCCCGTACAAACCCAGAATCTTTTCCTCGAGGTTATCGGCCAGAATGGTTTGCCGCTTTTTGACCAGGTCCGGCTCAAAGGAACCCAGGCGGTCGCGGGGCGTGGATAGTTCGATAGTGCCGGCGGCGGTTCGAAGCTGCTTACGGGAAAAACCGTTGCGCCGGTTCGCCTCCCCTTCTAAATACGGCTGTTCTTCCTTCAAATGCGCGGCGAGTTCCCCTTCCAGGGCAGCTTCCAGCAACTGCTGCAGCAAAGGCCCCAGGGCGCCCTCCTTGCCAAAAACCGCCTTCCCGCTCATAAACTGATCCAGGGCCTGCTGGCGAACTTCCGGATCAAGGCCGGACAACAAATCCTTCTTTTCCTTTTTCATAAACTGTTTTAAAGATGAGAAATCGTCTCAACCTGACACAGTTTAGTTTACACTCTCGTAGCCGCTGGTCTTCGACGAACCGTCAGCGGGCTCCGACGCGTTGTATTTTTCGTTCCGACGGTCGGTACGCGCCCGCCGACGCTTCGTACGTGGCCCATGACGCCCTGCACGCAGCCAATGACGCATTGTACGCAGCCAATGACGCATTGTACGCGCCAATTGACGCATTGTACGTGGCCAATGACGCATGGTACGCGCCCAATGACCCTACGTCAGCAGCCTCCGACGCCCTGTATTTGGGCAATGACGCTACGTCAGAAGGGCTCGACGCCTTGCACGCGGGCCATAAATGGCTCATATAGAACACTTTAGTAAAAAAAGTCTGCGGAAGCGCTTCAGCGGTGCGACCGGCGCCCCTTTTCACAACGGCACGGCGGCACAGGGGACCCAATGAAATACAAATGCGTTTTTCTCGCGTCGCGCCGCCGCGCCGTTGCGTCGTCGTGTGCCGGGGCCGCTTGCGGCCTCCGCCAAAGGCTTCGGCCGACGGGGTGCGGCCCACGCCGGATTTGTCCTATCGATAAACCACAAGCTGTTTGAGGTGCGCCTCACAGCAGCCTCGCTGTTTCCCTCCGGGAGTTTACCGTCACAAGGATTCGAACCGGGCTTTTCCGTTTACCCGCACGTATTTGCCCCAACAAGAGCAGCAGCACGCCCAGCGGGAAGGGAACCGAGCAAGCCAGCAACCACACGGGGGGATGCGGCATCATCCAGCCCAACCCCTGCCCGACCAGCAACAACTCGGTGCTGACGAACGAAGCGAGAAACAAGCCCGTGCCCAGGTTCCGCAGCCGGCTGGCCGGCAATTGCGCAAACACAAACAAGGTGATGAACCCGAGCAGCACGAGGTGCAGGTACGCGATCACGAAGGGGCGCTGCGCGGCAGCCAGTAGCGCTACGGCCGGCAGCGCGCTCAGTAGCTGGAGCAGCAGCTTGCCACCCATCGCTACCGCGCTTAGCACGAGCAACGGGGAAAGGCGCCGAACACCCCGGCTATCGCGCAGCAGGCAGATAAACCCGGCCGCCTGCAACAACGCGCCCCCTCCTCCGATCGCATGCACCAACAGCGGGGGGCTGTTCCAGAGCAACGACAGGGCATAGGTGGGCAACACCGCCCAATGGAAAAAACGGAAGGCGCGTAATGAGGCGCCCCGGCCCTCTTTCTCCAGCGATCGGTACCAGAGCGCCAGCACCAGCAACGAGAAGCAACCGTTGTATTGAAAATGGAGGTACCCATAGATGGCGTTGTAATAGAGCGGGCTGCCGAGGCCGCCGCTGGCGGTAATGGGCCCGGTGGCAAAAGGGCCGATCGCGGACAGGATCATCCATCCCATGGCGGCCCGGAAAAAGCGACGCGCGGGCGTAGCCGGAAGTCCTTTCAGGGCGCGGAACACGAGGGCCGCCTCGTAGAAGCCGGCCAGCAACGACAGCGTGGAAAAAGCGATCGACGCCGGACCATAGCCCTGCACCGGAAAGGTGAGCAACATACCCAGTGCTGACACGGGCAGCAGCACGGCCAGCGCTATCCAATGCCCCGTGCGGATGCGCGTGCGCAGCTCCGGGAAGGCCCGCAGCAGCAAGGCAAGCAGCACCGGGTGCACCCAGCCACCGAAGGCAAAGTGCGAATGGGCGTGCAGCAGGTTGTGGTACGAAAACGGGAGCGCCGGCAAGAACGGTGCCGCGCGCAGCAGGAGCCCCAGCAACGCCACCAACAGCAGGCAGGCCAGCGCCACCCGCAGGAGGCTGTCTGCCACGCGGCTGGCAGGGCGACTTCTGAGATACAAGGTGGGCGTTTCGCTCGGCATGCCGCAAAGGTGCCCCCTTCGATACGGTGCCTGGCTTTTACTGCTCAAAGGGACGCATGATCCTCGTCAGGAAATGAGCTCCGCCCTTGGCCGGTATCGGCGCGCGGCGGATATTTGCGCCGGAAAGATGAAACGCCTGCTGGTACCCATACTCATGCTCCTCGTGCTGCTGCAAAGCTTCGGCAAGTGGATCATTTTGGCGGAGTTCCGGCTCAACCGCGATTACATCGCGCAAAATCTCTGCGAGAACCGCCAGCGTCCGCAGCTCAAATGCAACGGCCGCTGCCAGTTGATGAAGCAATGGGCCGCCGAAGACAAAGCGGCCGCCGACGCCGGACCGAAGCTGAAGCTCCAGGAGATCCCGCTGCTCAGTATTACGGTGTTGCCGAAGCCCGCCGTACAACTACTTTCCACCGCCCGCAACGGCCGCTACGCCCGCTGCTGTGCCGACTTCCCACCCAACACAATCTTACGCCCACCCGCCCGGGCCTGATGGTTTCTCTCGCTTTTTTTTATTGATGCGAACGGTACCGACCGCCAGAGCGCGTCTGTACCAGTTTCTTAAATCTGACTTCCGAGCGCTGAAATCAACGATTTCCGCCCTCGTTCATTCAAACCATCGGTTATGAAAAAAATCTTCGTAGCGGTGCTGCTCCTGTGCAGCCTGTTTTCCGTGCCGGCGCGCGCCTGCGACATCTGTGGCTGCGGCGTCAGCAATTACAATCCTTTTCTCTTCCCCCATCTCTCCAAAAGTTATATCAGCCTCAGCTACCTCCACCGTGTGTATCATACCCGTAGCGACGAGGGCAGCCTCGGCACCGAGCGCTACAATAGTTTCATCCTCAGCGGCCAGTATAAGCTGGGCAAGAAGCTCCAGTTTATGGCGATGCTGCCCTTGCAGGAAAACAGCCTCCGCAATGATGCGGGCAGCCGCCGCGCCAGCGGCCCCGGCGACATCACCCTGCTGGGTCAATACCGTGTGTGGGACAAGCTGACCAAAAAGCTGCGCCAGACGCTGCTCGTAGGTGGCGGCGTCAAACTGGCCACCGGCCGCTATGTGCCGGCCAGCAGCGGCAAAGCCGACGACCAGAACTTCCAGCTCGGCACCGGCAGTACCGACTACCTGCTCAGCGGCTCCTACCGCCTCAGCTACCGCAAGTGGGTATTCGGCGCCAGCTCCTCGTATAAATACAATACGCAGAACCGCGATGGGTTCCGCTTCGGCGACGTGTGGAATGCAGGCTTGCTGGCTGTTTACCGGAAGGACTGGGACAAGCTGTCGCTCCTGCCCTATGTACAAGTGACCCACGAAGCGCAGCTGCAGGACGCCGACAACCACGTGCTGCAGGCGCACTCCGGCGGCACCGTCTTTTACGCCGGCGGCGGGCTGGACCTGAACACGAAGCGGTTTACCATTGGCCTCAACTACCAGTTCGCCGCCGACCAGAGCCTCGCCGGCGGACAGATCCAGGCGGGACCGCGTGTGGCGGCCCATGCCTCGTTTGCCTTTTAAGTACAATCAAAAACAACAAACATGAAATGCATTCTTACGATAGCTTCCCTCCTTTTCCTGGCCGCCTGCAGCAAGCATTCCGGCGATGTGGCCCCCACCGAAACGCCCTCGGCTACCCTCACCGTGCTGGCACCCACAACCGGCGCTACCTACCGCAACGGCGACACCGTATGGATCAAAGCCACGGCCATTGCGCCCGCCAATATTCATGGCTATGAAGTGTCCATCAATCCCGCGGGTGACAGCACGAAGCTGTTCAGCGCCCACGTGCACGACCACAACGATACGCTGCAGATCAACCAGTACTGGGTGAACGACCGGACTGGAGTAAGCAATCTCGAGGCACGTATCCTCCTCACGCTCGACCACGAGGGACATACGCTGGAGCGCGTCGTGCCGATCGGCACACGCTAAGAAAGAACGCAGATCCTGAAAGATCTGCGTTCTTTCTATAACAGCAGCCCCAGCAGCAGCACCAATATCGCCGCCAGGAGCGTGTTGAGGGCATTCACGGCATCATTAGTCAGAAAGCCCCTCCGTTGCAACGTCGCGCCAAGCCAGGAGTCGGCCAGGTTGCCGAAGGTGCCTGCCAGCACGAGGATGCCCGCCGATTCGGCGTTTCTTTCGACACCGTAGAAATACAGGAGTGCGATGATGGCGCTGCCCGCCAGTCCGGCCAGGGTTCCTTCGAGGCTGATGGCCCCGTCGACACCGCGGCTGTCCGGCCGGAGCGTGCGTATATTGATGTAGCGCCGTCCCCACACGTTGCCCAGTTCGGAGGCCAGCGTATCGGCCGTGGCCGAAGAAAGGGCGGCGGCGGCCATCAACCGGAAAACGAGCCAGGCATCCCCGGTCTCCCGCCCGGTGAGCATATCGACCCCATCACGTGGGGCATAGGGCGCATACCAGAATGAAAGCAGGCTGCACAATGCCGCCACGCCCCCGTTCGACCACACTTGTACGGCCTTGCGCCCCTGCACATTGTCGCGCAGGCCGGCGCCTTCTTTCCACTGCTTCCGGTAGGAGGTGGCGAGCGTGCCCAGCACGAAGAAAGCGCCGAGCAGGGCCAGTCCGGGATACCCGAGGCCCCAATAGAGGGCTCCGGCCACGACCGCACCGGCCAGGCCGCCCATGGGAGTGAGCTTGCGGAAGGCAACGGCCAGCCCCGCAAGGGCCAGCACCAGCAGGAGGTGGAACATCGCCACAAGTTAGGGCGACTCAGGCTTCGATCCAGCGGCGGAAGCGGGCGGCCGTTTCCTGGCTGACGATGATCTCGTAGCCTTTTGCAGGGATGTCCATCTGCACCCTGAGCCGGCTTTTCTCCATCGAGCGAAAGCTGTGCACGTAGTCGATGTGGATCAGGAACTGCCGGTTGGCCCGGAAGAATTGCGCCGGGTCGAGTTCGGCCTCGAGGGTTTGCAACACCCCTTCGTACAGGTATTTGTTGCCGTGGCGGTCTACTACGAACACGACTTTGTTCTCGGTATAAAACAGCACGACATCCGCCAATGGAAGGGCCACCTGCTCCATTCCGCGCTGTACGATGATGCGGCTGTGGCGGCGTTGCACCCGGCTTTCGGATGGATCGATCTTGCTGCCCGGAACGATGCGCGCCCGAAGCCATTCGAACTTGCGCAGCGCCTGGCGCAACTCCGCCCCCAGCACCGGTTTCAGCAGGTAGTGGATGCCGTTGTATTCGAAGGACTGCAGCACATACGGATCGTAGGGCGTTACGAAGATTACGGGTGCCGGCACGGGCACCTGGCTGAATAGGTGAAAGGCGTGGCCATCGGCCAGCTCGGTGTTGCAAAGCACCAGGTCGGGCTGCCCGCCGGCGCGGAACCATTCCACCGCCGCGGCCACCGAGCCCGGGCAAGCCAGGATATCCAGCTCCATTTCCCCGGCGAGCTTACGCAACTCTCCTTGCAACAGGCCGGTCCCCGCCGATTGGTCTTCAATGATTACAATGTTGGTCATGGTTCCCTCCTCCCCTCGTATAGTGGTGTAGGCAGCGGCCACGCCCCGTTCGCTGCACCGGCGCTTACCGCTCATACTAATTTGATCAGGCGGTGACCATCCCTGTAGTTCTACGGTTACCGGCGAAGCTGGAAGGGGCCGCGGCCCCTGTTCGCGAAGGCGCGACGGCACGACGGCGCTACGGTTTTGCGTCTTTGCGAGCGCAGCCAGGGACGGACTGATGCGGCGCTTCCGGGAAATAACAAAGTCGCATTTCGTTGCGCCGTCGTGCCGCTGTGCCGTAGCGTTCCAGGAGCGCCTGCGCGGTGTCCGCTGGAAATAAAAAAAAGCCTCCCCGGTGGGAGGCTTCAAACAAAGCGCACGTGAAAATCAGTATTCGTCTTCGGCGAACATCGTGCGGGCATGGCCGCTCAGCACGAACCGGGTGCCGGGGTCGTCGGAGAACTCCACGGTCATGTAGATGCTGTCGGTGACATTGCCCGTGCGCGAGCGGCCGGCGCTGGCCAGCACCTTTCCGCCAGCGATGGTCACGGTCTGCGGAAAACTAGCCGGCGCGGCGGGATTGAAATAGAGGTTCGTGGCGACGCTGCCGAACGTGGCGGCGTTCCAGTCGGCCGCAACTTTCGTCTTGAATCCATAGCCGTTCTTCTCGTCGTCGATCCACAGCGAATCGGTGCCGGTAGCCGGGTTGACGGTGGTGACCTTGAAGTGACCAAGGCTGTAGACGTCGGCGCCGTTTTGCGTCAGGGTCACCCACCATTCATTGGCGAGTTTTTCGGCGCCCGTGCCACCGGGCTCTTCCATCTTTTTCTGGCAGGAGGCCAAAGCGGCCAGGAGTATCGTTGCGAGCAGGATTTTTCGCATGGCTGTTGTTTTAAGTGCTTAGATTTTTTTCCATTTCCGCAGCGAGTTGCTGATGCCCTGGTCGAGCAACGACACGTGCAGGTTCATATTGCCCTGGGCATCGAGGGTTCCGTCGCCGCTTACGGCGCCGTAGGAGCTCAGGGTATTTTCGGGAAGGATCAGGTTCTGGCCGTCCGTAGTGAGGATGTACGAAGGCACTACCGCCGCGCTGCCGCCGCCCCACACGTTGTCGCTCCGGTAAAAGCCGGGCGCGAGCTTTTCCACTTCGGCGGTCCAGGCAAAGGAGCCTACGTTGGCGTACTTGCCGGCGATGTTCACACCCGCTGCTTCCGGCCCGGGGAGCACGGCCACCGTGCGGGTAACGGTAGCCGGGAAGCCGTCGCTGTTGGTAGCCGTGTACGTGAGCTCATAAACGCCCACCGTGGCCGCGTCCACGCTGCCGGAAGTAGTCACCGTCAGCGAGGTGCTGCCCTCCGCAGCCGTCACACCGGGCTCGGTATAGGTACTCCCCTGTACGATGCTCCTGTAGTTGCCGCCGGTCACGGTAAAGGTCGGAAAACGGGTGACGCGCGAGGAGCCCACGCGGTCGGCGGTATTGACCGGGTCTTTCTTGCAGCTACCCAGGAGGAGGCCCATGCAGAGAAGCCCGAATAAGTATTTTTTCATGTTGTTTTCTTTAAGTCTGGTATCAAATCACTATTGACTGCTCACGGCTGACGCCTCACGCTTCACGATCACAACGCCCACCACACCGGCGCCGTAATGGGCACTTCGGCGGGCGTATTGTTGTTGCGGTTGCGCTCCACGTCGGGGTACACGAGGCGCTTCGGCAGCTGGCCATTGGTGACTGCGTTGCGCGATACCACGAACTGGCCGGGCACGTAGGCGGGGTTATCGGAATACACGGCGCTGGTACGCGGGTAGCCGGTGCGGTTCTTCTCAAAGAAGCCTTCCAGCGCATGCGAGCCGAAAAAGGAGATCCACTTCTGCGTGATGATCGCCTCGAGCTTCTGGTCGAAGGAGCCGCCCGAAGGATAAGCATACGTGCCGCCCACAAAGCCGGCAGCGGATACCCCTACCTGGTCAAAGGCCGCCTGCACGCCACGGTCGTACAGGGCCTGGGCACCACTGCCACCGAAGTAGCGTTCGAGGGCCTCTGCCTGCAGGAAATACGACTCGGCCCCGGAGATAAAGCGTACGGGTTCAGTAGGATCCTGGATCACCACACCCGCGTTCTGCGCCGTGGTGCTGGTAGTGGCATAATCGCCCTGGTTGATGCCCGTGCTGTTGGTGTAATAGGCCGGGCGCCGGGGATCACCCTTCGCCAGCAGGTAGGTAAGCAGGGTGCGGCTGGCGCGCAGGTTGGTCTGCACGTTGAGGTTGCGCACGTTGTACTCGTACATCGGGTTGCTCTTGTCGGGCGCATCGCTGAAGCCGGTCACCGCGGCATCCTCGCTGAGGAAGTTGGCGCCGGCCGTATACAGCGCGCGGATGCCTGCCTCGGCCTCCGCAGGCTTCTTGTTGACCATGCGGAGAAACATTTTGAGCCTGAGGGTGTTGGCAAACTGCGTCCACTTTTCCATATCGCCGCCAAACAGCAGGTCGGCCTTCTGGTCGCGCTCCGAAAAAGAGCCGCTGCGGTAGTCGGTGGCCAGCGCCGAGTCGAGCTCGGCGAGCAGGCCCTGGTACACCGTGTAGCCATCCTCGAAGCGGGGCTGCAGGTTGTTGAGGCCCTGGAACGCCTCGCTGTAGGGCACCCGGTCGTAGAGGTCTACCAGCACCTGGTAGGTGTAGGCGCGCATCACGGTGCCCATGAGGAGGTACTTCCAGTTCTGCTGCTCGCGGGCCTTGCGGATGACGAACTGGTAGTCGTTGAGGGCCCCCGAGAAAAGCTCGTTGTACGCCCCGTTGAAGTCGGCGCTCTTCACGTTGTAGGCGTCGATGTATTTATACTGGTTGGCGGTGGCACTCTGCGTCCAGTACTGGGCCCAGATGCCGCCGAGGATGGCCATGTCGCCGCCCACGCGGCCCGCCGTAGACATCACGCCGGCCGGGAACACGATGGTGGGTGTGCCCTGCTCGATGGCCGGGTTGTTCGGATCCTGGTTGATGTCCAGGGTCTTCTTGCATCCGGTTCCGATCAGGAACACCGCAAGCGCTGCCGGGAATAGGTTCTTTGCTAAGGAGCTCATGTTGCTTCAGGTTTTTGTTGCTTAGAAATTGGCCGACAGGCGTACGCCGAACTGGCGCAGGGTGGGACCGGTACGGAACTCGCCCATCTCGCTCGAGAGGTCGTTGCCGAAGTTGGACGCCTCCGGATCGATGTAGCGGTTGGCCTTCGGTGTCCACAGCATCAGGTTCTTGGCGAACACCGACAGTGAGAGGTTTTCCGCGTGGATCTTCGTGGCCAGCGTGCGTGGCAGGCGGTAGCTCAGGGTCACGTCCTTCAGCTTCAGGAACGACTTGTCAAGCAGGCGGTTGTTGTAGGCGATGGCCTTGCCGCTGTTGGTGTAGAAGTAGTCGTCGTAGTTGGCGCTGCTGATGTAGGTCGTGTTTTCCACGTAGGTGGCCTTGCCCGAGGCCGGGTCGATCACCTCGTTCACCGAGTTGGGCACGATGAAGGGCTTGCGGTCGTTGTACGTGGTATTGAACGCATTACCGGTGAAGTTGAGCAGGTCGGCCGTGCCGCTGTAAAAGAGACCGCCCTTGCGGAAGTCAAGCCCGAAGCCCAGCGAGAGATCCTTGTACGTGAAGGTGTTGCTCAGGCCCATGCTGTAGTCGCGCTGCGAGGAGCCGTAGATGCCTTTATCTGCGGCCACTTCGGGGTAGCCCGTCGAGGCGTTGACGATGATGCGGCCGTCGTCAGTATACCGTGCCACGGGTGCCTCGAAGATGCCCACGGGGTAACCCGGACGGATGTTGAAGTCGGCGTCGTAGGCGGCGTTGAGGTTGATCTTGTCGAGGCCCACGCCGAGGTCGTCTACGTTGCTGCGGTTGCGGGTAAAGGTGTACTGGATGTTCCAGGTGAAATTCTTACTGCGTACCGGTGTTCCATCCAGCGTCAGCTCGATGCCTTTGTTGGTAACGGTGCCGATGTTGGAGATGAGCGCCGTAAAGCCCGACGACGGTGAGATGGGTACGCCCAGGATCTGGCCTTCGGTCTTCTTCACATAGTACGTTGCGTCGATGCCGAGGCGGTTCTGGAACAGGCGGATCTCGGCGCCGGCTTCGAGCTCGTTGGTGATGACGGGCTTGAGGGTCGCGTTGCCGATCTGGTTACTCACCTCGAAGCCGGGCACCCCATTGAAGGGAAACAGGATGTTGCCGAAGCCGAGGCCCACGTTGCCCTGCACCAGCGTGGAGTACACGAGATAGGGATTGGCGTCGGAGCCCGTTTTACCATAACCTGCGCGCAGCTTCAGCAGGCTGAGGGGCGTGCGCGTGAGGTCGAAGGTGCGCGAGGCTACCCACGACAGGTTGGCGCCGGGATAGAAGAAGCTGTTGCGCTCGATGGGCAGCGCCGACGACCAGTCGTTGCGCGCGTTGAGCGTCAGGAATAGCTGGTCGGCATAGCCCAGCACCGTTTGCGCATACACGCCCATGGTGCGCTTGCGGGTTTCGGCGGCGGTAGCCGTGGGGCTGTTGAGCGAGTTGGACAGCTGGTAGAAGCCCGGGATCACGAGGTCCTGGATGCGCGATGCGTTGGCGCGGGCGGTCTGCTGGTTGTAGTTGTAGCCGGCGAGGGCTTCGAGCGACAGGCGCGCGCCGAGGTCACGGGCCGCTTTCAGGATGAAGTCGCCGTTGATCAGGCCCGAGTAGCTGTTCACCTGCTGCACCGAGCCGACGTTGGGCGAGCGCTGCTGGCCTTCGGTGTTGCCGCCGTCGTTCCACGAGCCGGGGCTCGGCTCGCTCCTCGCCTTCCAGATAAACGTGCCGGCGTTGCTGAAGTCGCCGCCGAGGCGGGCCTGCGCGCTGAGCCAGGAGGTGAGCTTGTAGCCCAGGTCGATGTTTCCGTAGAAGCGGTCCGACCGCTGCTTGCTGCCGTTCTCACGCAGCAGGAAGTACGGGTTTTCGGCGTAGGGCGTGAAGTAGTTGTCTACGTTAAAGAATTGGTTGTGGTAGTCGGCGAAGTCCTTGATGCGGATGTCCACCGGGATCTGCAGCAGCTCTTCGAACATACCGGCCGACACACCCGACTCGGCCTGCGTAGCCACGGCGTTTTGCAGCTTGTTCACGTAGTTGAACGAAGTGCCGATCGTCAGGCGGTTGAAGCGGCTGTTGGTGCGCAGGCTGAAGGTATTGCGGTTGAGCAGGTCGGCCTTCGAAGGCAGCGGGCCGTTCGCGTTGAGGTTGCCGTACGACAGGTAAAAGTTCAGCACATCGCTGCCGCCCGACAGCGACACCGTGTTGTTCCATTCCTGCCCGTTTTCGTAGAAGTCGCGGATGTTGTTCTCCACGAAGGAGAAAGGCTTCAGCAGCTGGCTGTTGTTGACCACGGCGCCCCAGAGGCGGTCCCGCCCGTCGAGGCGGGGGCCCCAGGAGCCGTTCTCCGGGCTCCAGAAGAGGGCGTCCCAGCCCTGGCCGAAGGAGGACTGCATCGTGGGTAGCATGCCCACCTGCGACAGCGTGTAGGCCGAGCTGAGGCCGACCCGGAGCTTGCCCGCCTTACCACGCCTGGTGGTGATCATGATGGCGCCGTTCTTCGCCTGCGATCCGTAGAGCGAAGCGGCGGCGGTGCCTTTGAGCACGGTGATGTTTTCCACGTCGGCGGGGTTGAGGTCGTTGAGCCCGTTGCCGAAGTCGAGGCCTTCCACTACGCTGGAGCCAAGGCGGCTGTCGCTCATGGGCACGCCGTCGATCACATAGAGGGGTTGGTTCTGGTCGCTCAGGTTGCCGTAGCCGCGGAGCACCACCTTCACCGAGGAGCCGGGCTGGCCGCCGGTAGTGGAGATGTCGGCGCCGGCGATTCGGCCCTGCAGGCCGTCGAGCACGTTGACGGGCGCGGTGCGGTTGATGGCTTCGGAGTTGAAGGTCTGCGCGGTGTACCCCAGCTTGTTGCGGCTGCGGCTCTGCCCGATGGCCGTCACCACCACTTCACTCATTTCTTTCGGCGGTGTTGCCAGCGACACGCTGATGTTGTCGCTGCTGCCGACGGTTACTTCTTTGGGCCCCACGCCCACGTATGAGAAGACGAGCGTAGTGCCGGGCGCGGCCTTTACAGAGAAGTTGCCGCTGGCGTCGGTCTGGCCTACGGCGCGGCCGTTCACCGAAACGTTGACGCCCGAGAGCGCGGCCCCCGACCCGTCGGTCACCTGGCCCCGGATCAACCGCTCCTGTGCCCAGACGCTGGCCGTAACCAGGACGCCGCAAAGCAGGGAGGTAAATTTCTTCATATTCGATTCTTTGATTTGGATGACCTGCGCGAAGGGCGAAAAGCTGTCTGGCAGCGGGCGCAGAACCGGCCTCATTTACCGAAACCGGAGATCGGGCGGCTGAAGGCGGAAAAACGGGGGCTGGAGGGGAAGGGGGTTTGGAGCCTCCATGACGCTCAGCTTCCAGGCAAAGCCCAGGGCCGAGTCCATGGAATGGCCCTGCAATCAGCAACCGTCCCGAGAGGCTCGCACACAAGCGATTGCGCAAATGCGCAACGAAAAAGCGTACTTGTACGTAATAAATACCGTATGAGTACCGCACCTCGTTCGCGGCTTGCTCGCTAGCTTGCTCCTGTATCCATTTTCTTACCAAAACATTTTTATGCTGCAAAACCTCTCGAACAAGCCGATGCCGGTCGACGTACAGGCAGCGGCGACCTTGAAGCTGGAAGAACTGCTCCAGCTGCTGCGCCCCTGGCTCTTCACGCTGGCGCCCGACGAACGTACCAACATGAACCGCATGGGCGATCGTTCGGAACACTTCGTACTCAAGGGCGCGGACTATGCCAAAGCCCACCCCGAACTGCTGCCGGGGATCGTGTCGGCGGAAGAGTACCAGGTTGATGTGAACAACGTGCGCGCCTACCGCCCGCTGGTGCAGTTGGCCCGCCAGCTGACCCAAGGCTTGGAAGATGGTTTCACCCTGGCAGGCGCCGAAGCGTTGGAAGCCACCCTCCTGCTGTATGGCAGCGTAAAGATGGCGGCCGACAAAGGCATTCCCGGCGCCCAGGTCGCCTTTGAGGACATGCGAACGCGCTTTCCCCAGCGCGGCAAGCGCAAGACTGAAACCCCTGCCGGCTCCTGAGTACGCATCCAACTAACGCTCCATTACACAATAGTGCCGACCGCGCCCCTTCCGGGCGCGGTTTTGTTTTGCCCCTAACTCATTCCCCTAAAACGGGAACCCGTTCGGCAACAAACGGAACGGCTTCCACTTTTCGCCAAACGGATTTCCCTTCAACCCGAACCGGTTCCCCTGTTTGAGGAACCGGTTTCCAAATCCGGCACCAGGTTGTTTCCCCCACATAGATCCGGTTCCCCTCCCATCCGAAGGCATTCCCCAACCAACGAAACCAGTGCTACCCGGAACAGAACACGTTCCCTTGGGAAACCGGATGTGCCCATCAAAAAGGGGAACCTATTCTATCCCGAACAGAACCCGTTCGGCTCCGTGGGGAATGGGTTCTGGAAACGACACAACCCATTCTGCCGGAAGGCAAGCGCGTTTCGCAAAACGAGGAACGGGTTCATATTCTTGTAGAACCGGCTTCCTAAAAACAAAGCCGGCTTCAACCCGACAGGGACAAGGCCCAATGCAGCTTGCTGCGTTCCCTGCGGGCTCAAGGATGCTCAACCCACCGCATGTACCCACTGGTAAGCCTTTTCCAATAGGATGCGCCCTCTGCCCTTCCAGCGCACTCTGCGGTTAGACTTCGCATTGTTCGGGGCAGCCGGCGTAACGGAGGAGTTTGCTTCGCTGCGCTTGCGCGACCCGCCATCGCCCGTCCCATCCGGCTACCAACCTTTCCAAACCTGCCTAAACCTTTCTAAAACCTCTAAACCCATCTAAACCTTTCTAAACCTCCCAAACCTTGATCTGATTTCTTATATTTAACGCCCCACACTGCTTTTCAAAACGCTTGCTTATGCCTCAAGAGGAGAAAGATTTTATGCGGGAGGCCATTCGCCTCTCGGTTCAGAACGTAGAAAAAGGAACCGGCGGTCCCTTTGGCGCCGTCGTGGTCAAAGACGGGCAGATCATCGCCCGCGGCGCCAACTCGGTGACGGCCACCAACGACCCCACGGCGCATGCCGAGGTGATGGCCATCCGCGAGGCCTGCCGCGTGCTGGGCACCTTCCAGCTCGATGGCTGCGAGATCTATACGAGTTGCGAACCCTGCCCCATGTGCCTCGGCGCCATCTATTGGGCGCGCCCGGCGAAGCTCTTTTACGCCAATACTAAGGCGGACGCCGCTGCCATCCAGTTCGACGACCAGTTTATTTACGAAGAGCTGGAAAAGCCGGTGGAAGCGCGTTCGCTCTTCACGCGCCAGCTGCTCCGCGAGGAGGCGCTCGAAGCCTTTCAGATGTGGCAATCCAGCACCCTCAAAACCGATTACTGATGATCCGATTCCTGCTCAATGATACCGCGGTGGCTACCGACCGCGCCGCCGGCGGCACAGTACTCGACTTCGTGCGCTACCACAAGCGCCTCACCGGCACCAAGATCGGCTGCCGCGAGGGCGACTGTGGCGCCTGCACCGTGCTGGTGGGCGATTTCGAGAACGGACGCCTTATATACCGCTCGGCCACTTCCTGCCTCATGCCCCTCGGCAACGCCGCCGGCAAGCATGTTGTAACGGTGGAAGGCCTCAACATGCCGGGCCTCTCGCCCGTGCAGCAGGCACTGGTGGAAGCCAACGGCACCCAATGCGGCTTTTGCACGCTCGGCTTCGTGCTGTCGTTTACCGGCTTTGTGCTGAGCCCGCAGGCCCGCAGCTACGACGAGGCGATCGCTGCCATCGACGGCAATATCTGCCGCTGCACCGGCTACAAATCCATCGAGCGCGCCGCCCGTAGAATTACGGACGATGTGCAGGGCAAGCCCGCCGAAGGCACGCTTTCCTGGCTGGTTGCAGAAGGGTTTCTGCCGGGATATTTTTCCCGCATCGAAGAAAAGCTGACGATCCTGCATCAATCTCAGGACGACAGCAACACACCTGCTGATGCACTCCCCATTGGTGGCGGCACCGACCTCATCGTGCAACGTCCCGAAGTAGTGGCGCACAGCAATGTGCAGCTGCTGGCGAATGACCCTACGTTAAAACAGATCGATTTTGTAGACGGCGTGCTCCGGCTCGGTGGCGGCGTCACTGTTACGCAACTGCTGGAGTCGGCTGTTGTCAACCGCTTCTTTCCGGAATTGGCAAAACACGGCAAGCTCGTGTCGTCCACGCCCATCCGCAACATGGCCACGCTGGGCGGCAACCTGGTCAACGCCTCCCCCATCGGCGACTTCACCATCTTCCTGCTGGCGCTGGATGCGCGGATCACGTTACGTAGTGCCGAAGGGCGACGTACGATTGCTTTGAAGGATTTTTACAAAGGCTACAAGCAACTCGATAAGGCACCGGGCGAGCTCATCGAAACCATCTCGCTGACACCGCCCGCCGAAGGCACCTTTTTCAACTTCGAGAAAGTGTCGAAGCGCACGCACCTCGACATCGCGTCGGTCAACTCGGCCTGCCAGCTGCGGCTGGATGAAGCCGGTAAGATCGCATTCATACACTTGTCTGCGGGTGGTGTAGGCCCGGTGCCGAAATACCTCGCCAACACGGGCGCCTTTCTGACCGGGAAAGAACCCACTGCGGAAAACTTTGCCGAAGCACTGCGCCTGCTGCATGAAGAAGTATCGCCCATTTCCGACGCCCGCGGCACCGAGGCCTACAAGCGCCTCCTGCTCCGCCAGCTCTTTGCCGCGCACCTCCAGTGCTTCGAGCTCGCCCCCGATTTCCTGACCCAACTGATGCCCGTATGATAGCAGAATCCCGCACCGACACCCGCTCGGTGACCAATATCGACGCACAGGGCCACGTCACCGGCCGCTCGCTGTACCTCGACGACCTGCCCGTGCTCGAAGGCACGCTGTTCGCCAAAATATTCGATTCGCCTGTCGCCCATGGCATCGTGCGCCGCCTCGACTGGAGCCGCGCCGCTGAAGCGCCCGGCGTCGTCCGCATTTTTTCCGCCAAAGACATTCCCGGCGAAAACAATATCGGGGGCATCATCCACGACGAGCCCCTGCTGGCCGAAGAAAAAGTCATCTTCCGCGGGCAACCCCTGCTTTTGGTGGTGGCCGAAACGGAAGAAGCGGCCGAAGCCGCGCTCCATCTCATTGACGTGGAGATCGACCCGCTGCCGGTGATCACCGACCCGAAGGAAGCCTTTAAGCAAGGCCAGCTGCTCTGCAGCTCGCGCCAATTCAAAAAAGGCGACGTGGAAAATGCCTTCGCCGGTTGCGCACATGTATTTGAAGGCGAAGCCGAGACCGGCGGGCAGGAGCACCTCTACCTCGAAACACACGGCGCCTATGCGTATCCTTTAGAAAACCAAAACATCCGTGTCTACTCCTCCACCCAGGGACTGCGCCACGTGCAGGAAACGGTAGCCCACCTGCTGGGCCTCGGCATGCACGCTGTGGAAGTGGACGTTACCCGCCTTGGCGGCGGCTTTGGCGGCAAGGAAGACCAGGCCGCGATGTGGGCTTCCATGTGCGGCCTCGCCGTGCACCACCTGCGCAAGCCCGTGAAGTGCGTGCCCCACCGCATGGAAGACATGCGCATGAGCGGCAAGCGCAACCCGTATAAATGCGACTACCGCATCGGTCTCGATGCCGACTATAAGATCGTGGCCTACGAAGCCACGTATTACCAGAACGGTGGCGCGGCGGCCGACCTCTCGCCCGCCATCCAGGAGCGCACGCTTTTTCACGGCACGAATACGTACGGCATCGAACACGTGCACCTTACTACGCATTCCTGCCGCACCAACCTGCCACCCAACACGGCCTTCCGGGGTTTTGGCGGCCCGCAGGGGATGTTCATGATCGAATCGGCCATCGACCAGGCAGCAAAAGCCCTGGGTCTTGAAACCGCCGACCTCCAGCGCCGCAACCTGATGCAGGAAGGCTATGAATTTTCGTACGGGCAGATCGCGCAAGGCGTTGCGGCCGCCGAATGCTGGGACGAAGCCGCGCAGCGCTTCGACCTCGAAGACCGCCGCATCCAGGTCGATGCTTTTAATGCCGCACATCCCTGGAAGAAAAAAGGATTGTCGCTGATGCCGATCTGCTTCGGCATCTCCTTCACCAACACGATGATGAACCAGGCCCGCTCGCTGGTGCATATTTACTGGGACGGCTCCGTGAGCGTCAGCACCGGCGCCGTGGAAATGGGCCAGGGCATCAATACGAAGATGCTGCAGGTGGCAGCGGAATGCTTTGGCATCCGTCACGGACGCATACGCGTAGAAAGCACCAACACCACGCGTGTGGCCAACACGTCGCCCTCCGCCGCGTCGGCCACCGCCGACCTCAACGGCAGGGCCGTGGAAGACGCCTGCAGGCAATTGACCGACCGCCTGAAAGAAGTGGCGGCCGCTTTGGCCAACGTCGATGCTGCCAGCATTTCGATCCGCGAGGAGCAGGTGTATACCAATGGCCTCGATACCGGCATCAACTGGAATGCGCTGATCGCCGCCGCCTTCCAGCGCCGCGTCAACCTGAGCGCCAAAGGCCACTACAGCACGCCCGATATTCACTTCGATAAAACAAAGGAAAAGGGACACCCCTTCGCCTACCACGTATATGGCACCGCACTCACCGAAGTGATCGTAGACTGCCTCCGCGGCACCTACGAGCTCGACGCGGTGGAAGTAGTGCACGACTTCGGCTCGAGCATCAACACGCTGATCGACCTCGGCCAGTGCGAGGGCGGGATCGTGCAGGGCATTGGCTGGATGACGATGGAAGAAGTGGTGTACAACGAGCAGGGCAAGCTCCTGTCGAACGCACTGTCCACCTACAAGATCCCCGACATCTACTCGGTACCGAAGGTGCTCGACATCCACTTCCTGCAAACGGTCGGACACCCGATGGCCATCAAGGGCTCCAAGGCCGTGGGCGAGCCGCCGCTGATGTACGGCATCGGCGCCTTCTTCGCCCTCCGCAATGCCGTGCTGGCCTTCAACCCGAACGCACAGGTTCCGTATGTGTCACCGATAACACCGGAGCGGGTGCTGATGGGGCTGTATTCGTAAATGATGCTTCCGCAGATGCAGACGCAAATAATACCGGAAACGCATTTGATGCGGGAGACGTATATGGTGCGGGAGACGCACATGGTGCGGGAGACGCATATGGTGCGGGAGACGCACATGGTGCGTCTCTACGGATGCGGCCCGGGAACACATTGTACAGACGCACCATGTGCGTCTCTAAAAAAAACCAAACAATGACCGAAACACGTTTATTCTCCCGCCGCTGCTTCTTTGAAGGCGATATTCAACCCGGCACCGTATATATACGGAACGGCAAGATCCTGAAGATCGTGGAGGAAGAGAAAGCTCCGGCGGGCGCTACCGACCTGGGCGATGCCGTGCTGATGCCGGGCTGCATCGACGCGCACGTGCACATCAACGAGCCCGGCCGCACGGAGTGGGAAGGTTTCGATACGGCCACCCGCGCCGCCGCGGCCGGGGGCAGCACCTCTCTGGTGGATATGCCGCTTAATTCCACCCCCGTAACGATCGACAACGCTTCGCTCCAGCAAAAGCTGGCCGCTTCCGAAGGCAAACTGCATGTGCACGTGGGCTTTTACGGCGGGCTCGTGCCCGGCAACGCCAACCAGATGGACGCCCTCGCGCAGGGCGGCGTGCTCGGCATCAAGGCCTTCCTCACGCATTCGGGCATCGAAGACTTTCCCAATGCCACGATCGAAGACCTCGAGGCGGCGATGCCCATGCTGGCAAAACTCAAGCTCCCCCTGCTCGTGCACTGCGAGCTGGATGAACCGGGCACCACCGAAGCGCTGGAGGCGGACCCACGCTCCTACCGGGCCTACCTCGCCAGCCGGCCGAAGGAATGGGAAAACCGGGCCGTGCAGCAAATGATCGACCTGTGCCGCAAGTATCGCTGCCATGTCCATATCGTGCACGTGTCGTCGGCCGAGGCGCTGCCGCTTATCAAAGCGGCCAAGAAGGAAGGCCTGCCCCTGACGGCCGAAACCTGCCCGCAATACCTGCTGTTCAACGCCGAAGACATACCGGATGGCCAGACGCAGTACAAGTGCGCGCCACCGATCCGCGAACGGGAAAACAACGAGCTCCTCAAAGAGGCACTTTGCGAGGGGGTGCTCGACTTTATTACGACCGACCATTCGCCGGCGCCGCCGGGTACGAAGGAGCTCGAAAGCGGCAACCTGCTGCGCGCCTGGGGTGGCATCGCGGGCCTGCAGTTCCTGCTGCCGGCTTCCTGGACGGCCCTCCGCGACACACTGTCGCTGGAGCAGTTCATTCCCCTGATCACCGAGGCGCCTGCCCGCTTCCTCAGGCTGGAACACCATAAGGGCTTCCTGCTTCCGGGCTACGACGCCGACCTTGTGGCCTGGCTCCCCGAAGCGCCCGTTCGGATCGGCGCGGCTGCCGTTCAACACAAGCATAAAATAAGTCCCTATATTGACCACGCGCTCTTCGGACGCGTGCAACAGACCTGGGTAGCCGGCGAAGCGCAGCTCGCGCCCGCAGCACCCGCAAAACCAACAGGAACATGGCTTTTACGAAAGTGACCGAGATCATTAAGGAAGCGCCGGCCTTTGCCCGGCTTACCGACCTGGCCGCAGCGCGGCTCGGCGGCAAAGTGCTCTATGCAACCGACGACTTCTTTGCCGAAAAGGAAAACCTCATCGCGCCCGGCCGCGGCATCTTTATCACCGACAAATACACCGACCGCGGTAAGTGGATGGACGGCTGGGAGTCGCGCCGCAAGCGCACGCCCGGCCACGACTGGTGCGTGCTGCAGCTCGCCGCCCCCGGTGTGATTGAAGGCTTTGACATCGATACCAACTTCTTTCTCGGCAACCACCCGCCCCATGCCTCCATCGAGGCGGCCCGCATCGACGACCCGACGGCCATTACCGACTGGGACAGCGTTTCCTGGACCGAGCTCCTCGGTAAGAACCCGCTCGACCCCGGCAGCCAGAATTTCTACGCCTGTAGTTCTACGGAAGCCTGGAGCCACCTGCGCCTCCACATCTACCCTGATGGCGGCGTTGCCCGTCTCAAGGTGTACGGCACCGTGCAGAAAGACTGGACCGGCGTTACCGGCGAAACGGACCTCGCCGCCGCCATCAACGGCGGGCAGGCCATCGCCTGCAACGACATGTTCTTTTCTGCTATGAGCAACCTCATCATGCCCGGCCGCGGCATCAACATGGGCGACGGATGGGAAACGAAGCGCAACCGCACCCCGGGCAACCGCGACTGGGTGGTGCTCCGCCTCGCCCACCCCGGCATTATCCAGCGGGTGGTGGTGGACACAGCGCACTTCAAAGGCAATTACCCCGACCGCTGCTCGATCGAAGCCTGTCGCGCCGCTACAGATGACGAAGCGCTGAACGAGGGTACTGTTTGGCAAACACTGCTGCCCGAGCAAAAGCTGGGCGCCGACAGCGTTCATGAATTCAACGAACTGACGGCCCACGGCGTATTTACGCATGTGCGCCTCAACATCTTCCCGGACGGCGGCGTCAGCCGTCTCCGCCTTTTCGGAACTCCAACTAACCGCTGATGCTCTATTTCGGAATCTACCTGGTGCTGGGCATCATCTTTTTCATGCTCGTCACGCTTACGCACAAACTGCCGGCACTCGTGCGGGGCGCCCACGCCGAGCTCGACGACCGCAAGCACGACCAGCTGGCGCTCTTCCAGGGCTTCGTGTACACGGCAATGGTGCTGGTAACGATATCGGCTCTCGCCTTTACCTGGTGGCTTGTGCAAAGCACGCCCTGGGAAGGGCACCTGATGGAGTGGCTCAACATCATCGTTCGGCTGGCGCACATCACCTTCGGCATCGCCTGGATCGGCGCTTCCTTCTACTTTGTGTTTCTCGAAAACGCCCTCAACCGTACCAAAGACCTGCGCGAGGAACTCGCGGGCAACCTCTGGGCGGTGCACGGCGGCGGCTTCTATTACCTGGAGAAATACAAGGTGGCGCCCAAAGTGATCCCGCGCGAGCTGCACTGGTTCAAGTACGAAGCCTACTTCACCTGGCTTTCAGGCTTCAGCCTCCTTTCGGTCGTTTATTACTTCAACGCAAAGGCCTTCCTCATCGACAAGAACGTGCTGGACCTGACGCCGCTCGCGGCGATTGCCATCAGCATCGGGTCGTTCGTGGTAGCTTACATCCTGTACCACTTCCTTTGCAAAACGAAGCTCGTTAAGAACGGGCCGCTGTTTGGATTGGTCGGGCTGCTGATCGCCACCGGCTTTGCGTATTTCTACTGCCACGTGTTCAGCGGCCGCGCGGCCTACATCCACTTCGGCGCGATGCTGGGCACGCTGATGGCCGGCAACGTATTCTTCATCATTATCCCCGCGCAAAAAGCAAT
The DNA here is from genome assembly GCF_004343705.1 of Flaviaesturariibacter aridisoli. Classification (GTDB taxonomy): domain Bacteria; phylum Bacteroidota; class Bacteroidia; order Chitinophagales; family Chitinophagaceae; genus Flavisolibacter; species Flavisolibacter aridisoli. Next base: position 21,937 of record NZ_SKFH01000042.1, read on the forward strand.
GGTGCACGCGGCCAAAAACGCCCTGCCCCTCGACCCGGCCAAGGGGAAATTTGCCGGTCTGCGCTCGCTGCACAACAACTACTTCACCCTGCCCGTGCTGTTCGTGATGATCTCGAACCACTTCCCGAGCACCTTCAGCAGCAACCAGCCCTGGCTCGTGCTGGCCATCATTACCGTGGGCACCGCCGGCGTCAAGCACTGGCTCAACCTGCGGGAGAAAGGCCGGATGAACGTCTGGGTGCTGCCGGTATCGGCACTGATCCTGCTGGGCGCGGCCTTCCTCACGGCGCCGGCAAAGAACCCCGGTGCCTGCACCACCGAGGTGTCGATGGCCCAGGTGCAGGCCATCGTTCAGCAGCGTTGCCAGCAGTGCCATTCCAGCAAACCCACCGACGACGTGTTCACCGCCCCGCCCAACGGCGTGGTGTATGAAACACCGGCGGACATCATCAAACTCAAAGACAAGATCTACCAGCGCGTGGTCGTAACGAAAAACATGCCCCAGGGCAATAAGACCGGTATGACCGAGGAAGAACGAAACACCATTCGCTGCTGGATCGAAAACGGCGCCAAACCCTGATCTGCTCATGAATTAATCTGATGGTTTGCTAATACCTGAGAAAATCAGTAATCAACCCTCAACTACAAACCACAAACTACAAACTACAAACTTCTCTCTCCTGATGACCCTAAAAAACCTGAATGCCCTCTCCCCCGCTGAAGCCTCGGAACGGCTCCGCGCCTGTTGCGGCTCTGCGCGCTGGGTGGAGGAAACGATGAAAGGCTTTCCCTTTGCTTCGGAAGCAGCACTCGTGCAACGCGCGACGGCCGCCTGGTACGAGGTATGTACCGAAGGCGACTGGCGCGAGGCTTTCACCCATCACCCGAAGATCGGCGACGTGGATAGCCTGAAGAAAAAGTTCGCCGCTACCGGTCACCTGGCCGGCGCGGAGCAGTCCGGCGTGAACGATGCCGACAGCGGAACACTCGAAGCGCTGGCTGCCGGCAACACGGCTTACGAGGCCCGCCATGGTTTCATCTTCATCGTTTGCGCCACCGGCAAGCCGGCGGGTGAAATGCTGCGGCTGCTGCAGGACCGCCTGCCCAACACGCCCGAGGAGGAGCTGCGCATAGCGGCCGGCGAGCAGCACAAGATCACCATCATCCGCCTGCGCAAGCTGCTCGACGAGGCCGACTGGAGCTTTCTGAAAGTAAGCCAGCTCACCACCCACGTGCTCGATACGTCGATCGGGCGCCCGGGCCGCGACATCACGATCCGGCTGCAGGAGCCCGCGCCCGCCGGCGGCTGGCGTACCATAGCCCAGGGGGTGACCAACGCCGACGGGCGCATAGCCGACCTGCTGCCGCCGAACCGCGTGCTGCCTGCCGGCAACTACCGCATGGCGTTCCAAACCGGCGCCTACTTCGCCCAACAGCAACTTACCGGCTTTTACCCGGCCGTAGAAATACAGTTCACCGTTTTCGACGAGACGCATTACCACGTGCCGCTGCTGGTCAACCCCTTTGGGTATTCGACCTACCGCGGCAGCTAAACCTTACATACAATCGATCATGGATACCACAACCACACAAAGCACCTCCATCCCCGGCACGCAGCGCGAGCAACTGTTCGGCGCGCTCCGCACGGCCAACCTGGCCTTTCAGAAAACCTACCCCGGCGACCGCAGCGAGCGCCAGCCCGTGCACACCGTTTACGGCGGCGCCAACCTGTTCAAGTCGGATCTCGCCCGCGCCATGGGCGAACGTGCGCTGGAAACTTTCCAGACCTATGCCCCCGACGCGGCCACTTTCGGAAAAGTATTCGGCCTGAAATCGGAGCGCCTGGCCGGCGATGTTTATAACAAAGTGCTGCGCAAGCTGCAGACCGAAGCCGTAGAGGACTTCCGCATCGACTTCGAAGACGGGTACGGCAACCGCGCCAACGAAGAAGAAGACGCGACGGCCGTACAGGCCGCCCTCGAAGCCGCCAAAGGCATCGAAGCCGGCACGCTGCCGCCCTTCATCGGTATCCGCATCAAGCCCTTTACCGAGGAGATGAAAGAGCGGGGCCTGCGCACCCTCGACCTGTTCGTCAGCACGCTCGTGAAAGCCAGCGGCGGCAAGCTCCCCAACAACTTCGTGGTGATGCTGCCCAAGGTGACGATCCCCGAGCAGCCTGCTACCCTCGCCGCCTTCTTCGACATCCTCGAAAGTGAGCTGGGCCTCGCCGCGGGCTCACTCAAGATGGAGATGATGGTGGAAACGACCCAGTCGATCATGGCCGCTGATGGCACCAACCCGCTCTGGCGCTTCGTGCAGGCCGCGAAAGGCCGCTGCATCGCCATGCACTTCGGCACCTACGATTATACGGCCTCGGCCGGCATCACGGCCCGCTACCAGGAGATGGACCACCCAGTGTGCGACTTTGCCCACCACATGACCAAGGTGGCCCTCGCCCACACGGGCATCTGGCTCTCCGACGGCGCCACCAACACAATGCCGATCGGCCCCCATCGCGGCGACCTCACCGAAGCGCAGAAAGAAGAAAACCGCGCCGTGGTGCACCGCTCCTGGAAGAAAGGCTACGACCACATCCGCCATTCGCTGTGGAACGGCTTTTACCAGGGCTGGGACCTCAACCCCGCCCAGCTTCCGATGCGCTACACCGCCGTGTTCGCCTTCTTCCTGGAAAGCTATGACGACGCCGTGGAGCGCCTCAAGACCTTCGTGGAGAAAGCCGCCCGTGCCACCCTTATCGGCGACGTATTCGACGACGCGGCCACCGGCCAGGGGCTGCTCAACTTCTTCCTGAAAGCCCTCAATTCGGGCGCCATCACCGAAGAAGAAGTGCTGCGCACCGGCCTGACGCTCGACGAAATCCGCGGTCGCTCGTTCAAGAAAATCCTCGAAAACCGCGCGCGCAAATGACGACCTGGCATTTTGTACGGGACAAGCTGCGCGCTTCGGTTCCCGTAATTCTACTGTGGGTGCTCGAAAGCGAAGGCTCTTCGCCAGGCCGCCGCGGCTTCAAGATGGCCGTTGCGGCCGATGGCACCTTCCAGGGAACGATCGGCGGAGGGATGATGGAGCACAAACTGGTGGAAAAGGCGCGCGCGCTGCTGGCCGCGGGCCAGGCATCCTTATTTCTACAACGGCAGCACCACGACAAAACCCACGTCCGCGACCAGTCGGGGATGATCTGCTCGGGAAGCCAGCTGCTGGCCTTCGTGCCGCTGCAGCCGGCGCAGGAGGGACTGATCAGCAGCCTGCTGCTGGCCTTTTCGCGGCAGCGCGAAAGCCGCATCGCCCTCGACCCGGGCGGCCTCCGCCTCGATCCCGAAGCAACGGGCGAAGCCGGTCTTACGTTTACCGATGAAGAGAACTGGCACTACACCGAGACCCTCGACCAGCGACCGGTGATCCACATCATCGGCGCCGGACACGTGGGGCTTGCCCTCAGCCAGCAGATGTCGCTGCTCGGATTTTACATACGCCTGTACGACAATCGCCCGGGGCTCAACACTTTTCTCGACAACCCTTTCGCCCATGAGAAGATCGTTTGCGACTACGAGAACATCGACAGCCTGCTGGAAGCCTCCGAAAACGATTTCGTGGTGATCATGACCTTCGGCTACCGCGACGACAAGATCGTATTCCGCCGGCTGCTCCACAAGCATTTTTACTACCTCGGGATGCTCGGCTCCGACGCCAAGATCCTGACGCTGATGCGCGAGCTCGAGGCCGAAGGTGTATCGCCCGACAGCTGGCAGCACTGCTTCGTACCCGTGGGCCTGCCCATTTACAGCAAAACAGCGCCGGAGATCGCCGTCAGCATTGCCGCCGAGATCATCCGCGAAAAAAACCGCGACCTGCCTACCGGCCGGAGCGGGCTACCTTTGGCGGAATGAACGACAACCTCTTATCCCCTGCGCGCCGCCGGCTGGCGTTGCAACGCATAACGGCCCTCTGGGCTTTCTGCGAATCGGGCCTGGGCGGAGTGCTACATGCGCTCCGCCTTCCGTTTACAGGGCTGGTGGTGGGATCGTTCTCCGTGCTGTGTATCACCCTGATCGCCTGGCTCAGCGCCGGTCGCTACCAGCAGGTGCTCCACAGCCTGTTGCTGGCGCTGATTGTAAAAGCGGCCGTCAGCCCACATTCCCCGCCCACGGCTTACCTGGCTGTGGCCTTCCAGGGCCTTGCGGGATACGGCATTTACAAAATGTTGGGGGTACGGCAGCTTTCCATTTACCTCGTGGCGGTGCTGGCCCTGCTGGAGTCGGCCCTGCAGAAACTGCTTACGCTGACGATCTTCTTCGGGAAGTCGTTCTGGAAGGCGACCGACGAATTGCTCGCTTTCATCGGCAAAGAACTGTCGGTGGCGCTGCCGCTGGGATCGGTGGTGCTCGTGTCGGCGTACGTGGGCATCTACCTGTTCGGAGGCATCGCCTGCGGCGCGCTGGCGCACCGCCTCGTGCGCGATTTCCGCTCCGGCGCTGAAGGCTTGCCGCCAGTGCCGCCGCTACCCGATGGCGCGGCGCTGCCCCACCCGCGCAGGCGGCGAATCCGCAGCGTGCTGTTGCTCGCCCTTTTCGCCGCCATCGGCATCGTACTCTATATCAGCGCCGGCACCCAAAAGCAAGGCGGCTTCGCCGTTGTCCAGGCGCTTGTATGGACGACTTGCGCCCTGATCCTATGGTATGGACTCGTCGCCCCGGTTGCGCTCCGGCTGTTGCACCGCTACCTGCTCCGCCGACGCGAAGCGCACAACAGCGAAGTGCAGGAACTGCTCAGTATGCTACCCGCGTTGCGACGCCTTACGGTGGCCGCCTGGAAAGCCAGCGCCCGGCACCCGGGGCGCAGCCGCATCGCCTGGTTCGTGCGCCTGCTGGTGCACTGGACGCTCACGTTCGACCCCGTAGAACTACAACCCGACACCGCATGAACATCGTGCTCTTTTCCCGCCCGGTGAGGAGTGGCAAGACCACGGAGCTTGCCACCTGGTGCGCCGGCCGCAGCGAAGTGGGCGGCATCCTGATGCCCGACCGGGACGGCGTGCGCTGCTTCTTCGATATTGCATCCGGCAGGCAATGGCCTGCTGTTGCAACGGAGGGAGAAGAAGCACTGCCGGTTGGCCGCTTCCTGTTTTCCGCGGACGCCTTCCGGAAGGCCTGTACATGTGCCGCGTTGAGCGCAGCCAAGTGCTGGATAGTGATCGACGAGATCGGGAAGCTGGAGCTGGCAGGAGCAGGATTTGGTCCGCTGTTGCGCAACCTCGCGGCGCACCCGCCCTGGGCGCCGGAAAACCTGCTGCTGGTGGTGCGGGACACGCTGCTCGACGCCGTCGTCCGGGAGTTTGGATGGGAAGGCGCCCGCGTGGTTTCGGCGCTGGACCGTCTCTGATCCCCCTTTACCGAAATCTTCACAGGGCGCGGCCCGGCGAAGGGGCCGGCGCCCGTACTTTTGCAGCCCATGGCCCTTCGTTTTGCATCGCTCAATTCCGGCTCCAACGGCAACTGTTACTATGTCGGTAATACGCACGATGCAGTGCTGGTTGATGCCGGCATTTCCTGCCGGGAGATCGAGCGGCGCTGCGCCCGCCTCGGGCTGGCTATGGACAGCATCCGCGCCATCTTTATTTCGCACGAACATTCCGACCACATCCGTGGGCTGCCCACACTTTTAAAGAAATACCGGATACCGCTCTACATCACGCCATCTACGCTGCGCGGCAGCGGCATGTATCTCTACGAAGAACTCGTCCGGGATTTTTCGGGGCAGGAGGAAGTGTTGATCGGGTCGCTGCGGGTACGTCCGTTCTCGAAGATCCACGACGCGGCCGACCCCTACAGTTTTACCATAAGCGCGGCCGGGGCCACGGTGGGCGTCTTTACCGACCTGGGACGCTGCTGCAGCAACCTGGTGGCCCATTTCCGGCAATGCGACGCAGCGATCCTGGAATCGAATTACGATGAGGAAATGCTTGATAAGGGCGGCTACCCCTGGTACCTGAAGCAGCGCATCCGCGGCGGCCAGGGCCATATCTCTAACCGTGAAGCGCTCGAGTTATTCCGCGCACACCGCAGCCCGCAACTCTCCCACCTGCTGCTGGGCCATCTTTCGCAAAACAATAATGATCCGCGCCTCGTGGAAGCGCTCTTCGCTCCCCATGCCGGCAACACACAGGTACTCGTCGCATCGCGCCACCAGGAGAGTCCAGTGTTTGAAGTAGGCTCCCCATCAGCCGTCACCGCTCACTACGAACCCGTTTTGCCCACCCAGCTACCGCTGTTTTCATAACCGTGCGAGCCCCCGTCGCAATTGAGACTGCGGCAGCGCGCCAAGTATTCGTGCAGGCTACGCATAGGCTGTACGCGCTCGTCAGGAAAATAAAGGGAATGCATTTTCGGTGCAGGCAATGCAGCGCCTGCGCCATGAGGTACCGGTCGCCGGGATCGACTTCAACAATGACCAGCGGTCAGCGTTTCGTAATATCCAATGTCAGAACGTGCATGCAAAGGAAATGACCGACCCGTTTCAGGCCAGTTCCGACAGCAGGGCCCGCAGGGGCTCATAGGCGGCCTCCAGATGCCGGGGCTGCAGTGAAGCTTTCATGAGGTCCTCTACGATGGCGGGGCAGGGCACGGGAGCGCCGGTTTCTTCGGCCACCACTTCCGGAAACTTCACCGGGTGGGCCGTGCTCAATACCAGTCCGTGTTGCCCGGGCGCAAGTACCTGCTCCAGACCCTGCCAGGCCACGGCCGTATGCGGATCGAGCACATAGCCCGTTTCGGCCGCTACGCGCCGGATGGTGGCGCGTGTTTCTGCATCGCTGGTGCGCGTAGCCGCTAACACCTCGCGAAGCTGGGCCGGATCATTCTGAAAGAGCGCCAGGAGCCGCACGAAGTTGCTTGGATCTGCCACGTCCATCGCGTTGGAAAGCGTTGCCACCGACGCGCGCCGCGGCAGCACGCCAGTTTCCAGGAAACGCGGCACCGCATCATTGGCATTGCAGGCCGCCACGAATTGCGGCACCGGCAAACCCGAACGCTGCAACAGCAGCCCGGCGCCGATATTGCCGAAGTTGCCGCTGGGCACCGATACCACGGGAGGCGCCTCCTTTTGCGGCCATTGCTTCCAGGCGAGGGCGTAATAAAGCTGCTGGGGCAGCCAGCGGGCCACGTTGATGGAATTGGCGGAGGTGAGGTACACGCGGCTCCGCAGCTCCGCATCGGCAAAGGCTTTTTTCACCAGTGCCTGGCAGGCATCGAAATCGCCCGCCACTTTAAGTGCATGCACGTTTCCTCCCAGCGCTGCGATCTGCCGTTCCTGCACCGCGCTCACCTTACCCGAAGGATACAACACCACAACCTCGGTGCCCGGCACACCGAAGAAGCTGTTCGCCACCGCGCCGCCCGTGTCGCCCGATGTGGCTACCAGCACCACTACGCGGCGCTCCAGTCCACGTGCGAAATGCGACAGGCAACGGCTCATGAAGCGCGCTCCCACATCTTTAAAAGCCAGTGTGGGCCCGTGAAATAACTCCAGTACCGAGATCCGCTCCGTAACGGGCACCACGGGCAGGGGGAACGAAAGCGTTTCCTCCAGGATGCGGCGCAGCACGGTCTCTGAAAAATCAGCACCCACATACGGAGCCATGATGCGCCAGGCGATCTCAGCATCGTCCAGGTCTTCAATACGCTGCCAAAACGACTCCGGCAACCGCGGGATCGACTCCGGGAAATAGAGGCCGCCATCGGGCGCCTGGCCCTGCACCACGGCCTCGCGAAAGGAAACGGCAGGCGATTGTCGGTTGAGGCTGTAGTAGCGCATGAGAGGGCGTTTATTAGTTAATTAGTCTATTGGTTAATTGGTAACTTGTTCGTCGCAATTTTTTACTCATTACTCATTACTCATTACTCATTACTCATTACTCATTACTCATTACTCATTACTCATTACTCATTAC
>NZ_SKFH01000043.1 GCF_004343705.1 Flaviaesturariibacter aridisoli
TTTATCTTTTGAGCAACGGCTGCAAGTGGCGCTCGCTTCCGCCGCAGTACGGCGATTACCGCCTGGTATGGTACTACCTGAACAAGTGGGCCCGCTACGGACTGCTGGACCGGGCGCTATACCTGGTGGGCATTCAGCTGCGGCGCCGGCAAGGCAGAAGCGGCGAGCCTTCGATGCTGCTCATTGATGCCCAGTCGGTAAAAACCGTGGCCGGCACAGGCGACGAGGTGGGTTATGATGCGGGCAAAAAGGTAAAGGGAAGAAAGCGCCACCTGGCTGTGGACACCCAGGGCACCGTCATTGCCGCCGGCGTTACTTCCGCTTTTGTTCATGACAAGACCGGGGCGCGCGTGCTGCGCGATGATGTGGAGGACCGCCCTTCGGTGCGCACTATTGTCGCCGACGGCGGCTACGACGGACCACCGGCTTTTACCGCAGGAGGCAGGATCCGGTGGGTGCTCATTCAGCGCAGACACTCCAACCGCTTCTCCCCCCTTCCTGTCAGATGGGTGGTGGAAAGAACCTTCTCCTGGTTGATCAATTACCGAAGACTCGCCAAGGACTATGAAAAAACTATCGTTATGTCCCGCGCCATGCTCCTGATGAGCGCCATCCACATAACCCTCAAAAAACTAATGACTTAAATTTAGACAGCCTCTTAGCGTAACAACTTCTTTTCTTATTCTCTTCGCGGTTAAGAACCTTATTCACCTTGGCCTCCTTTCTCTCAAAACGCGGTCATTGTTGTTTCCAGAGAATTACTATTTTATCCGCCCCGGCGCTCAGGATCCACTTTCCGTCGCGGCTGAACTGCACGTCGTTGGCGTCGTCGCTGTGGCCGGAGAAGGTTTGCAGCAGCCGGCCGTCGGCCAGGTTCCAGAGGCGCATCGACACACCGGGACGGTCGGTTTTGTCGGCGAAGAAATTCTGCGTCAGCTCGCCCACCAGGTTATGATCGCGGCCACCGCTGACGAGGCGCTTGCCATCGGGACTAAACGCTATTCCCTGCTGGTGCTCGGGTGTGTGCAGCGTTTGCAACAGGCGGCCGCTGGCGGCGTCCTGCAACTGCACGGTACCATCATCGCTGCTGCTGGCCAGCGTGGAGCCGTCCAGACTGAAAGCAAGCGCTACCACGGCTTCGTCGTGGCCTTCGTAGCTGCGGCGCAGGCGCGCGCCGGCCACGTCCCACAGGAACACCTTCGCATCGAAGGAGCCGCTGGCGAGGGTCTTGCCATCGGGGCTGAAGGAAAGGTCCCAGATGTTGAGGCGATGCCCCGATAGCCGCGCGGTCACCCGGCCATCGGAGAGGCGGCGCAGCACCACGAGCTTGTCTTCTCCGGCCGAGGCCAGCAGACTGCCGTCGGGGCTGAAGCGGAGCGTCCAGGCGGTGCCGTGGTGCGTGTCATAACGCTGCAGCAGCTTGCCTTCGGGCCAGCTCCAGAGATAGACGGCGCCGTCGTAGCTCGTGGCGGCAATGGACTTCCCGTCGGGGGCCCACTCGGCGCAGGTAAGTCCACCGGGCGCCGGCAGCGCGGCTAGCAGGCGGCCGTCGGTATGCCACACGCGCAACGTGCTGTCTACCGAAGCGGCGGCGATAACGCTGTCGCCCGGACCGAAGCGGGCCGTCCATACTTCGGCACGGGCGCCCGTATAAATACGGTGGATGCGATACAGGTTCGATTCTACTTTAACGGGCCGGTCGCAGCCGCGGAGCACCACGAGCGACAAAACAATAAGGACAGCCAGGAGGCCCAGCAGGCCCCAAAACAACTTACGCATCGGGAAAGGTTTTAGTGTCTGTAGAAGGATGATGCGAACGCACGTCAGCGGAAGGCGGGCTCCACGCAGAAGGCGTGGCTCGAGCCGCATAACACGAATACGCGCTCGCCGCGGGCCGTGAGCTCTTTGATGACCGCCGCGAGTTGCGCGTTGCGCAGGTCGTTGGTGGCGCACATCATATGATGCAGGTAACCCGGGAGCGGATGCTCGTCGGAAACCGTGCGCCAGTCGGTGCCCGGAAAGTAGCGTTGCCAGTAGCGGTCTACGTCGGCCACTGATTGTAGCGAGTCCTGCAAACCAACGGCGGCGGCGCGCTCAAAGAATGGCGCGAGGAAGTCGGCCTCGGAAGCCGGGCGGCCAAAGCGCTGCTGCCCGAACCAGGGTGTGAGCAACTGCGCCAGCGCGATCTGCTGCGGACTGAATCGGTCGAGGAGCGCGTCGGCCATTACGTCTTTCGGAAGATCCCAGTTGTACAGCGGGATGCCGTCCTTCCTGGCGAGCGCGGCCACAGCACCGCCTTCACCCAGCGTTTTCACCGGGTCCATCAGCCCCGGAAGCAGAAAGCCCAGTCGGCCTTCCACGAGCGCGACAGTCGGCTTCAGCTCCTTCCAGTATTGCTGTATCAGGAGCAGCTGGCTGTCTTGCGGGTTGCGGGTGTGCGCCGCGCCGAAGAGCACGAACTGCGGCCGGCGTAATATATAAGGGCGCGGATGGTCGCCCGTATAAGTACGGAACGGAATGGTGCTGTAGTTGCCACGGGACCTCGGCGTATAGTATTTGGGCGACTTCCAGGCTACGAGGAAGATCAGTCCGGCCAAAAGGAGGGCCGTACCGGCTGTATAGCCGGCAATGCGGAGGGTCTTTTTCATATGTAAGTGGAGTTTAAATGAAGCCTGATACCGGGTGCAGGATGTCTGATGGAGTTACCTCCAGGCTGGTCCAATCAGCCGTCCGACATCCGGCAACAGCGATAAAAAAAAGGGCCCGCAAAGAATTGAAGGCCCTCGAGGTTACCTGTTGGTACAGGTCAACTTCAACCAAGGTTTATCGGGAGGCGTGAAGCGTGAAGCGTGAAGCGTGATCACTTGTACCTTGACGTTTCCGGCCGTGGGTTGTCTTAGTTCGCTAGTTCACGGCTGACGGCTCACGGCTGACGACTTACGATGCTACCAGCGAGAACGTGGCGAGCATCGGTGTGGGTGTATAGTTGATGCGCGCTTCGGGCTGCGGCTCGGTGGGTGCTACCGGCGAGGTATCGGACGCAGGCTTGACGGGTGTGGCCGGAGCGGCGCCGCGGTTGCGGCGGGGCGAGTCGTTGCGGTCGTATTCGTATACACCGGGATCGTCGTTGCGGTCGTCGGTGTGCACGGGGGTCACCGGCGCATTGGGGTCTACGAGTTCGCCGTCGGCGGTCATCACGTAGTCGATGTTCGATTTCCAGGTGTACTCGTTGGAGAAGTCTTCATCCCAATCGCTCTCCCAGTTGCGGCGCCAGCGGCGGTCGCCCCGCACTTCCATATGCATCTGGCGCGGGTGAAGGCGTTCGCCAACACTTTCTTCGAAGCGCAGCTTCTTGCCTACGGGTACCTGGATGCGCACTACGATGTGCTGGTTGCGCCATTTCTGCGCGCGACCCACAGCAAAGCCGGAGCCGAGGTTGAGAAAGGAATCCTGCACTTGCGCCAGGTAGCTGAGGCGCTCGGCGCGGAGCTGGGCGATGCCGCGGTTGCCACCCAGGCTGCGCTTTTCCACCACCACATGGTATTGCGAGTCGAGGCTTTTTTCCACCAGCAGGCGCACGGCGGACAGCCTCATCGAGTCGGCGTTGACGTCGAAGCCTTCGTTCTCGTCGTGCGGCATGAAGCTGTAGTAGCCGCTGTATTCAATGGGAGGCTCCACTACGCGCACCGTCATTTTGTTGCGCACGGTGGCGGTTTGCACGTTGTCGCGCATCCGGCCGGTGTACTGGAAGCTGCGGGCCATCGAAGCTGCGAAGGCAACGCTCATCAGGATGCCGATGAGCCAGAGGCCCCCGAACACCCAACCAATGTAGCGGTTGGAGCTGCGCACTTTCATCAGGCGGCGCACCAGCCAGGTAACCAGGGCTACAAAGGGCACACCGAACAGGAGCAGCACGCCACCCCAGCCCATGACTTTCTGGAAACGGCCTTCGAGCACGAAGTTGTTGAGGAAGTCGCCGAAGCCCGTGAAGACAAGGGCGATGATGGTGCCGAAGAAAGCGAGGGCCATGCAGCCGGCGAAGAACAGTACGATGAGTTTAAGGATGGTTGCGATAACGTGTCCGGCGCCGGTGGCCAGGGGGCGGGCCGCCTGGCCTACTTCGGTAGCGAAGGTTTTGCCTCGGGTGCTGGCGAAGTTGGTGGCGCGGGCGCCGAATTCCTTGGCGGAGTTCTTTACTTCTTCGGCAAAAGCCTGCGTGTTGGTCTTTACATTCTCGCGGATGCGGTGCACGTCTACGTTTTCGCCGCGCATCTCCATCTTTTCAAAGGGAGACACGGCCATTGGCAGGATGATCCACAGCACGATATAGGTGAGGAAGGAAGTGCCGGTGAGCGAGCCGAAGAAGAAGTCGGGGAACGCGTGGTGACCGACGTTGAAGAAGGCGTTCAGCACACCCAGCAGGATGTTGAGCAGGAAGGGCGCTACGAACACGAGGCGCACGATCCAGACGTCCCACTTGAAGTAGGCGGCGATACCGCCGGCCACACCGCCGAGGATGCGCTCGTCGGGATTGCGGAAGAAGCGCTTGGCCACGTTGGGCTGCAGCACCTGCTTCGGCACGAATACCCAGAGCACCAGGTAGGCCAGGATGCTGAAGCCGCCGCCGAAGGCGAGTACCAGGAATACAACGCGGACGATGGTGGGGTCGAGCTCGAAGTAGTTGGCCAGGCCCGAGCAAACACCGGCGAGCATCCGGTCGCTGCTGTTGCGGTAAAGGCGGCCGCGGGGGCGGCGGCCCGTGATGCGGGTGAAGGCGCTGGTTTCTTCCGAAGCGGCGGCGCCGGCAGCGGCGGTAGTCGCTTCGGCGGCTTCGGCTTCTTCGAAGTCTTCCACGCGGCCCATCGTGTTGATGATGCCGTCCATGTCTTCTTCGGTGATCGCGGCGGCGCCTTTTTTCACTTTATCGCTCATCAGCTCCGAAATGCGGCTTTCGATGTCGCCGATGATCTCGTCGCGGCCCTCTTCGTTGGCGAAGTAGCGGCGCAGGCTTTCGATGTAGCGCTGCAAACGCTCGTAGGCGGCGTCCTCGATGGGGATCACCCGGCCCGACAGGTTTATGTTGATAATCTTTTTCATGACGTTCAGTGGTTGAAGTTTAGGAAGGATTGTTGTTGGCGGTCAGCGTGTTGACGGCGTTGGAAAGCTCCTGCCAGGTTTGTTCGAGTTCTTTGTAAAAGGTCTCGCCTTTTTCGGTGAGCGAGAAGTATTTCCGCGGGGGGCCGGAAGAAGATTCCACCCAGCGGTAGGTGAGCATCTCGGCGTTCTTGAGGCGCGTGAGCAAGGGGTAGAGGGTACCTTCCAGGATGTGCAGCTGGGCTGCTTTCATTTCCTCTACGATATCGCTGGGGTAGGCCTCCCCGCGGCGGATGATCGAAAGGATACAAAACTCCAGGATCCCCTTGCGCATCTGGCTCTGCGTATTCTCTATGTTCATGGGGTCTGTTTTGGGCTTCCCGGTTCTGTCCGGAAAACGGTGATTGTTTCGATTGACCATACAAACCTACAACAATGTTTGGTACTATGCAACACATAATACCTGCTTTTTTAAAGTAATTGCGGCTGCCGGATAGTATATGGTTCGTAAAGCATTGATTTTCAGCCTTAATGTACCGAAATTATTTTTCTTGGTTTGGATGAACGCGCAAAAAAGCCGTTTGAACGGGGACACTTACCCGACTTGCCGGGTACTCACCGGGCCTGACCGGGGACAGATCAGACCCGACCGGGGGCTTATCTGGTTATCCCGGAGGCTTCCCGGGCCCGAACGGGCGCCAAAATGACTGAACCGCTGACAAACCGGGTCGGAACGGGAGCAGAAATCACTGGAACGAGGGCAGAAATCACTGGAACGGGTACTTCCAGGACCCGAACGGGAGCCTATTACACTGAAACGGGGGCTTCCCGCGCCCGAACGGGTCCGAAGGTCATTGCAAGCGCCAGCCTCCGGCCGTCGACATCACCCAAAATGAAAAAACCATCCAGTTCACCGGGTGCCGTCTCACTCATTACTGATTACTGCTTATTCATTCGCTCCAGAAAAAGTACTTTGCGGCATGCGCCTCCGAACCCTGTTGTCCGCTCTACCCCTGCTCCTGCTCGCTGCCTGCTCCTCCAACGAGCGCCGCGTGCACATCATTACCAATTACAGTAAGATGCAGGAGCAGCCCTCCGACTCGGGCACGCGCGTGCTGCTCTCCGAACCGGGACTTTACGAAGTGACGAAAGAAGTAACGGTGAGCGACAAGCACCTGCGCCTCACCGAAAGCGGCCAGACCTGGTCGTACGAGCTTCCCGAAAGCGGCCAGTACGTGATCAACCTCCTCGACGACACACTGCTGAGCGTGCCGGCCACTTATCGCCGGGCCGGTTTCGATATCAATGCGCTGCCGGTACGCCCCACGCACTCGGGCAACGCCACCATCGACTCGATGACCGCCCGCACCGCCCGCGCGAAGGAACGCCAGGAGACCCGCGAGTCGGAAGAGCGCCTGCGCAACGGCCGCAGCAACCTGCTGACCCTGCTGCCGGGTAAAATGGAGCGGGTCAGCGCCAACAGCGATGCCCGCCTGTTCATCCTCACCTCGCCGCCGGCCCAGGTAAAAGGCAGCAACGCCGACGAATTCGAATACTACGAGATCAACCGCTACGGCATCTTCCTCAAGCGCGCGATGGACCAGCTCCGCGAAGAAAGCGACCCGGTGCGGCGATCCGAGAAGATGCGGCGCGAGTTCAACCAGCGGATGAATGAAATAGACCGGTAAACAAAAGACCCTTGCCGTGCGAGGGTCTTTCTTTATAACGTAGACAGGTTGCGGAAGCTCAGTCCGCCGCTTCCATCCAGCGGCAGCTCGTAGGTCTTTTCGCCGTAGCTGCCTTTCACCGATACTTTTATGGTCTGCGGCCCTGCCTTGAGCGGCACGCGCGTGTAGTAGATGCTGCCGGGCAGGCTTTGCCAGTTGCGGGTATCGGCCTTCTCCTTGGCGAAGTTGAAGATCTTGATGCCGGCCGTAAGCAGTTCCGCGTTGCGGCGCTTGCGTTTTTCCTCTTCAGTTTCTTCCTTGTCTTTGGGCTTGTCTTTCGGCGCCGCGGCGATTTCGGCCAGCTTGCCCAGCGCGATGCGCGTCAGCGTTTTCGACAGGTCGCGGAGGCGGCG
This sequence comes from Flaviaesturariibacter aridisoli, assembly GCF_004343705.1. Classification (GTDB taxonomy): domain Bacteria; phylum Bacteroidota; class Bacteroidia; order Chitinophagales; family Chitinophagaceae; genus Flavisolibacter; species Flavisolibacter aridisoli. Next base: position 7,175 of record NZ_SKFH01000043.1, read on the forward strand.
CTCGCGGAGAGTGTTCTGTGCCAGGTCGTTGATGCTTTGCGCGGGCTCAAAGGCAAAGGCGGCGTTGCTGTCGGTGCGGGCTTCGGCCGACTGCCAGGCGCAGGCCTGCAGCTCGTAGCGGGGCAGGGCGGCGCGGATGGCGCTGATATTGGCGAGGCTGCCTTCATCCACCGAACCCATCGAACGGTCGAAGGGCACGCGCAGCGAGCCGTTGGCGCTGGTGAAAAAGAAGTCCGTGCCCTGCTTGCTGAGGAAGAACATAATGTTCTCTTCTTCCTTCACCGGGGCGCTGCCGGCTTCCCAGAACAGCACCAGCTCGGCACCCGTCGCGCGGTCTTCGGGCTGCAGGGTGTAGGCCAGCTCGCGCTGGTAGAATTCCACCTGGTCCTGGAAACCCATTTGCCAGGCGGTGCGCAGGAGGTCTTTCTTCAGTTGCAGCGGGATGGCCACACCGTAATAGGAGCCGCCGTTTTTGAGGTAGAGGTCTGTCGCGTTGCGGTAGGCGATGAACGCGTTGTTGAGGTCTTTGTTCTTTTCATAGATCAGCCCCTGGAGCATGAACGAGAAGGCGTCCTGCGCATACTTGTGTTCGCCCCGTACGTCTTCCTGCGCGTAGCTGCGGAGGGAAATGCGGCGGGCTTCCACCATGGCTTCGGAAGGTTCGTTCAGCATCAGGTAGTTGAGTGCCTTGTAATAGTGCACCATGTATTTCTCGAAGTCTTCGCCGCGATAGGTTTCCATCATCGGGTTGAGGAGCGTGGCGAGCGCGAAGTCGCCCACGGTAGCGTTGCCGCCGTCTTCCATCAGGTTGTCGGCTTCGTTGAAATACCGGTTGGATGCTTCGTAGTGATGCAGCAGGTGCTCCATCCGGCCTTTCTCCAGCAGGAAGAGCAGGTGGTTGCGCCGCTTCGACAGCAGCTTACTGTCGTCGAGCGCGGCCGAAGCCTTTTGGTAATCGCCCTGTCGGTAATGGCCATAGTAGCTGCTCACCTGCTGGTTGTACGTAGCGCAGGAAGCGAGAAACAGGGCCAACACCGGGGCAAACCGGATGATATGTTGGAGTTTGTGTAACATGGGAGCAGTCGGAAGAGATGTCTGATATAGGATGTCTGATGCCTGATATAAACGGAATCAGAGATCAGACATCCGACATCAGCGATTAGTTCTTGACCATTTTGGCGATCTTCTTCTCGCCGATCCAGACCACCTCGTTGGTTTCGAGATTGGTGAGCTCGAGGTTCACCTGGTAGTAGACTTCCTTCTTTTTCTTGTGCGCGTCTACGATGGAGTTGATCGAGCCCTGCAGGATGTAGTCGGCGCCGTTTTCGAGGCCGAACTTCTTCATGGTGCTCTGCGAGGCGTTGGTTTGCTGGTCGGCGCGCTCGCCACGGAGTTCTTCGCGCTTCTTGCCGCCCTGCACGAGGCGCACCTTTTCGGTTTTGACGAAGGACTGCTCCACGTCTTTCACAAAGGTTTCGGCGTCGATGTGCTCGTGGCTTTTATTGTCAACCAGTCCTACGATCACCACGGGCTTCTGCCCGCTCTTCGACTGCAGGTGATTGCCCAGCCAGGAAGCGGTGAGAATGTCGGAGGTGATCTGCTCGGATACGAGGCGCGAGTCGGTATTGTTCCAGCGACCGCTGATGTCGATCTGCTCGTCGGGAGAAACGCGCGTGACGTTGCGGGCGCAGCTGAAAATAAAGGGCAGTGCGAGGAAGGATGCGTAGAGTAAACCTTTTTTCATAGTTAGTTCTGTTGAGTGTTAGAAGATGAAGAGAAGTTGTCTTTCAATTACGCCCGGATTCAAGGGCTTCGCTGTTCTGCTGAGCACAGGGGCACCATGAGCGCAGCCGGGCGACTACCACCAGCGGCTTTGCCAGCGACGGCTGCTACGCGGGTTGTAGTAATACGAGTCGTTGTAATAAGGATTGTAGTCCCAGTTGCGATAGTTGCGTTGCGCGCGGGCCAGCCGTACGTCGTAGCGGTTCTGGCGGCGGGCCTGGCGGCGCTCCTCGCGGGCCTCGTACCAGTCGTAGGCCTTGTAGGTGTTTTGCGCCGTGGTGCTGTGCCAGCGGTTGACCGAGTCGGCCACTTTAAGATACTTGTCGCGACTCACCGCGTAGGAAGGGTTCTGGTCGGGCACGGTCTGCGCAGCGGCAGCCAGCGACCCGGCAGAAGCAAGCATAACGAGTAAAAGTCTGTTCATGAGTTGTGGGTTTTAATTCTTTTACTGACACTAAAGTAGCCGCACAAAGGGTTAAGTCTCCGTTAAAACGAACCAAATGCCGCTCCGGTTACACGAACCGTAGTGAAGGTCTTGTTAAGGGTTGGCAACGGCACACAATAAATGGCCGCGCTTGAGGGCGTTTTTTTTAAACGCAAAGACACGGAGAAAGACACTTGGATGCAGAGGTTGGCGGAGATACAGAGGAGTGTCTTACAATCGGAGCTTCCATCGTTTGCTTGAACGGTAACACTAGTGGATCGTCGTAAGTCAAGCGTTCCGCCAGCGGAACATGCGCGGAGGGTGAACTATAGTCCGAATCCAGACTTCAATACCGACTTGCGTGAAAACGTTCATTGAATTAAATACTGATCGCAATCTTTCGGAGGGCCTTCGCGCACGTCCCGCTACGCGGGACACTTGATTTACGATATTCAATCTGAATACCGGTCCGAGAAAACTATAGAAGCATCAACCTTCAAAGACTTCTCTGCATCTCGATCAATCTCCGCGTCAAATTTGTTTCTCCCCTTCTCCGCGTTCCAAAAAAGTAAAGCCCCCAAACGTTGCAGTCCGGGGGCTTTTCTATCCCCCTTCCTTTCGGGAAGGGGTTAGGGGATGGGCTCTTATTTCTTGAGGCCGATCTCGCGGAGACGCTCATCGAGGTATTCGCCGGCGGTGATGTCTTCATACGCCTTCGGGTGCTGTTCGTCGATGCAGCTGTCGAGGCAGGCGAGGCTCATGCCGCTCTTCGGGTGCAGGAAGAAGGGGATGGAGAAGCGGCTTGTGCCCCACAGCTCGCGCGGCGGGTTCACCACGCGGTGCGTGGTGGAGCGGAGTCGGTTGTTGGAGAAGCGCTGGAGCATGTCGCCTACGTTTACCACGATCTGCTCGGGCAGGGAGGTGACACCTACCCACTCGTTTTGCTTGGTGAGGATCTGAAGGCCGTCCGCAGAAGCGCCTACCAGCAGCGTAATGAGGTTGATGTCTTCGTGCTGCTCGGCGCGGATGGCGCTCTTGGGCTCGTTCTGGATCGGCGGGTAGTGAATGGCGCGCAGGATCGAGTTGCCGTTGTGCACGTATTGATCGAAATAGTTTTCGTCGAGGTCCAGGAAGAGGGCGAGGGCCTGCAGCAGCGACGTGCCGCTTTTCTCGAAGTGGCGGTAGGCGTTTTCGAGCGTGGGGGTGAATTCGGGTACTTCTTCCACCGTTACGTTGCCGGGGTAGTGCTCGCCCACGTCTTCACCGTCGGAGATCGTCTGGCCATACTGAAAGAATTCCTTCAGGTCGGGCGCGTCAAAGCCTTTGGCGTGCTCGCGGCCGAAAGAAGTGTAACCGCGCTGGCCGGCCAGTTCGGGCTTCTCGTACTGGAGCTTCGTTTCGGTCGGAAGGGCGAAGAACTGCTGCACGTATTTATACAGGTTGGCGATCAGCTCGTCGGGAACGCCGTGGTTCTTGACGGCCACGAAGCCTACTTCCTCGTAGGCTTTGCCGATTTCCTGAACAAACTTTTGCTTCTTGGTCTCGTCGCCGCTGAGGAATTCAGCGAGATCAACTACGGGAATTGTCATATGGCTGATTAGTTTACTCAGCCAAAAGTACCATTCCGCCGGAATATCCACAAGCTGTGGAAAACTTTTGTTGCATCGCTCGCAATGACGGGCTAGCGCCGGTCTCGCTTCTCCAGAAACGCACGCTCCTCTTTTTCCGGCTCCACGATAGCGTAGCGCTTCACGTTGTAAATAAGCGCCATGTCGATCGCATCCACCACTTGCCGGTAATCAGCCCTGGCGGCGGGTTTGATGAGGAGCACCAGGTCGGAGTCGTGCCGGCCGCGGGCCCGCAGATCCTGCTGCAACGCGCGGATAACCGCGCCCATGCCGGTGTAGGTATTGAGCGTGGTGGGTTGCACGCCGCCCGCCGGCACGGCCTTTTCCCACTGGCCGCGGTAGGCAAACACCTGGCTGCTGTCGAGCAGCACCGACAGCGTGGCCGACTCCATCGAGTTCATCGGCGGCCCATCAGCCGGCATCACCAGCTGCAACGCTCGGCTTTCGCCCATGCTCGTGGTAAAGATGAAAAACGTGATCAGCAAAAATCCGAGATCCACCATCGGGGTCATATCAACCTTCGGAATGAGGTGTCCCTTGCGCTTGCTGCCGAGGGCAGCGGTTTCTACGGAAGCCATGGTTGTTGGTTTCCTTTGAGATGTGCGGGAAGAGAAAGTTCCATAAGGAAAAGAAGAGTCTTTCACCGCTAAAAAGAGAAGAAGATGGTACGCTAAGCTGACTACAATAAAAACGTCCCGCCGAAGCAGGACGTTTTTTCATTGGTCGGTTGGCAACCGGTCTTACCAATTAACCAATAGACTAATAAACCAATTAACTAGAACTCGGCGTTCTTCGGCGTTCTCGGAAACGCGATCACGTCGCGGATGTTACCCATACCTGTTACGAACTGCACCATCCGCTCGAAGCCAAGGCCGAAGCCGGCGTGGGGTACGGTGCCGTATCGGCGCGTGTCGAGGTACCACCACAGCTCGTCGGCGGGTACGCCCATTTCTTCCATGCGGCTGGTGAGCACGTCGTAGCGCTCCTCGCGCTGCGAGCCGCCCACGATCTCGCCGATGCCGGGCGCCAGGATGTCCATGGCCGCGACGGTCTTACCGTCTTCGTTGAGGCGCATGTAAAACGACTTGATGTCTTTCGGGTAGTTGGTCACGATCACCGGCTTCTTGAAATGCTTTTCCACGAGGTAGCGCTCATGCTCGCTCTGCATGTCGATGCCCCACTTCACGTCGTACTGGAACTTCTTCTTCTTGTAGTGCGACGATTGCAGCAGGATGTCGATGGCCTCAGTGTAGGTGATGCGCTCAAACTGGTTGTCGACCACGAACTGCAGCTTCTGCAGCAGGTCCAGCTCGGATCGCTCGGCCTGCGGCTTCTGCTTTTCTTCGTCCAGCAGGCGCTGGTTGAGAAACGCGAGGTCGTCGGCGTTGTGCTCCATCACGTAGCGGATCAGGTACTGGATGAATTCTTCGGCCAGGTTGGCGTTGTCTTCGATGTCGTAAAATGCCATCTCGGGCTCGATCATCCAGAACTCGGCCAGGTGGCGCGCGGTGTTCGAATTTTCGGCGCGGAACGTGGGGCCGAAGGTGTAGATCTCACCAAAGGCCGTTGCGCCCAGCTCGCCCTCTAGCTGCCCGCTCACCGTTAGGTTGGTGGAGCGCCCGAAGAAGTCCTGGCTGAAGTCGATCTTGCCCTCTTCTGTCGTAGGCGCGCCCTCGAGCGGCAGCGTGGTCACGCGGAACATCTCGCCGGCGCCTTCGGCGTCGGAGGCGGTGATGATGGGCGTGTGCAGGTATACGAAGCCTTTATCGTTGAAGAACTTGTGGATGGCGAAAGCCAGGGCGTGGCGCACGCGGAACACGGCGCCGAAGGTGTTGGTGCGGAAGCGCAGGTGCGCGATCTCGCGGAGGAATTCCAGCGAGTGCTTCTTCGGCTGCAGCGGGTATTTTTCGGCGTCGCAATCGCCCAGTATTTCTACGGAGGTCGCCTTGAGGTCTACCTTCTGGCCCTTGCCCAGCGAAGGCACCAGGATGCCGGTCACCTTCAGCGAGGCCGAGGTAGTAATGCGCTTCAGCAGTGCTTCATCGAATTCACCGAGCGTGAGCACTACCTGGAGATTATTATTGGTCGATCCGTCGTTGAGGGCCACGAACTGGTTGTTACGAAAGGTGCGTACCCATCCCATAACCGTGATTTCCTGCTGCTGCGGCTCGGTGCCCAGCACTTCCTTGATGCGGATCCGTTTGTTGAACATAGCCGCAAATATAAGATGTCTGATCTCGGATTTCCGATGTCGGATTTGTGGAAAAGCGGTCTGGCAACCAGCTTCGGGGCACCCATCCGATATCCAACATCAGAGATCTTTCAACCTTTCCACCGCCGCCTCCAACGTTTCGTTCTTCTTCGAAAAGCAGAAGCGCAGCACGCCGTTGTCGACGGGCGTCCGGTAAAACGAGGAAACCGGGATAGTAGCCACGCCGGCTTCTTTTGTAAGGCGGATGGCGAAGTCTTTCTCGGCTTCGCTGCTGATGTCCTTATACGAATAGCTCTGAAAATAAGACCCGTGGCTGGGCAAGGGGCGGAAGCGCGTTTGCGCCATGAGGTTCTGGAAGAAGTCGCGCTTTTGCTGCAATTGCGCGCCCAGGTCCAGGTAATGGCTTCGGTCCTGGAGAAACCCGGCGAGCGCTACCTGCTTGGGCGTGTCGCAGGTGAAGGCATTGAACTGGTGGATCTTTCGGAACTCCGCCATCAGCGGCGCGGGAGCGATGCAGTATCCGAGCTTCCAGCCGGTGCAGTTGTATACTTTTCCAAACGAATAGATGGCGAAGCTGCGGGCACGCAGGGCCGGGTATTTCAGCACGCTCTCGTGCGGTAGCCCGTCGAAGATGAGGTGCTCGTACACCTCGTCGGCGATGATCACGATCTGCGTGCCTTCCACGATGCCTTCGAGCTCGGCGAGGTCTTCTTTCGTAAGCACGGCGCCGGTGGGGTTGTGCGGCGTGTTGATGACGATAGCGCGCGTGCGCTCCGTCAGCTTTTCGCGCACGGCGTTCCAGTCAATACGGTAGTCGGGGAAGAGCAGGTTGACGGTGACGGCCTGGGCACCCATCAGCTCGATCTGCGGAATGTAGCAATCGTAGGCCGGCTCGAACACGATCACCTCGTCGCCGGGAACGAGCACGGTGGCCAGCGCGGTGAAGAGCCCATAGGTGGCGCCGGGCGTGACGGCGATCTCGCTATCGGGGTTGATGGACGTACCGTATAAATACTGTACCTTCTCTGCAAGCGCTTCGCGCAGCGGGCCGTAGCCGTTCATGTGCACATATTGGTTGTGGCCGTTGCGCATCGCCTGGTCCACCAGCCCGGTCAGCTCCGCGCTCATGGGGTAGTCGGGAAAGCCCTGGCCCAGGTTGATGGCCTTGTGCTCCGCGGCCAGCGCACTCATCACGGTGAAGATGGTCGTGCCTACGGCCGGCAGTTTGGATTGGATGCGGATGGGGGAAGACATGAAGCCAAAAATAAGAAGGGAACAGGGCAGATCGGGAAGAGCGGATTACCTGAATAATAGATTACATGACTACTTGATTACTTGAGGGAAGGCATTGCCCCAACTCTGAAACCTCCCTCATGTACTCTATTGTTCATGTACTCAAGTAATCAAGTATTTCCCTCAGTGACTATTCCCTCGTCTCTCACCCCTCCACAACCGCGGTTGCTTCGATCTCGATCATCTGTCCTTTCGCGATCAGCCGGCTCACTTCCACCATCGTGGTGCAGGGCCTGATTTCCGCGAACACTTCTCCGTGCGCGCGGGCGGCTTCTTCCCAACGGCTGATGTCGGTAACGAAAAGGCGGGTGCGCACCACCTGCTGCAGCGAGGCGCCCGCCTGCAGCAAAACGGCTTCGATTTTTTTCAGGATGAATTGCGTTTGCAGGTAGAGGTCGTCTTCGCCGATGAGGTTGCCGTGCTCGTCGGCGGCCACCGTGCCCGACACTTCGATGAGATTACCCACGCGTACCGCGCGGCTGTAGCCCACCACGGGTTCCCAGGGCGTATTGGAGGAATAGAGGGTTCTGGTTGACATGGGATAAAGGTAGGAGCAGGAAATGGGAGATTACTTGAGTACATGATTACATGAGTACATGAGTACATGAGGTAAGAGTTAGGGTAGTCGTTGGGGTAAAAACCACCCTCACTAATCATGTAATCATGTACTCAATTATTCATGTATTCTCCCTTCTTCCTCTGTTGTTTTTCCCCTCATCAATTTCTGTGGAAAGTCTCTTGGTAACTCTTTGCGTCCATTCTAGCTTTAGGTGCGCCCTTTGAAGCGCCCGCTTATGAACTTCAGCCAGATCCTTTTTCTCGACATCGAAACGGTGCCGCAATACGCGGACTACAACGAGTTGCCCGATCACTGGCGCGGCCTCTGGGATGCCAAGGCGGCGATCATCGCGCGCGGCAGCGCGGCCGATCCCGCGTCGCTCTACGAGCGGGCCGGGATCTACGCCGAGTTCGGCAAGATCATCTGCATTTCCTATGGCTGGATCGAAGAGGGCAGCGCCGGCCGAAAGCTGCTGGTGAATGCCCTTGCTGGCCACGACGAGGCCGACCTGCTGCGCCGCTTCGGCGCACTGCTGCAGCAGGACTGGTCGCGCTCCGACCGTTACCTCTGTGCCCACAACGGCAAGGAGTTCGACTACCCCTATCTCTGCCGCCGGTTCGTCATCAACGGCATCGCCATCCCGGAGCCACTGCTCATAGCAGGCCGCAAGCCCTGGGAGGTGCGCCACCTCGATACGATGGAGCTCTGGAAGTTCGGCGACTTCAAAAGCTACACCTCGCTGGCACTGCTGGCGGCCTGCCTCGGCGTGCCTTCACCCAAAGACGACATCGACGGCAGCATGGTAGGACCGGTATACTGGAAAGAAGGCGACCTGGCGCGCATCCGTAAATACTGCCAGAAGGATGTGGCGACGGTGGCGCAGGTGCTCCTGCGGTATCATTGTGAGGAGTTGATCCCGGATGAGAGAGTAGAGTTTCTGGGAAATGGTTCTGAAGATTTTTTAAGGTTCTCAGGGTTCTGAAGGTTCGGGTAGGAAGCCATTTCCGGCTGCAACCCTGAGAACCTTAAAAACCCTAAAACTTTAAGAACCTCGTTCTAGAGATACTGATCCCCGTGGTTCCTTTTCACCTCGGCCACATACTCCTTGATCTCCTGCTCTTTCTCTTTGTTGCAGATGAGCAGCACGTCTTTGGTATCTACGATGATCATGTTGTCGAGGCCCTGGAGCAGCACGAGTTTGTCGTGGGGGGCGTGCACCACGCAGCGCTGGGCGTCGATCACCATTACCTGGTTGCCTACGACAGCGTTTTCGAGGTAGTCTTTTTCCATGTTCTCCCAGGCCGAATTCCAGGTGCCGAGGTCGCTCCAGCCGAAGGCGGCGGGGATGACATACACATTGTCGGCCTTCTCCATAATGCCGAAGTCGATGGAAATATTGGTGCACTGCGGGTAGATCGTTTCGATTACGGCCTTTTCGCCGTCGGTGTTGAACGAGGCCTGCTCGGCGGCGAAGAGCTCGTACATCTCGGGCAGCCACTTGCGGAAGGCGTCGATGATGCGGTCCACCTGCCACACGAAGATGCCGGCATTCCAGAGAAATTCACCCGAGGCCACGAAGGCTTCCGCCAGCTCGCGGTTGGGCTTTTCGGTAAAGGTCTTCACCTTGTTTACCTGCGGGGCCGCATCGGCGATCTCGTATTGAATGTAACCGTAGCCCGTGTTGGGGTAGCTCGGCTTGATGCCGATGGTGACCAGCGCGTTGAAGTGGTTGGCGAAGGAGAGCGCCTTGGCGCAAACGCCGAGGAAATTCTCGCCGTCGAGAATGAGGTGGTCGGCAGGGGCCACGATGAGCGAAGCCTGCGGGTCGAGCTGCTGGAGCTTGAAGGAGATGTAGGCGATGCAGGGCGCCGTGTTTTTGCGGTAAGGCTCGCCGATGATGTTGGCGCGCGGCAGCTCGGGGAGCTGCTCGGCTACGAGGTCCATATAATCGTCGGAGGTGACCACGAAGATGTGTTCCGGGGGCACGATGTTACGGAAGCGATCGAGCGTTTGCTGGATCAGCGTGCGGCCGGTGCCCAGGATGTCGAGGAATTGCTTCGGCAGGTCGGTGCGGCTGACGGGCCAGAAACGCGAGCCGATGCCGCCGGCCATAATGGCCACATAGGTGTGATCGTTGATCTGGGAGCGGATAAATGCGTTCATAGTGCTTAAAGCAGACCCTCGCGGATCAGGTCGTGCAGGTGGATGACGCCGGCATACTGGCCATTGTCGAGCACAAGCAGGGTAGTAATGTTGTTGTTGCGCATCAGCTCGAGCGCATTGACGGCCAGCTCGGATGCCTCGATGGTCTTGGGCTTCTCGCTCATGATGTGACCGGCCTGGATGAATTCCAGCGTCGAGGCCTTTTCGAGCATGCGGCGTAGGTCGCCGTCGGTGATGACGCCCGCCAGCTCGCCGGCGTTGTTGAGCACGGCGGTGATGCCAAGGCGCTTGGCCGAGATCTCCATGATCACCTCTTTAATGGTCTGCGTGGTGGTCACCTGCGGCTTCTCGTTGCCGCGGCTCAGGTCGCCCACGCGCAGGTAGAGCTTTTTGCCGAGGGCGCCGCCGGGGTGAAACTTGGCGAAATCCTCCACCTTAAAGCCGCGCTGCTCCATCAGGCAGATGGCCAGCACATCACCCATCACCAGCTGCGCGGTGGTAGAGGTGGTCGGTGCGAGGTTGTTGGGACAGGCTTCCTGCGCCACCGTGGTGTTGAGGATAAAATCGCTGTTTTGCGCCAGGAACGATTCGGTGTTGCCCACCATGCCGACCACGCAGTTGCCGAAGTTTTTGATCAGCGGCACGAGTACCCGGATTTCGGGGCTTTCACCGCTTTTGGACACGATGATCACGATGTCGTCCTGCTGCACCATGCCGAGGTCGCCGTGGATGGCGTCGGCGGCGTGGAGAAACAGCGAAGGCGTGCCGGTGGAGTTGAGCGTGGCCACGATCTTCTGGGCGATGATGGCGCTTTTGCCAATGCCGGCGAGCACGATGCGACCCGTGCAGGCCGCCATCCGCCCGATGACCTGTTCTAGCCCGTCGAGCTGCCGGCCGAGCTGCTGCACCGCTTCCGCTTCGAGGGCAATGGTGCGGAGCGCCGCCGCTGATATGGAGCTTTGTTGACTCAAGGCCGCAAAGATAGCGCCTTTGGTGGTTTGCCAACCCGCTGCCGTTCGTCGGCGGTTAACGGCATTTTAACCTTTTTGATTAGTTGTTTATGCAACTGCATCCTAAATTCGCATACCTTATGGAAACCGCTCGCTGCGGCAACACCGGTCTCGATTTTTTCGCTACCTTCCTACAGCAATGATCCCGTCCCTGAAAAGCCGTTCCAGCCGTTTCCCTACCGTATTTAATATCGACTTACCCCCGCTTCCCAGCGGTAACAATAGTGTGGACCTATGAGTACCCTCAAGAAAAAACCAAGCAAAGCGGCTTCCAAAGCTCAAACCACCGAGCTGCCGCAACACCACGAATCGCCGTTCACGTCTAAACAGCTGCACAAGGCCCTGCAGGAAGAGTTCGGCCTTGATGGTTTCCGCGGCAACCAGGAAGCCATCATCCAGAGCCTGCTCAGCGGCCGCGACACCTTCGTGATCATGCCCACCGGCGGCGGCAAAAGCCTCTGCTACCAGCTGCCCGCCACCATCCTCGACGGCGTAGCCATCATCGTGAGCCCGCTCATCGCGCTGATGAAAAACCAGGTGGACCTCGTGCGCTCCTACGCCTCTAAAGACGAAGTAGCCCACTTCCTCAACTCCACCCTTACCAAGAAAGAGATCAAGGCCGTGCACGCCGACCTCACCGCCGGCCGCACCAAGTTGCTCTACGTGGCGCCCGAAACGCTGACGAAGCAGGACAACCTCGACTTTTTCCGCGACCTCACCATTTCTTTCTTTGCGGTAGACGAAGCCCACTGTATTTCCGAGTGGGGCCACGACTTCCGCCCCGAATACCGGCGCCTGCGCGAGATGATGGACGAGATCAAGCCCGAAGCGCCCGTCATCGCCCTCACCGCCACGGCAACGCCCAAGGTGCAGAGCGACATCATCAAGAACCTCGGCCTCCGCAACCCGCAGGTGTTCCTCTCCTCCTTCAACCGCGCCAACCTCTACTACGAAGTGCAGCCGAAGGTGAAAAAAGAAGAGACCCTCAAAGCCATGGTGCGCTTCATTTCCCAGAACAAGGGCAAGAGCGGCATCATTTATACCACCAACCGCAAGACCACCGAGGAGCTCGCCGCCCTGCTGACGCAAAACGGCATCAAGGCCGTGGCCTACCACGCCGGCATCGACTCCAAGATCCGCGCCGACCGCCAGGACCAGTTCCTCAACGAGGAAATGCAGGTGATCGTGGCCACCATCGCCTTCGGCATGGGCATCGATAAGCCCGATATCCGCTTCGTGATCCATTACAACATCCCGAAGTCGATCGAAAACTATTACCAGGAAACCGGTCGCGCCGGCCGCGACGGACTGGAAGGCAAGTGCATCCTTTATTATTCGCATAAAGACGTTTCCAAGCTCGAGCACCTCATGCGCGACAAGCCCCTGAGCGAGCGCGAGGTAGGCTCCCAGCTTATTTCCGAAACGGTGGCCTTCGCCGAAAGCGGCGTCTGCCGCCGCAAGGTGCTCCTCTCCTACTTCGGTGAGGAATACGGCAACAAAGGCTGCGGACAGTGCGACAACTGCAAGCATCCCAAAGAACTGATCGAAGCCAAAGACGACGTGCTGCGCCTCCTGACCACCATCACCGCCCTCGACGAGCGCTTCGCCACCGAATACACCGTTAAGATCATCCGCGGCGAGCTGACCCAGCAGATCAAGATGTTCCGCCACGAAGGCCTCAGCGTCTTCGGCCTCGGCAAAGACCAGCCCGAGCACTTCTGGAACTCCATGATCCGCCAGCTGCTGCTCGAAGGCATCCTGCAGAAAGACATCGAAGAGTACGGCGTGCTGAAGCTGACCAAGAAAGGCCAGGAATTCCAGAAGAAGCCGAAGTCGTTCAAGATCGTGCTCAACAACCTCTTTGAAGACGCCCTCGCCGACGACGACGAAGGCGGCTCCGACGCCTCGGCCGCACCCGTTGCCGACGAGAAGCTCGTGGGCCTCCTGAAGGAACTCCGCCAGCAGGAATCGAAAAAGAAGAACCTGCCGCCCTTCGTGATCTTCCTCGAAACCTCGCTGCAGGACATGGCTACCTTCTTTCCCACCACCACGCAGGACCTCGAGCGCTGCCAGGGTGTGAGCAAGGGCAAGGCCCTCCGCTACGGCAAGCCCTTCCTGGAGCTCATTGCGCAGTACGTGGAAGAAAACAACATCGAGAAGCCCGACGACTTCGTGATGAAGAGCGTGGTGAACAAGAGCTCCAACAAGGTGCACATCATCCAGCAGGTAGACAAGCGCATCCCGCTCGACAACATCGCCAAGAACCGCGGCATGCGCCTCGACGCGCTGCTGGAGGAGATGGAAACCATCGCCGCCTCGGGCACGAAGCTGAACCTCGACTACGCCATCTCCGGCATGCTCGACGACTACGACCAGGAAGACATCCTCGAATACTTCAAAGGCTGCCAGACGAGCTCGCTCGATGTGGCGCTGCAGGAGCTCTCGGAAGGCAACTACAACTGGGAGCAGCTGAAGCTGATGCGGATCAAGTTCCTGAGCGTGTACGGGAATTAGCCTTCGGCAGGCTCAGGCTGACAGGTGTCATTCTGAGCGCAGTCGAAGAAAAAAGCCGCCCGATGGGCGGCTTTTTTTATGGCGCCTGCGGCGCTTCACAACGACACGACGGCACGACGACGCGACGCTTTTTATACATAATGTATTTCAGTGCCGTAGCGTCGTGGTGCGCGAAGGCCGCTTCCGCCTTCGCCAAAGGCTTCGGCGGACGGTGTGGGGCGACCGGCCGGTTTGGAAAAGCGCACGGGAAAGCCGATATTTAAACCATGAGAATCTTCTTTCCCCTGGCGTTCGCGGCGGTATTTGCCGGCTGGGTGCTGTACCGGTTGCTGGTAAAAAAAGACCTGAAGCGGCAGCTCCCCAACCTGTACCCGGGTGTTTTCTTCATCGCCGTATGGGCGGCCCTCTATTTTTTCTGGCTGCGCTAGGGGCCTGCAGTTCCGGATGCGCGCCGTAAATTTTTCCCGGAATTATTTGGGGATTGTCTGTGGATATCCCTATTTTTGCGCTCCGTCGCTGAAGCCGCAAGGCAAAAGCGGTTGGAAAGGCCGCCTTCGCGTAAGGCTACGGCGGTCAGAGGAGGTGCGGTAGCTCAGTTGGTAGAGCAATGGACTGAAAATCCATGTGTCGCCGGTTCGATCCCGGCCCACACCACAGAAAAAAAGTTAAACGCCTTGTAACTCAACGAGTTATGGGGCGTTTTTCTTTTTGGGGTACACGACGGGGTACAGTTGCTGCTCGTTTGCCTATGATCGCGCGTCAAAAGTCGGAAGGCACCTGCGCCAAAATTGCTAAATTATTTAGTAATTTGCGAGGTTCTAAGGAGCTTGGTGTGATAATGGTCAGGAGCTAACCTTGGGTATTACCTTAATAACCATATTTTTGAAAAGATGAGCATCCACGTTGACATAAGTCCCTCGATGATCACCTGGGCTATACACAGGGCTGGGTTCTCGTTGGATGACTTTGCAGCCAGGCTTCCTCGGGTGACTGATTGGATCAACAACAAGAAGAAACCGACTTTAAAGCAGTTGGAGGACTTCTCCCACAAAGTGCATGTTCCCTTCGGCTATCTTTTCTTAGACACACCACCAGCTGATCAACTTCCAATACCATACTTCCGAACTGGTGACACCGATGACAACACGGTTAGCTTGAATCTTTTTGATACCATCCTCTTGATTCAAAGGAGACAGGAATGGCTATCACAATACTTACAAGAAGGAGGTATACAGCCCCTACGCTACGTCGGAAAGTACAATGTCAGAAGCAGCGTTCAGGAGATCGTCGCTGATATAAGAAATACTTTGGGCCTAAGCCTTGACTGGGCACGTCGATTCGCTACTTGGGAGGAAGCTCTTGGTGAGTTATCAGAACGGATCGAAGAGGCTGGAATTGTGATCACTTTCAACAGCGTGGTTGAAAACAACACACATAGACCCATTACTGTTGAGGAATGTCGGGGCTTTGTTCTTGTTGATGCTCATGCTCCCTTCATGTTCATAAATGCCGCTGATGGAAAAGCTGCTCAAATGTTCACGATTGTCCACGAGTTAGCCCATATCTGGACTGGCAAAAGTGCAGGGTTCGACTTCAAGCAACTTCTGCCAGCTAACGATCCCATCGAAAAGCTATGCGACCAAGTAGCTGCGGAATTTTTAGTGCCCCAAGCTCTGTTTATTCAGGAGTGGGTCATAACGAAAGACTTCAGGAATTTAGCCAGAAGGTTCAAAGTCAGCCCCATTGTAATCGCTCGGAGAGCTTTAGATCTAAAGAAGGTAACACGAAGAGAGTTCTTTGACTTTTACAACGCCTACATTAATCAAGTTCAGGAAAAGAAGGACAACCAGAGCAGTGGTGGCGACTTTTATGCCACTCAAAAGAGACGCTTAAGTTTGAGGTTTACAGCCCTTGTGGACAGAGCGGTCAAAGAGGAGCGCTTGCTGTATCGGGATGCTTATAGGTTGACAGGTTTGAAGGGAGACACATACCAAAATTTTGTCAACAAACACCTCGTATAGTAAGAATGGCCAGCTTTGTCGTTGATAGCAACTTCTTCATCCAAGCTCATCGGAATAACTACCCTTTGGACGTGGCAACCAGCTTCTGGTTGAAGGTGAAGGACTTAGCAACTGCTGGTCACATAATCTGTATTGATAAGGTAAAAGACGAAATTTATAAAAACGAAGATGATCTCAAAGGTTGGTGCGTAGGAAACCTTCCGAGTAACTTCTTTCACGATACAGCTACGATATTAGCAGATTATGGAAGGGTATGTACCTGGGCAGTTTCAAAAAGCTCTCATTACTTACAGAAGGCACTCGATGAATTTCTAAATGCAGAAGAGGCAGACGCATGGCTGGTATCATTTGCATTAGCGAAAGGAATCAAGGTTGTCACTTATGAGACAAGCAACCCAGCTCAGAAAAGTAGGATCAAGTTACCTGATGCATGTATTCCCTTCAGTGTACCCTTTACCAATACTGTTGGAATGTTTCGAGAGCTCGGTATCACATTCTGATCCACTCAAGTACACCCAATGGATGGGCTTAATGTAACCCCGCCTTCTCATCGTTACACCTTATTGGGGTAAAAAATCGCACAATCGATTTATAATCAATTTGTTAGTTGCTTCTTGTCTCTGAAATCCTTCGCTTATATTGTATGTTTCCTGGTCAGTAAGGCGTACCCCTATGATGGTGCTAATGCCTTCCGTGATCGAAAGTTGCTTGGCCTGAAGTGTAGAATACAGTCACCTCATTCATCCCAGGGATAAATTTTTGACCCATCTGAGTGTTCATATTTTTTCCCTGGGAAATTTTTGGTTTATCCAGGGAGGCTCATATATTTGCCTAAACTTTAGTACATGGAACAGAAATACGAATTCGCAAACAATGTCGTAGAAAGGAACCCTTTCCTCGATGATGTCTTCTCCGTGGAGCAGCCCATCGGCATTACATTCAACTGCACGAAGAACAACAACCTGGGCCGCCCGACCTTTACAACGGGTTTGAACATGTTTCAGATCTTCCAGCACACCGACGTTTCTAATGATCGCATGGCACCTGAAGAACAAAGCCAGCGTCCGCTCGATCTTGCGCATGCGAGAGGGTTAGCATTGTACATCCTGAAGGGATTGGTTGAGTCGGCGATTATTTACAAACGACGAAAGGGTGAGCCCGTGAACGAAAAGTTCGGCGAAATTATGGCCGAGCTTGGCACTCAGCCCTACTACACCATACCGCCGATGGTGGCTAATGTTCGTAGCCTCCGTGTTGAAGATATTCGTCCGTTGCATGATGCAAATCATCGTGTAGTCGGTTATCAGATCACCTTACGTAATGGTGATGTTTTGTGGATCATCGATGGACAGCATCGAAGGAAAGCTATTGAATTGGTCTACGACTTCCTCAGTGACGTGACATCATTTCACAAATACCCCAAGCCTTCGCTTTACCCGACTAAGTCAAAAGAGAAAATCTCAGCCGATGAGATTGCAGTTTGGAACGCATGTAAAGAAGTAAGCAAATGGTGTGAAATTCAAGTAGAATGCCATATAGCATTGGACATCGAGCAAGAGCGTCAGGTCTTTCACGATCTCAATAACCGCGGCAAAAAGGTGGATAAGAGCCTTTCGCTCAAATTTGACAACTCCAACCCAATAAATTCATATAGCAGCACTGAACTTGAGCCACATATTTTCGATCCACGCGGCTTCTCGGTGATCGAGAAGGATGAGGTGGATTGGGAAGAAGTGAAACCGAGCATATCGCGTAAGCAGCTGGTTGGCGTCAACGCAGTACTTTTCCGTAATAAGAATAACATCAATGGCGCATTGCCTACCGAAGTAACAGAATACAAAAAGCAAATTGCGAATCAGTTTTGGCACCAGATCTTAGACATTCCCGCGATCCTGGAAGAGAAACACAAACTGAAAACAACAGCGGCCCAACCCGTCGTCCTTAAAGCTCTCGCAAAGTTGTATTTCGACTTCTTCTTCGGAAAGAACGATGAATTACGAACAGAAGAGAACCAACAAAAACTGATCGACGGTATTAATGATTTCGACTTCTCTCACACTAACCCTGCTTGGCGGTACTACATCCTTAAACCTGAGGAACGTGCATTACATGGTCTGGAGGCCCTCTCTGTTTATCTGCCGAAGGACGATGAAGGTAAGATCCGAGATTTAGGTGCGTTTGACGAAAAGTCTCAAACATTCCGCTTTCCGCGTACACACAACGACGTCTACCCCTTGATCGGTGACATTCTGCGATGGCACTGTAAGCTGCCATCTCGCAATAAGTAAGCTAAAACCCCGCATTCGCGGGGTTTTTCATGCTACGTGCTCGCTTGGCAAGCAATTAATTCGGGAGATCATACAGCATAGTCTCTGTGCCGCGATAGGCTTCACTTTTCGATGATCTTCTGCGCCTGCTCGGGCATATCCGAAGTTTATGATCTTCTGGCTATCCCAAAAAATTTTGAAGACCGCCCCCCTGATGTTGAAACTGTAGATCCTGTAGGGTCTCGCGTTTTGGACTTTGGGATTGACCCTTGACTACCGCCCTCCCGCGGCGCCCCTCCCTCGGGGATACGGTCACAAAAAGTTCGATTTCTCGTTCTGGCCTCAAACTTTTTTCGTTACTATTCACTTGTAAATGCAGACCTGAAGCGAACTTCAACCTTAATTGTTGTTTCGTAGACCTCGGTAATTAGACTATGAAAAACCACCTCTTTTTTAGCTATTCTCGTTTAAACTTGGGGTAAAACTCATACCTGCCATGCATTGAACGCTTGATCAGATCTTCCGCGAGCTCAAGGTGATCCTGGCAGCTGACGATGATTGAGTCATGTAACGAGAGTGCTGGAAAGCCCATTTGGATAAGTTCTTTCAACACGCCGTCAATCATAATCTCGGCTTCGAGGCGCTGCAACTTAACAGCGAATTTTGCATGCCCTCCCTTTTTAATTGAGTTGATGGCCACGGCAATCGGACGGTACATGCTTTTGAACGCTTGCTTGATTGGCCCGCCCCGCGCTCGAACGCGGGAGAAGAATAGTTGTCTGAAAAACTCTCGTTTGAAGTCACCCCTGTTTGCTTCTGTCAACTCTATGCCAGACTTCTCCGCAAGTGTTTCATAGAACCTTCCACTCAGTGCAGTAGTTCGGTAACGAGTAAGAGCCGCTGGTTCTTTGAAGCCAGCGCGACCAGCTCGGGCCTTCAGGTGGTTCGTAATCACAGCTATGCTGAATACGATTTGTGAGTTGACGAGATCGGTCATCATCATCGGCTTACCGTCAAAATTTACGAAGCGACGGTGCGAACGCTTCAGCGATGTGAGATTGGTATATATGCGGCTTTTCGGGTCGGGTCTCCGAACGAAGAGTTCTCCAATCAAAAGCCCGAATAGACCAAGATCCTCGTATTCAATTTCGATATGCTCGAACAGGTCTGAGTACGACGCACCAGCTCCCTTCCCCTCACGGTAACGAGCGATAAGTTGATCCAGATATTGGTTCCCGTATTTGGCCGACAGGTACGATAATCCACCCTCGTTCACCCTAACAAACCGCTTGATCGTCTCGAATTGATTCTTGAGCAGCGGCTGGCCTTCAAATGCCTCAAATTCGCGCCTAAGAACCTTTTTGATGAAACGCCCGTCAGTCGATGCTAAGGGCCATATTTTGGGCCTGTAGCCGCTTCTGAGGGGGTTTAGCTGATATGTGCACGACTTACCCGCTTGGTGTCGCTTGATTTTCGTGACGATCTGCCAGCCGAGTAGATGCTTTATGATCTGCGATGCTTTCTTGTTCGGTACCGCAAGGATTTGTGCCAGTTTGTTGCGGTTGAGGGTCACCCCTGTTTGCTCGTACATATCTGGAAACGCGATTCGGAGAGTGATGATGCGATGGACGACGTATCGGTATCGAAACTGGTCCTGGGGATTCGAAACTTCGAACGCCTTGAAATACAGTTGGAGATCAGCCTCCATCCCAGGAAGGTAGATCAGGTTGAATGTCAGTTTAGACTTGCTGGGTATGCGTCTACTACGAGTCTCCATAGGTATTTGTCGGTTTTCTGAATTAACTCCTCGATGATGTGCTGAACAGGTCCGTCATGTAGTCGGTCTATGTAATCTTTTGTACCAATGACTCGCGCTCTCTCTCGGTTATTGACCGTGATGTCGTAAGAGTCGACTACATCCACGACAAATTGGGGAAGCAGGTACCACTCCAAGTGATCGCCGAAGTCTTCTGCGCAGAACCGCGGCCAGTCGAAGTGATTGAATGCTTGCTCGAGGCGAGGTTTCAAGTGGCCGATCACGTGATCGCCCATGTAGTGAACACTCGGAGACGTCTTTCTGCAAATGCTGATGGTAATTCCGTAGAGTGTGTGAGTGGCGGTTTTGCGAGAGTCTGCATGCTGTATGATGCCAGCGAGGATTATTTGAGGACCGTGCACGATGCGGCCCTCACAGGTGTGCATTTTGAACATAGGATAGGATTTGGGCTTATTTAAATGTTTTGATAGCCTTGAGACACCCCTCAAGCTCGTTCAGCTTGTAACGGACGCGGGAACCGATTCTGTGACCCTTCACGATCCCACTTTTCGACCATTCATTAAGGGTCACCAATGAAACGCCGAGAAATTTCGCGGCTTCCTTTCGGGATAACAGGTCGGTTGCCGTAGGCACAGGTGTGATGGCGGTCAGAAGAGGCCGCAGCTGGTTAATGAGATCCTCGGTGATCTCCTGTTTGAGTTTGTCCAGTGGGACATTGGTGAGAACGATGTTTTCCATTTGCTGTTTGTTTCAGCAAAGGAATTACATGCTCTCTGGGGGAAAACTATGGGGAGTCCCCCATTTTGAAAATTGCCGCCAGTGGTGATCAGGCGCCGCCAATGGTTCGCTTGAAATTCTCGATAAATGACTGATTTTTGGATGCCTTCAGCGGGTTGTTGCTGTCCTTGAGGTCATCTCGAAACAGAGGTACCATTCCCTTTCTGATCGTGTCTTCATTCAGGCCCGAGAACGAACTGATGATCGCCGCGGCTTTACGGTAGTTGATCACGTTCGCGATTTTGCATTTGTCGGCTACGAGCTGCAATACCCCAAGCTCCCACATGATGGCAAGTTTCTGCGCGGCGTTCTCTGGGATCGGAACATTGCTTCCATCTGCATGCGCCGTTCAAACTGACCACCCTACGCCGGAGCAAATTGACCACCTGATATCGTGGCGGAGATTCGGCACATATTACTGGCGCAACTAATTTGAGCAGGCATCTTTTGGCGGTTAGGTAATGTGGTTTATTCGGGGCTGTTTTTAGGCTCCCTTCTTCATCAAATTTACGGGTTCTCTCAACTAGTGGTGGCTGTCCTTCGTTTGCGCATGGACTCTCCTTTAAGTTCCACGCGGTGAGCGGCATGGACGATGCGGTCCAGGATGGCGTCGGCCACGGTATGTTCGCCGATGATGTCGTGCCAGCCCGACACAGGTACCTGCGAGGTGATGATCAGCGAGCTCTTACCATGGCGGTCTTCTACCAGCTCCATCAGTGCGTTGCGCCCTTGAGCATCGAGGGGCTGCAGGCCAAAGTCGTCCAGGATCAGTAGCTGCTGCCGCTCGATGCGGGCTACTTCCTTGAGGTATGATCCGTCGGCTTTACTCATTTTCAGGCGCGACAAGAGCTTGGGCATGTGGTGGTAGATCACCTTGTAGCCACAGGCGCAGGCATGGTAGCCCAGGGCGGAAGCCAGGTAGGACTTGCCCGAACCCGTGGATCCGGTAATCACTACAGGTTCTGCCTTGTCGATAAAGGTGCAGGCCGCCAGCCGTTCCACTTGTAACCGGTCCAGCCCACGGCCCTCGCCGTAGTGCAGTTCTTCCAGGGAGGCGCGGTAGCGGAAGCGGGCGAGTCGGATGCGCTGGTCGATGGAGCGGTTCTGCCGCTCGTCCCACTCGGCCTGTACCAGCTCGTGCAGCCACTCATCCGGGGTAAGGGTCGTTACCCG
>NZ_SKFH01000044.1 GCF_004343705.1 Flaviaesturariibacter aridisoli
AGCGCCATGTCATTGACGAAGGCTCCTTTTGTTTTGGTGACCTTGCGCAATTGCCGGTGATAGCCTTCGATGGTGTTGGTCGTATAGATCACCCGGCGTACGTGCTCCGGGTAATCGAAGAAGGTGGAGAGCTTATCCCAGTTGGTCTGCCACGAGTTCACCACCAGCGGATACTGCTTTGTCCATTTGCCTGCAAAGGCTTCCAGGGCGCTCTCCCCAACACTTCGGTTCACGGCCCCATACACCGCCTTCAGCTCCTTTAGAACAGCACGCTGGTCTTTAGAAGCTACATATTTGGCGGAGTTGCGCAACTGGTGGACGATGCAGCTCTGCACGTCGCAATACGGATACACCGTCCTGATGGCATCGTCAAATCCGCTCAGGTTATCGATACAGGCAATCAGCACGTCCTCTACCCCGCGGCTCTTCAGGTCTGTAAGGACCGAGAGCCAGAAGCGCGCTCCTTCCGACCCGCTCACGTAGCAGCCCAATACCTCCTTGTGGCCCGAGGGAAGGATGCCCAGTATATTATACAGGCAGCGCGTCACCACCTTACCGGACTCCTCGTCCCGCACTTTATAGTACATGGCATCCAGCCACATAATGGGATAGACGGGGTCCAGGGGCCGGCTCTGCCAGGCCTTCACCGCAGGAACCACCCGGTCGGTGATCTCGGATAAGACCGTGTGGGAGATCTCGGTGCCGTACATCTCTTCGATATGCCGCGAGATATCCCGAAGCGACATCCCCAGCCCGTACAAACCCAGAATCTTTTCCTCGAGGTTATCGGCCAGAATGGTTTGCCGCTTTTTGACCAGGTCCGGCTCAAAGGAACCCAGGCGGTCGCGGGGCGTGGATAGTTCGATAGTGCCGGCGGCGGTTCGAAGCTGCTTACGGGAAAAACCGTTGCGCCGGTTCGCCTCCCCTTCTAAATACGGCTGTTCTTCCTTCAAATGCGCGGCGAGTTCCCCTTCCAGGGCAGCTTCCAGCAACTGCTGCAGCAAAGGCCCCAGGGCGCCCTCCTTGCCAAAAACCGCCTTCCCGCTCATAAACTGATCCAGGGCCTGCTGGCGAACTTCCGGATCAAGGCCGGACAACAAATCCTTCTTTTCCTTTTTCATAAACTGTTTTAAAGATGAGAAATCGTCTCAACCTGACACAGTTTAGTTTACACTCTCCTGGAAACAGTTTTCCAGCACCAGAACGAAATCGGCTTGCGCCCACTTCAATATGCAACTTCTGTAAGGTGGAAGCCCGCCGCGTAACGGAGGAGCTTGCCCGCCCGGCTAACGCCAGTCGGACGGGCTTCACTTCGTTCGCAATGACGGGCATCCGCCCGTCGCCATCCGGCTACCGAAACCTATCAAAACCCTCAAAACCTTTTCTTCCGACTTCCGACTTCCGACTTCCGACTTACTGGACCACTTTCCCCTGCATGTGCTTGAGGAAGTCGTGTACTTCGTTCATGGTGCGCATCGGCTCGGCCACGAGGAGGAACACGCGGCCCACCTGCTTCAGGCGGGCTTTGTTGGTGCCGGTTTGCAGGAAGTCGAGGATGCGCTTGAAGAGGTCGCTTTCGAAGTAGGGCGAGTCGGGGCGGTTGATGAAATAGCACTTGAGCGACGAATCGCGCAGCAGGAGCTTTTCGAAGCCGAGGCTTACCGCCAGCTTGCGCACCCGCACCGTCATGAAGAGGTCCTGCACCTGCGGCGGGATGGGCCCGAAGCGGTCGCGGAACTCCTCCTCCATCGCCACGAGTTCTTCCTCGTTCTCACAGTTGTCGAGGCGCGAGTAGAGGGCGAGGCGCTCGGTGATGCTTTCCACGTACGAGTCGGGGATGAGAATCTCCTGGTCGGTGTCGATGGTGCAGTCCTGCACGTAGTCGTCCTGCTTCGTGATCTCGTCCTTAAACAGGTCTTTGAACTCGGTGCGCTTCAGCTCGCGGATTGCTTCCTCCAAAATCTTCTGGTAGGTTTCGAATCCGATCTCGGCCATGAAGCCGGTCTGCTCGCCGCCCAGCAGGTTGCCTGCGCCGCGGATGTCGAGGTCGCGCATGGCGATCTGGAAGCCCGAGCCGAGGTCGGAGTGCTGTTCGAGGGTCTGCAGGCGCTTGCGGCTGTCGGTGGGCAGCGTGCTCATCGGCGGGGCCAGCAGGTAGGCAAAGGCTTTTTTATTGGAACGCCCGACGCGGCCGCGCAGCTGGTGCAGGTCGGAGAGGCCGAACTGGTGGGCGTTGTTGATGATAATGGTGTTCACGTTGGGGATGTCCACGCCGCTCTCCACGATGTTGGTGCACACGAGCACGTCGTACTTGCGCTCGATGAAATCCATGATGCGCTCTTCGAGCTCGTGGCCTTCGAGCTGGCCGTGGGCCCAGCCGATGCTCAGGTCGGGACAAAGCCCCTTGATGTGGGCGGCCATTTCGGCGAGCCCCTGGATGCGGTTGTGGATGAAGAACACCTGCCCACCCCTTTCGGTTTCGAAGTAGATGGCCTCGCGGATAAAGTCTTCCTGGAATACGCGCACCTCGGTCTGGATCGGCTGGCGGTTCGGCGGCGGCGTGTTGATGATGCTCAGGTCGCGGGCGCCCATGAGCGAGAACTGCAGCGTGCGCGGGATGGGTGTGGCCGTCAGTGTGAGGGCGTCGATGTTGGTGCGGAGGGTCTTGATCTTTTCCTTGTGCGCCACGCCGAACTTCTGCTCCTCGTCGATCACGAGGAGGCCGAGGTTCTTGAAGGTGACGTCCTTGCTCAGGATGGCGTGCGTCCCCACGAGGATGTCGATCTTGCCTTCCTCGAGGCGCTTCAGTGTTTCCTTTTTTTCCTTCGCGGTCTTGAAGCGGTTGATGTAATCGACCGTCACGGGAAAATCCTTGAGGCGCTCGCTGAACGTTTTAAAGTGTTGAAACGCCAGGATCGTGGTAGGCACCAGGATGGCGGCCTGGCGGCCGTCCACCACCGCCTTGAAAGCGGCGCGCACGGCGATCTCGGTCTTACCGAAGCCTACGTCGCCGCACACGAGGCGGTCCATCGGCGACGAGGATTCCATGTCCTTCTTCACGTCGGCCGTGGCCTTGCTCTGGTCGGGCGTGTCTTCGTAAATAAAGGAGGCCTCGAGCTCGGTGGTGAGGTAGTTGTCGGGACTGTGCGCGAAGCCCACCTGCGCCTTTCGTTGCGCGTATAGTTTGATGAGGTCGAAGGCGATCTCCTTCACCTTCGTCTTCGTCTTTTCTTTCAGCTTCGACCACACATCCGAACCCAGCTTGTTCACCTTGGGCACGGAGCCTTCCTTGCCGGTGAACTTGGCGATCTTGTGCAGCGAGTTGATGTTGACGTAGAGGATGTCGTTGTCGCGGTAAATGATGCGCACCGCTTCCTGCAGCTTGCCGTTCACATCGAGCTTTTGCAGGCCGCTATACACGCCCACGCCGTGGTCGATGTGCGTCACGTAGTCGCCGGGTTGCAGCTCGCGCAGCGTGCGGAGGGTAAGGGCCTTGTTCTTGTTGTAGGCCTGCTTGACCTTGTATTTGTGGTAGCGCTGGAAGATCTGGTGGTCGGTGTAGCACACGATCTTCAGGTCTTCGTCGATGAAGCCTTCGTGGATCGACACCGCCTGCGGCTGGAACTGGATCTCCTCGTTGAGATCTTTGAAAATGGTAAAGAGGCGTTCCAGCTGCCGCGGGTTTTCGGCAAAGAGGTTCAGCGTGAAGTTCGCCTTTTCCCAGGCCTTCAGGTCTTTGATCAGGAGGTCGAACTGGCGGTTGAAGGCGGGCTGCTCTTTCGTATGAAATTCCACTTCCTTGTCGATGCGGCTCTCGGGCCGCTGTGGACCGAAGTGGACCAGGTGGCGGCGCTCCAGCTCGTCGCGGAAGGATTGCGGGCTGATGAAATCGGCGGCCGTCACTTCGCGCTTCTCGAGGCTTTCGTCCTCTTCTTCCTTGTCGGTCTTTCCGGCACGGAGCTCCAGGAACAGGCCCAGGTCTTCTTCGGCTGTCAGCAGGTGCTCGTGGGTCAGCTCTTCGTCCTGCATCCACACCACCGTGTTTTCAGGGAGAAATTCCAGGAGCGACACTTTCTGTTCGTCGGTGAACTGCGTTTCCACGTTGGGGATGATGGACACCTGGAGCAGGCGCCGCTCGGAGAGTTGCGTTTCGGGGTCGATGATGCGGATGGAGTCGATGTCGTTGCCGAACAGCTCCACGCGGTAGGGCTTTTCGTTGCCGAACGAATAGATGTCGAGGATGCCCCCGCGCACGGCAAACTGGCCGGGCTCGTATACGAAGTCGGTGCGCTCGAAGCCGTAGCTGACGAGCTTTTCGAAGAGCTCGTCGGGCTGGATGACGTCGTTGGTCTTGAGGTGGATGACCGACTCGGACACCGCGCGCGACACTACTACCTTTTCAAACAGCGCCTCGGGGTAGGTCACCAGCGTGCCGGCGCGGTGGCCGGCGGCGGCGGCGAACTTCATCAGCGCCTCCGTGCGCAGCATCACGTGCGAGGAGTTGAGCAGCCGGTAGTTCTTGCGGTTCTTGAACGACGAGGGGAAATAGTAGATGTTGAGGGCGTCGGTGAGGCTTTCCAGGGTGTTGTGAAAATAGGCCGCGTCTTCGGCATCGTTGCAGATCACCAGGTGGTTGAGGCTGCTGCAGGAGGGGTGAAGAAACAACGATGCGGCGACGAATTGCGTGCTGCTGCCGCGCAGGTTGCGGAGCAGGAAACGCTGCGCACCGGACGCGGTGAGCCCGTCCACCAATGAAAAAACCTGGGGGGTATTCTGGTACGCCTTGAGCAGATCGGCTACAGTCATGAAGGGGCAAAAGTACTGACGGGACAGGTTTGGGAGCCAGGAGTTTGCAGTTTACAGTTTCCAGTTTGTTGGTGACGGCTGAAGGGGCGTCTGAATGCAAAAGTCCCGGTCTACCAGACCGGGACTTCTATTCTGTCGTCGCTTGCGCAACTGTAAACCGTAAACTATTGACTGCAAACTTTTGACTATCGAACCACCTGCTGCACAAAAACTTCCCCCCGCTCGCCGGTAATGCGAACGATGTAGGCGCCGCGGGCCCAGCTGGAAGTGGGCAGCTGCGCGGTGGCGTAGGCGCGGGTTTCGCGGTGCACGAGGCCGCCGCGGGTGTCGTATACTTCGATGGTCATGCGACGCACGTTGTTGAGGGTGCCGGGCACGATGGTGAGCCGGTCGTTGGCCGCCGAGATGTAGCGGATGAAGTCGCGCGTGGCGGTCACGTTGGATACGCCGGTGGCTTCGGTGAGCACGGTGGTCCAGAGGCCGCGGCCGTGCGTGGCGGCGACCACCAGGCGATCGGAGGCGCGGTATTTCAGCATATACACGGGCGTGACGGGGAAGTTGGCATAGGGAGCCCACTGGGTAGCAGTGCCGTTGAGGGAGGTCGTGAACCACACGCCGAGGTCGGTGCCGATCATCATGCCGCCGGCGCCGTTGCCGGCTCCGTTGGGCTCAATGCGTGCGGGCACGAACAGGGCCCAGTATACCGGCATGTCGGGCAGGTTTCCTTCCACGCTGGTCCAGGCGCCGCCGCTGTTGGTCGTTTCAAAGATGCTCACCACACCGAAGTTCGACAGGGTCACCACGAGGTGGGCCGGGTTGGCCGGGTCGATGTCGATGGAAGAGATCGCTGCACCGGGGGTAGCCGGGGTGATCACCGCGTTGACCGACACGAATGGTGTCGTGGCGTTGGCGTTCGTCAGTTTCAGCAACTGCGGCTTGTTGGCGGTGCCCGAGGTAGTGCCGAAAGAGCAGCCAAGCCATACGGTGTTGGTGCCCGAAGCGTCTACGCGCACGGCGGTGATCTCGCGGCTGCCCATCGCGGTAACGGAGCGTACAGCGCGGCCCGGTGTGGCGGCGAGGTTGCTTACTACGGTCATCTTACCGGCGTCGTCGCCGGCGTAGAGCACCTTGGCGTTATCGTCGAGATCCGAAGGGTTGATGAACTGGCCGGTAGCCGAGGTATTGCCCGTCAGGGCCTGGAAGGTAGAGCCGTTGATGGAGCGGTAGTAGGAATTGCCCACGTAGGCGGCGATCTTGAGGTTGCCGTCGGTCTGGTCGATGTGGGGAATACCGCCGTCGCCACCCACCACGGGTGTGGTCACGTTCAACCCGGCCGTGGTAAAGCGCTGCGTATTGTTGTCCTGCGCGCCGGCCAGGAAGTAGTTGGGATCGGTGGGGTGGAAATCGGCCCCATAGAATTGCGTGGCGTTGAACGTGTTGTTCTTGTTCTCGAAGAAGGGCGACGCTTCGTTGACGTTGTTGGCCACGAAGATGCCCCCGTCGTTGCCTACGATGAGGCGGCTGGACGTGGTGAACAGCAGCAGGTGCTGGTCTACGTGAATACCGGTGGAGATGGTGCTCCAGGTTTGGCCGCCGTCGGTGCTGCGGCACACGTTGGCGCCGCCGGCTACGACGATGTCGGGGTTGTTGGGATCCACGGCGGAGGTCAGGTTGTACCAGTTCTGCGACACGGCGCCGTTGTTCACACCCACGGGCGCATTGACGGTGGTCCAGGACTGTCCGCCGTTATCGGAGCGGAGCACTTCGGTCACCTGCGAGGTCACGCTGTCCTGCGGAAATACATAAAGGCGGTTCGGGTCGGAAGGAGAAATGCTGAGCTCGCAGCGGTTGGTGGCTGCGGCGAAGGGAGGGGTTACGTCCACCCAAGTGCCGGCGGTACCGATAGCAGCACCGTTGGAGGCGGCCGACTTGATGACCATACCGGGGCTGAAGATGCCCAGGGTAGCGTATACGTCGCCATTCGACGCCACTTCGAGATCGGCGGCGCGGCCGGTGCGGTAGTTCAGGTTGGTAAAGGGAAGACCGGCCACCTGTGCCCAGGTAATACCACCGTCGGCGGAGCGCATGATACCGCGCAGGGCCGTCAGGTTGTTGCGCAGCGACACGTAGAGGTTGCCGTTGTTGTCCTGCACCAGGTCCTGGCAGTATTCAAAATCGGTGGTGGAAGGCAGCACGCTCCAGGAGAGGCCACCGTCGGTCGACTTGAAGATACCGGCGCCCTTCTGGGCGTCGATGTTGAACCAGCCTTCGCCCGTGCCGGCGTAGATGACGGCGGGGTTGCTGCGGTCCTGCACCAGGCAGGTCACGGCAGGGTTGTAGAGGCCGGCCGTCACGGGCGTCCAGCTCACGGGTGCGTTGAGGAAGTTGGTGCAGCGGAAGAGGCCGCCGCTGACGGATGCCGCCAGCACGGTGTTGCCGGAAGCGTCGGCGCGGTCTACGAGGATCGCGCGGGTGCGGCCACCGACGTTGCTCGGGCCGCGCTCCTGCCAGGGCAGGGTGGCGGTGCGCCCGTTGGCGATGAGGGAGCGGCGGGCAGCGTCGGCCTGGGCCAGGCGACCCGTGGGAATGGCATTCAGCTGGGGGTCGCGCAGCATCATAAATTGCTGGCGCTTGGCGAGCTCCATTCCGTCCTGCTCGAGGCGTTCCTCTTGTTCTTCGAGGCCTTCGGCACGATAGGCGGCATAGCCGAACCAGGCGGCAGTGCAAAGGCCTGCGACGACGCCGGCCTTGATCAGGGATTTCATGGTTGACATATCAGGATAAGCAGTTCAAATGTGTTCGGTGGGAAAAAGTTTGTCTCGGAAATAATTAGGATATGGTTAGTAAACTCTCAAATTTACAGAATATCACAGCGTAAACCCCCTCTCCCATGCGGAATATTTTCACGCTCTTGCTGCTCCTGGCCGCTTTTGGCGGCAGTGCCCAGACGAACCGGTCGGTGTTGCTCTATGGCTATGCGCGCCCTTCCCACCCGGGAATTGTGCCCGCCAACCGCAAGAACGCCACGCTGATGGACTACCAGGTCTACCTCGCCCGGCCGGCCGGTGCCTTTCGCCTAACGGAGGTGCGCATCGGCGGCAAGCGCTACGACTTCCGCAGCGAGCGGGTGACGGCGCCCGTGCTTTCGGTGAACCGCAACCTGCCCGAAGCCCCCCGTACCGACACCCTCGTACCGCCTACTACCCGGATCGTGGAGCGCATATACCTGCCCGCGGGGCCCGTTCGCCCCGGCGCGGGTGCGCTGCAGGTGCGTTATACGTGGAAGGGAAAGACCTATACACGGGTGCTGAAAAACTGGAAGGAGCTGGAACCGATCATGAATGAATAAAGAAATAAAGTCGGAAGTGCGAAGTCGGAAGCTGTTGGAGCAAAGGCCGGTTGTCGGAGATTGACCATACTTCCGACTTCCCGCTTCGGCCTTGAGTAGTTAAATAAAAAGAGGGCCGATAAGAATACCAGCCCTTTTAACCTAAACCGTCCGACAAAAAGTATGTTGAGTTAAACTCTTCTTTGTTTGTAACGTGCGCAGTATCAATGTTTTCATTTCAAACGCGCTACGTGTATATAATTTTCAAGCTCTATGCCAATATCTGCTAGTGCCGGGATTAACGACGGAAAACAGTGGCTTTAACGCATTTTTGTAGCTATTAACCAAAAGACGGAACCTATGCTGCAGCCCTGGCGAAAAGGATACGTGACCCGCATCGAACAGGAAACATGGAATACGCGCCGCTTTTGGGTAAAAGTGCCCGAAGTGGAACAATTCCACTTTTTGCCTGGGCAATTTGTTACCCTTGATCTCCCCATCCACGAAAAGCCCAACCGTCGCTGGCGCAGCTATTCGATCGCTTCGTGGCCCGACGAGGGCAACGAATTCGAATTGCTCATCGTGCACCTGGAGGGCGGCGCCGGCACGGGCTACCTTTTTCACGAGGTGACGATCGGCAGCGAGCTGACCCTCCGCGGCCCGCAGGGCGTGTTCACGCTGCCCGCCGAACTCGACAAGGACCTCTACTTTATCTGCACCGGCACCGGCATCGCGCCGTTTCGCAGTATGCTCCACCATATCGAGCGCCACAACATCCCGCACCAGGGCCTCCACCTCATCTTTGGCACCCGCGCCCAAAGCGACCTCCTGTATTACGAGGAGCTGCGCGCCCTGGAAGAGCGTCTCCCCGACTTCCATTTTCACCCCACCCTCTCCCGCGAAAAGTGGGACGGCTGCTGCGGCTACGTGCACGCCATCTACGAAGAGCGCGTCGACTTCAACTTCAAGCGCCTCGGCGAGCTGCCCCCTGCCCGCTTTTACCTCTGCGGCTGGAAGGCCATGGTGGATGAAGCCAAAGAACGCATCCTCAAGCTCGGCTACGACAAGAAGGATGTGACGCTGGAGTTGTACGGCTGAGAAAGTTTGTCGTTGGTAGTTTGTGGTTTGTAGTTATTTCGCGCCTGAGAAAACCACAACCTAAAAACTGTTCATGTTCCTCCTCCTGAAAATCATCCTGTTGTTTTTTCGCCCGCTCATCTGGGTGGTCATCCTGCTGCTCTGGGCCTGGTTTACCAAAAAGCCGCACTGGAAGCGCCGCCTTTTCGGCGCGGGGCTGATTACACTGCTCTTCTTTTCCAACCCGGCCATCATCAACGCCCTGTACCGCGCTTACGAGCCGGACCCGGTGGCGATGGAAAAGACCGGGCAGTATACCGCCGGCATCGTGTTGGGCGGCTTCGTGAATTACAACCTGCGTGATGATGCAGGCTACTTCAATGCCGCTTCCGACCGCTTTATCCAGGCGGCCCTGCTGTACAAGACCGGCCACCTGCGCAAGCTCATCATCCCTGCCGGCAACGGTTACCTCGTGAAGCACGGTTTCCAGGAAGCAGCCTGGGCCAAAGAGCGACTTGTGCAGCTGGGCATCCCGGAGGGCGACATCTACACCGACGTGCGCTCCCGCAACACCCTCGAGAATGCACAGAACACTAAAAAGATCATCGACTCGCTGCACCTGCCCGGCCCCTTCCTGCTTATCTCTTCGGCGTCGCACCTGCCGCGGGCCCGCCCCGTATTTGAAAAGCAGGGCATCCCCGTTACCATTTTCCCCTGCGATTTCGTGTCGCGCGGTGTAGGCAACAACGTCGTTGAAGACTACATCCTGCCGCAGGCCACCGCGCTGAAAAACTGGGATGCCCTCATCAAGGAATGGCTCGGTGTTTTGACCTATAAGATCACCGGAAAAGGATAGCACGCAGATCGCATGCATCACGCAGCTAAGAAAAGCCCATCGCTTTGCGATGGGCTTTCTGTTTGTAGCAAATTATTTGATCCGCGTTATCTGGGTGCGGCCTTAGGCCATTGCCAGGAGCACAATATTTTTGACCTCGCTCATCGGCACCCGCTCCTGCTTCATGCTGTCGCGGTGACGAATGGTGACGGTGCCGTCCTCTTTCGTCTGGTGGTCGATGGTCACGCAGAAGGGCGTACCGATGGCATCCATGCGGCGGTAGCGTTTGCCGATGGTGTCTTTTTCTTCGTAAAAGCATTTGAACGAGGAGCGGCAATCGCTCATGAGTTGCTGCGCGATTTCGGGCAGGCCGTCCTTCTTCACCAGCGGCAGCACGGCCAGCTTGATGGGGGCCAGCTTAGCCGGGAACTTCAGCACCACGCGGCTGTCTTTTTTCTCCTCCGTGCTCAGGTCCTGCTCTTCGTAGGCCTCGCTCAGCACCAGCATCACCGTGCGATCCACACCGATGGAGGTTTCGATCACGTAAGGAATATAGTTGCCGTAGGGTTTGCCGGTGGCGGGGTCGATGTCGTTGTCGAAGTACTGCATCTTCTTTTTGCTGTACTCCTGGTGGTTGCGCAGGTCGAAGTCGGTGCGCGAGTGAATGCCTTCCACTTCCTTGAAACCGATGGGGAAATTGTATTCGATATCGCAGGCGGCGTCGGCGTAGTGGGCCAGCTTCACGTGGTCGTGGAAGCGGTATTGATCGGGCGCGATGCCGAGGCCAAGGTGCCAGTTGAGGCGCTCCGTTTTCCAGTACTCGTACCACTCCTTCTGGGTGCCGGGACGGATGAAGAACTGCATCTCCATCTGTTCGAATTCACGCATGCGGAAGATGAACTGGCGCGCCACGATCTCGTTGCGGAAGGCCTTGCCGATCTGCGCGATGCCGAAGGGGATCTTCATGCGGCCCGTCTTCTGCACGTTGAGGAAGTTGACGAAAATACCCTGCGCCGTTTCGGGACGCAGGTAGATGGTGTTGTCGCCCTCGTCGGAAGTGGCGCCGAACTCGGTGGAGAACATCAGGTTGAACTGGCGCACGTCTGTCCAGTTGACGGTGCCGCTCACCGAGCAGGCGATCTTATAGCTTTCAATGAGGTGCTTAAGCCCGGCGAAGTCGGAAGCCTCGGTCAGCTGGTCGAGTTGCTGCTGCAGCTGTTCCGCCTGCTCCTTCTGGCCGGCATTGTCAAATTCCTCGATCTTGGCTTCGATGAGGTGATCCACGCGGTAGCGCTTCTTGGAATCCTTGTTGTCGATCATCGGGTCGGAGAAGTTGTCTACGTGGCCCGATGCCTTCCAGGTGGTGGGATGCATGAAGATGGCGGCGTCGATCCCCACAATATTCTCATACATGCGGGTCATCGAGTTCCACCAATGGTCCTTGATGTTCTTTTTCAGTTCCGCGCCCCACTGACCGTAGTCGTATACCGCGGCAAGTCCGTCGTAGATCTCGGAGGAGGGAAAAATAAAGCCGTATTCCTTGCAATGGGCGATGATCGCCTGGAACTTGTTGCTGTCCGTTGCCATAGGGCGCAAAGATAAAGGGCCCTATCCCCCGAAGGGGGTACTTTATGTGGAAAATCTTTGCGGGCACGATCCGGCAACAGGCCGGAACAAGCGAAACCGGTTGCGCCATGGCTGCCCCCTTGGAAGGACAGGCGGCACAACAAAGGGCCCTCGCGGGCCCTCCACCGGGAAGCGGCTTTCACCGTTTCTCGTTACCGGTTCTTCATAATAATGCTTAGGTGCGGCCCCTGCGGAGGAGGCTGCTGATGGCAGCGATGGAGGCCACCAGCACCGCCTTGACCGGACCTACGTTGGTGCCTTTGCGCACCGGGTCGGCATGGGCCAGCTGCGGGTCGCGCGGGCCGTTGACGCCGCTGAGCGCCAGCTGCGGGTATTGCCGCGTGCGCCAGGGCTGCTGCGGGTCGGCGGGCACCAGCGGCTCGGTCTGCGGCTGCTTTTTCGGCTCGGCCGATGCCACGATGGCGCCTTCCATCGGCACCGCGTAGTGGTTGGGCTGGATACCGGGACCATAGCTGACGAGGTAATTCTTGGTAAACTCGGCACCGAAGTACAGGATAAAGGCCGAGTAATAGATCCACAGGAGCAGCACGATCAGCGAGCCCGCGGACCCGTAGGTGGAGCCGACATTGCTTTTGTTGATGTACAGTCCGATCAGGAATTTACCGATAAGGAACAGCACGGCCGTAGCGCCGGCACCGATCCACACGTCCTTCCACTTGATCTTCGCATCCGGCAGCACCTTGAAGATACCCGCGAAGAGCGCGGTGGTCACCGCCAGCGTCAGCACGAGGTTGATGATGTAAAAGAGCACCACGCTGGCATCGGGGAAGCGGGCCATGAGGCGGCTGCCGAGACCTTCCACGACTGCCGTAGCCGTCAGCGACACCAGCAGCAGGAAGCCGAGGGTGGCCACGAGGCCGAACGACATGAGGCGGCTTTTGATCACAGCCTTCATACCCGCCTTAGGGGCGACCTTGAGGCCCCAGATGCCGTTGATGGAATCCTGCATTTCTCCAAACATGGAGGTGGCACCCACCAGCAGCGCCACGATGCCGATCACCAGCGACAGCGGCCCCTTGCCGCTCAACGAGGCGTTCTGGATCATCTCCTCGATCTGCTTGGCCGACTCGGCGCCAACAATGCCTTTGATCTGCCCGAAGAGCTGCCCGGAAACAGCCTCCTGGCCAAGGAAGATGCCACAGAGGGAAATGATCACAATGAGGATCGGCGCCAGCGAAAAAATGGTATAGTAGGCGAGCGAAGCGCTCAGCTTGGGTACTTTATCTTCGGAAAAGCCTTTGAAGGATTGCTTCAACAGGGGCCAGACCGACTTCCACGAGAATTTCTTGTTCATTCCTGTTGGGGGTTTTGCGGAGTCAGTCCAAAAAAGCGGCCAGAATGGCCGCAGAAAACGATCCGGCGCCGCGGCCCACTTGAAAAGCCGGCAAAAAAGCCGCCGCTGTCTCCATTTCCCCGTTGCTTTTACCCCTGCCTCAACGGCCCGCGTGTTCGGTTGCGCATTCCTGCAACAAAAAACCGTATAAGTACGCAGCAAAAAGCGTAAGTCTGCGCAGGCCGGTGGCGGGCAGTCGGAGTAGTTTAGCCCTCCGTCAGCCGGTGCTGACATTTCGCCACCAAAACACACATTTATGAACCATCGCCTCTTTCTGGCCGCGGCCGGCCTCCTGCTGCTTGCGAGCTGCACGAGCGCCGACACGAGAACGCCCGTTGCCAACAGCACTTCGATCCGGCCCGTTGAACTCCCCGACCCCGGCATCCCCGATTACCATTACCCCGAACCGGAAGCCACGCTCAACACCTGGATCGACAACAACGACTCCGCCCGCATCATCGGGCACGCCTGGGGCCTGTGGGCGTCCCTCACCGACACTACGAGCCAGCGCTTCAACAACGAGCAGCTGCGGGTATTCGAAACCTGGATGACCACCGAGCAGATGCTCCAGGCGCAGGAAGGCGCCGACGTGGCCCAGCTGCAGGCCAGCAGCAACTTTGCCCGCAGGCTGCAGGTGCCCCACCAGTTTGAGCACGCGCGTAACGCCCGCCAGCGCGCCCACCTCATCGACCCCACCGACAGCGCCCAGATCCTGGGCTTTGTAAAATACAACCCGGTGGCGGCCGATTTTACCATCCGCAACCACCTGAAGCGGCAGGCCACTCTCGACTCGCTGCTCGCCGGCGGCGCTGCCGGCGTACCCGACTTCCCGAATGCGTCGATGGCCGTCAAGCCGGTGTTCCAGGTGCTGACGAAAGACAACCTGAACAAGGACGGGCTGTATGTGCTCAAGGTTTGGAACGGGCCGCCGGCCACCGCGGTGGCGTATGCTGCCAACCTGTGGCCCGACAGTGTGTTCGTGGACCCGAGCAACCAGCGTGGCCACGGCCACGGCGGTGTGATCGGCGGCGATGGAAAGGCAACCCCGGAGAACACCTATAACGCCAGCGACTTCATCCACTTTTCGCTCGACGAAGCCACCGCC
Source organism: Flaviaesturariibacter aridisoli (assembly GCF_004343705.1). Taxonomy (GTDB): domain Bacteria; phylum Bacteroidota; class Bacteroidia; order Chitinophagales; family Chitinophagaceae; genus Flavisolibacter; species Flavisolibacter aridisoli. The sequence continues at coordinate 14,132 of NZ_SKFH01000044.1, forward strand.
GCACATTTCCGCGGCAACTTCAAGGGGCTGCGCCAGGCAAAGGCCGGCGACGTGGCGATCCTGCTGGCCATGCACGTTACGAGCCGCGAGACCAAGCGCTGGACCTGGCAAACCTACTGGTGGGCGCCGGACCCCGACAACCCGCCGCTGCCCAGCACGAAGCGCATCGCCGACAGCCGGCCGGAGCAGCTGAAAGGCACGCCGCGCCACTACGCGATGTCGATGGCTTATACGTTCCTGCTGCCCAACCAGCCGTTCACGGGCGGCAACAACAGCGGCACTTCCATCTATTCCTACAATCCCTACCTGGAAGCGGGTTTCGACTCCTCGGTGCTGAGCAACGTGCCCACCTCGGTGGTGGTGACCAACGGGCAGGCGGTGACCAATGTGGTGGGTGTTCGCAGCAATTGTATGAGCTGCCACGCCCAGGCCAACTACAACCAGAATGTGGCCACGGCGCCAAACTATACCGGGGATACCTATATAGATATGGACGGAAAGGCCTTCCGCAACACCCTCAAACTCGATTTTCTCTGGTCGCTCACCGACACGCTGGTGCCCGACGCCGGGAAATCAAAAACCGCGCTGCGGCATTAACCGCACCCGCAACCGAAAAGGGCCGTCCACCGGGGCGGCCCTTTCTTTTTCACTTAAGTAGCTCAAAAACAAGGCATTAAAACGACTATCAACCGGTTGGACCGTTTTAGTTTACCTTGTTAAGGCTATCCAACCACTGCAAAATGGTCGCGGGCATCGTAGAAATACGTACGTATTAACCGGCATGTGCCGACACGTGTAACCCCGTAGCGCTTCGCTACATTTGTTCAACGATCCAACGAAGGACAGCCCAACCTGCGAAAATCGCCGCCAACACTCATCTTAAAACCAAAGCACATGCAAACAGCATCGCGCCCGCGACCGGCTAATCGCCCGAGAACGCGGCATTTGAATCGTCCCGGCATCTCCTGGGCTTTTCTGCTCTTCCTGATCCTGAGCCCGGCGGCGCGCCTGCTGGCGCAAACGGGAACGGCAAACGGCACCTACGACTTCTCCGCGCTGGGGGCTGCCGAAAGTGGTGGTCCCGGGCTTAAAACCCAGCAGGACAAGTTCCTGGTAAGTACCATCTTCGCCCAGTTCAATTCCCGGATGTACGCCAACAATGCGACCGCGGGCGCATCACAGTCGGTAGTACTGAAAGCCAACAACAGCGTGATCAAGACTTTTACGCTGAAGGACATGAGCTTCCAGAACGCGGGAGCAACCAATTATTCACTCAGCGTCTTCACGATCACCATGAAGGATTTTGGGGGCAACACCATTGCTACGCACTCGCTTGCCTCCAACGCATCGCTCAACACATCGACCACTGGCGCAGTGAATATGTCCAGCTTCCCCTTTTCCGTTGCCTGGCCCGTTAGCGGCTACAACAACGTTAATTCGGTGGAGATTACCTTTCAATATTTTCAGACAAACGTCCGTCCGAACAATATGGATTGGGTGAACTGGACCCTCGCCAACCTTTCCAATACGACCCCATCGGGTGTTTCTGTAGGCAGCATTTCCGGATCACCGTTTTGCGCTGGCGCCACCGTCAGCGTCCCCTACACTGCTACCGGCATCAACGCCGGCAACACCTATACGGCGCAGCTTTCTGACGCCAGCGGCTCCTTCGCCTCGCCTACCAGCATCGGCACAGCTGCGGGCAATGCGTCTTCGGGCACCATTTCGGCCGTTATTCCCACCGGAACCACCTCCGGCACGGGCTACCGCATCCGCATTGTTGCGAACGATCCGAGCGTCACTTCGTCGGACAACGGCTCCAACCTGACCATCAATCCGAAGCCGTCGGCTGCGATCACGGCATTTACCAATATTTCCTGCTTTGGCGGCAACAACGGATCGCTAACCGTGACCGCCAGCGGCGGCACGGCCGGCTACACCTATTCCTGGTCGCCCTCGGGTGGCACCGGCAGCACCGCCTCCAACCTGTCGGCCGGCAGCTACACTGTGACGGTTTCCGATACAAAGGGCTGCCAGGCTACCGCCTCGCAAACCCTGACCCAGCCGGCTTCGGCACTCAGCGCCAGCGCCGCAGTGACCAACGTCTCCTGCTTCGGCGGCTCCAACGCCTCCATTGACATTACGGTTACGGGCGGCACGTCACCGTATACCTACAACTGGGGCAGCGGCGTTACTTCGGAAGACCGTTCCGGCCTTGTTGCCGGCACCTACGGTGTAACCGTTACCGACAACAAGGGCTGCTCGTTCACCCTATTCCCCATCAATGTGACCCAGCCTTCCGCTGCCGTTTCGGGCAGTACGGTGGTCACCAATGTGGCCTGCTTCGGCGGTAACACGGGTGCCATTAACCTCACGCCCACCGGTGGCAACGGCGGCTACACGTTCCTGTGGAACAACGGCGCGACTACCGAAGACCGCACGTTTCTTACGGCCGGCACCTATTCGGTTACCATCACCGACTCGAAAGGCTGCACGGGCGCTGTGAACAACATCACGGTCAGCCAGCCCACTTCGGGCGTTTCCGGCACTACGGTTGTTACCAACGTGGCTTGCTTCGGCGGGAATACAGGTGCGATCAACCTGACACCTACCGGCGGCACAGCAGGCTATACCTTTATGTGGAATGGCGGTGCTACAACGGAAGACCGCACGGGTCTTACGGCAGGCAATTACTCGGTCACCATCACCGACGCCAACGGGTGCCAGGGAACGGTGGGCACCATTACGGTTTCGCAGCCCACAGCACCTGTATCGGGTACGACTGTGGTGACGAACATTGCCTGCTTTGGCGGAAACACCGGCGCCATCAACCTCACGCCTACGGGCGGCACGCCGGGCTACACCTACCTCTGGAATAACGGCAGCACGACCACGGAAGACCGCACGGGTCTTACGGCCGGCACCTACTCGGTAACGATCACCGACAACAACGGGTGCACGGGTACCGTGAGCAACATCTCCGTTTCACAGCCTGCCGCACCGGTATCGGGTGTATCGGTGGTCACCAACGTTGCCTGCTTCGGCGGGAACACCGGTGCCATTAACCTTACTCCCATCGGTGGCACGGGACCGTATACATTCCTTTGGAATAGCGGTGCTACCACGGAGGACCGCACCAGCCTTACCGCGGGTTCTTATTCGGTAACGATCACCGACAATAACGGCTGCACCGGCACGGTGAGCAATATTGCGGTCAGTCAGCCCACTGCACCCGTTTCGGGCACAACAGTGGTTACGAACGTGGCCTGCTTCGGTGGAAATACCGGTGCGATCAACCTGACCCCTGCCGGCGGAACGGGACCGTATACGTTCCTCTGGAATAACGGTGCAACCACGGAAGACCGCACGGGTCTCAGCACCGGTAATTACTCGGTGACCATTACCGACAACAACGGATGCCAGTCGACGGTTTCCAACATCAGCGTCGGTCAGCCTTCCGACCCGCTTTCGGCATCTACCGTGGTTACGAATATCGCCTGCTTCGGCGGCAACACGGGTGCCATCAACCTGACGCCTTCCGGCGGTACGTCTCCCTATACGTTCCTCTGGAACAACGGCACTACCACCACCGAAGACCGCACTGGCCTCAGCGCCGGAACATATAGTGTGACCATCACCGACAACAACGGCTGCCAGGCTACGATCAACAACATCAGCGTCAGCCAGCCGGCGGCCGCCCTTTCGGGCTCGACCGTTGTTACGAACAACGCCTGCTTCGGTGGTTCCACCGGCGCCATCAACCTCACGCCTGCGGGCGGCACGTCCCCCTACACATTCCTCTGGAATAACGGATCAACGAGCGAAGACCGCAATGGTCTTGCTGCGGGTACCTATTCGGTAACCATCGCGGACGCGAATGGCTGCCAGGCAACCATCAGCAACATTTCAGTGGGCCAGCCTTCGGCCGCTGTATCCGGATCGACGATCCTTACGAACCCCACCTGCAACGGTGCTATTGACGGCACGATCGACCTGACACCTGCCGGTGGTGTGCCGGGCTACACCTACAACTGGAGCGATGGCCCGACGACCCAGGACCGCACCGGTCTGGGAGCCGGCACCTATTCGGTAACCATTACCGATGCCAACAGTTGCCAGGCAACCATCAGCAACATCACGCTTACCGACCCGGCGCTGCCCACCGTGAACGCCGTGGCCAGCCAGGTTGTTTGCGCCGATCAAACTACTTCGGCCATCACTTTTGGAGGAACAGCTGCTTCGTACACCTGGGCCAACAACAACAACAGCATCGGCCTGCCGGCTTCCGGCAGCGGCGACATCGGCAGCTTTAGCGCTACCAACGGCGGCTCCACGGCCATCGTGGCCACGATCACTGTGACGCCGATGAACGGCGCCTGCTCCGGTGCGGCCACTTCCTTTACCATTACGGTCAACCCGGCTCCGTCGGCTACGATCGCCTATACGGCTACGCCCTACTTCACGGGCTCGGGCACGGCTGCCGTAACCCAGAGCGGTACGACGGGCGGCACGTATTCCTCGACTACAGGAATCGCCCTGGATCCCGCCACCGGCACCATCGACCTGGCTGCGTCCACCCCGGGCACCTATACGGTGACCTACACAGTGGCTGCCGCAGGTGGTTGCGACCTGTATACCACCACGACCACGGTTAACCTGGTCAATCCCTTCTCGGCCACGATCGTGTACAACGGCTCCCCCTATTGCGACGCTACCGGCATTGCTTCGGTAACCCGCACCGGCACCACGGGCGGCACGTACTCCGCTTCGCCGGCCGGCCTGTCGATCAACGCCACTACCGGCGACATCAACCTGGCTGCGTCTGCGCCCGGCACCTACACCGTGCGCTACGGCACCACGCCGACCGACTTCACCACTACCCAGGTGGCCATCCGCCCCTCGGTTTTTGTGAATGCGCAACCCAACCCGGTGGTCTGTAACGGCAGCACCGTAGGTCCCATCCTGTTCACGGGCGCCCCGGGCCTTACCTTCTCCTGGACGGCCGGCAACCCGAACACCGGCATCCCGGCGTCGGGCACGGGCAATATCGCCGCCTTCACCGCTACCAACAACGGCAACACCGCCACACAATCCTATGTGTACGTAGAAGCCAATGGTGGCACGGGTTGCAGTCCGCACAACATGATCTTCCGCATCACGGTCAACCCCACGCCGGTGATCGGCGCGGTGGCCGACCAGACACTGTGCGCCGGCACCCCCACGAATGCCGTGAACTTCACGAGCACGGTGGCCGGCACTACGATCAGCTGGACGAACAGCAACAGCAGCATCGGCCTCCAGGCATCGGGCACGGGCAACATCCCGTCGTTCAACGCCACGAACAACACCGGTGTGCTGCAAACAGCGACCATCAGCACCAGTGCGATCGCTGACGGCTGCAGCAGCTCGCCCACCAGCTTTACCATCGCTGTATCGCCTTCGGCAGGCAGCATCTCGTACCCGCAGTCCACGTACTGCCAGTATGCGTGGGCTTATGTGCGCCGCACCGGTTCCACCGGCGGCAGCTACAGTGCCTCGCCCGCAGGCCTCGCCCTCAACAGCAGCGACGGCTCGATCAACCTCGGCGCCTCTACGCCCGGCACCTACACCGTTACCTACACGGTAGGCGCTTCGGGTGGCTGCAGCGGCACCGCCTCCACTACGCTCACCATCAACCCGCAATCCTTCGTGGACAACCTGCCCAACCAGTTGTATTGCAATGGTGTAGCGACCGCGCCGATCGCCTTTACGGGCAACGCCACGAGCTACACCTGGACCAACAACAACACCTCGATCGGCCTCGCCGCATCGGGTTCGGGAACGGCACTGCCCTCGTTTACGACGGTGAATGCCGGCCCCGGTGTACAGTACGCCAACGTGCGGGTAACGCCCCAGGGCAACGGCTCCAGCAACTGCCCCGGCCGCGGCTTTACCTTCCGCATCGCGGTGAATTACTGCGGCCCCATCGCCCAAAGCGGTGGCACGGGTGGCAACGACGGCACGCTCCGCACGGCGCTGAGCCAGGACTTTGAAGTAGGTCCCAACCCGGCCCGCAGCAACGTAGTGCTTCGCTACAGCGGCGCCGAGCAAGGTCCCTTCACGGTGCAGTTGCTGTCGCAATACGGCCAGCCCATCGGACGGGTGTTCTCCTTCACCGGCACCACCTACACCCTCGACCTTTCCGACGTGACGCCCGGCGCCTACTCGCTCCAGGTAACGCATGTGAAGAGTGGCGTGGTATTCAACAAGCAGGTGATCAAGCTCTAGACCACCCTATCCCCTAACCCCTTCCCGGGAAGGAAGAGGAATAGAAAAGCCCCCCGCCACAGCGGGGGGCTTTTTGTTTGCATTCCGAATGCCTAACTTGTCCGCAATGAAGACAACGCCTTTGGATATCCTGTGGTTCGAAGGGCGGCAGCTGCCGCTAATGGAGGCGCTGCTGGAGCCTTTTTTCAACAAGCATCCCCAACTGCGGCCGCCCGGAGCCGGGCGCAGCTATTGGGCCAGCTTCGAGATCGCCGAGGACGAGCTGCGTGTGCGCGATGTGGAGGTTGCCGACCCGCGCAACCTGCGCACGGGCCGCCGCTCGGTGCTGGCAGGCCTCTTCGAATCAGCCGACGACGCCGTGCTGCGCTGGTTCAGCGGGTTGCTGCTGCTGGAGCAGGACAAACAGTATTTTGTACTGGAGATCCGCCGCGGACGCTTGCGGGCGAAGCGGCGCTACGATGCCGCCGGGCTTGCCCGGTTTGAGCAGGAGCAATTCGAATATTTCTGCCTTACCGAAGATTACGATGCCCTGCGGGCGGCGGCGCAAAAAGAATTTGAACTGAAGGAACAGGAAGCGCGGCGCAAAGACGAAGGACGCGGCTACCGCTCTTTCGACGAGGCCGCTTTCCGGCAAGGGCTGCGGACCACGATCCTGCGCCAATCGAAAGAATTGCTGGCCGACTAAAGGGAGCCCGGAGGCGGCCGCAGGGCCGCACCCGCCAGCACCGCCTGCAGGTCGGCGGCGAAGGCCTCCCCCACCGGGATCACCTGGCGCGCCACCGTCACCTGCGTGCGCTCTACCTTATCGATCTTGGACAAGGCCACCGCGTAAGAACGATGTACCCGTACAAAGCGTCCTGCGGGAAGAGCAGAAAGCGCTTCGCTCATATTGCTCCGCGAAAGAAGATTACGCCCCGGCAGCACGTAGGTCACGTAATTGCCGGATGACTCCAGGTAGAGAATATCGTCTACTTCCACTTTCACCTGCTCATAGCCCGTCTTGATGAACACGTGCTCCACTGCCGTTTCGGGGCTGCGGCGGAAGCGAAACAGCTCGTAGGCCTTGCTGCAGCCTTTCATGAAGCGGGCCAGCGAAAACGGCTTCAGCAGGTAGTCCACCGCATCCATTTCGAAAGACGCGGCCGCGTGTTCGGCATAGGCCGTGGTGTAGATCAGCAACGGCTTGCGCGGCAGGCTCTGGAAGAATTCGATCCCCGAGATGTCGGGCATCTTGATGTCGAGAAACAGCAGGTCCACCGGCTCGCGCTGCAGGTATTCGAGGGCCTTGAATGCGTCGGTAAAAGTGGCCTTCAGGTCCAGGAAAGGCACGCGGGCTGACAGCGCGCACACGATATCGAGGGCAAGGCGCTCGTCGTCGACGGCGATGGCTTTCATCAGTGGCTGCTGCATACCGCTAAGTTAACCGGATCGTGAGGTGGATGAAATATTCGGCGCCCGTATCGCGCACAAACAACTCGTGGCGACCCGGGTAAAGGAGGTTGAGCCGCTGGCGCACGTTGGCCAGGCCGATGCCGCTGCGGTCGCGCTCGGGGTCTTCGGCGCTGCGCGGCGCCACGCTGTTGTTCACGTCGAGGTACACGGTATCGTCTTTCACCGACAGGTTGACGTTGATGTAGGAGGGCATACGGAAGGAAATACCATGCTTGAAGGCGTTCTCCACGAAGGGGATCAGCAGCATCGGCGCAATGCGCAGGCCGGGCGGCACATCGCCGATCCGCGCCGTCACGAGCACCGACTCGCTGCCATCGGTGCGCAGCTGCTGCAGGCGGATGTATTGCTGCAGGTAGTCGGCCTCGCGGCTGAGGTCGATCTCTTCCTGCTCGTTGTCATGGATCATAAAGCGCATCAGGTCGCCGAGCATCTGCACGCCGTCGGCGGTGCGCTGGGCGCCTTCGTTGAGTGCGAGGCCGTAGATGGAGTTGAGCGCATTGAAAAGAAAGTGCGGGTTGATCTGCGTGCGGAGGAAGTCGAGGCTGGCCTCCGACTGGCCCAGCTCCTGCTTCAGGTGCGTTACCTCTTCGCGCGTTTTGCGGCTCCTTCGGTAGAAATACCAGGCCAGCGGCGTCATCACGAACAGTTGCAGCAGGCCATTGAGGATCACGAAGGCGGCCGAATCGCTCGCGCCCTGGTGGTAGAGATGCCCCAGTAGTCCGAAGGGAACGGCGCTGACCAGAATCAACACACCTACCAGCACCAGCAGCGTCAGAAAGCTGCGGCCCTTCTGGGGCAGGCGCGGAAGGATCACCTGCGTGGTCAGCGTGTATTGCAGGATCGTGTAGGGAACCATCAGCCCCAGCATCAGCATGCCCTCTCCGTTTTCACGGGTAAATAGCAGGAACAGGAGGCTTCCGCTCCAGATGAGCACGGAAGCCAGCACGTTGCGCAGAATAATGCCGTGACGGGGACGGGCCAACAGGTCGAAATAGCGTTGCATGCTGCAATGTTACCAAGCCCGGGCGGCCTCCGGAGCACCGAAGTGACGAAGCGGGCTGAAAATGGGATGAGGATGTACGGAGCGCCGTTCGTGGCACTTCAGGGCACTATACGGAACGGTTTCAGCCCTGCAGCTTCGGGTTGTCGCGGTGACGGTCCGCATCGCGGATGGTCTTCTTTTCGAAATTCTTTTCCAGCGCCTCGGTGAGGTTCACGCCCGTTTGGTTGGCAATGCAAATCAGGACCCACAGCACGTCGGCCAGCTCGTCGCCGAGTTCCTTTTTGCGGTCGGTTTCCTTGAACGATTGCTCGCCGTAGAGGCGGCTCATGAGCCGGGCCACCTCGCCCACTTCTTCGGTAAGGATGGCCATGTTGGTGAGCTCGCTGAAGTAGCGGACGCCTGTTGTCCGGATCCACTGATCCACCTGCTGTTGTGCCTGTTCGAGGGTCATAATCCGGGTTTGGGGTGATTGAGCTTGATGTCCATCAGCGTGGCCACCGAGCGGGCGCGCTGTCGCATCAGCGTGGCGCGGGGCCCTTCGAAGTGCGCGTCGACGGTGGCGGTGAACAGCGCCACCCAGCGCTCGAGGTGCTCCTTGCGGATGGGTTCCTTGCGATGAATGTCGGCATGGACGGCCATCACGTTTTTTGCGTAGGGTGTGCCGAACACGATCGACTCCCAGAAGTCGGTAATGACCGGCAGGTGGGTGGCAAGGTCGAGCGGCACCACTTCGGTGAAGAAAGGCCCGATGCTTTCGTCGGCGAAAGCCTGGCGGTAAAAGTCGCGCAGCAGCATTTCTATATCGGCTCTCGATTCCAGGTCACGCATCATTCCTTGTTTTGGGTGTCGATGATAATGGTCACGGGGCCGTCGTTGAGCAGGGCCACCTTCATGTCGGCACCAAAGATGCCGGTTTCGATCTTCTTGCCCAGTTCCGCTCCAAGCGCCGCCACGAAGGCTTCGTACAGCGGTACGGCCACTGGCGGCTTTGCCGCGCGGAGGAAGGACGGGCGGTTTCCTTTTTTCGTCGCGGCGTGCAGGGTAAACTGCGAGATGGCCAGGATACCGCCGTCGATGTCGCGCACGGAACGGTTCATCAGGCCTTCGTTGTCGCTGAAAATGCGGAGGCCCGTGATCTTGGCGGCGAGCCATTGGGCGTCTTCCAGCGTATCGGCGTCTTCCACGCCCACCAGCACCAGCAGCCCGGCGCCGATGGTGCCGACGACGGTGCCATCGACTGTGACGGAGCCTTCAGAAACACGTTGAATGACGGCGCGCATAGAAAGATTTTCGCAGGCGAAAATACGAGGTTCACGCGGCGGCGCGGCGAAAGGGGACGCAGCGCGTGCGTGCAACTAATCCTGAAGACCGCATCGCCATCTTTTCCAGCTCCGCTGCGTCGTTGCGCCGCCGCATGAACAGGCCGCCTGCGGCCTACATTTGCCGCATGGATCTCACTTCCGAAATACAACTCCAAACCACCCGCGCCGGCGGCAAGGGCGGGCAGAACGTGAACAAGGTGGAGACGGCCGTCATCGCCTGGTGGGCGGTGGAAGCCTCGACGCTGGTAAGCGAAGAGCAGAAGGCGATCCTGCTGCAGAAGCTGGCGCATCGGCTTAATGCAGCCGGCGCCCTTTGGGTAAAAGCACAGACCTACCGCACGCAGCTGGAAAATAAGGGGGAAGCGATCCGCAAGCTGCAAGAGCTGGTGGGAGGCGCCCTGAAAAAGAAAAAGCCCCGCATCGCCACCCGCACGCCGAAGGGTGTGAAGGAAGCCCGGCTCAAACAAAAAAAGCTCACCGGCGACCGCAAGGCCGCGCGTGGGCGGCTACGCCCCGGTGACTTTTAACAACCACAGCGGGCTTCGCGCCGTATTTTAGGGGACACAAACTCCCATGCGCCCGTTTCGTTTATTGACATTCGTCGTGCTCGCCGTTGCCGGCGCCGTGGCCCTGCTGCAAAGCTGCCGCCGCTCCGAGGTCGTGCCCCGGCGGGGCACGGTGCTTCCCTTTGTGGTGCCCGCCGGCTTCCCGCAACCCGCCTACGATTTCAACGCCAGCCCGCTCATCGAAGAAGCCGTGGACCTGGGCCGCCGTCTTTTTTACGAAGGCGCCCTTTCCAAAGACAGCACCGTTCCCTGCAGCTCCTGCCATATGCCCACGGCGGCCTTCACCACCTTCGAGCACGACCGAAGCCACGGTTATAATCACTCCCATACGTTGCGCAACGCTCCCGGGCTGGCCAACCTGGCCTGGTACCGCGTGTACTTCCAGGACGGGCAGTACAGCGACCTCGAAAGCGTGCTGTCGCGGCACCTCACCCATCCCGCCGAGATGGGCGAAAACTTCCCGGAGCTGATCGCCCGCCTCAGCGCCGACACCTCGTATGTGCGGCGCTTCGCGGATGCTTTCGGCGAGGGGCCGGTCAGCGAGGCGCGCATCGTGGGGGCGCTGAAGCAATTCCTGCTGAGCATGGTGTCGGCCGACAGCAAGTGGGACCGCGTGCAGCGCGGTACGGCGAGCTTCGCACCCGAAGAGGCCGCCGGCGCGCAGGTGTTTGCCGCCAAATGCGCTACCTGCCACAGCGGGGCCCTGTTCAGCGACTTCAGCTTCCACAATACCGGCCTTGCCGCAGACCCGCTCCTGAACGACCGGGGGCGCATGGGCGTTACCGGCAGTGCCGCCGACTCGCTGAAGTTCCGCGTGCCCTCGCTCCGCAACCTGTCGCTCACCAGCTTCTATGCCCACGACGGCCGCTACAGCGCCTTCCGCCTTTACGTGCGCCACTACCGCGACAACCTGCAACCCTCGCCCACCCTCGACCCGCTGCTTGCCGGCGGCATCGCGCTCAGCGCCAGCGAGGAAGACAACCTGATGCGCTTCCTGTTTACGCTGACGGATAGCGGGTACATACATAATCCCAGGTACCTGCCCTAAGCTTCCGCCGGATCGTCATTGCGAGCGAAGCGAAGCAATCTGTTACACGTTAGGGCACCCGCCACCGCTGGCTGCCGGCCTATACTCCGGCAGATTGCTTCGCTTCGCTCGCAATGACGTTTCTTATGGGCTTACATTTGTCATCCTACGATGAGTGAAATCAAGAAACTGGCCGGCCAGACGATGTGGTATGGTGTGAGCTCGATAGCCGCGCGCTTTCTCAATTACCTGCTGACGCCCTACCTGACCCGCACCCTCACCAAGACGGCCAGCTATGGCATCGTGGGCACGTTTTATTCGGCCCTTTCTTTTTTCAACATCATCTTCACCTACGGCCTCGAAACGGCCTATTTCCGCTTTGCCAAAGGCAAGGAGGAGCACGAGCGCGTATACAGCACCGCTTCCATTTCGCTGCTGTGCAGCACCCTGCTGTTCAGCGCACTGCTCGTGTGGTTCCGCCAGCCAATGGCCACGCTCCTGCGCTTTCCCGACCATCCCGAGTTCATGATCTACGGCGCGGCCATCATCGGTCTCGACGCGATCTCGACCCTGGCGTTCGCGCGGCTGCGTTACGAGGGACGTCCCCGCAAATACGCCCTCGTGCGCCTGCTCGGCATCGTGGTCAACATCGTGGCCACCGTGTTCTTCATCTCCATTTGCCCGAAGCTGGCGGCCAAAGACCCGAACTCGTTCATCGGCGTTTATTACGACCCGAACTACCAGGTGGGCTATCTCATCATCGCCAACCTGCTGCAGTCCGCGGTGTCGTTCCTGCTGCTGCTGCGGAGCATCTTCGGTTTTCGCTGGCGCTTCGATGGGAAGCTGTGGCGGGAGATCATCCTGTATTCGGCGCCGCTCATCCTGGCCGGCTTTGCGGGCATGGTCAATGAAACCTTCGACCGGATCATGCTCGGCTGGTGGTCGTCGGCGCCCACGCTGGAGGCCAAGCAGGGCGAGGTGGGTATCTACAACGCCTGCTACAAGCTGTCGATCCTGATCACGTTGTTCATCCAGGCCTTCCGGATGAGCGCCGAGCCGTTCTTCTTCAAACAGGCGCAGGGGCAGGATCCCAAACGCATCTATGCGCGGGTGATGAAATTCTTCGTGCTGATCATCTGCTTTATGTTCCTGGTGGTGGCGCTCTTCCTCGACGTCTGGAAATACTTTATCGGGCAGAAGTACTGGGCCGGCCTCGGCGTAGTGCCGGTGCTGCTGCTGGCCAATATGTTCCTGGGCGTGTACTACAACCTGTCCATCTGGTACAAGCTGTCGAACAAGACCGCCGCCGGCGCCTGGATCACGTTGATCGGCGCGGCGCTGACGCTCGTGGTCAACTACCTGTTCATCCCGCGCTTCGGCTACTATGCCTGCGCCTGGGCCACCTTCCTGTGCTACGGCTCGATGATGGTGGTGTCGTACCGCTGGGGTCAGCAGCACTACCGCGTGCCCTATCCCACCAAAAAACTCCTTGCCTACTTCGTGATCACCGTGGCGCTGTACGGGCTGCAGTCGGCTTTTAACTGGATCGGGCTGCCCGCCTGGGCCAACTGGATCTTCGGGGCGGCGTTGCTGGCCCTCTTTAGCGTCTTTATCGCCACCGTGGAGCGCAAGGAGCTGGCCAAGCTGCCGTTCGTGGGGCGCTTTTTTGCCCGGGAACCGGCGCGTAATCCCTTATAAGTCAGGCAGAAATCACGGGAACTTCCTGCAAATACCTCTTCGAGTGGTCGAAGCAGCATCCGCAGCACCTGCAGATAAGAGAGTGTAAACTAAACTGTGTCAGGTTGAGACGATTTCTCATCTTTAAAACAGTTTATGAAAAAGGAAAAGAAGGATTTGTTGTCCGGCCTTGATCCGGAAGTTCGCCAGCAGGCCCTGGATCAGTTTATGAGCGGGAAGGCGGTTTTTGGCAAGGAGGGCGCCCTGGGGCCTTTGCTGCAGCAGTTGCTGGAAGCTGCCCTGGAAGGGGAACTCGCCGCGCATTTGAAGGAAGAACAGCCGTATTTAGAAGGGGAGGCGAACCGGCGCAACGGTTTTTCCCGTAAGCAGCTTCGAACCGCCGCCGGCACTATCGAACTATCCACGCCCCGCGACCGCCTGGGTTCCTTTGAGCCGGACCTGGTCAAAAAGCGGCAAACCATTCTGGCCGATAACCTCGAGGAAAAGATTCTGGGTTTGTACGGGCTGGGGATGTCGCTTCGGGATATCTCGCGGCATATCGAAGAGATGTACGGCACCGAGATCTCCCACACGGTCTTATCCGAGATCACCGACCGGGTGGTTCCTGCGGTGAAGGCCTGGCAGAGCCGGCCCCTGGACCCCGTCTATCCCATTATGTGGCTGGATGCCATGTACTATAAAGTGCGGGACGAGGAGTCCGGTAAGGTGGTGACGCGCTGCCTGTATAATATACTGGGCATCCTTCCCTCGGGCCACAAGGAGGTATTGGGCTGCTACGTGAGCGGGTCGGAAGGAGCGCGCTTCTGGCTCTCGGTCCTTACAGACCTGAAGAGCCGCGGGGTAGAGGACGTGCTGATTGCCTGTATCGATAACCTGAGCGGATTTGACGATGCCATCAGGACGGTGTATCCGTATTGCGACGTGCAGAGCTGCATCGTCCACCAGTTGCGCAACTCCGCCAAATATGTAGCTTCTAAAGACCAGCGTGCTGTTCTAAAGGAGCTGAAGGCGGTGTATGGGGCCGTGAACCGAAGTGTTGGGGAGAGCGCCCTGGAAGCCTTTGCAGGCAAATGGACAAAGCAGTATCCGCTGGTGGTGAACTCGTGGCAGACCAACTGGGATAAGCTCTCCACCTTCTTCGATTACCCGGAGCACGTACGCCGGGTGATCTATACGACCAACACCATCGAAGGCTATCACCGGCAATTGCGCAAGGTCACCAAAACAAAAGGAGCCTTCGTCAATGACATGGCGCT
>NZ_SKFH01000045.1 GCF_004343705.1 Flaviaesturariibacter aridisoli
GCCTCTGGTGTGCATACCGATACCACGGCTACTGCCTGCGGCTCCTTCTCCTGGCAGGGACAGACCTATACCCAGAGCGGTGACTACGACTACGTGAGTGTGAACGGTGCTTGCCAGGATACGGTCACGCTGCACTTAACCGTCGGTCAAGGCAACCACAGCGATACGACCGCTGTATCCTGCAACGCGATCACCTGGTACGGACTATCGTACGCGCAAAGCGGCGACTACAACCATATTTCGACCAACGCCGGCGGCTGCCCCGATACGGTTACGCTGCACCTCACGATCAACGGTCCAACGCTGCGCATCACCGACCCGGCCGCTTCCTGCAACGGCGGCTCCGTCGACATCACCGCCGCGGCCGTGACGGCCGGCAGCAGCGCGGGCCTTACCTACACCTATTGGCAGAATGCCGATGCCAACATACCACTGCTCAACCCGTCTGCCGTCAGCGTCAGCAGCACCTGCTACATCAAAGGCACCGCCGGCGGCTGCAGCCGCATCGCTCCCGTACAAGTACGGATCTCCAACCTCGCCCTCGCCGCCAGCGCCCAGAACCTGAGCTGCTCCGACCGCGGCGGCGCCATCACCGCCACCGCCACGAACGGCATGCCGCCCTATTCCTACAGCATCGACGGCGGCAGCAGCTACCAGCCCTCGGGTACTTTCGGCAACCTCTCCGCCGGGTCGTACCTGGTGCTCGTGCAGGACGGCGCCGGCTGCAACACCCAGGTGCCCGCTACCCTGCAGCAAACACCGTCGGCCCGCATAGAAGGCGGCGCCCAACGCTGCAGCCCCGGCACCGACACGCTCTACATCCACTGCATCGGCACCGCGCCCTGGACCCTTGTCTACACCGAGGGCGACAGCACCCGCACCCTCACCGGCATCAGCAGCTCGCCCTACGCCCTCGCGGTATCGCCCGCATCCACCACCATCTATACCCTGCAAAGCGTGTCGGATATACGCTGCACCAACAGCAACCTCAACAGCTCCGCCACCATCGCCATCGACCCCGGTGGCGCCGGCACCCGCTATCCCACAGAAATTGCCGACATCTTCGTACCCAAGCAACTCCGGGCCCGGAATTTGGGGACTAATTGTACCTACCAATGGATGCCCCCGACGGGCCTGAACCGATCGACCGTCTACGACCCGGTATTCTACCACAACCAGGACCAGGAATACCTCATCCGCATCGACAATGGCAGCGGATGCAAAACCGTAGATACCGTATTAGTACAGGTGCGTACTGCCCGCCCTCAAAACATCGTGTCCGACATCTTCGTGCCCAAAGCCTGGAGCCCGAATAACGACGGACACAATGACCGCCTCTACCCGCTGACAGTGAACATCCGCGAGCTCTATTACTTCCGGATCTTCAACCGCTGGGGACAGCTGATGTTTGAAACCAACATCATCGGGTTTGGCTGGGACGGACTCTTCAAAGGACAACCGCAAGTGAACGATACCTACACGTGGACACTGGAAGCCGTGGGCGAGGACGGGAAGTATTACAAGCGAAGCGGGAACTCGGTTTTGTTACGTTGAACGCTAACCTATAAACACATCCAACATGATTTGTCTGAGAACAATGACAATCGCTTTGTCATTGGTGCTGCCTGCCCGTGCCGTGGCGCAAGACCCCGCCTTTTCCCAATTCTTTTCCTCGCCGCTTAACATCAACCCCGCCCTTACCGCCAACATCAACTCCGACTGGCGGGCCATCGCCCACTTCCGCGACCAGTGGGCCGGCCCCGTACATCCTTACGTTTCCGGGACGCTTTCCTTCGACAGCAAGATCCTGCAGCACAAAGTGGCTCATATGCCCGAGCAGGCCACCATCTGGGGCGTGGGCGTACTGCTGATGTATGACCGCACCATGGGCGGCGCCGTGCGCAGCACCTACGGCACCCTCACCGGCTCGTACAGCCTTCGTGTGGTGGAAAACGACGAGTTTACCCATCGTGTCAACATCGGCTTCGGCGGCACCTACGGCCGCCGCTTCATCGACTACACCCGCCTCGACTTCGAAGAGCAGTTCACCGGCTTCGGCTTCAACACCAGCCTCCCCACCGGCGAAGCCTCGCTCGACAACATGAAACCCTATCTGTCGCTGAGCGCCGGCATTACCTACAGCATAAAAAGCGAGGAAACCAACTTCGACATCGGCACCTCCGCCTACCACCTCAACGGCCCGCGGCAAACCTTTCTCAAAGACGACCGCCAGGTGCTACCCATACGCCACGTAGCACACGCCAACTTCGAGAAGGTGCTCAACAACCGGCTGCTGCTCAGCACCGCCGCCATTTACCAGTTTCAGCGCAACGCCAACTACGTGTCGATCGGCGGCGCACTCGGCTACTACATCGGCGAAACTTCGCTGATCAACGCCGGCCTGTGGTACTGGTCGAAAAACGCCATCGTGCCCTACGTTGGCTATGCCCTCAACAGCATGCAGATCGGCGTGTCGTACGACGTAACGCTTTCGAAGCTGAAGACCGCCTCCCCACGCCCCAATACCTGGGAAGTAAGCCTCATCTACCGGGGCATCCGTGAACCCTCGAAACTCCTGTATTGCCCGTGGAAATAAAGGGCCTGTCCTTAGAAGAACCAACACCCTGCATCCCGGCTGCATCCTACGGCCGGGATCTTTACGGGCGACGGGTGCTGGCACAGCTTTTTCCGGATGCCGGGTATGCTCTTTACCCGCTTCCTGCGCCATTACCTGAAGAAACTGGCGGGCACCGGTGCCCTGCTCCTCTTCCTGCTGCTGATCAGCGTATCTGTTTTTGCCCTCATTTTCCACGAGGTGATCGGCGAGGGCGAAGTCGCCTTCGACATTCGCGTGTTCGGGATGATCGCCCCGCGCATCAGTGCCGCGGGCACGCGGTTCATGGAGGCCGTTACGTTTACGGCCTCCGCCACCTTTCTGCAGATCGCCTACGGCCTCACGATCGGGTGGTACCTCGTCCGCCGCAACTGGTTGCGCTGCATCGAGATCTTCGTGATCGGCATCGGTGGCTTTGCCATCAATTATTTCATGAAGCTGACGTTCCACCGCCTCCGGCCACCCAACCCGATCCTGGAGCCGCTGCACAACTTCAGTTTCCCGAGTGGGCATGCTACCTCCGGGTTTATTTTCTACGGATTGCTGGCCTACCTGGCCTGGAAGCTGAAGTTGCCGCGCTGGCTGCGCCTCGCGCTTGCCGCTGTGCTCATTGCCTGGGCACTGCTGGTAGGATTCAGCCGCATTTACCTGCGCATGCACTTCGCCACCGACGTGCTGGCCGGCTTCTGTATCGGTGCCTCCTGGCTCGGACTATCTATCCTGATCATGCAGCGGATGAAAAAGAAGGCGACTATGGAAACCGGCGAAACGGAGGAGCAAGCCGAAAGGGCGCAGTAGGGACAATGGATCACCAGATCGCTTCGCAGACGCGGAAGTGCAGTTACGGCGCCTCAGCTGAATCGGGAGGTACCTCCCTGTGTGCCCGCCGGTGGCCGATGACGCGCAGCACTGTAGGCAGCACAATGAGCAGCAAGGGCAGTGCCGCCACGAAGCCGCCGATCACCGCAATGGCGAGCGGCTGGTGCAGCTCGGCGCCGGTGCCGATGCCCAGGGCCAGCGGCATCAGCGCAATGATGGCGCCAAGGGCCGTCATCAGCTTCGGTCGCAGGCGGGTGGAGATCGAATAGACGATTGCCTCGTCCACATCCTGCTGCTCACGCAACGCCTCGCGGTATTGCAGGAAGGTGAAGATGGCGTTCTCGCCAATGATGCCTACGATCATGATGGCGCCGGTATAGCTGCCCACGTTGAGGGCCGTGCCGGTAAGCAGCAGCGCCGCGCAACAGCCTGCAATACCCAGGATCGCAATACCAAGGATGAGCAGCGCCACCAGGAAATCACGGAACAGGAAAAGGATCACGCCGAACACCAGCAGGCAGGCGGTGATAAGAATGAGGCGCAGTTCGGAAAACGACCGCTGCTGCTCGGCAAAAGCACCGCCGTATTCGATATGATAACCCTGCGGCAACACGATTTGCTTCGACACCGCTTGCTGGATGCCGCGGACCGTGCTTCCCAGGTCGCGGCCCTCGAGGCGACCGGTGACCACACCCATGGCCTGCAGGTTCTCCCGCTGGATCTCGGCTTGCCCCGGACTGACCGCAACACGCGCCAGGCTGCTGATCGGCATCAGCCGGCCCGACGGCAAAAAGACCTGCAGGTTCCGGATGCCCTCCAGGCTTTGCCGCGTATTTCCCGGGTACACGATCCGGATCGGCGTCAGTTGCTCCCGCTCCAGGATCCCGCCGCCATCAAGGCCCTGCAGCGCGAGCTGCACCTGGCTTTGTAAAGCCTGAGGCGTGATCCCGTACTGCGCCAGCTGCCGGTTGTCGGGGATGATGCTGACCGTGGGGCCGGAAATAACGATGCCGTTAAATACGTCGGCGGCCCCTGCTACCCCTTCGGTGATTTCACCAACCTTCTTCGACAGCTCCTGCAAGCGCGCCACGTCATCGCCGAAGATCTTGATCTCGATGGGCTGCACCGACTCCATCAGGTCGCCGAGCATATCGCCGATCACCTGCCCGAAATCGATCTGCAGGGCCGGCTGCGAAGACTCCACCTTTTGGCGGATCTCCGAGATCACTTCCTCCGACGAGCGGCGGCGGTCTTTCTTTAGCTGGATCAGGTAGTCGCCGTCGTTGGGTTCGGTAATAAAAAAGCCCATTTGCGTGCCGGTGCGCCGCGAGTACGCCGCCACTTCGGGCACCGCGCTGACGATCTTTTCCACCTGCCGCAGCATCCGGTCCGTTTCCTCCAGCGAGGTGCCCGGCGGCGACTTGTAATCGAGCACGATGCTGCCTTCATCCATCTCCGGCAGGAAGCCCGTTTCGAGGCGGGGCAGGATGAGCCCGATGGCCGCGGCAAACAGCAGCAGCAACACGACGCTGATCCAGGGGCGGTGAATAAAGGCGGACACCCAGCGTTGCTGCTTCACGGCATGCACCTCCTCCGCCTTCACACGCAGCTTGGCGCGCCGGCGGCGGGTGAGCAGCAGGTAGATCACCGGCAATCCCAGCCACGTAACGAAATACGAGCAGACCAAAGTCAGGATCATCGTGTGCGTCATCACCTTGAAGTAGGCACCGGCAACGCCGCTCATCAGCTCAAAGGGAATGAAGATGACGATGGTGCTCAGCGAAGAACCCACCATGGCGGGCAGCAGGTATTTGATGGCCTTCTGCACCACCACCGGTGCCGGCTCGCCGGGATGCTCCTCGTGGCTTCGGTGGATCTGTTCCATCACCACGATGGCGTCGTCGATGATGAGGCCAATGGCCGCGGCGATCGCGCCGAGGGTCATGATGTTGAGCGAGTAGCCGATGGCGTAAATACCCACCAGCGTGAGGCAGATCGTGACCGGGATCGTAATGAGGATGGTGGCGCTGGCCTTTACCGAGCGCAGGAAGATGATGGCCACGATGATGGCCAGCGCGAGGCCGATCCAGAGGCTGTCGGTTACGCTGTGAACGGCATCCGACACGAAGTCGGCCTGTACATAGTAGGGCTTGATCGTGATCCCGGCAGGCAGGATCTTTCCCAGGGCGGCCACGCGTTCTTCCATCGACCGGCTCAACGCCACGAGGTTGGCGTTGGGCTGCTTGATCACCGCGATCAGCACCCCCTCGCGGCCATTGGCGTTGATCTTGGCATACTCCACGCCGGGCTGCACGTTCACCGTGGCGATGTCGCGCAGCTGCACTACCCGCTTGCTGTTATTGGACACAACAAGCTCCTGCAGCTCGTTGAGCGAATGCACGGTGGCATCGGTGACGGTGAGGTAGAGCAGGCGGTAGTCGGACAGGTAACCGTTGGACCGGATGAAGTTGGTTTGCGCCAGTGCGGCCGAAAGGGCGTCGGGCGTGATGCCGAGTGCGCTCATCTTTTGCGGGTCGAGCGTGAGCCAGTATTCTTTCTGCTTGCCGCCGATAATGCGCACTTCCGCCACGCCCGGCACCTGCGACAGGTAGGGCCGGATGTTGTACAGGGCGATATGCTTCAGGTCTACCGCGTTCTCATCGCTGCGCGTTGTTTCGAGCGTGTAGCCGATCACCGGCAGGATCGAGGGATTCATCCGCTCTACCGTGATCTGCAGGTCGGGCGGCAGGGTGTTGCGGATCTGCGCAATGCGCGACTCGATGCGCTGCTGGCTCAGGTCGATGTTGGCATCCCAGTTCATAAAGGCGGAGATCTCGCAGGAGCCGCGGCTCGTCGTACTGCGCACGTCGGCGAGGTCGGGCACCAGCTTCACGGCGCTTTCCAGGGGCGTCGTCACGGTTACCATCATCTTGTCTACCGGCTGCAGGCCCGCATCGGCAATGATCTTGATCTTGGGAAAGGTGATCTCGGGAAACAGCGCCGTGGGCAGCTTGCTGTAGGCATACAGGCCGCCCATGATGATGAGGGCAAGCAGCACCGCCACCGGGTTCTTATAACGGGTGAAGTAAGAGTTCATTGGTCGGATTTCTGGATGAGCACCTTCGCCGTGTCGGGGAGGCCGTAGTTACCGGTGAGCACGATCTTATCGCCGGGTTTGAATAGCGGCCGCACGATCTCCACGCGGTCCGCGGTCTCCAGGCCCCGGATCACCGGAACCTTCACCGCCGTTGCCGAGTCCAGGATCTTCATCACCCAGAAATGCGCCTGCGCCTCATCGGCCAGCACGGCTCCCTTGGGAAGGGAAACAACCCCGTTCTTCTGTTCTTTCACCAGACGCACGCGTCCCACGAGGTTCTGCGGCAGCAGGGTCGGGGTTTTTACCTGCAGCAGCACCTGCTGCGTCTGCGCCACCGAATCCACCGACGGCAACAGGCGGCTGACGCGGCCGGGCAAGCGGCGCCCGTCGGGCAGGGTCACGTCCAGCGAAGCACCGACCGCCACAAAAGCCCGCCACTCGTAGGGCACATTGAGCACAAAGCCGAAGCTGTTGCCGTCGGCCAGCACGGCCAGCTGCTCGCCGTCCTGCACATAGTCGCCGGGCTGGTGGTTGAGTTCCTGTACAAAGCCCGCCGTCGTCACCCGTATGGGAATGAGCCCCGTGAAGTGCAGCGACGGATCGAGGCGGTTGATCGTATTGCCCAGCGCCTCGGCTTCCTTTGTTTTGATCACAAAGGCGGTCTGCCCCGGCGCTACCCGCTGACCCAGCTTCACCCCCACCTGCTTGATATAGCCGTTGGCGGTGGCCTTGATGTAGTTGCTTTGCAGGTACGCGGAAGTGGCGTTGAGCTCAACAAAGGTTTGCAGCGGGCCGATGGCCACCTCGGTAACGGTCACCGGCGTACGCACGTCGGCGGGCGCCTCTTCGCCGGCACTGGCCGCTTTCTCTTTGCAGGCCGGCAATGCGGAAAGGGCGCCGGCGAGCAGCCCTACCAATTTCCAATCAGGGTTTCGCATTCCAATAGTTTAGCTGGCTCAACACTTTCAACCGGCCCAGCGTGTTCTGGCGGAGTAAATTCTGCGCGTTGAGGTAATTGTTGATCGCCGTTACGTAGTCTTTCATCGTGATATCACCCACCTGCAGCAGCTTGCCGTTGGCCTCGATGAGGGTGCGCGAAAATTCGATCTGCTTTTGCAGGCGCACATTCAGTTGATCAATGGACTGGAGCTGTTTGCGCAGTTGTGCAACCTGCATCGTATACTGGCGCACATAGAAGTCGCGGCTGTTCACGCGCGACCGCTCGCGGATGTCCAGCTGCTGCTCGCGGAGCTGGCGCTGGTGCCCGTCGTAGATCGGTACCAGCAAGCTCAGTCCGAAGCTGAATCCGAAGTTGCGCCAGGCTGTGTTCTGCAGCGACGACTGGTAGCCGGCGTCGGTATAGGCCCCTACTTTCGGCTTGTATTGATAACGCAGCAGGCTCCGCTCGTTGGCCAGCCGGAGGCTGTCGGTGCGGTAGCGGGTGTAAAAAACGGATCCGTAGAAGTCAGGCAGGCTGTCGGGGAGGCGCGGTGGCTCCAGGCGCAACACACTCGTGTCGACGATCCCGGCCAGGTAGTTCAGGGTCAGGAAGTCGGCCGCGTACTGGATGCCGGCCTGCAGCGCGGCCAGATCCTGCTGCTGCATCGTTACATAAAAGCTGAGGTAGTCCACCTGCTTGTACACGCCTTTCTCCGTCAGCTTCTTCAGCGCCTCTTCTTCGCGGCGCATCAGCAGGTAGATCTCGTGACCGAAATCGGCCGTCACCTGGTCGCCGTAGGCGGTGATGTATTGATCGGTGATCGTACGCACGAGGTCCTGCTGCGAGAGCCGCAGGGTATCCATGAGCGCCTGGCGCTGCAGCGCTATGGTTTGCAGCTGTGCCTGCACGGCGCCGCGGGTGGAAAAGTTGCGCGTGGCCTGCAGCAGCGCCGACACGTTGGCGATATTGGTGATGGCTTCGTCGTAGCCCACGCCGCGGATAATGGGCGCATAGCTGTTGGTACTTTGAAAAGCCACCTGCGTGCGCCGGGCAGCCTGCAACAGGAGCGAGTCGATGCGCGCCGCAGTCAACTGCCCTTGCAGGTCGCGCAGGGCCGGGCTGGAGGCGCGTGCTTCTTCTATAAAATAAGGCAGGTCGCGGGTCTGCGCCCTACCCCCGGTCGCGGCCAGCAAGGCCAATAGGAAAAGCAGGAGCCGGCACCGGGGCGCCCCCCTCCTAATCTTTGACCGTTCGGATAAAATTTCCATTGGCATCGAATAACACGTCCATCGTCCCGACATTCGCTTCAAACTCCAGCCGGCCGCCGGCCTTTACAATCCGGGCGGCCTCTTTAAGGGCTTGCCCGGGGTAGTGCGCCTGCAGGTAGCTCCGTGCGGCCGCAGGTAAACGTTCCGGCCGGATCTCCGTTTCTGTTTCAACAATTGTACCCCTGCCGTTGATGACGCAGGACATCGCCTTACCTCCCTTCTGAAAATTCACTTCGTAGGCGCGCCCTTCTTTTTCCCAGGTGCCGGCGACGCCGGGATATGCTTTTTGAAAGGCCGCCCGGACCACCCCGGGCACGTTGACGGCCTTCCCGGTTTGCGCCCGCACGCAGCAACTCAGGAATAGGAATACCAGGCTCAGGAAATACTTATTCATAACACCGGATTTAGAGCCAAACGTATACAAGGAATCTGTCGACTTCCTGAAGCAGCCCTATTGAAGCAAAACCGCCCCAATTCAGATTGTCTTCAGAGTCGCACCACAGTTTGCGTAATCCCGGCTCCGGGAAGGATCGCTTTTATCCCGGGCGGCTGATCGGTATGTTTTTTTACCGGCGTGATGGCCACAGAATCCCCGAATTATGAAACGATCCCTCTGCGGACTTCTCTTTTTGTTCGCTACACTAACGGCTTCCAGCCAGCAACCCGACTCGCTGCTCCGGAAGCTCGACAGCCTCGGCCGAAAGACCGACAGCGCCGACAAGCAGATCAACAACACAGCCCCGGGCGCCTACAACAACGCTACGCGCCTTACGCCGGGCTCCTATTTCATCCTGCTGGGCTCCGACATCAAGCAAGGCTTTACCAAGCCTTTCCATATGAAGGGCCGCGACTGGCGCTTACTGGCAGAGTACGCCGGCGCCACGATTGCCCTTTCCTTTGCCGACAAGCCGATACAGAAAGAGGGTTTGAAATTGCGCAACCAAAGCGACGCCCTGCGGAGCGTCAGCAGCTATGTCACCAACTTCGGCGCCAATTACGAGGTGTATGTGCTCGGCGGGCTCGGGTTATACGGCTACGTCTTCAAGAATACCAAGATGCGCACCACCACGCTGCTGGCCTCACAGTCGTATATCTCCTCGGCCATCTTTTCATTTACCCTCAAATTCCTGGTGGGGCGGCAGCGCCCATACGTGATCGACCCGAAAACCGGCAGCAATGACCCGCACCGCTTCTTCGGGCCATTTTCCAAACCGGGCGGACCGTCGGACAACCAATCCTTTCCCTCGGGCCATACCACGGCGGCCTTTTCCGCAGCCACGGTGTATGCGCTGGAGTACCGCGACCGGCCCTGGGTGCCCATCCTGGCCTATTCGGCGGCCACGCTGATCGGCATCAGCCGCATCACCGAAAACAAGCACTGGGCCACCGATGTGCTGGCAGGCGCGGCGCTGGGCTATGCCACCGGCCGACTGGTGGTGAACAACTACCACCGCTATGCGCAGATCAAAACACCGGGAACCCGGAAGGCCTCCGTTTCCTTCAACTGCCGGTACCAGTTTGGCCAACTGATGCCGGGAATGGTGTATACGTTTCGTTGACCGCGGCCTGAATTCGTTCTTCCCTTCACCCTCAACCCGGTACCATGTGGTGGACCTATGCCCTGCTCTCGGCTTTCTTCGCCGCCCTCACGGCCATCTTCGCCAAGATCGGCGTCCGCAACGTCGACTCCGACCTGGCCACGGCCCTGCGCACCATCGTTATTACGGTCCTCGCCTGGGCCATCGTGCTGGCGCGGGGCAAGCTGCCCGGGGCCAGCGGGCTCAGCCGCCAGAACCTGCTGTTCCTGCTGCTCTCCGGCCTGGCCACCGGCCTTTCCTGGATCTTCTACTTCAGGGCGCTGCAACTGGGCAAAGTGTCGCAGGTAGCACCGGTTGACAAATTGAGCGTGGCGCTGGCGATCATCCTTTCGGTGCTGTTCCTCGGTGAGCCGCTGACGCTGAAAACGTCGCTGGGTGCTTTGCTCATTATTTCCGGAACTTTGGTGCTCATCGCTACCTGAATGCAGATCCTGATCATCGAAGACGAAAGCAGCCTCGCACAAAGCATGTGCGACTACCTGGCGCAGGAAAACTTTACCTGCCAGCGGGCGCATGACTTCGCCACCGGGCTCCGGGCCATCGACGACCGCACGTTTGATTGCATCGTACTGGACATCAATCTCCCGGGCGGCAGCGGGCTGTCGCTGCTCCGGACGCTGAAGGAAGAGCGCCGCAGCGAAGGCGTGCTGATCATCTCGGCGAAAGGATTGCTGGAAGACCGCCTGCTGGGGCTGCATACCGGCGCCGACGACTACCTGGTCAAACCTTTTCACCTCGCCGAACTCGGCGCGCGGGTGGCGGCCATCATCCGCCGCAAGGCCCATGACGGGCAGAAACGCCTTCTGTTCGGCCTGCTCGAACTGGACCTCGAAGCCCATACGGCCTTTGCCGGCGGCACCACGCTCGAACTGACGCGGAAGGAATACGACCTGCTGCTGTACCTGATCAGCAACCGCAACCGGGTGATCAACAAGAACGCCCTCGGCATCCACCTCTGGGGCGAGCAGGCCGACGTGCTCGGCTCCTACGATTTTATCTACACCCATATCAAGAACCTGCGCCGGAAGCTCAGTGCCGCCGGTGCGCCCGACTATATTCAATCGGTATACGGGATCGGCTATAAATGCGCGCTTCCATGAAGCTGCTTGACCGCTACAGCCGCATCAACGTGGGGGCCACGATCGCGATCTTCCTCGTCGCGGCCCTCGCGCTCTTTGTCAGCCTCCACTACATCCTGCTGCAACAGATCGACGACGACCTGCGCATCGAGGAGCGCGAGATCCTGCTCTACGTTCAGAAAAACGGGCGGATCCCGGAGAGCAGCTCGGTAGACGACCAGCTGATCGAGTTTCACGCCGCCGACGGCAACGACCAGCGCCGCTTTCAGACCCTCGACCTGGTTGACCCCACGCACGGCGACAAAGAAAAGTTCAGGCAGCTCCGGTTTACTGTTCGCGACACACAGGGCTGGCACCTCGTGCTGGTGTCAAAGGCGCTCGAGCAAACCGACGCCCTCGTAACGACCCTGTTCTTCATAACCACCGTCACGATCCTGTTCATCCTGCTCCTCTCCTTTGCCATTAACCGCTGGGCCGTCAAGCGCCTGTGGCGGCCTTTCTACGCCGTGCTCGACTCGGTGCGCCACTACAAGCTCAATGACGGCGCGCCCCTGCGCCTGCCGTCCACAACGGTGGAAGAATTCCAGTTCATGAACGAGCGGATCGAAGCCTTCGCCGGGCAGGCGCGGCTCGACTTCCTGGCGCTCAAAACCTTCAGCGAAAACGCCACCCACGAATTGCAAACACCCATCGCCGTGGTCCGCTCCAAGCTGGACCTCCTGCAACAGGAACCCGGTTTGGGCGCACAGGGAGCGGCCGCCTTACAAGGCGCTTACGATTCGCTGCAGCGACTCGACCGGCTCAATGCCTCGCTCCTCCTGCTGGCGCGGATCGAAAACCGGCAGTTTGCCGATACCGAGCCGGTGGACGTCAACGAACTGCTCCGCGCGAAACTTCGTGAGTTCCAGGAACTGCTGCAGGAAAAAGAGATCCAGGTGGAGCACAGCGGCGACACCGTAATCATACGGATCAACCCCGCCCTTTGCCAGATCCTGCTGAACAACCTCCTGTCCAATGCGCTGCGCTATACGGCCACCGGGGGAACGCTTCAGCTGAACCTGGATAAAGCTTCGCTCAGCGTATGCAATACAGCCGATGGACCGGCACTTGATGAACAGACCTTGTACCAGCGCTTTCAGCGCGGCAACGGCAACCGCGGCTCCGCAGGCCTCGGCCTCGCGCTCATCAAACAGATCTGCGACGTATCGGGCTTCCGGCTCTCCTACCGCCACTCCGGCAACCGGCATTGCTTCCGTGTTTCCTGGCCGGCATAAGCACGCGCACCGCCTTCAGAATGACTCCAGAATTGGGTACAGGTTCGGTTTTTGTGCCCCCAGTCAAAAAACCATGCACGCGCCCGGGCCCGAAGGATGTATCGATTATGTAACGAACCTGTTCCTGCGCTACGCAGACGACCGCCTGCGGTACCACAACCTGCAGCATACGCAGGCCGTAGCGGCACGGTCCGGAGAAATGGCGGCGTTCTACCGGCTCGCGCCAGGCGAGCGCAGCACGCTGTGCATCGCCGCCTGGTTTCACGACACGGGTCAACTTACCGGCCCGCCCGATGGCCACGAAGCACGCAGCGTGGCGCTGTTTCACGACTTCTGCCGCCAACGGCCGCTGCCTCCTTCCTGGGTGGAGCAGGTCGAAGGCTGCATCAACGCCACCCGCCTGCCCCAACGGCCGGTAAACCTGCTGCAGGAAATCATTTGCGATGCCGATACCTGGAACCTGGGCACCCCCGGCTTCGCCGCTACCGACACCCTGTTGCGGGAGGAAATGAACCTTCGCCTGGGCCACAGGTCCGACCGCTGGGACGAAAACACATTGACCCTCCTGGAGCAACACCGCTTTTTCACCGCCTACGCCCAACAACGGCTGGCACAGGGAAAGCAGCAAAACATCGAACGGATCCGGGCACGGCTGGAGGGCACCCGCTGAAGCAGCACCGTGCCCGGCTGATGCGCGGCGAAAACCATTCGATCCGCAGGCCCTGCAGGCCTTTGGGGCGGGGCGCTTTCTTTAACAACACCTAAGGAAAATGCCGGGCTGCGCGGGGCTAACTTGGTTCCGTGCACCATTCGTACTAACCTTATGAAGATCCTTCCCGTCGTCTTACTCCTGGCCATCCTCGCCGCCCTGGGCTGCCGCAAATCGCTTGCGGAGGAAGCCCCCGACTTTTCGTACCACCACGGCCGCATCGGCGCCTCGGCCAACGACCTGCTTTCCGACAGCAACTACCGGTCGCTGACCGTAGAAATACAATACATGACCGGCTTCAGGCCCGACTCGGCCGCCCTCGTGAACCTCTACTACTTCCTGGCCGAGCACCTGCACAAGCCGCAGGGCATCCGCGTGCTGACCAAAGCCATCGCGCCGGAGAAAGACACCCTCTCGAGCCTCGGCGAAGTGGCCGCTATTGAAAGGGCCAACCGCACCCGCTACAACCGCGGCGACGAGCTGGCGATCTACATCCTGTACACCAACGGCGTGTACGTAGAGCCCAACCTGCTGGGTTATGCCTACCGCAACACGTCGGCCGTGCTGTTTGGAAAGAACATCTGGGAAAACGCCAACCGCAAGGGACGCCCGAGCCGCTCCGACCTCGAAACGAAAGTGCTGCAG
This sequence comes from Flaviaesturariibacter aridisoli, assembly GCF_004343705.1. Lineage (GTDB taxonomy): Bacteria > Bacteroidota > Bacteroidia > Chitinophagales > Chitinophagaceae > Flavisolibacter > Flavisolibacter aridisoli. Next base: position 14,044 of record NZ_SKFH01000045.1, read on the forward strand.
CACGAAGTGGCCCACCTGATGGGGCTCGTGAACGTGGGCACGGCGCTGCAAAGCGACCACAAGGACAACGACCACGGGAAGCATTGCCGGAACAGGAACTGCCTCATGTACTACCTCACCGAGACCGAGGAGTCGCCTTCTTTCCTGATGAAAAAGCCGCTGCCCCGCCTCGACGAGGCCTGCCGCGCCGACCTGCGGGCCAACGGCGGGAAGTAAGTAAGCTTTCGTGCAGGCCTCTTCGGAGAGGCACAAAAAAGCCCGGCGGGTCGATACCGCCGGGCGTCCCTGTTTATGATTACAAAACGATCGCGGGAAGCTCCGCGTTTTAGAACGAGCGCAGCCCGTGGACGAAACCGGCAGGCTTTCACCGAACACCGCGGGCCGAAACCGCAGCGCGTTATGACACAATGCAAGGCGCGGGGGACGATACCCCATTGCCCGTTTTCCTAAACCAGGGCTGCATGCCGAAACAGCCCGATATCGATCAAGCCTGCGCGGCGGCCGGCGCGGCGGGCGCGGGCGCCGCGATCGGGTCTGCCTCGCTGCGCGAATAGGCCTTGAGCAGGCGCAGCTCGAAGTAACGCGTGCAGGCCTTCACGTCGCCGGGATAGAGTGCGGCAACCTCGTGCATCGCGGTCAGCAAGGCCTTCTCGAAGGCAGTGCGGGCGGCGCCGGTTACGATCTTCTTTTCCTGCACATGTTCCTTACCGCTTTCCTGCTGGGTAAAGGCGGTATCCCAGTTGCTTTTGATGGCCTGCAGGCGCTCCGCCAGCTCCACCGGCAACTTCACCGCGTGCTTGACGGCACCCAGGCGCAGGCGCTCCGCCAGGTCGCTCATGCTTGTCTTATTGACCAATGTATATTCCGTAAGTCCGTACGGGAAAAAATCGCAGTACAGTTCCGCCTTTTTCCACCCCTCGCCGGCTGCGTACCGGATGGCACCCTCGGCTATTTTGATGTACTTTTTAAAAGCCTTCAGCTGGTCATCGGCGGAGGCCACATGCCCCTGTTTGCTTACCTCGGCACTACCCGTGAGTCCCTCTTCCTCCTCGAAAGCGACCAGTTTCGGTCGGAGCAAGGCCGCTTTTTCAGGAAAATCGGGCTCAAGGCGGGCGACGGCACTGCGTCCGTATTTCTGTAGCTGCGGGGCGCCGGCGCTGGTCAGCAGGTTTCCAAAGAAGCACTTTTCATTTCTCATTGCGTTGATTTTTATGGGGTTAAGTAAATAATCGTCGACTCAAGAAAGGATAGGTACGGTGGATTAATTCCTGGAAAAAACTTAGGAGCGGGCTCCGCGTACGCGAAAAACCATTGCAAGAAGTTGGGAAGGGTGGTCGCGTAGGCCGAAAGGGTTCGGAAATAGTTATGAAGGGTGTCTGCGTACAGGGAAGGGGCAAAAACTTTTTACAGGTGGCTTCTTCGACCGAAGAAGACCTTCCGAAAAAGTTTGGAAAGCCTCCTTTGTGGGCAAAAGGCGATTGAAAGAAGTTGTGAATGGGTACTTCGTTCGCGACAGGCACTAAAAACAAGTTACCGGTGCCTCTTTCGTAGCCGGAAGGCATTCCGAAGAAGTTTTGAAAAAACCGGCGTTGGGCGCAGGCATTTGCAGTGGTTGGTGACGCCGTCTCGGGAGAAACCGGCATAATGGGTTGGTTTTGGTTGCTGGATTAAATCTAAACAAGGTTTTCGAGAAAAAGAAGCCGTTGGCAAACTCTTTTGCTCGCTTAGGTTGAAAAGGCTAGCTTTGCCGCCCTCCCCGGCCGTCGCGAAAGCATCGGCCGACGTTGGCCAGCTTTCGCTAAAGCTAAAGCTGGCAGTGACGGGAAGTAGCGCAGCCCGGTAGCGCATGGCGCCTTTGGCGCCAGGGTCGCCGGTTCGCGTGGATAATTTTTCGGGAAGTAGCGCAGCCCGGTAGCGCACCTGGTTTGGGACCAGGGGGTCGCAGGTTCGAATCCTGTCTTCCCGACTCCGCCCGCCAAAGCTCGAAAGAGTGAGGCGGGCTTTTTTTTTTGTACCCTGCTGATCTTCGTGGCGGGCTACGTCGGGCGGCGCCCGACAAAAGAGCGCCCCGGGCCTTCTTTTTTTGCCCGGTAGCGCATGGCGCCTTGGGCGCCAGGGTCGTGGCGCTCGAAGCGCCATCTTCCCGACTCCGCCCGCC
>NZ_SKFH01000046.1 GCF_004343705.1 Flaviaesturariibacter aridisoli
GCATACGGTAGCTGCGGTTGCTTGTCCTTCCACCAACAGATGCACTGCGCTGCACGACAAAGGCCCCGCACCGCGGGGCCTTTGTACTCCCCTTCCCTTTGGGAAGGGGCCGGGGGATGGGTCGGGTGCTTATTGCTTCACCACCGTCACCGCTTCGCTCGCCTCGCCATTGGCGGCGATCGCCTTCAGGTGGTAGGGACCCGCGGCCAGCCCGGCCAGGTCCAGGTTCACCGTGGTCGAAGCCCCGGCTTCCGTCAGCACGCTTTGCTGGCGTACTACGCGGCCCTGCATATCCGTAAGCTGAAGCACCACGTTGCCCCCCTGGGCCGAGGCCTGCAGGCGAACCGAGGCAGCGCCCTTCACGGGGTTGGGGTAAATGCCATCCACGGTGATGATACCGCTCTTGTCGCTTTTCAGCATGACCACCGCGCTGTATTTCGAGCGGCCATCGAGGTCTTCCTGCTTCAGGCGATAATACCACTTGCTGCCTGCCGTGATGTTCTCAGCAAATGTGTAATTGATATCCGAGGTGCTGTTGCCCCCGGCCGCGCGGCTGGGTACAAAAGACACTTGTGTAAAGTTGAGGCCGTCCGTGCTGCGCTCGATGGCGAAGCCGCGGTTGTTGCTCTCCGAAGCCGTCGTCCACTTCAGCTCGTTCCTGCCATTCGTGCGCTTGCCCGTGAAGCGAAGAAGACTTACCGGCAGCGGGGCGTCGAAGTTGGAGATCGCGAAGGGCGAGAAGGTCTGCTGACCGCTCATGCTGACCGACTTCATTCCATTCACCGTCGCGGGCATGATGTAACCCGATACGGCCATCCACTTGTTGTTGCTCTCGTAGTGCCATACGCGCACCCGGATGTTGTTGTTGAACGAGGCGCCTACGTCGGTCGTGCCGTTGTAGCCGAAGCTGAGGCTGGTGGCAGTGGGCGTGGGGTTCGTCGACGGCGTGATGTTCCACATACGGCTCACGGCCTTGTCTACATTGGGCGCCTGGGGGCTGGCCACGTTCGTGATGGCATCGGCCACGTTCACGCTCCAGTCGAGACCGTCGGTGTTGCCAACGGCCAGCGGGTTGTAGCTGGTGTTGCCTACAGGGAAGTTAGCCGTGCTGCTCACACCCGTCACTTTCAGCGCACCCGTGCTGTTGGTCTGCACGTAGGAGGTTGCCGAGCCCGCGGGGGCGCCGGCGGCCGGTACCGTAAGGGTGTTGCTGCCGAGCACGAGCTTGCCGGTGGTCAGCGTGAGGGCGCCGGTGATGCCCAGGTTGCTGCCCAGCGATACGCCGGTGCTGCTGTTGTCGATGGACAGGTTCTTCACGGCATCGCCGGTGAAGGTGCCCGCCGGGATCGTCTGGGGCGTGCTGCCGTTGAACAGCACGGTGGCGTTGGTGGCGATGTTGCCCGTGCCGACGCCGATGGCGCCTTTCAGGGTAAGCGTATTGCCGCCCATGGTCAGCGTGCCCGCGGTCAGGGTCAGGAGGTTGTTGACGATCGGCGTGCCGCTGAACGTAACGCCGTTGCTGTTATTGATGACGAGCGTGCCGTACTGCGACGAAGCGGCGAAGAGGGCCGGTACCGTCTGGGCGCTGCCGCCGGTAAAGGCGACCGTGCCCGTGGCGGCATTCACCGAACCCGACGTGCGCGCCATGCTGCCGCCAACGGTCAGCGTGTTGCTGCCGATGGACAGGTTGCCGGCGGTGAGCGTCAGTGCGTTGCTCACGGTGTGGTTACCCTGGAGGGTTACGCCACCCGCGCCGTTAAGCGTCAGGTTCTTCGTCGTGTTGCTCAGGAACGAAGCTGAAGCAACGGTTTGTGCGGAAGCGCTATTAAAGGTTACCAGACTGTTTGTAGCGTCGATGTTGCCCGCGCCGCGCGTGATGCTGCCACCGAGGGTCAGGTTGTTGGTACCCATCGACAGGGTGCCGTCGGTAAGTACCACGGCGCCGGAAATAATAGCATTGGAAGTCACACTGACACCCGCTGCGTTATTCAGAGTAAGGCCGGCCATCGTTGTATTCGGGAAGTTTGCCGTTTGCGCCGACGTGCCGTTAAACGTATAGTTCGCAGTGTTGGAAAAGGTATTGCTGGTGCTGGTAGTCTGTACGGTTGCAGTGTTGCCCGCGGTGTAAACGCCGTTCGCATTAGCAGTAGCAAGGCGACCTCCGGCATTGAGCTGAACACCCATACCGGCATTGCTGCCCGTGATAATGAAGGATTGGGCATCGAGCGTAGCTCCCGAATAAATGGTAACGTCGCCATTGGAGGAGCCGAGATTCAAGTTGCTGAGTAGTTGGACGGTGTTTGAAGTGCTGGCATTGCCTACGCCGATATTCAGCGTACGGCTGCCGGCGTTTATCGTACCACCCAGGCTGATCGTTTGTGTGCCGCTGTTCTTTACCATGTTAATAGTAAGAGCTGTTCCGGCAGACCCTGCCAGCACGAGGGTACCGCCGGCTGCTGTGACGAAATTGCCCGACACATTGAATATGCCCTTGCCAGTATTGCTGCCGCTCGACGAAGGGTCAAGTGAACCATTAGCCAGTACACTCAGGTTTCCGGCGATGTTAAACGTGACGGTTCCTGTGCTGCCGGCTACTTCGAGCGCTGCGGTCGTACCGTTTCCGCCGATGATCATGTCGCCGCCAACGGTCACGGTGGCCGTTTGGTTAGTCACATAGCGGATCACGTTCGATCCGGTATTGAGAATTTTCAAATCACCACGAACGGTAACAAGTCCTCCGCTGAGTCCGATCGGGAAGTTCTGGCTCGCGTTATTCCAGGTAAGGTTGTAAAAAGACTGTCCGAGGCCAGAGGGAGTTACACTGATGAGGCCAACGATGTTGCAAGTGCTGCCTGTGCTCCAAGAAGCAAAGAGAATGCTGCCGTTCGTCATGTTGTGCGTGTACGTACCCGTAGTTCCGATAACAAACGACGTGTTATTAGCCGCAAGCGTAGCGCCATTATTTGTAATGATCGGCGCATTGCCAGAACTGGTTCCCGTGTTTGTGAGCGTACCATTCACCGTGAAGGCGCCGGTACCATTCGCCAACGTGGAGCTGGCATTATTGTTCCAATTGCCACCCGATGCAACAGTGGTGGCAGTAGCGCCATTGAGATTAATCGTGCCGCTGTTGTTCACGGTTCCATTTACCGAAACCGTATTGCTGCCGCTGCTGAGCGTCAGCGTGCCGCCAACGGTCAGGGTACCGTCTACCGTCAGCGTAGTGCCGGCAGCAAGGGTCATCGTGCCGCTCGAAATAGTGAGCGAGCCGGCAGCCGCGATGCTCAGGTTCTTACCGGAAACAGTTCCGGTAGAAGTCATGGCATGACCGAGGATGCTGATCGAAGCGGCCGAAGAAGTGGGCGCCGAGCTGGCCGTCATCCAGCCGCCGTTGGTGAAGCTCTCCCAGTTGCTCGCCGTGCTCCAGGCACCGCTGCTTAAGGAGCGGAAGGCGTCGGTAGCGCTGGTGGCTACACCCGTCGTAGCGCTGGCCACCGTATACCCCGTTGCATAATAATTATAGGTAGCGGCATTCGTGCCGTCCCAGGTATAGGGAACGACTACATAATTATAAGTGGTGGACGGGGCGAGGCCGGTAGTGTTGCTGTAGGTAATGGTACCGCCTGCGGTAACCGCCCCCACAAGCGTTGTGTTGGCGCCGGCGGTGGCGGCTGCACCCGGTGTAGCGGTAAAGGCTACGGCGTCGGCGCCGGCCGTGCGGAAGATAAAGTAACCGGTGGCGGCGGCGGTGGCGGCCGACGGGAAGGTCGGCGCGACCCACGACAGGTTGATTTGCGAAGCACCATTGGCCGTAGCGCTTACAGCGGTAGCGGCGCCGGCGGGAGCCTCGGCCCAGGTGCGGAAATTGAGATAGCTGCCGTAAGACGTAGCTACTTCGTTCTTCACATAAGCAGCATAATAATATTGCGTCTGCGGGGCGAGCACCGTAGCGTTGCCGCTGCCCGTACCCAGGCTGCTGCTGAAGCTGGCGCTGCCCGTGGCGTCGGACGTGTACCCGTCGTTGGTGGCCAGCGTCGGCGTTGCGCTCGTGGCCGCCTTGGCATACACCACGCCTTGCTGGCTGATGCTGCCCGAATTGCCGCTGGCGCTGCTGCCACCCGATGTGGCGGTAGTCATAGTGATCGCCGTTGCAGCCGTAGTGGTTACCGACGGTGCGCCGATAACGAGGAGCGAGGCGCTGGCTGTATTGCTGGTCAGGTAATTATAGGTAGCGGCGCTGCTGCCGTTCCAGTTGTAGGCAACGAGCAGGAAGTTGTAGGTGCTGCCGGGCGTGAGGCCGCTGATGCTGGTAGACGTAGCACCGGCGCCTACGAGGGGAGCAGCCGTGCCGTTGTTCACGAGGGCCTGGCCGGGCGCGTTGCCGTTGGGCGAAGCGATGAGGGTGGGCGTACCCGTGCTGTACACAACGAGGTAGCCGCCCGTGTTGGCGAAAGTAGCGGCGCTCCAGTTGAGCGTGGCGGTGCCGGCCGCGGAGGCCGTGGCCGTCAGGTTCCAGGAGGCGGGAGCCGTGGGCGCAGCGGCATAGGCCGTGCCGCTCACCGCTACGGTAGCCGTGGCGCTGTTGTTGTCAACGCTCAGCGTTACGTTGCCGCTCTGGGCACCGGCGGCGCCGGGGGCAAAGCGCACCCAGAAGGTCGAAGGCGTCAGCGTATTGGCCGAGTAGGTAAGCGTGCTGCTGCTGTTCCAGCTGCTGTTGTCGTTCGACACCTGGAAGTGGGCCGGGGCAGTGACCGTTACGGTGCCGCTGCCGCTGAAGTTGGCTGCGGTAGGGGTTACCTGCGTGCCGGTGCCGGTGCTGCCGCTGGCAACGGAAGCAAACGAAATGCTGCCGGGGCTGGTGCTGAGGGCGGGGCTCAGGTTGGCCAGCGAGGAGCCGGTGGCCGTTACGGCGCCGGCCGTATAATAATTATAGGTAGCCACGTTGGCGCCGTCGTAGGTATACGGAACCAGCGTGTAGCTGTATTGCGTGGAGGCGGCCAGGCCGCTGTTCGGGTAAGAAGTAGCCGCGCTGTTGACGGCGGCGAGGTAGTTGGCCACACCGCTGTAGGCGGCGCCGTTTACCAGCACCGAAGCCGAAGGAGCCGTGCCGCCGGCGGCGCGCAGGATCACGTAGCCCTTTTCGGTAGCGCCCGCGCCGGGGAAGGTGGCGGCGGTCCAGGCCAGGTCGATCTGCGACGAAGACGAGCCGGTGGCGGTGAAGCCGGTGGCGCCGGCCGTGGCCGGGGCGGAGAAGGTGTAGAAGGAACCTTTGGGGCTGAAGCCGGTGCCGCTGCCGTTGGTAGCGTAGCCGGCATAGAAGTATTGCGTTTGCGCGCTCAGGCCCGTGCGGGCGTCGGTGAAGGCACCGGTCGTGCTGTTGGCGCCGAGCGTCGAGGGGTTGTTGCCGGTAGTGGCGCTGAAGTTCGTACCCGGATCGGTGCTGCTGTAGATCGTACCGTACTGCGTGGCGTTGGAACCGTTATAGTTTGTGATGTTGGCGCCGAGGGTAGCGGTGCTACTGGAGGTTACGGTTGCGGTGGATGTGGTTAAAGTGGGTGCGCTGGCGGCAGATGATGCAGTAACGGTTATTGTAGAACCGTTGTTCCAACGAACAGTAGTTCCAGCAGCTGTAGCACCATGCGGCACCAGATACAGTACAATGGATTTACCGGCTGCAACTGAAACACTGCCTGTGAAAGTCAAACTTGTTGCTGTTCCAGAGCTCGAAATGGATTGCACCGATCCAAATGTGGTAACCGTACCACCGTTGTTTGAGTACATCACAGTAAAGTTGCTGGAATTTGTTGAGCCGCTAAGCTGGGCATTCCAAACAACGCTACTAAGCGTAAAGTTTGTAGTAGCGTTTGCAGTAATAGTTACTGAAAAATAGGCTCCGTTCGTCTGGTTAGTTGTGGCAGAAGCATTGTTGAATCCGCTTGCTGCTAGGCCGGTCCCTGCTGATACACAGGTTGCTGCTGATCCTCTTGACCAGTTCGAAAAGGAAACGCCAGCGGGCGGTGTTGTCCAAGTTGCTGTAGGCAAGTAAGGACATGTTCCAGAAGCGCCACCGCCTACAGTAACTACTGTCTGCGCCCAGCCATTCATCCCGGCGCAAGCCATCAATACCAATAAGAGGATCGATCGGATCCGGCCGTTGCGGCCGTTGGTGTTTTGGGTACGTACACGTGTTCCGTTCACACACACAGATGCGGTTGCATTGCTTCTCATAGAGCAGCTGTTTTTTTGTTTGGTCAATCAGGGGGTTGGTCTCGAAGGATGTGGACTAGGGTACGGACTTTCGACAGGAGGATGGATTGGGAGGCCAAAGCTACTCCAAATAGTAAGTAGAAAAGGGGACGCGATGTTACGCAATCGTTTCCATTCGGCCAAAAGGAACCCTTAGCCGCCCGGAGGCTTGGGTTGGAGCGACGGAGCGGGGGAAAGAAACGGTGGGAGGGGGATGGAAAGGTTTTTAAGGTTTTTAGGGTTCTTCTGGTTCTGGACGTTCCCAGGGAGCTGAAACGGTCTAAGGTGGATGTCGCAAATGCCCCTCGGCGGGTGTTTTACGACAGTCGGCACGACGTTATTGCAGGTCGGCGCCTGTTTTTCGATGGTCGGCGGCTGTTTGGCGCGGCTCCGCCTGCCGTTATTGCAGGTCGGCACCCGTTTGGCGGCGCCCGGCAACCCGATCGGGCGGGCCCGCTTGTGCTTAGCGGCAACCGGCAACTGTTTGACGCTCCTCGCCGGCTGTTTGGCGGCAGCCGGCAGCGCCGTCCCGCACCCCGCCCCGTACGCCAACGGGTACCCGCCGCCCCCGGTGCGGCGGCAGGCCGCGCGGGTAGTACGGCTGCAGCGAAAAATGCCGCCCCGCGCCGGTTTTCGGCCCGTCCGCCGTAGAAATACGGAGTCAAATTCCGTATTAATACGGAGGCGGCGGGCCGAAGAGCTTGCGTACCTTACCGGTTCACCAAATATTTTATTTTATGGACCAGGATCAACTGAACTTCCACACGATGATGGGCAAGCTGAAAGCGCACTTCCAGGGACATAGGTCCGCGTGGTCGAACGAACCACTGCTGACCGACCCGGTAGCGACCCTGTTAGCGCTCCACGACCGCATCGAAGCCGCCGCCAGCGCCCAGGAGGGGGGCAAGATCGCGGCGTTTTCCGCCAAAGACGCGCTCTTCGCCGAAGCGGCCGTAGAAACGGATAAGCTGGCCACCACCCTGCGCACCTTCGCGCGCCGTGCCGCCGACCCCGTACTGCTCAAGGCCATGGACCTGTCGCTCCGCGACTTTAAAACCGGCGCCCAGGCCGACCGGGTACGCCTGATGAACCGGGTGCTGGCCGAAGCCGAAAGCCGCCTGGCGCACCTCGCGCCCTACCGCATCGACGCAGCCCGGCTGGCCGCACTGAAGACCCTGCTCCACCAGGCCGCCGACCAGCACGACGACGGCCACGAGCAGCGCACCCACAGCACCGTCGCCACCGGCCGCCTCGCCGACCTGCTGGCCGAAGCGCGCACCCTGCTCGAAGGCCTCGACGACGATGTGCCTACGTTTATCGACGACGCCGAGTTCGTTACGGCCTACTTCGTCGCCCGCCGCATCACCGACCGACGCGCCACCCGCCCGGCGGAAGCACCCGCTGAGGCCGGAGGGAGAACAAGAGATTGAGAGGAAGAGAGAACGTGAGAACGAGAGGAAGAGAGGAAGAGAGAACGAGAGGAAGAGAGAACGAGAGAACGAGAGAACCAGAGAACAAGAGAACAAGAGGTGCGGCGGTTGCAGCCGGTTTTTGCGCCGGGCGCGGCTTTCCGGGGGTTCTCCGGTGGTTCGGGGAGGCCCGGCAGCGGGCCGGCCGCGTAGAAATACGCTTCGAAATACCGTATTTCTTCTCTTGTGGGGGAGTCCCGGAGAGGTTTACTTTGTCTTCGCTCCAATTACATAGGGTTCCGGCCGCAGGGCCGGAACCGGGTTTCACCCCAACCCCCTCGCCCGCGGTGGGGGTTCCATACCTTTCTCTGTCGGAAACAGGGTCCCGCGTACACCCGGGATCAGCCACGCCCCCGCAAGGGGGCGTTTTTGGCCCCACCCCAACCCTCCCCGAAGGGGAGGGAGCGCAAACGCAACGCACAAAGGCTGCGCTGAGCGCGGGAAGCCCTCGTTCGGAAAAGATCCCAGTACCGCCCGATCGGAAGAGATCCCGTTCGCAGGCGAACGGGATGACGACGGGCGCCATGGAAGAATAATAAAAGAAGAGGGCGGCCGAAGGCCGCCCTGTCAAAGGGAAGAATGCTGTTGCTCCCCTGCCGCTTGCCGGCGAATGTCAGCGCAAGCCGTGGCCGGCAGATCGCGCCTGGTCAGGCCTTCCGCTTACCCGTCAGCCCTTCCATCAGTTGCAGCACCGCCACCCCGTCTTCGGCGGGTGCCGGGTTGGGGCCGCGGCCCAGGAAGTGGCCGGTTACGGCCGCGATCATCGGCTCCTGCACGTGCGCCAGCGGCGGGAAGTCGAAGCGGGCCGACACCGTGCCGTCGAAGCGCTCCAGCAGCAGCGGCTGCGCGGCGAACACGGCGCAGGAAAGACGCCCGTTGTCGCCCGTAAACACAAGCCGGTCGCGTTTTTCGGCTGCACCGAAGCGCCAGCTGCCCTCCAGGAGGATGCCGCCCGGGTAGCGCGCGGTGCCGGCGGTGGTATCGTCGGCGGCATAGTGGCCGTAGCTGTTCCACGACAGGCCGGCAGCCGCTTCGGGGGCGCCGAAGAAGTAGTGCAGCAGGTCCAGCGCATGGGGCGCCAGGTCGTAAAAGAGGCCGCCGCCCGATTCGGCGGGGTCGAGGCGCCAGGGCAGCTCCGTGCGGGCCACCAGGCCGCCCTCGTGGGGTTCCCACAGCTCCAGCCGCAGGTGGCGCACGCTGCCGATGGCGCCGGCGTCGAGCAGCTCCTTCACTTTGCGAAACAGCGGCTGCGCCCGGCGGTAGTGCGCCACGCAAAGGGGCAGGCCGGCCGCGCGGGCCGCATCGGCCATACGGGCCGCGGCGGCGGCGTCGAGGGCCATCGGCTTTTCCACGTACACCGGCTTGCCGGCCGCCAGGGCCTGCAGCGTGTAGGCTTCGTGGTAGCGCGGCGGCGTGGCGATGTACACCGCGTTCACGGCCGGGTCGGCCAGCAGGTCTTCGGCCCGGTCGTACCAGCGGGGCACGCCGTGGCGCGCGGCATAGTCGGCCGCTTTGGCCCCGTTGCGGCGCATCACCGCCGCCAGCCGCGACCCCGGCACTTTCCCAAATGCCGGCCCGCTCTTTACTTCCGTTACGTCGCCGCAGCCAATGATGCCCCAGGAGATGTCGTTCATGCAGCGAAGCTAGGAGCGTAATCCATTAATCGGTTAATCGATCAACCGGTTAATTCCTGCGCCCGGGATGACCATGCTTCCTTGTCCCGCTGAGCGCAGCCGAAGCGCCCGTCACCCCATTACGAAGCCGTGTAAAAGGGCCACCCGGAGGCAGCCCTTGTCCCTAAAGCCGAAAACCTGTTATTGTTGAAGGAAGGGCAGCACCCGCAGCCCTTGGGGCGCCCGCACGAAGCGGCGTACGCCGGCGGCAGAAGGGAGTCCTTGGTTAGATGACGAACGTTCCCGATCAAACGAAGGTACCCGGCACTGCTGGCGGGAACAATACCCTGCGCGCGGTATTTTGCGGGAGGCGGGAGGCGGGAGGCGGGAGGCGTAAGGCGGGAGGCGGGAGGCGGGAGGCGGGAAGCGTGAGGCGTCAGGCGTGAGGCGTCAGGCGGGAAACCGGGGATCGCTGTTTTCCTCCGCCCGGCCTCCGCGCCATAGGCCGCTCCGGCCGGCGGCGCGCTGCGTCGTCTCTCGCAGCCTCCATAATAAACGACCTTCCAACCTATAGTACTGCTTAGGTGCTCGCTGGTAGAGAAACAGTCTCTGTGTACTCTGCGAAAACGCGCTGCGCCCTCTGCAGCCTGCCCCGCCAAAGGCGGGGAGAAACCTTGCCCTGTGGGAAATGCTAAACTCCGCTATCTTAGTCGTACCAAAATCCAGACTGTTCCGATGCGAAAAACCATTTTCCTGGGTCTTTCGGGCCTCGCCCTGACCCTCGGCGCCGGCGCCCAGTGCCCCACGCCGCTTACCTTCCAGGTACCTTCTTCCTTCAGTATTTGCAACGGCGCGCAAACGCAGCCCCTCCTCTTCGGCAGCAACGACGCGTCGGCCACTTTTGCGTGGAGCAACAGTAATCCTTCCATCGGCCTCGCTCCATCCGGCAGCGACGACATTGCGCCCTTCGCCGCCGTCAACAGCGGCAGCACGGAGGTAACGGCCACGATCACCGTTACGGCTACTGCGGGGCCCTGCGTCAGCGCGCCGCAAAGCTTTACCATCAGCGTCCGGCCCTCACCGGCCACGCCCTCGCTGAGCGTGCAGGGCAACCTGCTGCAAAGCAGCGGCGGCGGCACGAGCTATGCCTGGTACTACAACGGCGCGCCGGTCGACGGCGTCACGGGCCCCTCCTTCGGGGCAACGCTAAGCGGCAACTACGCGGTGCAGGTAGTGGGTGGCAACGGCTGCGCCAGCGCGGTGTCGCCGGCGCTGAACCTCTTGATCACGGGGGTATCCGCACTGCGCGCCGGCTCGGGCCTCCAGCTGGCGGCCAACCCCGTGCGCGGGCAGGCACTGCTGCTGCAAACGGGCCCCGCCCGCAATTATACGGTTTGGGTACTGACCTCCGGCGGCGCGCTGCTGCAGTCGCAGCGCCTCCGCGGCGGCGGCGCCATCGACCTGTCGCGCTACCCTGCGGGGGTGTACCTGCTTCTCGTCCGCGACGAGCGCAGCGGCGCGCTGTGGCAGGAGCGGGTGGTGAAGGCGTGAGGCCCCCCTACTGCACCCCGATCGGGAAGTCAGGCACATTCGGCGGCACCACCGACGTGGGATGCTGGCGGCCCCTGGTGAGTTCTTTCACGCGCTCGGAGATGTAGGCGTCGAGGCTTTTCACCGTGATCTTGGTCTTGCCGGGAACGGAGGCCTTGCCGCCGAGGCCTTCGAGGAGCGCCATTGTAAAGGCGCCGTGCTCCCAGGAAGGATCTTCGAGCGAATATTCCTTGCCGGTGCTGCTGGTGAAGGTGATGGCACCGTTCTGCGTGCTCGACAGCTCGTTCACGATGGCGTTGATGTCGGCGCCGCCGCGGCGCTGGGCCGTGCCCATCACGTTGCCCGAATGGCAGGCGTCGATGAATACCACCACCTTGCCGGCGATGTTGCTCACGGTCTGCTTCAGCTCTTCGAAGTTGAGGCAGGTGGAACGCAGGCGGTTCACGTCGGCGCCCACGGGCAGCATGTAAAAGACGCCGTTGTTGTCGTTGATGCCGTGGCCGGCGTAAAAGATCATCGCCATATCGCCCTGGCCGGTCTGCTCCTGGATCCACTGGAGGCCGTCCTGGATGGCCTCGCGGGTGGCGGCAGCGTTGGTGTATTGCTTCACCACCACGTCGCCGTACAGCTTGCCTTTTTGTTTCTGCATCCCGGCTACGAAGGCGTTGGCGTCCTTGTCGGCGTAATTGAGCTTGTACTCGGGGTTCTGGTACTGGCTGATGCCGATGGCCAGCACGTAGAGCTTGGGTTTGCGCACGAACTCGTCGGCGCCGCGCTCAGCGGCCTTGAAGTGGAGGAATACGTTGGCTTCGGGACTGAGGCCGTTGTCGTTTTCGGCCAGCAGCGTCACGGTGCAATCGCCGCCGGGCAGGGTCACGTTCACGCTGTATTTGTTGGAAGGCTGCACCTTGATGCCGCGCTCCAGCGCCACGGGCCGCCCGTTGACGAGCACCTTCACGCTTTTCACCGGCGCGTCTTCGGGGGTGTTGACGCTGTAGTCGATGCGCACGGTCTCGCTGCTCACGGTGCTGCCGCCGGCGGGGTTGAGGATGCTGATGGTGGGCGGCAGCTTGCTTTGCACGGCGGCGGCGGTGGCGGTAGTGCGGCGGCGCTCGTCGCGGCTGTTGGCGAAGGTGATGGCCTGGTTCTCGTCGTAATTCTCAAACACGGCGTCGATGATGTCGGGGCGGTAGTAGGCTTCGCGGAAACGCGACACGGGGAAGAAGGCCGGCGTGCCGTCCTTGCCCTTGTTGATGTGCCAGCCGAGCAGGTCTTCAGCGCCTGCGGAGGCGTCGTAATAGCCCGAGGGTGTAAAGAGCACCCAGCGCGTTTTGTCGTTGTGGAGGAAGAAGGCGAGCAGCTCCTTGCCGTTGGTCATGTTGTACCAGCGGATGGTGCCGTCGTTGAGCTGCACCAGCACCACGCGGTCGTTGCCGCTAATGTTGACGCCCTTGCAGTTGGCGGGCAGCGTTGCTTTCCACACCTGCTGGCCGCGCACGTCGGAACAATAGAGGTTCCAGCTGCCGCCGATCACCACGTAGTTGCCGTCGGAGCTGACGTCGACGCCCACGCAGGATTCATAATTGTTCATAAAGGTCACCTCGCGCCCGTTGATGCTGGGTCGCTTGTCTACGCTGCCTTTGTCGGCGCGGGTGCCCTGGGCTTCGGTCACGGCCGGCTCGGTCTGGCTTTCCTTCTGCTGCAGGGTGCGGCCCGGCACTTCGAAGCTCAGGTCGGGCTGGTGGTAGGGCTGGAAGCCGAAAACGGCGCCGTTGCGGCCCACGCGGAAGGATCCCTTGCGGGTGCCCGAAAAGTCGTTGTTGTTGCTGTTGTGGTACCAGCCGGTGGTATGGGCCGCCGTCAGCACCGCCAGGTCGGGGTGCGAGCCGAGTACGGCGAGGCCGCCGTTGGGCAGGGCCTTCATGTCGGCAACGCTGTTGTTGAGCAGGGCCAGGTCGCGGAAGGAGCCCCTGCCGGCGTCTTCCCAGCAGCGGATCACGAAGTGGGCGTTGTTGTCGGCGTCCACGATGCTGTAGTGCGAGCCGCCGTAGAGGCGCTTGCCGTCGGCGGAGAAGCACACCTTTCCGAGGCGCTCGCCGCGCACATTGGCTTCGCCGAGCGCGGGGCGATAGAGCACGGTCAGGTCGGTGCCGCTGCGCACCTCCACGTCGGGACTGTCTTCGTAGGCTACGGCCACCAGCTTCCCGTTGGGGCTGAAAGCCACGCTGAAGGGTTCGGCGCGGCTGTCGTGGCGGGCGGTGGTCTGCAGGGCAAAGTCTTCGGAATAGAGGCGGATGAGGCCGTCCTCGCAGGTAGTCACCAGGCGGCCCTTCGCGTCGAAGGAGAGGTGGTACACGTCGCCTTCGTAGCTGCCCAGCACACGGGCCAGCGACCAGTTGGCGGTGCGCACGAGGGCGACGCCCTTGTTGCCGCCCATGCCCACGGCGAGCCACTGGCCGTTGGGGGAAAATTCAATTTCGTTGGCCATCCCCGCGAGGCCGGTAACGCGCTGGCGGATGTGGCCGGTCTGCGTTTCGATGAGGTAGAGGCAGTAGTCGTCTTCCCATTCGTAGCCGGTGCGCCCGCCTACTACGGCGAGCTTGCCGTCGGCGCTGAGGGCGCAGCTATAGAGCTTGCCTTCGCTGGCGCCTTCCACCGGCACGCGAAACACCTGCAGCTGGCGGCCCGTGGCGGCATCCCAAAGGCGGGCCGTCCGGTCGTCGGAGGAAGTAAGCAGGTATTTGCCCGCGGCGTCGGTGGCGATGCGCTTGCCGGCGGCGGAGTGCATCCCGGTTTCAAGGCGCAGGATCGGCTGGGTCGTTTGCGCGGATGCGGCGAGGCAGCTAAGCACTCCGAAGAGGAAGAACAGGCAGGATCTCATATGCAGCGTTTTGGAGACCACTAAAGATCGATAAAAAACCGGATCCCTGCAATACCCTCCGGAGGGTAGATCGGCGTTCGTGTACGCCCTAACGGTGAAGTGGAACACGTTGAGGAAAACAATAGGGCGGGGCCTGCAGCCAGAGTCATATACAAATCGATGCATATATTTGCCGCGCTGAAACTAAATCCACACTGCTATAATATGTTCCGAAAACTTTCGCTCCTCATCCTGTCGGGTTGTTTTGCCCTGGCAGGTTCGGCGCAGTCCGGCCTTCCCGATGCTTCGTTCAATGCTGTCGATGCCGGGTACGGGCGGGGCGATATGTCTGACAATCCGGTGTACCGGATGCAATTACAAGCTGATGGCAAACTGCTGATCAGCAACGACCCGCGCCATTTCAACAGCACCGTGCGCACCGGCCTGGCGCGTTTACGCGCCGACGGGCTGCTCGACAGCTCCTTTGTGCCGGCGATCGAAGCGAGCGTTGCCACCAACGATGCCGTGCTGCTGCCCGACGGAAAGGTGGTGGTCGGCGGACATTTTACCATCGGCGGCGTCACCCGCTACATTACCCGCCTCCTGCCCGACGGCAGCCCGGACGCCTCCTTTGCTACCGGCACGGGCTTCAATGCGCGCGCCACCCGCCTGCTGGCACAGCCCGACGGAAAGGTGGTCGTCAGCGGCGAGTTTACCAGCTTCAACGGCACGGCCCGCAGGTACCTCGCGCGCCTCAACGGGGACGGCACCCTCGATACCGGTTTCAACCGCGGCGCCGGCCCCGACGGGGTCATCAGCACCTTTGCGCTGCAGGCCGATGGAAAAATCATCGTCGGCGGCAGTTTCAACAACTTTGACAACGTGCCGCGCAAAAACATCGCGCGCATCAATGCAGACGGCTCACTCGACGCGTCCTTCGACCCGGGCACCGGGGCAAACGCCGGCATCGCTTCCCTCAAGCTGTTGCCCGACGGGCGGGTGCTGGCGGTCGGCTACTTTACGGCCATCAACGGGGTGACGGCCAAATACCTGGCCCGCCTCAGCAGCACCGGCGTTCCCGATCCTTCCTTCAACACGGGCAGCGGCCCGAACGATTACCCGGCCGACGTGGCCGTACAGTCCGATGGCAAGCTCGTGGTGGTGGGTAATTTCCATACCTGGAGCGGCAGCACGGCGAATTGCATCGTGCGCCTGGACGCGAACGCAACGTCGGTGGATGCCAGCTTCGACGCCGGCACCGGCATCCGGGCCTACGGCCACTGCGTGCTGCTGCGCCCCGACGGGCGGATCGTGGTATCGGGCTCGTTCAACGACGTGGCGCGCCGTAGCCGCAACCACCTGGTGCAGTTCCTTTCCAACGGCAGCATCGACCTAGCCTTCAACCCCAGCACCGGCGCCGACAACACCGTCGCCGCGGTAGCGCTGGCTTCCAACGGCGACCTGGCGATCGCCGGCGACTTCTTCGGGTATAACGGGCACTACCGTGGCGGCGTTGCCCGCCTGCACGGCGATGGCAGCATCGATACGAATTTTACGGCAACGATCGGGTTCGACCGGTTCGCCGTCAACCGGGTGGTGCATGCGATGGCTTTTCTTCCCGACGGCAAGCTGCTCGCCGTTGGTGAATTCAACCGCTATTCCAACTGGCCGGTAAACTACATTGTCCGCATCCTGCCTTCAGGCGCCATCGACCAGACCTTCGACGCCGGGTACGGTGCCTACCATATGTATGGGATGGCGTTGCAACCCGATGGCAGGATCGTGGTCGTCGGGGATTTTTCCTACTTCAGCGGGGTGGCCCGCCGCAGTGTTGCGCGCCTGAACGCCGATGGCTCGCTGGACGCCACCTTTGCCACAACCCCCAACTGGACGGCGCCGATGAAGGCCGTGGCCCTGCAACCCGACGGCAAGATCGTAACCGCGCTCTGGTACCTGCAAACGCAGAACGAGCGCCCGCTCCGGCGCTTCCTGAGCAACGGCTCCCTCGATCCTTCCTTCGTGGTTCCCGCGGGGTCCAACGATGCCATCAACTCCATCGGCTTACAGGCCGATGGCAAAATCGTTGTTGCCGGAAACTTCACTACGCTCGGCGGCGTGACCCGCAACCGTATCACCCGGCTCAACAACGATGGAAGTGTCGATGCGGCATTCAACCCGGGAACGGGTGCGAACGCAGCGATCGAACGCCTTTTGGTGCTTGCCGACGACCGCCTGCTGATCATGGGCCGCTTTACGCAATACAACGGCGCTGCCTGCAACAATATCGCGCGCCTCAACCGCGACGGCTCGCTCGACAACAGCTTCCAGGGTTCGGGCAGCAACGGTATCGTATGGGATGCGTTGCAGAAGCCGAACGGCCAGCTGCTGGTCGCCGGCGCGTTCACGGCGTATAACGGGGTGGGCCGCAACCGCATCTCGGTGCTGCACAACCAAACGCTCGGGGTGAGCACGCTCGGCGCATCCACCTACTGCGCCGGAACGACCGTGGTGGTGCCCTTTGTGGCCGGCGCGGGCTTTTCCAGCGGCAACGTATTTACCGTACAGTTAAGCAATGCATCGGGATCCTTTGCCGCGCCGGTTACCATCGGCACGCAAAGCGGCACCGGCAGTGGCAGCATCAACGCCACGCTTCCTGGCGGCCTTGCTGCGGGCAGCGGCTACCGGGTACGCATCATCAGCAGCGCGCCCGCCGGCACGGGTGCCGACAATGGTGTCAACCTCACGATCAACGCGCAGCCGGCACCGCCCGTGATCACGCAGAATGGCGCGCAACTGCAATCGTCGGCGGCCGCCGGCAACCAGTGGTATTTCAACGGCAGCGCCATCACCGGCGCCACGGGCAGTACCTACACCCCGACGCAGGCCGGCAACTATACGGTGCGTGTAACCACCGGCGGCTGCAGCAGCCCCTATTCCGCAGCGCTGGCCTGGGCGGCAACCGCCGTCAGCAGCCTTTCTGCCGAAACGGGCATCATCGCCGGGCCCAACCCGGTTCACAATGTATTGGTGCTGTATGCCAACGGCAATACCCGGAGCTACCACTTGCGCCTCACCGATACCTGGGGTCGCGACGTGGTGCCGGGGCGCCGGTTCAGCGGCAACTACAGCCTGCCGACCGAAGGGCTCGCGCCCGGAACGTACCTGCTGCTGCTCCGCGACGTGCGTACCGGCTGGCAATGGCAACAGAAGATCATAAAACAATAACAGCGGCACGCAGCTAGCGCGGGTCCGTGTTTCCTACCAACAAAAATCCCATCGCGTTGCGATGGGATTTTTTATTTAGCTGCGTTACCCGCGTTATCGGCTTGCTTTAAACGACCACGAGTTCGTAAAAGGCTTCCGGCTGCAGGTACTTGTTGGCCAGCGCCTGCAGTTCTTCGGCCGTGATGGTACGGATGGTGCGCATCTGGTCGTCGAAATAGGTTTCGGGAACGCCGTTGAGGATGATGTTCTTCCAGCGGCCCATGATGTGGAAGGGGCCGTCGAGGTCGCCGAGGATGGAGCCCATCATGTAGTTGCGTACGAGCTGGAGCTCCCCGGCCTCCACGGGCTCGTTGCGCAGGTCGGCCATCTCCTTGTACACTTCGGTCACAGCCGCCTCGCATACGTCGCGGCCCGCCTCGGTGGAGATCACCCAGGCGCTTTGCTGGATGTGGTTTTCGAGGTAGCTGTAGATGCCGTAGGTGTAGCCTTTGTCTTCGCGGATGTTGGTCATCAGGCGCGAGCCGAAGAAGCCGCCAAAGAGGTTGTTGAGCACCTGCACCTTGAGGAAGTCGGGGTGGTGGCGGTTGGGAAACTCACGGCCCATGCGGATGGAGCCCTGCACGCCGTTGGGGTCGTTGGTAACGCGGTATTTCTTTTCACCCGCCGGCACGATCGGGAGGACGGGCAGCGCCAGCGCGGAGCAGGGCAGGTCGCCGAGCTGGTCGTCGAGCTGCCGGAAGATGTCGGCCGGCAGCTTGCCCGACACGAACACGATAAACTTGCCCTGGCGGTACCAGCGGTCGTAAAAGGCCAGCAGCTCGTCGCGGGTAAGGGCGTCGAAGTCCTCGAAGCGGCTGAAGCGGCCGTATGGATGCTCTTCGCCGTACAAATACGTATCGATGAGGCGGCCCGCCACGAAGTCGCTCTTCTTGAGGTTTACGTTGAGGCGCTGCTTCATGTTCTGCTTATAGGTCTCCAGCTCGTGCTCGGGAAATTCCGACTCCGTCAGCACCTCCTTCAGCACCGGCAGCAGGGCCGGCAGGTGCTTGCTCAGCGTGTGGATCGACACGGTGGCCGTTTCGTTGTAGCAGTTGCGGTTGAGGTAAGCGCCGTAGTATTCAAAGTGCTCGTTGATCTGGAAGGCCGTTTTGTTCTTCGTGCCGTTCTTGAGCAGGAAGTTGGCCGAGGCAGCAATGAGGTTGCGGTCTTCGAACCAGTTGCCGGCGTAGTACACCAGCTCGAGCTGCAGCACGTCTTCGGCACCGGCATTGATGGCGTATACGTCGGCGCCGTTGCGGAGCGTATACTTTTCATAGGGCTTCAGCTGCAGGTGCAGGTCTACGGCGTCTACGATATGGGGAGGCGTTTTGCGGTCCAGCATAGTTGCAATTTAAACGTCATTGCGAGCGCAACGAAGTGGAGCGAAGCAATCTGATCTACGTCCACGCTGCAGCCTTGGGCTTCGGAGCCAGCGTGGGTAAGATTGCTTCGGGCTTCCGCTTCGCTCCAGCCCTCGCAATGACGGTTATTAATGGGCTTTTAAACCTTCGCTCTGTAATAGAGCGTATTCGAATTGTTCTCGTCAAAAATGATAGCGGCTTCGTCCTTGATGTCCTGGGCGGTAACGCGGTTATAGCGGTCCAGCTCGGTGTTCATCAGTTCGGCGTCGCCGAGGAGCTCGTAGAAGGCGAGGGAGTTGGCGCGGTTCATCAGGCTCATGTCTTCGAAAGCGATGACGCTTTCGGTCTTGTTTTTCACCTTCTGCAGCTCGGCCTCGCTGATGCCTTCGGCCTTCAGCTTTGCCAGCTCGCGTTCCACGGCCGCTTCGGCGTCTTCCATCGCCACCCCTTTCACCAACTTGCCTTCGATGCACAGCAGGCCCGGCTCCACGGTGCCGAAGTGGTAGCACTCGATGTTGGAGAACAGCTTCTGCTCTTTCACCAGGGCCTGGTAGAGGCGCGACGAGCCGCCGCCGCCGAGCACTTCGGTGATGAGGTCGGCCGCGTAGTAGCGCGGGTCGAGGCGGCTGTAGATGTGCCAGCACTTATAAAAGGCGTCCAGGGGCACGTCGGCCACCACCTCGATGCGGCGCGGCGCCGACTGCTTCGGCTCGGCGGGGATGCTGCGCTCGTAGCGTACGCCGGCCTCGATGGGGCCGAACCACTTCTCCGCCAGCTCGCGCACGCGTTCCGCCGTTACGTTGCCGGCCACCACCAGGATGGCGCTCACGGGGCGGTAGTGCTTGAAGAAGAAGTCTTTCACGTCCTGCAGGCCGGCGTGCTCGATGTGCGACAGCTCCTTGCCGATGGTCATCCAGCGGTAGGGGTGCACTTTGTAGGAGAGGTCGCGGAGGCGCAGCCACACGTCGCCGTAGGGTTTGTTGAGGTAGTGCTCCTTGAATTCCTCCATCACCACCTTGCGTTGCACGTCGAGGCTTTTTTCGGAGAAGG
The DNA here is from genome assembly GCF_004343705.1 of Flaviaesturariibacter aridisoli. Taxonomy (GTDB): domain Bacteria; phylum Bacteroidota; class Bacteroidia; order Chitinophagales; family Chitinophagaceae; genus Flavisolibacter; species Flavisolibacter aridisoli. The sequence goes on from NZ_SKFH01000046.1 coordinate 19,415, forward strand.
CCAGGCTCAGCATACGGTCGCTTTCGAGCCAGAAGGCCGTTTCGAGGTTCTCGGCGGGGATCTGGATATAATAATTGGTGAGGTCGTTGGTGGTGTAGGCGTTGTTTTCGCCGCCGGCCATCTGCAGCGGGTCGTCGTATTCGGGCACGTTGACCGAGCCGCCGAACATGAGGTGCTCAAAGAGGTGGGCAAAGCCGGTGCGCGACTCCTCCTCATCGCGGGCGCCCACGTCGTAGAGCACGTTCACCACCGCCATCGGGGTGGCCGTATCGGGCATGACCAGCACACGCAGGCCGTTGGATAATTGAAAGCGTTCAAACCGAACCATTCGTTTATTGAATAATATTTATTGAATAATGTGTATTGAATAACGGGTCGAGTACCCGAAATAAGCCGGTAAATGTACCGCAAGGCCTACATTATTCAATATTCAATAGCTATTATTCACTATTCAATCTAGAGGATGCTTTTCACCATAAACCGCACCTCCTTCAGCTCGCCGTTGCGGCGGTACACCACCTGCACCGGCTCGCTGGTCTGTGTGAGCAGGGCTTTGTAGGCGCTGAGGCTCTGGCTGAAATTTCGGTTCACGGCCACCACCACATCGCCCTCCTTCAGCCCGGCCTTTTCGGCCGGCGAGCCCTTGGCCACGTCGCCGATCTCGATCACCCCGTTGATAAGGTAAAGCTCCAGGCCGCAGTAGCCGTATTCGAAGGGATCATCGAAGTGGCTGTTGGGCACGAGGTAGATCTCGCTGCGGTCGTAGTTGATGATGGCGTTGAAGCGGCGCAGCAGGTCGGAGCCGATGAGGCCGCCCAGCGTGGGATAGGACGTAACGTTGAAGGTGTCTTTGAACACGTATACCGGCACGTTGCGGAAGCGGTAGGGCCCGAGGCGCACCTGCTGGATGACGGTCATGTGCATGTCTACCTTGCCGCCCATGCCCTCGGCCTCCTTGGCAAAGAGGCGGCGCCCCTTTTTGAGAAAGCCGCTGTCGCGGATAAAGTCGGTGGAGAACATCAGGTTGAGGCCGGCGCCCATGTCGTAGAGAAAACGCGTTTCCACGGCGCGGTTGTCGCGCACGCGCAGCGACTGCACCGGCAGGGTATTGATCTGGGGGTGGAGCATAAAGCCGCCGCGGGGGTAGCGGATGGCCCCCTTCGTCCAGAACTCGATCCACGACGAGTCGTAGTTGACCTTCACCACGTAGCGGCTCAGCACCGAGTAGCCGACGATGCCGTCGATCCGCTCGCCGTAGATGCTGGTAAGCAGGCTGTAATCGTTGACGTGAAAGGACATGCTGTCGATGCTGAGGCCTGGCACGTGGAGCGACTGCCCGTGGAGGAAGGAGACGTTCTTGATGCCGCCGATGCCGCGGATGGTGCGGTTGGAGGGCGTGGGCTTCAGGTTGAAGTGTTCCACCATCGCGGAGTCGAGCGAGATGCCGCCCGAGCCGGAGTCGAGGATGAAGTTGAGCGTATCGGGGAAGTTGCTGAAGCGCGCATTGAATACGATCAGGCCGCCGGTGAACTGCTGAAAGCGTACCCGCGTGATAAAGCGCGAGGGCTCTACGAATTCTTCCTGCGCACCCGCGGGCAGCAGGTGGCAGCTAAGCAGCAGGAGGAAAAGGGCTCGGCGCATGATGGTGGTTTGTGAGGAAGACAGCTCGGGCGGCCTAAAGGCTGCCTAGGGCAAATTACTTAAACAAGTAGATAAGTGGGAAGTCGGAAGTCGGAATTGGATGGACGGCAACACTGCTTCGGACTTCCCACTTCCGACTTCGATACTTCCCTGTCGTACCTTTGCGGCCGATGAACCTCTCCCCCCTTTACGACAAGGCCCTGGCCTTCGGCTTCCTCACCGTGGAAGAAGGCATGGCGCTCTTTGAGCACGCGCCCCTCACCGACCTGATGAACATTGCCGACAGCCTGCGCCGCCGGCAGGTGCCCCACGGCAAGGTCACCTGGCAGATCGACCGCAACGTGAACACCACCAACGTGTGCATCGCCAACTGCAAGTTCTGCAACTTCTACCGCATCCCCGGCCACCCCGAGGCCTATATCACCGATATGGATACCTACCGGCGCAAAATCCGGGAAACCATCAAATACGGCGGCGACCAGCTGCTGCTCCAGGGCGGCCACCACCCCGGGCTCGGCCTGCAGTTTTACGTGGACACCTTCCGCGCCATCAAGGCCGAATTCCCCGACATCCGGCTGCACACCCTCGGCCCACCCGAGGTGGCGCACATCTGCAAGCTCGAGGGCATGAGCCACCACGACGTGCTGCGGGCGCTGAAAGAAGCCGGTATGGACTCGCTCCCCGGCGCGGGCGCCGAGATCCTGGTAGACCGCGTGCGGCGCCTCATCTCCAAGGGCAAGTGCGGCGCCGACGAATGGCTGGCCATCATGCACGAAGCCCATAAGCTGAATATCACCACCTCGGCCACCATGATGTTCGGCCACGTGGAAACGATCCGCGAGCGCTTCGAGCACCTCGTGCGCATCCGCGACGTGCAGGCCCTGAAGCCGGAAGAAGCCAAGGGCTTCCTGGCCTTCATCCCCTGGACCTTCCAGGACGTAGACACCCTGCTGACGCGCATCCGCGGCGTGCACAACCTCACCACGCCCGAAGAATACATCCGTATGATCGCCCTGAGCCGCATCATGCTGCCCAACGTAAAGAATATCCAGGCTTCCTGGCTTACCGTGGGCAAGCAGACCGCCCAGTTGTGCCTCCATGCCGGCGCCAACGATTTCGGCTCCATCATGATCGAAGAGAACGTGGTGAGCGCCGCCGGCGCGCCGCACCGCTTTACGAGCCGCACCATCCAGGATGCGATCCGCGAGGCCGGCTTCGAGCCGCAGCTCCGCAACCAGCAATACGAGTGGCGCGAGCTGCCCGCCGCTGTCGAAGAGCAGGTCATCGATTATTAGCAAGGCAGGCCAATCAGGTAACTGGTTTATTGGTAAAAAGGGTCTTTTACGCGGCAACATTCGCGGAACAGGAAAGGGTCGTCGTAAGGCGGCCCTTTTTTAATTGGTTGATCGGTCTATTGGTTAATTGGTAAAGAACCTGTTACGGACGCTTTTAATAAAACCGGGCGCCTGGTTGCTGTGGCCTTCCAAAACCCCGACGAAAAGCAAGCTGGGCAGGTCCTGGTTACCAATAGACCAGTAGACAAATAGACCAATGGACACGAAAACCGTATTTACCGGCATAAATCATAGTAGAAATACGGTTGTTGGTATGGGAAATTGTGCGGATTTTGGCGTTTCAAATTAATTCCACTGCTTATGAATCATGAAATCGACCTCCAGACGGCCATCGACATGACCACGCTGTACCGTACCAACATCGGCAAAATGATGTCCGACGAGTTCCAGGGCGCCATGCCGCTCAGCGAAACATTCGACATTTCGGCGATCACTACCCTCCTGCAGCAAAACCCGACGCAGATCCGCATCTACTACGGTATGAATGCCGACAACAGCATCCACGCCGTGCTCGTGGGTGTAGACGACAAAGGAAACGATATGTTCCCGGGCCAGCCCGAAGACGGCAAGATCATGGAAATGGCTCACCGTTGCCCGGTAACTTGCCCTCCCGCTTCCTTACTCAATCAATAACGAGCAATGAACGCGTACGCATTCATTTTTGCCTCTTCGTTTTCGATCATTATCGCTGTGCTGCTCGGTGCGTTCCGCATGCACCAGGTAGCACGGCGATATATCCCATTCCTCCTGTTTCTTTTGATGGGGCTTCTGAACGAAATAGCCAGCGAGATCACGGGGCGCATCTGGCAAACGAATGCACCGAACTGTGACATTTACACCTTAGTGGATTCACTGGTCCTGATTTGGATGTTTTACGAATGGCGGCTCTTCCGAAAAACATTGGCGTATGTACTTGGGTCGATGCTGATCGTTATTTGGGTTTCCGATACATTGATTTGGGGAAACCTGATGGCGTTCAGCTCGCGGTTCAGTGTCTCCTATGCTTTGTTGACGGTTCTGATGAGCGTGCAGTATATCAATCACCTGATTGTTACCGAACAGCGGCTCACCCTGAAAAACCCGGATTTCCTGATCTGCATCTGCCTCGTTCTGTTCTACACCGCATCGGCAATCGTGGAAATCTTCTGGTTCTTCGGTTTTGACAACAATCCGACATTTGTAGGCCGCGTGTATATCATCATCCCTGTAGTTAACCTTCTTGTCAATCTAACTTACGCACTCGCCGTTTTATGGATCCCCAGGAAACCCGCCTTTATTACGCTATCCTGATTGCCTGCGGCGTCGTTGGTCTGATCATCGTCTTCTTTATTATTTCCATCATCCGACAGCAGCGCCGCAACCTCGTGCTGCACCGCCAGAACATGCTGGCCGAGATCACCACCCTCGAGAAGGAGCGCGCCCGCATGGCCCGCGACCTGCACGACGAGCTGGCGCCGGTGCTGGCCGCCGTCAAGATGCGGATCAACTCTTTTGCCCTTACCGACGCCGAAGACCAGGAGGAGCTCGGGCGCACTTCGGCCCACATTGACAGCCTGATGAAGCGGATCCGCGAGATCACCTTCGACCTCATGCCCTCCTCGCTGGAGCGCGCAGGCTTCGCCGCCGCCGCCCGCGAATTCCTCGAATACATCCGCCGCAGCGGCCGCCTCGACATCCGCTTCGATTGCCCCCAACCCGTGGCCGTAGACGAGCGCAAGGCCGTCAACCTCTACCGCATCCTGCAGGAAGTGATGCAGAACACCCTCAAGCACGCCGAGGCCCGCCGCTTCGTGGTGTCGCTGAAGCAGGAGAAAAAAGAGCTCGTGCTCGCCACCACCGACGACGGTAAAGGCTTCGACTACGAAAAGCTTCTCGCCCAGAACGGCGGCATCGGCCTCCGCAGCCTGCGCAGCCGTGTGGAGATCATGAACGGCGCCTTCTTTTGCGAAAGCCGCAAAGGGAAGGGCACATCTTATATCTTTAGAATCCCGATTTAACGCAACCAGCTATGAACCAGACCGACGACAGGACCGGCGAAGACGCGCTCGCGCCCGGTGCCGCCGAAGACAGACCCATCCGCCTCCTCATTGCCGACGACCACGAGATCTTCCGCGACGGCTTCCGGGTGATGCTCCGCAAAAACCCCGACCTGGAGCTGGTAGGCGAGGCCGCCGACGGCGAACACCTCCTGGCCATGGTGGAATTCTGCAAGCCCGACGTCGTCATCACCGATATCCGCATGCCCAACATAGACGGCGTGGCCGCCACCCGCCTGCTGCAGCACAGCCACCCCGACCTCCCGGTGATCGGCCTCTCCACCTACGACGAGGAGCAGGTGATCGTGGACATGCTCGAGGCCGGCGCCCGCGGCTACCTGCTCAAGAACGCCTCCAAGGAGGAGATCTTTACCGCCGTAGACATGGTACACCGCGGCGAGGTCTATTTCTGCGCTTCTACCTCGCCCCGCCTCGCCGAGCTTATTGCCAAAAGCTCCTTCAACCCCTTCCGTCGCCGCCCCTCCGCCGAGATCAACGACCGCGAAAAAGAGATCATCCGTCTCATCTGCCAGGAATTTTCCAGCAAGGAGATCGCCCTGCAGCTCAACAACAGCGTCCGCACCGTGGAATCCTACCGCGACCGCCTGCTCGACAAGATCGGCGCCCGCAACGTGGCCGGCCTCGTGGTGTATGCCATCAAACATGGCATCTACAAGCCCTAGCCCCCTGTCCCCCAAAGGGGGCGCTTAGGTCGATCTTTCCTTGCAGAAAGGATCGTTTACTAAAGTTGTCGATACAAAAGCCCCGACGGTACCGCCGGGGCTTTTTACTGCAGAATTTTCAATACAATATTCAAACAGGCCTGCTATTAAAACTCGGGAATTAACGCTGGAACATCATCGATTGGAAACATGATGGAAACATGAAAAACAGCCTCGATCTATGTGCCCCCTTTGGGGGACAGGGGGCCGGGGTGGGGCAGAAAAAAGCCCTGGCGAAAGCGCCGGGGCGGTGATACGGATCAGATAGCCAAACAAAAACCTACGCAGTAGAGACTGTGTTGATATGCTGCAAAGTACCGGAAGCGAATCGGTCTGTACAAGAGAGGAAATACGGCAAATTTTAGCGTAGAAATACGGCAAACCGGGGTCGAAGCACAAGTTTGCACGCCGTTTGTATCCGTTGAACCATGTTCCGGAACTTTTCCAAACGCGTACGCCGCTTTTGGGCAAGCTTTGCCCTGCTGTCGGTGGAGATGATGTTCGTCATGGCCATGTTCTTCGTGGCCCTGGTGGGATTCGCCTACCTGGTGCGCCGCGTGTTTGTGCTGGAAAACAACACCTTCGACCAGCAGGTGTTCGATTACCTCGAGGGATTTGTAACGCCGTCGCGCAACCGCGCCATGCAGGTGATCACGTTCTTCGGCACCCACCGCTTCCTCATTCCGGCCAACCTGGGCCTTATTGCGTGGTTCCTGTTTGTAAAGCCCCACCGCTGGTATTCGATTAAGATCCCGGCGATCGCGCTCAGCAGCCTCGTGCTGATGAGCGGTCTCAAGCAGTTCTTCGGGCGGGAGCGGCCCCTCATTCCCCTGTTAGAGCCGGCGCGGGGACTTTCCTTTCCCAGCGGACACGCCCTCATGAGCATGACGTTTTACGGGATGCTCATCTACATCACCTGGCATTCGGTGCAGGACAAGCGCCTCAAGTGGACGCTGATCGTGTGCCTGTTCCTGTTCATCCTCGCCATCGGCTTCAGCCGCGTTTACCTGCGGGTGCACTACACCAGCGACGTGCTGGCAGGCTTCGCCCTCGGCTGGCTGTGGATCGTGCTGGCACTCAAGTCGCTGCGCTTCATCGAAAAACAAAGCAAGAAAAAGCTCAATGCGGTGGTGGAAGCCCCGCAGGCCGAGCCGGGACAGGCCGCTTAGGCGCCTGTGCCGAAGGAGCGCTCCAGCACCCGCGCCAGGCGCAGGCCCGCGCTGAGCAGCTGCTGTTCTACGAGCGCTTTGTTCTGCGCGCAATAGCTCTTGTCGATCCGCCCTTCGCTGAACGCGTAGACCTGCGGCAGCAGCGCGCGCGATTCGGTCATCCAGCCCATCAGTCCGGTGTTGCGCACAGCCTCCGCCCGCCCGGGGGGCCAGCTGGCGTAGAGATTGAGGCAGTCGGCCACCGTGATCTTCTCGTCGGCGATGAGCCGCGTATCCCAGAGGCTGTGCAGGTTTACCTGGCTGTTGTCGTAATCCACGTTGATGCTGTTGCCGCCCTTATCGGCGGGATAACCGGTGTGCAGCGGCTGGTGAATGTCGCCCACGAGGTGAAACAGCAGCAGGAGGTCGCGCTGCGCATTGCCGGTAAAAGAGGCCTGTTGCTGCAGCTTACCGATAACGCCGTTGAGGATGGTGAGCGCGTTCTTATCGACCGCCGGCTGGTAGTCTTTTCCCTTTTCAATGTCGATGTAGTGCCAGGGCCGCATGGCGTCGAAGGAGTGGTTGGCGCGGGCATCGTCCATCCAGGTGGCGGCCTCTTCGATGCTGAAGCCGTCGAGGGCTTTCAGCACTTTTTGCCGGACGGCGGGGTCGAGGAAGTGAAAGGCGATCTGGGCTACCATTTCGTGGCCTTGCTTGCCCCAGGCCCAGCTGCGGGCGGGCGCAGCCAGCAGCAGGAGCAGCAGTGGCGCCAGGAACCATCTTTTCATACAGGTTTGTTTTCGGAGTGCGCAGTAAGGTACGGCAAGCAGCGCGGATGCGGCGGGCGCTTTCGGCGGGCAGCTATTCGATGTCGCCGGGAGTGGCCAGGATGGCGCGGGCGCGCTCCAGCTGTTCTTCGGGCACCATCAGCTTGATGTAGCCCATCGCGTTGTTCCAGAGGGGGTTGATGGTGAGGGTATGCTCGTCTTTCAGCCAGCAGCGGATGCCCTCTTCTTCCAGCCGGCCCTGCACAATGTGGGCGTCCACGTAGTTGTCATATGTCGCGAGCAGCACGAAATTCATGTGGGCAAAGATAGGCACCCCGCTTTCCGAAGGAGTGCAGCGGCCTGATCGCAAGCGAAAAGAGATCCCGATCGCTTGCGATCGGGATGACGAAGCGCACGCTCGGGAGGGAAATAAAAAAGAGACGGAGCGCTGCGCGCTCCGTCTCTTAAGCTCCCCCTTCGGGGAGGTTTGGTGGGGCCCTACTGATTCAGCATCAGCGGCATCACCAGCATCAGAAGGTCTTCGTGCTCGTCGGCGTCGGTGGGGCGCAGGATACCGGCCTTGGTGGGCGTAGACAGCTCCACGCGCACTTCGTCGCCTTCGGCGGCGTTGAGCATCTCGATGAGGAAGCGGGCGTTGAAGGCGATGGTCAGGTCTTCACCGTCGTACTGGCACTTCATGCGCTCATTACCTTCGAAGGAAAAGTCGATGTCCTGGGCCGACAGGCTCAGTTCGGAGCCCGTGATGGCGAGGGCCACCTGGTTGGTGCTTTTGTTGGAGAAGACGCTCACGCGGCGCAGGGCGCTCTGGAACAATGGCTTGCTCACCACCATCTTGTACGGGTTGTCAGTGGGGATCACCACTTTATAGTCGGGGAAGCGGGCGTCGATGAGGCGGCAGCTCATCTGCGTGGAGCCGTGCTTCACAAAGAGGTGGTTGCCGTTGTAAGATACCGTCAGCTCGTCTTCGTTGTCGGGCAGGGCGCTCTTCAGCAGGTTGAGCGGCTTACGGGGCACAATGAAGGAGTCGGCTTTGGGGCAGCTCACGTCGGTGCGCTTGTAGCGTACCAGGCGGTGGGCGTCGGTGGCCACGAACTGGATATAATCTTTGTTGAGCTCGAAGTATACGCCCGTCATGGCGGGGCGCAGGTCGTCGTTGCTCACGGCGAACAGCGTTTTGTTGATGGCCGTCACCAGCGCTTCGGCGGGCATGGTGAAGGTGGTGGCGTCTTCGGCGGCGGGCTCCTTGGGGAAGTTGTCGGGGTTTTCGCCCATCACCTTGTACTTACCGTTGTCGGAAGTGATCTCCACACCAAAGTTCTTGTCGATGGTGAAGGTCAGCGGCTGGTCGGGGATATTCTTGAGCGAGTCGATGAGGATCTTGGCGGGGATGCACACCTTGCCGGTTTCGCGGGCTTCCACATCGAGCTGGATGCGCATGACCGTTTCCAGGTCGGTGGCCACCACCGTCAGCTTGCCGGCTTCCACTTCAAACAGGAAGTCTTCGAGGATGGGCAGCACCGTGTTGGCATTGATGACGCCGGAGATCTGCTGGAGTTGCTTCAGTAACTGCGACGACGAAACGATAAACTTCATGGATCTTACAATTAAACAGGATGGGCGAAGCTAAGGAAAAAAGCCCCCTGTCCCCGAAGGGGGCACTTAGATTTACTTACTTTTTTTGCACCGGCGGTTGCCCTGGGGCTGGCCGGCACTTTCGTTTACTTAAAAATTGCCCGCGTTGCTAATGAAAAGCCCTGATTTAAATGCCCCCTTCGGGGAACAGGGGGCGGCTCTTCCGTTGTAAATCACCGCACTACCCTTACTTTCGGGTAGGCTGCGGCCCGTATTTTGAAGCAGTCGAACGTCCCCCGGGCTGCAGGCAGGAGGCGAAAAGGAACGGCACTATGTTGGAGCGATTTTTTGGCAGGTCAAAAAAGAAGGAGGAAGAAGTACCCGGCGCCCCCCCGATGGCACCGCAGATCCCATTTGGCCGCTACTCCGACAACAACAAGCCGCCCGCCAAGGTCGATCGGTGGAACGAGGCCGAAACCCTTTTCAAGGAAAAGAAGATCCACGAAAGCATCGCCGCCTTTTTCGACTACCTACGCGACGAGGTGACCGGCAACGTGGTGCACACACCGGCCGCCGGCGGCACCTCGGGCACCTTCCTGTTTTACCAGGGCTCCAAGATCATCCGCGGCCAATACAACGAAGCCGGCTTCTCCGCCGCCGTGCCCCTCGCGGCCATGCCGCAGGCCAGCGTGCCCGTGATGCGGCGCCTGCTGGAAATGAACTTCGCCCTCTACTACACGCGCTTCGCCTTCCACGACGGGCGCCTCGAGATGCTCTTCAACTCCGACATCGCCACCACCAACCCCAGCAAACTCTACTACGGCCTCAAAGAGCTCGCCACCAAGGCCGACAAGCAAGACGACCTGCTGGTGCAGGACTTTGCGTCGCTGCTGCCCGTGGAGACCGAGCACGTGGAGCCGGTTGCCGACGAGGAAAAAGAGGTGAAGTACAAGTGGATGCAGCACTGGATCAAGGAAACCCTGGAGCTCATCGAAACGGTGGACGCCGATAAATATTCAGGCGGCATCGCCTACCTGCTGCTGGCCCTCGCCTACCGCATCGACTTCTGCATCGTGCCCGAAGGACGCCTGCTGCTGGCGCTCGAAAAGATCGTGGACATCTACTTCCGCAAAGACGACCGGCCCGTGACCGAAAAGAACCAGGACATGGCCGACGAATTTCTGAAGCTCCAGGCCCGCCCTAAAGAGGAGGTGTTTCCCTACCTCTTCCGCAGCAAGTATACGTTTTCCATCGTACTGCCGCAGGCGCACAAAACGATTTCGGACGCCATCTATAACGCCAACCAGAACATCGGCTGGTACCGCGACAACAAGCATATGGCCATCGCCGCCAAGATCTCGGAATACGGCTTTTCGTACTGCCAGTATTCCTACAGCCTTCCGCGCCCGCTGACCGAGTATTACCAGCTGTTCCTGATGGTGAACTATCCCAACTATTTCCGCGAGCTCGGCTTCACCGTTCCCTTTACCGATGCCGACGGATCCGTACTCATCGGCGAGGAGATCCAGCGCGCCATCGAAGGCATCGAGGCCGAGTGGAAGAACAAATACCCGGACATGAAAATGCGCCCTGACAAGCTCCGCTACGACAGCCTGTTGTCGTTCAACCAGAGCTTCACGGGAGAGATCGAGTTTTTGAATATGGAAACGAAATAACGCTTCGGCTACGCTCAGCGTGACAGTGGGATTCCTGTCATCCTGAGCGCAGTCGAAGGATGAAAGGAAGCAATGAACACACAGCAGATCATAGAACTCTACCGGCCTGCGATCATACAGATCGCTACGCAAACGAGCACGGGCACGGGCTTCTACGTGAAGGAGTTCGACCTCATCGTGACCAATGAGCACGTGGTGGGCAAAAACGCCGAGGTGACGATTGCGGGCCGCAACTTCGATAGGCGGCTGTCGCGGGTGTGGTATACCGACCGGAAGCACGACCTCGCTTTCCTGCAGCCGCCCGCCGAGGTGCAGGTTCCCGAGATCCGCCTCGGCAACTACGAAGAGGTGAAAGACGGCGGCGTGGTGGTGGCCATCGGGCACCCCTTCGGGCTCAACTACACGGCCACGCAGGGGGTGATCTCCAAAGCCGACCGCATCCGCGACGGCATCAAATACATCCAGATCGACGCGGCCATCAACCCCGGCAACTCGGGCGGCCCACTGGTAGCCAAAAGCGGCGAGGTCATCGGCGTCAACTCGTTCATCATCCGGGGCGGCGACAACCTGGGCTTTGCCCTGCCGGTGAGCTACCTCCGCGAGGCCCTCGAGCTGTACAGTCCGCACCGGGGCGAGCCTTCCACACGTTGCCACAGTTGCGATACGCTGGTGACGGCCTCCAACATCGACGCTACCAAGTATTGCCCCTTCTGCGGCACCGAGGTGAAGCTTCCGGCGATGCCCGAAAAGGAAACGAAGCCCGTGGGCGTGGCCTCTACCGTAGAAGCCATTCTCAAAGAGCTGGGCAAAGACGTGAAGCTCGCCCGCGACGGCCACAACAACTGGACGGTAAAGACCGGCAATGCCAAGATCAAGATCAACTACAACCCCGACAACTTCTTCGTGGCGGGTGATGCATACTTGTGCCTGCTACCCACGCAGACGAGCTCCATCCGGCCGCTCTACCAGTTTTTGCTGGAAGAAAACCACCAGCTCGACGGGCTCGTGCTGAGCTGCGTGAAGCAAAGCATCGTGCTGAGCTGCATCATGTACGACCTCGACATGACCAAGGAAGCGGGCGTGGCCATGTTCCGCAACCTGTTTCAAAAAGCCGACTACTACGACCAGCTGCTGGAGAAGGAATTCGGCTGCCGCGAGCTGCTGGAAGAAGCCTAGGAAAATGTTCAATAAACAACGCTCCATGTTCAAGGAAGGGCGCACTTGAGCATTGAATATGGAAAATTCTTTCCGATGCAGAAAAAGATCCTTTCCAAAGAAGAAGCGCTTCAGAAACTGCGGCAATACTGCGCCTACCAGGAGCGCAGCCATCACGAGGTGCAGCAAAAGCTCTGGGATCTCGGTGTGCGCCGCGCCGAGCACGACGAGGTGATCTCCACGCTCATCGAGGAAAACTACCTCAACGAGGAGCGCTTCGCCAAGGCTTTCGCCGGTGGTAAGTTTCGGATGAAGGACTGGGGCCGCAAAAAGATCCTCTACGAGCTGAAGCAAAAGCGCGTGTCGGAATACTGCATCCGCCAGGGCATGAAAGAAATTCCCGAAGCCGATTACCACGCCACCCTGGCGCGCCTCGCCGAAAAAAAATGGGAGAGCCTCAAGGGCGAGCAACACCTCGTGCGGCAAAAGAAAACGCAGGATTACCTCATCCAGAAAGGCTACGAATACGAGCTCGCTACCGCGGCGGTAAAAGCGCTGCGCGAAGGGTAGCACGCAGAACGCGCAGAACGCAGATATAGAGCACCCATCGCTTTGCGCTGGTTTTCTCCTGCTCCGAAAAATTGATCTGCGTGATCCGTGTTTTCTGCCTGACCCATTCCGTTACTTTGGTAAAACAATCCGCATGCGCGACAACGAACCCATCCAGATCACACAGGTGCTCGAAGCAGCGCCGGCCAAAGTATGGGCCGCGCTGACACAGCCCGACGAGATGAAGCAATGGTATTTCGACATCCCCGGTTTTCACGCCGAGCCGGGCTTCGAATTCTCCTTCAACGGCGGACCGGAAGAAGGACCGGTGTTCGTGCACCGCTGCCGCATCACTGAAGGACTGCCGCCCCACCTGCTGGCACACACCTGGCGCTACGAGGGCTATCCCGGCGACACGCTCGTCACCTTTCGCCTCGACCCCGAAGAAGGCGACCGCACCCGCCTTGTGCTGACCCACGAAGGCATCGAAACGATCGCACCGCATCACCCCGCCTTTGCCCGCGAAAACTTCGTGCAGGGCTGGACGCATATCATTACGAAGGCGCTGCCGGAGTACCTGGCGAAGTAGCACGCAGATCGCGCGGAAAGGAAAAGCATCTCTTGCGCTCGCAATGACGGGCGATCGCCCGTCAGTCCTTTCCCTAACTTGCAATCATGTCCCCGCTCACTTTTACACTGATCCAAACGAACCTCCACTGGGAAGACCGCGACGCCAACCTGCGTGCGCTCGAAGAAAAGATCCTTGGCCGCACCGAAGCAACACAGGTGATCGTGCTGCCCGAGATGTTCAGCACCGGCTTCAGCATGAAGCCTGAAACGCTGGCCGAAGGGATGGACGGTGAAGCCGTGCGCTGGATGCAGCGCGTGGCCCGCGAAGGGCGGGTCATCCTCTGCGGGTCGCTGATGGTGCGCGAGGGCGACGCCTTTTACAACCGCCTCCTGTGGGTGCTGCCCAACGGCCACATCGGCCAATACAACAAGCGCCACCTCTTTGCCTATGCGGGCGAAGACGAGCACTACAGCGCGGGCAAGGAGCGCTTCATTGCTTCGGTGAACGGCTGGCGCGTGCACTGTCTCGTATGCTACGACCTGCGCTTCCCGGTATGGAGCCGCCAGCAATACACGAACGAAGGCGCCGAATACGACGTACTGCTTTACGTAGCCAACTGGCCCGAACGCAGGGCTACGGCCTGGAAGGCCTTGCTGCAGGCCCGCGCCATCGAAAACCAGTGCTATGTTATCGGGGTCAACCGCATCGGCGAAGACGGCAACGGCATCTACCACAGCGGCGACTCGATGGTGGTAGACCCGCTGGGCGAAGTGCTGTACCACAAGGCGCACGAAGAAGACCTGTTCACCATTACGCTTGACAAAAACCATTTGAACGCCGTGCGCGAAAAGCTGCCGTTCTGGAGGGATGCGGATGATTTCTCCCTGCCGGTAGAGAAGGAACGCTGACCCCGCAAGCGGGATACGCGGATCTTTTAAGATTAGTTATGATTTGCTGACGCACGAAAAAGTGAATCCGCGCTCATCATAAAAATCATAATGATCTGCGTTCCTTATCTTTTTCCCGGATCAGTTCCATCACCTTATCCATCTTATAATCCCGTCCGTCGCGGATGGCTTCTACCGTTGGACCGGCAAATACTTCGGGCTGCACGCCGGTGCCTTTGCGTTCGTTCTTGTCGATCACGAGGCGGAAGAGCGGGAGGCGAAAGCGCACGCCCGTGCCGGGCAGCGTCACGTCGGGGATGAGCCAGGCGTTATTGCCGTAGGCGCCGCCGCCGGTTTCTTCGCCCACGATCGTTACGTTGGACTGCGCCCGCACGGCGCCGGCAAAGAGCGTCGATGCCGAAAAGGTGTTGCCGCCGGTGAGCACATATACGTGCCCGTTGAAATGGTTCTTTTTTTTCGGTCGAAAAAAGTGCTGCTCGAAATAGCGGAAGTGGTAGTTGCCGTCGGAGCGGCGGCCGGTCATGAATACAAGGAACAGGTTGTTCCAGAAGCCGTCCGACTGGTAGCGCAGGTAGCGGCTGTTGCGGCGCACGGCAAAGAGCGAATCGGCGATCTTGAAGCGGTGGTCGGCGATGTATTTCGTGAGCAGGTTGGAGTTGCTGACCGAGCCGCCGCCGTTGCCGCGCAGGTCGATCACGAGATTTTGCGTGCCCTGCTTGCGGAGGCCGCGGAAGCTTCGGCGGAAAAAGCCACGGAGGCCGTAGCCCTTGGTAAAGGTGCCCAGGTCGAGGTAAGCGGTGTGCGCGGTGCTGTCGAAGCGGAGGCGGCGCATGGCGTCGCGGAGAAGTCGCTTGCGCTGCGCCCGGGGCATCGCCGGCCGCCGCGGCGCCCGCCGGCTGCTGTCGCGCGAAGGCAGGAACAGGTTCACCGTCGCGGTATGCGCCGCGCCGAGCGTGTCGGTCCAGGCCAGCTTGTACTTGGGTTTGTAACCGAATACGGGGATGTAGGCGTTGCCGAATCCGCCGCGGTTGCTGAGGGTTTGAAAGAGGTGCGTGCGGTTGTAGCCGTCGCCGGAGAGGTAGCGGAACAGGGTGTCGGTTATGCTCCGCATGGGGCGCCCGTCGATCGACGTGACGATCGAGCCCACGGTGAGCTGGCTGTCGCGGCGGTCGCGGTTGTCGGTCACCACGGCGGTGTCGGGCCAGAACTTCAGCGCGATGGGATAGGAGAAGCCGTCGCCGGCGGCCCGGATAAAGGCTTTCGAAGGACGGGCATAGGTGTGGCCGCAGTGCAGCTGCGCGAGCACGTAGCTCAGAACGGCGCGGAAGCGCGTTTCGGTCATCGAGTCGGAGCCCAGCATGGCGGCACCGCGCTCGAAGTAGCGGTCCATGCTGTCTTTCGGCGTATACCAGTACAGCCCGGGGTGGCTGTCTTCCAGGATGGAGCGAAACAGGTGGTAGTCTTTCCGCACCACTTCGGGCGCGTATTTTTTCGTCGGCGAAAATTCCTTACTGCTCCGGCAACCTGCCAGGAAGGCCATGGCCATCAATCCCACCATCCAACTCCGCATACGTCCTTATTCAATAGGTATTATTCAATAGCTATTATGCATTCCCCATGTGATTCCAGCCCTGCGCGGTCACGGGGTATTTGTTGCCGCCCTTGCTGTATAGCTGCACGCCGGCCTCGGCGTCGGTGATGTACCCGATGACGGTGATGTCGTTCACATTGCCCAGCTTTTCGAAGTCGTCCTGGCGGATGGTGAACAGCAGCTCGTAGTCTTCCCCGCCGCTGAGAGCACAGGCCGTGGCTTCGCTGTTGAACTTGAAGGCCGCCGCGCGCGTGTCGTCGTGGATGGGGAGCTTTTCTTCGTAGAGCATCGCGCCGACGCCGCTGCCTTTGCAGAGGTGCAGCAGCTCGGAGGAAAGGCCGTCGGAGATGTCGATCATGCTCGTGGGTCGGATGCCGGCGCCGGCGAAGAACTCGATAATGTCTTTGCGGGCTTCGGGCTTGAGCAGGCGGCCCACGATGTATTTCTCGCCTTCGAGGTCGGGCTGGATCTGCGGGTTTTCCATCCAGATGCGCTTTTCGCGCTCCAGCAGCAGCAGGCCCAGGTAGGCCGCGCCGAGGTCGCCGGATACGCAGAGAAGGTCGCCCTTCTGCGCGCCCGTGCGCTTCACGTACTGGTCGGGGGCTACCTCGCCGATGGCCGTGCAGGAAATGACGAAGCCTTTCTGCGAGGAAGTGGTGTCGCCGCCCACCAGGTCGACGCCGTAGCGGGCACAGGCCGCATAGACGCCTTCGTAAAACTCGTCGAGCGCTTCCACCGAAAAGCGGTTGGAGAAGCCGATGCTGAGGAGGATCTGCGTGGGCGTGGCGTTCATCGCGTAGATATCGCTCACGTTGACGGCCACGGTCTTATAGCCAAGGTGCTGCAGGGGTGTATACGACAGGTCGAAATGGACGCCTTCGAGGAGCAGGTCGGTGCTCAGTACGGTCTGCTTGCCGAAGTGATCGATCACGGCGGCATCGTCGCCTACGCCCTGCAGGGTGGAGGCATTGTGGAACTCGATGTTTTTCGTCAGGTGCTCGATGAGGCCAAATTCGCCCAAGGAGCCTACTTCAGTGCGTTCGGACATAAGAGCAAAGATAGGTTCTGGTAGTTGTGGGGGTTTTGATGGTTTTGAAGGTTTATCTTTCGCGCATGCTTACTTCCGCAAGTTCCATCCGCCCTTTCATCGGCGCCAAAGACTACGACGTATCGCGAAGATTCTATGCCGCCGTCGGCTTTGAAGAGCGTGTGCTCTTCCCCGACATGTCGGTGTTCATCCTGGGCCCCACGGCCTTTTACCTGCAGCGCTATTATAAGGCCGAATGGGTGGACAATACCATGGTGTTTCTCGAAGTGGAAAACGTGGCCGCTTGTCACGCGCAGCTGGCCGCCCTCGACCTGCCCGGGCAGTTTCCCGGCGCCCGCCTCAATGACATCCGCCACGAGGACTGGGGCGATGCCTTCGCCCTCATCGACCCGTCGGGGATCCTGTGGCATGTGGGGGCGTTTAAGAAGGAGCAGTAGTAGGAGGGCCGCAATCACTCGTCTACGCCCGCTCTGTGAGGCGGGCCGTGCCCCTTTCTTCCCTTCCTTAACCTCCATTCGGATCACCCGCCAAACCCGCACAAAAACCGGAGTTTTTCAGTTCCCCGGCGCGGGGAAGCCGAAAAACCGGAATAAATGACGTTCCCCGCAGCGGGGAAGCCCCAAAACCGGAATAAATGGCTTTCCCCGGCGCGGGGAAGCCGAAAAACCGGAGAAAATGGCTTTCCCCGCAGCGGGGAGGTCGGAAAACAGGCAAAAAGCATTTCCCCGCAGCGGGGAAAGCCCCGGCACCGGTGCGGAGGCTTCCCATCGGAAAGGTTGTCAGGCGCACCCGTGCGGAAGTTCGCCCTTCGCAAGGGAAAGCCCCGGCACCGGTGCGGAAACCTCCCCACCGGAAATAATGTCAGCCGCACCGGTGCGGAAGCAGATCTTTTACAAGA
>NZ_SKFH01000047.1 GCF_004343705.1 Flaviaesturariibacter aridisoli
TTCTTTCCACCACCCATCTGACAGGAAGGGGGGAGAAGCGGTTGGAGTGTCTGCGCTGAATGAGCACCCACCGGATCCTGCCTCCTGCGGTAAAAGCCGGTGGTCCGTCGTAGCCGCCGTCGGCGACAATAGTGCGCACCGAAGGGCGGTCCTCCACATCATCGCGCAGCACGCGCGCCCCGGTCTTGTCATGAACAAAAGCGGAAGTAACGCCGGCGGCAATGACGGTGCCCTGGGTGTCCACAGCCAGGTGGCGCTTTCTTCCCTTTACCTTTTTGCCCGCATCATAACCCACCTCGTCGCCTGTGCCGGCCACGGTTTTTACCGACTGGGCATCAATGAGCAGCATCGAAGGCTCGCCGCTTCTGCCTTGCCGGCGCCGCAGCTGAATGCCCACCAGGTATAGCGCCCGGTCCAGCAGTCCGTAGCGGGCCCACTTGTTCAGGTAGTACCATACCAGGCGGTAATCGCCGTACTGCGGCGGAAGCGAGCGCCACTTGCAGCCGTTGCTCAAAAGATAAATGATGCCGCTGAAGATCAGTTGAAGGGAATGCTTGCGCCGCCGCACCTTCGGCTCAAATATTGTAGCTACTTTATTCCAAAGGGCGTCAGGCACCTGATACAGAGTTTGCATTGTAACCAATGTTTGTTCACCTCTCTATCAGCAAGCAAGACGCCCTTTTTCCTTTTGGCTCAGCTCAAACCAGACATACTGAAAACCAACTAACTAATTTTAGACAGCCTCTTAGAGGGTTTAGAAAGGTTTAGGGAGGTTCAGGAGGTTTAGGGGTTCAGCGGATGCCAGCGAACCGGCTTACCAATTTACCAGTAGACCAATAAACAAAGCCCCCACGCCTCAGGCGGGGGGCTGTCACTCCCTATCTGGATTCCTATTGTTTGTTGTAAGTCGCCTCGGCGGCCTGGGCTTTTTTAAAATCGAGCACGACGCCGTTGATGCAGTAGCGGAGGTGGGTGGGCGGCGGGCCGTCGTCGAACACGTGGCCCAGGTGGCTCTTGCAGCGGCCGCACTGCACCTCGGTACGCTCCATACCGTAGGTGTGATCGGGCGTATAGATGATGCTGCCCTTGCTTACCGGCTCGTAAAAGGAAGGCCAGCCGCAGCCGCTCTCAAACTTCGTGTCGCTCACGAAGAGGGGATTGCCGCACACGGCGCAATAGTAGGTGCCCTTTTCCTTGTTGCCTTCCAGCTGCGAGCTCCAGGGCCGCTCCGTGCCTTTTTCGCGGGCAACGGCGTAGACGTCGGCGGGCAGGAACTTCTTCCACTCGTCGTTGGCCATGGTCACCTTCGAGGTATCGGTATGCGAGTATTGCGGATGCTTTTTGGATTCGGCGCTCATGGGCTTTTGCTTCGTTTGGGAGTAGCTGCACTGCTGCAGGCCAACAGCCAGCAGCAGCAAGGCGAGGATTCTTTTCATGATGTGTTGCTTCTTTAAAGATACGACAGGCACGCGCCGGCGGATTGACAAACAAATGTGAAAGGCCCGTCCTTGCACAATCTTCAGCCGACAGCTCCCGCTCATCCGTTAAAGAGCGGTCTTAGCGGACTCCGCATTATCTTCAAACCGGAAACCGGCAACTGGAAACCGGCAACCGTAAATTCATTTCCCTGCCATGAGACTACTCACCCTGCTTACCGCATTGCTGCTCTGCACCGCTGCCACGGCCCAAAAGGCCACCCTCACCCAATTCAAAAGCTGGAAGCCCCGCAACATCGGGCCCTCGTCGATGAGTGGCCGCGTTACCTGCATCGACGTAGTCAACAGCAACCAGGACGTCTGGTACATCGGCGCCGCCTCGGGCGGGGTGTGGAAGACGACCAATGCCGGCGGCTCCTGGACGCCCCTCTTCGACGAGCAGCCCACGCTCAACATCGGCTCCATCGCCATCCAGCAATCCAACCCCAACGTGGTATGGGTGGGCACCGGCGAAGGCAATCCCCGCAACTCCATCAACATCGGCGAAGGCATTTACAAAACGCTCGACGGCGGCCGCAGCTGGAAGCGCATGGGGCTCGAAAAGACCCGCAACATCCACCGCATCCTCATCGATCCCAGCAACCCCGACGTGGTGTATGCCGGCGTCATCGGCAACCCCTACGCCGAGCATCCCGAACGCGGCGTGTACAAGACCACCGACGGCGGCACCACCTGGCAGCTCATCCTCCATACCAACGATACCTCCGGCGTGGGCGATATGGTGATGGATCCGTCCAACCCCAACAAGATCATCGTCAACATGTGGCAGCACCGGCGCACGCCCTGGAGCTTCAAGAGCGGCGGCCCCGGCTCGGGTCTTTACCTGACGGTGGACGGCGGGCGCAACTGGAAAAAGATGGGTAAGGAGGAAGGCCTCCCCGGCGGCGACCTGGGCCGCTGCGGCATCGCCTTCGCCGCTTCGCAGCCCACGCGGGTGTATGCGCTGGTGGAAGCCGAAAAGAACGGTCTCTATAAAAGCGACGACGGCGGCTTCAAATGGGAACTCATCACCGCCGAGCCGCGGATCGTAACGAACCGACCCTTTTATTTCCAGGACATCCGCGTGGACACGAAGAACGAGAACCGTATTTATTCGGTACACGACATCGTGGAAGTGAGCGAAGATGGCGGCAGATCTTTCCGCACGCTGCTGCCCTACTTCGGCATTCACCCCGACCACCACGCCTGGTGGATCTCGCCCACGAACCCGGATTTCATCCTCGACGGCAACGACGGCGGCATGGGCATCACCCGCGACCGCGGCCGCAGCTGGACCTTCCCCGAAGGGCTGGCGCTGGGCCAGTTCTACCACATCAACGTTGACAACGAAACGCCCTACAACGTAATGGGCGGCCTGCAGGACAATGGCTCCTGGCACGGGCCGGCTTACACCTGGACCAACGGCGGCATCCGTAATTATTACTGGAACAACGTCGGCTCGGGCGACGGCTTTGATGTGATGCCCGACCCCGATGATGCATCGTGGGTGTACAGCATGAGCCAGCAGGGTTACGTGAACCGCATGAACTGGAAGACCGGTGAACGCTGGTTCGTGCGCCCGCCTTCGACAGATCCGAAGGTGAAGTTTCGCTTCAACTGGAACGCCGCCATCGCGCAGGATCCTTTCGATAAGAACACGATCTACTTCGGCTCGCAGTTCGTGCACAAAAGCTCCGACAAAGGTGCTTCCTGGAGTACGATCTCGCCCGACCTCAGCACCAATAATGCCGCGCAGCAAAAGCAGGACGAGAATGGCGGCCTGACGCTGGATGTGACCGGGGCGGAAAACTACAATACGATCCTGGCCATCGAGCCCTCGCGCCTCGAGCGCGGCCTGCTATGGGCCGGCACCGACGACGGCAACGTGCAGCTCACACGCGACGGCGGCAAAACCTGGACCTCCTTCCGCGGCAAGATCCCCGGTATGCCGGTGGGCGCCTGGGTGCCGCAGATCCGTGCTTCGCGCTACCATGCCGGCGAAGCCTTCGTGGTTTGTAACGACTACCGCCGCGGCGACTTCAAGCCCTACATCTTCCGCACCACCGATTATGGTAAAACGTGGACGCGCCTGGTGGATGAAAAGAAAGTGAGTGGCTATGCACTCACGATGATCCAGGATCCCACCGAGCCCAACCTGATTTTCGTGGGCACCGAGGGCGGCCTGTGGGTGTCGCTGGACAACGGGGCCAGCTTCGAGCAGTGGAAGAACGGCTACCCGGGCGTGTCGACCTACGACCTGGCCATCCAGGAGCGCGAAGCCGACCTCGTGATCGCCACCTTCGGCCGCGCGCTGTGGGTGTTCGATGATATTCGTCCGCTGCGCCGGGTTGCGGCCGGCAAGGGGCAGGTGCCTGCCAAACGTATTACCGCCTACGCCGCTCCCGACGCCTGGCAGGCGCAATACCGTGCGGCGCCGGGGTACGAATGGAGCACTTACGGGTTGTACGACGCGCCCAACCGTCCACGCGGGGCACAGATCTCCTATTGGGCCAACTTCGCTGCCGATACCACAGCCGGCAAAGCCGATTCGGTTGATGTGCGTATTTACAACGACAGGAATGAACTGATACGCTCCCTGAAGTGGAAGGCCGACACGGGCTACAACCGCCGCTGGTGGGGGATGGAAGAAAAAGGCTACCGCGCGCCGGGCTCGCCGAAGCCACGAGCCGGGTCGCCCGAAACGCCTGGCCTGCAGGCCCTCCCCGGCACGTACAAAGTAGTGCTGAAGATGGGCAAGGCCAGCGATTCCACGATGGTGACGCTACGCGAGGATCCGCGCCTGGCCAAGTCTGCCCCGGTAACGGCGGCGCAGCGCGCCCTGTTGGAGGAGCTCCGTAGAACTACGGATCGACTTACCGAAGCGATGGATCGCCTGTCGGAAAGCGAGGAGACACTTGGTAAGATCAGCGCCGGCCTCAAAGGACTGGAAGGCGCGCCCTACGACTCGCTGCGCAAGGCCACTACGCGGATGCAGGACAGTATCAAGGTGCTGCGCGAATTCATCGGCGGCAAGAAAGTAGAAAAGCAAGGCCTCTCCCGCGAAGACGACATCACCGTGCTGAGCGGCATACAGCTCGCCCAGAGTTACATCATGAGCAAGAGCCTCGCCCCCGGTGCCCAGGAGCGCCAGCTGGTGGCCAACGCCGCACAGTTGATCGACGGCGCCGTGGAGCGTGTGAACGCCTTCTACGGCACTTACTGGAAAGACTACCGCCGCCAGTACGAGGCAACCAGCGTGAACCTGTTCAAAGACTACGAGCCGATCAAATAGTTTATAGTTTATAGTGTATAGTTAAAGGAGGCATTGCGAAGCAGTGCCTCTTTTATTTCCGGCATCAGCCAACTACCAAATTTACCTATGTTTCGTCACCCCCACCTGCCGGCAATAGGCCAGCACCGGGCAGGTGGAACAGAGTGGGATCATCTTGCAGATATGCTTGCCGAAGGGCATCAGCAGCCGGTTGATATCCACCTGTCGCTTTTGCGGTACGAGGGCTTCGAGCGCGGTCATGGTTTTTTCGGGCGCCTTCGTTTCCACGTAGCCCCAGCGGTTGACGACGCGGTGCACGTGCACATCAACCGAAATGCCTGCCTGCCCGCTGCTGACGCCGATGGCCAGGTTGGCGCATTTGGGGCCGACTCCTTTGAGCGCGGTGAGGGCATCAAAGTCGGCGCGCAGTGTGCCGCCATATTGCTCCTTTGCCACCTGCGCAATGGCCAGCATGGTAGCGGCTTTTTGTCCGGGGAACTGGGTGCCGTACAACAGGTCGGCCTTCGGAAATGGCGCGATGGCCTTTTCAATGCGGCGCAACATCACCGGCAGGTCGAAAGGTTTCTTCTGCATAGCGCCACGGATGCAACAGTGGGGCCGGAGAGTGGAGAACGAGAGAACGAGAGAATGAGAGAACGAGATAGAGAGCGCGAGAAGGCTTGACCCTTAGGAAGGGGTGCCGGCTGTCTCCAGGATCGCGGCCCAAAGCTGTTCCGCTGATTTTTCCCAGGAGAAATCTTTGGCCCGCTGGAGTCCTTTTTCAATGAGCTGGCGGCGTCCGTCTTCATCCTTATAGATGTGCATCAGTTCACCGGCAATGGAAGCGGGTTCTTTCGGATCGAAATACAGGGCGCCTTCGGGGCCACACACTTCGGCCATGGCGCTGTTGGAAGAGGTGAGTACGGGCACTCCGCTCTGCATCGCTTCGAGCACCGGAACGCCAAAGCCTTCGAAGAGCGAAGGGTACACGAACGCATAGCAGGCGGCCATCAGGCGCTGCAGCTCGCCATCGTCCACATAACCGGTGAGCACAACGTCGTCGCGGTATTTATAGGATTGCAGGAGCGTCAGGAATTCGTCGTTCTTCCAGGCAAGGCGACCGGCGAGCACCAGCTTCCAGTTGCTTTTCTGCCGCTTCTTGAACTGCGAGAAACCCTTGAGCAGGTTGATCAGGTTTTTGCGGGGCTGCAGGGCGCCGGCATAAAGGAAATACTCGGTGCCGCCCGTGTAGCGTTCTTTCACTACCGCGCGCTCCTCGTAGCCGAGTGGCGCGAAGCCCGCGCGGACCCCGTTTTGCACGATGCGGATGCGATGGGCGGGGAGTTGGTATTGCTGCTGCAGGTCGGCCCGGGTGAAGTCCGAGACGGTGCACAGCACGCGGGCGCGCCGCACAAAGCGCGGCAGCATCCGGCGGAGGTAGCCCAGGTGCACGCCCTTGTAAGCATCGGGCTGATGCAGGAAGCCGAGGTCGTGCACCACGAGGCACTGCGGCACCCGCGTAGTGAGGGAAGCGTAGCTTTCGGGCGAAACGAACACGTCGGCCTTGATGCGCCGGAGCACCAGTGGCACCCGGACGTCGAACCAAAGGCGCCAGAGCAGGGGGTGACGGGTGGCGGGCTTCACCACAATGGGGGTAACGTTGGGCCCGAACACGAACCGGGACCCATAGGGCCGGTCGAACAGGAAGAAAAAGCGGTGCTCGGGGTGGGCTGCCACGATCCGGCGCAATACTTCCTGCTCGAAAAAACCGATCCCTTCGAGGTGGTCTTGCAGCAGCAGGCGGGTATTGACGGCGATGTTCATGGGGCGGCAAAGATAATTGGAATGTGCCCTTTATACATTTAGGCCTCTCTCTCAAGGGGTTACACGCATCAGCATTGGGGAAAATCGCCCCAAAATCTTGGTACTGGGTCATAAATTCCCCAAACATGGTTGAGCTGACCATGCCAGAGTGGGGGTTTACAGGGAACGTTAAAACTGGCCCGGTACTTGTTTTATCCTTTTCACGAAGTTTGATGCTTCACCCTTAATCGTACAAACCTTGTTATAAAGAGCCTCTTAGGTGGAAGAGGATGGTGGCTTGTAAAAGGGGCCTTGGTTCGGGGCCCCTTTCTTTTTGCCCCTCCGGCAAGCTCTGGGAGAAGGGCAATGGGTAAGCCGGACCTGCCCACTTTCTTGCACTCAGTTCTGTCTACTCATTTCCCGATTGTCGCTATATTTGCTTTCTGCGCTGCAGTTCCCCTCCTTAAGCGACGCCGCCGGCTCCGGCAGCAAACTTTGAACTGCGCTTTTTTTTTCACCACTATTTACCTCATTAATGGAATACAATACCGGCAGACCCGGCCTTATCATCCGTGAATACGGACGCCACATCCAGAATATGGTAAAGCACCTGCTTACCATCGAAGACCGCAACCAGCGTCAGCGCCAGGCGAATTATATCGTAGAGCTGATGGGATTCCTGAACCCGCATCTCAAAACGATCGAAGACTACCGCCAGAAGCTGTGGGACCACCTCTTTCTCATCACCGACTTCAAGCTCGACGTGGACTCGCCCTACCCGATCCCGACGCGGGAGGAAATGGCCGCCCGTCCCGACCCGCTGCCCTACCCGAAGCGCCACCCGCGCTACTCGCACCTGGGCAAGCACCTCGAGCTCGTGATTGATAAAGCGCTGCAGGAAGAAGACCAGAACAAGCGCCAGGGCTTCGCCAATACGATCGCTTATTACATGAAGCTCGCCTATAACACCTGGCACAAAGACGCGGTGCACGACGACGCCATCCAGCAGGAAATGGCCAACCTCACCAAGGGCCAGCTGGAGTTCAACAACTCGGGCTACGTGAAGCAATACCGCCCCTCGCAGGACCGTGAGAACCAGCCCCAGGGCCGATATGGACGTCAGAACCGCTACAAGCGCGGCGGCGGTGGCGGCGGACAGCAATCGCAGCCCGGCCAGGGAGGCGGCGGCAAGCGCAACAACAACAAGTATGGCAAAAAGCGTTACTAGTTTTTAGTTGATTGGTTGCCTAGTTGATACGTACTTTGCCGCCGGTATTCATCCGGCCCCGGTTGGGCAACCTATCAACTAGTCAACCTATCAACTATTCCCATGGCTTCATTTGAAGTGGAAGGCGGCCGCCGCCTCAAAGGCGAGATCATTCCGCAAGGCGCCAAGAACGAAGCGCTGCAGATCATCAGCGCCGTGCTGCTCACCCCCGAGCCGGTAACGATTCACAACATTCCCGATATCCTCGACGTAAACAACCTCATCGACCTGCTGGGCGGGATGGGCGTGAAGGTGAATCGCATCGATCGCCAGACTTGCACCTTCCAGGCAGACGACGTGGATATCAATTACCTGCGCCGCGATGAATTCAAGGCGAAAAGCGGCCACCTGCGCGGCTCCGTAATGTTTGCCGGACCGATGCTGGGTCGCTGGAAAAAAGCATTCATCCCGAAGCCGGGTGGCGACAAGATTGGCCGCCGCCGTCTCGACACCCACATCCTTGGCTTCGAAAAACTCGGCGCTGAATTCACCTACTTTCCCGAAGACGGCTTCTTTTACTTTACCACCGAAGGCCTCAAGGGAACCTACCTGTTGCTCGACGAGCCTTCCGTAACCGGCACCGCCAACATCGTGATGGCCGCGGTGCTTGCCGAAGGCACCACCACCGTTTACAACGCGGCCTGTGAGCCCTATCTCCAGCAGTTGTGTCTCATGCTCAACAACATGGGCGCGAAGATCTCCGGCGTCGGCTCCAACCTGCTCAGCATCCAGGGCGTTGATCGCCTGTACGGCACCGAGCACCGCATGCTCCCCGACATGATCGAGATCGGCTCCTTCATCGGGCTGGCCGCTATGACGCAGAGCGACATCACCATCAAGAACGTACGGCTCGATCAGCTCGGCGTCATCCCCGACCGCTTTCAGCAGCTGGGCATCCAGATGAATTTTATTGACGACGACATCCATGTGCCGGCGCAGGACCTCTACGAGATCCAGACCTATATGGACGGCGGCGTGCTCACCATGTACGACCACCCCTGGCCCGGCCTCACGCCCGACCTGCTGTCGATCATCCTGGTAGTGGCCACGCAGGCCAAAGGCTCGCTGCTGGTGCACCAGAAGATGTTTGAAAGCCGGCTGTTCTTTGTGGACAAACTGATCGACATGGGCGCACGGATTATCCTCTGCGACCCGCACCGCGCCACCGTGATCGGCCTCGGACGCCAGTACCCGCTGCGCGGCATCAAGATGTCAAGCCCCGACATCCGCGCCGGCGTGTCGCTGCTCATCGCCGCACTCAGCGCCGAAGGCAAGAGCGTCATCCAGAACGTAGACCAGATCGACCGCGGATACCAGAACATCGATACGCGATTGAATGCGCTCGGAGCTTCGATCAAGCGGGTGTAGCATCGTGAACCGTGAGGCGGGAGCGCTGCCGCCTGATAACGAAAGAACGGATGCCCAAGGCATCCGTTCCTTTTATCGCGCATCGTGAGCGCACGGTTCACGGCTGACGCCTCACGTCTTCCACAGATTGGCTGAATGACTTAATTTTACGTATGATCAACCTGCAGAATTTCCTCAATGAGCACGAGGATCCGAAGGCCGTGGAAAAGCTGGCCTCCAAGCTCGAAGGCATGCTGATGCGCGAAGAGGAACTTGTTTACCTCGGTGTGCAACGTAAGCCCGCCGTGAACATCGCGCCCGATGGAGTGGCGCTTACCACGAAGCGCATTATTTTCTGCCGCCCCAAAAACCTGGGCCTGTCGATGGACTTCCAGGATTGCCTCCTGCGCGACATCAAGGATACCCATTTCAAAGAAGGGATGCTCGGCTCCGAGTTCATGGTGATGACGACCACCGGCACTACGACCACCATCGATTACCTGCCGAAGGTGCAGGCACGGAAGCTGCATACGCTGGCGCAGGAACAGCTGGAAGACCAGCGCCAGGCAACCTCCGCGCAACCCGCCCCGGAGCCGCTTTCCGTTGCCGCTGTAGCGGAAGTGTCCCCGCCTTCGCCGCCTGCGCCCGATCCCGTGCCCGCTCCTGCACCTGCGCCCGCTGCGCCGCAAGCCAGCAACGATGACCCGATGGCCGTGCTGCAGAAGTTGAAGCAACTGTACAACGCCGGCCTGATCGACCAGATGGAATACGAGAAAAAGAAAGCGGAAGTGCTCGCACGGATGTAGTTCGTAAGCCGTTAGTGGCTGGCACCCGTCGGTAACGATGTTTCCCATAACAAAGAACGTCCCGCATTTTGTGCGGGACGTTTTCTTATGTTGCTGCGCATTTCGCGCTCACGCCTCACGGCTCACGCTTCACGCCCGAACCCACTCGATCTTATCTTCCAGGGGGGCGCGGTCCTTGGCGGGTGAGGCTACCGCGATGGCGCCGATGTAAAAGAAGCCCATCAGCTTGTCGTCTTCACCAAGTCCGAAGAACTCTTTCGCCGCCTCGCGGTAGGTGACGCCGCCGGTGGTCCAGTAGCCGCCAACACCGTAAGCGGTTACGGTCAGGTACATGTTCTGCACCGCGCAGGCCACGGCCGATACTTCCTCGATCTCCGGGAATTTTTTATTGGGGTCGCGCTTGAGGCAGAGGGCAATTACGTGCGACGCCTTCAGCGGGTTGGCCAGCAGTCCGTCGTAGGTGGCCTGTTTGAAGTTGTCGCCCGATGCCGTTTTGTACAGCTCCGCCTGGAACTGCGCCAGCTTCTGACGGCCCTCGCCGCTGAACACCACGAACTTCCAGGGCTGCAGGTTGCCATGGCTCGGTGCCCAGGTAGCGTTCTCGAGCACCTGGCGCACAATGGCTTCGTCGACGGTTGCGGCCGGGTCGAACTGCTTCGGAAAGGTGGAACGGCGGTTCTTTATAAGATCATTGATCTGGTTGATGTCGTAAGTCATGGCGCAAATATCGGCAATCGGCAATCGCGAACCGGCCCGGGTGTTATGTAAATATCAGACACGACCATTTTCGTAGATGGAGCGATAGGGCCATTCGCAAGCCCGCGGTGCCATTGATTCCGAATTGGCTAGGAGGAGCCGGCGATTCCGGGTTGTTTTGTTCAAAATCAAAGCCATGAGGAAGCACTTATTGACGGGGATGTTCCTGGCCACCGCTTTTGCGGCAGGGGCGCAGGGCGGGAAAGGCTCCGTATCCGTATCCATCCGCAGCGCGCAGCAGCCCGCGCTCGACGGCGCCACTGTAGAAATACGGCGCGTCAAAGATTCCGCGCTCGTAAAGACCGCACTCACCGATAAGGACGGCAGCGCGCTGGCCGAGGGGCTGCCCGAAGGCAATTACCTCCTCCACGTGTCGATGACCGGCCACCAGCCGGCCTGGTCTGCCCCCTTTGCCGTGGCCGCCGGCGGCACCGCCCGCGTGCCGGCGCTGAGCCTGGCGCCTGCCGGCAACGAGCTTAAGACCGTGACCGTTGCCGCACGCAAGCCTTTTATCCAGAAGCTGGCCGACCGCATCGTGGTGAACGTCGAAAACAGCATCGTGTCGGCAGGCTCCACGGCCATCGACGTGCTGGAGCGTTCGCCCGGCGTTATGGTCGACAACAACGACGCCATCTCGCTCCGCGGCCGCAGCGGTGTTATCATCATGATCGACGGGAAGCCGAGCCCGATGACCGGCCAGGAGCTTGCCAACTACCTGCGCAGCCTGCCCAGCAACGCCATCGAGCGCATAGAGATCATCACCAACCCTTCTTCGAAGTACGACGCCGCAGGTAACTCCGGCATCATCGACATCCGGCTCAAGAAAGACCAACGCCTCGGCACCAACGGCACGCTCAACGCCTCCTATGGCCGCGGCTTCCTGCCCAAGACCGGCGCCGCCGCCTCCTTCAACAACCGCAGCAAGAAGGCCAACTTCTTCGGGTCGTATAACTACGGCAACCGGGAGTTTCTCAACCACCTGTTCATCAACCGCAACTTTTACACGGGCACCCTGCGTACCGGCTCGGATGTAAAAGATAATTATTCCGAAGTCGGCGTGCAGTCGCACAATGCCCGCCTCGGTGCCGACTTCTTCCTTACCAAAAAGAGCATCCTTGGCTTCGTGGTCAATGGGTCGTCGGCTGCTATTGATCGCACCGGAAACATCACCACGGATGTGAACAACCCGCAGGGTGCGCCGGACTTCCGCTTCCTGACCAGTGCGACCAACGACGATGGAAACAGCAATGTGGTCGGTAACGTCAACTTCAAAACGCGCTTCGACAGCACGGGTAACGAGTTGAGCGCCGACCTGGACTATGGCGTCTACAGCAGCAGTTCGCTGACGCGTACCGCCAGTAACTTCTACAACCTCGACGGCACACTGAAGGGAAACCCCGATATTCTTGACGGCGACCAGAAAGGCAAGCTGACCCTGACTTCGGGCAAGGTGGATTACAGCCATCCCTTCAAGGGCGGACGCATCGAGGCCGGCGCCAAATCGAGCTACGTGCATTCGGATAACAACGCACAATTCTTTAACGTATTCGCCAACAGCCGGCCCGTAGACAGTACCAAGACGAACCGCTTTTATTACGAAGAATACAACAACGCGGCTTATGTGAATGGCAGCCGTGATTGGCAGAAGTGGTCGCTGCAGCTGGGCCTGCGCGGCGAGCAGACCAACATCCGCACGCTGCAATCGAAGACCGGCGCGCGCTTCCGCAACGACTACTTCCAGCTTTTCCCGTCTGCCTTCCTGAACTACAAGCTGCGCGACGACAAGGTAGTGGGTGTATCCGTCAGCCGCCGCATCGACCGTCCCGGCTATTCGCAGCTCAACCCCTTCCTGTTCCAGGTAGACGCCACCATCTATGCCACCGGCGCGCCGCTGCTGAAGCCGCAGCTGACGTGGAGCTACGAGGCGAGCTACACCGTGAAGCAACTCAACTTCACGCTGGGCTACAGCCATAGCACCGATCCGCAGTCGGTGGTGCTGTCGCGCATTCTCGATGTGATCCCCGAATTCGAGATCAAGCCTGGACAGGACTCGAACATTACCGTGCAGATACCGGTGAACCTGGAGTCGTCTGATTACTTCGGCCTCACCGCCACGCTGCCCTGGCGCGTGAAACCCTGGTGGAACCTGATGGGCAACCTGAACGTGTATTACAATCATTTCAACGGCAACATCGGCGGCGCCGCGGTATCGAACGGCTCGCCGGCCGGCAACTTCCGCATCAACAACACCTTCACCTTCGCGAAAGGCTGGGGTGCCGAGCTGAACGGGAACTACTACACCGGCGGCCGCGACGGCTACTCGATGAACCGCCCGCAGACCAATATCTCCGCCGGTGTGCAAAAGACGGTGCTCAAAGGGCAAGGCACCGTGCGCCTGAACGTGACCGACATCTTCCGCAGCAACTATCCGGGCTCCACGGTTACCTATGAAGGCCGCTATGTGGAAGTATGGCATGCCGTGCGCGACACCCGCGTGGGTACGCTTTCCTTTACCTGGCGCTTCGGCAACAGCAAGGTGCAGGCCGCGCGGAAGCGAACGACGGCGAGTGAGGAAGAACGCCAGCGTGCGGGTGGATAGACAAGCCCCCTGTCCCCCGAAGGGGGCACTCAGGCCGAATAGACCTACAATTACGGGCAGCTTTTATTATTGGAATAAGAGAAGGGATCGCAAAGCGATCCCTTCTCTTATTTGGTGCGTGCGGACTTCAGCAAAGCTGCAGCCAGAGAAGTTTCTCCCGCTAAAGTGCCCCCTTCGGGGGACAGGGGGCTGAGGAACTGTTTCAGGTGCTTGAAGAAGTGGCTGTAATCGTAATACCCGAAATCTTCGAAGCGGAAGTCTCCGGGGCGGCTTACCAGTAGTTCTACGGCCGTGCGGATGCGCAGGATCTGCAGCGCCTGCTTGCCGGTGATGCCGGTGGTAGCGAGGAAGTAGCGCTGCAGCGTGCGGGCGCTGATGCCGCGCGCGGCGGCAAGCTCCGCGATCGGGGTGGTGAAGTCGCGGCGTTCGCCGCAGTCTTTGAGCAGCCCCGTCACGATGGGCACCGGGTGCCTGGCTTCCGTGGGCCGTTCGATGATGCGGCCGTAGTGGTCGGAGAGGAGCTGCACGCGCTCGTCGAAGCTGCGGGCGCTCTTCACCTGCTGCAGCAGGGGCTTGTCGATCAGGTAGGAAAGCGGGTGCACCGAGGCGCGGTATTCGGAAAAGTTGACGGTCTTTTCGAGCACCACCGGTGATACGCGGAATTTGATGCCGAAGATCCGGTTGCCGGCGGCGTGCTCTGCCAGCAGCGGCAGTTGCCGCGGCAGGAAGATGTCGTGCTTCACGGGGTAGCGCTCGGCCCCGAGCTGCATCACGAAGGGCGTGCCCAGGTTGATCATGTAGGTGTAGCCCAGGTTCGGGAAGAGGGCGTCGGTGAAGCCCTGCGGGTACCGGGTGAAGAGCTCGTCGAAGTCGGTTTCCCAGAAGAAGTCGATGAAGTACGACAACGCCTTGCGCGCGTGGCGGCGTCGGTACTTTTTCTCGAAGTGGGCGCGGTGGAAGAATTCGATGTGCTGCACCCTGCGAATGTAACGCGCCGCTCCAAAGCAGCCGCACCTAAGCTCAGTTACACGCGGAACAGGCACAGCGGCGCCGACCGTCCCGCTTGCAAGGGCCGGCAAAGATTCGTACCTTATAGGTATTCCTTCACTCCAAAAACCATGTTTATGGACACAAGCAGATCGAAAGCCTTGTTACTGGGCGTTCTGTTATGGGGCAGTTATACTGCCTCCGCGCAACACCAGCAACACCAGGGGGATTCGGCGATGCACGGCTCGCATCACATGCTGTACAACCCGACCGACAGCGCGATGAAGTGGATGCCCGGTCCACCCTTTCTCCCCGCCGGCATAAAGATGTCGGTGCTCGAGGGTGATCCTTCCAAAGAGGGCCCCTTTACCGTGCGCCTGCAGATGCCCGCCAATTATACGATACCGCCGCATACGCACCCGACCATCGAGCACGTGACGGTGATCGAAGGCAGCGCCTATTTTGGGATGGGCAACACCTTGAACCGCGGTGCCGCCAAGCAACTGAAGCGGGGCGGCTATGCCGTGCTGCCGGCCAACATGGCGCACTATGCTTTTTCGAAGAGCAGGGCCGTCGTGCAGGTGCACGGTATGGGGCCCTTCGCCATCACCTACATCAATCCAGCCGATGACCCGCGCAACAAGCACTAACGGGTAACGCCGGGCCGGCAGGCCCGGCGTTCGCTTCCGGGGCACCGGAACGGGCGATCGGCGGGGTATTTTCGTCCGCGATGATCGCCTATTTCCGAGGAGAGCCGGACCGCGCAGGCACGGGGGGCACGCGACGGCGCAGCGAAGGGCGGCACGGCGAACGGGCCGAGACCTACCCCAACCTGCAATCGGTTGATAATCAAAAGCAAAATGCTGTTGTAGCCGCGGAACACGCTATTGTCGCCGCGGAAGCATCTAATGGACCCGCGGAGGCCGCTAACGTCGCCGCGGAGCCTGCTGTTGGACCCGCGGAGCCATCTATCGCCGCCGCGGAGGCATCTATCGTTGCCGCGGAAGCATCTATCGTCGCCGCGGAAGCATCTCTCGTTGCCGCGGAGCCATCTCTCGTACTCGCGGAAGCATGGCCCGTCGGCGCGGAGGCATCTGTCGTCGTCGCGGAAGCAACTGTCGGAACCAGGGGCGGGTCTGCTGGCGCGGAAAGCTACCCATTTGTTTTTTCCGAAAGATGAGTTATATTGGTCTTGTCTTCCGCCCCCTTTGAAACCGACTGCTACCTTAAAAACACTTTTATTTTTTAACGCTAAAATTTAAAAGTGATGACCAAAGTTCAAAACCGTTACATCGCCATGTACGGCGCCATTCTCTTGTTTTGCAAAGAAAATCAGGCCCTGGTTGCACTCAGCCCGGCGTTTCAAAAGGCAGTTTTGTGGCTGAATGGGCAGGTGAACCGCATCGATGCGGCGGTGCTGCGCCAGCAAAAGAACCAGCAGGGCGGCGGCGCCAAAAAGACGACGCGCGAGATCATTTGCGCCACCGGTGCCGTGCTGAGCTCCCTGGCAGCGGGCTGGGCCAACGAAGAAGGGCTTGCCGACATGGAAGCCCGCAACACCTGGACGGAGCCGAAGCTGGACAAGCTCTCCGATGCCCGCCTGCACGCGGTGTGTACCCTCATTGCGGAAGATGCCCACACGGCCCTTGCCGGCGGTGCCGAAAACGGGATCACCGACGAATCAATCACCGGCTTCACTGCTGCCCTGGGCCTTTTCAAGGAAGAAAAAGATGCGCCGCGCAAAACCACCACGGCCCGCAGCACGCAGACCAACGAGTTGAAGAAACTCATTGCACAAACCAACGACGGCCTCAAAAAGCGGATGGACCGGAACGCTGCGTTTTACAAATCCAAACACCCGGAATTCTATTTTGAATACAAGGAAGCCCGCAAACTGATCGACCCCGCATCGAGGCCGAAGAAGGAAGCGGTGAACGAAGCTTGATGTGTCATCAGGTAGATAGTTTTTGGTTTAGATACCCCGTGATGAGCGGGGTATTTTTTTGTCCCGCCTTACTGCAAATGTGCCCTGCGCCGCACACGGTTTATGCGGCCCCTCCCACGGCGCGCATGCCTCTGGCATGCATCGATGCCATCCGCCCCCGGGGATTTCATCCCGGGTTGTGAAGCGT
>NZ_SKFH01000048.1 GCF_004343705.1 Flaviaesturariibacter aridisoli
GCCCCCGCGCATGTTCTGCGCAGCAGAACGCTCCGCCTACGAAGGGACATGCGCGGAGACAGCTTGACTGGTATCGACTGTGACTAAACTTGAATGCCAAGGCAAGTCCGGTCAAAATAGTACTTTACGAACAGTAGTTCAGCCCCCGCGCATGTTCTGCGCAGCAGAACGCTCCGCCTACGAAGAGCAGCGGTGTCGTTACCTTTCAAGAGGATGGCCATGCAGCGAGCGAACGCCGCGTACTCCGCCTCCTTCGCGTCTAAACTATTTTCTCCTTTTCTCCGCGTTGAAAAACCCCGGGAAAAATCCCATAAAATCCTGTTTTTATTCCCATGGCTGCCGACGTTCCGCTACCCAGCTTTGCTTCATGACAGCACAGGAATTAAACCGCATCGGCACCGAGATCGTCGATGCCGCGATTAAAGTGCACCGGGCGCTGGGACCGGGCCTGCTCGAATCGGCCTACAAATTCTGTATGAAAGTGGAATTGCAATCGAGGGGCCTGCGCGTGGAGCTTGATGTGCCGCTCCAACTGCGGTACCTGGGCCAGGATGTTGGAAAATCCTACGAGCTCGACATGCTGGTGGAAGGCGCAATCATCATTGAATGTAAATCCGTCGAGCTGATGAAGCCGTTATACGCGGCTCAAACGCTTACCTACCTGAAGCTGTTCCCGTGCCCGCTCGGCTACCTGATCAACTTCAACGTGGAGCGCGTGAAAGACGGGCTGCGGCGCCTGGTTTGGAACTTCCCACGCTGAACAGCCCGCGTTGTCCCATGCATTTCCCGCGCGGATGCGCTGTTTTTACCGGATAGGCTATCTTTACCGGAGCCAGCATTCCCATGATCCCTGCCAACGAACAAGAACGCCTCGAAGACCTCTATTCCTACGATATTCTCGACACCGGGCCTGAGCGTGATTTCGATGAACTCGCCGAGCTTGCCAACCTGGTTTGCGGCACGCAGATGTCGCTCGTATCACTCATCGACGAGCACCGCCAGTGGAACAAAGCTTCGGTGGGTTACCCGGTGCCCGAAACACCGCGCGAGCTGACGATCTGCCAGCACGTGATCCTGGGCAGCGAGTTGTTCGTGGTGGAAAATGCGCTCGAGGACCAGCGCTTCCGCGACCTGCCCGGCGTGCAGCACGATCCCAGGGTTCGCTTTTACGCCGGCGCTCCGATCATTTCAGCAAAAGGCTTTTCGCTGGGCACCGTCTGCGTGTTTTCCGATGTGCCCGGCCAGCTGACCGAAGTGCAACGGAGCACCTTGCTACGCCTCGCGCGCCAGGCCTCCCTGCTGCTCGAACTGCGGAAGAAAAACGAGCAGCTCAAACGCATCGCCCGCGAGCAGCTACAGCTGAAGCAGCTCGCCGAGCTGTCGGGCAAGATGCAGAAACAGTTTCTCAGCACGATGAGCCACGAGATCCGCACACCACTCAACGGCGTCATCGGGATGGCCCACCTGCTGCTGTCCGATAACCCGGCGCCGCACCAGCTCGAAAACCTCCGGTCGCTCAAGTTTGCCTCCGAACACCTGCTGGCCGTGGTCAACGACGTTCTTGATTACAACAAGATCACGGGCAGCGGACTCACCTTCGAGCAGATCGACTTCAACCTGCTCCAGCTCGTGCGCGAGGTGGGCCGCGCGCATGCAGTGGCGGCGCAGCAAAAAGGCATCGGCCTCGAATTTCACATAGACGCCGCCGTGCCCGAGTGGGTATCCGGCGACCCGGCGCGCCTGACGCAGGTGCTGCACAACCTGCTCGGCAACGCGGTGAAGTTCACCGAAAAAGGAGGCGTAGAATTACAGGTGCGCCTGGAAGAAACCGGCGCCGGGCATTTCGCGATCCGCTTCGCGGTGCAGGACACCGGCATCGGCATTGCCGCGGAGGCACTGGAGAAAGTATTCGATGAATTCAGCCAGGCCCACGCGGGCATCAGCCGGCAGTTCGGCGGCACCGGCCTCGGCCTCGCCATCAGCAAAAAGCTGCTCGAGCTCCAGGGCTCCGAAATCTTCGTGCAGTCGAAGCCGGGCGAAGGTTCCACCTTCTCCTTCACCCTCGCCTTACGCAAACCCGCGCAGGTGAAAGCCGCTGCCAGCTGCCCGCCCGAAGACAAAGCCGACTTCAGTGAACTCAACATCCTCGTGGCCGAAGACAACCCGCTCAACTGGGTGGTGCTCCGCAAATACCTGCAGCTCTGGGGCGTGGAAGCCGATCATGCCGGCAACGGCGCCGTCGCACTGGAAAAGGCCGCTGGGAAGCGCTACGACCTCGTGTTCATGGACCTGCAGATGCCCGTGCTGGACGGCTATGCCGCCACGCGACGACTGCGGGAAGAACTGCATTTCGAAGGCCCCATCTTCGCCATCACGGCCAACGCGTTCGTGAACGAAGAGCAGGACCTCGAAGCGCTCGGCTTCACCGGCTCGGTAGTGAAACCCTTCGATCGCCCGGAGTTATGCGCACGGATGACCGAAGTACTGCAGGCAAAAAAATCATTGTAAATCCAGAACGCAAAAAAAGAGGCCACCCGATGGCGACCTCTACCCTATTCAAATGCCTGCGCTCAGCGTCTGCCGCCGCGCAAACGTTCTTCGATCTTTTCGCGGCTGTTACCGACTTCCTTGATGATGCGGCGCACCTCTTCGGCCGATACGTTGAACTTACCGGCGATATAATCCACTTCGTATTTTTCCTCACCGGATACGCGCGCGCGGTCGCGGGCGCCGCGGTCGTTTTTATTGTCTGACATAGTGTATTGTTTAAGAAAAGTGCCGAAAAATGGTGCCAGAGTGAACGGAGGCGTGAGGCGTGAAGCGTGAGGCGTGAAGCTTGAGGCGTGAAGCTTGAGGCGTGAAGCGTTGCTCTTCTGCTTAACATCCGGCATCTTACGACTCATGCTCCTCGAACTTATTCCCGCTGAACATCCGCTTCCGGATGTCGTACTCGTCCGCGTGGGTCATGATGTGTACGGTCAGGTTGGCGATGGAGATGGGGGCGCCGGAGCGCACGGAGGCAATGTTGTTGTGGGCCACGTTGTGGCCGTCGATCACGACCACCGAGGAGGAGCCGATGGCGCGGAAGCGCACGCCGTGCTCCACGATGATGCCGGTGTCTTCGCCGAGACCGATGCCCACGGCGCCGGGCTGCGACGCGATGGCCTGCGCCAGGCGCCCGAAGCGGCCCCGCTTGTCGAAGTGCGTATCGATGATGACGTCGTTGATAAAGCCGAGGCCCATGCTAAGCCGCACCTCGCCCTTGAAATACGCTCTCGCCGGGTCGCCGCCGGCGATCATGGTGCTGCTCATACAGGCCGCGCCGGCGCTGGTGCCGGCGATGACGAAGGATTCTTCCTGGTAGCGGCGGCGCAGGAGGTCCCACACGGGCGTGCCGCCCAGCACGGAGCAAAGGCGCCCCTGGTCGCCGCCGGTGATCATCACACCGTCGCAGGCCCGCAGCCGCTCGAGCCAGTCGTTGTCGTCGGCATCGGAACGCTGCCGGATATTGAGGTGACCCACCTGCTCGAACCCAAGCTTTTTAAAGGCCTTTTTATACTCCCGGTAATACTCTTCCGGGATAGAGGAAGCGGAAGTGATTACCTCCACGTGGGGGCTATCGCGTCGCATGAGGGAACGTACATTCTCCAGGATCCCGTAGCGGAAAAAGTCGAGCTCGTGCCGTTCCTTTTCCACTTCGTTTTTGCCCTTGTCTTCGGCACCGCCAATAGACACCAGATATCCTTTGGGGTAGTTCATGTACACACCGGCTAAAAAGGGCATGCCACTCACGCCCTGCCCTTGCACCCGGTCTTTGCCCGAAGCCCAAAGCCCCGTTTACTAATCATAAAATGAGGCGTAGCACCCTTTTCCTTTGGGCGGGCGCCGGTCGTGGCATAGAATTTTCCCCGGATACCGTTCTTAAAACCTCGGAGGATTGCATGCTATTAAAGAGTCTCAACGTGCTGCGGGGACCGAACTACTGGTCGGTGCAGCACTGCCAACTGATCGTGCTGCAGCTCGACCTGCAGCCGACCCTTGCGGACCATACCGATAAGCTCCCCCAGCTGGCCCGTACCCTGACCCAATTTCTGCCCACGCTCGAAAAAAGGCACTATGCGCGCTGCCTGTGCTCTTCGCTGCTGGCCTTGCCCCCCGGGCAGGCCCTGGCCGAGATGCTGGCCTGCGCCGCCCTCGAGCTCCAACAGCTCGCCGGCACCCCCTGCCATTATTCCGACGCACAGCCCACCGGCAAGCCCGGCGAGTTCGGCGTCGCCTTCCAGTATGCGGAGGAAGCCTGCGGCCGGCTGGCGGCAAAGGCGGCCATCCGCCTGCTGGGCGCCCTGCTCACCGGCGAACACTTCGACCTGGAGGCTACGCTGGACGAACTGCGCCGCCTGCACGAGGAAGAAGCCCTGGGGCCGAGCACGGCCTCGATCGTCAACGAAGCCCGGCAACGCGGCATCCCGATCGTGCGGCTCGACGGCGGATCGTACATTCAGCTCGGCTACGGCGCGCGCCAACAACGTATTGAGGCAACCATCAGCAACCGCACCGGGTCCATTGCCGTAGACAAGGCCGGCGACAAGCATGCCACCAAGCAGTTGCTCAGCGATGCGTTTGTACCCGTGCCCAAGGGGTTCGTGCTCCGCCATGTGGAAAACCTTCCGGAAGTGCTCGAAGAGCTCTCCTTCCCCATTGTGGTGAAACCACTGGACGGTCACCAGGGAAAGGGCGCCACCATCAACATCCGCACGCCGGAAAGCGCCCGCGAGGCCTTCGCCCGCGCCCTTCACTATTCTAATCGGGTGGTGGTGGAGCAACACGTTCCCGGCAACGACTTCCGCGTGCTGATCGTCAACAACCGCTACGTGGCGGCCGCCCGGCGCACTCCGGCTGCGGTCACCGGCGACGGGCGGCACAGCATCGCGCAACTCATCGAAGAGGTGAACCGCGACCCGAGGCGCGGCAATGGGCACGCCAACGTGCTCACCAAGATCAGCATCGACCAGGGATCGCTCGACCTGCTGGCACGACGCGGCTATAACCTCGACTCCGTGCCCCGTGCCGGCGAGGAAGTATGGCTGAAGTCGACGGCCAACCTGAGCACCGGCGGCACCGCCGAAGACATTACCGAGCGCGTGCACCCCGTCAACATCCGCCTGTTTGAACGCGTGGCCCGCATCATCGGCCTCGACATCTGCGGCATCGACATCATGGCGCCCGATCTTTTCACACCCATCGCCGAAAATGGTGGTGCCGTCATCGAGGTCAACGCGGCGCCGGGCTTCCGCATGCACCTGGAGCCCACGCACGGCACGCCCCGCAACGTGGCGGCACCGGTGCTCGACATGCTGTTCCCCGAAGGCAAAAGCCGCATACCGATCGTGGCCGTGACCGGTACTAACGGCAAGACCACCACGACGCGGCTCATCGCCCAGATGGCCCGCCAGGGCGGCTTCGCCACCGGCCTTACCACCACCGACGGTATTTACCTGAATAACGAATTGATCTATAAAGGCGACTGCAGCGGTCCCGCATCGGCACAGGCCGTATTGAAAGATCCCGCGGTTGAGTTCGCGGTGCTCGAGTGCGCCCGGGGCGGCATCCTCCGCAATGGCCTCGGCTTCGACCAGAGCGACGTGGCCGTGATCACCAACATCGCCGAAGACCACCTGGGCCTCGGCGGCATCTACACCCTCGACCAGCTGGCCCGCGTCAAAGGCGTCGTGGCGGCCTCGGTACGCAAGGGCGGCCACGTGGTGCTCAACGCCGACGACGACCGCGTATACGCGCTCCGCGAGCATGTTGCCGGCGAGGTGCTGCTGTTCTCGCTGTACCCCGACAACATCCGCATCCAGCGGCACTGCGCCGAAGGCGGGCTTGCCGCCACCTACGACGAAGGCTACATCATGCTCCGCAAGGGCGACCAGCTCATTCCCATCGAGGAAGTGGAGAACGTGCCCCTCACCCACGGCGGCGCCGCGCGCTTCAACATCGCCAACGTGCTGGGTGCCACCCTGGCGGCCTATGTATCGGGGATCTCGATGCCGGCCATCCGCTGCATCCTGCGCCGCTTCCGCAATTCGGCCGAAGACACGCCGGGCCGCATGAACCGCTTCGAGCTGGACCACGTGACGGTGCTGGTGGACTATGCCCACAACGCGCACGGGCTCCATGCCCTCGGCGAATACGTGACGGCCGTGAAGAAGAAGCGTTCCCTCGGCGTCATCACCGGCGTCGGCGACCGCCGCAATGAAGACATCATCGCCATGGGCGTCGAGGCCGCCCGCATCTTCGATGAGATCGTGATCCGCTGCGACGCCGACCTGCGCGGCCGCACCGAGTTCGAGATCTCCTCGCTGCTGCGCAGCGGCATTCACCAGCGCGACCCGCAGCGTAAAGTATCCTACTGCGCCGACGAGCTCGAGTCCGTCGATTGCGCACTCGCGAAGGCCCAGCCCGGCGACCTCGTGGTGATCCTGGTCGACGACGTGCAGGGGGTGCTGGCGCGCCTGAAGGACCTGCAGCTGAAAAGAAGCATGGCGAAGATGGCGGGGTGACCCATCCCCGGCCCTTCCCGAAGGGAAGGGTGCCTCTCGGGACATCTCCTCCCATTCGTTACAACATTTGATTTGCAAACGCTAATGCACGAAGACTTCGCATTAAGTATTCCCACAAACAGTAGGAACTATCCCACAGGGGCACCCCTCCCTTCGGGAGGGGCCGGGGGTGGGTCGGGAAAGGGTGCCTCTGCGGGAGCATTCCTATTGTTTGTTGCCGGACTACATCCGAAGCCTCTATAAACCAAGCCCCGATGCCTGCGGCATCGGGGCTTTGTTTATCTTAGAAACACCAAAACCAACGTTATGGAACAACTAATTCAGAACCTGCAGGAGGAAGTGGAGCGCCTGCAGCTGATCGTGCGGCTGCTGGCCGATCGTAACCGGGAGCTGGAGCGTTTGCTGGCCGACACCTCTTCGGATCGACTGAAGAACGGTTTACAAAGCTCCATGCAAAGGGTAGATGGAGCTTTGAACGACGAACAAACACCCGATCCACATTTGCATGGAGCTATGTACGGCATGCATAGCTCCACGCAAAATTTACATGGAGCTATGTACGGAGTACAAGTACCCGTGCAAAATTTACATGGAGCTATGAAAGGCTTACAAACGATAGAAGCAAAATCAGATGTAGGTTTTGCAAACGTTTCAAATGCCCTCGCAAATCCGGATGGGCAGAAGCAAACCCTTCCGGAGCTTCCCCAATTGATGGCCCGGCTTAAGAAGAACGGGATGGCCGGGGTAAAAGACAGTGGAGTGGAGCGCGCGGCGCGGCTGCTCCTGTGGGCGGCCCGGGAAAGCGGTCCGATCACCTATGCGGAAATGCAGCAAACTTTCGAAATGACTTCCGGTGGCGTAGCCAAGCTCGTCGCCTCCCTCCTGCGCCGGGGCTGGATACGGCGCAGCACCTACCAATGTTTTGCACTTACGGAGGCGGGGCAGCGACTGCTCGGTTCGGGGGAACGCACCGCCTCTTTGCCCTAGGCAGCAAGGCTTTATAATCGAAGACTCTGCACGAAGTATTCCCTCGAACTGCAGGGAAAGTCCTTTGTCAACTGGGGCGCGCCGGCGTCGTTGATGGCGCCGTCACGGCGAGTATGGAGCAGGGGTTGTCTTCGGGGCCGCCACGACATCGCGTGCGGAACCGCCCTTTCCGAGCACGCTATCGCCCTGCATCCAGGGCGATTTTTTACAACGGGTCTACTCTTTACGGAGTGAACGCTCGCTTGCGGAAAAGCGGGTAATCTCTGACAGCAAAGCACTTACCAACTCGCGGTAGGCGTGCTCCAAATCGCTGATCCACAGCTTGCCTTTGCGGCGGATGTTGATCTTACTCGGTAAGTAGGTGCTGCTACCCGGCGTGCAGGTGCTCAGGCACAACTGGTAGATATCCTTCTCCTGCGTGGTCACGTCGTAGGTGACTTCCCGCTCCTGGTAATCCACGACAATCTGCATCCCCATGATCTCAACATTTGGTTTCGGTAAGCGAGTGAAAAACATGCCATTTTCGGTCCAGCCCGCGGAACAGGGCGCCCACCCGGAAACTTTGTGAATTGCGATGGTCCCCTACTCTTCGCGGCCCCTCCGCTCCCACCTGTGCCTTACCGGGCGGCCAGCGTCTCCCCCTGCACCGGCGCCTCGAAGCAGGTCATCGGCAGGGTTTGACGGTTGCGTGAGCGGAGCCCCACGAGCCAGGCCATGGAGCCGGCGAGTTGCTTCTGGTACAGTTGCGCGGGGGTACGGCTTTCACCGAGGGCCCGCACCTGGTTGCCGAGCAGCGCGATCCAGGTTTGCGAAGAGCCGCCGACAAAGAAGCCATGGTTGGACCAATTGCGCGGGCTGTCGCCACGGCCATGGTCGGTAGTAATGAGAAAGGTCGTTTTGTCCTTGTATTGCGGAAGAGATTGCACATACGTCCACAACTCGCCGATCATGCGGTCGGCCTCGTTGGCGCTGCGCAGGTAGCGGTCGTAGCTTTTCTTGTGGCCGGCGTCGTCTGTACCGCTGAAGCCGAGGAAAAATACTTTCGGCTGCCGGCGCTTGATGAAGTCGAGTGCCGACAGGAAGGTGATGCGGTCGTCGCGCGTGGCCTCGCCCTGGGTGTCGGGGTGCGCCAGGATGCTGTTGAGCGAGCGCTGGCCGTTGCCGATGCCTTCGTCGGCCACGCCTTCGGGGCCGCTGTTGAGGAAGAAGCCGCCGCGCTCGTGGTTGAGGATGAAGGGAAAGGCATCCCAGGAGGTAAAGGCTGCCACCTTACCGGTATAGCCCGGCATCTGGTTGATGTATTCGAGCATGTTGCGGTTGCCGTTGCGCACCTTTTCGTTGCTGGAGATGAAGAGGTCGGGCTGGCCGGTGAAGATCTCGTTGTAGCCGGGATACGAGATCTGGTACAGGTTGCGCGTATTGCAATAGTTGCCGTAGGCGCGGTTGCCGTGCAGTTGTCCCTGGCGGGCGATCACGTTCCAGAAGAAAGGCATCAGCCGCTCGCGCCGCTGCTGTGCGTCGGGCGCCCAGAAGAGGGCTTTTGTGAAGGCCGCGTCGGAAGTGTATTCGGGGTCGTTGAGCAGCGCCGAGTCGGCGCCGTTGAAGAGTTCCTGCCAGCGGAAGCCGTCGAGTGTGATGACGAATAAATTCTGGCCGCTGGGTGCGTCGGGTGCGCGGAGGTCGCCGCCGCCGAGGGTCGCACCCCAGCAAAGCAACAAAGCGAGCACCAATGAGAGTTTCATGTATCGTGTGTTTTTCGGGTCAGGTTACCTGAAGAACATGATACAATTCTGTGCCAAAGGTTCGACTGCGCTCACCTTGACCATTTAGTAATGCCACAAAGCTTCGCCTGTCATCCTGAGCGCAGCCGAAGGAAAACAAGCGAAAATCAGGCATCAGAGATCCGAGATCACTGCCACGAGGTCATCGGCCTTCACCATCTTGCCCGCCGGGAGCACCAGGCGCGTCACCTTTCCGGGTCGGGTGGCGGTAATGGTGGTTTCCATCTTCATCGCTTCGATCACGAACAGCGGCTGGTTCACCTTCACCTCCTGCCCTTCCTGGATGAGGAACTGCGACAGCTTGCCCTGCAGCGGCGCGGCCACATGGCCCGGGTTGGAGCGCTCGGCCTTTTCGTTTTCCACCGCTACCGACTTGATCGATGCATCCTGCACTTCGATGATGCGGGTCTGGCCGTTGAGGCGGAGGAACACCTTGCGCTTGCCTTCCTCGTCGGGCTCGCTGGAGGTGAGCAGCCGCACGAGGATGCTCTTGCCTTTGTCGATGGTGATGAGCACCTCCTCGTCGTTGCGGAGCCCGTAGAAATAGTTCAGCGTCGGCAGCGGCCACAGCGGGCCGTATTCCAGGCGTTGCGCCCAGTATGTTTCAAACACCTTCGGGTAGAGCAGGTACGACAGCAGGTCGGTCTCGCTTACCAGCGGCCCGAACTTCTCGCGGAAGGCGGTGAACTCTTTTCCGAAATCGATGGGCGCCAGGTGCTCGTTGGGGCGCTCGGTATAGGGCTGCACGTCGCGGAGAATGATCTTCTGCAGCCGCGGGTCGAAGCCCCCCACGGGCTGGCCGATGTCGCCGCGAAACAGCGACACCACCGACTCGGGGAAGGAAAGCGAATGACCGCGCTCGAGGATGTCTTCCTTCGTGAGCCCATTGGTGACCATGAACAGGGCCATGTCGCCCACCACCTTCGACGAAGGCGTCACCTTCACGATGTCGCCGAACAGCTCGTTCACTTCGTGGTACGCTTTCTTGATGTCTTCCATGCGCTCGCCGAGGCCCAGCGACTGTGCCTGCGGCTTCAGGTTGGAGTATTGCCCGCCGGGGATCTCGTGGTAGAATACTTCGGCGCTGCTTGCCTTCAGCCCGCTTTCGAAGGGATAATAGTATTCACGCACGGCTTCCCAGTAGGTGGAGTGCTGGTTGAGCGTTTCGATGTCGAAGGGATGTTCGCGTTCCTGGAAGCGCATCATCTCCACGATGGCGTTGAAGTTGGGCTGCGACGTAAGTCCCGACAGGGCGCCGATGGCGCAATCCACCACGTCCACACCGGCCTCGATGGCCTTAAGGTAGGTGGCGGCCTGCAGCGACGAGGTATCGTG
Source organism: Flaviaesturariibacter aridisoli (assembly GCF_004343705.1). Taxonomy (GTDB): domain Bacteria; phylum Bacteroidota; class Bacteroidia; order Chitinophagales; family Chitinophagaceae; genus Flavisolibacter; species Flavisolibacter aridisoli. Next base: position 10,667 of record NZ_SKFH01000048.1, read on the forward strand.
CGTGTGCAGGTGGATGGGAATGCGGACGGTCTGCTTCAGCTCGCTGACGAGCTCGTAGGCGGCCATCGGCTTCAGCAGCCCGCTCATGTCTTTAATGGCCAGTATGTGGGCGCCGCTGTTCTCGATGTCTTTCGCAAACTGCTTGTAATATTTGAGGGTGTACTTCGTGCGCGAAGGGTCCTGGATATCGCCCGTGTAGCACATGGCCACTTCGGCCAGCGCCCCGGTGCTGTTGCGCACGGCCTCGATGCTCTTTTCCATGTTGGGCATCCAGTTGAGCGAATCGAAGATGCGGAATACGTCGATTCCGGCCTCCCAGCTTTTCACCACGAATGCTTCCACGAGGTTGTCGGGGTACGCTTTGTAGCCGACGGCATTGGCGCCGCGGAGCAGCATCTGGAGCAGGATGTTGGGGATCGCCTTGCGCAGCTGGCGCAGCCGCTGCCAGGGGTCTTCGTGCAAAAAGCGCATGCACACGTCGAAGGTGGCGCCGCCCCACACTTCCATGGAAAACGTTTGCGGGAAATGCTGGGCGAACGAGGAGGCCGCCTTCAGCATGTCGAGCGTGCGCAGGCGCGTAGCCAGCAACGACTGGTGTGCGTCGCGGTACGTTGTATCGGTGTAGTGGATCCTCTTTTCCTTCAGCAGCCATTCGGCGAAGCCTTCAGGCCCGAGGCGGTCGAGGCGTTGCTTGGTGCCTTCGGCAAAGCCTTTCGACGCGTCGAAGGGCAGGGCGATGGGCTTTTCGAAAATGCGCTTTTTGTCGGGATGCTTTACGTCGGGGTGGCCGTTCACGGAGATGTTGGCGAGGTAACGCAGCATCTTGGTGCCGCGGTCCTGGTCCAGCTTGTAGGTGAACACCTCGGGGTATTGCTGCAGGAAATTGACCGTGGCCCGCCCGGCGATGAACTCGGGGTGGCTGATGATGTTGAGCAGGAACCGGATGTTGGTCTTGACCCCGCGGATCCGGAACTCATTGAGCGCGCGCCGCAGCTTCTGCACGGCGTCGTGCACCGAGGTGGAATGGGCCGTCACCTTTACCAGGAGCGAATCGAAGAAGGGCGAGATCTTGACGCCGCTGTACACCGATCCTTCGTCGAGGCGGATGCCGAAGCCTTCGGCCGAGCGGTAGGCCAGCACGGTGCCGTAGTCGGGCATGAAATCGTTCTCCGGGTCTTCGGTGGTGATGCGGCACTGGATGGCATAGCCGTTGAGCGGCACGTTCTCCTGCTGTGGGAGGCCGATCACGTCGTCGTGAAGGCGGTGTCCCTCGGCAATACGGATCTGTGTTTTTACGATGTCGAAGCCGGTCACCATTTCGGTCACCGTATGCTCCACCTGGATGCGCGGGTTGACTTCGATGAAGAAAACGTTGCCGTGTCGGTCCACCAGGAATTCCACCGTGCCCACGTTGTTATAGCCCACGGTCTTGCAGAGCGCCACCGCATAGTTATACAGCTTTTGCTTCACGGCGGCGGGCATGTCGAAGGCCGGCGCCACCTCCACGATCTTCTGGAAGCGCCGCTGCAGGCTGCAGTCGCGCTCGTAAAGGTGCAACACGTTGCCGTGGCGGTCGGCCACGATCTGTATCTCGATGTGCTTGGGCTGGTCGATGAATTTTTCGAAGAACACGGTATCGTCGCCGAAGGCATTCTTCGCTTCGCGCTGCGCTTCGGGAAAGCTTTTGGCGAGCTCTTCTTCCGAGCGGACCACGCGCATGCCGCGCCCGCCGCCGCCGGCGGCGGCCTTGAGCATCACGGGGTAGCCGATGCGCCCCGCTTCGGCCACGGCTACTTCGAGCGAGGTGAGCGGCTGGCGGGAGCTTTCGATGAGCGGCACGCCGCACTGCTGGGCGAATTTCTTGGCCAGCACCTTGTCGCCGAGCTGCTGCATGACCTCGGGGTCGGGGCCGATAAAGGTGATGCCCACCTCGCGGCAGCGCCGCGCAAAGCTGAAATTCTCCGACAGGAAGCCGTAGCCCGGGTGTATGGCGTCGGCGCCGCAGTCGAGCGCCACGCGGAGGATCGCTTCGATGTCGAGGTAGGGCTTCAGCGGGTCGTCGTCGCGGCCCACCTGGTAGGCCTCATCGGCCTTGTAGCGGTGCAGCGAATAGCGGTCTTCGAAGGTGTATACGGCCACCGTGCGGATGTCGAGCTCCGTGCAGGCGCGGAGCACACGGATGGCGATCTCGCCGCGGTTGGCGACCAGTAGTTTCGTGATCTTCTTTTCCATGGAGGTGCTGGTATCGGGTGTTACGCAAAAGTGCTGCATTCGGCAACACGGGCACATCTTCTTGTACAAGGTACATGAAGGGTCCGGTAGCCAGGCATGCAATCGTCAGGAAAACCGACTAAATTTTCGGGCCATGGACGTGAGGCGTGAGCCGTGAGCCGTGAGGCGTGAGGCGTGAGGCGTGAGGCGTGAGGCGTGAGGCGTGAGGCGTGAGCCGTGAG
>NZ_SKFH01000049.1 GCF_004343705.1 Flaviaesturariibacter aridisoli
CCCTCCCCTTCGGGGAGGGCCGGGGTGGGGCCGGTGGGGCTAAAACGCAAGCCGGATCGGCACGCTGAACCGCGTCCGCGTGCTGGCAGCTTCACCCGACACATGGAGCAGGGGTCGCCAGTCGAAGCCCATGTTGATGGCCGTTCCTTTCAGGCGGGCATCGATGCCGATGATGGGCCGCAGGAAAAAGTCTTCGGGCGTGTCGAAATACTTATAGGTAGCGTAGGCCGCGCCGACGCCGAGCACCCACTGCAGGTTGGGTGAATGGGGAAAGTTCCCGTTGAAATGATACGCCAGGTCGTACACCCGCGTCAGGTTGCCGAAGAGCACCGCCACCTCGGTGGCGTGGTGGCGGGTATAAAGGTGCTTCCAGGATACGCCCACCCAGGATCCGAACCCGAACTCGATGCGACCGCCCACCGCGTTGCGGTACATCCGTGTGTCTTGCTGGGCAGCCGCAGTCAGGCTGAATAAGGGAATGAGGAAAAAGATCAGGAGGCGGGAACGCATGCGTGGTTTTGCTACAGCTGCAAGCAAAAGCTACGCCCGGCAACAAAAAGCCCCGCCTTCCGGTGGAAACCAGGAAGGCGGGGCGACGGAAGGGTCATTGCTTAAAAAGTGATCCGCATCGGGATGGAAAAGCGGGCCGCCGTAAAGCGGTCGCCGAATTCGCCGTGGGTCGCGCGGAAGGTGGGGCGCCAGTCGAAGCCCAGGTTCAGCGGCGCGCCGGGGATCTTGTAGTCAAGACCCACGATCGGGCGCAGGTACAGGTCGGACCCGTGTTTGTACAAGGCCAGCGCAGGGCCGAGACCAAAGTACCAGCGAAGGCCCGCGGCACCCGCAATCGTGCCGTGGTACTGGTATTCGAAGTCAAGGATGGTGCTGTGGTTACCAAACAGGAGTTGAAACTCGCCGGCACTATGCTCATTAAAAAAGTGCTTGACCGAAGGGCCGACCCAGGTGTTCCCGGTACCGAATTCTACACGCAGGCCAACGGCGTTCTTGTAGGAGCTGCCACCGGCGCTGCGCTGCGCCTGCACGCCCTGGGTCAGCAGCGCACACAGCAGGGATAAGGATGCGATTCTTTTAAACATAAGAAGGTTGGGTTTTTAACGTCGGCAAATGTATTGGCACGCCTTCCTTCGTTCAAAAAAATCAGACCTACCGGATGCGCAACGGGCAAGGCATCCATCAGGCCTGGCTGAGGCTGAAAAGGGAATCGACGAACTCGTTCTTGTCGAACACCAGGAGGTCCTCCATTTTCTCGCCGACGCCGATAAACTTCACCGGGATGCGGAACTGGTTGGCGATGGCCAGCACCACGCCGCCCTTGGCTGTGCCGTCGAGCTTGGTGATGGCGAGGGAGGTGACGGAAGTGGCGGCCGTAAAGTGGCGGGCCTGCTCCAGGGCGTTCTGGCCGGTAGAGCCGTCGAGTACCAACAGCACTTCGTGCGGTCCTTCGGGAAGCACCTTTTGCACGGAACGGTGGATCTTCGAGAGTTCGTCCATCAGGTGCGCCTTGTTGTGGAGGCGGCCGGCGGTATCGATCAGCACCACGTCGGTGCCGCGCGCCATGGCGCTTTGGACCGTATCGTAGGCCACGGCGGCCGGGTCGGAGCCCATGGCCTGCTTCACGATGGGTACGCCGGTGCGTTCGCTCCAGATGGTGAGCTGGTCTACCGCGGCGGCGCGGAAGGTGTCGGCGGCGCCTAACAGCACGCTCTTGCCGGCTTTTTTGAAGTTATGGGCCAGCTTGCCGATGGTGGTGGTCTTGCCCACCCCGTTGACGCCCACGACCAGGATCACATAGGGTTTGGCCGGCAGCGGCGAGGTAAAATCGTAGGAGGCGCCGTCCACGAGGATCTCGCGGATCTCTTCCTGGAGAATGCGGTTGAGCTCGTCGGTGCCCATGTATTTGTCGCGGGACACGCGTTTTTCAATGCGGTCGATGATGGCCACGGTGGTGTCGATGCCCACGTCGGCGGAAACGAGCGCTTCTTCGAGGCTGTCGAGCACTTCCTCATCGACGGTGCTTTTGCCCGCGATGGCCTTCGTCATTTTGGTAAAAAAGTTCTCTTTTGTCTTCTGGAGGCCTTCGTCGAGGCTTTCCTTTTCTTTTTTACCGAATAGCTTGTTGAAAAAACCCATGGGGCGCAAGATACTTTAATAACGTCATTGCGAGGGCTGAAGCGAAGCGAAACCCGAAGCAATCTCACCCGACCGGCTCTGCGGCTTCAAAAGGGGCTCCGGAGCTACTGAATAGCAGATTGCTTCGCTGCACTTCGTTGCGCTCGCAATGACGGACCAGCGGGCACTCGCAACGACGTTGCCGATTTTAAACGACAAAAGCCGCCCAAAAGGACAGCTCCGCCAGAAAATTTATTAACCCCAGCGCTTATTTCTGGGCGAGGAAATCCTTCACCTTGTCTTTGTGAACGATCTGCTCTTTGAACGTATAGGCGCCGGTTTTGGGGCTGCGTACAGCCTTGATGACCTTCGTCCAGTTCTTCGCTTCGGCGGCTGCCTTAGCGTCTTTTACTTTTGCGTTTTTGGATGCTGCTTTTGCCATGATCCTGATAATTTGCTAATGAGGTAATGTGCTCGTGTGCTAATGTGGCGTACTAATTAGCACATTAGCTAATCAGCACATCAGCACATTTACTTGATTTCCTTGTGCGTCGTCACCTTTTTCAGGTTCGGGTTGAACTTCTTCAGTTCCAGACGCTCGGGATTGTTCTTTTTGTTTTTAGTGGTAATGTAGCGGCTGGTGCCCGGAACACTCGTGTTCTTTTGTTCGGTGCATTCCAGAATTACCTGTACGCGGTTGCCTTTCTTTGCCATTGTAATGCGTTTTTAATCGTTTCTAATGAACCGGTTGATCCATTAAATATGCTGACCCTGGGCGCGGAGCTCTTTTACGACGCTCAGCAGGCCATTTTTGTTGATCGTACGGATGGCATCGGCCGACAGCTTCAGCGTGATCCACTTGTTCTCTTCTGCCAGGAAGAAACGCTTCGTCTGAAGGTTCGGCAGAAAACGACGCTTGGTCTTAATGTTGGAGTGAGAAACCTTGTGACCACCGATCGGCGTCTTACCCGTAACCTGACATACTCGTGCCATGACTTTTGGAAAATTTTGGAGTGCAAAGGTAAGGAACCCAACGCATATGCCCAAAGAATCGCTGTATTTTTTTGTTAACCTCCTTCAGAAACGGTGCAGGTACAGTTCATCCGCAAAGGTAACCAGTTCACTCCGCTTCCCCGGCACTTCGGAAACTTCCCCCGTTTTTACCGATCATTTTATTTCTCCATATGGCAGAGATTTCCTTATTTGCAGTTCATTACTAACAATTAACTGTATTATGAAAAAGACCATCCTTGCCCTGGGTCTCGCCGCCGTAGCATTCGGCGCCCAAGCCCAAAAGAGCAACGCTATCAAAGCGAACATCTTCAGCCCCATCGTGAAGTCGGGTTCCTTCTTCTACGAGCGCAAGATCAACGAGAAAATGACCGGCCAGATCGGTGTAGGTTTCACTGCCTACAACAAGACCGATGTTGGCTTCAACGGTATCTTCATCACCCCCGAGTTCCGCTATTACCTGACTGGTGAGGCGCTCGATGGCGTGTACGTTGGTCCCTTCGTACGCTACCAGAACCTGAAGATCTCCGACGAGTCGACGAGCGCCAAAGAAAAGGCCACGCTCTCCACCTTCGGTGGTGGTGCCGTGATCGGCCGCCAGTGGCTCTTCGGCAACATCGTAACCCTCGACATCTTTATCGGCCCCAGCTTCAACACGGGTAAGATCAAATACGACGACGGCAACGGCAACACGGAAGTTCCGGGTTCGCTCAACGGCTTCGGCGTTCGTACCGGCCTCACCGTGGGTGTTGCTTTCTAAGCCCTACCACTTATTGGAAAAGCCCCGCTTGCGGGGCTTTTCTTTTATACCCCGTTTTTCGCTTAGCTTCGTGCCGCTTTAGCATCTCTCAAACCCATAAAATACTGCACTCAACATGGCTTACGACGTTGTTGTTATCGGCTCGGGTCCCGGTGGTTACGTGGCCGCCATCCGCGCCGCCCAGCTGGGCTTCAAGACCGCGATCATTGAAAAAGAAAGCCTCGGCGGCATTTGCCTCAACTGGGGTTGCATCCCCACCAAGGCCCTCCTGAAAAGCGCCCAGGTATACGAATACATCCAGCACGCCAAGGACTTCGGCATCGAAGCTACCGGCACGCACAACTTCGAGGCCGTGGTAAAGCGCAGCCGCGGTGTGGCCGAGAAAATGAGCAAAGGCGTCCAGTTCCTCATGCGGAAGAACAAGATCGACGTCATCATGGGCTTCGGCAAGGTCGTTTCCCGCGGTAAGATCGAGGTCACCGGCGCCGACAACGGCAAGCAGACCGTAGAAGCTAAGCACATCATCCTGGCCACCGGCGCCCGCGCCCGCCAGCTGCCCGCCATGCCCATCGACGGCAAGAAGATCATCGGCTACCGCGAGGCCATGGTGCTGCCCCAGCAACCCAAAAGCATGATCGTGGTCGGTTCCGGCGCCATCGGCTGTGAGTTCGGCTACTTTTACTCCACCATGGGCACCAAGGTGACCATTGTTGAGTTCCTCCCCGGCATTGTGCCGCTCGAAGACGCCGACATTTCCAAAGAGCTCGAGAAGAGCTTCAAGAAAAAAGGCATCGACGTCATGACCAACGCCGAAGTGACCCACGTGGACACCAGCGGCAACGGCGTCGTGGCAACCATCAAAACCCAAAGCGGTGAGGTGAAGCTCGAAGCTGACATCCTGCTTAGCGCCGTCGGCGTTCAGTCCAACATCGAAGGCATCGGCCTCGAGGAAGCGGGCATCAAGACCGAAAAGGGCAAGATCACCGTGGACAAATTCTACCAGACCTCTGTTCCCGGCATCTATGCCATCGGCGACTGCGTGCCCGGCCAGGCCCTGGCGCACGTGGCTTCGAAGGAAGGCATCATCTGCGTGGAAGCCATTGCCTACAACGAAAAGAAATACAACCACCAGCCCGAAGCCCTCGACTACGGCAACGTTCCGGGTTGCACCTACTGCGTACCCGAGGTAGCCTCCGTAGGCATGACCGAGAAGCAGGCCAAGGAGGCCGGCTACGAGCTGAAAGTGGGCAAGTTCCCCCTCTCCGCTTCCGGTAAGGCTTCCGCCGCCGGCCACACCGAAGGTTTCGTAAAAGTGATCTTCGACGCCAAATATGGCGAATGGCTCGGCACCCACATGATCGGCTACAACGTGACCGAAATGATTGCCGAGACCGTAGTGGCCCGCAAGCTGGAGACCACCTACCACGAGGTGCTCAACTCGATCCACCCCCACCCGACCATCTCCGAGAGCATCAAGGATGCCATCGAAGTGGCGTACGGTGAGGCGATCCACCTGTAAGCACACTGATAACGCAGATATACAAAAGCCCTTCGCATTGCGAGGGGCTTTTGGCTTTTCATCTACGTTATCCACGTCACCTGCGTGACTAGGACTTCGATCCGAAGACCTTTTTCAGCAGCTCCGTGGTGCGCGCGGCGGGATCCTGGCGGATCTTTGCTTCTTCCTGGCCCACGTTGTAGAAGATACCCGAGAGCGACTTCTCCGTAACATAGGCGGCGAGGTCGGGGTTTACTTTGTCTTTGCTCACCCGGTTGTAGGTGGTGAACAGTGTATTCCAATACTTGGTGGCATTTACCTTGGCCAGGGCCTGCTCAATCACGGGGCGGAAGGCTTCGGTGAGCGCGCTTTGCGTTTTGCCTTTGAGGTAGGTGGTGGCAGCCTGGTTGTCGCCGCGGAGGATGCTCATACCGTCCTGGATGGTGATTCCCTTGATGGCGTTGAGGAAGATCGGGGCGGCCTGCTTGGTGGCTTCTTCGGCGGCGCGGTTCATGCTCAGGATGGCCTGGTCTACCTGCTTGCCGAAACCGAGACCCCGTAGCTTCGATTCCACCTTCTGTGCTTCGGCGGGCATCAGGATCTTAATGGCGGCGTCTTTAAAAAAGCCGTCTACGGCCGACAGGCGCGCGGCGCCTTTGTTGGTACCCACGCTGAGGGCTTCCTTGAGCCCGTTGATGACCTCATCGCTGCTGAGGCCTCCGCTCTGGCCGGTTACTTTTTCTACTACCTGCTGCACGGCGGTGTTGACCTGCGCGCGGGTGGAGCTGTCTTTAATGGCATCCTGCCCCTTTTGGAGGAGGCCTTTAAGTCCCTGGGCCTGGAGTGTGGAGAGTGCGCCGGTGGCGGCGAGCAACAGAACGAGTTTTTTCATGTAGGATGGCTTGTGGCCCGAAAATAAGCCCGGCGGTCCAAACCCCAACGTTAAAGTACCTTTATAAAATGTTCAGTATCTGGGAACAAGAAACGGTATTGCGTCCGCAGGATGTCGTTATTGCCGGCGGCGGCTTCGCGGGACTCTGGTCGGCCTTTCACCTCCGCCGCCGCTACCCGAAAGCAAAAATTACAATCATTGAAAAGGAGCTGCTCCCCAGCGGTGCCTCTACCCGCAACGCCGGCTTTGCCTGCTTCGGATCGCTGGGAGAACTGGTGGCCGACGAGGCCGAACTCGGCACGGAAGACATGCAGCGCCTCGTAGAATTGCGCTACCAGGGCCTCCGCCAGATCGAAAAATGGATCCGCCCCGGCCGCATCGACCTTGACTGGTGCGGAGGGTACGAACTCTTTCCGCCCGGACAACTGTCCCTTGAACGACTGGAAAATGACATCGACCATATCAACAAAACCCTGCAACCCATCACTGGTAAGCGACGCACCTTCCGCGACGTTTCGAAGAAGCGCGCGCGTTTCGGGTTCGGACATACCGAGCACCTCGTCTTCAACAAGCTCGAAGGCGCCCTGCACTCCGGCCGCCTGGCTGCCGAATTGCTCCAGCAACTCCAGGCGTCCGGCGTACGGTGGCTGCCCGGCGTAGCTGTGACCGCCTTTACAGAACTTTCCGGCGGAGTCGAAATCCGCAGCAGCGCCGGCTTCGCCCTTCGCAGCCGCTACCTGGTGGTGGCCAACAACACGGCCGCCGGCACCTTGCTGCCTGAAATAGAGGTGACGCCGGCGCGCGGGCAGGTGCTCCTCACCTCCCCCATCGAAGGCCTTCCCTGGCGGGGCACCTTTCACGCCGACGAAGGCTACTATTATTTCCGCAACCTGGGCAACCGCGTGCTGCTGGGCGGCGCGCGCAACAAAGCCTTTGAAGAAGAACGCTCTGATGAACGCAGCACCACGCCGCTCATCCAGGGCGAGCTGGAGCGCTTTCTCGACGAGGTGGTGCTGCCCCAACGAAAAGGCACCTACCGCATCGAGCACCGCTGGAGCGGGATTATGGGAATGGGTACCGAAAAATGGCCTGTACTAAAAGCGGTGCGCCCACACGTAGTGGCTGCTGTAGCATTGGGCGGCATCGGTGTGGCCGTGGCGCCCGAGGCGGGAAAGCGGGTAGCGAAACTGATCGAGCTGTAAGCTTATTGCTTGATAAAGGAAAGACGCAGGCGCTCCGTGCCGTTGTCGGCCAGCAGGAAGTAGCGGCCTGCGGCGAGTGCCGACACCTGTATGCGCATCTGGCGCGCAGGCACAACGATTCGTTGCACCAGGGCTCCTTGCACGTTCCGTAACTGCAGCTCGCTACCGGTCCAAATGTCGGTATCGAAGTTCACCTGGATGCTCGCCGTAGCGGGGTTCGGGTAAAGGGCCGCGTTGCCGGGCATTATGGTCTTTACCGACGTCACGGGTGCGGCAACCGGTGGTGTGGCCCAGGGATGGTCAAGCCCCCTGGTTTGCAACAGCGCGGCACGCGGTCCCCCATTGAGGAACGCGCTACGCATCCGCGCTGCCTGTCCGCGGGTAAAAAGGTTGATGCAGGCGTCGCTGGTGTAATCCATATAATTCATGTACATGTCGCCGCTGGCGTTGTTGCCGCAGGAAACGCGGAAGCCGGAAGGGCATCCCGAAGTGAAATTGCTTTGCTTCGGCGTATCGTCGATGCCGTCGTCGCCGCAGTAGGTATCCCCCCAGATGTGCCGCAGCCCCAGCCAGTGGCCCACTTCGTGGGTGGCGGTGCGGCCTTTGTCGTAGGGCGCCACTACGTTGAAGGTGCCCATGGCGGTCGTATTGATCACGATGCCGTCGACGTCGGCGGGCCCGCCGGGCAGGGTGGAGTAACCGAGCAGGCGACGCATCGGCCCTACCCAGATATTGAGGTAATATCGGCCGTCCCAGGCATTGTCGCCACCGCTCGATGCGAATTTGATGGCGTCGTTTTGTTCCCAGTAAGACACATTAGTAGCCTTGCGCACAATGCCCGTTGTGGGATAACCCTCAGGCGTAGCTGTAGCGAGCGTGAATTCGAGTTGCACATCGGCAGCAAGTCCGCGGAAGCGGGCGGGTGTGTTGACGGAATCTTCGTTGGCGTGGCGGAAATCGCGGTTCAGCGCGGCGATCTGGCTACGGATCTGGTCGTCGGAAATATTCTGTGCCGCATTATTATAAAGCACGTGTACGACCACGGGAACCTGGATCACGCCGCTGGCGAGCATACGGGCGGAGCCGTCGCCAGTAAGCAATTGCCGGGCGCGGGCTGCCTGGAAAGCGTCCGCATCGGCCATGCCGCGGGCGGCGCTGGGATTGGCGGAACGCAGGGCCGCCGCGTATTCAACGCTGGAGCAGGCACGCTGTGACTTTGCAGCTACGCAAAGCAGTATCAAACAAAATACGATTAGATGTCGCATAGATTCCGGGTTGGGCGGAATCACAGGAAATGGACGGACCGGGCTTCAATGGGATTGGAAATCGAAGTGGTTTCGAAAGGATATGCGACTAAGTGGTTTTACTGGAATTGGATACGGTAATTCTTTAGGAATGGACTAAGGACAAATCTATAATATCTATTTGACAAATACAATACCATTTTTTTTTCGTTAACGGCAGGCCTTGACCGAAGCCCTTATTTTTGTCCGCATGAAGCGGACTTTTTTTCTTTTATCAATATTGACCGGGCTGCTGGCTGCGTGCAGCGACGACAGCGGCCATAGCGGTAGCGGCAGTGATACCACGGCCAACGTTCCGGCCATTCCCGTTTTATCGTATACCGTTGCGGCGAGTTTTCCGCACGACACGACTTCTTTTACCGAAGGCTATACTTTTTACAAAGGCCAGCTTTGGGAGAGTACCGGCGAGTATGGCGAGTCGAAGTTGCTGCAGGTAGATCTCAATACCGGCAAGCCGCTCCGCACAGTAACGCTCGACAGCGCCCTCTTCGGCGAAGGCGTGGTGCTGCTGCGCGACACGGTCTACCAGCTTACCTGGCGTGAGCACAAAGTGCTGGTATACGATGCCAACACACTGAAGAAAATAAAGGAGTTGCCGCTGCAGCCCGAGGGCTGGGGCCTGACCACCGATGGCAAGGAACTCATCGCCACCGACGGATCGAGCAACCTGTATTTCTACGAGCCCGGCACTTTCCGGTTGCTGCGTACCCAGAGCGTTACCGAGAACGGAAACTACGTCAACCTGCTCAACGAAGTGGAATGGGTGAACGGCTTTATCTATGCCAACGTGTGGGGGAAAGACGACCTGCTGAAAATTGACCCCGCAACCGGGCAGATCAAGGCGCGCCTGGACCTGGCGCAACTGACGCAACGCGCCAAAGCGCGCTATCACGGCGCCGACGTGGCGAACGGGGTGGTGTATAACCCGGACACGAAAAAATTCTACGTCACCGGTAAGAACTGGCCGGAAACCTACGAGCTGCAGTTTGCGTATTAATCCAAAGTCTCAGAACAGGAAAGCAGGTCCTTCAAAAGGCCTGCTTTTTTTTGCGCCTCGCGCAAACGGATAGAGCTTTTTGCGTTGCTACTTACTCCTTTCAATGATATAGGTAATGGAACTGCAGCGTTCTTTGTTGGCCAGCGCGCCGATGTTGGAGCGCAAGCCCGCCAGCGCGGCGCCCAGCCAATGAACCTGGCCGTAACGATAACGGCTGCTCAAAAGGCTGATGTACACCGAATCAAACCACATCGGCTTTTCCGCCAGCACGCGCATACCGTGCCGTTGCATCAGCACCTGCATCGACTGTGGCGCAAAATGATACAGGTGGCGTGGCACGTCGTAAGCGGCCCAGTAGCGGCCGTAAATAGCGGCATCTCCCGACGTGTAGTTAGGCACGGCCACGATAAGCCGGCCGCCGGGCGCCAATAAATTCCGGAGGCGCTCAAGGTATCCCTGCAGGTCGTGCACGTGTTCCAACACATGCCAGAGCGTAATGAGATCAAAGGAAGCTTCCGGGAGCATATAAAGCGCAGCGGCCTCTTGTACGTCGAGGCCATATTGCCGGATGGCCAGTGCCCTTGCATCGTCGTCGGGCTCGAGGCCCTGCACCGACCAGCCGGCGTTCTTCAGGGCATTGAGGAAGGCCCCGGTGCCGCAACCCACGTCGAGCGCGCGGCCGCTGCGGCGCCCTGTCGCGGAGCCCACAAGTTCAACCTTCTGCCGCAGCGTCGTCCGGCGCACCCGCTGGTAAATCCGGTTGATCAGCCCTTTACGGGTGTTGCTGTGCGAAATGTACTCCTCCGATTTATAGTACGGGCCAATGTGCTGCGCATCCGGCACGTCTTGCGTAAAACGCAGGCGGCAGGCGGCGCATTCCCAGATGGCGAACTCGGCATGACTGACCGTATAATCGGTAGCCGTCAATACCGGGCCGATCGAGCGGCTGTCGCAAACCGGGCACTGCGAATAATGCACACGTCCTTCCATAGTGGCTGCAAAAATAGCGGGGCGGGAACGAATCAGGGTAGGTTTTGAAAAACACCGGTCCGGAGACCGCTGGACAGGGGCGAGAAATGCTCGCTGTAGATGCAATAGAATACGAACAGGGCAGCCAGTACGGCAATGAGCCAGGCGAGCCACTCGAGATCGTGGCGTCCTTCGGTTACCACCGTGCGTTCTTCGTAAAAAGAGGACGCCACTTCCTGCTCACCGACGCGGATCGTGTGGCGAGCGTCTTCGCGGATGACGCGGCCCGCGGCCTGTGGCGGCAGCAGCACCGGCGTGGCCGGCTCCACCTGCAAGCGCCCTTCGTGCCATTGCAAAAGGCCCACACCCGGCCACAGGAAAGGCTCGCGGCGCAATTGCAGCTGCAGGCGTGCACCGAAGCGCTGAAGGCTTTCGCGGGCTTCCTGCTCGGTCTGGCGGGCAGCCCCGGCGATCCAGGCCAGCTGCTGCGGCGCAGGCTCCTGCTCATCGGCCGTGTGTACCCGGTAAGCCGGGCCCTGCAACTCCTGGTCAGCCACGCTCCACGTAGCCGCCTGGCGCTGCAGTGACAGCGAGCCGAGGTGAGGGATTGTCACCCCGTTTGTTTGAGCAAGGTATTGAGTCAGCAGTTCCAGCACTATTTCCTGTTTTGGGCGAACGAAAATACGATTCCCCCGAGGAACTGGAAGCCATAAGTTGGATACTGGTTCCAGCGCTGGTAATTCTTGTTGAATATATTGTTGAACTGGGCCCACAGCTTCAGGTTCTTATATACCGTGAACTCGAGTCCTGCGCTTGCGTCCAGGCCGCCATTCTGCTTTTTATTTTCCGTACCCTCGCGGTAGCTGACGCCGTCAAACGCATAAATGTCGCCCTTTACATAAAGGTCGCGGAGCACCTGCAGGCGCAGGGCGGTCGTCCATTCGAATGTGGGCAGGCCATAGGCTTCCTCGTAGATATCCATCCCCGTGAAGTGATTGGCCTCCACCACCGAGCGGAGGCTGAAACGCTCCCCTACCGAATAACCCAGCTCGCCATGAATGTTGAGCGCGCTCATCTGCGGCTCATACAATACCGTGAAGCTCTTGCCTCCTTTACCGCTGTTAACGTAAAGCGGCAAGTTGGTGTACTTGTTCACACCGCCGCGCAGCAGATAGGAAAAATGGTCCGCCACGGTGCCCTTGATGCCGCCGTAGATCTCTTCCAGCCGGCTGTTGTTAACCGACAAAGGCGCGTCGATGAAGGGGTTATAGCCGGACATATATTGAAAGCTGTTCGTGCGCAGGTGGCCCGTCCATCCGGCGATAACGGCCAGTGTCTTGTCGGCCGTACCCACTTCGGCCAGCACATTGGGCATCAGCTTGAAAGCGCCGTTGTCCCACGAAGGCCGCAGGCCGGCCTGCAGGTAGATGGCGGCCGTTTTCACCTGCAGTGAGGGAGACACCTGGAACCACTTACTGTTGCTGTTGTTCTTGGTTGCGCCCTTGAACGACGTCAGCTGCCCGTCGAGACCGAGATCGACGGCGAAGCGGCCTTCGAGCGACTTCCGGAGCGGCAGGCTCAGGTAGGTGGTCATTTCGCTGTTATCGCGGTGATCGGTGAATGTGTTGAAACTTGCTTCGGGCGAATAGCTGATGCCGTAGGCGTTGGAACCGAGGCTACGGAGCCCGATCCGCGCGCGCGAATTGCTGTAATGCGCCGAAAGCGAGTCTTTCGGGAAGCTCAGGCTATCGGGGTATCCGTATCGGTAAAACTGGTCGTCGCTGTAGCCGATGCGGCCATTCACTTCGTGGTTAGGTCCCGCCTTTGTATACCCCATCAGGTCTACCCGGCCATGGCGCACCTCCTGGTTGGGCAGTTTGCCTTGGGAGGAATAAAAGTTTCCATACAGGTTCACGGCTGCTTTCGACGGGTCGCCGGCGGAGAGGCCTGTTTCCACATAGGGCGTTTTCTGGGTGCCGTAGCCCAGCTTCACATAGTTCCATCCGTCCCAGCGTACAATGCTGTCCACATTGAGCGCCAGCGGCTTCAGGGAGCCGGGCTGGTAGCCGAACACGAGGTTCTGGTTAGGAATCGTGTAAACCAGTTTCGGGCGCGTCGTGTCGGCCACGGGCGGCGTTGCCCCGAAGTTGATCTTGCCTGCTTCGCGCAGCACCGGCTGAAAGGAAGCCGTCACATTCACTTCGCGCTTACGGGTGGTATCCTGCTGGGCCGCGGCGCCGAGTGCCGCGAGTGAAAATCCGGATATGAGGAGCGTCTGCTTCATGGTTCGTCGTTTATTGTCCACCTACTTTGGAGTTGCGTGCCTCTTCTTCGGTCACCTGCTGCAGCTTGCGCTGGGCTTCGGTCTTGAGTTCCGCGATGGTGGTATTGTCGGCTACGCTCTGGTAGGTAGCCTTGGCATTGAAGTAATCCTTTTGCTGGTAATAGAGGTCCCCGAGGAGGATGTAGGCTTTCGTTACCCACAGCTCGTAGGAGCCGGATTTGTTGATGACATCGAAGGCGGCCTTTTCGGCGTCCTTGGCGCGGTTGAGCGCAAAGAGCGAGGCGGCGATCTCGTAGCGCGCTTCGGCAGCCAGCGAGGCTTTGTTGACGGCCACCACGGCTTTGTAAGCGGTGATCGCTGCCTCGTAGGTGCCCGCCAGCTGCGCGGAGCGCCCGAGCACCATATTGGCCAGGGCCTTGTCGTCGGCATTGACGCCTTTGAGGGTCAGCAACTCCTGCGCGTTTGCAGCAGCTTCGGACCATTTCTGCTGCTGGTACTGGCTGCGCAGGAGGCCGCGTGCGGCCTCGAGGCGCGTTTCCGGCCGACCGGTAAGGCCCTTCAGCTGCGCGTAGTAACGCTCGGCCTGCGGGTAGTCTTTCCTGCCGAAGAAATAGATGCGGGCGCTGTTCAATACAGCTTCCTCGGCAAACTTGTTGGGCGCACGCCCGGCAATGGCCTCGTAATGCGGCAGCGCGGCGGCGGAGTCTTTTTTCGCCATCCCGATCCGCGCGAGGTTGTAGTGGGCGTCGAGCAGGTAGGCGCCGTTGGTGAAGCGCAGGAGGTATTGTTCCAGCTGCGTTTGCGCGCCGACGGTATTGTTGTTTTCGAGCTGCAGCTGTGCGGCGGCGTAGGTCAGCGAGTCCTGTGCATCTACCGACAGCGGCTTGCCTGCTTTCTGCGCGGCCTGCACGTAGGCGTCGGGACGGCCCTGCTCCACGTAGATGTCGCGCAGGTTCTCCAGGGCGTCGTCGGCCTCATCGGAGTTGGGATATTGGTTCAGTACCGTATTGAACTGCGTAATGGCGTTATCGTATTGCTTCAAGTTGAAATAGGCGATACCCAGCTTCAGGAAGGCTTCCGGCTTCGTGGTGTTGTTGCCGCTGGCCCGGGTAAGCGTTTGCAGGTAAGGCACGGCTTCGCGGAAGCGTTCGGCGGCGAGGTACGTGTCGGCGATCTCGGCGTTGGCATCGTTTACCAGACCGGAGTTTGGGAACTTGCGGATCAGCGTGTTGAGCAGCGCGATCTTTTCATTGGAGTTGCTGATACCAGTGATGAGCGCCTTTTGGTAGGTGGCGTAATCTTCAGCGGGCCACGAGTAGCGGATCACGTTGTCGTACATTGTCTTCGCCTGTGCGAAGCCCTTCTGCATGAACCAGGTGTCGGCGGTACGGAGATAAGCGTCCTGCGTCAGCGCGTCGGCGGAAGGTCCGGCATTGCGCGACAGCGGCTCGAAATAGCTTTGGGCGAGCTTCCAGTTTTCCTTGCGGAGATAGGTGTAGCCCAGGTTATAAGCGGCATTGCGCGGGTTGGCGTCGCCGCTAACGGGCGAGCCGCCGCTCACATACGCCTGGTAGTAGCGGATGGCATCGTCGATGCGACCATTGCGGAAAGCAATCTCCCCCTTCCAGAAGTTCACCAGCGGCAGCAGCGTACCGGCATTTGGATCGTTGAGGACGCGGTCGAGCAGGGCGTCGGCTTCGGAAAGCTGTCCGTCGTTGATCAGCTCGGTGGCGCGGCCGAACAGGATGCGCGGGTATAACCGGCGTGTTGCGGGAGACGGCGTGCGGAGGCCTTCGATCAGGCTCAGCGCATCGCGATAGTTGTTGGTATTGGCAAGCGCGGCCACCAGCAGCTCCGTTGCCTCGGTATTGTAGGTGGAATTCGGGTATTCATTCACAAAGGCCCGGAGGCTTTTCAGAGCCTCATCCTGGTAGCCCAGCTCGTAGGAAAGCTTGGCGTAGTTGAAGCGGGAGATCTCGCGCTGTTGTGCATTGCTGTTGTTGCCGGCGCTGAACAGGAACGCGTTGCGGGCATTGGCTTTCTGGCCCGTTTTCAAGTAGGCGTCGCCGAGCAGGTACATCGCGTGCTGGCTCAGTGAATCTTCGCGGCCACTGAGCTGGCGGAAGCCTTCGATGGCCTTGTTGTAGCTGGACGCCTGGTAATAGGAATAGGAAAGCTCGTACAGATCTTCGCGGCGCACTTTAGCGGAGCGGTGCACGTAGTCTTCCAGGTAAGGCAGCGCCTGTGCGTACTGCTGTTTTTCAAAGTAGGCGTGGCCAAGCAGCTGCTTCAGCTCCAGGTCGTAGTGCTGCGTGTTGCCGGCCTTCAGCTTTGATTCGGCATAGCGGATGGCTTCGTCTTTGCGGCCCTGCACGTAGTAGATCTGGGCGATGTAATACGGCACGATACTGCCATAGGTGGGATGCCCCTCCACGGCCTTGAATGCCTGCAGCGCATCCGTATAATTACGGTCGGCGAAGGCGATGAAGCCATAGTAGTACTCGGCATCCAGCTGGTTGGGATCGCCCTTGCGCTGGCGCACGGCGGCAAACAGCGGCTTGGCTTGCGCAAATTGCTTTTGGGTGAAATAGGTGTAGCCGCGGTGGAACTGCGCCGCGGAAAGCTCTTCGGGCGAAAGGTTCGCCTCACCGGCCGCTTCGTAATGTGCGAGCGCTTCGGCGAATTGCCCGTGGCGGTAGTCGTACTCAGCCAGCTGGAAGTGCATCTGCTGCACGCGGGCGTTGTTGCGGGTCACGTTGATGTATTGCTCGGCTTCGATGGGCGCCCCCGGCTCGCCCTGCATGAGGGCGCAGCTGATGGCGTAGTAATCGATCTCCTGCGCGTCCACCGCCCGGTTGATGCGGTAGGTTTCGCGGAGGTCGCCACGAAGCTGCCGCAGCAGCGGCCAGGCCAGGTTGTACTGCCCCTTCTGGTAGTATTCTTTCGCGAGCAGGAAGGGGTCGTCGGAAGTGCGGAGCGCAAAGGTTTGCTGTGCCGATAGGTTGTGTGAGAACAGGAGCAGGAGCGGTAGCGCCAGGAGTAGCTTCATAGACTGCTGTTTGCCGTTAGGGTGTAAACGCTTCGGGGCCGGATTTATTTTGAAGGGTGTTTCGAGCCCGGGTCCCGGTAAAGGACGCAAAATAAGGCAAGGGCGACTTACAAAACTTTGTTAACTCGCCGTTGGCTGCCCCGCGCCTGCTTCGTATCATTGCCACCGAAAAAGCCCCGCATCCCATGAGAAAACTATTCAGTGTCCGGACCTCGGACAATGCCCTGTCCTTTGGCACCCTCCTGCTCCGCCTTACGGGCGGCATCCTGATGATCCACCACGGATTCGACAAGCTCACGCACTTCTCACAGAAGGCCCACCAGTTCATGGATCCCTTCGGCATCGGCACTACGACCTCGCTGTCGCTGGTGGTTTTTGCCGAGTTCTTTTGCGCAGCCTTTCTCATCCTCGGTCTTTTCACAAGGCTCGCCGCAATCCCGCTGATCGTAACGATGGGCGTGGCCCTGTTCAAGGCCCATGGCGCCGACTTCGCCGGGCAGGGCGAGCTGGCCGCAGTGTACCTCGGCCTGTATCTTTCCATCCTCGTGCTGGGCCCCGGCAAAGTGAGCCTGGACCGTTTCCTTGGGCGCTAAACGTCATTCGTGAGCCGTCAGCCGTGAGCCGTGAGCTCGCGATACGTACTTGTAAAAACGTCCTGCACTTTGTGTGGGACGTTTTCCGTTATTGCCTTGAGCGTTTACGGCTGGCGGCTCACGGTTCACGTCCTCACACCCGGTGATGATCTGCCCGCCAGTTGCGGACCTCCTGCTTGATCTGCTTATTCGTCAGCTGTTCTCGCACGGCGCGCTCGGCCAGTGCCGGCAATTCTTCATCGGACGCAAAGCGCAGGGCAATGAGCTGCCCGAGGCGCAGCGACGGATCGGGGCGCCTGCCCGTAAGAACAAAATAACGCAGGCTTTCTTCCGCCCGGATGGCGCGGTCCTGCGCCTTCAGCGCAAAGGCCCGGCTGAACCAAAGCAGCACGGCGAACACGATGGCGGCCAGTAGGAAAAGCACGGCGGGATATTTATCCGTCGTTTCGTCGCGCACCAGGTAACGGATGCTGCCGATGAGGAAGGCCAGCCAGGTCAGATAACCGAGGTAGTGAAACGCGGGCACGAGGCGGCTGTGGTTTTTGAAGTTTTGCTCCATGGCACAAGTTTAAAGTTTGTAGTATAAAGTTTGTGGTTTGCAGTTCGCACAGCGATCAGCCAGCGCCGGCCGAAGTAAGTCCTGTGGCTATTTGAGCTCGTTCAGCACGGCGTACATTTTTTGTATGAGCTCGCGTTCAGAGCCGTTGTAATTGTTGACGATGAACGAAACCGTATAGGTAACACCGGCTTTCGATGTATGGTAACCGCAATAAGCTTTGACGCCGCCGATAGTACCGCTTTTCAATTTCATCCCGTTGTATTCCGGCAGGGCGAGGTAAAAGCCGGGGAACCAGGACTGCTTCCGTGCATATTGCAGCACCTGCCCCTGTGCGCGGGTCGTGACGCGGTTTTCGGGCGAAAGGCCCGAACCGTCCTTTATCCGTAGTTCTACGGGGTCGATACCACGAACTTTCCAGAAAGTACGGAGCAGGTCCGTTCCAGCCTTGGTTTCTGCACTACCGCTTTCCCGCACGGCTATTGTTTTAATAAAAGCTTCCCCATAAAGATTCAGGCTTTTGCGAAGGAACCAGAATATCAGGCTATCGAGGGAAGGTGACTGGTGCACATATATCAATTGTGCACTTTGCGCGGCTGACGGGCGCCTGGGCGCATTTATCGCGAATCCCTGTACTCCGCAACTGGACAGGCTTTTTTCAAACCCGTTCCAAAACGTGCTTACCGGGTCGGGCAGCGCCCCTGAGACCTTATATACGCCACCGGGCGGCAGGGTACCCCGAAGCGTCATCCCAGCCTCAAAGGTTTCGCCACCGCCGATCGACGGGTATAAATAGCTGTTATCCCCGCTTCCCTTCGCACCGGTTGAAGCCTGTGAAGACACGGGTTGTCCGGGATCGGGTTCGGAGCGGAGGATTTCTACCGGTACTCCAGGACGATCGCCCGGTTGCGTATACAGGTCAAACTGGTTTTCATGCCAATTCAATACAAAAGCTCCAGCCCCATAATACTGGCCGATGTCCTGCCAGATCCAGCCGTCGGGTATCGCCTCCTCTGACCAGCCCCGCATATTGGTAGCCCTACCGTTATACCAGCGGATTGACGCAGCACGAACGGCTTTTGACATGCGTGTGAGTATGGAATCCGGGTTGGCTTGTTGAAAGCGCCAACTACCGAAACTGGGGTCGCCAGACCCTGTAATTACCAGGTCGCCGAACAAGCTGTCGTGCCGAAGGATGCCCTCGTATTGCAGTTGCGTTTTGTAGCGGAAATCTTTTCCCAGTAAATCGTAGGCCGTTGCCGCCGTGATCACCTTTTGCGATGAAGCCGGTGCGAGCCCGATGCGGCTGTTGCGTTCGAAAACGACCGCTCCTGTTTGTGCATCGGCCACATAGATAGAAGCGATTCCCGCCCGCAGCTGCGAGTCACTTTCAAAGCGCTCCCAGGCCCGTTGCAAGCGGCTTTCCACCGTTTGCGCCGAAGCAACAGCCGTAGCAAAAAAGGCCATTCCAAAAAGGAAATGTTTCATACTGCGGCTAAATGTACATCATAACGCCTGCTGCCATTAACGATTCACGATTGACATTTCAGTATTCCTGCTCACAACGTCCCCTGCTTATCTTGCGCGCACAATTCCTCTGCATGAAGCCCATTTCCGCTTCCATCATCACCATCGGCGACGAACTGCTTATCGGCCAGACGATCGATACCAACAGCGCCTTTATCGGCCAGGAATTAAATAAGGCCGGCATCTGGCTGAAGCGCCGCATTGCCGTGGGCGACGTGCGCGAGGAGATCCTCAACGCGTTGACGGAGCAAAGCCGCGACAACGACATCCTCCTCATCACCGGCGGCCTTGGACCCACTGCGGACGACATCACCAAACCCGCACTGCGCGACTACTTCAGCGCCGGCATCCGCACCGACGCGGGCGCCCTGCAGAATGTGCACGACATCTTTTCCCGCTTTGGCCGCACACCTTCGGAGGTAAACGTGAAGCAGGCCGATGTGCCCGACCTCTGCGAAGTACTGCCCAATAAGCGCGGCACCGCGCCGGGTATGTGGTTTGATAAAGACGGCGTCATTTACGTGTCGCTACCCGGTGTGCCGCACGAAATGAAGGGGCTCATCACCGACAGCGTGCTGCCGAAGCTGAAGGAGCGGTTTACACTGCCGGCTATCGTGCACCGCACGGCACTGACCGCGGGTAAAGGCGAATCGGACCTGGCCGCGCATATTGCGGATTTCGAGGCGGCGCTGCCCGCCTGGATCAAGCTCGCCTACCTCCCGTCCTACGGGCTCGTGCGCCTCCGCCTGACGGCCCGCGGCGACGATGCGGCGGCGGTGGAACACGCGATCGGCGATCGCTTTGCAGATCTCAAGAACCGCGTCGCCGAATGGCTGGTGGCCGATGAAGACATCAGCCTCACCGAAGCGCTGCACCGACTGCTGAAGGAGCGCGGGAAGACCGTCGGGACCGCCGAAAGCTGCACCGGAGGCTACCTCGCACGCCTTCTTACCGAGCCCGCCGGCGCCTCGCAACTGTTCAACGGCAGCATCGTGGCCTATGCCAACGAGATCAAGGAACGCGTGCTGGGCGTGCCGGCGGAGATCCTGCGCCGGCACGGCGCCGTAAGCGAGGAAACCGTCCGCGCCATGGTGGCCGGCGGCCTGCGGGTGCTCGGCACCGACTACATCGTAGCCACCTCGGGCATCATGGGCCCAACCGGCGGCACGCCGGAAAAGCCCGTCGGCACCATCTGGATCGCCGTGGGGAGCCGGGAGCGCACCGAAACGCTGCTGCTCAACTACCGCTTCGACCGCGCCCGCAACATGGAGCTGACGGCCAATACGGCACTTAACTTCCTGCGCAGATTCATCGCGAAAACGAGTTAGGAAGCGGGAAGTCGGAAGCCGCTTTCAGAAACTTCCCACTTCCCACTTCCCACTTAGATACTTTCCTTTCGTTACTTTTGCGACGATTGTTTGCAAAACCACTTAAAAACTTAGTTACTTACGTATGGCCACAGTTGACCTGGTAATGCCGAAGATGGGCGAAAGCATCATGGAAGCGACGATCCTGAAATGGCACAAAAAGCCCGGCGATACCGTTAAGATGGACGAAACGGTGCTGGAAATCGCTACCGACAAAGTAGACAGCGAAGTTCCCTCCACGGCTGAAGGCACGATCGAAGAGGTGCTGTTCAACGTCAACGACGTAGTGCCCATCGGCACGGTGATCGCCCGGATCCGCAGTGGTGCCGCTGCTGCCCAGCCGGCCGCCGCCCCCGCTCCCGCCGCTCCCATTGCCGAAGCGCCCGCGGCCACGCAGCAAACCGCCGCCCCGCAGCCCGCCGCGGCAACTACCGCAGCCCCTTCCCAAAGCAGCGCTTCAAACGGCCGCTTCTACTCCCCGCTCGTGCTCAACATCGCCGCCCAGGAAGGTATCGGCATGCAGGAGCTCGAAGGCATTGCCGGCACCGGCAACGAAGGCCGCGTGACGAAAAAAGACATCCTCCAATACGTTTCTGATAAGAAAGCCGGCAAGATCCCGGCAGGCTCAGCCGGACAGGGCGGCCAGCAACCGGCCCCAACGCAGCAAAAGCAGGACATGGTGATCCCGATGAACCAGGTAGAGACGAGCTCGGCGCCCGCTCAATATCCCGGCAACGTGGAGATCATCGAGATGGACCGGATGCGCAAGCTTATCGCCGACCACATGGTACGCAGCAAGCACACGAGCCCGCACGTGACTTCCTTTACGGAAGCCGACGTAACCAACCTCGTAATGTGGCGCGACAAAGCCAAGAAGGAATTCGAAAAGCGCGAAGGCACCAAGATCACGTTCACGCCCCTCTTCATCGAAGCTATCGTGCGTTGCATCAAGAAATTCCCGCTGATCAACTCCTCGCTGGACGGCACCCGCATCATCGTCAAGAAAGACATCAACATCGGTATGGCCACGGCGCTGCCCTCGGGCAACCTCATCGTGCCGGTGATCAAGAACGCCGACCAGCTGAACCTGGTAGGCCTTGCCAAGCAGGTGAACGGCATGGCCGACGCCGCCCGCAACAACAAGCTGAAGCCCGAAGACATCTCTGAAGGTACCTTCACGCTCACCAACGTGGGCACCTTCGGCTCGCTGATGGGCACACCCATCATCAACCAGCCGCAGGTAGCCATCCTCGCCGTCGGCGCCATCAAAAAACGCCCCGTGGTGATCGAAACGCCGCATGGCGACTCCATCGCCATCCGCCACATGATGTACCTGTCGCTTTCCTACGACCACCGCATCGTGGACGGATCGCTCGGCGCCACTTTCCTCACCGCCGTCGCCAACGAGCTGGAAAACTTCGACCTGAACCGGGGCATTTAAGGTTCATAAGTAAAGAAGGTTCGTAACCGCTTAAGGAAAAAAGTGAATAAGCGTTTCGCGAAGAGATACTGAAAAAGCCCCGCCGATGGCGGGGCTTTTTTATTAAAAAAGTGTCGCATATAATGCGTTTCTAGTTAGCGTACCATCTTCTTTTCTTATTCTCTTCGCGGTTCCGAACCTTCTTTCCCTTGCTTCCTTATTCCCCGAACTGCGCGTGCCGGAACGACATCCGCTTGCCTCTTTTGGTAATAATGAACAGGTCGCCGTAGGCGGAGTCGGGCAGGTCGGTCAGCTCGGAACGCCCGAGAAAACGGTTAACCAGATCATCGACGCTGTTGGAGTGACCTACGATCAGTGTATTGCCCGGACCCTGTGCCAGCACGCGGCCAACGAAGGCCGTGTCCTTCGGATCGTAAAATACCAGTCCAAGTCCGGCCGCTGAAGCGGCGGGCGCCGCCGTGGCCTTCGTGCGGGTGTAGTTGGTGCTGTACACGTATTTCAGCCTGGCGTTGGCGAGCCGCGCCTGGAGCGCCTGCGCGCGTGCCTCGCCCGCGGGCGACAGCGGCACGTCGCTGCCCGTTCCGGCAGCGGGATCGGCTTTTTCGCCGTGACGAACAATGTAGTAGCGGGTTGTCTGGCAGGAAGCCAGCACGATAAGTAGAACGGGGAGGATAAAACGCATGGAATGATTTTAACGTCGTAAAAGTAATCCGGTATTCATTTTGTTTGAGAGCCTTTGTATATTGAAGTGTAAACGGGCCCGCCTATGAAGCAGTTATCCGAAACCTGGTTCGCCGAAGGCTACATTGACTTCGAGCTGAAAAAGTACACGCTCCTCGCGTACCTGCAGGAGATCCGCCGGCATTTCAACGAGGCCCGCCTCTACCCGCAGCTGGCCGACCTCGTATTTCACTACAACAACCTTGTGGCCTTCCGCGAAAACAAGAAGTACCTGCAGGAGCATTTTCCGAAAAAACTCACCGGCCTGCAAATCGAAAAGCTCCAGGTATTGTACGAGGCGATGATCGCCGACGACGACCTGATGCAGGAGCTCGAAGACATCATCCATTATTCGGAAGGCGAGCTGAAAACTACCATCAGCAGCGGTGCCGAGATCTACGAGTTCGTGGAAGGCAACCTGAGCATCGCCCCTGTGGGCCTCGTGCCCCTGGACGTGCAGGAAGGCTACTTCTTCCTCAGTGCCGGCGACGTGCGCCAAACGCGCGTGTACCAATACCGCCTGTCGATCTTCGAGAAACACGACGAGCGCTACCGGAGCATGAAGACGGCCTACGTGGACGAATGGCGCCGCGGACTTTTCCAGACCTACGAACAGATCAAATCGGAGTTGATCCGCCAGCGCCGCGACCTCCCTAACCCCGCGGTGTATTGCATTGAAACGGAGCTGCAGTTCCCGATCGAGGAAACGGTACTGCCCATCGCGAAGCGAAGCCTGGTGAAGTATATCAGTACGGCTGCGTAGCGCGTTTGCAGTTTATAGTTCGCAATGGGTTTGGGAGTTTTACAGTTTGGAGTTTAGGTTTCGCAACGCTTTAAACTATTGCGCAGTCCACGCAACTTCAAACTATTAACTGCAAACTATAAACTTCTCAAGGTTCCTGCATCGGCGTATCGGCCAGCACTTCCTTTTTTGTACGCAGCAGTCGCCACATGTGAAAGACGACGGCCACGGAGATGAGCGCGAACCCTGCGTAAAACCAGGGACTGACCTCGCGGTTTTCTTTGTAAAAGGCGAAGGCCAGGAGGATGCCGTACACCGGCTCGAGCGTGAGCACCAGGTTCATGGTGAAGGCACTCACTTTTTTCAGCGCGCGGATGTACAGGAAAAAGGTCAGGATGGTGCAGCCCCAGGCCAGGACGGTGAGCCACAGCCAGTCGATCGGCACCGGTATGGAATTCGGCTCGGGGAAGTAATGCTGGTAAAAGGGCAGCAGGATGCTCAGCCCGATAAAGCCGCCGGTAAGCTGGTACAGCGTCAGTGCTTCTGGCTCGTATTTGTCTACTATGCGTTTGGTGGTGACGGATACAAGTACGGTGAGCAGTGCCGAGATGAGGCCGATGACGATACCGGTGGAGAATTGGAGGTGCGTATTGTAAATGAGGATAATGCCGGCAATGGCGAATAGTCCGAGGCCGATCTCCAACCAATCGAATTTCCGCCCCACGATGATCGGCTCCAGGAAGGAGGCCAGCAGCGCCGTGGTGGAGAGGCAGGTAAGCGCAATGGTTACGTTGCTGTACTTGATGCTTCCGTAGAAACACACCCAGTGCAGCGCCAGGATAAAACCGATGAAAGCGATGAAGAGTGCCGACCGCAGCGGGATGCGGCGGACCTTGCCGAGGGCGGCGTACAACACCCACAAACTCACTACGGTGATCAGCAGGCGGTACCAAACGAGCCAGGTCTGGCTCAGCGTAATCACGCGGCCCAGCACGCCGGTGAAGCCCCAGAGAAAAACAGCCGTATGAAGTTGGAGTAACGCTTTGCGCATGGATACAGGTGGACCGCGAAGTTAGCTTACGGACTCTGCCCGCTCCCCTTTCACCCGCACCTTTCTGCGATACGAGGTAAAGAAGCTGTACCAGCGAAGCTTGAGTACGCCGAGAATGCCTTCTTTCACGATGCCTTTGCTCATTTTCGACTCGCCGAAAGTGCGGTCGGTAAACAGGATCGGCACTTCCTTGATGCGGAAGCCCAGTTTCCAGGCCGCGAATTTCATCTCGATTTGGAAAGCGTATCCCACAAAGTGGATCTCCTCGAAATTGATCGCCTCGAGCACGGCGCGCTTGTAGCACACAAAGCCGGCCGTGGGGTCGGCCACAGGCATCCAGAGGATCATCCGGGTGTAAACGGATGCGCCCTTCGAGAGGGCGATGCGGTCGGTGGGCCAGTTGTGCACGCCGCCGCCGCGCACATAGCGCGAGCCTACGGCCACGTCGGCGCCGCCGGTCTTACAGGCCGCATAGAGCTCCGGCAGCTTGGCAACGGGGTGCGAAAAGTCGGCATCCATCTCGAAGATGAATTCGTAGCCGTTCTTCTGCGCCCACTTGAACCCGTGAATATAAGCGGTGCCGAGGCCGAGCTTGCCGCGGCGCTCTTCCAGGAACAGCGTGCCGGCGTACTCGGACATAAGGCCGCGCACAATATCGGCTGTGCCGTCGGGCGATCCATCGTCGATGATGAGCACGTGGAAGTCTTGCTTCAGGTTCTGCACGGCGCGAATGATCGCTTCGACGTTGTCCTTTTCGTTATAGGTTGGTATTATGACTATCTTCTCCACAAGCGGGGGCGGGTCAGGCTTTTTTCAGCATGATGCGGGTGTACAGTTCGGTGAGCTTCTGTTTCGTGTTCATCGGGAACTCACCCTTCATCATCCAGTCGTAGTATTGGGGCTCTGCCTTCAGCACATCTGCCACGGTGCGGCCCTTGTGCTTGCCGAAGTTGAACACCTCCACACCTTTTTCGTTATACACAAAGCGGCGGGCAAAGTCAATGATCTGGTCTTCACCCACGGCCTTGATCACCGTGTCGAGGGAGGTACCGAGCTGCGGGTAGCGTTCCACCTGTGCGAAAAGCACTTCGGCCGTGGCGTTGGCGTCCACCTCGGCGCCGTGGGCGCCTTCGAGGCTTTTATCGCAATAAAATTTATAGGCGGCGGCAAGGTTTCGTTGCTCCATCTGGTGGTAGATCTTCTGCACGTCTACCACCTTGCGGCTTTTCATATCAAATTCGACATCGGCGCGGATGAATTCCTCCACCAGCAGCGGGATGTCGAGGCGGTAGGCATTGTAGCAGGCAAGGTCGCAGCCATCGAGGTACTGCTTCAGCTCCTGGGCCACGGCTTTGAACACCGGGGCGTCTTTCACCATCTCGTTGCTGATGCCGTGAATATCGACAATAGCCTGGGGAATCTCGATCGTCGGGTTGAGGAGCTTGCGCTTGACACTGCGCATCCCGTCGGGAAGCAGCTTGATGATCGCGATCTCCACGATCCGGTCCGTGGCCACGTTATTTCCGGTCGCTTCAATGTCAATAACGGCCAGAGGCTTCTTCAGTTGTAACATGCGTGAGAATTCCAGTTTGCTTTAGAGGGGCTAAAGATAGCTTTTTACGGGCGGGTAATTGTTAAGATTTGTCGGGAGCCAGTATCGTTTCGACGAGCGGCGGCAGGGCGAGACCGTCGTAATTGCCAGAGCTCATGAGCAGGACCACCGCGTTGCTGTAGTCGGTCCGGCCAAACCAGTCTTCGAGGGCAGCGCGGTCATTGAGCACCTGCACGCGCTCGTTGGCGAATCCGGCGCGGACGAGATCGGCCGGCAGGTCCGGCAGGCGCTTCAGCTCCAGCGCGTGTTTGGCGTAAAACACCACGCCTTCGTCGGCGGCATCGAGGGCGCCGGCATATTCGTTCATGAAGTCGGCGTTGAGGCTGCTGTAGGTATGCAGCTCCAGCACGGCCAGCAGGCGCCGCTCCGGAAACTGCCGGCGCACGGCCTCGATGGTCGCCTTTACTTTGGAGGGCGCGTGGGCAAAGTCGCGGTATACGATTGTGTTCGCGTTTTCCCCCAGCAGCTCCAGGCGGCGGGCAGCGCCGGTGAAGCCGGCGATAGCGGCCGCGAAAGCTTCCGCCGTGAGGCCCAACTCGCGGCAAACCAGCCAGGCGGCGTGCAGGTTGAGCAGGTTGTGGTTCCCGAACACCTTGAGGGCGGTAGTTGCCCCGTCGATGGTGACCGTCGTGCGGCCAGCGTCGATACGGTGCGGCAGCACGCCGTAGGGCGCGTAGCGGATGTCGCTGCGGCGGGTTTCTTCCACCAGCTTTACCAGCTCGGGGTCGGTGTCGTTATAAATAAGAATACCGCCCTTTTCGATCATTCCGATAAAAATGCGGAACTGCTCGAGGTAAAAATCGAAGGTGGGAAAAACGTTGATATGGTCCCAGGCGATGCCGGTGAGTATGGCGATATGCGGGAACAGGAAGTGAAACTTGGGGCGTTTTTCGATGGCCGAAGCGGGGTATTCGTCGCCCTCGCACACGATCACGGGCGCGTCGGTGATGTTAACCGACTGGTCGAAGCCGGGAAGGCGGGCGCCTACCAGGTAGTCGAAGGCCTGCCCCGACTGGCGGAGCACATGCATGATCATGGAGGTGGTGGTGGTCTTGCCGTGCGAGCCGCCGACCACTACCCGCTGCTTGTCGCGGCTTTCCTGGAAAATGTATTCGGGGAAGGAGTAAATGGGCAGGTCCAGCTCGCGGGCGCGCTGCAGCTCGGGGTTGTCAAGGCGGGCGTGCATGCCGAGGATGACCGCGTTGAGGCCGGCGTGGATGCGTTCGGGGTGCCAGCCCATTTCGGCGGGCAGCAGGCCTTCGGCCTGCAGGTTAGACAGGGCCGGCTCGAAGATCTCGTCGTCGGAGCCCGAAATCTGGTATCCTTTTCGCTTTAATGCTATGGCGAGCTGGTGCATCACCGACCCGCCTATGGAGATAAAATGGATATTCATTCCTACTTTTGGGGTAATATCCGGCAAATTAAACCGTTTATCATCAAACCTCCCGGTCATGAAAAACAAAATCGCGTCCCTGGTACTGCTGAGCGCCCTGTCGCTGTCGCTGGCGTCCTGCTTTACCTCCCGCAGCAAGTATGGCTGCCCCGCTACCGCTTATAAGGAAGCGAAAAGCACGAAAATCTAGTACCCATGCAGTGGACGACGCTAACCTCCGAGGAGCAGCTCATCGAGCTCATCAGCCGCTCCCGTGAAACACCCCAGGTCATTTTCAAGCACAGCACCCGTTGTTCCATCAGCAGCGTGGCCTTCCAGCGGATCGACAAGGCGCAGAAGCCCCCGGCCACCGATTTCTGGTTGCTGGATGTGCTGACAAGCCGCCCCCTTTCCCAACAGGTCGCCCAGCGCTTCGGCGTGAACCACGAGTCGCCCCAGGTGCTCGTGATCAAGAACGGCGAATGCGTATATGACGATAGCCACCTCGGCATTTCGATGCAGGACATCGCCAGCCAGGTGCTGATGGCGTAGGCTCCGGCTGCGCTCAGCCTGGCAGGTTACGCCAGTTGTCATCATCTGCTTGTCGCAGGATCAATCGTGAATCGTCAATAGTTCGTTCTGTAAAGCGGGAACCGTGTTTTCTTTCTTCCCTTTCCAGGCAAAGCCCTCCGGTCTTATTTTCCAGATAAATCCATCCAGCACGTAGTGTGTCAGCTGCGGCAGCGCCAGCAGCGGCACGATCAGCGCGAGCAGCGGCTTCGACAGGTCGAGCTGCCAGCGAACGGTGCCGAACACACGCGCGTGCTCCTTCCACAATACAACATCCCAGAGTCCTTCCTCGAGCCAGGCAAACAAGAATAACGCGCCCAGGAACAGCACCAGTCCGCGAAGGCTGAACAGGTAGCGCAGCAAACGGGTACCCCGCCCCTGCTGCACGTATTCCTTGCGGCCGTAGATCCACACCAGCGCCATGTAAGGCACGCCGTGGCTGATCACGTTGGTGAGAGTAAAAGCCAGGTCGCCGTTGAAATAAACGATCCCGAAATACCAGCTCCCGGCCGTTCCGGCCACCAGCAGCAGGCGGGCTGCGTTGACCGAACGGGCGCGCCAGCTGCGGATCATTTCAGAAACGATGTAGACGAGCAGTAGAACTACGTAAAGGGCCGTTATCCACGGCAGCAGGCGGGGTTGGTTCAGGTAAAGGAAATCGCCGTCCACGAACCAGTCGAAGCGGCGTTTGCCGCCCAGGTGCCACCAGAGCAGCGGGTAAAGCGTCACGCCATAAATCGTCCAGCGGTCGATGCAGGCGAAAAGGCCCTCCTTTGGCTCGCGGCGGCTGTAGATGCGCAGGAAACCGTACTGCTGCCGCACGAAATGAAATACGGCCGCATAGGCGAGCACCCGCCAGAAAAAGGCCGGGCTGCTGCTGTAGGCCAGCACGCCGGCCACATAGCACAGGGCGGGTATCCCCCAAAGCAGCCCTCCGTGCCGGGCCCGCGCAGCCGGGTCGAAATAGGTGCGGTACAGCGTGCTGTACACGTGGGCCACGTCTACCAGCAACACCAGCAGCACCCAGCCCGCCTCGGAGACCGCGCCATTCCCCGAGAAAAAGGAAGGAAAGAGAAAGAGTGCCGCCAGCGCCAGGAACGGCGGCGCCAGGATAAAGGCGCTGTCCACCGCGGCCGATCCGATCCAGGGTTGGGTATGCTTAGCCATGGGTTTCTATTTGACGGGCGGCGTTCAGTCCCTGGTAAAATGCCTCTTCAAAAATGCTGATCCCCGCCAGGTCGCTGTGGGCGAAATGAACCCGCCGGTGTGGCGCGGTGGCGAGGGTGGCCCGTTCCGGGCCGAGCAGCAGGCCGGGCAGCGGTTGTGCCATTGCGTGCCCCCACAGCAGGACGTCGAGTCGCTTCGTGGCGGCGCGGATGTTGGCATGCACCCGCTCCAGGTCAGTGAACGCCAGGGCCGCCCAGTCGGCATGGCTGCGGCCATAAGCCGCGCGCCGCGCCGCTTCCGGCGAAGCATCCGTGAGCGGCTGGTACCAGGTGATGTTGCGCCGGCCTGATGCCGCGCGGATCAACTGGTGCGTGGCGGTTACATACCCAAGCGAAGGACTGTCGTAGATCACATTATCCCAGCAGGCACCCGTTCCCGGAAGCTCTTCCAGCCCGTCTACTTCCAGGTTGGCCACCAGCCAGGGTGTATAATGCAGCTGGCGATGCACTTTGTCCAGGCGCGCCTCGTCTTGCAACAGGCGGGCGGCCACGAATTGCGGTACCGCCAAAATGCAATGACGCGCGGAATAGCCCGTAATCTTTTTTGTGGCAACATCGAGTACGTCCACGCGCACGCGCTCTTTACCCGGCTCCACCCGGAGCGCCAGCTGGCCCGTGCGCACCTTTCCTGCTAATTCTTTTTGCAGGGCTTTTACAAGAAAGCCATTGCCTTCGGGCCAGGTGAGCACGTCGCTGGTCGCGGCGTTGACGCCGCGTCCTTTGCGGGCGGCGAAATAATGAATGCCTGCCCAGGCACTCACCACATCGTGACGGGCACCGAAATCGTCGCGGGTGCAATAGTCGGCGTACCAGTGTACGTAGCGACTGCGGTATCCTTCGCGTTCGAGCCATTGCCGGAAACTAAGCCGGTCGAGGCCCGCAAAGCTGTCGTCGCGGCTGGAGGCGTCGAGCGGGATGGCAAAGGCGGGACGGCCGTCGCGGCCGATGGCCTTGCGGAAGTCGTCCATTTGCTTGAGGAAGCGCTCCACTTCGCGGAGGTCGTTGGCGCCCAGGCCGAAGTGCGGCACGAGGCCCTCCTGCCAGCGGCCGTTGATAAAGAGGCGCTCCTGCGGGTCGAAGCACAAGTGGTATTCGTTGTATTGCGGAAGGCCGTTGGCGGCAAAGCCGGTAACGACACCGGCTTCCTGTAGAAATACAAGGTACTCCTGCAGGTCGTTGTTGGGCGTAGGCACATAGTGCGCGCCCCAGGGATAGGCCGACACGCTGTTGCGGCCGCCGCGGGCGTTGCCACCGGCTTCGTCTTCGAGGTCGAGCACCAGCAGGTCGGTCGTGCCGCCACGGTGCAGCGCCCGCGCCGCTGAGAGCCCGCTGACGCCGGCGCCGACTATCAGCACGTCCACGTCCTGGTACCCTGCGGCGTGCGGCGGTGCTTTCGTGTCGCGCAGCAGGTGGCCCACGGCGGCATTGGCGCCCACGATGGATCCCGGCACTGGTCCCGCGCCACGCGTGCCACAGGAAGCGAGCCCGAGGAGCCCGAGCGAAAGCCGCAGGAAATCGCGCCGGCTGTGACTCATGGCTCCAGGTATTTGCCCCACTCCTCTTCGAAATAATGCACGAGCAGTTGGTTGTTGAGCTTGTTTACCCCCACGGCTACCGGGCTGCGCATGTCTTCCGGAAACACCAGCATCTGCTGCAGCGTGGCCGCATTGAGGTAGCGCAGTCCGGAGGGCAGGCTTTGCGGGATCGGGTCGCCGCCTTCATGGCGGGCCATGATGTACCCCCACTCGCCGAAGGAAGGCACATAGTTGTGGTACGGTATCGTTTGCAGACCTGCCGAGCGAATGGTGCTGTCCACACACCAGAAGCTGCGGGGCGCCACATAGGGCGACGTGCTTTGCACCACGGCCACCCCGCCGGGAGCCAGCGTGCGGGCCACGAGGTTGTAAAAGAGATTGGTATAGAGTTTCCCCACCGCGTAGCTGGAGGGGTCGGGAAAATCAATGATGATCGCGTCGAAGCGGCTGCGGTTTTGCCGCAGCCATACGAACGCGTCGGCGTTGGTCACGCGCACCTTCGGATCGAGCAGCGAGCGCCGGTTCAATTGCGTAAGAATCTCCTGGTGGCTGAAAAGGCGCGTCATAGCGGGGTCGAGGTCTACGAGCTGCACCTGTTGCACCGAAGGATAGCGCAGGATTTCACGCACGGCCAGGCCATCGCCGCCGCCGAGCACCAACACGTTGCGCGGGGCGCCTACCAGCGACAACGCCGGGTGCACCAGCGCTTCGTGGTAGCGGTATTCGTCGGCCGAGCTGAATTGGAGGTTGCCATTGAGAAAAAGCCGCAGCTCGCGCTTGTTGCGGGTGAGCACGATCCGCTGGTAGGGCGTAGACGTCGCATACACGACCTGGTCGTTGTAGGTCATCGTCTCGCTGAAGCTCATGACCGAATCGGAAAAGACAAATACGAGCAACTGTCCCGCAATGAGCAGGGCGGCGCTCACCTGCAGGGCAACGCCCCCGCGCAGCTCGCGGCGGAAGCGGCGCGACAGGTACCAGCCGACGGCTATGTTGAGGATGCCAAAAAATAAGGCCGTGCGGATCAGGCCAAGCCGCGGCACTAGAAGCAGCGGAAAGAGCAGCGAGGCGAGCAGCGCGCCGATGTAGTCAACTGTAAACACGCGGCTCACGAGGTCGCGGAACTCCACCTTGTCCTTCAGGATCCGCATCAGCAGCGGCAACTCGAGCCCAACAAGCGCACCGGTGAGGGCCACCAGCGCATACAGCACGATGCGGAAGGAAGCGACCAGCGGAAAGACGACGAACAGCAGCGCCGCGGAAAAGCCGCCGACAAAGCCGACCAGCAATTCGATGCGGATGAACCATTCGAGCAGGTTGCCCCGCAGGTAGCGCGACAGCCAGGAGCCGATACCCATCGCAAACAGGTATACCCCGATGATGGTGCTGAACTGCGTGACGCTGTCGCCCAAAAGGTACGACGCCAGGGTGCCCGCAACGAGCTCGTAAATGAGTCCGCAGGTAGCGATGATGAATACGGCCAGCAGGAGCAGCCAGTGGGCTTCGGTCTTTTGTCGGGGCATGATCAGTGAATAGCCGATGCGATGATGATGGCCATGGAAAGCATGAAGAAGCCGGCCAGCACGGCCACCGCCATGTTCTTGTTTTCGAGGATCTCGCGGCGGATGTTGTGCTTCGGGGTCAGTATTTCTACCAGCACAAAGCAGATCACCAGGATGATGATCCCGAGAAAGGAATACAGGACAGAATTGGTAATTGCCTGGGACATATGTGTCGGATTTAGCGGGTTATTTATGGTAATGGGTACCGGGGCCGCCGGCGTTCCACTGGTTGCTGGAAAAATTATAGAGGCGCCGGCCCGTCAGGTCGTGGTAAGCCAGCAGGCCCGACACGGACAGTAGCACTACGATGAACCACCGGAAGGGGTAGTACAGGGAGCCGGGCTGGAAAAAGTTAAGATTCCTCATCATAATTGAATGGAGTGAAGGGACTGTTGTACCAGCGGGAGCGTTCGCTGCTGCGCACGCGCAAATAAGTGACCAAAGGCCAGCCGAGCAGCGTCAGCAGGCTGAGCCAGAAGTTGCGCATCATCGGCACGTCGTAGGTCACGCGAACGCGTGCCGAGTCGGTGCGTGCCAGCATCGGTTCGCGCTGCACCTGCAGTTGCAGCAGGTAATTCCCCGAGGGAACAGCGGTGAGGTAGCCCGATTCGTGGCGGCTTCCCTCCGACCAGCTTTCACCGCCGTCGTAGCCTTCGTAATATTCCACGCCCTGCTCGAGGCCGTATTCCTGGCCGCTCCGCTTATCGATCAGCGAGGTGCTTACTTCCACCCAGCTGTTCGTCACCGGCGACCATACTTCTACTTCCACGTTGGCCTGGTCGCGGTCAAGGTATATGTCGTTGCGCGACAGGCTTACCGTGTCGCGGTTGTCGAACGCTAGGTTTTCGTCCAGCAAGACGTGGTCGCGGCTCGGCCAGGTTAGCAGCAGGTGCAGCAGCAGGAGAAACACGATGCCGCCAGCCGCCACCAGGGCGATCTTGCCGGGCGCAATAAAGGCCCGCGGCTCCACGGCACCCACGCCCTGCTTCGGCGGCAGGTAGCCGTTGTGCGCAAAGGCTTTCGACAACTCGCGGCCCGCGATGTGCTGCCCGTGGTACCAGGCAAAGCAGGCGCGCTTGTCTATTTCGCAGGACCACATCTCCGGCGGTGAAATGTATTCGTATACTTCGGTGCTTTCCACGTCGTCGATGTCGTAAGGAAAAGAACCTTGTGCAAAGACCACCTTATAATGATACCGGTTGTATTTCTGGTACGGCTCTTTATCAAACACCAACGTATCGGGTGCAGGCTGCCGGATCGCAGGGCCTTCGCCACGCTCGCGCAGGAAGATCCAGTGGCCGTCGAACTCGCTGAGAAAAGCATAGCCTTCCCATTCGTTCCACAACACGTATTCACGCCAACGGGCATGGTAGGCGTTCTGCTCCTCTTTCACTGCAAAGCCCACGATCTCGTAGTCGGCACCGAACACGCGCCCCTTGCTGCCAAGGGGCAGGTCGGGCAGCGAGTATTCACCATTGCTGTCGCCCTTGGTGATGGTGCCGCGGTCGTTGCGGCGAAAGTGCTTGCCACAGTGGGCGCAGGCGCCGCTTTGCGCATAGGGCAGTCCCTGCAGGGTGACGGTCTTGTTGCACGAAGGGCAGGGCATCGAAACCGCTTCACCGAGCAGCGAGGGGCGCGTATTGACGAAGTGCAGATCGGAGGCGTTCACCCAAACAGCGTCGAAGCTTTGGACTTCGTTACGCGCCCACTCGAACAGCCACAGCTCGCCGCCGCCGGCGGCCGACAGCACGAAGCTGCGAAAGCTTTGGCGCGCCAGGGGCAGCCAGGCCACGCCTTCGGCTTCCCAGCGCTCGCAGGAATCCCGCGCCGTGGCCGTGTATTCCACCCCATTGACCGTTTGATCACGGCCGATCTTCAGGTGATCCAGCTCGCCGGAATCTATGTCCACGGCTCCTTTCGGGCGGAGCAATACGTAGAGGCCGTAGCCTTCGCCCAGCAAGGCCAGCTCGCCGTCGTCGAACAGGAGCGCCCAGTAGTTGAACACCGATCCTTCCAGCTGGCAGCGCACGCGTCCGCTGAGGGTAAAGGATCGCCCTTCCCAGCTGCCGGTGCTACCGGGTTGCAGCGGCTCTACGGGCTTGCTGATGGCGCTGTTGGGCAGAGGTTCCAGTTTGCCGCTATTGCGGCGCAGCAGGGCGCCGCAGGTGCAAACAGAAAGGTTGAGCGCTTCGTGGGCAAAGTGATGGGCCGTACCGCAGCGCGGACAATTCAGGATGCTCGGTTCCATGGTCAGCGCGTAAGGTTTTGGCGTTCCGCAACGGTGCCGCCGAACCAGGCACAGATCGATTCGAAGAGGGCGTCGGCGATGCCCTCGTTGCTTTGCTCGTGGTTGCTCAGGTACACGTCCATGTTCAGGCGCCCATACTCGGGCCAGGTGTGCACCGAAAGGTGGCTTTCACAAAGGCACACAACGCCGGTGAAGCCCCCACCAGGGAA
This sequence comes from Flaviaesturariibacter aridisoli, assembly GCF_004343705.1. GTDB lineage: Bacteria > Bacteroidota > Bacteroidia > Chitinophagales > Chitinophagaceae > Flavisolibacter > Flavisolibacter aridisoli. The sequence goes on from NZ_SKFH01000049.1 coordinate 34,425, forward strand.
GTGGTGAAACACCTCACCAAGACGGGTAAGGCCCTGCGCGTCTACCGCGCGTTGGATAAAATTGCGGAAAGCGTCGCCCGCGTGCAGCAGGTCGGTGTCTGGAACCAAAAGGGTGGCGATCAGGTGCGTGCCCGGCCGGTAGCTCATATACAGTTGTTCGGACCGGCAAAATACGGAAATCCGCGAAATGCAGCGGCTCAGATGGCCTGGCTGAAGCGGCGGCCTTCATCGCCCGCGGCTTCGCTGCGCAATTTCAGCAGGTCGAACGCCGCGCAAATGTTGCGCACGAAGTGGCGCCCGGTTTCGGTGATGGTCATCCCCTCCCCGCTCAGGGTTACGAGCCCGTCCTCAGCCAGCTTTTCGAGCACCGGCTTGCTGAACGAATCCAGGCAGGCGCGGTCTTCGGAACGGAAGGAGACCTGGCCGCGGCAACTCGCATCGAGGATGTAGCGGCGGAAGGCGCGGTCTTCCTCGGTAAGAAAATAGCCTTTCGTAACGGCCAGCTCACCGCGGCCGATCATCGCGTAATAGTCGTGCAAGGTCTTGGCATTTTGCGCGAAGGCGGTGCCGGCATCGGAGATGCTCGACACGCCGAGGCCGAGGAGCAGCCCGGTGTCCTGGGTGGTGTACCCCATGAAGTTGCGGTGCAGGCGGCCGTCGGCGCGGGCCTTGCTCAGCTCGTCGGAGGGCAGCGCGAAATGGTCCATACCAATGTCTTCATACCCCGCCTCCAGCAGCAGATCTTTACCCAGGCGGTACAGCTCCAGCTTTTGTTCGGGCGACGGCAGGTGGCTTTCATTGAACAGGCGCTGGGCCTTACTGTTCCAGGGCACATGGGCGTAGCTGTAAAAAGCGATGCGCTCCGGCTTCAGCGTAATGACCGAGCGGATCGTTTGCTCCATGCCCGCGGCCGTTTGCAGCGGCAGGCCATAAATCAGGTCGAAGTTGATCGAGGTAAAACCGGCGGCGCGGGCCTCCCCGGTGGCGCGCTGTACGTTTTCGAAGGGCTGGATGCGGTTGATGACGCGCTGCACTTCCGGGTCGAGGTCCTGCACGCCATAGGAAATGCGATGGAAGCCAAGCTCGTACAGCACCTTCAGGTGCGCGTCGGTGGTATTGTTGGGGTGGCCTTCGATGCTGAACTGGTGTTGCGGATGCACAATGGCGCCCTTCAGCAATTCCTGGAGCAGCAGCTTCAGGTGACGCGGCGAGAAGAAGGTGGGCGTGCCGCCGCCGAGGTGCAGCTCGCGGATCACGGGTGTTTGCTGCATCAGCTTGCGGTAGCTTTTCCATTCTTCCAGCACGGCCCGCAGGTAGGGCTCTTCCACGCTGTGGTTGGTGGTGATCTTCTTGTTGCAGCCGCAATAGGTACAGAGCGACTCGCAGAACGGCAGGTGCAGGTAGAGCGAGATGCCGCGGGTATGGTTCTCCTCGTGAAACTGCCGGCGGAAGGTTTCCTTCCACGCCTCCGCGTCGATCCCCTCCTGCCAGTAGGGCACGGTGGGATAGCTGGTGTAGCGGGGCACGGGCTGGTTGTACTTCCGGATCAACAGGGGACTGACAGCTTCACGGTTCATAGGACAAAACTACCTTTCCCGGATGGCGGCCCGGGTGACGGGCGTTAGGGAAAAAGGAGAGGTTTGTCAGGGAGAGAAAGAACGCAGATCCCGCAAGCGGGATACGCAGATTGGTTAAGATCAATTATGATCTAATTCGACGTAACAAAAAAATCGCGTTAATCCGGTCAATCATAATAATCTGCGTTCTTTCTCTTGGGAATGCTATCAATAGAGCAGATTCTTCAGCTTTTCCAGGTTCAGGATCGAGATCTTGCCGCTCCGGATGTCGATCAGCTTCTCGCCTTTGAAGTCGCTCAGTGTGCGGATCAGCGACTCGGTGGCGGTGCCGATGTACTGGGCGATGTCGTCGCGGGAGAACTCGATGACCGGGTCGGGGCGCTGGCTGTAGAATTTCTCGTGGATATCCACCAGTGCCTTCGCCACGCGCTTGCGCAGCGAGCTGTAGGCCAGGTTGAGGAGGCGCTCCTCCTTTTCCTTCATATTGTGCGTGACGATGCGGATGAATTTGGCGGCGATATTGATGTCGCTGTAGATCATCTGCAGGAATTCATCGCGGGGGATCTGCATCAGCTCGGCATCTTCGAGCACGGTGGCGGTGTCGTCGTAATTCTGGTCTTCGATGAGGGCGGTGTAGCCGATGAAGTCGCCGGCGCTGAACAGGTCCGTGATGTACTCCTTGCCGTCCTCGTGGGTCTTGTAGGCTTTCACCTTGCCGCTCACGAGGTAATAGAGGTAGCGCGGGCGCTTGCCCTCGGTGTATACGGTTTGCTTGCGGGCGAAGTGCTCCACGTCGTACTGGCCGCTGAGCTGCTTGATCATCCCACTGTCTTTCACGTCTTTCACGAATTGCGTGAGCCCCTGCGGCGACGAAGCGTAGTTGTGCTCGAGCACTTCCACTTTCTTAAGACGAACCTCGATGGCATTGAGCAGCTCGATGTCCTCGAACGGCTTCGTCACGTAGTCGTCGGCGCCCATTTCCATGCCTTTGCGGAAGTCGCTGCGCTCGGTTTTCGCCGTCAGGAAAATGAAGGGAATCCGCTCCGTGTCGGGGTTCTTCTTCAGCAGGTGCAGCACTCCGTAGCCATCGAGCTCGGGCATCATGATGTCGCACACGATAAGATCGGGCTTTTCGCGGGCGGCGGTTTCCACGCCCCGCTTGCCGTTCTCGGCGGTGAGGGTTTTGTAACCGGCGAGATCAAGTATCTCCGCCGTATTGTCCCTCAGGTCGTTGTTGTCATCGATGACCAGGATCGTCTTTGCCATAGTTACTGGGTTTATTGGTCTAATGGTTTATTGGTCTATTGGTAACTTGTTCGTCGCAATTTTTTACTCATTACTCATTACTCATTACTCATTACTCATTACTCATTACTCATTACTCATTACTCATTACTCATTAC
>NZ_SKFH01000050.1 GCF_004343705.1 Flaviaesturariibacter aridisoli
GGGGTGATCGGAATTAATTCCGATCACCCCACTTCCGACTTCGCATTTCCGACTTCCGGACTTGCTTACGGCATGAGAACCTTGTCGATCGCGTGTATCACGCCATTGCTTTGGTACACGTTAGGGATGGTGATCGCAGCGGTGCCGCCTTTCTCATCTTTTACCCACCATTTGCCGGACGCGTCTTTCATGATCCACAGCTTCGCGCCCTGCACCGTAGTCAGTTCGGCCTTTCCGCCGTTTTTGCGCATCTTCCTCTCGAGGTCTTTGCTGTCGAGGCGGCCGGGCACTACGTGGTACGTAAGGATGCTCGTGAGCAGCGCCTTGTTTTCGGGCTTTACCAGGTTCTCCACGGTGCCGGCGGGCAGCTTGCTGAAGGCCGAATTGGTCGGCGCAAATACCGTGAAGGGGCCTTTCCCCTGCAGTGTTTCCACCAGGCCGGCGGCCTTCACTGCTGCTACCAGCGTCGTGTGGTCGGAAGAATTGACCGCGTTCTCTACAATGTTCCGGCTCGGGTACATCGCCGCTCCGCCGACCATTACGGTCTTTTCTTTCATCGAAGCATGCGTGGCGTTCTGGGCGAACGACGAAAAGGACAATACAAGGCCGGTCAGCAGCAAGGCTGCATTTTTCAGTTGCTTCATACTAAAGTTTTTTGAAGGGTTGAGTGGGTTTCGTACCGGTTTCCGGTGAATCCCGTTGTGCATTAAATACGACGGCCTGTTGCCGTTGGATTTGCGGGGCCAGATTTTTTTTCTGCGCTAATTTAGCCGCCCAAGCAACCTGACTATGGCATACTGGCTCATCAAATCCGAACCCTTCAAGTACAGCTGGGAGCAATTCGAGCAAGACGGACAAACCTTTTGGGACGGCGTGCGCAACTACGCGGCGCGCAACAACCTGCGCGCGATGAAGCGTGGCGACCAGTTGTTTTTTTACCACAGCAATGAAGGCCTCGAGATCGTCGGCATTGCCAAGGTGGTGAAGGAAGCTTATCCCGATCCCACCACCGACGAAGACGCCTGGGTGGTGGTGGACGTAGCGCCGGTAAAGCGCTTGAAGGTTCCTGTTAGCCTGAAGACGATCAAGGCCGATCCGCGCCTCGCCAACATGGCGCTCCTGCGCCTGGGCCGCCTGTCGGTGGCCCCCGTTACCGATGAGGAGTGGGCCATTGTGCTGGAGCATGCGGGTACCAAAGCGAAAAAATAGGAGGTCGTCTTTTGCATTCCGTTAAGGTTACTTTTCGCGCGGCGGGGTATCAAGAAGTGCAGCTGCACAATCATCTCTTATTCAAAAAAACAACGTTATGAAAAGCATACTCCCGGCCATTGCCGGCACGATCCTTTTTGCCTCCGTTTTCGCCTCCTGCAGCTGGCTCAACCGCAAAGCCGAACCCCACTCCGATATCGCCGGCACCTGGCGATTGGATTCGGTGGTGGATAAAAACGACAGCGTCAATCCGTTGCCGGCGGTGCTGGTAGCCATGGCCGCCGGCGACACCGTGCCGGTTACCTACCGGTTCACCGCCGACAGCTTGCATGTTGTCAGCGGCTCCGACGTATTCGAGTCGGCGCCTTACCGCTACGAGAAACCGCAGATCACGATCCTCGATTCATCAAAGGAGCAAATGCAGGTAAGCCGTCCTTCCGACAGTGTGCTGGTGCTCCGCACGAGCGACTCGTCGCGGATGTTCTTTACCCGTCAATAACCGAAAAGGTCCGGCCGGAGCTGGTGGCCGATCGTGCCACCCAGCTCCATCAGCCAGGCAATGCCCAGGTGCACGAGCAGCCCGCCCCAGATGCTGCGCGTGTGCAGCGTCACCACACCCAGCAGCAACCCGCCAAAGAAGGAGCTGATGCATTCGCCGAGCGGCTTGCCGAAGTGGATCGTACAGTAGAAAAGCGCCATCGGCAGCAGCGCCGCCGAACCTGCGTAGCGCGCGAACGCCAGCACGAGAAAACCCCGGAAGAACAGTTCGATGGTAACAAAGTCGGAGCCGTACGACAGCTCGTACAGCAGCTTTCCGCCCGGGCCGGACTGCCGAACCGCGTCCAGGTGCTGCCACTTGGGGTATACGGCCAGGAAATCGGGCTGCAGGGAAGCCAGCGCCACCAGTGGTACCATGAAGAGCAGCATAGCGCCATAGGGCCGTAATAGCGAGCCGCCGGACGCAGTGCCATAAAATGGAATATCGGGGTGGTAATGGCGCCAGAGCGCATAGAGACTGCCGCCGATCAGCAGGAGCTTGAACGGGTAGTAGCAGATCGTTTGCCAGAAGTCGAAGCCGCGTGGAAAGGGCAGGGGCAGGGCCAGCTTCACCGCGAAGATGGCGGGCGCCAGCAGCAGGAGCATGCGAAAAGGGGCGCCGCGCCCACCGGGAAGCCGGCCGCAACAACGATAAAGAAGATACGGGCTCCAGAAGGCAAGGGCGAACAGTCCATACCAGGCGGCCAACCGTAATAATACGGGAAGCTGCATCACCCGGGGCTCGAGGCCGTAGTGGTAATTGCAATAAACAAGCAGCAGCGCCAGCAATACCGTCGGCGCCGCAACTAGTAGCGGCAGCGTACGGATGTAGGTGCGGAGGCCCTGCAAAAGTTTCTTCATGAAGGTTGTTCTTGGCCGAATTGCAGAATGAATCCATTGAGGTCGCGAATGGCGAATTCACGCATGCCCCAGGGGAAGGTTTCAATCGGGTATACGATCTCGCAGTCGTCCTTCAGCCGTTCCCACCAGGCCGCTGCATCCCTGGTGTTGAAATAAAATGATCCGGTGAACAGGGGACCACTGTATGGCATATGCGCGGGTGGGCGTGCCAGCATCAGTTCAACGCCGTCGCGACCAAGGCTGGCCCATTGCCAGTCTTCGGAAGATTCCAGTTCGGAAAAGCCCAGTGTCGCTATATACCAATCGGAGGCAGCCCGGACGTCGGGGACCCAAAGCAGCGGACGCAGGTGCAGCAATTTCATCGCAACAAGATTTTAACCTCCATTAACCGAAAGGGCTGCTAACTTACGTCTTCAAACTAAAGCGCCATGAAAAAGCTTGTACTCCTGCTGGCCCTCACTGCCGGCATTTCCTCGACCTCGCTCTTCGCACAGGAGCAGCGCGACCCCGCGCAAATGGCCCAGCGCATGAAAGAGCGCATGAAGCCGCAGCTGATCGAAAAAACGAAGCTCTCCGACGCCGACGCCGAAAAGGTCATGGACCTGATTATCGAGCAGCGCCAGCAGATGCGCGGCTTCCGCGAGCTGTCGCAGGAAGATCGCGTTAAGCGAATGGACGAACTCAACGGCATCCTGGAAAAGAAACTCTCGGTTATCCCGCTCAACCCCGACCAGGTGAAGACCGTCATGGTTTTCCTGGAGGAGCAGCGCCAGCAAATGCGCAACCGCCAGAATGGCGGCGGTCGCTGATCCCTCATAAACCCCTTGTTAAAGCTGCCCCAAGGGGCAGCTTTTTCGTTTTACCTTGCAGCCCTTAACGCAACACCATGGCCGAAGACCTGCAGATCGCCAGCGGCACCCGCGCCGAACAATACGAAGCCCTCATCCCCCAGATCAAAGGCCTTCTCGAAGGTGAGCCCGACCTCGTGGCCAACCTCGCCAATGTAGCTGCCGCCCTCAAAGAGCAGTTTGGCTGGCTCTGGACCGGCTTTTACCTCGTAAAGGGTGAGGAGCTTGTACTCGGACCCTTCCAGGGCCCGGTTGCCTGTACGCGCATCCGAAAGGGCCGCGGCGTTTGTGGCAGCAGCTGGGCACAGGCCCGAACCCTGGTGGTGCCCGACGTTGAAAAGTTTCCCGGCCACATCGCCTGCAGTTCGCTGTCGCGCTCCGAGATCGTGGTACCCATGCTGCACGACGGAGCCGTTTGGGGTGTGCTCGACGTGGACAGCACCGACCTGTCCACCTTCGACGAAACCGACCAGCGCTACCTCGAAGCGATCGTGAAGCTCATCCCTTTTGCATCATTTTAATATTTGGTGAGGGACCTGTTAAAAGGAGTGGGGAAAAGGATTTCGCGCCCTGTTTTTGCTGTTAGGCGCGCACAACAATCTTCCTACGAAATATGCCTTTTCCGAAATTCCTGACCTCTGCCTTGGTCCTGTTGGCCGCAGGGGCCCTGGCCTCCTGCAAAAAGACCGATCTCGTTGCGAACAACTTTACCAGTAATGGTTCTGCCTCCCCCGTAACCGCCACCTACCGCGACACGGCTGTAGCGTATGCGCGGGAGATCTACCTCTGGAATGACCAGATTCCCACCTCGTTCAGCGGCGCCTCCTACAGCGATATCAATGCCCTCATGACCGGCCTGCGCCAATACAGCCAGGAGTCGGGCTTCAGCGGTCCCGTAGACAAGTGGAGCTTTGCCGTTCCGAAAGCCGAGTGGGACCACGTAAGCGGCGGCACCGCCACCGGTGACTTCGGCTTTAGCGTGTTCTTTCGCAGCGCTTCCGACCTCCGCGTAAAGCACGTGGAAGTGGAGTCGCCCGCGGGCCTGGCCGGCGTTCGCCGCGGCTGGCGCGTGGTCAAGATCAACGGATCAAGCAATATTTCAACCGCCAATACCGATTACGTGGTGCAGAACGTGTTCCAGAGCGCTAATACCACCTTCACCTTCGCGAAGCCCGACAACAGCCAGGTAACCCTGTCGCTGAATGCCAGTACCTACCGGGAACATCCCATCATCAAAGACACGGTGCTGCAGGAAGGCGGGCGGAAGATCGGCTACTTTGCCTTCAACTCCTTTATGGGCGACAGCCTCACCGTACTTGGCGGCTTCCGCACGGCATTCTCGCGTTTCGTCAGTGCCGGCGTCAACGACCTCGTGGTGGACCTTCGTTACAACGGCGGCGGTTATGTGTACATGCAGGAAGCGCTGGCCAACTACATCGCCCCGATGTCGGCCAACGGAAGCGTGATGATGAAGCAACAGTTCAATGCCCGCAACAGCGCCTACAACGAGACGACGAACTTCCACAAGCTCGGCGCCCTCAACCTTCCCCGCGTGATCTTTATTGTCAGTAAAAGCACTGCTTCGGCTTCGGAACTGCTGATCAATAACCTGAAACCCTACATGGAGACTGTGCTTGTGGGCCCCGGCGCTACACACGGCAAGCCGGTCGGCTTCTTCCCGATACCGGTGCAGGATTGGTACATCTTCCCGGTTTCTTTCCGCACCGTTAACCGCAACGGGGAAGGCAATTACTTCAACGGGCTGCCCGTCAATGCGACCATTGCCGACGGTCTGGACAAGGATTGGGGTGATCCCGCGGAAGCCAGCCTGTCTGCGGCCATCAATTACGCCGTGAATGGTACCTTCCGGGTTGCCGGACGCAGCAGTGATGCGCCCTCGGCCGATGGCAGCCTGAATGCCGTCAACAGCCGCCTCGAGCGCCCCGGCATCCGCGGTACGTTTGACACCCGCGGCCTTCGCCACTAGTCGTTTCACCCTTAACCATAACAAAAATCCCCCGCGCTCCGGCAAAGGGGATTTTTTATGGGTGGCGACGCCGCCCGCAGCCTTTTTTCTTCCGGCTGGCGGGCTTGCGCGGCGCTTTTTTCAGGCTGTCGTCGGTGATGCGGGTCTTATCGTGTACGTAAAGGTCTGCCTTACCGCTTTGCTCCTTGCGGTCGGGGCGCCGGGCGGCATCGTCCACGGGCTTGCTCTGGGCTTCGGCACGGCCCAGCAGGAGGGTAGCCAGGAGCAGGAGAAAGGGGTATTTCATGGTTTTTCTTTGGCAAAAGACGTGCGCAAGGCGCCGGCGGTGGCCTGTGGCATTGTGAAAAGCGGAATGGCACAGTATTTCGGGAAAGGGAGAAAAAGCAGTTATGGAAGCACGCAACAACCCGGCCGGCGGTGGTGGCCGGCACGAACACCCGCTACGCCGCGAGATCCCGCAGAGCGAGCAGGAAGCCGCCCGTGTAGCCCACGAAGAAGCCGAGCACGACATCGCCGAAGATCCCGACTTCGCCCCCGGTAGCCCCAACGACGACCTCGACGAAGGCGAATCGGCCCGCCTCGGGGAAGACATCACTGGGATCATTTAAACGATCGCTATGAATGAACGCAGGAATTCCGATAGGAGCGAAGAGGCCAGCAAGTTGCCCGACGAAGCGTCCACGCAGGAACTGCGCGCGCAGGAGAGCGCTGGTCATTCCGAACAGGGCGTGCACGCCCGGGTTGACCCGCCCCACGACGACGATGGCGCCGACAACAAGCTGAGCACTTCGCTGGATGAGGATTCGGCAGTGAAGTAGTGGCTACGGCGTGTTGCTCAACCGGCGGGTGGCGGCATTCCCATTGCCGGCTCCCGGAGGCCCCGCCCGGGCACTTAACTTTGTGGCATGTCCAGCGCTTCGGCTTACACCGGCAACATCCCACACCATTATGAACAATACCTCGGGCCGATCCTGTTTGAGCCCTATGCCGCCGACCTGGCGGCCCGGGTGACGTCGCATACGCGGAGCCTGCTGGAGCTCGCCTGCGGCACGGGCCGGGTGACCCAGCACCTCGACCGGCGCCTGGCGGCGTCCGCGCGGCTGGTAGCCACCGACCTCAACCGCGACATGCTGCACCTGGCCCGAAGCATTGTATTCAGCCCCCGTGTGGAATGGATGGAAGTGGATGCGCAGCACCTTCCGTTCGGCGATGCGCTCTTTGATGTGGTGCTTTGCCAGTTCGGGGTCATGTTCTTTGCCGACAAGCTCGCAGCCTTCCGCGAGGTATACCGCGTGCTGGAGCCGCGGGGTCGTTTTTTGTTCAACACCTGGGATGGCTATTTCGCCAACCCGCGCGCGGCGCTGCTGATGCGGGTGATGAACGAGGAACTCGGCGCACGCGCGCCCGACCTGCTTTCGACCGGACCTTACAGCTTTCACAACCAGGCGCAGATCGTGCTGCTGCTCGAAGAGGCCGGTTTTCATTCGATACGCCTCGAAACCGTAGCGCGCAAAGCGCAGTACACCGATCCCAACGAGCTCGTGGAGGGCTTCGTGGAAGGCTCGCCGGTAGGCGCCTACCTCGATCGCCTCGACCGCAGCCTGCGCCCGAAGATCAAAGCGCGCCTGCATGCCGCGCTCGGAGAGCAGTTGGCCACTTACGGCCACGACGTGCCTATGCAGGCCATCGTGGTGGAAGCAGTGAAGTAGGAGGATAGTGGAGCTCGGCTCCCCCTGCGTAGGCAGTAGCTACGCGCGGTAACAAGACTGCAGCTGAGCGGAAGCAAAAACAGCGACTTGGGTGAAAGGGAAAAAAAGAGGCCACCGTTGGGGGGCCTTTATGCGTCAGGTAGTTTTTTCAGAAAAAAGCTGTTCGAGGAGGTCCTCGTTGTATTGCTGAATTTCGAGTTGCCGGAATTGCCGGTAGAACCAGGCGCACACGCCCAGCGATAACACGAAGCTGATCTCATTGATCCGCGCTACAATCATATCTCCGATCGCCATGGTAAGGGTGTTTCCGGAAAAAGTGCAAAAGCCCTGCCAGTCTTCGGCGGCGCTCAGAGGAACAACCGGTTGCGCACCGGGGCTGAAGTTCATCCACCCGGTTGAAAGTGAAACAGACGTACAAAACTCATCACCCCATTAGCAGATTACCCCATTACCCCATTATCTTTGCGCCCTATGACACAAGAAGCGATTAAAGATATGAGGGACCGCGTCGTTGTCCTGAGGAGGTTTCTTTGACGTCGAGAACCGACGCCATAAGATAACCCAGGACAAACAACTGTCCCTGTCGCCCGGATTCTGGGACGACAATGCCCGCGCGACGGGTGTACTGAAAGAAATCAAGGTCAACGAATACTGGATCGGCCTTTACGAGACCGTGGAAGGCGCCGTGGAAGACTTTGCCGTACTGTTCGAATTCTGGAAGGAAGGAGAGGGTACGGAAGAGGACGTGCGCGCCGCCTACGAAAAGTCGCTGGCCGCCATTGAAGATGCCGAGTTCAAGAGCACGCTCAACCAGCCCGAAGACGAGCTGCCGGCGGTGCTGCAGATCAACTCGGGCGCCGGCGGCACCGAAAGCCAGGACTGGGCCGAAATGCTCGCCCGCATGTACCGCATGTATGGTGAAAAGCAGGGCTGGTCGGTTACGGAGCTCGATTGGCAGGACGGCGACGGGGCCGGTATCAAAACCGCCACGTACCAGTTCGACGGACCCTTTGCCTACGGATTCCTCAAGGCCGAAAGCGGCGTGCACCGCCTGGTGCGCATCTCGCCCTTCGACTCGAACGCCCGCCGGCACACGTCCTTCGTATCCGTGTTCGTGTACCCGCTCGTAGACGATTCGATCGAGATCGAGATCAAGCCTGCCGACATCAAGATGGAAACATCGCGAAGCGGCGGCGCCGGTGGTCAGAACGTGAACAAGGTGGAAACGAAAGTTCAGCTCACCCACATACCGACGGGTATCGTCGTGGTGTGCCAGCAGGATCGTTCGCAGTTGGGCAACCGTGAGCGCGCGATGGAAATGCTCCGCAGCCGCCTTTACGAGATCGAATTGCGCAAGCGAAACGAAGCCAAGGACGCGGTCAACGCCAATAAGAAAAAGATCGAGTGGGGCTCCCAGATCCGCAGCTACGTTTTTCACCCGTACAAAATGATCAAGGACCACCGCACCGACTACGAAGTAGGCAACATCGGCCCGGTGATGGACGGTGAGCTCGATGGATTCATCAAGGCTTACCTGATGTCGCAGAAGGATGACGAGAGTTGAGCAAATCGGGTAATGGGGGAATTGGGTAATCGGGTAACGAGAATTACGGCAGGCCCCTCTTCCCAAGGAGCTAATCAACGAATAGACTAATAAACAACAACCATGAGCCTCGGATATTTTTCCTATCCTACACCGGCCAACGAACCGGTTTTGTCTTACGGACCCGGAACGCCGGAGCGTGCCGCGCTGAAGAAAACGCTCGCTGAACTGAAGGGGCAGCAGCTCGACGTGCCGATGTACATCGGTGGCGACGAAGTGCGTACCGGTAAGCTGGTGGCCATGCGCCCGCCGCACGAGCACCAGCACGTGCTGGGTCATTTCCACGCCGGCGATGCGTCGCACGTAACGATGGCCATCGACGCCGCGCTCGCCGCCCGCGAAAGCTGGCAGGCTATGCCCTGGGAAGACCGCGCCGGCATTTTCCTCCGTGCCGCGGACCTCATCGCCACCAAGTACCGCTTCCATATGAACGGTACCACGATGCTGGGACAAAGCAAGAACGCCTTCCAGGCGGAGATCGATGCGGCCTGCGAGCTGATCGACTTCCTGCGCTTCAACGTACACTTCCTGGGTGAAATTTACAAGCAGCAACCCGTAAGCGGACCTGGCATGCACAACCGCCTGGAATGGCGCGCCCTCGAAGGCTTCGTGCTCGCTGTGACGCCTTTCAACTTTACCGCCATCGGCGGCAACCTTCCCACGTCGGCGGCCCTCTGCGGCAACGTGGTGGTATGGAAGCCTGCCAATACACAGGTGTACTCGGCGCAGATGTTCCTGCGCATCCTGCGCGAGGCCGGCCTTCCCGACGGCGTGATCAACCTTGTATACGTAGACGGCCCGACGATCGGCCAGGTTTGCTTTGCGCACCGCGAATTCGCCGGCGTGCACTTCACCGGCTCCACGGGTGTGTTCAACCAAATGTGGAAGACCATCGGCGCCAGCGTCGGCGGCTACCGCACTTACCCGCGCATCGTAGGCGAAACGGGCGGCAAGGACTTCGTGATCGCACACAGCTCGGCATCGCCCGACGTGGTGGCTACGGCCTTGTTGCGCGGCGCTTTTGAGTACCAGGGACAAAAATGCTCCGCCGCCTCGCGTGCCTATATCCCGTCCAACATGGCCGATGAAGTAAAGCGCCTGCTGGTGGAAGGGGTGAAGAGTTTCAAGATGGGTACCGTGGAAGATTTCGGCAATTTCGTTAACGCCGTGATCGATGAAAAAAGCTTCGACCGGATTGCAAAATACATCGATGACGTGAAGGCCAACGGGGGCGCACAAGCCAACATCCTCGTGGGCGGCACCTACGACAAGTCGGTAGGCTGGTTTATCGACCCGACCATCATCGAGGCTGTAGACCCGCAATACGTAACAATGTGCGACGAGATCTTCGGCCCCGTGCTGACGATCCACGTATACGACGCCGACCGCTTTGAAGAAGCGCTGACGCTGGTGGATACCACTTCTCCCTATGCGCTCACCGGCTCCATCATTGCGCAGGACCGTGCCGCTGTAGTGCTCGCTACCGAGCGTCTGCGTCATGCCGCCGGCAACTTCTACATCAACGACAAGCCTACCGGTGCCGTGGTGGGCCAGCAGCCCTTCGGTGGCGCCCGCGCATCGGGAACCAACGACAAGGCCGGCTCACAGCTGAACCTGTACCGCTGGCTCAGCGCCCGCACCATCAAGGAAACCTTTGTCCCGCCCACCGATTACCGCTACCCGTTCCTGCGTGGCGAGAGCGAAGGCATCTGATGACAAAAGATCTACATTTGAAAAGTCCCGCGCTTGCGGGACTTTTTATTTTCATTCCGGCCCTTTTTTTGCGTAGGTGCGCGCAAACGAATCCAGATGAAAAAATTGTTTGCAGTAGTACTGCTGGCCGGTCTCGCCGGCACGGCATCGGCGCAGTTGCCCAAGTTAGGAATTAAAGGAGGTCTCAACATTGCCAACGTTGGGGGAAGCACCTTCGCCACCAGCACGCGTCTCAGCGGTCATGGCGGGGTGCTCGTGCATATTCACCTGGCGCCCTCCCTGGCATTGCAGCCCGAGGTGCTTTTTTCCGGCCAGGGCTTCAAAGAGAAGGTAACAGGCACGGAGCACACCTGGGCGTTGGACTATCTCAACGTGCCGTTTATGTTGCAGTATATGTTTGACAACGGCTTTCGTGTGGAAGCAGGTCCGCAAGTAGGGGTGGTGCTCAGCGCCAAGGTCAAAGACCCCAGCGGCGCGACCGACATTAAAAACCGCTTGAAGCAGGCCGACTTTGGGGTAGGCTTCGGGGTAAATTACCTGTCGTACTCGGGTTTGGGTATCGGGGCGCGATACAACCTCGGATTGAGCAATATCAACAAGCTTGAAGGCGGCGACCCGCTTAAAAACAGGGTGGCGCAGGTGTCGGTTTTCTACATGCTCGACCACAGTCACAAAGCAAAATCCCGCTAGCCGGGAATGGCGATTGTGCATAAAAGTTCATCGAGGCCGCAACTGCGGCCTTTTTTTTGCATAAAGGGATGCATCGAAAAACTCAACAAATATGAAAAAGATCAGCTTAGTTGCCCTGGCATGCACAGCCGCAGTATCAGTAATGGCACAAGACGGTAGCACGGGTACTGATGCAAACAAAGACTACAAACCCCTGCGCACGCCGATGGCATCGAAGGTTCGTTTCGGCATTACCGCCGGTATCAACTCTTCGAAGTTTTATTACAGCGGTTCGGGAACCAGTGGGCTGAACACTACGATGAAGGTTGGTCCCTTCGGCGGTGCTTATGTGAACCTGCCCCTGGGCAGCGTGCTGGCCATTCAGCCCGGCGTCACGTACAACATCTATGGCTCCAAGGGCAGCCTGACGAGCTCGGCTACGGTAGGCGGTGTAACCACCAGCAGCACGACCAACTTCCAGGAAGATCTGCACTACATCTCCGTGCCGGTTGCGGTACAAATCAAGCCCGGCAACACCGGCTTCTTTATCGAAGCGGGACCGCAGGCAAACTTTCTCGTAGCCGCCAAATTCAAGAACCAGACCCCTGGTTCGAACAGCGGCGACCGCGACAACAAGGACGATTATGACAACTTCGACTTCAGCGCATTCGGCGGCCTGGGGTATATAACCCGGATCGGACTTGGCTTTGAAGCAAAGTATAACGCAGGCTTCAACAATGTGTTGAACGACACGCAGGCCGGCGCCGACAATAAATGGAAGAACCGCGCCTGGACCTTTGGTCTCTTTTACAACTTCGGAGCAGCCAAGTAACCCGGTTTGAACGTTTATTGGATCAATGATAGGAAGGTCGCCGCAAGGCGGCCTTCTCTTTTGTTTCGCCAACGCGATCGTTCCTTCTTGCGAAAAACCTGCTACCAACAGATGAATCAACCAATAATCCAACAGGCCAAGGAACCATTGCCTAATTTAGCGCAAACGTTTTCTGTGAAGTCGATTCTTCCCGCCGGCCAGATGGCGCTTACGATCCAGCGGCTGGCGCACCAGTTGCTCGAAGACCCGGACCTGCTGTCGAAGACCGCGCTGATCGGCATTCAGCCGCGCGGCGTGTTTTTATCCGACCGGCTGGTGCAGGAGCTGCGCCGAGAGCCCGGTACGCCCTCCTTCGATTATGGCAAGCTCGACATCACTTTCTACCGCGACGACATCCGCCAGGGCCTGCATGTACCGGCTGCTACCGACATCGGCTTTTCAATTGAAGGCAAGCGCGTGGTCCTGGTAGACGATGTGCTGTATACCGGCCGCACCATCCGCGCCGCCCTCGACGCGCTGATGGACTTCGGCCGCCCGGCGCGCGTGGAGCTGCTCGTACTGATCAACCGCCGCTATAGCCGCGAGCTGCCGGTGCAGCCCGATTACACCGGCCGCCACATCGACTCCATCGTGTCGCAAAAGGTGAAGGTCCTGTGGGCCGAACGCGACGGGCGCGACGAGGTGCTGCTGCTCGACAATGATTAACTTCCGACTTCCATCTTCCGACCGCTTAACTTTGCGTTTTAATGGCACTTTCGACCCGACATCTGCTAGGTATCAAGGAGCTCCAGGCATCGGACATCGCAACCATTTTACAAACCGCCGACCAGTTCAAGGAGGTGTTGCAGCGGCCCATTAAAAAGGTGCCCTCGCTGCGCGACATTACCATCGTCAACCTTTTCTACGAAAATTCCACCCGCACCCGCATTTCTTTCGAGCTGGCGGAGAAGCGCCTGTCCGCCGATACCATCAACTTCAGTGCATCCGGATCTTCTGTTTCGAAAGGAGAGACCCTCCTTGATACGGTCAACAACATCCTTTCGATGAAGGTCGATATGGTGGTGATGCGCCACAGCGCCTCGGGCGCGCCGCACTTCCTGGCACAGCACATCCCGGCGGCGATCATCAACGCCGGTGATGGGATCAACGAACACCCGACGCAGGCGCTGCTCGACGCTTTTTCCATCCGCGAAAAGCTGGGTACGCTCCAGGGCGTCCGGGTAGCGATCATCGGCGACATCCTGCACAGCCGCGTGGCGCAGAGCAATATGCACCTGCTGCAGAAAGCCGGTGCCGAAGTGATCGTTTGCGGCCCGCCGACGCTTATTCCGAAATACCTTACCGAAGCTTTTGGTGTGCGCGTGGAATACAACCTGCGGCGCGCCCTCGAGTGGTGCGACGTGGCCAACGTACTTCGTATCCAGCTGGAGCGCCAGAGCCAGGTGCTTTTCTCCTCGCTGCGCGAATACAATTTATCGTACGGCATCAGCCGCCGGCTCCTGGAGAGCCTGCCGAAGCCGATCACCATCATGCACCCGGGGCCCATCAACCGTGGTGTGGAGCTCGACTCGGATGTTGCCGACGGCGAGCATTCGATCATCCTGCAACAAGTGGAAAACGGCGTGGCCGTGCGGATGGCGGTGCTGTACCTGCTGTCGAATAAGGCCGGGTAAGACCGAAGGTTTTTCACCCCCGACGATGCTGGCCTGTTTGTTTCAAAAAAACCGGGCGTACCAATTTCTTTTCTTCTCTCTTGAGCGGTTCCGACCCTTTTTTCCCTTTCTCATTACCTTCGCCCCATGCGTATTGGTTTTTTTCCCGGCACATTTGATCCCGTTACCCTCGGGCATATCGACATCGTGCAGCGCGCCCTACCGCTTTTCGACAAGCTGTTCATCGGCATCGGCGTCAACGCCAACAAGCAGCCGATGTTCCCGGCCGAGCAACGCCGCGCCTGGTTCCGCGAGATCTTCGCCAACGAGCCGAAGATCGACGCGGTGGTTTACGAAGGGCTGACGGTGGATTGCTGCAAGCTTGTCGGCGCCAACTACATTCTCCGCGGCATCCGCTACGTTTCGGATTTTGAATACGAAAAAGCCATCGCCGATATGAACCGCACCATCGACGGCGGCATCGAAACGATTTTTCTCACCTGCCTGCCGCAGTATACCTCGGTGGCATCCACGCTTGTGCGCGACGTACTGCGCTATGGCGGCGACATCAGCCGCTTTGTGCCGGAGGTGGTGCTGGAAAGCCTGCGGGCCGAATCAGCGGGCTAAGGCGGCGGTCAGCACTTCCTGCACGGCCTTGTACATTCCGGACCAACGTTCCCTTAGCCCGGACTCATCCACCCAGATGCATTCGGTGATGTCCTCTTCGGTTTGCGGCGACAGGCGGCCGGTGAAATCGGTTTCCATCAGGTACCAATGGTTTTCTTTGAGGATCCGCCGTCCTTTTTCTTCGTAGCTATGATAGGTAACGGTCAGCGGGCGCACAATGCGCAGCCCGGTGACGCCGGTTTCTTCACCCACCTCGCGCAGGGCGGCCGCTTCGGTCGACTCGTCTGGGTCGAGTTTGCCCTTGGGCAGGTCCCACCAGCCGAGGCGCCGGATCAGGAGGTACTTGCCTTCTACGTGGCGCACGGCGCCGCCGCCGGTAGGCCATACCGTGAACAGCGTTTTCCAATCGAGGTTGGAAGCAATGGCCAGCGAGCGCTCGGGCTCTTTTCCCACTGCGAAATCTTCGATGGCTTCGGCCAGCTTCTGCGGCGTAACGATGGCATGACCGGCGGTACGGCTGTCGGTAGTAAGCGTCAGCAGGCGCTCGTTGAACGTGATCTGGGGCATAAGGCGAAGGTACCGACTTCTCTTTCCGCTACCTTCGCGCCATGACCGATGCGCACGTTACCGCCGAGAAGCTGCTCCAGGCCGGAGCGGTGCGGCTCAGCCCCGGGGCGCCCTTTACCTGGGCTTCAGGTTGGAAGAGCCCGATCTATTGCGACAACCGCCGGGTGCTTTCGCAACCGTATATCCGCGATTACATTAAAAGCGAGCTCAGCAACCTCGTATTCGAACGCTTCCCCGATGCCGATGCGATCGCGGGTGTGGCCACCGCCGGCATCGCCTGGGGCGCCCTCGTGGCCGACCAGCTCAAGCTTCCTTTTCTGTACGTTCGACCAAAACCGAAAGAACACGGTCTGGGCAACCAGATTGAAGGCAGCTTTACCGAAGGACAGCAGGTCGTGGTGCTGGAAGACCTTGTTTCCACCGGGAAGAGCAGCCTGCAGGTAGTGGATGTGCTTCGAGCGGCCGGAATGGTGGTGCAGGGCATGGCCGCCATTTTTCAATATGGGTTCCCGGAAGGGAGCCGTCGTTTTGAAGAAACCGGCGTTCCCTTGTTTTCCCTGACCGATTACGCGCACCTGGTGGAGCTCGCCGGCCAGAAAGGACAGATCGGCGAGGAGGAGCGGGCTGTTTTGTTAAAGTGGCAGGAAGACCCGGCTAACTGGACCGGAGTTTCCTAAATTGGGACAAATTCCGCCGACACCATGAAAAAAATCCTGTTTCTCCTGCTGCTGGCCGTAGGTATCAGCCAGGCTTCCTTCGCGCAATCGAAGGCCATTCAGACCATCAAGATCAGTTTGCCGACCGTACAGGAGTGCGACGTTTGTAAAGAAAAGATCGAGACGTACCTGAAACGCTACGACGGTGTAGCCAGTGTAGCGGTGAACCTACGCCGGAAAGAGGCGACGATCAAATACTTCACTGACCGGATTACCGATGAGGATATCAAGGCGGCGATCGCCACGGCCGGTTTCGACGCCAACGAGGTGAAAGCAGAGCCGGACGCTTACAACCGGCTGCCCAAGTGCTGCAAGATCCCCGAAACAAAAGGAGCCGCAAAAGCAGCCCAATGATCAGATAACGACATTCGATTTTACAACCCAGCCCCGGCTGGGTTTTTTATTAGGTCGGCCGAGATGGTCTGCGTGCCCTCGTAATGGATGGGCTTGCTGATGAAGATGCCGGCCTTTCCCACCTCAACCGACCCGTCTGCCCGGAGGGTCACTGTCTTGCCCAGGAGGCCGGGCAGGTCGAATTTCAGCGCCTTCTGCAGGCCGATCGTTCCCTCCAGGGGAATCGAAAATTCCGCGTTTTTAATCACGGCTACTTCTGCCGGCTGGTGGAACTGCCCCAGGTGAACCGTATCCACCCGTACATCGATCACTGCCTCTTTGACAGTTACGCTGAAATCGTTGGGGTTGAAGTAGGTGGCCGAAAAACCCACGGTTGATTCTTCAAACCCCAGTTTCCGGACACCGAAGTTTTCCACCCGCCGGAACTCCGGATCCTTGATCCGGGTGCAGGCGGAGAGGAGTACCAGTGCCCCGATTGATACCATCCATTTTACCATAAGTCCAAAGGTAGTCAAAACCCGTGCTAAGCGCAACAAAGCACTGCGGTTATCCACTACTAAAAAATGTAGTAAAGCATCAGTTTGTCAAAACATCCAAGTTGCTATTTTTATTAGTGTTCAAAAAATAAATCAATTAATTCATTTACAGTGTATACTTGTTTAAAATTTATATTAAATATGGAAAAGTTTAAAACCGGTATTGGATTATAATGTAACCAGCGCGCCGAAACTTAAACACAGTAGTTATCGTATTGATAACTGATACATTATCAATATTTTGTAAGTTTTAATAGAATAAGTGCTTTGTTTAAAGGCATTTTTTTGACTTTTACAGATGTATCGTTATCCACATGGCTGTTTTTGCCATTCTTTTTTGTTTTCCAGCCCGACTGCTGGCTGACGGATGGATGCCCGTAAATGGGCTCTTTTGGCCCTTCCCGGCTAACCGCCCCAAAAGGGCTAATGCCGGGAGGCCGGATGCACACCTGGCTCGGATCGACTAGACCGTTTTCCACCATTGGTAAAAAAGACCGGCTGACCGTATGGAGCAGTCTGACGAAATGGCGTGACGATGGGAGGTAGTGGTCGCTGCTGCCCGGTTAAACCTTCCCGCCTCCGGCCGGTCAAATCCCCTTGTGAACCGGCCAAACACCCCTTAACAACGCATTTGTGTGAGTGGCAAAAGGGTATAGGGGTAATGTCGTAACTTGGGCCCTCATTCGAATCCCCTACGCAGGATAATGAAAAGACTAATTGCTTCCCTCTCCCTGCTCATGCTTCTATGCATGGGCCAAACCGCTCATTCTCAGGACTTTTCTAATAAAGGGAAGGAATTCTGGATCGCCTATAGCTACCATGTGGGCATGTCGGGTGGTGGCAACCCGACCATGACGCTTTACCTTACCTCCGACGTGACCACTACCTATAATGTGGAGATCTATGGGGTTGGTACCCTTGCCAGCGGTTCCATCGTGGCGGGCGCCGTGGTAAATGTCAACGTGCCTATTTCCTATGCGATCAATGGGGAAGGATCGTTTTCTCAGAAAGCCGTCCACGTAACTTCGGCCAGCCCGATCGTCGTTTACGCCTATATAACCCGTTCCGCCGCTTCCGCCGCCACCCTGTGCCTGCCGGTGGCTGTGCTCGGAAAGGAATACGTCGCCTCCTCATTTACCCAGGTTTCGAACGAGGCGAATTCCAACTCCTTCGTGACCGTCGTGGGGGTTGAAGACAACACAACCGTGGAAATCAGGCCTTCGGCCAACACCAAGAACGGGTGGCTGGCCGGTCAAACCTACCAGGTGACGCTCAACAAGGGCCAGGTATACCAGATCCTCGGTTTTGCCAACGCCTCTCAGTCTTCCGCGCAGACGTTTCTCGGCAACGACCTCAGCGGTACGTGGGTGCGATCAGTGTCTACCGGCACCGCTGGCTGCAAGCGCATCGCCGTGTTTTCGGGTTCTGGGAAGATCCGGTTGCCCAACGGCAACTGCGCCAACTCCTCCGACAACCTTTACCAGCAACTGTATCCCACCGGCACCTGGGGGAAGAAATACCTGTCGGTACCCAGCAACAACAACAATTACAACTACTACCGAGTCTACCGTAAAGACCCTTCGACACAGCTTCGTGTGAATGGCGTGTTGGTGCCGTCCTCGTCTTTCATAAATGATTATTACGAATTGCCCGGCTCCAACAACACGCCCAACCTGTTCGAGGCCGACCAGCCGATCAGCGTGGCGCAGTATTTCACCACGCAGGGCTGCGGTGGCAATTCGGCTTCGGTGCCGAACGATCCCGACATGATCATGTTGAACCCGGTGGAGCAGAACATCAATAAAGTAACGCTCGTCAGCTCCAACCTGGCGGCCGCCGAAACACCGCAGTACCCTCACCAGCATCATATTCATGTAATCATGAAAAATACGGGTACCGGGATCTCCTCGTTCCTATTTGACGGCACGCCCGTCGATCCGGCGAGCTGGATCGTGCACCCGCGCGACCCTTCGTATTCGTACGTTTACCTGAAAGACCGCGGCGCCACCACTGGCGTGCGCCAGGGCTTCCACACGCTGTCGTCCGACTCGGGCTTCCTTGCCCTTGCCTATGGCTATGCTGCTGCGGAAAGCTATGGCTACTCCGCCGGCGCCAACGTAAAGGACCTGTACCAGTTCGCTTCGATCCACAATGACTACGCTACCGTGAATTTCCCGGCTACCTGCCGCAACACGCCGTTCCGCTTTTCGATGACCTTTCCGTACCAGCCCACCCAGATCACCTGGGAGTTCAATGGTCTTTTCACCAACGTTGTCATCAACAACCCGGTGCCCGATTCCACTTACCAGGTAGGCGGGAAGACGGTGTACCGTTATACGCTTCCGAACACTTACTCGGCGCCTACCGTGGGTAACTATCCCATCCGGATCCTGGCCACTGGCGCCACGGCGGACGGTTGCGGCGGCGAACAGGAGATCAGCTACGACCTGCAGGTGCTGGAGCGCCCGCTGGCCAATTTCACCTTTACCTCCTCCGGCTGCGTTACCGACCCGGTACAGTTCACCGACGCGAGCAACGGCCAGGGGCGTCCATTCAGCCAGTTCAATTGGTTCTTTGGAAATACCGGTAATACGTCATCGGTGCAAAACCCGACCTATACCTTCCCGGGTGCCGGCAACTACCAGGTAAAGCACCTTGTGATCACCGATATCGGCTGCGTATCGGATACGGCTACCCAGGCCGTGTCGCTCAGCCAACCGCCCGTTGCCAACTTCGGCATCAGCGAACCCTATTGCGTCGGAAAGTCACTGCGCTTTACCGATACGTCGATCGCTAATGGCGGAACGCTGAGCAACTGGCAATGGAATTTCGGCGACGGCACGCCGGTAGTCAATGCGCCCACCGGTGCCGCACAGACCCACACTTATGCCACGGCCGGCACGTTTACGATCTCGTTGCAGGTGTCGGGTTCCGGCGGCTGCAAAAGCCTTGTCTTTTCGCGCACCATTGTAATTGGCAATAATCCTTTGGCTGGCTTCAGCTTCGGCAGTGCCTGTCTTCCCACCGGCGCGGTTACGTTTACCAACAGCTCCACGATCGCCGGTGGCGGCGCACTGACCTACCAGTGGAACTTTGGTCCCGCAGGCGCCAACTCCACGGCCACCAGTCCCACCTATAATTACGGCGCTGCCGGTCCTTTCAATGCCAGCCTCGTGGCTTTGGCGGCGGACGGCTGTACCGATACGGCGCGCCAGGTGGTCAATACGATCTTTGCCCGTCCTACTTCCGCGTTTACCTTACAGGCGGCGCCGGTGGCCGGCAAATACTGCCGCAATGCCAGCATCACCATGACCAGCAATGCCGGGGCGCCGGGCAGCACCGTCAGCGAGTATCATTGGGATTTTGGCGACGGCAACAGCTCGACCCAGCAGGCGCCGGTGAAAAGCTATGCGACACCGGGCACCTTTGTGGTGAAGCATTGGATCAAGTCGGCCCTTGGCTGCGAATCGGATACAACGGAGCAAACGATTACCATCGTAACCCTTCCCCGCGCCAGCTTCACCGTTGGCGCACACCGCTGCGCCGGCGACCCGATTGACCTCATTTCCAACTCCGACGCCGTTGCGCCCGGCAGCAGTATCAGCGCCTTTAGCTGGACTGCGAACACAGTGCCGCTCAACGGCCCGCAAGCCGCACAGATGGCACTAACCCCCGCAGCCGCCGTAGACCAGACGGTGCTGCTGACCGTGCAAACGGAAGCGGGTTGCACCGACGATACGACGATCCTGATCAGCGTTCACCCGAAACCGGTACCCGATTTCAACCTGCCCAATGTATGCCTGCCGGCGGGAGCGGCCACCTTTACCAACGCCACGACCATCACCGACGGCAGCATCACTACCGTCACCTACCAGTGGAGCTTTGGTGATGGGGGCCTGGCCACCACGGCGAATCCGTCGCACAATTTCAGCAGCACCGGCCCCTTTGCCATCAGCCTGACAGCTACCTCTGCCAACGGTTGTGCGGCTGTCGCGGTAAAGCAGTTGACCACTGTTTTTGCACAGCCGCAAGCTCAGTTCACTGCCAGTAGCAGCGATGCCTGCCTGGGCACCGCGTTTACCTTCACCGATGCCAGCACGGCGCCGGCTTCGGGCGTGGCCCAATGGAACTGGGATTTTGGTGATGGCAACACCTCCAGCGTTCAGAACCCCGCACATACCTTCGCCAACCCCGGAACTTTCCAGGTGACGCTCACCGTGACTTCGGCTGCAGGCTGCGTGTCGGCTACTACACCGCTGACCGTTACGGTCAACCGGCTGCCCACCGCGCAATTCACGATCGGCACCCCGATGTGCGCCACGCGTGACATTACCTTTACGGACGCTTCCGCTGCCAACTCCGGTACCCTGCAATCGTGGACCTGGGACTTCGGCGACGGCAGCAGCACTGTGAACGGGCCAGGCCCCCAGCGACATACTTATGTCGCCACGGGTAACTATGGCGTTCGCCTCACCGTTACGAACGATAAGGGCTGTATCGCCAGCATCGTGGACACGGTTCGTGTGCACCCGCTGCCGCTGGCCGGATTTGTGATTCCGGAAAACTGCCTCAGCGATCCCTTCTCCGAGTTTACAGATACGAGCCGCGTGGCCGCCCCCGATGCAATCAGCGCCTGGAACTGGAACTTCGGCGACGCCGGATCTACGCCCGCCAACAATGTATCGAACCAGCAACATCCACGGCACCGCTTCAGTACGGTAGGGCCTTTCTCCGTTTCGCTGACCGCCACAACCAACAACGGGTGCACCGACGCCATTACGCAGCAAGTCATAATCGCCGGTACCTCGCCGGTGCCTGTGCTGAAAGTGCTTCAGGGCAACGTGTGCAGCAACGACAGCGTGCGTATCAAGGACAGTTCGTGGGTGGATATCGGCCGCATTCTGCGCATCGACATCTGGTGGGACGCAAGCGACCCGTCGAGCGTACAAACAGTGCTCAACCCGACAGCCGCCACTATCTACAGTCATAAGTACCCTGAGTTGTTGAACCCCGCCACCCGGACGATGAACATCAAGCTTGTGGCCTATTCGGGCACGACCTGCGCCGTGGATGCAGCCCAGCCGCTGACGCTGCTGGCCGTGCCCGAGGTGCGCTTTGCGCCCGTTACCGGTGTTTGCGAGAACGTTCCCGCCTTTACCATCACCGAAGCTACCTGGGGCAACCAAACAACCGTCCCGGGTACCGCGGTATTCAGCGGTAGCGGTGTATCCGCGGCAGGACTTTTCACACCCACAACTGCGGGCATCGGTCTCCACCCGATCAACTTCACCGTTACCGGCAACAACGGCTGCGTGAATGATACGAGCATGTCGATCGCAGTGTATGGTGTTCCGACTGTGAGCGCCGGGCCGGACAAGTTTATCCTGGAAAGCGGCGTCGACACCCTCGAGGGAAGCGGCACCGGCAACAGCCTCCAGTTTGTATGGACGCCCGCCCGCTGGCTGAGCGACGACTCCACGGCCCGCCCGGCCGTCCGGCCCCTGGGTGACGAAACCTACACGTTGACGGTAACTTCTGCCGATGGTTGTACGAATTCCGACCAGGTGGTCGTTAAGATGCTGAAGATGCCAACGATCCCGAACGTATTTACCCCGAACGGGGATGGTGTGAACGACCGCTGGGTGATCCAGTACCTGGAAAGCTACCCCGGTGCCACGGTCGACATTTTCAACCGGTACGGGCAGCCGGTGTTCCATTCCGTGAATTACGCCACGGCCTGGGATGGCACCCTGAAGGGGCAGCCGCTGCCCACGGGCACCTATTATTACATCATCAACCCGAAGAACGGCCGTCCCCAGATGGCGGGCTTCGTGGATCTTATCCGCTAACGTACTATGAGAAAAAGCCTGTTGAGTATACTGGGAGCGGGGCTGACCCTTGCCGCGGCGGGGCAACAGCGGCCACACTATACCCAGTATATCCTGAACAACTACATCCTTAACCCCGCCCTGACGGGCGTCGAGAATTACGGCGATCTGAAATTCAGCATTCGCGACCAGTGGGCCGGTCTTAACGGTGCACCAAGGACCACCTACCTGTCGTATCACCAGCCGATCGGGAAGCAGGACTTCAAGCCTTCGCCAACCGGTTTCGGGATCCCGGGCGAAAACCCGCGCGGTGAAGAATACTGGGGCGCCTACGAAGCGTCTGCACCGCACCACGGCGTCGGCTTCGTGCTCATGAACGACCGTACCGGCAACTTGAATCGGTTTACCGCCGATGTGTCGTACGCCTACCATATGGGACTGAGCTCCAAATTGAACCTCGCGGCGGGCTTTTCGGCAGGGGTAACCAAAATGGGGTACGACCGCTCGAAGGCGACCCCCGCAGTGGCCAATGATGTGGCACTGGGCGATGTGAACGTGTATATCAGCAAGGTCCGCCCGGACCTGAACCTTGGCCTTTGGCTCTATGGCGCCGACTTCTTCGCCGGCCTGTCTGCGCAGCAGGTGATCCCGCAGAAATACGTGGTGGCCGACGATGCTTCGTTCAACAAGGGCAAGCTCGTGCCGCACCTGTTCGGCACCCTGGGCTACCGCTTTCTGCTGTCCGAAGACATCAACACAACGCCATCGGTGATGGTGAAATATGTGGCCGGCGCCTCGTTGCCGCTGCAATACGATCTCAATGTGAAGTTCCAGTACCGCGACCTGATCTGGCTGGGTGGCGGCTACCGGGTGAAAGAAGGTTACTCCGGTATGCTGGGACTGAACGTAGCCAATACGTTCAACATCAGCTATGCCTACGATTATACCACGACGGTCATCAACACGGCCAGTAAAGGCACCCACGAGCTGATGATCGGCTTCCTGCTCGGCAACCGCTACGGCGACACCTGCCCGCGCAACGTCTGGTAAATTGGTCTATTGGTTAATTGGTAAATTGGCAAGACAATACTTCGCACAGCAAAACAAGAAAGCCGCTCGTAAAGCGGCTTTCTTGTTGGTATGTATTACGTTACTAATAAACCTATAGACTAATAAACCAATAAACGTGCTCTTATAGTTTCACCGAGCCGTTCTTGTCTTTGCGTCCTTTCAGCATGTCGATTTCGGCGATCTTCTGCCGGAGTTCTTTACGCACTTTGCGCAGTTCCGCCACAGACAAATCGGGGAGGGGCGTGGCCGCGGGGCGGGCGGTGGCTACTGTTGCTTTTTCGAGCTGGGCAAGCGCCGAGCGGTAAACCGACTGCACGCTATCGAGGCGGGCGAGGGCGATCTGTTCGTTCAGCTGTCCGTTGATGCGCTCGAGGTCTACTTCACCCTGGCCATAGCCGTTCTGGAGGTTCTTCTCGAAGCGCTGCCAGTTGATAGCGTCCACCTGGCTCAGGTACTGGCGGCGGGCCACCTCGCGTTCGCCGGCGGTAAGGCCGTCGGGAAAGTTACGCTCCACTTCCGACCATTGTACTTCGAGCAGCTGGCGGGCGTTGGAAACGGCCGATTGCACCTCCGAGCGCTGCTGGTCGGTAAGACTGGCGGTGCTTTCCTGGAAAGCAACCGTGCGGTAGACCGGGATATCGACGGCTGCTTCTTCGGTTTCAACTGCCGGCGGCGGGGGCGGGGCTACGGCCACTGCTTCCTGTGCAACTGTTGAAGCGGCCTGCTCCACCAGCTGCACCGTTTCGCGTAGCGGGGCTGTGGGCGCAGGTTGGTGGTACGGTGCCAGGCTCTCATCGAGCTGCAGGAACGCATAGGGAGCGCCATTGCCGCTGTAAGCAAAAGCAGTTGCGGTACCGCGGGAGGCGATCACCAGTGAGTTGAGGGTGAAAAGCAACATCAGCGCAGCAAAGGCACCCATCAGGTGCTGCACGTTGAGGCGTTGCTTTTTCTGAACGCCTACGATCCGTTCAATGCGGTGCAACAGGTTGTTGCCCTTGGTAGCGCCCATGGCGAGGGCGGCACTGCGGTGGTTGGATTTTTCGAGCTCCAGCAGGGCCGAAGCATAGGCCACTTTGTCGTATTCGAACTGGAGCACCAGCTCATCGCAGCAGTTCTCCCGTTCGGCCTCGAGGGCGCGGATGAACAGGCGGACGAAGGGGTTGTAATAGAGGACCACATGCAGTGCCGTCACGAACAGGTTTACCAGGTAATCGTAGCGGCGGATATGCGTCAGCTCGTGGAGCAACACGGCTTCGAGCTGCGCCGGGGTCAGGTTGTTGACCGCGGCCAGCGGCACCAGGATCACGGGCTTCAGGTAGCCCACGGTCATCGGGGAGGTAACCAGGTTGGAGAGGTATACACGCACCGTTTTTCGAATGCCGATATGCGCGGCGATCTTAGCAACGAACATCCGCGTTTTCACCGGCGCCTTCGAGAGGCCGCTGCTACGGATCGCCTGGAGGTAGCGCCAGTTGCGGTATACATTGAAGGCAGGTACTACCAGCAGCAGCAGGTAGGCAACAGAGGCGGCCGTCAGAACCGTCGGAAGCACGCCGTCCGCAAAGAACGGCAGGTCCGGGAAGCTGAAGGCCGATTGCCCGTTGGTATAATAGGAGTAGAACGTCCAGCCGGCCCAGGCGGCGCCGAGCGCAAGGCTGTACACAGCCTGCAGGTAATTACGGTTGCTGTTGGGGCGGACGAAGTGCCCGGTGAACTGGTACCCACACCAAAGCAGCCCCATTTGCCAGAAGCTGTTAAGGGTCGCCCAGCCGAGGGCTTGCAGAAAAACGGACTGGCTCCAGGCCATGTTACTTGGTTTTGAGGTTATTCAGCAATTTCTGAATCTGCTCTAACTCCTCGGGGCTCGCGTTGTGCTCACCCAATGCCTGCAACACTAATTGCGTCGAAGATCCGCCAAAAAGCGAATCGATCATCTTGGTCAGTAAATGTTTCTGGGTCTTTTCCTTGTTCACGGCCGGCTGGTACACATGCGTACGCATCGACTCGTCGCGCTTTACGATGCCCTTTTCGTGCATGATCTGCATCAGCTTCAGCGTGGTGGTATAGCCCACATCCTTCGTCTTCGCGAGCTCCTCGTGCACTTCCCGAACCGTTGCAACTCCTTTCGTCCAAAGGATTTGCAGGATTTCGAGCTCGCTTTCCGTGGGTTTGATGGTTTTCGGTGCTGCCATAACTAATCTTGATTTCAAAACGAATATACGACCTATTTCGTACGAACGCCTCCGTGCCCTTCGTTTTTGGGGACGTTAACATTATTTAACATTTCATGGCCGGGGTCCAGCATTCCGCTTTGGGCACGCAGTTGCCTCGTCGTCAGCGTACTTCCATCGGGGCTCCAACCGGGTGCACCGAACAGGTAACTCATTCGCTCCTGCCAGTTCCGGGCCCGAACCACCTGGCGGAGCAGGTCGCCCCATGTTTTCAGGGCTACGACCACCGGGTGGAACGACCCGATATTCCGCGTCAGTCCATATGTCGGGCGTTCCTCCTCGGGCTGGAAGGTGCCGAAGAGGCGGTCCCAGATGATCAGGATACCGCCATGGTTTTTGTCGAGGTACTTCAGGTCGGAGCCGTGGTGCACGCGGTGGTGCGACGGCGTGTTGAGTAAAAACTCAAGCGGCCGCGGCAGCCGCTGCACCAACTCGGTATGGATCCAGAACTGGTAGATGAGACTTACCTGCTGCATCAGCAGGATCCAGACGGGCGCGAAACCGGCGAGCGGCATCCAGGCCCAAAAGAGAAAGGTCCCCGTAAGATTACCGGTCCAGGTTTGCCGCAGCGCCGCCGCGAGGTTATATCGTTGCGAAGAGTGATGCACCACGTGCGAGGCCCAGAACCAGTTCACGTTGTGGGCGCTGCGGTGAAACCAGTAGTAAGAAAAGTCATCGGCGAGGAAGAGCAGGGGCCAGAACCACCAGTGCGTTGCCGAAAGGTCGAATAGGCGGTAGCGATACAACAGCGTGAACAGTCCGAAGATGAGGGCTTTGGTAAGAAAGCCGGAGAGCACGTTGCCGACGCCGAGCGCCAGCGAACTCCAGGTGTCCTTTGTATCATAGAGGCTGCGCTGCTCGCGCGCGGAGAGCCAGGCCTCCAGGGAAAGCAGCAGCAGGAAGAACGGGATCGCATAAAGGACGAGGGCCGGAGGCATACTTAAAGGTACCGGTTCAAAAGTAATTTGCTATGGCTGAGCGGGCTTTGCACAGAATTTGTTAAGGGATTGGCGATCGTTTCATTTACCCCAAAAAACCATACGTATGAAAAAAGGAAAGATCCTCTTTCTCGCTTCCGCCTTCGCCCTGACCCTGACCGCCTGTGACAAGGATAATGATGAGGGCAACAACAATGGCACCGAAACAAGCAACACCCAGGATGTGAACTTTGCGCTCCAGGCTTCGTTTGCCAACAAGGCGGAGATCGCCGCGGGCAACATCGCCAGCCAGCGCGCTACCAACGCCGGTGTGATGAGCTTTGCCCAGATGATGGTGACCGACCACTCGACGGCTCAAACCCAGCTGCAGACGGCGGCCAACAACGCCCGCCTGTCCATCACTGCCGATACGAGCTCCTTCGCCGCGGTTCGTCAGCAACTCCTGGCACTGAGCGGACGAGCGTTCGACAGCACCTATATTACCATGCAGGTAGCCGGCCACCAGGCCACGCTGGCCCAGCTGCAGGCGGAAGCCACCAACGGCGCTTCGCCTTCGCTGAAGGCCTATGCCACCCAGCAGATCCCGCACGTGTCCGAGCACCTGCGCGTAGCGGATAGCCTTCGCCTGCACCTGTGATCCGTGAGGAGTAAGGAGGAATCAGTGGCCCTTGCCACTGAACCGGAATGAGGAGCCGAAAGGCTCCTTTTTCGTGCCCACTCCACTTCAACATTCCTCATTCCGTGTTCCCTGTTCCTTCTTGTTGTTGCCCTGAATAAAAAAAGGCCCCGCTAAAAAGCAGGGCCATCTCACAGTAAGCAGTAGAAAGCGTTTATCGATAGGAAACCGAGGTGCTTTGGGGCGCAACGGCTGCCGTCTCTTTTACAGACTCCACCTGCGGCGCGTTCGCTGCACGGTCGGAAGAATTTTTTCCTTTGTGCATCCCCGCCAGGGTGGGGGCGATCACGAGCGATACGATCGACATCAGCTTGATGAGGATGTTCATCGAGGGGCCCGAGGTGTCTTTGAAAGGATCACCTACGGTATCGCCGGTTACGGAAGCCTTGTGGGGGTCGGAACCCTTGAAGTACTTCTGGCCGTTGATGTCCACGCCTTTCTCGAAGCTCTTCTTGGCATTGTCCCAGGCGCCGCCGGCATTGTTCTGGAACATACCCATCAGCACACCGCTCACCGTAGCGCCGGCGAGGAAGCCGCCGAGAGCCTCGGGGCCGAGCAGGAAGCCGATGATGATCGGAGAAACGATGGCAATGGCGCCGGGCAGCATCATCTTGCGGATCGAAGCCTCGGTGGAAATGGCCACGCATTTGTCGTACTCGGGCTTGCCCTTACCTTCCATGATGCCTTTGATCTCGCGGAACTGGCGGCGTACTTCCTCCACCATGGCCATGGCGGCCTCACCCACGGCGCGGATGGCCAGCGAGGAGAAGATGAAGGGGATCATACCGCCGATGAACAACGAGGCGAGTACGTCTGCCTTATAAATATTGATACCGTCCATGTTGAAGCCGTTGGCGTTCACCACACCTACGTAGGCGGCGAAGAGAGCCAGGGCGGTGAGGGCGGCAGAAGCGATGGCGAAGCCTTTACCCGTGGCGGCGGTGGTGTTGCCCACTGCGTCGAGCGTGTCCGTCTTCTCGCGCACGTCTTTCGGCAGTTCGCTCATTTCGGCGATACCGCCGGCGTTGTCGGCAATGGGGCCGAAGGCGTCAATTGCCAGCTGCATGGCGGTGGTGGCCATCATACCGGCAGCGGCAATAGCCACACCGTACAGACCGGCGAAGTAGTACGAACCGTAGATACCACCGGCCAGCACGAGGATGGGGAGGAAGGTCGATTCCATACCCACGGCGAGGCCGCCGATGACGTTGGTGGCGTGGCCCGTGCCGCTCTGGCGCACGATGCTCATCACCGGGCGCTTGCCCATGGCGGTGTAGTATTCGGTAATGATGCTCATGAGCGTTCCTACCACGAGACCAACCATGATGGCGTAGAAAACGTCCATGCGGTCGAACTGGAAGCCGCGGAGGTTCATATCACCTTCGGGGAGGATGCCCATGCAGAGGAAGTAAGCGGCGATGGCCGTGAGAAGCATCGAGCCCCAGTTACCCATGTTCAGGGCGCGTTGTACCACGGCGGTGGAGATCGGCGAATTCTCGGCGATACGCACGAAGAAGGTACCGAAGATGGAGAAGAGGATGCCTACGCCTGCAATGAGCATGGGCAGCAGGATGGGCGAAAAGCCCTGGAAGCCGTCGGAGAGGTTGGTGCCGCCGTTGCCGGTCACTTCATGACCAAGTACGATGGTGGCGAGTACGGTGGCTACATAAGAGCCGAACAGGTCGGCGCCCATACCGGCAACGTCACCCACGTTGTCGCCTACGTTGTCGGCGATGGTGGCGGGGTTGCGCGGATCGTCTTCGGGGATGCCGGCTTCTACCTTACCAACGAGGTCGGCGCCTACGTCGGCCGCCTTGGTATAGATACCGCCGCCTACGCGGGCGAAGAGGGCAATGGATTCAGCACCGAGCGAGAAGCCCGTGAGCACCTCGATGGCGCGGGTCACCTCGTGCGAGTTGGCCATGGCGTCGGGAGCGAATACTTTGAGGAGTACAATGAATACGCCGCCGAGACCGAGTACGGCCAGGCCGGCAACGCCCATACCCATTACGGCACCGCCGGTGAAGGACACCTGGAGGGCTTTCGACAGGGAGGTGCGGGCGGCGTGGGCCGTGCGCACGTTGGCTTTGGTGGCGGCGCGCATGCCGATATAGCCGGCGAGGGCGCTGAAGAAGGCGCCTACAAGGAAAGCAACCGCGATGGTCCAATGCGACTCTTCGCTCCGGCTACCCATATAACCAAGCAGCAGGGCCACGATCAGGCCGAACCAGGCGAGGAGTTTCCACTCGGCGCGCAGGAAGGCCATGGCGCCCTCGGCGATGTAGTTACCGATCTCACGCATACGGTCGGTGCCGTCTTCCTGCTTGGAAACCCAGGCGAATTTCCAGAATGTATACAGCAATCCGATCAGGCCCAGGACGGGCACCAGGTACAAGTACTTTTCGTACGAATTCATGTGCTCTATTGTTTTGCGGGTTTAAGTCACGCCCTTGCGGCGTCCGTTAATGAAATGTGAACGCCCATTTTGGCGGACGGCAAAGATAGGGGAGCAGCCGTAAATGTGTACGGTTACGAAAACCTTCCGGCTAACACCCGCTTCCTTAATAATAAAAGCGATAATTAAAGCGGTCGCCGAGGGCGCTGCTGGCGCCTGCCGACAGTGCCGACGGCCAGTAGGGCCGGTTGGCCATAGGGGTGATCTGCAGGTCGAAGTAATCGGAGGCCGCCGCGATGAGCCAGCCGCCGGAGGTATAGCCGCTCAGGAAGAAGTGGTTCGGCACCCGCGGCGACAGGAAGTCGAGGTAATAAGGAAGGATGTTGGAATTCCAGGCCGCCTTGTGCCAGCTGTTGCCCAGCACCTCCCTGGTCACCGGCGTATAGATCGGGGCGAAGGGCATTCCAGATATGTTCAGCTCCGAAAGCGGGTTGACGAAGGCCGAATACTGCACGCCTTCCACCAGGGCATAGTCGCCGCTGCCGAAGCTTCCCTGGGCGAGGGCGCTCTTGAGCGTCCCGATGCCGCCGCCGGGCGCCACCTGCAGCGTGTCTGAGCGGAGCCACTGGTCGGCACCGCCACTGACCGGCGCGTTTCTCCAGTAAACGTACACGCGTCCGCCGGCAGCATCATAGGTATAGGTGCGGGTTACGAGTACGCGCACCGGCGTGCCGCTGCTGTTGAAGGCAATCATCTGGTTGCTTCGGTCGGTGGTTGGCAGCCCGTTGGCTGCGTAGTCGACTTCGGTGGTATCGTAAATGATCGAGCCGGGTGTACTTCTATTGAGGTTGGGCGCAATGATGCGCCAGGGGCGACGCGCGCTGCCGTTGTAAAAGAAACGACAGGTGGCCGTGTCGAGGCCCACCGGCGAATAATTGCGGATGCCCACCGCCGTTACACGTCGGCTGCTGTCGTAGTAAAAGCTGTAGTCCTTGTTGCGGCGCAGGATGTTCGGGTTGCTTTGTTGGTAGTCTTCCTCCACCCGGCTTACATAGAGGTTGCTGTCGGCCGGCGGCGGGGGCAGGGGCAGGGGCGGCGCCACGGTGGTATCTACCGGTGTTGGCGGCGGCACCGGGTCGGGGCGCGAGCAGGCGGCGAACAAAAGGGTGGCTGTGGGCGCGGCCAGGAGCAGGGAGCAAAAGCGGCGGGAGGCCATGGGCAGGGTTTTACGGGGTGCAAAAGGTGAAAGCCATTGGGGGGAGCGGCCCGCTTATGAGCGGACGCGCCCGAGCTTTGCCAGCACGTCGGTGACGTCGAAGTACCATTCCGCACCGCTCTTCGTTACCACGTGATCGAGGCGGCGGCCGCTTTCCTCCAGCAGGCGCTGCGTGTCGAGCTCCTCGCCGAGTGCCTGGAGCAGGTCGTGCTCGTCGGCCACGCTGCTCACGAGGTAGGGCTGCTCCCGGCTTCCGTCGCCGGTGCCGCGGATGCCGTCGAGCATCATGCGGTAGAGGAATTGCTCGGCGCGCTCGCCGTCTTCATGCCCGCATTTGTGCCAGGCGAAGCTTTTGAGCAGGTGGGCCCGCGGGCTGAGCAGCAAATTGATATCGGTGTTGGCGCCGGCCTCTTCGAAGCGGCCCCCATCGAGCTGGTCGTTGAGGTCGCCCAGCGCATTGCCGTAGGGCTCATAGCCGGGGTGAGCGATGACGGCGCTGCGGAGTTCGGAGAAGCTGGCCGCCGAAGGTGCTTCGAGGTAGGCCTGAAAGAGATGGATCATGGGCGAATTTGCCGGAAGGTCGCACCCGCGCCGCAAACGGCAAAGGCGCGGCACCATTTTTTAACCGCGCCGGGTATGCGTAGCGTTTTGCCGATCACCGTACTGGCCGTGGTGCTGGTTGCCTGCGGGCCCGGCAACGGGCACCCCGAAGCCAAGGACACCGTGTCGCTGGGGCCCGTTGCGGCCGATACCCCCCGGCGGGTTCCGCCAGCGGCACCCGCGCCCGGAAAGGACACGGATACGGTGGCTCCGGCCGACAGTCCGCAGCTGCGGGGTCTCCGGGCCGGCGACACGCTCAGGAGCCCCGCCCGCATCGAGGGCACTGCCCGGGGCACCTGGTATTTCGAAGGGCAATTCGTACTGAAACTCTACGACTCCCTCAACCGCCTGCTGGCGCTCATTCCCGCCAGGGCCACCACGGACTGGATGACCGAAGAATACGTGCCCTTCCGCGGGGTGCTGGAGTGGAAAAAATACAGCGGCCGCGGCATGCTGGTGCTGGAGGCGGACAACCCGTCGGGCGATGAAGAGCGGGCGAAGCGGCTGAAGGTGGGCGTGTGGCTGAAGTGACCTTCGGCCCCCGGAGTGAAGTCCGGGGCAATAAAAGAAAAAGCCGCTACGCGGCTTTACGAGGGCGCAGGTAGTTAAGCCTTTGAGTTCAGATTGGTTTGGTAACCCTCCACTTGTGCTGTTCTTTACTACCCGACAGCCGCCCTCGCCTTCGAATGGAATCGGCGAGACCCCGCACCGCGAAGCGGTGCTATCCCGGTAGCCGGCGGGCAAAGCCCGCCGGAACGGATTGAAAGCGGGAGGACGGCGCCCTGGAAGGGCGCCATCTTTATTACGTCCGGCGCAGCCGGGCGGTGGAATGACGCATCCCGGCCGGCCA
>NZ_SKFH01000051.1 GCF_004343705.1 Flaviaesturariibacter aridisoli
TGATTAGCCATCGGTGCTGCCCTTTTTTCTAAAGGTGGCAGCAGATCAATGGTTGCCGCAGATGCCCGGCTCAGGGATTAGTAAAGCGTCAGTGAAAGGGTGGTCAATTTGCTCCGGCGGAAGTGGTCAATTTACTCCGGCGCGGGGTGGTCAGTTTGCTCCGGCGCCAGGTGGTCAACTTCCACCGGCGCAGGGTGGTCAATATCGCCGGCGTTTGCACTATCCAGCACATCTTCCAACCTGGTGCCCGCTATTACTACCACCGACCGCACCGACGCGCTCCGTGTTAAGTGGAGCTGGCCGGTAGCCGCCGGCCAAAACGCCACGCAGGTGGAGTGGGCTTGGGTGGAAAATGAAATGGCTTCGTATTATATGTCGGGCAGCACGCTCGACGAAGACCGCTTGTTCCGTCAGAACAGCACTCGACTTGATCTGCCCTACCTGCAGGATTCCTGCGACATACCGCTCCTGTACAGCGACACTGGGAAACTATATTTCCGTATTCGGCCCCTGCTGCGACGCAATGACGGCAACGTTGTGACCGGCCCCTGGTCTACACTGCAATATTTTGATTTTGCCGGGCATGCCGACTCACTGAATTGGCAAAGCACCACATCCTTCGCGGAAGGCGGGAAAATGAAATCGGTGGTTCAGTACTTCGACGGTACGCTCCGGAGCCGCCAAACCGTGACTAAGGACTACGAAACAGGTAACACCCTGGTGGGCGAGACGATTTATGACCTGCAGGGCCGCCCCAACCTACAAATACTGCCCACGCCCACAGCCACCAGCATATTGCGCTTTGCAAATGGCTTCAACCGTTTCGTTAATCCCAGCACCAGTTTGGCAATGGGCGCCGACGAAGACCCGGCCAAATACTTCGACCTCACTATTTCCGCTGTGAAGTGCGGTATAGGGCCTCGGCTGGATAGCACTTCCGGAAACGGCGCCTATTATTCAATACGAAATCCCTGGTTGGG
Source organism: Flaviaesturariibacter aridisoli (assembly GCF_004343705.1). GTDB lineage: Bacteria > Bacteroidota > Bacteroidia > Chitinophagales > Chitinophagaceae > Flavisolibacter > Flavisolibacter aridisoli. Next base: position 981 of record NZ_SKFH01000051.1, read on the forward strand.
TATCGAGCCGAATGCCGCCTTTGTGCCTAATGCACAAGGCTATGCCTATACGGAAACCCGCTATATGGACGACGCAACGCAGCGCGTAGAAGTCCAGGGCGGCGTCGGCATTGATCACCAGATCGGCAGCGGTCACGAAACCCGGTATTACTATGGCAAGCCCGGGCAACAGGAACTGGACGCCCTTTTCGGCACCGAGGTGGGCGACGCCACGCATTATTTCAAGAATATGGTGCAGGATGCAAACGGGCAAATGAGCGTCTCCTATGTCGACATGCACGGCCGGACCATTGCCACCGCGCTAGCCGGTGCCTCCGCAGTAAATGTCGACCTGGCCGATACTGCCTGGTACCCGCGCACCGACTCGACGGTGATCAACCCGCTCCTGACAGCTGCTTCCAATATCGTGCGTAACGGCGCCATCGAGTCGGTAAGCACGCTCCTGCTGCCCGGTACAACGTCCTGCAGCTTTACCTATTCGCTCAACTCTGGCATTTTCCAACAGGCAAGCTGCGCCGGCACGCCGGTCTGCTTCGACTGCAAGTATAACCTCGAGATCAGCATTCGCTCCGAAAGCTGCTCGAGCGACGAGCTCATCGTACGCCGCTACAACAACCTCCGGATCGTAGCCGCCGACTCGGCCTGCACCCGCAGCGCCCGCTTCACTGGCGACGGTCTTTCTGTCGAAGACTCGCTGATCCAGTTCACACAAACCCTCACCAAAGGCAGCTGGGTAATCCGTAAAACCCTTACTATCAACGATTCGGCGTGGCAGGCCCGCCGCGACAGCGCGCTCCAGGTATTCCTGTGCCGCAGCCGCCAGCAAATCTACGACTCCATACACACTGTGCTCGCTGCCCAGTGTGCGGCATCAGCCGACACCGCCGCCGTTTGCGACTCTTGCGTCGCCCACCTTGGCACCTTCTCCCGTTACCGCACCGAATATCTGCTCGGTATCGGCGCCGACACGCTTGACACGGGCCGTGATGCGGCTATCTATAGTCAGTACCGGACCGACTCACTCGCCTGCGTGACCGCTTGCGCCGTGCCGGCGCTGCAGCCCGTAATGAGCACCCTCGCCGGGCTCCGGCGGCAGTTGCTGGCCGATATGACGCCTTTTACCGGCCAGTATGCGCTCGACACCATACGCAATGCCTCAGGCATTGTGGACAGTAGCCGCATCGAGGCGCGCTGGAACATCTTCATCACCGCCACTGCCAACCCGAACTTCGCGCAGCGGCCTTTCTTCCGCTACCCCCGCACCGAAGCAGGCGTGGTAGATTACTACCGCGTCGACGATGGAAGCGTCGACGCCTCTATTCACGCGGCAGTTCCCGGCACGTCCACCCAGCTGCTCCAGACCGCTACTCCCTCGGAGTACGCGAACCTTTTCCAGCCTTACTGGAAGACGGCACTACTCGTATACCATCCCGAGTGGTCGCGACTGCGCTTCGCCGAAGATACCCTCTACCACGCCTACAACTGGATCGACACGCTGCGCAGCATAGACACCTGGACGGAGGCGTCCGCGCACCACTACGACGACCCCCTGCACTACGACCCCTACCTTACCGGCGCCTGGCACGGCGATCACGATTACGATACGCTTGCGCCTTGGTTCGCCACTGGTACCCGGCCTACGCTCTGGCAACTGGCCAACGCCTCAGTAAAATGCGCCGGGATGGCGCCGGGCGACTACCTAACCTGTCTCGGCACCCAAGCTACCTCCGGCCCCACGCTCTCCTTCACCGCTGCACAGAAAGACACCGCCTGGCAAAGCTTCCGCGAGCTCTACCTCAGCCGGCGCAATAACCTGCTTGCCCGCTACGTCAATGGGCGGCCCTATGGCCTCAGCGCCACTGACCGTGCCCAACTTATTGCCGACGGAAAAACAATGGCCTTTGCCGATCTGCCCGAGCTGGCTGCACAGAGCGGCTCCGGCGTCTCGGCCGGCCTGTTTACCGGGCTGATCCATGGTGACACCACCGGTACGGCGGCATATGCTGACAGCGTCGTAGCCGCGGAATCCTCATCGTGGTGTGCGGCGCAGCGACCCTTCTGGCGAGCGCGGCTGCTTCAGTGCGACACGCTCCGCCACCGCCTTGAGGCGGCCGGACCTTCCGACACGGTCTTTGTCAATACTATTATCGAATCAATCCTTGACGGCATGGAAGGCATTTGCCAGGCCACCTCGAGCCCGCAGTTCCCTGCCGGCGCAAGTACCCTGCCGCCAGGAAGTACGGGTTCGCCGGCCTCTTTTGAGGAAGTGATCAACCAGGTGCTCGGCAGCGCCGGCATCGCCACAGAGCCGGGTGGACACTATTTCTGCAATCCCTTCACCATCGATTACCCGAAGCCCTGGGGCGCCAATGTACCGGTGGCGGTGAATTATTCAAATACAATTGATAGTTGTGGTTGTCAGCGTTTTGAACAAATACGGGTCGAAGCACAAAAAGTAGGTGTTGATACCAGCAGTTTCCTTTCCATGAATCAGTATCTGTGGAACAACTATTCAGATACATTAAGTGCAATTCTCTGGACCGGGCTAAGGAAGTGCGGACAAGCTGCTTTCGATACTTGCGAAAGTGAACTCTTGTTGCCTATCAGCGAAGAAGAAATTTTGCCGCTGTCAAGCACGCAAAGCTCAACCAGCTCCGAGTCATCTTGTCCGGTGCCGGTTCTCAATGCTGATTTCGTCAACTTTAGTTCATATCAGAATCTGAAAGTATGGTATCAGACCGGGACAGTGGACTCCTGCAAACTGGTTGTGATAGATACGTCTGGTACGGTGCTACTGGAGCAGCTGGTTTCGCCCGGGACTGATTCCCTCTTATTGTCTGTCCCGAGTTGCATGCCCCGCATCGTTTTACTTTACTCGTACTGTGATGGAATTCCCACCACGGCCATAAAAGCTCCCGGAAATACATTTTCAACTGCTAGTGACTCTATATCGTTTCATGGCGTTCGGGTGCTTTCTGGAAGAGTGCCAGGACGCAGGACCCTTCGGGTATTCTTCGCAGTCCCTTCCCATCTATTACGTCCGGTAGTAATATTATCGCCCGACTTGGTCACAATGGAATATCACCAGGTCGCGAACACAGATACGGTTTTCAATATTGAGATTTCTACTGGGCAGTCCATTTACGTGATGATGGACGCCATAGATACCGTGAATGGTAATTGTCTTAGGCATATTACGCGTCGGGTAAGTATCGATTCGAATGTTCAACTGATATGCCGGCCAGCATTTAGCCCCATTACATTAGGTAGTTATGTGGCTATGCCGCCCTTCCTGGCCTGCGGCTATGTGAAGCCCTGCATCACCTGTGGGCGGCTGGATTCGCTTACTTCTGAATTTCACGCCTTATATCCTGCTTACAGTGCCGTACCCTATGCGGATGCCGCCTCGGCGGACGAAAATAGCCGCAATGCGCTCTGGGCGCGCTTCCTCAATTTCCGCACGGGACTTTCTAAGAACGCGCTGGATTACCTACGGGCAAAGGCGTACTGCGATACGCTCCACAACGCAGCAGCCACGGCTATCTGCGGATCCGATCGTCCCCTCAATGATACGACAGGCTATACCTACACCCCGCCGCCCTGCGAGGGAGCCGCCGTCCAAGCGGCGTTCCTGGCCGATTATTACTTCGCGCTGCAAAAGGATTCGCTGCTGCGGCGTTTTGATAGCCTCTACCAATCGGTATGCTACTCGGCCCGCACCCGCGAGCAATTCTCGGTGCGATACGTGCCCCAGGAGTACCACTACACCCTTTATTTTTACGATCAGGCGGGCAATCTGGTGCAGACATTGCCCCCTGCTGCCGTGCGTCCCAACTTCGGCTCAGTGTTTTTGAACGCAGTCAAGGCTGCGCGGGCCTCGGGAACAAGCTACCAGAACAATAGGCACCGGGTTTCCCTTGGCACACAATACCGCTACAACAGCCTCAATCAAGTGGTAGAACAACAAAGCCCCGATGGCGGACGAAGCCGTTTCTTTTATGATCGCCTTGGACGTTTGGCCGCCAGTCAGAACGCGAAGCAAGCCGAAGAAGGCAATTATAGCTATACCCTTTATGACTCGTTGGGTCGAATCACTGAAGTGGGGCAAATTGCCCGATCCAGCGACCCGGACAGCAGAGATACAGCGGCGCTGGCATCCTGGCTGAATGCTCCAACCGAACAAATTACGCATACGGTCTATGATACCGCATATCTGCCGTTGCAGTTAACGCTCGGCAGCCAGGCGGGGCTGTTTCAGCAAAACCTGCGGAACCGGGTTAGTTACACCTGGGTACGTATGATTGGAAATACTACCCGAAACGCTCCCTGGGAAAGTGCCACTTTCTACAGTTATGACATTCATGGAAATGTGGATACCCTGTTGCAGGACTATCGCGAGGGTATGGGTGCTATCAGTTGCACCGGCGATACCAGCACTCCCAGCGGTAACCGTTTCAAAAAAGTGGTTTATAACTACGATCTTATTTCGGGTAAGGTCAATTTGGTGTGCTACCAGCCCGGTCAGCGCGATGCGTTTTACCACCGGTATGGATATGATGCCGAAAACCGCCTCCGGATGGTGGAGACCAGCCGTGATTCGGTCTATTGGGAGCGCGATGCACAATACAGTTATTACCGGCACGGTCCACTGTCACGCACCATTCTGGGGCAGCTACAGGTGCAAGGGCTGGATTATACCTACACGATTCAAGGTTGGCTCAAAGGGGTAAACAGTACGGAGTTGAGCAACGGCTCGTTCGATATGGGAAGAGACGGCGCGCCCGGTACGGGCAGCCTGGTAGCCCGGGATGCTTTTGGCTTTGCCCTGTATTACTATAGCAACAGTTCAACGTTGCGCGATTATTGGGCAATCGGTGGCACGTCACCCTTTGCTCCGGCTTCTGTAAATGGTACCAATGGGACCTACACCAGTCTGTTCAACGGCAATATCGCCGCTATGGGGGTGAATTTGCCTAAAGTAGGCGGAGCTATGCTCTATGCGTACCGTTATGATCAATTGAACCGGATCGTTTCGATGACTCCTTTCAAGGGGATTACTGCAACCAACGCCTGGACAGGGACACCGACCCAAGATTACAAGGAAAGCGGTATCAGTTACGATCCCAGTGGTAATATCTTAAGTTATACACGCAATGGATCTGCGGCAGCCGGCACCGCGCTGCAAATGGATCAATTGACCTACAAGTATTACTATTACACAGCTTCGGGCGCCCGGAAGCAATACGATCCCAAAGCCGGGATTCCAGCTGATGCAGCCCGCCTTACCAACCAGCTGGCATCGGTAAAGGATGCTGTAAACAAAGACAACTACACAAAATGGGATGGGACGGAGGATGTGGACGAACAGCCTGATTCCAACTACACCTACGATGCCATTGGCAATATGGTCAAGAATAGGGGAGACTCGGTGCTGGAAGTGGGCTGGAACGTGTATGGCAAGATGACCTACCTGACCAAGTCAGTCAATGGCGTCAACCAGACGATCATTTACAAATACGACGCCTCCGGCAACCGGATCTCCAAGTCGGTAGGCAACGGCAAAACCACCTTCTATGTGCGGGATGCGCAAGGGAATGTACTGAGTACCTACGAGCGTAAGGATACGCTCCGCCAAACGGAGATCCACCTGTATGGTTCTTCGCGACTGGGCACGCTGCAGGTGAAACGGGATGTGCAGGATTGCCAGCCACCCGCGGTGCCCGATTCCTTCTCATTTGTCAGGGGCTGGAAGCAGTATGAGCTATCCAATCACCTGGGCAACGTCCTGGCCACGATTAGCGACCGGCACTTCGGAATAGACACTAATTCCAATAGTGTCACCGACTACTACCTGGCCGAGGTGATCACGGAGCAGGATTATTATCCCTTTGGCATGCAGATGCCGGGTCGGAAATACCCTGTTCCGGAGCCGCTTCCGCTGGCTGGCGCCGGGTCGCCTTCCTCGCCCATTGAGCTGTACCGCCACGGCTTTAAAACCCAGGTTTCGGGCAGCTCCCAGACCTACTCAGCTGCCCCCAACACGCTGAGCGCCTACCTGGACTCCTCAAAGTGGACGCTTTCCACCCCCGGCTATTCCGGTGTGTTCGTGAGCTATCCCTCACCCGTTACCTCGGGCCCCTCCATGGACTCGGCCCTTGGGTTTGCCGTCACCCCTACGGGCGGCGCCTCCATGACGCTCACCTTCCAGGTAAAGCCGGGCTATAGAGCTACCATCACCTCCTTTAGCTTCTACAACCGGAGTACGGCCGTGGATCCGCTGACCGACTCCACCACCGGCTACCGCTACTGGTACATGACCATCAACGGGGTCAACGTGGGCGGCGATACCCTCAACCGCTACTCGGTGCCGCTGCTCTCCACCGGCACCCGCATGCTGGACAATGCCCTCAGTGCGCTCACAGGCACCGTCACGGTCACCCTGCACTACTACCGCTCCGGCAACCCCAGCGGCACCCTGCGCATCGACAACTTTGTCCTCAATGGCTTTGTCCAGCAGATCCCCACCGGAAGCATGCCGATTACCAGCACAGAAGGAAAAGGATATAGATATGGGTTCAATGGCAAGGAGTACGACCCCGAAGTCTACGGCGAAGGAAACGAACAGGACTATGGTTTAAGAATCTATGATCCTAGGATAGGGAAATTCTTGAGTGAGGATCCACTATCATCGGAGTATCCTTGGTACACGCCATATCAATTTGCAGGTAATTGCCCAATAAAGTTCATTGATCTCGACGGTGGCGAACCAGAAGATAAGGTTTCGCAATTCTGGGCTGGGCAGCCTGTTATTGATATGCGAAACGCCCAAAATGTTTCAGGACTAAACTCCGCAGGCTTTCCAAGGGCCGCTAACTGGTTTTTTCGTCAACAACTTGCTGCAAAGCCAGAAATGTTTAGTCCATCTAACAGGATGCTTATAGAAAAAAATATAAGCAACCCAATAGCTGATGAAACATGGATAAAATTCAATCCAAGTCATGCCCCATACAAAGATCAAACTCTATGGCACCACCATATTGATGGGCAAGAAAACGCCGTTGCAATTCCAAAAGGATTGAATAGAGATAAGTTTAGTGAACTACACCCTTATTTAAAAGGAAAATCTATTAAAGGTCAGCGTGTGTCCGGATTTACAGGTGGAACTTTAAATATATTAGGTGGAGTTAGTCTTTTTTCAGGAGCGTTTTCGAAAGACCCCGATGCGTTTATTAATGCATTTGGCTTTGGTGAGCCCATTGTGGGAGACATTAAAAAAGACTGGCTGGAAACTGGATTGTATGTACAGATAACAAGAATTGTGGCACATTATATAAAAACGGTCGATCAAAAGGGTAAAGCTACCTATCAGTTGAAAAGTAAAACTGTCGAAGCAAATGTATATCGAAGCTATATTTGGAATGAGGACTCCAAAAAGTGGGAAGGTATTGATAAAGTCAGGACTTTGAAAGAAGAATGGCAATACGATGAAAAGGGGAACAGGAAAGAAGAGAAAAATAAGTTGAGCGAACGAGAGTCTGCGTAAATGAATTCTTATGACAGCTGAATATTTTGTAGGGCTCCTAGCTAAAATGGCACCTTCAAAAGAAGCCCTGACTTCTGTTGGCTTCGATTACCGTTTCGTAGAAATTATCTTGAAACGATATCGTTGCTCGAAACGATTAGTCCCTTTAAAGAAAAAATATTTAGAACGGAACGTACTAATTGAGCTTTTGTGCCATTATGATTGTAGCACTGTGATGATAGGGAATATTTCACTTGAAAGTCAATTATCTCAAGAAGGTATATTGATCAATGTGGGATCGGTAGAGGCTGATCAATTGATGATTAATGAAAAAACAGAAGAAATCATCTTGGTTGATCAGAGTAACTTCAATCATGTTATTTGCAAATGCGCTCAAGATGCTCAGTCCTTTCTAGAAGCTTTGCTGATTGTTTGTCAATTCCTAACTTATAAAATGTTAGAGCCGGGTCGCACAAATAACTCAAGCGTAAGTTCTTTATTCTTGGAAAGAAGTATTGAGGCTGCTGGCGGAAAAGATTATTATGACTTCTATTCAACAATGCTATAAAGGGTTTCCAACTAGTCCAACAAGATCTACATCGACAAACCCGGTTCAACAATCTACATCAAAACCTAATCCACAAAGTCCTGGCCCTAGTAGCTATGATAGGATAGTAACTTTATACTGAGGTGTAGGAAAGGGTTAGGCCCTGATTTGCAATTTATCTATTCCTTCGCTAAACAGGGAATTGCATTGCTTAAGGTTTAGTATTAATTAATGAAGGCGCACTTTGCGAGCGCCTTCATTAATTAATTAGATGAACCTTCAGAATTTGATTGCTTTGAGCGTAGTCAATTCTCTGCCATCTACCAAAAGCACAAATACAACCAACCCTTTGTCTGTTCCCATGCCGTTCAACTGCAATTGTCCTTCAGGCGAAGTAAAATTGATTGTTCGCAAGAGACGTCCATTTCCATCCCGCACCTGGATGGCCGCATTCTTAAATGCCTGCTCCAGCTTGTACTTGACAGTAATCGTATTGGAAAACGGATTGGGACTGACCTCGAGTGATCCCACGCCCACAACTTCGCTTTTGGGTGCATAAGCCTTTGCCTGCAGCAAGGCTTGCATCTGTGCCTTGAGCTCTGCTATCTCCTTTTTCAGTTCATGGATCTCTTCGGCCTGCTGGCGGCTTGTCTGGATATCCGATTTCAGAACGTACCCGTTCTGGTCAATTACCAGAATGTTACCATAACCATTCGGGAGGTCACGAAGTCGCACGCCGGAAGGGCGGTTGGCGTTTTCCAGTTCGCTGCTATAGGCACTAGCCTGTACATCAAGTCGGGCTGTGGCCATATCGCCCAACAAACGGGAAGGTATTCCTGTAGTGGCTGTCTTGATGGCCAAGCCCTCTTCGTCGGTAAGAAGGGTGTGTAGTTTGTTCCAGCCGATCATGAGCGAATTTTTCTCGGAATTCACGAGACTGCCGCCGCCAATATGAAAAGTGTTCGATGCTTTATTGGTAAGTCCAATTCCCAAGGCGGCTGAAGCGCCCGCGCCATCCAGAAGATTCCCATTGCCAATGGCCAGGCTGTTGGAACTGTTCTGAAGGATATTGCCTTCACCGCCGGTTATGTTATAGACACCATCCTCAATAAAGTGCTTGTTGCCAACCATCAGGTTGGTATGCTGCTTAGCCGAGTTGGCGCCGCAATAGGGCTCCAGGGAGAGGGACCCGGTCTGCAGCAGGCGCATCCAGTGCTGGTTGTTGGTTCGAAACCGCAGGTCGGCCGGGTTAAGGGTGCCCAGGAATTCCCAGCTGCAGGAGTCGGTGACCGAGTTGCCGCTCGTAAGCCAGGCGTTGGACGAACCAGATGAACTGTTTACCAGGATCACCTGGCCACCGGCATCCACACTAAGGGCTGTCCCGTTCGCCGGCGACAGGCTGATGGGCTGGGTAAAGCGCATGCCGGAGAGGCCAGACACTTGTGAATTGAGCTCAAAGGCTGCCGAGGGTGCGTTGGTGCCAATACCTACTTGCCCGGCTGCCGTCACCACCATTCGCTGCTGGTTGTTGGTACGGATGCGGAAGGCAGCACTGTTGATGGGCCCAATGAAGTGGTAGTTCTGGACATTGCTGTTACCGGTGAGGCTCCAGTTGCAGGTATCCTCGCAGTGGCAGTCGCGGACCGTTACCAGGACGGAGTCCGCCTTGGTGCAGCTGTCCTTGTGGATCTGCACCACATAGACGGTGGTAACGGCCGGCCACACATTCGGATTACTTACCGAAGTGCTGCTAATATTGTAGGCGGGCGACCACGAGTACCAGGTGCCGCCATTAGCCTGTAGGCGCAGGGTGTCGCCCCTGCAAATAGAGGTGTCGCGGATGGGTGTGTTGTGGATGACGGAGTCGGGGTTAGTGCATTGTGCATGCAGTTGGCCAAAGGAGAATAGAGCCCCGAGCGCGAATACGAGCGCCCGGATGGATGTCAATTTCATGACTGTCGATTTAGGTGGATAAGAATAGTGCCACAAGTGTGGCTGTCGCTGTAAGACTACCTATAAAAACCGACAGTGGGGGTATGGATAAATACGGAGAGGGCATCCGTAGTTACCGAAACTGCAAACACTTTGGGTGCTTTTATTTTGGCTATAACGTGCAATACTAAGGATGAACAAGAATGGGTACTTAATTGGGTATAATAGCTAAACGAAGTGACGGTGGCCAGTAGCCTGGCTATACCTGGAAGGTGAGGCTCATGGATGCGACTGCCGTAGGATTTGTGGCGAGCACTTTCAATCAGACTGATTACGCCTCGTATAAATGGCACAAGTATATGCACGGTGTGTTAGTATTCATAGACGCCAAGTACTTTGAAAGTATTCTATGACTTTATTGAAAGTCTCAATTGCTTCTTTTCTGAAATCTTTAAAAGTTTCCCTGATTTCTTCATCGTAGATTGCCAATAGACTATTATACTCCGGGTTATTTGTCAGCTTAGCTACCACCAAACCCTTCATACACCTAGTGTCACAGTTGCCACAGAAGTGAGCAGGAATACTATTATACGGCTTGCTGTTGATAAGGCTATCAATTTTTTCCAAACTATTGTATCGTTCAAAGAATGGCTTAGCTATTTCCAGATAATACTGATACAAAGTCTCCACAGCTGCTTCAATGTCTTCTTCAAATAAGAGCAATATAGTCAGCGTCTTAGGGATAACCTGCCTGCCATCAGGGCTGAATTTAAGTATTGCTATGTCTCCTCCGAGGGTCAGACGATTTCTTTGTTTGCCAATTATTCTTTCCAGCAAATCTTCGATTTGCCTCTCACTTATATACACTCGAACATTGATTGAAAAGTGATCACTCCAAGTTAACTGATCAATGCAAAAAAGATAAGTGTAATTTTCAATGGTACACTTAAATTCATTAGAGCTCTTATTATACACGAATCCATCCACCGATAACTTTAGAGCCAATTTCGCCGAGATTCTATCCTTTATTTCTTTTGAATTCAATGTCGAAATTTTCATAGTATCAGATATTCTTTTGCATTCTAATGTGCACCTTGCGCAACATTAGTTCTTTCTATCTTAATGGCATCAGGCCCTGCAGCAATTTTTTGCGGCTGTGCTTCAGGTGCCCTTCCTGACCCTTTGAAGATTCCGCCATATTTGTTTATTTGCTTTTGAGCTCTAGTTAAGTCACCCAAACCATCTTTCGCATCTACCAACTTAACAATCTGTCCTGTATTTCTATTGTACACAGCAAAATCTGGTGTGGCATATTTTCCAGAACTTCCATCACCTATATAAATCCTTGGCTTTTCTAAAATCAACTCATCAGGCCCTAAATTAGACGTTAATTTCTCCCTTACTATCGCTTCAGATGTTAGTGAATTAGCGTTATTAACTACAAGAACATTTCGTTTGCTTGCAAAGTTTGTCTCTTCAATAGTAGTTGCCTGTAACGCAGGTTTATTAGCTGGAGCTTTAATGTTTGAAGTTGAGTTGAGGGCCCTCCTTGTACTATTTATTTCTGCTTCAAGAGCGTTCGTGCCGTAAGCTCCTAAGACCTTTACAAATCTAGTACCGGACACATACATAATACCATCAGCCATTGCATCTTGTACGGCTCCAGATCGTCCCCTTCTATCTATAGGGTTCCCTTCGATGTCTTTAGCTCTCGCAATCTTCGAAATATGATCGGCGGCAATATAGAGTGGATTAAATTTTTGGTTGACATTTCTTGCAGCTTGAACCCATCTTTTCTTACTGGTCAGATCATCCCAAATACCAACAAGCCAATCTTTAGTCTCAGCGACAGGATCGCCTTCTAGTCCATCAAGGTCGATGCATTTTACTGGTGAGTTACTGGCAAACTGATAGGAAGTTAGCGCTGGAAAATCCTTGCCTATTGGATCCACGCTCAGGAACTTACCTATTCTTGGATCATAAATCCGCATTCCATAGTCCTGTTCGTTTCCTTCGCCGTACACTTCCGGATCGTACTCCTTGCCATTGAACCCATATCTATATCCTTTTCCTTCTGTGCTGGTAATCGGCATGCTTCCGGTGGGGATCTGCTGGACAAAGCCATTGAGGACAAAGTTGTCGATGCGCAGGGTGCCGCTGGGGTTGCCGGAGCGGTAGTAGTGCA
>NZ_SKFH01000052.1 GCF_004343705.1 Flaviaesturariibacter aridisoli
TAGACGCAGCGGAACTGCGCGTTGCCATAGCGGCCTCTCAGGTGACGAATCAGCAGGTCGCTATCGGCTTCAAGGGAAACATTGCCGAGGCAGACCCCGTCGCAGAGCACCGCTACCTGCCAGCGCTTCTTGTGCACGTCGATGCCGACCGAGAGGTCGTGGTTGGAAAAGTCTTGCGCGCGGCTTATCTTAGTTGCCGGGTCCGCCACACGTGCTGAGGTCTTGAGGGTTGTTTTCATTTATGAAGCATTTTGGTTCCTTAAGATACCTCTTGCAGCATTGCTTCACCGCAACTGACTGCTTGCCGGTGGCGGACCCTTTTACATATAGACTGTTGCGCTATGGCCTCCGAACTGTCCTGTAATTCGTAATTTTCCTCTCGGCCACAGCGCAAAGCCCTGGTCGTTGTGCGAAATATTATGAGACACTTATTTTTCTTCTTTTTATTGATACCGCTTTTGACATTTTCACAACTTGACAAAGCAAAATGGTTGAAAAATAAATTCAAAACTGCTGATACAATACTTTTAATTAGTCACAGTGAATTCATCATGGGATCAACTAATGATGTTGTTGATAGCAACGGTAGAAGTGTTGCTTTACCAAAACTTATCATTAATAATAAACTTAACAGAGCAGTTGTAAAAGAAGAGAAAGTGATTAGTGGTAAAGCTGTTGACAGTCTAATCAAAATATTGTTACGGCAAGACAAAGATGCGCTAATAGGACAAGGTGGCTGCTTTGTGCCGCGACAAAGCATTATAGTTGTAAAAGGTTCCGAAACATCATATATAGACTTGTGTTTTCATTGCGGTAGCTATGAAACATCAAAAGATTTACAAGAAATTCCTCCTTTTGACAGTCTCAGGTGGACAGAACTTGAAAACTATTTTAGGCAGCATGGACTTACATATGAACTTGACAAAGTAGACTGAACTTAATGACTTCGCACAACAAAAGGCTTTCTGCTATGCTGGCTGACACAGCTCACTTCATCATTTGTAATTCTATTTATCTTTAATAAGTTATTCGGCAGACGGAATTCTATTGCCAGCACAGCAGAAAGCCGGAGCCGTTAGCAGCAACCCAGCGACTTTTCCTATATTCGAAGAGAAGTAGCATCTACAATGAACCCCGAGTCACTATTTGAGCGCGCTGAACAGATTTTACTTTCTGTTCGGGGATTTGCAACTGATGACAGCGACGTGGTCTGGACAACGTGGGACACACCAACTCAGATGCGAGCCGAGATCGACGCTTGTATCGAAAAGATTCGCAATCAAGATCTTGAAGGAATTAAACGGGCTTCTTTTCTGTTTCTTCCAACTAGTGACTTCCAAGAGCATTCTATATCGAATGGCTGGACTGACGAGTACATGCGACTTTCCACTTCGTTTGATCAGGTCGAACAGTCCTTGAAGGGCTGCTGCTAACATGGGCTCCTATGTAAAGGGAAAAGTTGCATGAGGTAACCACTTTATTTTTTGGGTGCTTCTTCAATGATGATTGCAAGCGGTGTTTCACCGTTTTTTTTATGTGGCGGCAATCATCGTTGAAGAAGCGCAAGCCTGCCCGGCAGGGGCAAGGCCCGTGTTGGATGATCTATTCGATGCCGATGTTCTTCTTCCAGGTTTTTTCGTGAAGCAGGCTCCTATGAGCAGTCAACGCTTTGGATCGGTTGCTGCAGGTCTTTATCAGTAGTTAGAAAAAGCGGCCGCTGCAGACTGTTGCGGAGCACCTCCGGGTAGGAGTGCAGCCCATGTTGAGCAGTCGGCCGCTAAGATGTTGGGAAGCTTCTTTCATTGTCTGGGAGAAGAAGTCGGATCGGTTTTGTTGTTGTTAGTTGACGTTGTTTAGTCCGTTGTTGCCGGTTTCGGTTGCCGCCTTTTCTTGGCTGGCGGCTCCGGTGCGTTGATCTCTGTGCTGCTGCCTCCTTCCACGCCTTTCACGTATAGCCTTCCGCTCAGCAAGACCGCACGCATCCGCCGGAGCAATCTCCGGGCGATGCGGATCAGTGCCTGCTCGGGCTTCATGCGCCCGCATAGCTTTTTGTAGGCGTCCAGCATGGCGGGATCCCTGCGGATCAATTGCCAGGAGGCCTCCACCAGGTGGCTTCTTAGTTGGTTGTGCCGGCGCTGGGTAATGCCGGTATGCTGCTGACGCTCGCCACTTGAGTGCTCGTCGGGGCAGAGGCCTACGAAGCGGTTGAGGGCGTCGAAGTTTTTAAACCGCGTCACATCGCCCACTTCCAGCACGAAGAGCTGCGCGGTCAGCGGGCCGATGGAGGGAATGGAGCGCAGCAGCCCTTCTTGTTTTACGTAGGGCTCGGTGCGCATGAGGGCCCGCAGCTTCTTTTCGGTCTTGAGCAGGAGCAGGCGGAGGTGCCGCACTTCTTCCAGCATCAGCTCCAACGTATCCTGCAGCTCCGTGTCCCGGGCCGCCTGCTGTTCGATCCACTGGAGGAAGTTGTGGCTCCAGTGCGGGTTGTCAAATTGCGGGGGCACGGTGATGGCCTGGAACTCCAGTTCGCTTTTCAGCCGGTTTTTGCAGCGCGTGAGGTCGCCCCAGAGTTTTTTACGGAAGCGGATGAGGGAGCGGTGTTTCTGCAGTTTCTCGGTGGGCACGTGGATGCCCCGCAGGAGGCCCGCTGCGAGGTGGTTGGCGAGACGCCGGGCGTCCACCGCATCGGTCTTGCCGCGGCGCTCGGCATCGGTGCCGGGGATGTCGGCGGGATTGACCACGATACACTCCATGCCGGCGGCCCACAGGGCGCGGCAGAGGGCAAAGCCAAAGGGGCCGGCTTCATAGACGCAGCGGAACTGCGCGTTGCCATAGCGGCCTCTCAGGTGACGAATCAGCAGGTCGCTATCGGCTTCAAGGGAAACATTGCCGAGGCAGACCCCGTCGCAGAGCACCGCTACCTGCCAGCGCTTCTTGTGCACGTCGATGCCGACCGAGAGGTCGTGGTTGGAAAAGTCTTGCGCGCGGCTTATCTTAGTTGCCGGGTCCGCCACACGTGCTGAGGTCTTGAGGGTTGTTTTCATATATATGAAGCATTTTGATTCCTTAAGGTACCTCTTGCAGCATTGCTTCACCGCAACTGACTGCTTGCCGGTGGCGGACCCTTTTACATATAGACTGTTGCGCTAGGCTAGGTCGTTTATAATTATTAGCTTTCCTACAGTAAGCCGGCCAGCGCAAAGCCCTGGTCGTTGGGCGCTATGCGGTGGCAGTCTTAAATTCAAATGGCGTAATTTTGGCTGAACGACTAGAAATGCGGCTGATAGACCAACATAAAGCGATTATTGCAGCTCTTTGCCAGCGGCACGGAGTGCGCAGGCTTTATGTCTTTGGTTCTATATTGTCTGACCGTTTTTCTGAAGATAGCGACATCGATCTGCTGGTTGACTTTTCTGGCGTAGACCTTAAGCATTATGCAGACAACTACTATAACTTCAAATTTGCCCTCGAAGAAGCACTCCATCATCCAGTAGATCTGATTGAGGAAAAGGCGCTCCGTAACCCCTTTTTTAAACAAAGTGTTGAGGCACAGCGACAGCTACTTTATGCAGCTTGAACTCAAGACCTGGGCTTACGATATTTTGACTGCCATCCACGAAGTCGAACTGTTTCTGGAGGACGTGCCTGAGTTTTCTGTTTATCAGGGCGATTTAAAAACCAAGCGCGCTATTGAGCGCAACCTTGAAATTATTGGCGAAGCCATGAATCGGATGTTACAAAAGGAGCCGAGTCTTCAATTTAGTGACGCACGCAAGATCGTGGATACAAGAAACCGGATTATTCACGGCTACGATACTGTATCTGATGAAGTGCTTTGGAGCATTGTCACAACCAATTTACAGACGCTGAAGCTTGAGGTGGAACAGTTCCTGAAATAGCACAGCGCTCAACAGGAGCTATTGCGCTAGCCTGCTGTCTCAAAGCAAAACACTAACTTAGTTCGACCGGCCAGCGTAAGCCGTGGCGGTTAAGCGCCATTCAATCCTCCTCGAAAATGTCAGTAACCTCAGATCGAACTGTATCTCTTCAGATTATCATTAAAAAGCCTAAGGCAGGAATCTGCTATGGGCTACAGAAAGGTAGTGGCAGTACCTGCGTGACTGAGCAAGCCCAAATGTCCGGGGACTCAGATCTAACCTTTGAGCTGGTAATGCCTGTCAAAGCCGATAGAGCTGGCCGGTTTGTCTTTTCGGGTCCCTTTGCGCAGGGTTCGCCCGAGGAGCGCTTTGTTTACATCGGTATGGGTAGCTATGCGGGACAAAAAGATAGTACTATCAATGGGCGCCTGAAGATTCCGCTTCCCGAGCTATCTGGAAACCTGCTTGTATATATGGAAAGGGGCAGCGTGCTGGCAGCTTGTGTTCCAGGGACGGATCCAAAAACAGGGCAACCGAAGATGGCGACTGCAGAACCAGAGGATGGGTGGATCATTGCATCATAGACAGTACGGCGCCTGACATAGACTTTGCGCCAGCTTCATTCCCTGGTGCAATAGGCTAACTATAATATACGCCAACGCAAAGCCCTGGTTGGTAAGCGCTACTTGCAGTCTCTCCCCTGAAGTTAATAGATCCAAATTGAGTAATGGAACACGGATGAAGTTGCTAAATCTTATTGGGGCATTTTTGGTGGCCGCTTTCTTGCTGTTTATTCCTATCAGGTACTATGTAATAGAGGCCAATAAGCTGGATACAAATTATCGATATACGGTTGGAACGGTTTATTCCATTAGCTATCCTGCGGATGGCGGACCGGATGCGAAATTTCGTTATTGTGTAAAGAATGTCGAATACAAAAGCTCGATCCTTATAGATCCAGACGAGCGAGCGCTTACCGTTGGGGATACCATTCTGGTGAAGTTCTATGTGCCTGATCCGACACTGGTGAGAGGCCAATATCAAAATCCGGTTGATAGAGCAGAATATGGAAAGTTCGACTCTTCGCGGTGTGGAGGTCATTGACACGTGCCTCTACGATCAGCGGGCAACAGGGGCGGTTGCGCTAGAGCCTGCGGGTATCCAGGGAAGTCATACATTCATTCCCGGCCACCGTGCAACGCCCTGGTCGTTAGCGGCAGGCCTGGCGTCCTATACCACAAGATTCTGGCGATGGAATTCATAGTCATTTTTTCAATTATCGGGTTATTGATCGGCTTTGCGCTGTTTGAGCGGTCTAAGCCAGATCGCTTAAAGAGGAGGGGCGTTTCCGTTTCTGGAACCATTGTGGCAAACGAGGTGCGCAGCAGCGCGGGCAATGACCGGTACCGAATGGACGGCCATTTGAATGAGCCGACCGTCACTTTTTTGACCATTGACGGAAGAGAAATAACCGGTAAGCCCATCGTCGGTTTTGTAACCCAGTACCGGCTCCATCCGCCAATTGGGGTCATTGTGGTTTATGATCTTAAAAACCCCAAACGATTTACCATCGACTTTGAACGCTCCTTTAAGTAAAGTGACTTTCTGGATTGGCCGGCCTGTTGGCGGCAGGGGGGCTGTCCGTTTTGAAATACTTTTTATATAAGACTTCCATTGCCATTCTATTGATAGCCTTGCTTAAGATAGCGCGAGCGGGGCGCCCGTGACGCAAACCGCCTCTATTTTGACGCGTTCCTACCTTGATGGTGTCGGGGCTTCGTGGTAGGTTTGAATCAAATTTGACCATTATGCCCGTAATCAACCCGCACATCAATTTCAACGGAAACGCCGAGGAAGCTTTCCAGTTCTACCAATCCGTATTCGGCGGAACGTTTTCTAAGGTGATCCGCTTCAAAGACCTCGCAAACGATCAATTCCCCGTGGCAGCGAAAGAAGAGAACAAGATCATGCACATCGCCCTGCCCATCGGGAAAAGCAATGTGCTGATGGCCAACGATGTTCCGGAGGTGCTGGGAACGGTGAACGAGAACGAGCACCGGAGCAAGATCTCCATCAGCGCGGAAAGCAGGGAAGAAGCCGACCGCCTCTTCCAGGGCCTTTCCGCAGGCGGGCAAGTGGAAATGCCGATTGCAGACAGTCCCTGGGGTACCTATTTCGCCATGTTCCGCGACAAGTACGGCATTGAATGGATGGTGGAGTTCGACCCGAAGAAGGACGGAACGGCATAAAGCAGCCGGGGGCTTATCGGTGTAAAAAACGGACATCCGCAAAATCGGTTATCGATGACGGAAAGAGAAAACCGGCCCTCGCTGATCCGGGCCTGCGCCGCTCATCTGGTTTGGGGCCGTTGGGGAGCAGTCAAGGGAATAACTTACTACTTCAACAACTAAAACCTTTTTTTATGAAGAAGCTCTTATTCCTGACGTTGATCCTGGGCGGCGTGGCCGCCACTTCCGTACACGCGCAAGGTGCCAGCCAGGCCGCGGCGCAACCGAAGGAAGGCGAAAAGGCGTCCGCCACAACTGCCGCTACACCGGCTTCGGCAGGTGCGGACGATGCCGCTATGCTGCAGCGCGCGAAAGAACAGCAGCGGCCGGCGATGGTCGAAAAAACCGGGCTGACCGACGCGCAGGCGGACCGGATCATCGAGATCAATTTCGAAATCCGCCAGATGGCGCGTGGCCTGAAAGACCTGAATGAAACGGAGCGCAGCGCCCGGGTTGCGGAACTGAAAGCGCTGAAGGAAAAGAAATACAGCGAAATTCCCCTGACGCAGGCGCAGATCCAGACGGTGTACGCGTATTACGAGGAGATGGGGAAGAACCGGGAAGGGAAAAGCGGGAACTGATCCTGCAGGAATACTTCGAAGCTGCCGGAAGGCAGCTTTTTTCGTTGCAGGGCACAGGGATCTCTTGACCCCTTTTTCGAATCAACACCTGGAAAGCCCGAAGTGTGCGTTACCGGTTGCCGGTATCGCGCCAATGGTCGCTGAGCGGCTTGCCGTGCACTTCCTCGCGGTCGAACAGGCGGTCGAGCGACCAGTAGCCGCTGCCGATGATGAAGAACCAGACGAGGCCGGCCAGCAGCACCAGTGTCAGCAAAAAGTCGGTGAAGTGGGCGGTCATGCCCGAGTTGACGAAGATGAGCGCACCCAGCAGGATGGGGATCTGCGCCAGCGCCGCCGCCCGCGTGAGCATCCCGGTGGCGATCATGAACCCGCCGACGATATGGGCGAAGATGATGTAGTGTTGCAGGAGCATGAGCAGGAAGCCGCTGAAGGGCACCTGGCTCGAGATTACTTCGTACAGGTAATTGGAATGCGTGGCGAACTCTATCCCTTTGATGCAAAGAAAAACACCAAGGGCGATTCGTACGAGGTCCATGTACCGGGGATGGTGCGCTTCTCCCCAACGTTGCAGGTGCTGAATCGAGTTCATAAAGCGGGTTTTAAAGGATGAAAAAAAGAGCTACTTAAAGTTACCCTTTTCCCGCGGGCTTTGTCCGGTAAAGTTGGAATACCTTTAGCCCTCAAGGTCAGCAGCACAAGGGCTGCGGGCCGCAATACCGCATCCTGCATGGCTTATTCTTTCTCCGGATTTATCGGCACCCTAGAGCCGGTGCAACGGATCTGCACCCGCTTCATTCTTGCCCGGCCCGTTTCGCTGGGGCAGGACCTTTTCCTGGTCCCGCTGACCGACGAGCTCCGGGAGCAAATGACGTCCCCTGCTGCAGAGCCGGTGCCGGGTTTCGAGCTGCTGACCGGGGCGATGGAGCCGGTAGCCCTTTCCGCATCGATGCTGGGGCCGCTGGCCTACGTGGAAGTCACCCATTGGAAAGGGGAGGGCAGCGAGGCCGGGATCATCTGGGAAGCGGGTGCCCGCCTGCGCACCATCCGCTTCGGGCAAGGCCTGATCAATACGGTGCTTAAGCACCTCGGCTGTACGGCCAACGAAGGCGCCGATGAGTTCACAACGCTCGGCTTCGGCCGCCGCCGCTTTACCGACGACTGGCTGGCGGAATGACTTTGATCTTCGAAGGTTTACGTAACATTTCAGGTGGCCTGGAAAGCCGCGCAGGCGCGGCGGGGCGACAAGCGCCCCTTGGGCCCAACGACCCAACGACGCGACGGCGCAACGGAGTACAAATGGCACAACACCGTCGCGTCATGGCGAAGGCTCTAGAGAAGCCAATAGTGTCCCGTCATTGCGAGCGAAGCGAAGCAATCCCACTCACGATGGCTCAGCTGCCCTTTGGGGCTACAGATTAGACGTGTTACAGATTGCTTCCCTCGCCTCTGGCGAGGTCGCAATGACGAGCCCAAAGGGGCAGGGGGCGCAATAACGCGAATGTGTTTACTGTGCGGGCATCGCTTTGTTTGGCACCATCTTCGGCGCTTTCCGCGGCGGGATCACCAGCTCCGGACTGAGGTCGGGCAGCACGCCCTTGAGCTTGTCGGCCTTGTATACGTTGGTATCGATGAACCACCAGCTTTCTCCCTTGTCGGGCGAGATCACGATCATGGAAGTTTCCACCGTCAGCTCGCCCATCGGCGTTAACACCGTCGTGCTTTGGGGCAACACGGCCTGCAGCTGGTCTTTGTAACGGGCGATCGGGCCGGGGTTGCCGATCCAGTAGCGCTTTACGGTCACGTTGAACGCCTTTGACAGGTTGAAGGCCGAATCCATTTTCGCTTTCATCTGCTGCGGCCCGCCGGCAAACCGGATGATGTTGGGATGCATGTACTTCACGAAGGTGTTGAAGTCGTTCTTCATCAGGGCCGTGCCCATATCCATGGCCTGTAACTTGATGGCGCTGGCCAGGTTTTGCGCGTTGCCGCGTACCGCCGTCAGCAGGCACAGCGTGAGCAGAAGGAGTGTCGTCTTTTTCATCAGAGGTCTCTTTTTTTGTTGATCCAGAAGCAAAGCGCCCAGGTGGCCGCCAACAGCATTAACGTGTAACCAATGTGCGCATTGCTTTGCGCCACCACCGCTTTCCACTCGGCTTCGTCGCGGGTAAACCAGCGGGGGAAGGGAATGAGGCGGTCGGAGATCTCCAGCGGCATGAATTCGAGCTTGACGCCCCACTTTTCCTTGCTCAGCCCAACGATCAGCGGCTCGAGCGGGAAGTAGTAGAACATGAACACACCGAGCGCGATAAACGCCTTGCGCACGAGCAGCGCCACCAGCAGGGCAAGCGACAGTTGCGACAACACCTGCAGGAAGAACAGCGCGATGTACTTGCTCCCGGCCCAGGGCGTGGACAGGCCGGCGCCGCCGTTGACGGTGCCGATCACAAAAGCCGTCAGCGTGTAGAGGCCGGTAATGAGCGCGCTGATCATTACAACGTTCCCGATCTTTCCCAGCATGAAATCGCGGCGGCTCCATCCGTCGATGATGTTCTGGCGGTGCGTTTTGTAGGTGTATTCGTTGGTGATGAACATGATCACCAGCAGGGCCGGCAGGAAGATGAACAGCGAGGAGATATAGGCCACCGTGCCCCATACATCGGGAAAGGTAAATGGGTTGGGCAGCATGCGGAACAGGGGCCCGACCTTGGGGTCGTTGAGACGGTCTTTGTAACCGTTGGAATAGAGCATGTAGTTCATGCCCGGATAGGAGAGGGCAAGGATGACGAGCATGGCCCAGAAGGCGGGATACTTCTTCATCTTGAGCCACTCGGTGCGAAAAATAGGCGTCATGAAGGCGTTGTTTAGTTGTTGGTGAGTTCGAAAAAGCGGGTTTCGAGCCGCTTTTTGCGCAAAATGAGGTGGCGGAGCACGATGCCTTCGCTGAAGCAATGGCGGTTGATGGCTTCGAGGTTGGCGGTGCCTTTTTCCAGGGCGAGTTGCACGGTGCCTTCCGGCGCCTGGCGGCTAATGCGGTTGCCAAAGGAGGCCAGGGCACGAACCAGCGCGTCGGTGTCGGCGGCGGCGGCTTCCACCACGTCTTCGTCCTGCAGCACCTCGTTGACCTCGCCGGTGGTAACCAGCTGGCCCGTCTTGAGGATCGCCACGTGGGTGCAGACCTTTTCCACTTCGTCGAGCAGGTGGCTGGCCATGATGATGGTGTGGCCCGAGTTGCGGAGCTCGTTGATGAGCGCGCGGATCTCGGCGATGCCTACGGGGTCGAGGCCGTTCGTGGGCTCGTCGAGCACCAGCACCTTCGGGTCGCCGAGGAGCGCGGCGGCGATGGCCAGGCGCTGCTTCATGCCGAGGCTGTACGATTTGAAGCGGCTCTTGCGGCGCTCGTAGAGGTTCACCTTTTTCAATACTTCGAGGATGTCCGCCTCCGTGCCGCGGCCGCTGATGCTTTGCGTGATCTTCAGGTTGTCGACGGCGGAGAGGTAGTGGTAGAAGTTGGGCGTTTCCAGCAGCGAGCCGATTTTCCGGCGTTGCGCGGGCGACCCGGGCTCCCCGAACCATCGGTAGTGGCCGCCGTCGGCATTGAGCACATCCAGCACGATGCTCAGCAGGGTGGTTTTACCGCTGCCGTTGGGGCCGAGGATACCGAAGACGGCGCCTTCGGGTACCGAAAACGAAACGTCGCGCAACGCTTTTACAGGGCCGTAGGCCTTCGCGATGTGGGAGAGGGAGAGCACGGAACTCATGGGCGGAAGTTTAGCGAAGTGCCTATTCAAAAAGCACTTTGAATTACAAAGTAAATGAAATTTTCCCGGATCCGGTCTGGCCTTCGGCTTTTTCTGACGAGCGGTAGCGGTAGCCTTCCCTGCGGCAGGGGCCGTCCGAAACGTTTTTGCCTCATCTTTACCCAAATTGCAACGGCATGTCTACTACCGTTTCCCGGAAGCCTTCGCTGGCGCGGCGCCTGCTGCGGGTGGCCGGCATTCTCCTCCTCCTGGGCCTGGCCTATGGCGTGTATTACGCCTGGCGCGCGTTCCCGATCATCAGCGGCTACTTCGCCAAGAACATGGCTTCGGCCGTGTTTGTACAGGGGCGCGACCCGGAGACGGTGCGGAGCGAAGACCTCGGAGGCTTTCCTTTCTCGCTGGCCTCCTACGAAGTGAACCGCGCCGACAGTTCGGTAACGGTGACGGTGTGGGGTCTGGCGCGCCACAAGGCCATCTACCGGGCAGGACTCGGCTGCACGCTGCTCAACAAGCTTCCGGAGGCCGACGTGCGGGCGCAGCGATTCGTACTGCCGCCGCGGCCGCTGTCT
Source organism: Flaviaesturariibacter aridisoli (assembly GCF_004343705.1). Taxonomy (GTDB): domain Bacteria; phylum Bacteroidota; class Bacteroidia; order Chitinophagales; family Chitinophagaceae; genus Flavisolibacter; species Flavisolibacter aridisoli. Next base: position 11,075 of record NZ_SKFH01000052.1, read on the forward strand.
TCCGACACGCTGCCCTGGCCGATGGGCGACCTGCGTGCGGATTCCTTTCCGGTTGCGATCGATCCTGAAAAGCTATCGCTCGCCATGGATCATGCCCTGATGGCCCGCTCGTCGGAAGGTGATGGGCCAGGGCGCACGCGTTCGTTCCTGGTATTGTACGACGGCCAGCTCGTGGGCGAGCGGTATGCGGAAGGGGTCGATAAGAACCTGGTGCAAATCGGCTGGTCGATGTCGAAAAGCATGACGGCCGCCCTAATCGGCATCCTGGTAAAAGAAGGCCGGCTAAACCCCGATGCGCCGGCGCCCGTTCCCGAATGGAAGGGCACCGACAAAGCCGCCATCCGCCTCCGCGACCTGCTGCAGCAAAGCTCCGGGCTCGATTTCGAGGAAGATTATGGCAATCCTTCGGAAGTAACCAACATGCTGTTCCGCAGCGATGATATGGCCGCCTTCACCGCTGCGCGGCCGCTCGCGCAGCAACCGGGCACGGTGTTCAACTATTCCAGTGGCAATTCGAATATCCTGAGCCGCATCATCCGCCGGACGGTGGGCGAGGAGCGGTATGCCGCCTTTCCCTACGAGGCGTTGTTTTACCGCATCGGAGCCTATTCCACGCTACTCGAGCCCGATGCCTCGGGCACGTATATCGGTTCGTCGTACAGCTACGCTACCGCCCGCGACTTCGCGCGCTTTGGCTTGTTGTATTACCAGGATGGCGTCTGGAACGGCACGCGCCTGCTGCCTGAAGGCTGGGTGGCCGCCAGCGTGCAGCCTGCGCCCGGCGACCCGAATAAGCGTTACGGCTACCAGTTCTGGCTCAACGGGCAGGATCCCGAGCATCCCGGCCAGCGCAAGTTTCCCGACGCGCCTGCCGACCTCTATTACAGCAAAGGCTTCAACGGGCAAGGCGTGTACATCATCCCTTCGAAAAAGGTGATCGTTGTGCGGCTGGGCCAGCACCCGATCGATGAGAACACGTTCCTGCGGGAAGTGCTGGCAGCGCTGCGGCCGTAATTCGTGAAGCGTGAGCCCGTCAGCCGTGAGCGCTCAAGTCTGTTACAACGAAGGAACAAATAGTATCCGTTCTGTTAATTCGCATTGCGTGTTCACGGTTCACGGCTGACGGCTCACGAGGCGAATGCCCTGCCTTTGCTAACTTTGCTCCTTAATCCTCTTCTTTGCAAGCGCCCGTTTTACTGATTACACCGCCCTTCACGCAGCTCAATACGCCTTACCCGGCTACCGCCTACCTGAAAGGTTTTCTCAATACCAAAGGCATTCCCGCGCACCAGTGCGATCTCGGCATCGAGGTCACGCTGGCCATTTTTTGCAAGTCCGGGTTGGAGCAGCTGTTTGCGGAGATCGGCAAGCAGGGCAGGAGCTTGTCGGAGAACGCGGGCCGCATCGTGGCGCTGCAGGCGGATTATTGCGATTCGATCGACGAGGTGGTGGCCTTTCTGCAAGGCACGCGGCCCACGCTGGCCCACCGCATCGCGGGCCGCGGCTTTTTGCCCGAAGCGAGCCGCTTTGCACAGCTCGACGACCTGCAATGGGCCTTCGGTGCCATGGGCACCCAGGACCGCGCCAAGCACATCGCTACATTATACCTTGAAGACCTCAGTGATCTCATCCAGGAAACGGTAGACGAACACTTCGGCTTCAGCCGCTATGCCGAGCGCCTCGGCCGCTCCGCCAACTCGTTTGACGAGCTCCAGGCCGAGCTGCGGAAGCCGCTCAGCTACGTAGACCGCATCCTTGTAGAAATACTGGAAGAGAAGATGCGCCGCCTGCAGCCGCGGCTCGTGGCCCTGTCGGTACCTTTCCCGGGAAACCTCTACACTTCCCTACGCTGCGGTCAATGGATCAAGGCCCACTGCCCGGCCGTGCCCGTGGCCATGGGTGGCGGATTTGCCAACACAGAGCTGCGGTCGCTGAGCGATCCGCGGGTATTTGATTTCTACGATTACATCACGCTCGATGACGGCGAAGCGCCGATCGAGCAGCTCATCGCCCACATCGAAGGGCGCGTAGGCCGCGAGGGACTCAAGCGCACCTTGACGCGCGAGAACGGCGCCGTCGTTTACTACAACAACACCGCTTGCAGCGACTACCGGCAGGGGCAGGTGGGTACGCCCGACTACAGTGACTTTTTTCTCGATAAATACATCTCCGCCATCGAGGTGGTGAACCCGATGCACAGCCTCTGGAGCGACGGCCGCTGGAACAAGCTGACGATGGCCCATGGCTGCTATTGGGGCAAGTGCACGTTTTGCGACATTTCGCTCGATTACATCAAGAACTACGAGCCGCTTACGGCTGTGGTGCTGGTAGATCGCATGGAAGAGCTGATCGCGCAAACGGGCCAGAATGGTTTTCACTTTGTGGATGAGGCAGCACCTCCGGCGCTGATGCGTGCACTCGCTATCGAGATCCTCCGCCGCCGCCTCGTGGTGAGCTGGTGGGCCAACGTGCGTTTCGAAAAAGCCTTCAGCCGCGACCTCTGCCTGCTGTTGAAAGCTTCGGGCTGCATTGCCGTCAGCGGGGGGCTTGAAGTGGCCTCCGACCGGCTGCTGGCGTTGATCCAGAAAGGCATCACCGTGGCGCAGGTGGCGCGCGTGTGCCGCAACCTCAGCGACGCGGGCATTATGGTGCACGCTTACCTCATGTATGGCTTTCCCACGCAAACCGAGCAGGAGACCATCGATTCGCTGGAGCTGGTGCGGCAACTGTTCGAAAGCGGCGTGCTGCAGTCCGCTTTCTGGCACCTGTTTACTATGACGGCACATAGTCCTATCGGGCTCGAGCCGGACAAATTCCAGGTGCGTAAAGTGAAAGAACTGGTAGGCACGTTTGCCAACAACGACATCGATCACATCGACCCGAAAGGAGCCGCCCACGAGCAGTTCGGTTTCGGGCTCAAAAAGGCGCTGTTCAACTATATGCACGCCGCCTGCCTCGACTACCCGCTGCAAAAATGGTTCGATTTTAAAGTGCCGAGGCCGACGGTGGCGCCCGATACCATCCGCCAGGCGATCAACGAGCCCGAGCTACTCACCTCGGCGCCCAACAGCAAGGTGCTGTGGATCGGGAAAATGCCCGCTGCCGAGCTGCAAATGCGCAGCAAAAAAGGAGTCCAATGGGAAGTCCTGGCGCTGAGCTTTCCCCTGCAGAAGGCAACGTTGAACATACAGGTAGACCCGGCCAAAGGTGCCTGGCTGCAGGCGCTGCTGCCGCGCATCAGTGTGCACAGCCCCAAACCCTGGACCTTGCAGCAGGTGCAGGAAGACTATGAAAAAGCAGGGCTGGAAGACTTCGAGTTGTTCTGGGACAACAAACCTGTTAACGGTTTGTTCAAGGCCGGCCTGCTACGGATGTGATTGCGGAAACGCTTGCTGGGCTTCATTATGGCCCCTTTCGGGAAGCAAGCCCTGCGGCGCTCGCCCCGTGAATAATCGTGTTTACCCGGTATCGGACCGTACTTACCTAATGTTGGCCGGATAGGTCTCCAGGTGAAGGTAGTTTTACGTTGTGCCGCAAGGCGCAACGAACCTTTTACCACCTTTTAACCTGTACTATCCAATGAAAAACCTCCAAATGACCCGCCTGGGCTTCCTGGGCCTGGCCCTTGCCACCACGTTGCTGAGCTGCTCGAAAGACGACAGCATCCTGGAAGGCCGCAAACGGAATACAACCGACCCGGTTCCCACCACCACTACTACCTCTACCACGGGCACCACTACAACGGCACCGGCTCCAGCACCGGCACCGGCACCGGCTCCAGCACCCACGCCGACGACAGGTCTATCCACCCGCACGGTAAACTGGGATGGCCGCGCCAACAGTTCCTACGGTCTCACGCAAGCCGTTGCTGACTTTGGTAACGCCAACTACTGGCAGCAGAATACTTCCGCCCAAAGCCAGGTATACAACGGCATGCTGAAAACGACCCTGCTGGCCAACTCGTTGACTTCCGGTGGTGTGCTATCGCGGTCCAACGTTACACCCGGCTCGCAATATGAGCTTTCCTTCGATATGCAGTTCGACTCCAACTTCGACTTCAGCTGGGGCGGTAAAGTAGGCTACGGTCTCTTTATCGGCGACGGCAACACCGGTGGTGACCCGGGCTGGGACGGCAACGGCGGCTCCGTGCGTTTGATGTGGTACAAGAACACCAGCACCAGTCCTGTGATCCTGAAGCCTTACGTTTATTACAAAGACCAGCCCGGTACCTATGGCGACGACTTTGGCAAGGCCTATCCTGCCGGCGGTGCCTCGATCCAGAAAGGTACCTGGTATCATGTGAAGATGCTCGTGAAAAGCAATACCGGCTCCAACACCGACGGCCGCGTGCAGGTGGTGATCAACGGCACCACGGTATTGGACCAGGCGATTCGCTGGACGACCAACGATCTGAAGCGCCTTGTGAACAGCCTTTGCTTCGAGAATTTCCGCGGCGGCGCTGAAACCTACTGGCAGTCGTCCACCAACGGCGACATCCTGTTCGACAACGTGAAGCTGACGCAACTCGCGCTCTAACCCTCCTCTAATTAACAAAAAGCCGCTGCAGATGCAG
>NZ_SKFH01000053.1 GCF_004343705.1 Flaviaesturariibacter aridisoli
TTTTTTGATGGGAATTTTCCCAATTCGGTCTGTGTTTTTCAACAGGGTATTTTAACGGGTGGTATCGAACTTGCGTTGTGGACTATTTTGTTTACATCCTGCAAAGTTTGAAAGACAATCGTTTTTACATCGGCGCTACCTCCGATGTTGCGGCAAGACTTGCATTTCATAATGCCGGTTTCCAACGATCTACAAAAAACCGGATACCGTTTCAGTTGGTATATGTGGAGCGTTTCAGCAACAAGCAGGCTGCTTTGCTCCGGGAGCGTCAGATCAAGGCATTCAAAGGTGGAGCTGCTTTTCAAAGCTTGTTAAAAGGGATGTAGCCCCGCCGCCGGCGGGGCGCTTCGTTCGGGATCCCGCCAGCGGCGGGACTGGTTCGAATCCAGTCATCCCGACAAAAGCCCTGAGAGCAATCTCGGGGCTTTGTTTTTTTGATGGGAATTTTCCCAATTCGGTCTGTGTTTTTCAACAGGGTATTTTAACGGGTGGTATCGAACTTGCGTTGTGGACTATTTTGTTTACATCCTGCAAAGTTTGAAAGACAATCGTTTTTACATCGGCGCTACCTCCGATGTTGCGGCAAGACTTGCATTTCATAATGCCGGTTTCCAACGATCTACAAAAAACCGGATACCGTTTCAGTTGGTATATGTGGAGCGTTTCAGCAACAAGCAGGCTGCTTTGCTCCGGGAGCGTCAGATCAAGGCATTCAAAGGTGGAGCTGCTTTTCAAAGCTTGTTAAAAGGGATGTAGCCCCGCCGCCGGCGGGGCGCTTCGTTCGGGATCCCGCCAGCGGCGGGACTGGTTCGAATCCAGTCATCCCGACAAAAGCCCTGAGAGCAATCTCGGGGCTTTGTTTTTTTGATGGGAATTTTCCCAATTCGGTCTGTGTTTTTCAACAGGGTATTTTAACGGGTGGTATCGAACTTGCGTTGTGGACTATTTTGTTTACATCCTGCAAAGTTTGAAAGACAATCGTTTTTACATCGGCGCTACCTCCGATGTTGCGGCAAGACTTGCATTTCATAATGCCGGTTTCCAACGATCTACAAAAAACCGGATACCGTTTCAGTTGGTATATGTGGAGCGTTTCAGCAACAAGCAGGCTGCTTTGCTCCGGGAGCGTCAGATCAAGGCATTCAAAGGTGGAGCTGCTTTTCAAAGCTTGTTAAAAGGGATGTAGCCCCGCCGCCGGCGGGGCGCTTCGTTCGGGATCCCGCCAGCGGCGGGACTGGTTCGAATCCAGTCATCCCGACAAAAGCCCTGAGAGCAATCTCGGGGCTTTGTTTTTTTAGTGGATCGTAGGCGGATGGATACAGGTATACGAATTGCAGAAGTTTACGACGGCAATACCTGAGTATCCAATAAAGCAGACGGCTTTGGTGCTATTTGACAGACGGACGGTTTGTGTAGCCGGCAGCGGGAGGCGAATGCACACATGGACGGACGGCAAGGGTCGGTTTAGGTATGAAGGGATAGTGCATACACGAAATTTTGGAGTGCAGGGTTTAGTCAGACGGTGATCTCTTTGGACCAGGAAAGTGAAGGTGCACCCTTTCTTGTTTTACTTCGTTACGCGATTCTGCGAAATAGTTATAGAATTTATAGCTCGGCTCCGGCAGTTCGGCGCCTTTTGCATGGCTTCCATTTTTTTGCGAAACGCGGTGGGCGTGAGCCCGGTGACCTTTTTAAACTGGGCCGACAAGTGCTGCACGCTGCTGTAAAACATGCGGTCAGCAATGTCGGTGAGCGTTAGTCCTTCCAGGAGCATGAGCTCTTTCACCATGTCGATCTTTGCCGCGATCGTAAAGTGCTCGAGCGTGGTGCCTTCGCGTGTGGCAAACAGGTGGGAGAGGTAGGAATAGTCGTAGTGCAGCTTGCTCGATAAGAATTCGGAAAATTTGAGCACCGGTGGCTCGGCTGACAGTTGGATGCTGTCGAACACGGCCTTTTTGATGCGGTCCACCAGCAGGTTGCCATTGTCTTTGGTCAGTTCGAGCCCGGCTTCTTTGAGACAGTTGTTGAGCGCTTCCAGCTGGGCCGGTGTAACGGGGTCGCGGATCTCGGCATGGCCTATCTCCACGCCGTCGTGGTGGAGACCAAGCGCCTCCAGCTGCGCTTTTACAAAAAAGCGGCATCGGGCGGAAACCATATTTTTGATCAGCACTTTCAATGTGGGTCTCTTTCACCAACGCGGTAAGCTCCGCCGGAGTCGGTTGCGAAACCGATCCGTTCCGAAGCAAGAGGCAGGAGAGCAGCCCTATGAGACACCTTAGCTATAGCCCGAAATATTATGCCGACTTACCCCTACCGATGAGCCGGCAGGCCGGTTTTGAGGGCGACGCAAGCCCGGTTTCCTACTTTTGATTTGAACAGGAAAAGACCGAACGTCCGCATGCTCGTTGCAGTAAATTTCTCTGCTCCGGATAGGTTTTGCTGAGACAAGGGTTAAATGGGTCCAAGGCACGTTTCGTTCGAAGGGTAGATGGCGCTCCGGCGCCGCGACCCTCCCGCCCAAGGCGGGATGCGCTACCGGGCTGACGCTGAAATAAAAAGCCTCAGACTTTCGTCTGAGGCTCTCTCTGTTCGTCGGGTGGACTGGATTCGAACCAGCGACCCCTTGCACCCCATGCAAGTGCGCTGGGCTTTGCCAACCCCCTTATAAATTAGCCAGTTATATCTGGTTATAAGCGGAACCTTGACCTAAATGCGACCCATTTGCGACCCAAATATAGCTTAGTTGTCTACTTCGCCATTATTTGTGGATTTGTAAAATGTCATAAGCCTACCATCAGGCGCGATGTGTAGGGTGTAGTAATCGCCATCGTGGTACACGCTCATTGAGCCTTGGCGTTTGAAGTCTTTGTTTGGGTTAGCCATGAAGTGTGCGTCAATTTCTTTTTCAAGTTTGTCAAGGACGTTTTTGATGAGATCTTTGACCTCGTTCAGTTGATACTGAAATGGTGTTTTTTGCTCAAACCTTTCCCCGACTTGGGTTTCATTCACATGTCTGAGGTAAATGTGAAGGAAACGTTCGAAATCCCACCATACTGGAAAACGTGAATGCGCTAATCGTTCTTCGCGAAATCTTGATACAAGTATTGGTATGATCCTCAATACCTTTGGGTTGTTTTTGTACAAGTCCTTCACGTTTTCGGTAGCCCTTTCAAGTTCTTTGGAGGCTTGCTCCATCCGTTTCTCAAGGCGCCGATCCCAGATTTCCATGAATTCCTTGTTTTCCTCCTCTGTAAGTCCTTGATTCGAATAATACTTCCTTTCTAAAACATGGAATCGGATACTCTCTTTCACTTTTCCCGTTTCTTTGTCTATGAAAAGATCGTGGTATTTTTCTGGATGCAAAGAGTCGCCATGTTGTTTGAGCATGGCTGCGTGAAGCTGATCAGCTTCATCGGGAGTGAGTTTAAACCCAGACGAAAGCATCATATTATAGGTGCTGATCGTCATTGCATCCTCATCTACATCACTGAAGTCCACTTTAATTTCAATTGGTTTAGGGAGTGATCTCGTTTCAGTGCTGGCAAAGTGATTTACACCTGGTGTATTTCGCTGAATTATCTGCTGTATGTCAGATGCTTTGATGCCAGTACGGCGCAATAATTGACGCTTTTCTTCAGGTAAGTACTTCAATATCTCATGGAACTTGACATAACCATCTGTTGAGGGTACATCAGCGGCTCCGACTAAGCGCTGTAGCTCTGCTCGTTCTTTCGGGGTATAAATAAATTCTCCAGTAATATGCTCACCATAAAGATTCTGTGATTCGGAATCATGTTTGAATGTGACGTTTACTACTTTGTCGAATTGCCCTGACATCAAGTAAATCTCTTCTATTGAATAGTCCATTTCAATATTCAAATAAAGTTGGCTGACTATTGTTTTAAGCTCACCTACCAAACGAGCTTCTTTCGCAGTGCCCATGTTTTTGAAGGTCAACTTTCAACAACGTAAAATTCAAAAAAAAATTTTTCCGATGATCCTCTTTTGTATTTGATCTCATACATGCGGTGGGTGGGGAGAAATAGGTGGAGGGGATACCCCTATATCTATGGAGGGTCATCGTTAGGAGAGTAGCTCACAAATGAGCTAATCACATCCAATCTGCCTATAATTCAATCACCCAAATTCCGCCAGCGTAGGAAATTGCACGTTGATGCGACACTTGCCAAAGTAACTCTCGAAGCTCTTAGACATGCCCTCTCATTTCATGAGATATTATTGCTAAGTTTGAACCTCATCCGCCAATTCGCATGAACACCATCAAACGCATCCTGGAACAGAAAGGACTGACCCAGACTTGGCTGGCCGCCCAATTGGGCAAATCATTCAACATGGTCAATTCCTACGCCCAAAACAGGCGGCAACCGTCTGTGGAGCTGCTGTACCAGATGGCGCACGTGCTGGATGTAGACGTGCGTGACTTACTGATCTCCAACAAAAACACCGAACGGCAACATGGCAATTAAGAAATCAGAACTTTACAGCTCCCTCTGGGCCAGCTGCGACGAACTACGGGGCGGCATGGACGCCAGCCAGTACAAAGACTACGTGCTTACAATGCTCTTCGTAAAGTACGTGTCCGACAAATACAGCCACAAGGCTAACAGCCTCATCGAAGTACCCGATGGTGCCACTTTCGAGGACATGGTGGCGCTCAAAGGCCGAACCGACATCGGCGAACAAATAAACAAAAAGATCCTCAAACCTCTTTTTTCCGCCAACGGTCTGGAAGGGGCCATCGAACTGGTCGACTTCGACGATGACAACAAGTTGGGGTCCGACAAGGAGAAGGTGGACCGTCTAACACGACTCATCGCCATCTTCGAAAATCCCGCGCTCGACTTCAAAAATAACCGCGCCGAAGACGACGACATCCTCGGTGACGCGTACGAATACCTGATGCGTCAGTTCTCGACCCAGTCGGGGAAGAGTAAAGGCCAGTTCTACACCCCTGCTGAAGTTTCTCGGATTCTGGCGAAGGTGATCGACGTACATCGGGCCGACAAGCCTTCCTACACGGTGTATGACCCAACCTGCGGATCGGGTTCCCTGTTGCTCAAGGTGGCAGAGGAATCACAACGCGGCCTCACCATTTACGGCCAGGAGATGGATATCGCCACCAAGGGTTTGGCCGTCATGAACATGTGGCTGCATGGCAACCCCGAGGCTCGGATTTATGGAAAGAATACCCTCGCTCAACCCCAGACAAAAGACGAGCAGGGCCGATTGATGCGCTTTGACTTTGTGGTGGCCAACCCGCCGTTCTCCACCAAAAGCTGGAGCAACGGCATCTCGCCCATGAACGACGAGTTCAACCGCTTCCGTGAGTATGGAATCCCGCCCGAAAAGAACGGCGACTATGCTTTTATGCTGCACATCATCGCCAGTCTCAACAGCAAGGGCAAGGGCGCGGTGATCCTGCCACACGGGGTATTGTTCCGTGGCGGTGCTGAAGGCGACATCCGCCGCAACATCATCCAGCGCAAACTGATAAAGGGCATCATTGGCCTTCCTGCAAACCTTTTTTACGGAACGGGGATCCCCGCCTGTGTGATCGTGCTGGATAAGGAACATGCCGACACCCGCAAGGGGATCTTCATGATCGATGCCAGTAAAGGATTTTTGAAGGATGGCAACAAAAACCGCCTTCGAGAGCAGGATATCCACCTAATAGTGGACGTATTCAACAATCAGAAGGAAGTGGCCCGTTTGTCGCGTTTTGTGCCTTTTGCTGAGATTGAGAAGAACGAATACAACCTCAACATCCCCCGTTACATTGATACACAAGAGGAAGAGGACATCCAGGACCTGGATGCGCACCTCAACGGAGGCATCCCTAACCGAGATGTGGAGGGACTAAACCCCTACTGGACCGTGTATCCAAATCTGAAGACCACTCTTTTTGAACCTCTTCGGAAAGGCTACAGCTGCCTCAAAGTAGGAAACATGGCGGTTAAGGAGACCATTTACAGCCACCCCGAGTTCAAAGCCTACAGCCAGCAGCTTGATACCGTTTTCGAGGGTTGGAGGACGCTTGTCACTCCCACGCTACAAGGCATTAATGGCAATACCCAGCCGAAAAAGCTGATTCACGACATCTCCGAAAAGCTGCTGAACTCCTACGAAGGAAAGGCGCTGGTGGACCGCTACGACATTTACCAGCACCTGATGAACTACTGGAACGAAGTGATGAAAGACGATGTGTACATGCTGGTTGAAGACGGCTGGGTGGCCCGAACCCGCAGAGTCGTGGAGAAGAATGCCAAGGGCAAGGAAATCGTAAAAGGCTGGACCTGCGACCTCCTGCCTAAGAGCATCATCGTGAACGAGTACTTTGCCGACAGACAGGAGGCTATCCAGCAGCTGGAGGCCGAGCTGGAAGCCACCGAAGTTGAGATTACCAGCCTCGAAGAAGAGCATGCGGGTGAAGAGGGCCTACTGGCTGATGCCGCCAACGACAAGGGACGACTCACCAAGGCTACGGTGAGCAGCCGCCTGAAGGAGATCAAAGGCGACCCCAGCGAAAAGGAAGCCTATACCTTATTGCAAACGGCAGAAAAGCTCTTTGACAAGGCAGGCTCCCTGAGCAAGCAACTGAAAGCCCAGGCTGCTGAATTGGACGAATTAGCTTTCCGACAATATGAAAAACTCACCGAAGCCGATGTAAAGCAACTGGTGATTGAAGCCAAGTGGATGACTACACTCCGCACCCATATACAGGGCGAACTGGATGCAATCTCACAGCGCCTCACAGCCCGTATAAAAGAGCTGGGCGAACGCTACGATGAAACGCTGGGCGATTTGGATGCAGCAGCTAAGGAGCTGGAAGAGAAAGTAAATGATCACCTGCAAAAAATGGGATTAGTATGGAGTTAGTCGAAATCCAATACAAGAAGACAGAGCTTGGGCAAATCCCTGAAGATTGGGTCGAATGTAAATTCGGAGATGTTTTTACTGGATTCAGTAGCGGAATGACGCCTTACCGAGGGAATCCTGGATACTACAAAGGCAGTATTCCATGGATTACGAGTGGGGAACTGAAATACAACCAAATACTTGATACTAACGAGAAGATAACTAATGAGGCTGTTTCTCGCACGAATCTGAAGATAATCCCCAAGGGTACTTTTTTGATGGCCATTACTGGTTTGGAAGCTGCTGGGACGCGAGGAAGTTGCGCCATCACTGGCATCAATGCTACCACAAATCAGTCATGTATGGCTTTATACCCAATCAAAGGGAAGTCATTGACTGAATATCTCTTTCATTTCTATGTTAGATATGGAAATGAGTTCGCGTTTAAATACTGTCAAGGAACTAAGCAGCAAAGCTATACAGGCAGCCTGGTGAAACTGCTTCCAATAGTACTTCCTCCAACTCTCACAGAACAAAAAGCCATTGCAGATGCGCTTAGTGATGCAGATGCCCTCATCGCCCGATTGAAAAAGCTCATTGCAAAGAAGAAAGCGATCAAGCAAGGGGCTATGCAACAATTGCTAACACCAGACCATAGCTGGAGCGTAGTTTCTCTATCCAAACTTTCTGACGGTAAAAAGCAAAATTTTGATGACGGTGATTGGATTGAATCCGAGTACATCACAGACAGAGGTATTAGATTAGTGCAAACGGGTAATATTGGTGTTGGGTACTTCATTGACAAAGCGAGCAGAAAGTACATAAATGACGACTCATTCGTCAAATTAGGGTGTAAGGAAATTGTAGAGGGAGATCTTCTGATTTGTCGTCTGGCAGAGCCTGCAGGCAGAGCCTGTATTCTACCGAATATTGGTGAACGCAAAATGATCACCTCGGTGGATGTTTCCATATTTCGAGGTGATCCCAAACTTTCTGACAGAAAGTTCTTGTCGCAGTTATTTACTACCGATTTCTGGTTTTCAAAGGTTATTGAAAGAGTGGGCGGCACGACACATAAACGCATATCTCGGCTCAGCTTAGGTCGAATCGAGTTCAAAGTTCCACCAATCGAAAAGCAGATAGAAATTGGTCGCATCTTATCCGACTTGGACAAAGAGGTCCTGCACTTAGACCGAAAGCTGAAAAAGATCAAAGCAATAAAGCAGGGAATGATGCAAGAACTCCTCACGGGTAAAACTCGCCTGATATGAAACGCTACTACCGTGTGATGCTGGGAGCGAAAAGCCTTTATGCCGACGAATGCTACAGGGGCAATTTCATTGGCACCGATTTTCTGGCAGATATTGACCTTACAGGTAAACTCCCCGAGGACTGGCGGCGGTTCAACCAGACCTTCATTCCGATCTGGATGGAGCGGCACCCAGGCAAAAGCAAGGTTGCCGCTGGCCTTTCGTGCGGTGCACTCTGGACAGTAGCCAAGGGCATAAAGGTGAGCGACATCGTGCTCTGTCCAAACGGAGCAGGAGCCTATTACGTAGGTGAATTGCTCGATAACTACTCTTTCCACCAGGGCGAGATTCTACCGCACCGCCGTACAGTAAAGTGGTACCCAACGCTGATTGAACGGGCTGCTATGAGTGAGAGTCTACGCAACTCCACTGGCTCCATTGGCACCAGCAGCGAGATCACAAAGTATGCTGAGGAGATCGAGAACCTGATTGGCGGGAAGAAGCCTGTCACCCTTATTTCAACTGATGAAACGGTGGAAGATCCCTCGGTGTTCGCACTGGAGAAGCACCTTGAAGACTTTCTGGTGATGAACTGGAAACAGACTGAGCTGGGAAGGGACTACGACATCTATGAGGAGGATGGAGAGCTGGTAGGCCAGCAGTACCCCAGCGACACAGGTCCCATTGACATTCTGGCCATCAGCAAAGACAAAAAGACCATTCTGGTGGTGGAGCTGAAGAAAGGCAGGGTGAGCGACAACGTCGTAGGCCAAATTCAACGCTATATGGGCTATGTGAAAGAAGAGCTGGCAGAAGATGATCAGCGAGTAAAGGGGGTGATCATCGGCCTGTCGGATGACTTACGCATACGTCGTGCCCTCTCGGTAACTAATAATATCGAGTTTTACCGTCATCAGGTGAGCTTCAAACTATTCAAAAGTTAATGGAATGCCCTGTCCTCATAAATTTCAATGTGATCTGAACCTTGAGAATCTTGACTTTCATCCGACCGAGTTGATGATAGGCACATTCAGTCCTTCCTGGCCGAAAGGTAATCGCGCAGAATGGTTTTATGGCAGAACCAGCAACAACTACTTCTGGGATGTCCTGCCGCGCATGTTTGATCCTGAAACGAGCCTTATGAAAGGAACCGCTCGCCACTGGAAAGATTTCTGCAAAGAAAAAAAGGTAGCCCTGACTGATATGATTTCCTGCATTAATGATGCAGAGGAGGGTAAGCACGACACAGTACTGAAAGGATATGTCGACTTAGATATCGCCACTCGGTTCCACGACTTTGATTTCACCGATATCTCTGGCATTCTATGCCGCTACACCTCTATCAAAAATGTTTACCTAACAAGGCAAGCTGGCATTCAGTTGTTCGATGAGCAATGGGATAAAATAAGACTGTTTGCTCAGAGCCATTTAGACAGAAAGGTAAATTTCAAGATGTTGCTGACACCTTCTAAGAATGCCCGATTCCACATGGACGATTACAAGGAAACGAATCCTGGTGATCCGAAGCCTCTCAGAAACTTTATCTATCAAAGCTGGCAAAAAGTATGGCATCATTAACAAACATTGGCAAGTCGGAACGCGCTACCCAAAACCGTGTGATCCAGCTGTTTGAGCAGGAGCTACAATACGAATACCTCGGAAACTGGGAGAGCGGCTCACGCACCCAGCCTATTGAGGAATATAGCCTTTATTGTTTTCTGACCCGAACGCAGGGCTATTCCGACACCTTGGCGCGGAAGGCCATCCACAAGTTCACCACAGCAGCGCTCAATATGGTTAACGGTCTATATGAGGCCAATAAGCAGGTGTATAACATGCTGCGCTACGGTGTATCCATTGTCGAAGAGCAGGGTCAGTTATCCGAGCGGGTGTGGTTCATAAATTGGCCAGAACCCGATAAGAACCATTTTGCCGTGGCCGAAGAGGTAACCGTGAAGGGGAAATTCGACAAGCGCCCCGACATCGTACTCTATGTAAACGGTATTGCGGTGGGGGTGGTGGAACTGAAGCGGAGCACGAAGGGCGTATCGGAAGGTATTCGGCAGAACCTGGATAACCAGAAAGCTGAGTTCATACGCCATTTCTTCGGCACCATGCAGTTGGTATGGGCGGGCAATGATACACAGGGACTGCGCTATGGCACCATTGAAACCAGCGAGAAGTATTACCTCCAATGGAAGGAAGAAAGTCTTCGCCACTACGATTACCTGCTGGATAAGCACCTGGCCCTGATGTGTGAGAAGAGGCGACTGTTGGAGCTAATACACGACTATGTGGTGTTCGACAAGGGCACCAAGAAGCTCTGTCGCCCCAACCAGTACTTCGCCATTAAAGCGGCCCAGCAGCGTATTGCCGAGCGCAAGGGCGGTATCATCTGGCACACCCAAGGCAGCGGCAAGAGCCTGACGATGGTCTGGCTCACCAAATGGATCCGCGAGAACATCCAGGATGCCCGTGTGCTGATCATCACCGACCGCGAGGAGCTCGACGACCAGATTGAAAAGAACTTTATCGGGGTGAGCGAGAAGATCTACCGTACCAAAAGCGGCAGAGACCTGCTCCAAACCCTCAATATCAAAGAGGAGTGGCTTATATGCAGCCTGGTGCACAAATTTGGCCGCAATTCCGAGGAAGGTGACTATGATGCCTATATCGAGGACCTCAAAAAGTACCTGGGAAAGGATTTCAAGGCCAAGGGTGACATCTACGTTTTCGTGGACGAGTGCCACCGTACCCAGTCGGGTAAGCTGCACGATACCATGAAGTTAATTTTGCCCGACGCCCTATTCATCGGCTTTACAGGAACTCCTTTGCTTAAAAAAGACAAGCAAAAGAGCATTGAGGTGTTCGGTCCCTATATCGGCAACCCTTACAAATTTGACGAAGCCGTAGAAGACGGCATAGTGCTCGACCTGCTTTATGAAGCGCGGGATGTGGAACAGTTTGTTACCGACCAGCAAAGCATCGACGAATGGTTTGATGCGGAGACCAGGGAACTTAACGATGTGGCCAAGACGCAGCTTAAAAAGCAGTGGGGCACCATGCAAAAGGTACTGGGCAGCAAATCGCGGTTGGAAAAGATTGTCTTCGACATTGTGAAGGATTTTAAGATAAAGCCCCGACTGTCCACAGGCGAAGGAAACGCTATGCTGGTTTCTGGTAGCGTTTACCAGGCTTGTAAGTACTATGAGCTTTTCCAGGCAGCTGGGTTGAAGGAGTGCGCTATTATTACGAGCTACCAGCCACACCATGCTGACATGAAGGGCGAGGAAACAGGCGAAGGCTCCCTTACCGATAACCTGCTCAAGTACGAGATCTACACCAAGATGCTGGGCGGCAAGACCACCGAGCAATTTGAGGAAGAGGCCAAGACAAAGTTTATCAAGGAACCCGCCAAGATGAAGCTCCTGATCGTGGTGGACAAACTACTGACAGGCTTTGACGCTCCCTCAGCTACCTACCTATATATTGATAAGAAGATGCAGGACCATGGGCTGTTCCAGGCCATTTGCCGCGTGAACCGCGTGGATACCGAGGATAAGGAGTACGGCTATATCATTGACTATAAAGACCTGTTCAACAGCCTCACGCAGTCTATCAAGGATTATACCTCGGGGGCCTTTGACGAATACGACGAGGACGACGTAAAGGGCCTGCTCACTAACCGCTACGCCGCCAGTAAGGAGCGTCTGGAGACAGCCCTGGAGACGGTCATCGCTATGTGTGAACCTGTTCACCCCTGGAATGAACCCAGCTTTATTCGCTATTTCTGCGGTAATACCGAGGATCCCACCGATCTCAAGGCGACGGAGGAGAAGCGCGTAACCTTCTATAAAGCCGTTGTTGCCCTGATACGGGCCTATGCTAACCTCGCCAACGAAATGGTGAAGGCAGGTTTCACGGAATCGGAGGCCGACCAGATCAAGGAGCAGGTGCAGTACTATGCAGATATTCGGGACGTGATCAAGCTGGCCAGCGGCGACTATGTTGATCTAAAGCGCTTCGAGCCAGGTATGCGCCAGCTCATGGACATGTACCTCGATGCCAAAAGCAGTAAGAAAATCAGCGACCTTGACAACAAAACCTTGGTGGACCTGATTGTTAAGCTTGGGGCAGAGGTAGAAGCTACGGATGCCACCCAGCGCCGAAAGAAGCAGGATTCTGTGGCAGAGACCATCGAAAACAACGTACGGAAGGTGATCATAGAGGAAACTCAGACCAACCCGAAGTACTTTGAAAAGATGTCGAGGCTGCTCGACGAGCTGATCCAGCAGCGCAGGGCGGAGACCCTTGCTTACCAGGAGTACCTGAAGCAGATCACCGAGCTGGCAAGGAATGTGTCTCAGTCAGGTGCCACCAGCTCTTACCCTACGTCAGTGAAAACTTCGGCTCAGAAAGCGCTGTATGATAACCTTGAGCAAGACGAGCAGTTGAGCCTTGCTGTTGATGATGCGGTTCAGTACACCAAGAACGCTGGCTGGCGGGACGGGGGGATAAGGGAGAAAAAAGTGCGGCTTGCCGTGCTGGAAGTCTTGAAAGACCCAGAAAAGACAAATGAAATCATGGCGATCATCAAAGCACAGAGTGAGTACTAATTCAACCATATCCGTAGGCCCCTTTGAGATCGAGGTTGTCCGTAAGGACATTAAGAATATGCACCTGGCTGTATACCCACCAACAGGGCGGGTACGGCTGGCCGCGCCAAAAACCACCGACGCAGACGTGGTTCGGCTCTTTGCCATCTCCAAACTGGGGTGGATAAAGAAGCAGGTGAAGAACTTTGAAGCCCAACCCAGAGAGACCCCGAGGGAGTATGTGTCGGGAGAATCGCATTATTTCCAAGGGAAGCGCTATCAGTTGCGCGTCGTGGAGACCAAGGGGGTACAGCAGGTTCTGCTAAAAGGAACTAAGTTCTTGGAGATGCAGGTTCGTCCCAATGCTACACTGGAGCAACGCGGCGAGCTGTTGAAGGAATGGTACCGAGTCCAGCTGAAGAAGCAGCTTCCTCAGCTCATCGCAAAGTGGGAGCGTAAGATCGGGGTTAGATGTGACAGCTGGGGTATTAAACAGATGCGCACCAAGTGGGGAACCTGTACAGTGGCTTCAAAGCGTATCTGGCTTAACCTGGAGCTGGCAAAGAAGCCATCGATTTGCCTGGAGTACATCGTATGCCATGAGCTGATACACCTACTGGAGCGGAGTCACAACGACCGCTTTGTGGCCCTGATGAACCAGCACATGCCCAAGTGGCGACTACATCGGGAGGAGTTGAACAAGCTGCCTGTGGCGCATACGGATTGGAAATATTAGATCGATTAGAGTCTGTTAAAGACTATTCCAGAACTCAATGCTCTGATCGTCAAGATCGCGATCTATAATACTCCCCTTTATTGAGACCAAAAGGTCAGGATGCTAAGTTAATAAGTGTGTTTGTTTCCAGGTTGTTTTTGAGTGATACGAGTTTTGTTTTCTGTTGATATCGATCGTTTGGCTTTTGCTTGGTGGTGCTGTGGATCTTTTGGTTGTAGTAGTTGATGTATCGATCGACGCCTTCTACAAGTTCATTTCCATCTTCTGCAGGGTTCAGATAAACGTGATTATACTTCAGTGACTTCCAGAACCGCTCGATCCAGATGTTGTCCGTTGCCCGTCCTTTTCCATCCATGGATATATTGATTCTGTTCTTTTCCAGGTACTGAGTCCAGCCGGCGCAGGTGTACTGAACGCCCTGATCAGAGTTGATGATCTCCGGCGCTCCATGCTCCGCGATCGCCTCCTGCAGCACCTCCAGGCACCAGCGCGCCGCCAGTGAGTTGGAGATGCCCCATCCGACGATCTTGCGGCTATACACGTCGATGATAGCCGTCAGGTACATGAAGCCCCGCCGCATCGGGATATAGGTGATGTCGGTAGACCATACCTGGTTGGGCCGGCTGATATCCAGCCCGCGCAGCAAATACGGCTTTATGAACACCTTCTGGCCCATTTTAGTGAGGTTTCGTCTGCGGTAGATGGTTTGGTGACCCAGGAGTCGGAACAGCCGCCGGACGCGCTTTGGACCAACCGGATAGCCACGGTCGCGCAGCAGGTGCACCACCGATAAGACCCCTTCGGTTGGGTGTTCCAAGAGGTGGTGGTCCATGAGCTGCATCATTTTCAGATTCTCGGGCTTCTCCGGGCGCGGCTTGTAATAGATCCGGCTGCGGTTCACCGCCAGCAGGGCGCACTGCCGGCGTACCGACAGCTTCCTGGAGCGGGGCTGCACCAGTGAGGCACGCGTCGTCAGATCCCCAGTTTCCTGCAACTTTTTTTTAGAAACTCATTTTCGACGCGGAGCTGCCCGATCTGGGCATAGAGCTCGCGGGTGTCTACGGGCTCGCCTTCCGTGTCGGAAGACTTTTCAAAAACAGCGCTCA
>NZ_SKFH01000054.1 GCF_004343705.1 Flaviaesturariibacter aridisoli
AGCGCCATGTCATTGACGAAGGCTCCTTTTGTTTTGGTGACCTTGCGCAATTGCCGGTGATAGCCTTCGATGGTGTTGGTCGTATAGATCACCCGGCGTACGTGCTCCGGGTAATCGAAGAAGGTGGAGAGCTTATCCCAGTTGGTCTGCCACGAGTTCACCACCAGCGGATACTGCTTTGTCCATTTGCCTGCAAAGGCTTCCAGGGCGCTCTCCCCAACACTTCGGTTCACGGCCCCATACACCGCCTTCAGCTCCTTTAGAACAGCACGCTGGTCTTTAGAAGCTACATATTTGGCGGAGTTGCGCAACTGGTGGACGATGCAGCTCTGCACGTCGCAATACGGATACACCGTCCTGATGGCATCGTCAAATCCGCTCAGGTTATCGATACAGGCAATCAGCACGTCCTCTACCCCGCGGCTCTTCAGGTCTGTAAGGACCGAGAGCCAGAAGCGCGCTCCTTCCGACCCGCTCACGTAGCAGCCCAATACCTCCTTGTGGCCCGAGGGAAGGATGCCCAGTATATTATACAGGCAGCGCGTCACCACCTTACCGGACTCCTCGTCCCGCACTTTATAGTACATGGCATCCAGCCACATAATGGGATAGACGGGGTCCAGGGGCCGGCTCTGCCAGGCCTTCACCGCAGGAACCACCCGGTCGGTGATCTCGGATAAGACCGTGTGGGAGATCTCGGTGCCGTACATCTCTTCGATATGCCGCGAGATATCCCGAAGCGACATCCCCAGCCCGTACAAACCCAGAATCTTTTCCTCGAGGTTATCGGCCAGAATGGTTTGCCGCTTTTTGACCAGGTCCGGCTCAAAGGAACCCAGGCGGTCGCGGGGCGTGGATAGTTCGATAGTGCCGGCGGCGGTTCGAAGCTGCTTACGGGAAAAACCGTTGCGCCGGTTCGCCTCCCCTTCTAAATACGGCTGTTCTTCCTTCAAATGCGCGGCGAGTTCCCCTTCCAGGGCAGCTTCCAGCAACTGCTGCAGCAAAGGCCCCAGGGCGCCCTCCTTGCCAAAAACCGCCTTCCCGCTCATAAACTGATCCAGGGCCTGCTGGCGAACTTCCGGATCAAGGCCGGACAACAAATCCTTCTTTTCCTTTTTCATAAACTGTTTTAAAGATGAGAAATCGTCTCAACCTGACACAGTTTAGTTTACACTCTCACGCCAATAACGAAGAACGGATGCCTACGGCACCCGTTCTTCCTCGCCGCGCATTGCGGGCTCACGCCTCACGCTTCACGCCTCACGGCTGACGGCTGACGCCTCACGACCTATTGGCGGTCGATGGTCACCTTCACGCTCGTGATCCGGTTCCGGCTGATTTCCAGCACGGTGAAGAGGAAGTCGCCGGCGCGCACGGTGCTGTTGATGTCGGGGAAAGCGCCGGCGATCTCGAGCACGAGGCCGCCCACGGAGTCGCTCTCGCCCTTCACCGGATCGAAGGTGTCGAGGGGCAGGCGGAGGGCGCGGCACATGTCGTGGAGCATCAGCTTGGCGTCTACGATCCAGGTGTCCTCACCGAGGGCTTTGACGCTTGTTTCTTCTTCGTCGAACTCGTCGCGGATGTCGCCGATGATCTCTTCGAGGATGTCTTCCATGGTTACGATGCCGGAGGTGCCGCCGAACTCGTCTACCACGATGGCGAAGTGGATGCGCTTTGCCTGGAATTCTTTCAGCAGGTCTTTGATCAGCTTGCTTTCGGGTACGAAAAAGGGCGGTCGGATCAGCAGGTGCCAGTCGAAGTCGTTGCCATCGTCGATATGCTTCAGCAGGTCTTTGGTATTGATGATGCCCACGATGCTGTCGAGGTTGGTCTGGTACACGGGCAGGCGCGAGTAGTGCAGTTCTTCCACGCGGTGCACCACATCGCCGAAGGCGAGGCTGTGGTCGAGGCCGTTGACCTCCATGCGGAACTTCATGATCTGCCGCACGGTGATGTTGCCGAATTTGACGATGCCCTTCAGGATGTTCTTCTCTTCGATGGTGGTCTCGTTGGCGTTGACGTCGATGGCCTCGTCGAGCTCACGCATGGAGGCGCTCTGCCGCTCGTTGACGCCCGAGCGCTGGTTGATGTTGTCGGCGATGCCCACCATCTGCAGCGAGATGCGGCGCAGCAGCAGGTGCAGGCCTTCCACCACGGCGGCGGCGCCATAGGCGAAGCGCAGGTTGTTTTGCGTGGCCCACACCTTCGGCAGGATCTTGCCTATGAGCACCAGCACAAAGGCGATGGAGATGATCTTGATACCCCACTGCAGCCACACGGGGCGCAGCGGCTCCAGCGGGCCGGTGAGCAGGTAGTTGGCCAGGATGATGATGCTGATGTTGAAGAAGGTACCGGCGATGAGCAGCGAGGTGTATACGGCCTTGCGCTCTTCCAGGAGCGTCACGATACGGCGCGCGGCGTCATGCTGCTTTGTGCGGAGGTTGTTGAGCTCTTTGGTATGCAGGGTGAACAGCGCCACTTCGGAGCCCGAGGTGATGAAACTGAGCAGGAGCAGCACGATCAGCAGGATGACCAGGAAAACAGCGGTTTGCGGGATGGCAAGCAGCAGGAAGGCAGATACATCGAGAAGCGTAGGTGCCAGGTGATGATCCAAGACAAAGGTTTTGGTGAAAAATCGGCGCCGCCGGGGCGGGCCATTTTTGAAAGCTACAAAAATACCGGGAAATGTAGTTTGCAGTTTGGTAAGGACAAGGTTGAGTAAGCGAAGAAGCGTCGGAACCGCGAAGAAAAGAAGGAAAGAAGGTGGTACGCTAAGCAGAGACGCATCATATGGGTCTCATTTCCAAAAAAAACAGCCCCGTCTGGGCGGGGTAGTTACTATACCTCTTCGCGAAACAACTTATTCTCTTCTTTTCTTAGCGGTGAAAAACCTTCTTACCCTTTATCCGCCTTCTAAAACGACAAATCTTCATCGGACCCGATGCCCGGATGGGCGCCGCCGATAGGATCGATGCCGCCTTCGCCCTGGTAGCCGGCACCGGTGTTGCCGTTGCCCTCGCTGCGCTTGTCGAGCATGATGAGGTTGTCGCCCACCACCTCGGTGGCGAACTTACGGTTGTTGTCCTTGTCTTCCCAGCTGCGGGTGCGGAGGCGCCCCTCGATGTATACGAGGGAGCCTTTGTGCAGGTATTTCTGTGCCAGCTCGGCGAGGCCGCGCCAGAGCACCACGGTATGCCATTCGGTCTGGGAAACGAGCTTGCCTGACCGGTCTTTGAACGTTTCGGTGGTGGCCAGCGGAAACTTGGCCACGGCAATATTGCCTTCCAGGAACTGGATGTCAGGATCCTTGCCCAGATTTCCGATCAACATCACGCGGTTTACGCCTCGCATATCCGACTGTTTTCAAGTTTACGATTAAGCTTATCGATCAATACCTGCCTGTTCCAAAACAATCAAATTTGTTGCCAGTACCCAGCGCTACCCGTTCTTCCGGAGGAAGTCGCCCACGGTTTTGGGGCAGGCCACGCGCTCCAGCGCGGCCGCGGGCAGCCACTCGAAGCCGGGCAGCGGCGGGCGGCGGCGCAGCTCCAGGTGCAAAAAGGAAAAGTGGATCAGCTGGTGCGAGAGGCGCTGCTTTGCTTTCGCTGCCGCGCTCAGCACGGTGTAATCACCTGCGGCAAGGCCATACTCCGCCGCCAGCGCGGCCAGCACCTCCGCCTTTTCCAGCGGGCGCTCCGATTCGATCAGCAGTGGCTCCCAGAGTCCCTGCCAGATGTCTTTGGCGCCGCGCTCGTGCAGCGCAAACGCACCTCCCTGTTGCAGCAGTACGTAATGGAAGTACCGGTTGCGGATGGCCGCTTTTTTTGCCTTTACGGGCAGCTCTGTTTGCCGCCCCTGGAGGAAGGCACCGCAGCGCTCGCGGTAGAAGCAGCGCCCGCACTCGGGCAGCGGCTTGCAGAGGGTGGCGCCGAAGTCCATCAGCGCCTGGTTGTATTCGCCGGCAAGGCCCCCCGGCAGCAGTTCCTGGGCCTTTCGGGCAAACCACTTCCGGCCCTCCGTGCTGTCGATGGGCAGGTCGCAGTTGAAGATGCGGGCCAGCACGCGGTACACGTTTCCGTCCACCACGGCATGGGGCAGGTTCCAGGCAAAGGAGGCGATGGCCGCCGCGGTATAGGGACCTACGCCCCGGAGCGACAGGATGCCTTCGAGGGTGTCGGGGAAGCGGCCGCCGAGGTCGTCCGTAATTCTACGGGCCGAGGCCATCAGGTTGCGGGCGCGGCTGTAGTAGCCGAGGCCTTCCCAGAGCTTGAACACGTCGGCCTCGGGAGCGCGGGCCAGCTGCTGCACGGTGGGAAAGGCGTCGATGAAGCGCTCGTAGTAAGCGCGGCCCTGCTCCACGCGGGTCTGCTGCAGGATCACCTCGCTGAGCCAGATGCGGTAGGGATCTTTTTCACCTTTCCAGGGCATGGGCCGGTCGTTTTCGGTGGCATTCCAGTGCAGGAGCGCCCGCGCGAAGGGTGCCGGCGTTCCGCCCGCCCCGGCTGCAATCTTTTCCCGCTCGGCCATGAAGCTCTTTCTTTTTCCCAAAATAATTTATATTTACTTGACAATCACAGGTTTTCGTCTTAAATTGACCAAACAAACCACTCCGCTATGAGAAAGGCAGACTTAGTCAACCAGATTTCGGAAAAAACGGGAATCCCCAAGGTGGACGTGCTGATGACCCTGGAGGAGATGTTCCGCGAGATCAAGAACTCGCTGTCGAAGGGCGAGAATATTTACATCCGCGGCTTTGGCTCCTTCATCACCAAGAAGCGCGCCGCTAAGATCGGCCGCAACATCAAGAAGAACGTGGCCGTGCACATTCCGGAGCATTTTATCCCGGCTTTCAAGCCCGCCAAAGAATTTGTGGCGGAGGTGAAGAAGACATCCACCGCCGTGGAGTAACTTTGCGGCTCCCGACGGTACCGTTGGGGAAACCGTAATGAAAAAACAGCAATGGACCGTCCTGGGCCTCGTTGCCCTGCTGACGATAGGCCTCTACATACTTACCCAATCCCAGATCTTCGGCTCCAAAGCCGCTAAAGGCGCCGACACCGGCAGCACGGTGCACGGCCCCGGCGATGGTCACGATCACGGCGACGAGCACGCTGGCCTCAGCACCGACACGGTGCTGGCCCGCGCCCGCAAACAGCTCGCCCCCGCGCAGCGGAGCCGCCTCGATCTCCTCGAACACAGCATCACCCGCGGTGACGTCCAGGGGCAAAAACTCCACCTGTATCACCAGCTCGCCGGCTTCTGGCGCGACACAGCCCGGCTCTTCGAGCCCTTTGCCTGGTATACCGGCGAGGCCGCGCGGTTGGAAAATTCAGAAAAATCCCTCACCTTTGCAGCCCATTTGTTCCTGAGCAGTCTGCGCGAGGAGGAAAATTCCGAGCTCCAGCAATGGAAAGCCCTCCAGGCAAAAGACCTGTTCGAACGCTCTTTGCAACTGAATCCGTCCAACGACTCCAGCCAGATCGGCCTCGGTGCGGCCATTCTTTTTGGCGGCCTCGGCTCTCCGATGGAAGGTGTGGGCAAGATCCGCGCGGTAGCGGAGCGCGACTCGACCAACGTGTTTGCGCAGCAAACCCTCGGCGAAGCCTCGCTCCTGTCGCAGCAATACGACCGGGCCATCGAACGCTTCGAGCGGGTGGCGCGCCTGCAGCCCGGCAACGTGCGGGTGCTGCTGCTGCTGGCCGACCTCAACGAGCGCCAGGGCCACAAGCCCGAAGCACTCGGATGGTACCGCAAAGCGCTGCCGATGGCCGAAAAGCCGGAACTGCGCCGCGCACTGGAAAAGCGTATTCAGGAACTGGAAAAAAAGTAACTAGTTAACCAAAATAATTAAACAATGCCCTGCGGTAAAAAAAGAAAGCGTCATAAGATCGCTACCCACAAGCGTAAGAAACGTCTGCGTAAGAATCGTCACAAGAAGCGTAAGTAAGCTTCGGTGACCCTTATAAACGTGCCGGGAAAGCAGCTTGCCTGCCTTTCCCGGCATGTTATTTATCGATTGCTGATTGCTCATCCCGAAGCTTCGGGACCGTTTGCCAGCCCCCCTTATCGCCTTCTCTCTCCTGTAAAGGTTCTGCAGCACCCGGCCTCAGCGGCGCAATCAGCGTCAATTTCCCTTTGCACCTAAAGCTGTAGTAATGTGAACAAAGAATTAATCATCAATGCCGCTCCGCATGGAGTGGACATTGCCTTGTTGGAAGACAAGAAGCTGGTAGAACTACACACCGAAAAGGTCGATGCGCGCTTTGCCGTCGGCGACCTGTACCTCGGCAAGGTCAAAAAGCTCATTCCCGGACTGAATGCCGCCTTTGTAGACGTAGGCCACGAGAAAGACGCCTTCCTGCACTATACCGACCTCAGTCCCTACGCCCGCTCGCTCCTCAAATTCACCGCCGCCGCCATGGGCGACAAGTCGGCCGAAGGCATGGACTTCGCCTCCTTCCCCAATGAACCCGAGATCGTCAAGACCGGCAAGATCGCAGAAGTGCTCAACGGCAAGCCCAACATCCTGGTACAGATCCTCAAGGAACCCATCGCCCAGAAGGGCCCGCGCCTGTCCTGCGAGATCTCGCTGCCCGGCCGCTTCGTGGTGATCACCCCCTTCAACGACATCGTAGCCGTATCGCGCAAGATCCACTCCTCCGAAGAGCGCAAGCGCCTGCAGCGCATTGTGGAGTCGGTCAAGCCGAAGAACTTCGGCGTTATCGTACGAACGGCTGCCGAAGGCAAGAACACCGCCGAGCTGCATGAGGACATCTCCGAGCTCGTGGCCACCTGGAAATCGATCCAGAAAAATCTCCGCGGCGCCAACCCGCCTGCCAAGATCCTGAGCGAGCAAACGAAAACGACCTCCATTCTCCGCGACCTGCTCAACGCCGACTTCAACAAGGTAGTGATCAACGAAAAAGGCCTCTTCCAGGAAACGAAGGCCTACATCCAGAAGATCGCCCCTGAAAAGGCCGACATCGTAAGCCTGCACTCCAACGGCTCGCCCATCTTCGACACCTACGGCATCACCAAGCAGGTGAAGTCGGGCTTCGGCAAGACCGTCAACCTCGAAAGCGGCGCCTACCTGATCATCGAGCACACCGAGGCCCTGCACGTCATCGACGTCAATTCGGGCTATAAGAGCGTGAGCAACAACCAGGAGCAGAACGCCCTGGAGACCAACCTCGAGGCCGCTAAAGAGATCGCCCGCCAGCTGCGCCTGCGCGACATCGGCGGCATCATCGTGGTCGACTTCATCGACATGAAGCTGCCCGAGAACAAGAAGAAGGTCATCGAGGCGATGGACGAGCACATGTCTACCGACCGCGCCAAGCACGCCGTGCTGCCCATTTCCAAGTTCGGGCTGATGCAGATCACCCGCCAGCGGATGAAGCCGGAAATGAACATCAATACCCAGGAGGTGTGCCCCACCTGCCATGGCACCGGCAAGATCCAGAGCACCATGCTCATCGACGACGACATTGAGAAGAACCTCAACTACCTTATTACCCACAGCCACCGCGATCTCACCGTGGTGGTGAGCCCGATCCTCTACGCCTACCTCACGAAGGGCTTCTTCTGGAACTCCAAAGCCGCCAAATGGAAGCGCAAGTTCGGCCAGAAGATCCACGTCCGTGAAGACTCGACCTATCACCTGACCGAGTATCATTTCTTCAATAAGGACGGAGAAGAGATCAAAATGTAGGATGTCTGATCTCGGATGTAAACAAAAAAACGGCTGAAGCTTCGCTTCAGCCGTTTTGCATTCTATCAGACATCAGACATCCGAAATCAGACATTTTCTCTAGCGCCGGTCGCGGCTGCCCATAAATATGGAGATATACTGCAGCAGCATCACCACGGAGGCCAGCGCTGCCACTACATAGGTCATGGCGGCCCAGGTAAGGGCGTTCTTGGCCTTGGGGTATTCTTCGGCCGTGGTGACGTTGGTTCGGTTAAGCCAGGCCAGGGCGCGCCGGGAGGCGTCGAATTCGACGGGGAGGGTCACGAGCGAAAAGAGGACCGTCAGGGCGAAAAGGCCGATGCCCACCAGCAGCAGGGTGCTGTTGCCGGAGGCGGCCAGCACCAGGCCCAGCAGCAGCACCCATTGGGAAATGCTGGAGCTGAACTGTACGGCCGGGACGAGCTTGCTCCGCAGGCCCAGCCAGGGATAGGCGGAGGCGTGCTGAACGGCGTGGCCGGTTTCATGGGCGGCAATGGCCGCGGCGGCTACGGAAGCCGATTCAAACACACCCGGGCTCAGGTTGATGGTGCGCGAAAGGGGGTTGTAGTGGTCCGACAGGAAGCCCTCCACCGACACCACCTTGACGTCGTAAATGCCGTTCTCGCGGAGCATCTTTTCGGCTACCTCGCGGCCCGTCAGGCGGGCACGCAGCGGGATCTTACCATAGGCGGCAAAGCGGCTTTTGAGGATGGAGGACACCAGCAGGCTGAGCCCCATGAACAGGAGGGATATGACCAGGATCGAATGATTACCTTGGTAAAACATGGTGCTTTTACCCGGAAGGGGGCAAAAGAGGCTCCAAACCGGCTCTGCCGTACAGAACTTCCGGAAATTGGCATTTTTGCTAACATTTTTGGCAAAAAAGGGGCCGATTTGGCGCTTCCTAACTGACACTTTTACAGACG
Source organism: Flaviaesturariibacter aridisoli (assembly GCF_004343705.1). GTDB lineage: Bacteria > Bacteroidota > Bacteroidia > Chitinophagales > Chitinophagaceae > Flavisolibacter > Flavisolibacter aridisoli. The sequence continues at coordinate 8,656 of NZ_SKFH01000054.1, forward strand.
GTTAGCGCTGGAGCTTCGCCCAAAGGCGTTTGTAACCTGTTGATTATCAGCGGTAAAAAAGCACTTTGGCATTGGCATTTCCTTGCGCAAAGCACTGCTAAAAGTTATACACAGGCCTAAAAAATAATTTTGAAATCTGCCTCCAATTTGTAATTTAGTGTCAGAATTTAATGGGTTAGTAAGTAAAGGGGTTGGTCATTTGACTGACCCCTTTCTTCTTTTTAAACACCCTTGTTTAGCTGATCATCTCGGATCTGATGATCTCAGATCTATCCTGCTCTACTCAATTGAAATGCGTTGCCCCTTCCTGTTTTTGCCCGTAACAGGAGTTGAAGCGCAAGCGGCGCTCCGACATCCGGAGGTCCGACATCCTGAGATCCGAGATCCAAAGATTTGTACTGTATGTCCAAAATAAAGACCGCCTACTTCTGTCAGAGCTGCGGCTATGAAAGCACCAAGTGGGTGGGCAAATGTCCCTCCTGCCAGCAGTGGAACACCTTCGTGGAAGAACTCATTCAGAAAGACGATAAGAAAGGAAAGAGCAACGACTGGCAATCTTACCAGGAAACGCCGACGTCATCGCGCAAGGTGCAGCCGCTGCATGCGGTGCAGACACGCGCCACCGAGCGCATAGCTACCGCCGACGCCGAGTTGAACCGCGTGCTGGGCGGCGGCATCGTGCCCGGCTCCATCGTGCTGGTCGCGGGCGAGCCTGGCATCGGCAAGTCGACACTCTTCCTGCAGATGGGCCTGCAGCTGGCCGGCATCACCGTGCTCTACATCTCCGGAGAGGAAAGCGAACAGCAGGTAAAGATGCGCGCCGACCGCCTTGGCATGGCCAATGAACACTTCTACCTGCTCACGGAAACGAGCACACAGACGATCTTCAACGAGGTCAAGAAGCTGAAGCCCGAGCTGATCATCGTCGATTCGATCCAAACGCTCGAGTCGCCCTTCATCGAATCATCGCCCGGCTCCGTATCGCAGATCCGCGAATGCGCCGCCGAGTTCCAGCAGTTTGCCAAGGAAACCAATACGCCCGTGTTCCTCATCGGGCACATCACCAAGGAAGGCTCCATCGCCGGCCCGAAGATCCTCGAGCACATGGTAGACACCGTGCTGCAGTTTGAAGGCGACCGCCACTATGTATACCGCATTCTCCGTACGCTGAAGAACCGCTTCGGCTCCACCTCCGAGCTGGGCATCTACCAGATGAACGAAACCGGCATGGCACCGGTAACGAACCCGAGCGAGATCCTCATCACCCAAAAGGAGGAAGCCCTCAGCGGCACGGCCATCGCGGCGACGATGGAAGGCATGCGCCCGCTGCTCATCGAGGTGCAGGCCCTCGTGGCGCAAAGCGTGTACGGCACGCCCCAGCGCACCGTCAGCGGCTTCGACCTGCGCCGCCTGCAGCTGCTGCTGGCCGTGCTCGAAAAGCGCGGCGGATTTCATATGGGGGTGAAAGACGTCTTTCTCAACCTCGCCGGCGGCCTCAAGGTAGAAGACCCGTCGATCGACCTGGCGGTGCTGGTGGCCCTGCTCTCCTCTTATGAAGACGTGCCCGTGGGCCAGGACATCTGCTTTGCCGGCGAGGTGGGCCTCTCGGGTGAGATCCGCGCCGTGAACCGCATCGAGCAGCGCGTGGCCGAAGCCGAGAAGCTGGGCTTCGCAAAGATCGTGGTGTCCAAATACAACCAGAAGGGACTGAACGCGAAGAAGTACGGCATCGAGGTGGTGCAGATGGGGCAGGTGGAGGAAGTGTACCGGTACTTGTTTCAATGAGCGGGTGAGCAGAGGGCCGGCAATCGGCAATCGCTAATCGGCAATGCGAACCCTAGCTCCGCACTCTCTTCTTGTTCAAATCATCAGAAAACAAAGAGAAAAAAAGCAAGTTTCCCTGTTGAAAACCACATTGTCTGCCGGAGAGGTCAAAATAGTTTCGGGCAAAAACTATGTTCCTGACACTCGACCATCAAAATTTGGATGTTTATAAGGTCGCCCGCGCATTTGTATTACAATGCTATCGACTTTCAAAAACGCTTCCACCCGATGAACGATTTTCGATGAGCCCACAACTGCGCAGGGCTGCGCTATCGGTACACCTCAACATCGCAGAGGGAGCTTCGAGAAAAAGCGATGCCGAGCGAAAACGCTTCCGCGAGATAGCGCGCGGATCGATCATCGAAATAGACGCACTGTTAGACGTTGCATCAGACCTGGGATTCTGCCGGAAGGAAGACCTGACCGAGTTAGGCGCTCTGATGCTGAGATGTTTCCAGATGCTTTCGAAATTGTTGTAGTTGCCCCTCACCAGGGTGCAGCCATTCCCGATTAGCGATTCCCGATTGCCGACCGATGAAGCTTCGGGCTCACGGCTCACGGCTCACGACTCTCGACTCTCGACTCTCGGCTCACGGCTCACGGCTCACGACCCTCCCGCCCATGCGTTTCTTCCACGACCTCCGCGATTCGCTCCTGCACCTCGCCTACCCGCACCTCTGCGCCGGCTGCGGACACGACGCCCTGCCCACCGACACGCCCCTCTGCCTCCGTTGCCTCGCCAGCCTCCCCCGCACCGGCTTCGAACGCCATCCCTACAACCCCGTGGACCGGCTCTTCTGGGGCCGCCTGCCGTTGTTCGCCGCGACGGCGCAATTCTACTTCACCAAGGACTCCATCATCCAGCGCCTCCTCCACCGCGTCAAATACGGCGGCGGGCAGGAACTGGCTACCTACCTGGGCCGCCTCATGGGCGGACAGCTGGCCGCCGTGCCCCGCTTCGACACCGTCGACGCACTGCTGCCCCTGCCGCTGCACCGGAGCCGCGAAAAAGCCCGCGGCTACAACCAGGCCGAGCTCCTCTGCCGCGGCATGGCCGAAGCCTGGGAGCGCCCCTTGTGGACCGACGCCGTCCACCGCAACAGCGCCACCGATACCCAAACCAAAAAGGGTCGCCTGGAGCGCTGGCAAAACATGAACGGCCGCTTCGCCGTGCCCGATCCCGACCGCCTCGAAGGCCGCCACCTCCTCCTCGTAGATGATGTGGTGACCACCGGCGCCACCCTCGAAGCCTGCGGCCGCGCTCTCCTCTCCATCCCCGGCGTTACCCTCAGCATCGCTACGCTCTGCATCGCCGCGGGGTAATGGGCAAATGGGGTCATGTGCTGGTCGGCTAATGAATATGCTGATTCGCGCTTTCCCCAATTCCGGAGTATTCCCTCGTTTGGCATCGTACAGGCATTAGCAGACGAATAAATTAGCAGGCCAGCACACTATCTTGCAGCTATGAAACCCGCCGCCCTCCTGCTTTCGCTGCTCTTCCTCCTGGGCATCGCCGCCTGCCGCAAAGACCGCTTCATCGGAAGCAGCGACGCGCAGCTGCGTCCGGGTACGGACACCCTGCACTTCGACACGGTGTTTGTTGCGGCAGGGTCGACGTCGGGTGTGGTGAAGATCTTCAACGACAACGAGGAGGGCATCCGTATTTCTTCGGTACGCCTGGCAGGAGGCGCCGCATCCCCTTTTCACATCAACGTGGATGGCGTGGCCGGCCCCGAAGTGCGCGACCTCGAAGTGGCCGGCGGGGACAGCCTCTACGTATTCGTGACCGTAACGGTGAACCCAAACAGTGCCCACCAGCCCTTCATCGTGCAGGACAGTATCGCCATCGACTGGAACGGCAACCGCCGCTGGGTGCAGCTCGACGCCTTCGGGCAGAACGCCCGCTTCCTGCGCAACCATACCGTGCGGGGCACGGAGAACTGGGACAATACACTTCCCTATGTAATCCTGGGCGGACTTACGGTAGACACGACGGCCCTGCTCAACATCACGCAAGGCACGCGCGTCTACTTTCACGCCGATGCGCCGCTGATCGTGCACGGACAACTGACGGCCAGCGGCGACCGCTACGACAGCACGCGCGTGCTGCTTACCGGCGACCGCCTGGATGTGCCCTACCGCGATTACCCTGCCTCCTGGCCGGGCGTGATCTTTTCTGCCGCCAGCCGCGCTTCCACGCTTACCTACACCAGCATCCGAAACGCCTACCAGGGCATCGTGGCCGCAGGACCCGCACCGGCCGGCCAGCTGACACTTCGCCAGTGCATCATCGACAACGCCTACGACGCCGGACTCTATGCCCTTGGCGCCAGTATCGACAGCCGCAACCTGCTGCTGAGCAACTGCGGCAGCGGCATCGTGCTCCTCGGCGGCAACTACCAGTTTGTGCATACCACGGCCGCCGGCTTCAGCAATGCCTTCCAGCAACACAAGCAACCCGCGCTTTACCTCTCCAACACGAACGAGGCCGGCAACCCGGTGGCGCTCAACGCGGTGTTTCGCAACGGGATCTATTGGGGAGAGGCCAACGGGATCGTGCCGGATGAAGTGGTGGCAGCGGGCCAAAGCGGCGCGCCCTTCAACGTGCAGTTCGACGGCGCCCTCTGGCGCGTGCGCACAGCTCCCGCGGGCGTTACTGCTACCAATATCCTCAATACGACCGATCCCGGCTTCGACAGCGTAGACAATGCCACGCGCTACTACAACCTCCGCCCTGCCGCGGGCTCACCCGCCGTAGACCGCGGCAGCAACAGCAACACGCCCATCGACCTCGACGGCAAACCGCGCCCCGTGGGTACCGCCCCGGACCTGGGAGCATACGAACGGCAATAAGTTAGCAAGCCGGAAGTACGAAGTCGGAAGTGTGCCTTTCCGTATGGAGCAACACGCACAATGACGTCCGCACCGGACTTCCAACCTCCCACTTCCGACTTATTTACTTCCTTATCCGTGGTGAATAGCCCGGATCAGCTCATGGTGCGCCGGCGTGATGGCCGGGTCGAAGTAATGCGTGAGGATGCCCTCTTCGTTGACGAGATACTTGGAAAAATTCCAGCTGGGACTCTTCGTATTCCAGCCATTGAGCTTTTTGTCGGTCAGCCAGCGGAATACCGGCTGCTGCCCTTCGATGCACGCCACGGGCGCCTTGTGGGCTACCGGGAAGGTGATGCCGTAATTGAGCTGGCAAAACCCCACGATGTCGGCATCGGAACCCTTTTCCTGCTCCTTGAAATCATTGGACGGGAAAGCGATCACTACGAGACCGTCGCCATAGTGCGCCATCAGTTCCTGCAGCTCCTTGTATTGATCCGTATAAATACAGTCCGAGGCCGTATTGACGAGCAGCAGCTTGCGTCCCTTGAACTCCGAGAGGGGCAGCACGCGCCCGTTGCCCAGCGGCACCTCCAGATCGTATAGCGAGCGCTGCGGCCGTGCCCCCGGGTTGCGCAACACGGTGCGGTGCCGGCCGGTCAGCCGGTTAAACAGCAGGTACGCAGGGTAAAGAAACTTCATCAGGCGCTGGCGTGCGGTGAGCATGGGGCGAAATTAGCGGATGACCTTTTTAAACAGCGAAAGCTTTCCCTTGAAGGGCGGGTACTTCAGGGACGGGTCGAACCAGGTGGGCGTTTTGAGTACCGACTTGCGATGGGAGAACGTGTCGAACGACGCGCGGCCGTGGTAGGCGCCGATACCGCTCTTGCCGCGGCCACCGAAGGGCAGGGCCGGGTTGGTGAGGTGCCACGAAGCGTTGTTGACGCAGCCGCCACCGAAGGGCAGGCCCTCGATCCAACGGCGTTCCGCCTCCTTGCTTTGGGTGAACACGTAAAATGCCAGCGGGTCGGCATGGCGGCGGATGAGCGCGCGGGCCTCCTCGAAACGGGTCCACGTGAGTATCGGCAACAGCGGTCCGAAGATCTCTTCCCCCATGATGGCTGCATCAGGCGGCAGGTCGCCGATGAGCGTCGGCTCGATGTACAGCGTCGCGGCATCGCTCTTTCCTCCAAAAAGCACCGTTCCCTCCGCCAGGTATTGCTGCAGGCGATGGAAGGCGCGTTCGTTAACGATCTTGCCGTAGTGGCCGCTGCGCGCGGGATCGTCGGTAAAAAATTGCCGGATAGTGGCCATCAACTGTTGCACAAATGCATCCCGCACCGATGCATGCACCAGCACATAGTCGGGCGCCACGCACATCTGCCCGGCGTTGGAAAACTTGGTCATCGCGATCCGGCGGGCCGCTACTTTGAGGTCGGCGTCGGGCTCGATCACGCAGGGGCTCTTACCCCCCAGTTCCAGGGTTACCGGCACCAGCTTTTCCGCCGCCAGGGCATAGATCTTCTGGCCCACGTGCGTGCTGCCGGTATAAAAAATATGGTCGAAGCGGAAGGCTCGCAGCAGCGGCGGGATCACGGTCGCCCCATCGCCTTCCAGCACCGCCACTTCTTCGGCACGAAAGGCGCCCTCCACGATCCGGCGCACTACGGCTGCCGTGGCCGGTGCCCATTCGCTGGGCTTCAGCAGGGCGGCATTGCCCGCGGCCAGCGCACCCACCAGCGGCGCCAGCAGGAGTTGCAGCGGGTAATTCCACGGACCGATGATGCACACGACACCCAGTGGCTCTTTATAGATGCGGCTCTTCGACGGCAGGTTGAGCAGGTTGGTGTGTACCTTTTCGGGGCGCATCCAGCTCTTCAGGTGCTTCAGCGCATGCGTGAGCTCCGTGAGGAGGAAGCCGGTTTCCGTCACCCAGGTTTCCTCTATGCTTTTGCCCAGGTCGGCCATCAGCGCATCGTTGATGGCGCCTTCGTGTTGCAGCACCGCTGCTTTCAGGCGCTTCAGCGCATCCACCCGCGCTTCGTATGAACGAAGCCCACCCTCTTCGGTGTGGCGGCGCATGGCTTCCAGGGATGAAAGGATTTCCATAGGGAAAAGGTACGGCGAAGCCGTCATTGCGCGCGTAGCGAAGCAAGCTCCCCGACCTGGTAGCTTTTCCATTTACGCGGATACTTGTATGGCAAAGTCGTTAGAGGCAGAGGCACTTCGCGTAACGGAGGAGTTGCTTCGCTGTGCTGACAATAACGCTGAAGGCGTCGCTTCCGCGACGCCTTCAGCATAATCAGAATGATTGAATTCACTTCTCTGTATACACCGCGTAGCCCCAGGGCTGGATGCCAAAGCCGCCGTCTACCGGCTCGGTTTGGTAGCCGAAGACGTTGTACCAGGACTTCTGCGACGGACCTTTCGTCCAGGTCAGCTGCTGCGGTGTGTTGCTCAGGTTGAGCACTACGAGCACTTTGCTGGAACCCTTCCGGCGCTCGAACGCATAAAGCGCGGCGTCGTTGTTGGTTTGCAGTTTTACAAAAGACGCATCGGCGCCGAGGGCCGGCACGCTGCGGCGCAGCTCCAGCAGGCGCTGGTAGAACGGCGCGCGGGCATATTGGTGAAACGTGATCGTATCCTTATAAAAGAAGCTGAGGCTGTCGAGGAAGGGCTCTTCCTGGCCGCTGTAGACCAGGGGTACGGCACGGGGCAGCGTGTAGGTAAGCACGGCAAACGGACCATGAACGGCACCCGGCATCGTGCCGTAGTCGGCCTTGTTCCAGGTGTTCTCATCGTGGTTCGACGTAAACATCATGCGGCGTGCGCCCTTCGGAAACAGCGTGGCAATGCGGTTCACCGCCGTATCCACATAGGAAGCGTTCTTCTCGCCTTTGGCAATGGACTTCCAGGTAGCGAAATCGTTCCAGCCGTAGGTGGCATCGAAGCCGGCCTCGTGCAGCCAGGGCTCGTCGGCCTCGGCAAGCATGAACACGTTCTTCGTTTTCTTCAGCTCCCTGATGCATTTGGTCCAGAAGGCCTTGGGCACCTCGCCCGCCACGTCGCAGCGGTAGCCGTCGATCCCGGTTTGGGTGATCCAGTACTTCAGCGTGGCGATCATGCTGTCTACCAGGCGCGGGTTGCCGTAATTGAGTTTGCGGGTATCGGTCCAGTCGAAGGGCGACACGGGCTCGCCGGTCTTCGGATCCTTTACGTAGAAATCGGGGTTGGTGCGGAGCCAGTAGTGGTCGCCGCCGGTGTGGTTGGGCACCCAGTCGATGATGACCTTCATGCCCATGCTATGGGCCTTTTGCACCAGCGCTTTCCAGTCGGCCAGCGTACCGTACTCGGGGTTGATGCCGCGGTAGTTGGCCACGGCGTAATAAGAGCCCAGGGCACCCTTGCGGTCTTTTTGGGAGATGGGGTGAATGGGCATGAACCAGAGCGTTTGCACGCCCATGCGTTTCAGGCGCGGCAGGTGCTTCGCGAAGGCATTGAAGGTGCCTTCCGGCGTATACTGGCGAACGTTCACCTCATAGATATTCCCCCCGTTGATCCAGGCAGGATGACCTTCGATGTTGGCCGGAGACTGTGCCTGCGCGGAGATGGCAAGCAGCGAGGCAAGGAAAAGGGTGCAAAGACGGGACAGCATAAGCAAGACTTTGCAGCTAAAATACTACAATGTGTCTTTCCTACACGAACAGGGGGAAATTGAATATTGAATACTAGCGATTGAATATTGAATAATGGGTAAGCGCTACTTATTCAATAAACACTATCCAATGAATATTATTCAATGCCCCTGCTACACTGCCTTCAGCTGCGGGGTTGCGCTCACCTTGTTGTAAAAACGGCCGATGGCTTCCTGGAGTTCCTCGGCCAGCAGGCGCTGGGTTTCTTCGTCCGGGCGGGTGGAGGTGAGGCGCAGGTCTTTGATATTGATAACGAAAGAAGTGCCTTCGTCACGGCTGAACACAGAGATCAGGGTTTCAAAGGTTGATTCATCCACCTGCACTTCGGAACAAAAAAGCTTAACCATCTCGAACGATTTGTGCCAAGGCTAAAACAACCATGCCATGGGTTCAATGCATTGGGCAGCCGCCACTTGCAACGATGAGCTATTTTTTAATGAAACTGATCTTACCCCGATTTTTCTACATAAACCGCCGCTACCTGCCCCAGGTCATCGGTATTGAGCTGCACGCGCAGCTGCTCGCGCACATCGACGGCCAGCAGGGCGCAGAAGCTCGTCGTTTTCCTAACCGATTCGTTTAATTTTCCGCCACCGCCCGCACCATAATTTTGCCGGGCCCACCTTATCGATGATGCGACCCCTGCTCCTTATTCACGGCGCCCTCGGCAGCCCCGATACCCTGCAGCCGCTTGCCGCGCTGTTGCGGAACCAGTTTACGCTGCACTGTCCCGCCTTGCCCGGCCACGCCGGCGTTCCCACAGCGGAGTACCGCATGGAAGGGCTCGTAGACTTTCTTGCCACGTACCTCGACCGCGAAGGACTGGAGCGGCCGCTGTTGTTTGGCTACAGCATGGGCGGATACGCGGCGCTGGCGCTCGCGGCACGCGCACCCGGCCGCCTTGGTGCCGTAGCGACGCTCGCCACCAAGCTCCACTGGACATCCGAAACTGCCGCCAAAGAAGCGCGGATGCTGCAGCCGGAATCGATCGAAGCCAAGGTGCCGGCCTTTGCAGCCCGCCTGGCGCGGCGCCACGCACCGCTCGACTGGAAAGCAGTTGTTGCCGGAACGGCAGCGTTGATGCAAGACCTGGGCGACCACCCCCAACTGACAGCGGAGCAATACCGGCGCATCTCCGATCCCGTATTACTACTGCTCGGCGACCGCGACCAGATGGTCAGTGTAGAAGAAACAAGGGACGCTTTTGCGCAGATCAGCGGGGCGCAGCTGGGCCTGCTGCCCGGCACGCCACACCCGCTTGAAAAGGTGCCCGTTGAATTGCTGGCGGGCATGCTGCGCCATTTTTTTTGAAAACTGTCCCTTATGAGCACTGACTTTTTATATCGCGAGGCCAGCGCACCCGACATCGCGGGCATGCAGGTCGTGCGGCGCGCCGTTAAAGAAAACGCCCTCAGCGACCCGGCGCGGATCCGCGACTCCGATTACCTGCACTACCTCGACGCCCGCGGCCGCAGTTGGGTGGCTGCGCGACGCGGGAACAAACAGCGCTATGGAGCGGAAATTCGAGCTGAGCCGGGAAGACTGGTGGCAACACAAGAGTCGTTGACGATGCACGATTGACGCCTCACGCTTCACGCCTCACGCTGCGCTTCATGAGCCAGTCGCGCTGCACGTCGGTTCCCAGCAGGAAGTCGCATTCGCCGAACTTTTCAAAGCCCCAGCGCTCATAGAAGGCGATCGCGCGGGCATTGCTTTCCCAAACGCCCAGCCACACCCATTCCTTTTGCCGCTGCTGCGCCACACGGATGCTTTCGGCCATCAGCGATGCGCCGACCTTCTGCCCGATGAATTCCTGCAGCACATACAGGCGCGCGATCTCCAGGGCGCTGTTGCTCCCGAGCTCCTTCGGCGGGCGGGCGTCGCGCAGCTTTACGTAGCCGGCTACCTCCTTGCCCACGTAGGCGAGCACGAAGTGCAGCTCCCGTCGGCCCACTTCCAGCATCAGGCGGCCACGGGTGAACTGCTGCGTCAGGAAAAGCCGCATGTCCGCTTCCGTGTTGTCGGCGGCGAAGGTGTCGTAAAACGTTTTCCGGCTGATGTCGGCGATAAGCTCCGCATCGTACACGGTAGCGGTTCGCAGGGTGCAGGTCATGGTTGCAAGATAAGGACGTGAAGCGTGAGCCGTGAAGCGTGAAGCGTGAAGCGTGAAGCGTGAGCCATCAGCCGTCAGCCGTCAGCCGTCAGCCGTCAGCCGTCAGCCGTCAGCCGTGAGCGCTGACGGCTATAACAAAAGAACGGATGCCTTTGGCATCCGTTCTTTTTCCGTGCATCGCGTGCTCACGGCTGACGGCTCACGACTCACGAGTCAAAGGTCCCCGATATTATCCGGGTTGGGCTCCTGCGGCACACCGGCTTCCTGGAGCAGGTAATCTTTCCGGCGCAGCTCGAAGTTGCGCCCAAGGTAAAGGCGCTTCACCTGGTCGTCGTCGGCGAGCTGCTCGGCGGTGCCGTGGCGGAAGATCTTGCCTTCGATGAGCAGGTAGGCGCGGTCGCAGATGGACAGCGTTTCCGTTACGTTGTGGTCGGTGATGAGGATGCCGATGTTCTTGTATTTAAGGCGGGCCACCACCATCTGGATGTCTTCCACGGCGATGGGGTCGATACCGGCGAAGGGTTCGTCGAGCAGGATGAATTTCGGATCCACCGCCAGGGCACGGGCGATCTCGGTGCGGCGGCGCTCGCCGCCGGAGAGCACGTCGCCGTTGCTCTTGCGCACGTGCTGCAGGCGGAATTCCTCCAGCAGCAGCTCCAGCTTTTCCTTTTGTTCCTTCTTCGGGCGGCCGGTCATCTCCAGCACCGCGGTGATGTTCTCCTCTACCGTCAGCTTGCGGAAGATGGAAGCTTCCTGCGGCAGGTAGCCGATACCCAGCTGCGCCCGCTTGTACATCGGCAGCTTCGTGATGTTGAGGTCGTCGAGGAACACCTGGCCTTCGTCGGGCTTGATGAGGCCTACCGTCATGTAGAAGGTCGTGGTCTTGCCGGCGCCGTTGGGGCCCAGCAGGCCTACGATCTCGCCCTGCTTCACGTCGATGGATACATGGTTGACCACCGTGCGCGAGCCGTAGCGCTTCACCAGGTCAGTAGAATGGATGCGGATGGACAAGCGAAATAGATTTGGTCAAAAGTACCCTAAAGCACAGATATACGGCGGCGGCGGATGTTTCTTTTGCCTTTCCCTTAACGCGGCGCGGGCCCTGCAATCGTTACCGTACATAGCCGCCGGGCTTTCCCGTTCGCGGCTTAGCTTTGCCGCCTAATGAAAGTGACCGAGCATCTCCAGCAGGCCCAGGGCCGCACCCTCGTTTCTTTTGAGATCCTGCCGCCGCTGAAAGGCAAAGGCATCAACGCCCTTTGGGAACACCTCGACCCCCTGATGGAGTATCACCCGTCTTTCATTAACGTGACCTACCACCGCAGCGAAACGATGTTCAAGCGTACCGCCGCCGGCACCTTCGACAAGGTGGAAGTGCGCAAGCGCCCCGGTACCGTCGGCATCTGCGCCGCCCTGCAAAACCGCTACAAGGTCGACGCCGTGGCGCACCTTATCTGCGGCGGCTTTTCGAAGCAGGAAACCGAAGACGCCCTCATCGACCTGCACTTCCTCGGCATCGACAACGTGCTGGTGCTCCGCGGCGACGCCCCGAAAAACGAGGCGGTGTTTGAACCAGAGCCCGGCGGCAACGCCTACGCCATCGACCTCCTGCACCAGGTGCAGCGGATGAACGACGGCATCTACCTCGAGGAAGACCTCAAGAACGCCGTCAAGACCGACTTCTGCATCGGCGTGGCCGGCTATCCCGAAAAGCACTTCGAGTCGCCCAACATGCGCACCGACCTCGCCTGGCTGAAAGCCAAGGTGGACGCCGGCGCCTGCTACGTGACCACGCAGATGTTCTTCGACAACCAGAAGTACTTCGATTTCGTCAAAGCCTGCCGCGAAGCCGGTATCGACGTGCCCATCATCCCGGGCCTGAAGCCGCTGACCACCCGCAAGCAGCTCTCCATCATCCCCCGCACCTTCCACGTAGACATTCCCGAAGACCTTGCCTCCGCCGTGCTCGCCGCCAAGTCCGACGCCGACGTGGAGCGCATCGGCACCGAATGGCTGCTGCAGCAATCCAAAGACCTCAAGGCCGCCGGCGTGCCCGTGCTCCACTACTACACCCTCGGCAAACCGCGCGTGATCGCGGACGTGTGCAAGGAGATCGCGTAAGAGAAAGAACGCAAATCCCGCAAGCGGGATACGCAGATTTATTAAGATTCGCTATGATCTGCTGACGCACGCAAGCATATCTGCGTTCATCCTAAAAATCATAACCATCTGCATTCATTCTCAGGTTGCCACGGCTGAAAAGAAAAGGCCGCCTTTACAGGCAGCCTCATCCATCCATCAACCGGTTCATTGATTAACCGGTTACTGATTATTTCCCCTTCATCAACTCCAGCAACAGCGGCTGGTTGATCGTCACCGGGTATTTCGCACGGAGGCTGTTCACCCACTTTTCTTCCAGCTCTTTCTGGTAGTCGGCGATCACCTGACCGCGGGCTTCGGCGAAGGTGCGCGCGCCCGTGTCGGGGCGCAGCTTCAGCAGCACGGCAAAGGAGGCCGAGCCATCACCGTCGTTGACCTGCACGCCCGTAACGGTGCCGGCTTTCAGCGGCAGCTTCGTGGGGTTGGGAATCTGGTCGAGCTCGAAGCGGGCCGAGTCGATGGCGATGCGCTCGTCGTAGTTGCTCACGATGGCGCGCCAGGACTGCGGCTTCTTCGCCACCATCGCCTGCGCGGCTTTGGCGCTGGCCGCGTCGGGGGCGTAAAAGAGTGCGGCGTCGGCGCTGGCCTTCCACACGTACTTGTCGCGGTGGGCGTTGTAGTAAGCAGCAAGGGCGGCGCTGTCGCTCTGCGCCGGCCCCCATACTTCGCGTTGCATGATCTCGAAAAAGAGGTTGCCGTCGCGGAACTCCGCCATCTGTGCGCGGAAGGCCGGGTTGTACGTCTCGAGGTGACCGCGGTAGAACTCCACCGCGGCTGCATCGCCGAACTCCTTCCACAGCTGCGCGAAGGGCTTGGCGCCCGAGCCGTCGCTCTTGAAGCGGTTGGCGCCGGCCCAGCGCACCCAGTCGTCGGCGGTGAACGTTTGCCCGCCGATGCGGAGCAGCGCGCTGCTGCCGTTCACGGCGAGGCTGCGTCCCGGCTTCGTATAGTCGAGAAGCGAATCGGTGTAGGTCTTTAAGTCGTCTACCGGCACGGGCACCTCTTCGTAGCCCGCCTGCTTCTTGATGTTCTGCGCCAGCTGCACCTGCACGATGCCCATACGGTCGGAACGCTCCACGCTCTCGCGGAGGGCCGCCAGCGCGGCGCTGCTGTCCTGCGAGGCGCGCGGCTTCGCCTTGATGCGCTTCACGATGTGCCAGCCGTGGGCCGTCTCGAAGGGCGCGCTGAGGGCACCGTCTTTGGCGAGGGCAAACAGCTTTTGCTCGAAGACCGGCTCATACTGGCCGATGCCGATATCGGGGAGCTCCCCGTTGTTGGCGGCCGACACGACGTCGTTGCTCAAGCGGGCGGCCAGCTTGCCGAAGTCCTCGCCTTTTTTCAGCAGGGCGTACACCGAGTCGGCGCGGTTCTTCACGGCGGCGCGCTCGGTAGCGTCGGCGCCGGGCGGGAAGGCGAGGAGGATCTGCGCGGCCTTGATGCTGCCCGGGTCGGGGCGCTCGCCGGCGTTCTTGAAAATATGGTAGCCGGCCCTGGAGCGATACACGAGGGCGGGGCCGCCGGGTTGCGTGCTCCAGGCCAGGTTTTCGAGCTCGTAGGGCAGCGTAAACACCGCTACCCAGCCGAGGTCGCCGCCGTTGGTTTTGGCGGCAGGGTCTTCGGAATATTGCTTCGCTACTTCGGCGAAGGTCTTTTTCTCCTTGAGCGCCGCCAATGCGGCCTGCACTTTGGCCCAGGCCGACGCTGTGTCTGCACCCGCGCGGGCGGCCACGAAGATGTGCTGGATGCGGATGTTCTTGCGGGCACGCACGGACGCTTCGCGCACCAGTCCGTCCACGCCCGCGAGGTCGTTGAGGTAGGTGGGCAGCAGCTGCTCGCGGAGGTTCTGCAGGTCGGTCACGAGCTGGGGCAGGGTGTCGTAGCCGAGGCGGCGCGCCTCGCGCACCTTGAGGCGCGAGGTGATGTAGAGGTCGAGGTAGTCGTTGAGGCCGTTGCTGCCCTTGCTGGCGCCGTTGTTCTTCTTGTAGGCGGCCAGGAATTCGGGTACCGTCACGCTGTCGGCGCCGTAGGTGGCCAGGGTTTGTGCGCCGGCGCCGGTGGAGGCCAGCAGCGCGGCGGCGAACAGGAATCGTCGGATCATAAGCGTTATTTGGAAGCGGGATTTTTCTTTTCCTTCAGTAGCTGGTCGATGATCTCGTCGGCCTGCTTCTCGCTGATCTTTTTGGCCTTGATGCGTTTTTCTTCATCCAGCAGGAAAATAGTGGGGAACGACTGTACATCGAACAGCTGCGAGTAGCTCGGGATGTTGTTGGCCACCCGCTCTTTCTCGGCTTCCTTCGAATAGTATACGTGGGTCCAGCCTTTGAGGTTCTTCTTCACGATGAAGTCGGTCCAGTCCTTGCGCGTGCCTTCGGTTTCCTTGGCCATGGCAAAGATCTTCACGCCCTGGGCGCGCCACTTCGTGGTGTACATCGTGTCGATTTTCGGCAGCGTTTCCTTACAGTGGCTGCAGGTAGGGTCCCAGATCACGAGCAGCGTCAGGGGGGCTTTGACATCGTAGAGGCGCGTCTTCTTACCGGAGGAGTCGGGCAGCTCGATGTCGGAGGCCGGGTCGCCGAGGATGCTGCCGTAGAGGCTATAGGCGCGGTCCTGGATGATCTTCCTGCCCTTGTCGGAGATCCACTCGTAGTCTTTGTCGCGGAAATATTTTTCGTAGAGGTGGATGAAGACCTTGTCTTCCCACATGTACTTCATGTTGAGGTAGCGGTTCACGAATTTCAGCAGGAAGAATTTCTCCATCTCCTTATTGATCTGCGCGAAAGCCATGATGTTGTCGATCTCGCGGTTGACCGAGTCGGCGGAGGGGTACACGAGCTGCTCGAAGTAGCGGTCCACCTTGCTTTCGAAGAAGGGCGTGCGGGAGAGGCGCTCGTCGTAGAAGGCGATGCCGTCGAAGTAGTGGTTCTTGTAAAAGCGGTAGTTGTAGAGCGAGTCGTCTTTCGTTTTGGGCGCCTTGATGGGGCTTTCGGGATCTTTCATCGCCTTGAGGAGGGCGGCCATCAGCGAGGCCGGCTCCCCGGTCATGAGGCGGGTGCGGTAGGCCTGCACTTCGCCGTTGATGGCTTCCAGGCGCCGCGAGAGGGCCGCCGAGTCGGCGGGGTAGGCGCTGCGGAGGCGCACGAGCGAGTCGGCTTCGCGGCCGAAGGCGCTCATGGCGTTCTGGTAGGCGTGGAAGGTTTCATTTTCCGGCGAGCCGCTGAAGGCGATGCCCGCGGGCAGGGTGGCGGTATCGGCGAGGATGGCGAAGCGCTGGTTCTTGTCGATGAGGATCTCGAAGTTGCGGGCGCGGTCGGGGTAGCCGACCAGGTAGATGCCGCCGCCGAGGGCCTTGGCCCCTTTGAAGGTGCCTTCGCTGCGCTCATTGAGCTTCACGGAGTCGATGATGGGGAGGGTCTTGCCGTAGTAATGCCCGAGGTATACCCACTGGTTCTTGAAAGGCTTGAGGGTCACTTTGATCTCGTATCCGCCGGCGCCGGAGGCTACGGCGGACGGGGACCGCTTGGGAGTAGGCTTGGAAGGCGCTTTAGCGGATTGCTTTTGCGCGCCGGCGTTCAGGGTCAGTGCGAGGAGGAAGAGGGAGGCGATACGCTTCATGTCGTTCGGTGGTTTATCCGCAGTGAAGTCGTAAAAATAGCCCAAAAGGGTTGGATGGGGCGGTTAAAAGGATGCAAACGGGAGTTTAGAGTTTGTAGTTTATAGTTTGTGGTTTGTAGTTGGCTACGCCCGCCAAAGCTTTTGCGGCGGCGGGAGTTTGGCTACGCCCGCCAAAGCTTTTGCGGCGGCGGGAGTTTGGCTACGCGTGCCGCAGCTTTTGCGGTGGCGGCGCAAGGAGCTTCCGCGAGCCGCGCCCCGAAGGGGCGTTATATCGGTAGCCGGTTGGCGCAGCCTGCCGGGAAAAGGGATGCATCAGCAAGCCGCGCCCCGAAGGGGCGCTATATCGGTAGCCCCGGGTCCCAGACCCGGGGTTTGGTGACGGGGGTCGTGCGCCCCGAAG
>NZ_SKFH01000055.1 GCF_004343705.1 Flaviaesturariibacter aridisoli
GTGCCGGTGGAGAGCAGCGGCACCGAGTAGCGGTTGAGGGTATCGCCGCCTACGTTGACCCCATTGATGGTCATATACCAGTAGCGGTAGCCGGTGGTGGAGTCGGTCAGCGGGTCCACCGCCGTACTCCGGTTGTAGAAGCTAAAGGAGGTGATGGTGGCCCTATAGCCCGGCTTTACCTGGAAGGTGAGCGTCATGGAGGCGCCGCCCGTGGGGGTGACGGCAAAGCCCAGGGCCGAGTCCATGGAGGGGCCCGAGGTGACCGGCGAGGGATAGCTCACGAACACACCGGAATAGCCGGGGGTGGACAGCGTCCACTTCGAGGAGTCCAGGTAGGCGCTCAGCGTGTTGGGGGCAGCCGAGTAAGTTGTGGAGCTGCCTGAAACCTGGGTTTTGAAGCCGTGGCGGTACAGCTCGATGGGCGAGGAAGGTGAGCCGGCGCCAGCCAGCGGAAGCGGCCCCGGGAGCGGGTATTTCCGGCCCGGCATCTGCATGCCAAAGGGATAATAACTCCACGACTATTCCGTGCCCACTGGCACTGATTTAGGCTTTACCGGGAAAATACGAGAAATCGCGGGAAAACACGGAAAAAGCCCCGAAAAATTGTTCGGGGCTTTTCGGGAAAATCCGTGAAATCACGAGATATCTCGCGAAATCAGGCCGTTTTCCGGGCTTCCGGTGCGAGCAGCTGGAACGCTTTCCGGATGTGTTGGTTGACGTATTCCTGCGCAATGATTACGTAGCGATAAAACTCCTTGCTTCCAGGAGCGTGCCCGGATATTCTCCGGACAGCCAGTTCCGGAACGCCCAGGATCAACAAAGTCGTTATGGCTGTCCGGCGCATCGTATGCGCGGTCACCTGGTCGGCGAAAGTCTGGGTGTTGCCTTCCGGACAACGCTGCTCGATCATTTTTCCGCGCCGCGACCGCATTTTAGGCAAGGGCTGATTCCAGCCTGCTCGCCGGCAGAGATCCTTTACCTGTTTATTCATATTAGTTGAGGATAGACGTGGTAGCAGGAAGCGGCCTGTTGTTGCCCGGTATTTGTCCAGAATGGCTTCCAGGTAGTCGGGGAAAGGAATCTGAACCGCCGTGCCCGTCTTTTGGGTTCGAAGATTTAACGTCCATCCCTGCTGGGTCGATACCAGATTCTTTTTCTGTAAGGCCATCAGATCACTGTAGCGAAGTCCGACGGTACATCCGAACACAAACAAGTCTTTTGTGCGACGTAGGTGCCGGGGCAAATTCTCGTGGAAAGCCTGATCGTAGATAAGAAACTGCAGTTGCTGCGGGGATAAAATCACCGGCTCGATCGTTGGGCTCGGAACCTTAAACATAGTATGAAACGTTCCAATCGGTAGTTGTTTGTCCTGAGCGATGTAATTGAAGCAAGCCCGGAGTGTTTTCAGGACAGACGCGACGTAATTGTCGCTGTGTCGCTTCTTCGTGTAAAGAAAGTCGAGAAAATGGCGCAAAAAACGTTGCCAATAACGTTTTTCCTTCTGCAGCTCGGTTATTCCCGGCCGTCCCATTACAGCGATCCGGACCGGCTGGCCGTCCAATTCTTCGAATTGTTCCAGTAATTGATACACTTGTTGGTACTGCCGGATCGTGCCCGGCGCCAATTTCTTTCCCGGGTAGCGAAGACGGTGGCCTTTTTCAGATTTGGACGAGAATTCACGGAAAAGGGGGAGGAGGTGGGTGGTTTTGGTGGGCATTTTTCGAGAAGATATGCGCTATGCTTCGGAACGGTCAATTAGTTAAGCTGCCGGAAAATACGGATGTGTATCCGTGTTTTTTGGACTGCTAATAGTAAGCCTTGTTGTCTAAATTGGCATCCTAAAAAATAAGTAATGAACGACGGAAAGAAGAATGAAGCAGCCAACGGTCCGGATGCGGGCAAGAAAAAATACAAGTTTAAAATTGAGAACGAAGTACACGAATGGCCTAAGCAGCACATTACTGGAGCTGAGGTAAGAGCCGTTCCTCCTGGCATACCTGAGAACATGGACTTATTTGTAAAAGAGAAGGGGAAAGTCGGTCGACTGGTTAAGGCAGACGACTCGTTTGACTTGGATGAGAGTAGCGGAATTGACAAGTTTTATTCCCAAGAGTCTAAATCAACACCTGGCAAGGCATGAGTCTTTTATTTGATGAAGATTACAAATATCTGAACGAGTCAAATCTGAGGTATTCAGAAGATGAAAGTGGAAGGATGCTTGTGATCCATAATTACCCACTGCCGGAAGGGATGTATATGGCTGGTGGCGAGCCGATTTCTGAAGCAGAAGTGCTTGTTATAATACCGAGCAATTATAACATGACCGGTACTGATATGCTGTGGACGTACCCGTCTTTGAGCCGTGCAGATAACGGACCGTTGCCAAATGTATGTGCAGTCGGAGGTGGAGATAACAGGCGGTTTCAAGGAAAGGAATTTTGCCGTTGGTCTCGACACTACGATGCAAAGTCTTGGCGAGCCAAAGTCGACAACATTAGAAAGATTTTAGATCGAATTGAATGGGCACTACAAAATCCGTCACCTTAATATGCAAGGCCACCGTATTACTTTGCTGAAGTCTATCGAGTCTCGTTTAACAGTTTGGCTAAACGGACATCCCGACGGTCACGAACGCGGGGCGATTCTGCTATTCCGAAGGTTCTCGAGGCCGGTCAAAGGTTTTAAACAGTCAGATCGATTCGTTGCGGTTGAGATGATCGAAATGTCTGATGATTGGGTATTAGACAGTTCTAGGACGCATTTGACAATAAATATGCGAATGTTTCCCGAGGTCTATCATCGGTGCGAGACATTGGGCTTAGAGCTAGGCTTCGTCCATAGCCATCCTGAGGGATGTCTTTTCTTTTCTGAGAGAGACGACACAAATGAGAGGAATATACTCCATGGGGTTTCTGGATGTAACGGCAAGGCTTCTTTTTTGGTTTCCATGGTTCTTTGTGAGGGGAAATGGATCGCACGTGCGCGAAGAGGCTACAATCCTGCCTTAGTCATACAAATTCGACATATAGCAGTAATAGGCGATAGCTTAGAGTTGTTTTCATCTGGGGGCTCTGCCCTAAATCCAACATTGGAACGGCAGGCAGCTGCTTTTGGAGCACCTTTCAATCGCATGCTACAGTCTCTTCGAATTGCAATAGTTGGCTTGGGTGGAACTGGCTCGCCTGTTGCAACGCTTCTAAGTCGGTGTGGCGTTGGTGAATTAATTTTAATTGACGGTGACCGGCTCGAGAAATCCAACATGAACCGTGTCCGCGGATACAACGCAGAAAGTGTCGGTAAGAAAAAAGCAAAGAGGCTTAAGAAGTTTATCGATAGCCTAGGATTGTCATGTGAAACAATTTGCATTGCTTCGAACTTGCAGGATTCGCCAGAAGCTATTGATGCCATCTCTTCGGCTGATGTCATTTTCGGATGTACGGATGATGCAACAGGGAGGGATATCATAAACCAATGTGTGTACTATTATGCACAAGCTCTTATTGATCTGGGCATAGCTGGCTTTGTGGATAAAGATCAAATAGGAACTGCATATCTGAGGGACTATAGAGCGAGGGTGAGTTGCATTCTGCCGGAGTCCGGCAGTTGCCTAAGGTGTCAAAGGGTTATTAACGATGATATGATAAAATATGAAGAGGAAGTGAAAAGACGACCTGAGCTCCTCTTGCTTGATGCGGAAACGCTTGAACGGGAGTTCTATATCCGTGGTGGCCAAGCTGGGGCGCCTGGAGTAGGGCCGTTCACGAGTGCAGCGGCAGACTATGGGGTGGCTACCCTTTTCGACTTAATCCAGCCTTTCCGAAAGTTTCCAGAAGATGTTCTGAAAGATAACATTTGGCTTGACTTCTTGCATATGAGCATTTATAGCAATGGGCCTGACGACAATCCCGATTGCATTCATTGTAGAGATAAAGTTCTGTTACTTAAAGCCGAAGGAAAGTACAGACTGGGATATCCCGCTTTGGGAGAAATTGTAGAAAATGCATAAGTTCCTCAAATTGTTAAACCGGCTTTTGAGCCGGAAAAGTTCGTCAAGTTTGAGACGAACGAGATACCCAGTTCGGTTTCATGAATTAAGAATCGTAAACAAAACTCCTACTAATTCAGAAGTCGGAGAGCAAGATTTTATCGTTGTTAAACATAACGGTAATTTGATGTGGGCGCTATTTCAATGCCCTTGTGGATGCAAAGACATCACAACATTGTCTTTGCAGACTATACATGCCAAACGTTGGCGAGTAACCTTGTCTCAGAATAGGCGACCTAGCCTAAGCCCGTCTGTAGCCCGGATAGTTGGTTGTTTTAGCCATTATTGGATCGATGATGGAAGGGTTTATTGGTGTTAGTATTGAGCTTCTCTAAGGGGATTCCTTTTCCTAAGAGATAGGAGTGGTATGACTAAGGAGCTGAAATGTAGGGAGCTGGCGTCGACATGTTTTATTACTTCTTCGCTTCGAGGGAATAAGGCGCAGTCCTGCAAAAGGCTGTTCAAATGGTGGGTCAATAAGGTTGTCCGGAAACAATATTTCCTTGTCTCACTTGGTTATTTACAGTAATTTAAGCCGATCAAATCAACTGTATTTATGCTGTCTCCATTAGTGTACCACCAAGTGGCCACCGATTACTTCCGGCGGAATGTACCAGTTTGGACCTTTTTTGCCAATCCAACGCACCAGGCAGAGCAGTTACAGGATTATAAAATCAACTTGCTGAAAAGCACCTACCAATTCGATAAGGAAGGCCACCCGCTATTGTTCCAGCAGCTCGAAGTTACCAAACAGGCACTGGGCTTGTCGATTCCGATTTCCATTTACCAGGCAGAAAATGCCGGAGAAATGAACGCATCGATTGTCTATGTAAGCGGCGAAGCCCATGTTGTTTTTACCGGGAAGATCCTGGATTCACTTTCTCCGGACGAGCTACTGGCTATATTAGGACATGAACTGAGTCACGTGCTCCTATATCAGCAACAAAATGGGGATATCGAAGTAGTCGATCGCATTGTATCGGCCATCGGCGCCCACACGGACGCCACCCCGGCCCACTATGAAACCGCGCGCTTGTTCCGTCTGTATACCGAAATCTATTGCGACCGCGGGGCCTATCAGGTTACAAAAGATCATCGCCCGATCATTAGCTCCCTTGTGAAGATCGCTACAGGGCTTCAAACTGTTAATGCGGAGAGCTTTGTTAAGCAGGCCGAGGAAGTCTTTGCCAATAACGCGCTCACCAAAACCTCCGGAGTCTCCCATCCGGAGAATTTCATCCGCGCCCGGGCCTTGTGGCTTTGGCACGAAAAGGGACCAGAGGCGGAACCAGAGATTCAGAAAATGATCGAGGGCCATACCGGGATCGACGAGCTGGATCTATTCAAGCAACTTCAGATAGCCGATCTTACCCGGAAGACGATTCTGGCCCTGTTGCAGGAAGAGCGGTTCCGCACACCACCAGTTCTGGCGCTTGCCAACCAGTATTACGGGAAGCTGTCTGTGGATGAATCGGTGGATCCAGCCACCTTAGGCCCGGCCACCGAGCTGCTGCATCCCAGCTTAAAGGACTATCTGGGTTACGTACTTTACGATTTCGCGACAACGGATAAAGAACTGGGCGATGTCGGGATGGGGCGCTGTTTTCAAATGGCTGATGAACTGAAAATTGCTGATGCCTTTGCAGCGGCCGTAAAAAAAGAGCAAAAGCTGACGGATAAGAAAGTCTCCACCTTACGCAAGAATGCTCTGAACGCCTACCAGCAACAGCTTGCTGGTCAACTCTAAACCAACCCTTCACTCCATTCGACAACTCTTATAGTATGTTGCCCGTTACCACCTTCCAACAATACCTGCAGTCGGCTTTCACCACCGGACCGCTTTCCACGGACGAAGTCATCGAATTCGTTTTGCCGCTTTTTGAGGAAGTACTTGGATTCCATGAAGCCGGCCAGGTGGGTTCCTTTGACCGCCCGGAAACCGTTTTTCTGACCGACGGCCGGCTCGATATAGATGAGAACTTTACTCATGATCCTTTGTCGGGTTGGGAAGCGGTACAAAAGCTGCTGGATGCCGAAGCAATCCAAGGCTATGAGATCACCGGCCGTGTCCTGGTCAATCTGGATCTGACAACGGCAACCAGCAGTGTCAGTAATCTGGAGGTGCAAATGGAGGATGGGCAGAAGTTACCGCATCCGGCCTATTTGCCGGGCTACCAGTGCTATGAAATGTTGCTGAAACACCATGACGCCCGGACTGATATTTTTTGCCTGGGGTTGATTCTGGGCAGCGTGGTCATGGGGTTGAATCTGTACCGGCGCGAGGATTTAGATCGGTTTGCGTCCTACCGGGTGCAGCCGGCCGGCCTGAATCCCCGGATGCATCCTACTATTTGTGCCTTGGTTACAGAAATGACCGAGCTCGACCGCCGCAAGCGCAGCGTCGATTTGGGCGAAGTGATTCAACGTCTGAGAAACTACCGGGATTACGACCCTCAGCGAAATACGGACCTTACGGAGCTCGCAGCGACGCTAACGTCAAAGACCTCGGACCGGAAGGGATTCATTCTTTCCAAGCTCCGAAACCGGCTTTTCGACACCAGCCGGCGCAACCGCTTGCTTTACTACAAGGCCAATGCGCGGTTTGTGAACCTGACGGTGAGCAGTGTCCCGCTCGTACTACACTACCAGAGCATCAATCCCCAGCTGCTGTTCACCTGGAACGATGAAATTTCCAAACTGATCATCAAGCAGTCGGACCTTGCTTTAAACAAGTATTTGCGCTTTGAAGATCATCCCTATCTGAATTCGCAATTAAACGCCATCCGTCACCAGTCGGAAAACGACAAAAAGGAGTTCGGCTTCAGCCAATTGAAGCTGGTAGTGGCCTTTCTGCACTGGCACAACCTTAAAGAAAATGCGCGTGAACGGATTCAGAGCCCGCTGCTTTTGCTTCCGGTCGAAATAGAGCGAAAGAAATCGTTGAAAGAAGAGCGATTTACCCTCAAGATTAAAGACAATGCGGCGATCATCAACCCGGTTCTGGCCAATCACCTGAAGGACCTCTACGGAATTGTCTTGCCCGATAGCATCGATTTCGATGATATCAGCATGGAGCAGTTTTTTGAAATGCTCCAGGCACAGATCGACGCTGCCAGGCAAGGCGTGAAATTGAGCTACATCGATAAGCCGCGGATCAAGATCGTTCATACCGTGGCCCGGCAGACGGTTAATAACTACCGGAAGCGACTGAAGCAGAAAGGCACTCCGACATTTCACCAGGTAGAATACAGCTATAACGAGGAGAACTACCGTCCTTTAGGACTGGAGCTATTCCGGCAGCGTGTGGAGCCCAGGCTCAGCACACTCGAGTTTTTACTCGGCAATCTGCCGCCGGCAGCATCAACGGCTAATTTCGCGGCAGAAGCGGCGGCCCTGAAAAGCACCTTTCAGCTCACGGACGGTGATGAAAACCCCTATCATTGGGACTTTGACATTTGCAACATCGTTCTCGGCAATTTTAACTACAAGAAAATGAGCCTGGTGCGTGATTATAACGCCGTGGCAGAGGGTGGTGTCGATCATAATGTGTTTGAAGAGCTTTTCAGCAAGCACCCTAAAGAAGCGGTAGGAGAGGCGATCAACAATAATCCGGCCGAGTGGTACCATGTCGTTTCCGCAGATCCTACCCAATCCAAAGCGGTACTGCAGGCGCGGACGGGAAAAAGCTATATCATTCAAGGGCCTCCTGGAACCGGAAAAAGCCAGACAATCACCAACCTGATTGCCGATTTTATGGCAAGAGGGAAGACGGTGCTGTTTATCTGTGAGAAGAGGGCTGCCCTTGACGTGGTATACTACCGGTTGCAGCAAAGCCAGCTTTCTGAGCTTTGCTGTTACATTCACGACAGCCAGGCGGACAAGAAGGAATTCATTAAAGACCTACGAACGGTTTATGAGGACTTTTTAAAGAACAGGATGGACCTGGCTGCCGTGATGGCGCAGCGTAATGATACACTCCAGCGGCTGTTGCGTCATGTGGACGTATTGAAGCAGTACCATACTGCGCTCACCAGTGTGCCTGTAGAAGCAGGCGTTCCGGTGCGGGGACTAATTGAGACCCTGATCCAGTTGAAGCCCCACCTCCCAGGGAAAGATGTTGAGGGAGAGGAACTGCCGGTTTACCGGAGCTGGGTTCAGTTCGGGAGCGTGATTACTGAATTAAGCGACGCCCTGGATAAGTCCGGAGCAGAAATTTCGATCGCAAAACATCCGTTCCGCAATCTCTCCAATACGCTGGTCCGAAGCGAGAACCCATTCTCGTTGTTGGATAGTTTAACCGGCAGTGCGACCAATGCGATCAGCCGGCTGGTTGAGGTTGTTTCTCAGAATAACATTCCCAAAGAGCATGCAACCGGGTTAGAGCAGATAAAAAACCTGATCGAAGACTCACTCGTTTTGGAAGGATTAGCGCGAACCGGGAACCTGAAGCTGGTTGATCCCAATACATCCGAGGCCCGGAAGTTCGAAACGGAATTGGAAGAGTACCGGGCTCTCCAGAAGAGTTACCAGGAGGCGGTTCACAAGAACGGCAAATGGCGGGATAAGTTTGAGAAGGACGAAATAAGCGACGCTTTGGCAATCGCCCAAAAGTTCGAAAAATCGTTCTGGAGGTTTTTTAACGGCTCCTGGCGCCGGCTGAAAAAGCAAATGGAGCAATCCTACGACTTTAGTGCTCATAAGCTGAAGCCTGCCTACAGCCAGATCCTGCAATTGCTTCAGGATGAGTATCGGGAAGGGGAGAAGGCTGATCAATCCCGCACCTCCATACAGGGCCGCTACCGGGTAGATGATATTGAGTCCGTATACAACAGTATTACCGTGCTTCGCCAAAAGCAAGGGGACAAAGAGGTCGACTTTCTTTTGGCACACCCACGCTCCAATGAGCTGGTGCTGCAGTTAAGCAAGCTTCATAATACGCTGCAGCAGCTGGAAGTCCAATTGGCGCAGTGTCTTTACGAATTTGAGGGAAAGTCGGTTCAGCAGATAAGCGACGAGTTGACCACCATTTTGGCAAATAAGCCAGCTCTGAAGGACCTGCTGCCTGCCCTTCGTAAGTTTTCCGAATTGCCTGCAGACCTGCAGGGACTGTTGCGTCGCCTTCCGCTGACGCCTGTGCAAGCTCAGGCCGCCATGGCCAAGCGCACCCTCGAGGAAGTGTACCGAGGGAATCTCGCGTTTGGCGCCGCCAGCCAGGCTACCCTGCAGAATTCCGTACGCGAGATCGAATCCGCGTATCACGAGCTCTTACAGTTGAATAGTACGCTCATCCGGGCACAGAGACGTCAGTTGTTTTTGACTCATTACGACATCAGCAATGCGTCCGCCACAGTGCTTTCGCAGGAACAAAAGATCTTCAAGAAAGAATATTCCAATGGCCGACGGATACTGGAACATGAACTGAGTA
Source organism: Flaviaesturariibacter aridisoli (assembly GCF_004343705.1). Taxonomy (GTDB): domain Bacteria; phylum Bacteroidota; class Bacteroidia; order Chitinophagales; family Chitinophagaceae; genus Flavisolibacter; species Flavisolibacter aridisoli. The sequence continues at coordinate 9,471 of NZ_SKFH01000055.1, forward strand.
AATCGACGCGTTACAAAAGCATACGGGAATTGGCTTCTGGTGAGAGCGGGAAGGTGCTCCGGGATATCAAGCCAGTTTGGCTGATGAGTCCGCTGAGTGTAAGTGATAGCCTCCCGCTCGACACGTCCTATTTTGATGTCGTCATATTCGATGAGGCCAGCCAGATTACCCTGGAAGAGGGGATCCCGGCCTTGTTCCGGGCGCCCCAGAGTATCATTGTGGGAGACGACAAGCAGATGCCTCCCAGCAATTTCTTCAATGCAAGGAGCGATGATCCGGAGGATCTGGAGGCTGTAGAAGGGGAGACGGAGGATGAGATCCTGAGTGCCGATGCCGATAGTCTCCTGGTGCAAGGTGCCCGAAAGCTGAACGGGACCATGTTGAGCTGGCACTACCGCAGCCGGCATGAGGCACTGATCAGTTATTCGAATCACGCTTTTTACGATGCCGGTCTTCTGACCATTCCCGACCGGACCATCCAAAGCCTGGAGAAACCCTTGCTCGAGGTGAAGTCGCCTGAGGAAGGTGCCGCAAACGCCGGAAGACTTCTTAGTGGCAGTATCAGCTATCATTACCTCGCGCAAGGCCTTTATGAGGCGCGGAGCAACAAGAGCGAAGCGCGCTATATCGCACAAATGGTCCGGAAGCTTCTGCTGGATGGTGCCCCGGAAAGTATTGGGATCGTTGCCTTCAGCCAGGAGCAGCAAGGCGCTATCGAAGAAGCCATCGACGAGCTGGCGCTTGCCGACAAGCCCTTCGAGGAACTGCTGGAGAAGGCTTTTGCCCGCAAGGACGAGGGCCAGTTTACAGGCCTGTTTATCAAAAACCTGGAGAATGTCCAGGGCGATGAGCGGGACATCATCATCATGAGTGTTTGCTATGGCTTTGACAGCAATGGAAAGATGCTGATGAATTTTGGGCCCATCAACAAGAAAGGCGGGGAAAAGCGTCTGAACGTCATTTTCAGCCGGGCCAAAAAGCACATGGCAGTTGTCGCCAGTATCCGGCACCAGCACATTACCAATGAGCACAACGACGGCGCGAATTACTTTAAGCGTTTTCTGCACTATGCGGAGATGGTCAGTACGGGCAACCTGCGCCTGGCGAGGACCATACTGGACGGACTGGTCAAATCTGATGGGAAGACGCAGCAATCGGAAGCCGGATGGACAGGCTTAGTTCAGGAAATAAAAGTGGCATTGGAGCGGAAAGGATATAAGGTGGATACTATGATTGGGCAAAGTACATTCAAGTGTTCCCTGGCTGTCCGGGAAGCCGGGTCCGTAAGTCATTACAAGCTTGGGATACTGGTTGACGACAGTGCACACTACCAGAACGGTGACTTGGTCGAACAATATTACCAGCGTCCGGCAATACTGAAAAGTTTCGGATGGGAGGTGATAACCGTCTTTGCTAAGGACTGGTGGGAATCCCCCGAGGGCGTTTTGCAAAAGATTACCGGCAAGCTGGAAGGCAAGGAGTCGGAAGGCAAGACGGAAATCCCCAATCCTGAACCGAAACCTGCCAAGGAGTCCGACAAGCCGTTTGCGGAGCTAATTTCAGCCGATGGTGCCCGCTTTTGGCGAATTATGCAGGCTGGTGCCCAACTTCAGGTAACAACAGGAAAGATGGGCACTGCAGGCCTGGTGCAGCTCTATGCCTATGGAAGTGAGGCGGAGGCAAGCGTGCAGCTGGATACTCTTGTTGAGAAGCAATTGGCGGAAGGGTATTCAAAAACGACAGCTATTTCCTAATTCAAGCCCGTCCTGTAAATAAATCCATTCGACCGGGGACAGATAAAACGCAATTGGCTATGTATGCTGTAGTAAAGAGGCGGGTTTATACCTTGTTGGACCCTGTGGAAATAGACAGCCCCTGGGAAAAGTGGTTTGACGGGATCGTTGTTGCTCTGATTTTTGCAAATACGCTTGCCGTCATACTGGAAACTGTGGAATCCTTGAGCCGGCAATATCGGGCCTTTTTCAGTGGGTTTGAGTTGTTTTCGGTTCTTTTTTTCACTTTCGAGTATCTCCTGCGCCTCTGGTCCATTACCCATCATCCAAAATACAGGCACCCGATCACAGGCCGGCTGCATTGGATGCTGAGCTTTGGAGCCCTGCTTGACCTGTGTGCTATTCTGCCTTTTTATCTCCCCCTGTTGTTTGCCTTTGACCTTCGGTTCATCCGGATGTTGCGCCTGGCGCGGTTACTGCGCTTCTTCAAATTAGGAAGATACATCAGGGCGGCCCGGGTGATACGCACGGTATTCTCCGAAAAGAAGGAAGAATTGACGCTTAGCCTCCTTATCACTTTTTGCCTGATTGTAGTCGCTTCCTGCGTTATGTATTTTGTGGAGCACGACGCCCAGCCGGATAAGTTCTCAAGTAGACCGGAAACGATGTGGTGGAGTGTCGCGACTCTGACAACGGTTGGTTATGGCGATATGTACCCGGTTACCGCGCTCGGTAAAACAATAACGGCCGTAATTTCCATCCTTGGCATTGGCAATCTTTGCGTTACATAGGGCCGTGTTAGCACACATAGATTCCCTAAGTGAGAGCTGTATCTAATTGCATTTTCTATTAGATAAATTCGAATACTTGCTAGCCCTTCCCAACCTCGTAGGCAATGAGTGCTTAAGTATGGGCTAACCCAAGGGCAAATCAGCAAAGCATAAGGGGCGCTAAGTTGTAAGCGGGACAAAATTTTACGGGTCAGAGCCTGATTTATAGGGCTTTGTACCAAATCGCTTCGAGGTCCGATTTGGAAATGCCCAGAACGGACTGCGCTTTCGCTTTTGAGACCTTTGACTCTTTTGCTCGAAGTTGTGCTAACTCGGCCTCTATTTTTACAAGGAAGGCAGACTTAAAGCACTGCTGATACTCTTTCTCTGCAAGGCGGGCTACCGTGTAACCTACGTAGTTTTCTTCCCCTCTTTCTTTCACCAGAGACAGGGCGAAAGTTTCTCTTTCTTTGGCTTTCTTTAAATCCAGATATGCTTGATTTTGCAGAACTTCCTCGACGAGGTTGTCGGTCACCTCTCGCTGATTTTCCCTCATTTCGTTAGCTTGCTGAAATCGCTGACGAATCCTGTCTGCATGCGCCGTTCAAACTGACCACCCTACGCCGGAGCAAATTGACCACCTGATATCGTGGCGGAGATTCGGCACATATTACTGGCGCAACTAATTTGAGCAGGCATCTTTTGGCGGTTAGGTAATGTGGTTTATTCGGGGCTGTTTTTAGGCTCCCTTCTTCATCAAATTTACGGGTTCTCTCAACTAGTGGTGGCTGTCCTTCGTTTGCGCATGGACTCTCCTTTAAGTTCCACGCGGTGAGCGGCATGGACGATGCGGTCCAGGATGGCGTCGGCCACGGTATGTTCGCCGATGATGTCGTGCCAGCCCGACACAGGTACCTGCGAGGTGATGATCAGCGAGCTCTTACCATGGCGGTCTTCTACCAGCTCCATCAGTGCGTTGCGCCCTTGAGCATCGAGGGGCTGCAGGCCAAAGTCGTCCAGGATCAGTAGCTGCTGCCGCTCGATGCGGGCTACTTCCTTGAGGTATGATCCGTCGGCTTTACTCATTTTCAGGCGCGACAAGAGCTTGGGCATGTGGTGGTAGATCACCTTGTAGCCACAGGCGCAGGCATGGTAGCCCAGGGCGGAAGCCAGGTAGGACTTGCCCGAACCCGTGGATCCGGTAATCACTACAGGTTCTGCCTTGTCGATAAAGGTGCAGGCCGCCAGCCGTTCCACTTGTAACCGGTCCAGCCCACGGCCCTCGCCGTAGTGCAGTTCTTCCAGGGAGGCGCGGTAGCGGAAGCGGGCGAGTCGGATGCGCTGGTCGATGGAGCGGTTCTGCCGCTCGTCCCACTCGGCCTGTACCAGCTCGTGCAGCCACTCATCCGGGGTAAGGGTCGTTACCCG
>NZ_SKFH01000056.1 GCF_004343705.1 Flaviaesturariibacter aridisoli
AGGAAGAGAGAACGAGAGAACGAGAGGAAGAGAGAACGAGAGAACGAGAGGAAGAGAGAACGAGAGAACGAGAGGAAGAGAGAACGAGAGAACGAGAGAACGAGATGGGCTTGATCCCGAATAAAAAAGGCCGGGAAGTTCCGGCCATGATGCTTCGCCCGGTGTGCCACCGGCGATGCAGGTTGTTGCGATCGTACTCGGACCCGCTTATGCGTCCTCGTAGCCGTCCATCTTCTGGCCGCCACTGCCCTTGTCGTTCGTGTGTTCACCGCCGTGGTCGCGTACGTTCTTGCCAAGGTTGTGCATAAAAGACGAAACGGGGCCGCGCATATTTTTCTGCGGGTCGTTGCTGTGCATCTTCGGGGACTCGGGGCTTTGATCCGGGTCCGGGCTGAGGGGTTTGTTTTCCTCCGGGTTGTTGTTTTGCTTTTCCATACCCCAAAGCGCCGCAAAAGCCGAGCCACATGCAGTGGGGAAGCGCGGCCGTACTGATCGTTGTATTGCCCGGCTTCACCAACAGGAAGCACCTCTGTGCGGAACGGGGATACGGTGGGCCCGCACTTCTTTGTTCCTTTCTGCCGGCTGCCGGTTGGTGAAGGCCTGGGCGGCGTATTCCGGGGCCGTGGAAATAAGGGATGCCTGGTAGTGCGGCCGTGATGGCTGTGAGCGTGTTGGGGGTGTTTTAACCGCGGAGGGCGGTGGAGGGCAAGAGAACGCGTGTTTTTGGTGGGCGGACGTTATTAGTGGAACCAGCATTCGTGCGCGGAGTTTTCAGTGCGCCCCAGCAAGCTGGGGAAACGATGTCGGGAGCTTGAGTAATTCCTGATTTTAACCCTACAGATTTTGTGAAACTTCGCCAATCCCCGTGGTGAAAAAAAACATTCCCTGGTGCTTTTCCCACCTTTGTTTTCATTCCATGCTTTCAAACCTTTATGGAATGGAAGCATCTGAATTAAACCGGATTGGCCGCATCATTCTTGATGCCGCGATAACCGTTCACAAAGCACTTGGGCCCGGACTGTTGGAGCGCGCGTATGTACGGGCGCTGGAAGTAGCACTTAATCTCCGCGGCTTGAAAACAAGACGCGAGGTGATGGTATGAGGCGCAACCGCAACAACCGGTGCTGCACGAAGACGAAAGGGTCATCCGCTGAGGTGCTGGGTTGCGATGCGCCATTTGCCGGCTGCCCGTATTTCTACGGGAAGATGCTCTTTCAGCCGGCTCTGCCGCACGCATCTGGAATAATAATTGCGGCATTTTAAACGACACATTCACGGCGGACGACCGTTCATGCGCGCGACAGCGCTTCTCCTTTCTTTCCCCCTCCCTGCTCATCTTACCTGCCTCCACGCACTGCGCGGAACGCCGGCCGGTACGTATGCTAACCTTAAATCGTTCGGTTATGACAACACCGCTACGCAGTCAGGGTATTGCCTTGCCCTGCCCGCGCGCAAGCCGCGCCCTTCTGCCTAACCTTCTTTGGCTGTTCCTCTTCTTGTTGCTGTCGGCATTCGTGCCGGTCTTTGCGCAGCCCACGCTGACCACCGACCTGCCCGACTACCCGCCGGGCGCCACGGTAACGCTTACGGGTAGCGGATTTGCGCCCGGCGAAAGCGTGCAGTTGCAGGTCCTTCACAACGATCCCGATTCATTTGGTAGGCCTGGCTTCGGGACTGCATGCTGAAGCAGCGTTTACCGACGGACAAAAATGCGGTTTGAAAATCACCGCTTCATCGCTCCGTTGTCCTGCTGACGGACCCGTAACGTATACGACCGACTTCTCAACTGATGTAACAGGGTTCACTTGGACATTTGCTGGTAACGGCGTGCTCACAACTAGTAACTCGGCTTCCTCCATAACAATAAATTGGAATCCCTATACTAGTGGTACTGAAAGTGTGACCATTTCTGTAACCGGTAATTGCGACGATAAAACCATTAGCCAGAATGTACCGGTAGCTACCGCTCCGACATTCGGTGCCGTTACGGTCAGCAAGGGCACGGCCACTGCTACCTCGCTCGGCGTGACCTGGGGCAATGCGAGCAACGCAACTAAGTACCTGATTGACGTGGCATCGGATCCAGGCTTCACATCGTTCGTGACTGCTGGCGGAAACTTTTATAACGCCTTTAGCGTCGGCAATCCGAACCCGAAAAACTACACAGTCAATGGTCTTAATTCCGGCGTTACCTATTACATAAGGATGCGCGCTGCGAATGACTGTTTTTCGGGCTCTTCTGCAAATTCCATCAGTTTTAACACCTTGCTCGCGCCTCCTTCGGGTAGTCCTGCAACAGCGATCGGTTGCACGCAGGCCACTGCAAATTGGGTAGCTGTGGAAGGTGCGACCGGCTACCGGATCGATGTGGCCAACAACAGCAACTTTAACTCCATCGTGGGTCGTTACAACGACTCCGCCGTTGGCAATGTGACCTCTTTTGTAATTTCCGGACTTGCGCCTGGAAAGGATTATTCCTACCGCGTACGAACGGAAAAGAACGGGATTTTCAGTAACTCTTCCAGCAGCGTTTCCTTTAGTACACTCTCCGGCTCTCCCAACCCGCCCGGCCCGATCGGCGGCGATAAAACCGTGTGCAGTGGGGAAGCCGGCAAGGTTTACAGTGTGCCGCCAGTATCCGGTCTTACGTATCAATGGACCTTGCCTGCGGGTGCGGTGATTACTGCTGGTGACAACAGCAACAGCATCACCGTCACCTTCGGCAGTACGAGCGGCGACATCGTCGTAACAGCCTCCAACACCTGCGGCACTAGTTCCGAGCGAAGAACCGGCATTACCGTCAACCTCCCCGCGACCGTGAGCAGTGAGCCCGGAGCGCAGTCAATCACCTACGGCGACACCGCCCGTTTTACTACAGCAGCAAGCGGAACACCCGCACCTACGTATCGCTGGCAGGAGTTTGCCACTTCCTGGAACGACCTGGCCGAAGCTGGCATCTACAGTGGCGCGGCCGCGGGCACATTGGCCGTCGGCCGTCCCGGTGTGGCCCTGAGCGGTCGTAAGTACCGTTGCATCGTCAGTAACGTTTGCGGCGGCGATACTACCGTGGAACGTACGCTCACCGTGGCTGCACGGGCGATCACCCTCACCGCAGACACGGCCTCCAGGATTTACGGCAATCCAGACACGGCGCAGTTTACCGCACAGGTAACGGGCGGCACGATCGTAGGCAGTGATGCGGCAAGCGGCACCCTCACCCGCGACCCCGGGGAAAATGCAGGTACCTACGACATAGGCAAGGGTACGTATTCCTACGGTTCCAATTACGCGGAGACATTTGTCAGCAAGTTGTTTACGATCCGTCCCCGGCCCATCACGATCACCGCCGAAAGGAAGGCCAAAGTATATGGTGACGTCGATCCGGAATTGAAGGCAACGATAACCGGCGGGATCGTTGGTCCCGACAAGCCCACGGGTGCGCTGTCGCGTGCGGCCGGTGAAGGCGTGGGGCGTTACCTGATCGGCCAGGGCAGCTTCACGTACGGGGGCAACTATGCCGAAACCTACGTTGAAGACAGCCTGTTCATTACTCCTCGGCCGATCACCATTGCCGCCAACGCGGCGGGTAAGGTATATGGCGATGCCGACTCCGTGCTCAAGGCCAAAATAACCTCGGGCAGCATCGTGTTCCAGGATGCCTTCAGCGGCACATTGCACCGGGCGGAAGGAGAGGATGCAGGCAGCTATGCCATTGAAAAGGGTACGTATACCTACGGTACGAATTACGCAGAGACTTTCGTGGGCGCCACCTTCGCCATTCGCCATCGGCCGCTCACGATCCACGTGACCGCGGGGCAGCACAAGACCTATGGTGAAGCTGATCCCGCCACCTTCGATTTCACGTTGGGTGCCACGCAAAGCCTCGCCCCCTGGGATGCGTTCAGCGGAAGCCTCAGCCGACAGCCCGGTGAGGACGCAGGCGGCTACGCCATCCTGCAGGCGGGACTTACGATCAAAAACGGCAACGACGACAATACCGCGAACTACGACACCAGCTACCTTGGCGGCTTCTTCAGCATCGACCAGCGCGCCATCACCATCACGGCCGATGCGGCTTCGAAGACGTACGGCGACAACGACCCCGCCTTGACAGCGCAGGTAACGAGTGGCACGGTGGTGACCGGTGACGGGCATACGGGTCTCCTGGATCGCGCAACCGGTGAGGCCGCCGGCACGTATGCCATCAGCAAGGGTAGTTATACGTACGGGTCCAATTACGCGGAAACATTTGTCAGCGCATTACTTACGATTCACCCGCGGCCGATCACCATCACGGCCAATGCGGCGGGTAAAGTTTATGGCGATGCCGACTCCGTACTCAAGGCCAGGATCACCTCGGGCAATCTTGTTAACAACGACCACTTTGCCGGCGCGCTGCACCGCGCGGAAGGAGAAGATGTCGGCAATTATGCCATCGATAAGGGTACATATACCTACGGAACGAATTACGCCGAGACCTTTGTGGGCGCAGATTTCACAATCCGCCAGCGGCCACTAACGATCAACGTAACGGCCGGACAACACAAGACCTACGGGGAAGCCGACCCGGTTCCATTCACCTATACGATCGGCGCCAGTCAAAGCCTGGCTCCCTGGGATGCGTTCAGCGGTGCGCTGTCGCGCGTGCCGGGAGATACCGTCGGTACGTACGACATCGTCAAAACGAACCTTCGCATCAGGAATGGCAGCGACGACAATACGTCCAATTACGACACGACCTACAACGGCAGCACCTTTGCCATCTACAAGCGCCCGGTAACGGTCAAGGCCGATGCGCAGAGCAAGATCTATGGCCAGGCCGATCCGAAGCTGACCTACACCGTAACCACCGGGTCGGTGGTGCCCGGCGACCTGTTCACCGGATACCTGACGCGGGATGCGGGCGTAGACGTCGGTAAATACGCGATCCGGCAAGGCTCGTTGGCATTGAGCCGGAACTACGACCTGACCTACGTGCGCGATTCGCTGACCATTCTCCCGGTGACGATCAGCGGCTACGTTGGCGTGCCATCGCCCGCTTACCGGCAGTACAGCGATTCGATCATCGTCCGTGCCGAGATCGACAATGGGGCCGCGAAGATCGGCGGCGCGCCCGGGGCTGCCAGCTCGGTAACCTTCCGCATCGGCACCCAGGAGCTGGGTACGGTGCCGTTCATTGCCAACACCGACGGCGACCTGGTGGCGACCCTGTGCAAGCCGCTCCTGGAAACGGTTAGTGGTGAGCTGGCCCCGGGCTCGAAGGTCATCACGGCGACCTTCAACAATCCGAGCAGCAACTACGGTCTGACCACGGGAAACAACTCGGTTACCGACCGGTCTTTCAGCATTCGCAAGGAAGATGCGCGCGTGGAATACACCGGCGACCAGATCCTGAGCACGGGAAGCGCTACGTCGGTGAAAGCCACTGTGAAGCTGCGTGCCAACATCCTCGACATTACCGCCGTATCCGGTGATGCCGCCTACGATCCGGCGCCCGGCGATATCCGCAAAGCAAAAGCGCGCTTTGTTTACGGCGACAGCAGGATTCCCTTGTCGGGCTGGCTGGATGTCACGCTCGTAGGCACTGATACCAAGATCGGCCGGATCGCTTTCGACTCCGTATTTACGCTCGGTAACAACGAAACCGACCGCGAGATCAGCATCGGCGTCGTGGTCGACTATGGCTACTATTACCGCGATTGCAGTGCCGACAATACGGTGGTGACGATCTACAAACCGGTGGGCGACTTCATCACGGGTGGCGGACACATCGTGCCGGACAAGTCGGTTGGCACTTACAAATCGGACGCGGGCACGAAGGCCAACTTCGGCTTCAACGTGAAGTATACGAAGAAAGGAACGAGCCTGCAGGGCAATATGAACATCGTGTTCCGCCGTACGGAAAGCGATGGCCTGCACACGTACCAGATCAAGGCCAACTCGCTGCAAACGCTCGGCGTGAACATCAGCAACCCGGGCCGGCAAACGGCGCAGTTCTCGTCCAAAGCGACGCTCACGGATGTGACCAACCCGCTGGCGCCGGTAGCAAAGGGCGGCAACAAAATGCTGTACGTGAACATGATCGACCGCGGCGACCCCGGCAACAGTGATTCGATTTCGATCGTGCTGGCGGAATGCAACGTGGATCCGGGCGTCCTGGCCAACGTGCTGTACTCGAGCGAATGGATCGCCAACAAGCACGGGCAGAAGGAACTGCGCGGCGGCAACCTCGTGGTGAAGAGCGGCTTCAGCCTGACCCCGGGCACGACCCCCAGCACGGGCCGTACCGTGGCCACTGAGCAGGCCACCGCCACCGAGACGACCGCTAAGGACGATGGCGCCACTACGCTGCGCTTCGGGCTGCAGGCTTTTCCCAACCCCACACAGGGCTCGTTTACGCTGCTGGTTCAAAGCGATGATGCCCGTACGCCGATCAGCCTCCGCATCTTCGACGCGAACGGACGTATCCTGCAGCAATTTACCGGGCTTGCCACGGGGCAGACGCTGCGCGCCGGCACTGGTTATGCGCGCGGCACCTACGTCGCAGAGCTGGCCCAGGGCACCCGGCGGGCCGTTGTGAAGCTGCTGAAAGAATGATCGTTAGTAAAATAGTGACAACAGGGTGGTTTATAAGGGAGGCCGGAAGGCCTCTCTTTTTGCGCTGTAGGAAAGACCGCCATCCGGGTCGTGTGAGCGGGGCGTCGTTAATAACAGATCCCCGCATCTTTCGATACGGGGATCTGTTATTAGGGTAGGAGCGCTGTTAATTTTTCTTATCGAGCTTGTTGCCGATCAAGGCACCGGCGCCTGCGCCAACAACACCACCAACAATGGCGCCCACCGCACGGTTTTTCTTGTTAATGATCGCGCCACCGGCTGCGCCGGCAACACCACCGATGATGGCGCCTTTGGCAGTGCCGCTGATGCCTTTTCTCTTAGGCGTTGCAGTTGCTGTGCCGCCGGAGGTGCCCGTGCTGCTACCCGAGGTTGTTGCGCCGCTGGAAGACGTTGTGGAATTTCTGGTAGCCGCCGTGTGTCTTACGGAGCTGTGGTGAAGCGCAGCGACTGCAGGTGTGGCCGCTGGTGTTAATTCCGAAGCTGCTACAGGTACCTTTTGTTGCTGGAATGCAGCAAGGCCGGTAGTGTCGTTGGCGGGAACTGTTGTCGTGGGTTTCGGATCTGAGTTGCAGGCACTAAGCGCAAGAACGAGGGCAAAGGCCGGGAGAAACTTTTTCATTTTTGTGGGATGTTTAGGGTAGGTCACGGGATACTGGACTCTTCTATAGAAGGGAATACCGTGCCGGATATGGGACATTTCCTAAATGAATACAAGGGGATAGTTCATATCTGCGCCTGCGGCTGATCGGCACGATAAATAAAAGTTCGGGCACTCCGGAACCGCGCGGACGCGCGGGCCGCTTTCCCACGCAACGCCTAATAAGGACCTTGAATGCGGCAGTGAATTGCCCATAAAAAAAGCCTCTCCGGGGAGAGGCTATCAAAGCTTGTCTGCCAACTCAATAATGACTTCCGGTCATCATCCCAGCGGGACGGGGCGTCTTGGGGTTCGCTTCTTTGACGTTGATTGTTCGGCCGTTCACTTCTGAAGCGTCGATTTCATTCATAGCCGTCCGGGCCGCACCCTCATCGAGCATTTCTACAAAGCCGAATCCGCGGGAACGTCCGCTGGTTCTGTCTGTAATTACATTGCTGGAAGTCACTTCGCCATAGGGCGAAAAGAGGTCTTGAAGGTCTTGATTCCCGATATTAAAATCGAGATTGGAAACGTAGATTTTCAAACTTGTACGTTGAAAGGATAATAAAATTATCTGAGAAGGCAAGAAGTAGAGGGGAGCTAAATGCGGAAGCAGCGTTAATGCGAAGGCAAAGTAAGTAGCCGGTACTGGATGCGAGGCTCAAATGTTAACTGGTGTAAGGTACGTCTTTGTCGGCACAACCGTTGTTAATATATAGGTATGGTCCTTTTGTGCGGGGCTGCACCGGGTTCAGAGAGTTCCAGGTCAAAAGTTATTGGGGGACGAGCACTTGAGCCAGTACTTCATAATGATATCGATCACCTCCTTCAGCTCATTGTAGGTGTTCTGCTTGATGAAAAAGCCCTGCGCGGAAGCGCTATAGGCATCAATGACAGCCATTTGACTGGATGCTGTCGTAAAAAACAGATACGGAATGCATTTCATTTCCAGCTTTGCATCGGTCTTGATCTTATCCCTGAGCTGAAAGCCGTCCAGCTTAGGCATATTGATGTCCGACAATATGAGGAATGGAACGATGTCGGTCTTGTTTAAGTAAGCCAACGCCTCATCTCCGTCCTGAAAAAATACAATTTCATTGGGGTATCGCAACTCATTGAACACCTCTATCAATATTTCTTTGTCGTCTGCATCGTCTTCGATGACGACCACCGGTCCGGTATTTTTTAATATCATATAGTAATTTCCAGATTGAAGATTCTTGTTTTTTGTACGCAAGGACATAAGCGCCCAGGTTTCAACCTTTGGTGGTATGTGGATAGGTAAACCTGGCGGTATCCTTATTTCGTTTATCTGTTTCCAAAGGATACGTAGCGCTTCGGGATCAGGATCGATCGGGCAGTCTGCATGCGTGTGCACCTGTTTTCTGAATTAGAATCCGAGTGGAACATCAGCAGGGCGCCGCGCTGTCAATTGGTTGGCATTGACTCATTACCCGCCCCGGCAGCCTGTATTTCTTCTGTTTTAAACTTTATGGCTTTACTGACGCGCGGATGGCTTTGATGGCTTCGGGCCTGGCCTTGGCCCCATATTGCGTTCCTTAACTCCGCATTCGTGTTTAGTAGTTGCTTATTCAACCCTGATATGCTGTGTCTCCTGTCGTGGTCCATTATAGTGTGTTAGTTGCAATAACCGGTCCGTGAGGTCACAATAGATGGCATCTGGCCGTTATTAAATAGCGTAATTGTGCGATTCCCAGTCGAGAATAAACAGGCAGATTTCGGACGGATCCAAGTGTAAAAAATAAAAGAGTAAAAAGTCCAGGTATGGGGCTCGGTTGTTGTACCGAAGTAGTGAGCCTCCTCACTGGAGGCCCGTTCAACTACTCTTTATGCAACCTTTTTCAAGGCCTAAACTAAAATTTCCCGGCTTGGCCGAGCTCGCCCGGTTCGCTTTGGGTCTCCGTTTTGGATTCGTGATCGATACGGGGAAACTTACCATCAGGGCGACGCTTTCTCCGGGTGAGCTGGATGTTGCACTCAACCGTTTTCATGGCAGCCTGCTGGCCCCTTGAGCGCGCGAATGTTCGAACGGGGCGAAGGCTACATTTTTGATTATATCCTTCGGTAAACGGTGGTGCGAATCGTGGGGCAAATAAAAAAAGGTTACCGCTTTTGGCGTGTAACCCTTTGTTGTTGCGCTCCACTTATTGACGAAAGATGCAGCACAGATAAACTTTCGGAATTGTTAACTATTTGGAAAACAATGAATTAACTTCTTCAAATTTGAGAAAGGTGTCAATATTCGAAAGGAAAGTCGAAAAGGTCTCTATGTGAGACACCCAGTGCGGTGGCAAGTAAATGGACGGTGCCAATCGTTGGATTCGTCACTCCCCGTTCGATTTTGGAAAGTTGGCTGTACTCGATGTCAGCGTTCAGTGCAAATTCCCGCATACCGAATCCCTTCTCCGTCCTAATTCTCCGAAGATTTCTTCCAAACGCTTTACAGAAGTTTATACGGGCTGAGTCCACAGCGGCAATGTGGCGGAAAGCAGAACCGTAAATGGCGTCATTTAAGACGCCAGTTGCGTTATATTTGAATGGCAACGCCTAAACACGCCCAAGATGGTACGATCAATCTGCATAATGTTGTTTCTGTTTACATATCTGGCCTCATACGGTCAGGTGAACGGAAAGGGTAAAAGAGCAACTCCTCTAACTGTTGGATTCGAAGGTTGGTTAGATGTTGATATTCCGCTATCAGACCTCTCGAAAAACAGGTTTGACACCTCGTTAATCAGGACCATACGTAAAGAGCTTAATCTCGAAGTTGATTCATTTACCCTCGACCCTCAACTCTCTGTCGGACTGAGCAATGTGAGGAAAGATGGTGTCAATTTCCGTCTGTCAAGGTATATTCTAACAAGGAGCCGTGGAGGATCAATGAACATCGAATATGAAATTCAGGGCGGTACCCTATCAAACGCTGGAATTCGGTTCATTGACGCCGTTCGGTATCAGGAACCAGATGTAAACGGCGACCTGAAATACTTTATATCGATTCTTGACGTTGATCGATCGAAAATGATTATACAAGAAGTCGAATTACCAGAAAAGGATGAAGCACTTAACATTCAAAACAGTGGTGATAGTCTTTGGAGGGAAGTCTCAGTCCCATATACTCAGGACCGATACAATATCATTTCATGGAAGGACGCACTGAGTTTGATCGGCAAGGTCAACGTTTCTTATGAGGAAAAAACTTGGAAGAATGGTGATTTGATTCTGTCGCGGAAAATTGGAAGTAAAAACCATGTATCAAGGACATTGCTTGCAAACGCCGGCGATATTGACCACCCTGCGCCGGTGGAAGTTGACCACCTGGCGCCGGAGCAAACTGACCACCCCGCGCCGGAGCAAATTGACCACCCTTTCACTGACGCTTTACTAATCCCTGAGCCGGGCATCTGCGGCAACCATTGATCTGCTGCCACCTTTAGAAAAAAGGGCAGCACCGATGGCTAATCATGCAATACAGATGTCGAAGATCCGGCAGATTCTACGCCTCTACCATCAAGGCTGGGGCAAGCAGCGCATCGCTTCACAAACCGGCGTGGCGCGTAACACACTCAAAAAGTACCTGGCCTCTTAT
>NZ_SKFH01000057.1 GCF_004343705.1 Flaviaesturariibacter aridisoli
GGATCACAAAGTGATCCGGGCCTCCCGCTTGCGCACTATTCTTTAAAAAATTTCCGGACAAGAAGGGATAACCGATCTAAGTGCCCCCTTCGGGGGACAGGGGGCTTGTCAGGCTGCGGAACACCGTCTCCAGGCTTTCCGAGCCCGTGGTCAGGCTTTCGATGTTGAGTCCTTGCTCCACGCTCAGCTGCAACAGCGCCTTGCGCACCGTCTCGGGGTCTTCGGTGCGGAGCGACCAGGTGCGGCTGTCGATCTTTTCCACCTCGGTCACGGCGGGGAGGCGGCGCAGCCATTCGGCTTCCAGCGGATCCTGGAAAGACACGCGCACCCGGTTGGCCGTATTTCTACGGCGCAGGTCGTCGAGGCGGTCATCGGCCACGATCACCCCCTTGTTGATGATGATGACGCGGTCGCAGATGGCTTCCACCTCCTGCAGGATGTGCGAGGAAAAGAGCACGAGCTTGTTTTTACCCTGCTCTTTAATGACGTTGCGGATCTCGATGATCTGGTTCGGGTCGAGGCCCGAGGTGGGCTCGTCGAGGATCAGCACTTCGGGGTCGTGCAGCAGGGCGGCGGCGAGGCCTACCCGCTGCTTGTAACCTTTCGACAGCTGGCCGGTGCGCTTGTGTGCCTCGGGTGTCAGACCGGTCATCGCGATCACTTCTTCCACCCGTGCTTTTTTATGGGCGATGCCGTGCACGTCGGCAAGGAAAGACAGGTATTCCCGCACATACAGGTCGTAGTACAGCGCGTTGGACTCGGGCAGGTAGCCGATCTTTTTCTTCACCTCCAGCGGTGCGCGGCGCACGTCGACCCCACCTACAACAGCGGTGCCTTCGTCGGGCTCGAGGTAGCCGGTGATCATTTTCATCGTGGTGCTCTTGCCGGCGCCGTTGGGCCCCAGAAAGCCCACGATCTCGCCGGGCTGCACCGAAAAGGAAATGCCGTCCACGGCCTTTTGCGTGCCGTAGTGCTTTCTGAGTTGTTTGACCTCGATCGACATAGGACAAACGTAAAAGAAAATCGCTGATGTAGGATGCCTGATGTCTGATTTAACAGAACAACACCCTGCAACAGCGATTTCTCATTGTTTGCTAAAAATCAGATATCTGAGATCAGACATCAGAGATCATACTCATAGAGCGGGTCGATATGCGTGCCGGCTTCCATCTCGAACACGGGCTTGATGATGCCGTCGGCGAGGCCATATACCCAGCCGTGCAGGTGGGGGCGCTGCTCGGCCTTCCAGGCTTTCTGGATGATGGTGGTCTTGGCGAGGTTCATCACCTGCTCCTGCACGTTGAGTTCCACGAGGCGGTCGCTGCGTCTCGTTTCGTCGGGGATCGCATCGAGCTCGTCGCGGTGGTGGCGGATGACGTCCTTGATATTCCGCAGCCACATGTTGAGCACGGGCTTGTAGTCGGTCTTGGTGGCTGCCGCCTTGATGCCGCCGCAGCCGTAGTGCCCGCACACGATCACGTGCTTCACCTTGAGGTGCGTTACGGCGTAGTCGAGCACCGCCAGCAGGTTCACGTCGGTGTTGATCACGAGGTTGGCCACGTTGCGGTGCACGAAGATCTCGCCCGGCTGGGTGCCGGTGATCTTGTCGGCGGGCACCCGGCTGTCGCTGCAGCCGATCCAGAGGAATTCGGGTGTTTGCAGGGCCGAGAGGCGTTTGAAATAATCAGGGTCGTCGGCTACCTTTTCTGCAGCCCAGGCTTTGTTCTCCAGTAACAGTTTCTCGTACGTTTGCATAGCTTATTTCTGTTTGCAAGTTAATTAGTGAATGATTACGGTCGCACGGCTCAGGCTGCGACTTCTTCGGGCCGCGGGGCCGGCACTACAAAAGGCTCGGGCCGCTGCAGCTGGCCTTTGACCTCCACGCGGATGCCTTTCAGGTGGGCGTGTTTCTGGAAGTCTTCGATCACCTCGGCCACGTCGCGGTCGATAAAGTCGGCGCGGCTCGCGTCGATAAGCACCGACGCATTGGCGGGTACTTGCTCCAGCTTGTTCTTGATGATGGGTTTGTTGAGGAACGATACGTCTTTACGCAGGCGGAAGAGGTAGCGGTTGTTGTCGTGTACGATCATCACCGCCGTGCGGAAGTTGCTGCGCAGCACGAAGAACAGGCCCACCACGATGCCGATGATCACGCCCTTGAGCAGGTCGGTGGCCAGGATGGCCGCGATGGTGAGTACGAAAGGCATGAACTGGTCCCAGCCTTTCTTATAGAGGGCGGCGAACAGCGAGGGCTTGGCCAGTTTGTAGCCCGTGAAGATCAGGATGGCCGCCAGGGCGGCTTTCGGAATAAGATTGAGGATGTTCGGGATGAAGGCCACGCAAAGCAGCAGGAGCGCGCCGTGCATAATGGCCGACTTCTTCGATTGGGCGCCCGAGTTGACGTTGGCCGACGAGCGCACGATCACCGAGGTCACGGGGAGGCCGCCGATGAGGCCCGACACGAGGTTGCCGAGGCCCTGGGCCTTCAGCTCATGGTTCTTGTTGGTCACGCGCTGGTAGGGGTCGAGGTCGTCGATGGCTTCGATGGACAGCAGCGACTCCAGCGAGGCTACGATGGCAAGCGTGATCCCGGTGATCCACACGTGGCTGTTGGTCAGCACGCTCCAGTCGGGGCTGTTGAAGAAGCTGAGGAATTCGCCCGCCGACGAAGCCTGCGGCAGCGCCACAAGGTGGCCGGCCTTCAGCGAGCCGCCGTCCTGGAAGGCAACGCTGATGCCGATGCCGATTAGCACCACCAGCAGCGGGGCCGGGATGAGGCGCACAAATCCTTTGCGGTTGGCCACGAGCTTTTCCCAGATAAAATGGAAGGCGAGGCACACGCCGCCGATGAGGAAGGCGACGTTGTTGATGTGGCCGAAGGCGGTGAAGAAGTTGGTAAAGATGTTGCCTTTCTGCGGAGGCACCACGCCTTCGTCGGTTTCGAACGAGCGGTCGTCGCCAAGCAGGTGCGGAAACTGGTTGAGGATGAGAATGAGACCGATGGCGGCGAGCATCCCCTTGATGACGGCGCTTGGAATGTAATCGCCGATGACGCCGGCGCGGGCAAAGCCCATCAGGATCTGCAGGGCGCCGCAGATGACCACCGAAACGAGGAAGGCTTCAAAGGAGCCGCCGGGCATGGCGATGATGGCGGCCGCAACGATGGCCGTAAGGCCGGCGGCAGGACCCGATACGCTCAGCTGCGAGCGGCTGAACAGGCCGATCACGATACCGCCCACCATACCGGCGATGAGGCCGCTGAACAGGGGGGCTTTGGATGCCAGCGCTACGCCGAGGCATAGCGGGAGCGCTACAAGAAAGACGACAACAGATGACGGGATATCTGCCTTCAGGGAGGCGAAACCCTTTTGAGGAGTAGACATAACTGACCAGTTTTTGGAGTGAGTGGAAAGGACGGCTGCGGCAGCGCAGCCGGGGTCCGTAGCGGCAAATAGGCGCGGAGCGGGCCACGAAAGGCCGTCCGGGTAGCTACGGTACGCGGGGATACTTATGACCGGTCAGCGTCGGGAGGCGGGGTGATGAACTCCGGGTGGAAGGCCACAAAATCGTCCTGCTCGTAAGAGTGGTATTGCAGGGAGAGGGCGCCGGAGGGATGCTCGATGTGGAGCGGTTCGTGGAGGTATTCCGAGGGCATGGACACGCCGGACTCGCATTTTTCCTCGTTGGTGTTCGAGAGCGGGTTGCCGCTGTCGTCGTCGGCCGACTTTTCAAGGGCGATCGAAGCCTTGATGGCTTTCTGCTGCTGCTGGAAGCGGTATACGAAAGGAATGCTCACCGTCAGCCACAGCAAAGCGATCATCAGCAGCACGCTGCCGATCTTTTGCGCGGTGGTGTACGAAGAGCGGTTTCGTTTCATCCGGGCAAAAGTAGCACATAAAGACCCACTCCGTAGCGGCGTAGTGTCAGAAAAGTGTTGTGTTTTTGTTAGTGCTTGAAGCCGTCTCTGCCTTGCGACGGTTGTTCGTTCACCCGCTCACCTGCTCCCCCGTTCACCTTTTAATGGTCACCGGTGTTCCCACGCCCACGAAGCCGTACACTTCCTGCACGTCTTCGTTTTTCATGGCGATGCAGCCGTTGGTCCAGTTGCTGTAGCGGTCGATCATGTATTCGTCGTGGGGCCAGGTGCCGTGGATGCCCACGCCGGCGCCGGGGGTGGCGTTGCGGGGGATTTTGCCCTGGCGCTTGAGCTCGTTGAAGCGGGCGATGGAGGCCGGCGTCGGGTAGTCGAGCCCCATATAGCGGCTCCACTTATTGTGCACGCGCTTGTTGGCGATCCGGAAGCTTCCTTCCGGGGTGCAGCGGTCGCCTTCCACGCATTTGTCGGCCAGGCTGTTGTTGCCGAACACCACCGGGTAGGTGGCGTACCAGCCCTGGGCGTCGTACACCGACAGCTCGTAGTCCGACTTGTCGATCACGATCCGGATGGGCTGTATCGGGAGGGAAGAACCGTTGGGTAAGGTGAGGTCGGCGCGGCCACCGGAGCGGGATCCGGCCGCTGCCTGCCGTTGCGCCGACAGCGGAAAAAGGGCCGCGGCGAGGAGGCACGCTTGCAGAAGGGTGTTTTTCATGAAGTCACAACGGTTTGGAATCAAATGTATAACGACAGACGCAAATGGTTAGTATGCGGTTCGTTAGCAAATCGCCAAAAGCAAACATCATGCTAGAAAAATCGCTGATTTCGGATGTCGGATCTCAGATTTCGTAGCTGCGGAAATAAAAAAGCGGATCGCACAGCGATCCGCTTCAAATCTAAGATTTGAGATCCGACATCAGCGATTACCAGCGGCTGAGGCGGATACCTACGGTGTAGGGCGTTACGTCCAGGCCTTTGCGCCACATGCTTTTCAGGGCATAGGAACCGTAGAAGTGCACCTGGCCAAGGGCCAGCTCGCCCACCCAGGAAAGCTTCCAGGGCTCGAGCTCAAAGTCGTCGTGCACCTTCGTCTTCTTGCCGTCCACGCGGGTCTTCTGGCGCGACGAGTACAGGTAACCGGCACTTACGCCGAGGCTGACGCCGTAGGGATGCTGACGGCCGGGCGTAAAATTGAAGTTGAGCATGACCGGTACCGTGAGATAGTCGGCGGCGAGCTTGTTCTTGTTCACCTTTTCGTAAGCGGGGTCAAGGGTGACGAACGTAGGGTTCTTTGTCAGGTGAACCCTGTTGTCGTCGAAGCGATAGTTGTTCAGCTCAAGCCCGAGGCCGTATTTGAGGTTCACCACGCGCTTCACGAGGCTCACGCGGTGCATGAACAACCAGATGTTGACGTTGACCGACTTGCCCGTGCGCAGCGTCAGGAGGTCGTCCTTGCCACCGGGGGCGATAGCCTGCGCTTCGGCGGAAGCATAGTTGCTGCGGTCCACGAAGTTGGAGAAGCCCAGGTCGAGGATGGGGCCGGTGCTCAGGAAGTTGGCGTTGACGTTGCGGTGCCGGCGGCCGCCGAAGGAGATGGAGCGGTTCCTCCCCTGCTCGCCCTTGCCGTCGCGCACGATCACCATACCGCCTACGCGGATCGTGTCGGGCGTTGCGGTGGTGCCGGTTTTCGTTGAATCGGTCTGGGCAAAGCTGCACATAGTGGTGCCCAGGGCCACAGTGGCCAGTAGCATTCTTTTCATAAATCGTTCTTTTCGGTTATTTTAAATTGATGGCCACACCGCCCACCACCAGCTGGTTGTCTTCATTGGTGGTCTTGATGCCCGTGCGCTTCTCGATGAAGCGGCTCGCCTTGCGGAGGAAGCCGCGCACCGAGTTCTGGCGTCCTTCCTCGCGGTAGACCGCCTCGGAGGCGGTGGGCTGCGCGTCGGCCTTCTGATTGTTCAACGCAGCGGTGCTGGCAGAAGTTACACCCGGATTTGCTAAAGTGGGGTTAACGGAAGGATGCGTGTCGGCACTGCCCGGAAAGGCGTTGCGCTGTTCCGGCGTCCGGTCGCGCGGGTCGGGTGTATAGTTGTAAGCGATGGCTTCTTTTTGCTCGCCGGGCTGCGCATAGCCCCGCTCTTTGGACGCGGGCGGCAGGCCGCCTTTTACGGCCGGCAGGGGGATGGCGATGCCCGTAGAAATACGGTTAGCCCTGTGCGTTTTTACCGGCGTGGCGGCAGCGAGTGCGGGTTGCCCCGTTGTTTCTGTAGGCCTGGTTTCTGTAGGCCTGGTTTCTGCAGCCGGTGCCGTGATCGCCGGGGTGCTTGCCGTGTGGGCCGGCTCCGTGCGTTGCGCTACGCCGGCACTGCTGGCATGGCCCGTGGACCCGGTTCCGCTCCAGTTGCTTTGCCAAAGGGCGGCGCCGGCACCCAGCAGGAGAACGGCGGCGGCCACGCGGGGCAGCCACAGCAGCGGGCGGCGCTTCTCTTCCCGGCGATACAGTTCTTCTTTGAAAGGACAAGTGACGGCGTCGGCCGGCAGGCGGACCGCATGGTAAGCGGCCAGCTCCGCACGCAGGGCGGGGTCGGCGGAAAGGTCGCGCTCGAGGGCCGCGCGGTCGGCGTCGCCGAGCTCATTGTCGATATAGGAAAGGAGTTCTTCTTCGCGGGAAAGCTGCCGCATCTGCGGGGCCTGGAGAAAGTCCAGGTTGCCGAGCGTCAGCGGCTCGGCGTCGAGGCGGGTGTCGAGTAAGGCCTGCAGCTCCTCGTGGAGGTCGGGGTGGAGCGCCACGAAGGCATCCACGGCGTCCATGGCCTCGGGAGAAAGCTCGCCGTCTACATAGAGGAGAAAGGCCTCCTCGTAGTTGGCCCGGGTGAGGGGGTGATATGCTGGGTACTTAGATGACATTTTCCACTTTTACCAGGTACTGTTTGAGCTGAAGCCGGGCACGGTGGAGGTACACCTTCACCTGGCTGCTGTTCAGGTTCATGATCTGCCCGATCTCTTCGTAGCTGTAGCCTTCGTAGTCTTTCAGCATCACCAGCGAGCGCTGGGTTTCGCTGAGGCGGCCGAGGGCTTCCTCCAGGATGGCCTTCGCGTTGTGCACGGGGCGGTTTACCACGCGCACATCGGGGTTGAATTCTTCCTTGAGGTAAATACGCTTCACCTTGCGCAGGTGATCGATCATGCTGTTGTAGGCGATGGTGAAAAGAAAAGACTTGCTCTTTTCGGCTTCCACATCGGCCCGCGACCGCCAAAGCTTTTCGAAGGCCGTCTGCACCACGTCGCGGGCATCCTCCTCATGTCGCAGGTTCTTGACAATGAAGCGGTATACCGCGTCGGCATGCAGGTTTACACATTCGTTATAGTCTCTTTCGGTCATAAACAGTCGGGCAGTTCCAAAGGTAGTACGGTATAGTGGGGTAAAAGGTTACAAAGTTTTTTAGAAGGGTTCTTAGGGTTCTTCAGGGTTGAGGATTCCGTTCTTCGTCATCGCTGACCTTAACAGGCTTTAAAACCTTCAAAACCTACCGGAGCGAAGCTTGCGGCATCAGGTTCCGCGACAGCGATTCCCAGATGAGCTCCCCGCCGCTCCGTACTTCCGTGTCACCGGCAAAGGCGGTGGACAGGGCCGGCCGGAGGAGGCTGGCTGCGGCCAGTACCACTACAAGCGCCGCAGTGGCGGCCAGCAGACGGAGGGATCGGGACGTTGTCATGTGCGTGGTTTTGCAATGGGACGAAGCTAGCGGTCCGAAGGTTACAGCAACTTCCAAAGGCGCACGAATCGGGCAAAGGGCTGCCTGAATTGTCCGCGCCCGGTTGCCTCTTGGACGGGCCGCCGGAAGTAATACCTTTACCCTTCGTTATGACCAACCGCTATACCAAGAACCTGCAGCCGGAAGGCGCCTTTACGGTCGGCGAAGAGCGCGGGCTTTCCGTGGCGCTGGCCGTGGTCTTTGCCGGGATGTTCCTCTACGCCGTTGCCGACATCTTCCGCAACCCCGACGCGGGGATCAACAACCGGCTCCTGCTGCTCGCCGTCATCCCGGCGTTCATCTTCTTCCGGAAGATCCGCAGCAAGCTCGTCATCATGAAGATCGACGCCGCCGGCTTTTCCTATTACGGGCGCCGGCTCTTCACCTGGCCCCAATTCGTCAGCGCCAAGGTGGTGGAGGAAGGCGGCACGAGCCGCTTCAGCGACAACTTCAAACTGCACCTCAAATACTACCGCGAAGACGGCAACCTCTACCACCGCAAGCTGCCCCTGTCCAACACGCAAAACAAGGCCGAGGAAGAGATCATCGCCGCCATCCGTTTTTACAGCGGGCTTGGACAGACGCCGTAGGCGCCTCTGCTTCAGCAATCAGGGCTCCCGCTTTTTCGCCTCCCGCAACATCGTCAGGCTAAGGGCGCCCAGTACACCGACCCCTGCCACCAGCGCGATCCAAAGCCATACGCGGTTGTCGCCTTTTGCAGGCGCCGCTACTGTTACGGTGCGCAGCGGACCGTAGGCAAGAAACGGTGCTGCATTCGTTGCTGAGTCGCTGAAGCCGGAAAGATCGTACGCCGGGGCCCGGAGACTGCTGTCGCCGGCGCGGAGCGTATAGGTGTGGCCCCGTTCCAGGAAGGCAACGAGGTCGTACTGCCGCTGCATGCCCACGATGCTGTCGATCTGCAGCCGCGGGTTGTCGCCGTTTTCCAGGAACAGCTCCAGTGCCGGTGCGTGGGTGCCGGGAAAGGTAAGATCCAGTTGCCGGTCCATCAGGACGCCGGTCGACAGTTCGCGGCCGCCGGCTTCGCGGAGCGACACGTTGCGGGCAAAGAGCTTCGGCCGGCTGATGCTGAAACGGAGCTTTTCGAGGAGCTCGCCGCGCGGGTTTTGTATGCGGACGATGCTGCTGCCGTTGGCGCTGCTGTCGGTGAACGGATGCCGCCCGGATACCTGCCAGCGCTCAGGGTAGGGCGCTCCCATAAAGATGCCCGCCTGCTGCAGGCGCAGGGGCGCCGCTTTGCCGTTGCGGATCTCGAGCCGGATGTAGCGGTACGTGTTTGGCGGGTAGGAAAGCTGCGCGATCGCCCCGGTGCCGTCCTCTACCGTGCTTTGGGGGGCGAGCTCAAAGCGGTCGGTGATGCCGTACCAGCGCTGACCGTCGTCGCTGCCGGTAAGCGCCGCGCCGCGGCGTGCCGCCGTGTTGGCGAACACGAGCTGAAAGCCCGACGACCGCTCCGTGGGCATTCCGAACGTGATCCGCGTGCTGCTGTCGGTCTCTTCCAGGTGCGCCACAGGAATCGTGAGCCAGGAAAAAGTCGACCTGCCGAGGCGGCGCTCGATGCGGTACGGCACCGGCTCGCCGCGCTCGTCGCGGAGGCGGAGGTCGGGGAAGTTGCCACGCGCGTGGCGCGTGAGCTCCGGCGCCAAGGCTACCCGGTAAAACCCGTCTTTCGGCACCGTGCCGAGGCGCGTCTCCACGAGGGGCTGCGCGCCGCCGGCGAGCGACAGCAGCAGTAACAGGGCACTACCGTATTTATACAGGGCGGTCATCGATGAGGATCTTTTTTAGTTTCTGGTACATGAAAGATACGGTCAGCAGCAGGGCGCCGAGGAGGATGAAGGCCGCGATCTTGCCGCCTTCCGAAATGGCGCGCAGGTCGAAGAAGAACAGCTTGAGCAGCGCCAGCAGGAAGAGGCTCAGCGAGATCACGCGCAGCACCTGCGCCCGGTGGCGCATCCCCAGCCACATCAGCGCAAAGGAACAGAGGCCCCAGAGGATGGTAAGCGCAGCGCGGGCGTATTGCCCCGCGCGCTGGCCCGATGGGCCGCTGCCTCCGAGCACATACCAGTGGCCCGCGTCGAGGCTCAGGAAGAGCACGATGGCCGTGCTGAAGATCCAGGCCAGCGGCCGCTGTATGGACGCATAGGCTTCGTTCCTTGCCGCCAGCAACGCCAGGCGCAGGAGGAGCGTTATATACAGGCCGGTAGCCACTGCGTTGGCCGCCACGTGGCTCCAGGAATAGCGGCCCTGCAGCACCCCTTGCCGCAGGCCCGCCAGCGCGCCTTGGCTGCACCCGTAATACAACAGGGCGAATCCTCCGAGTCCCAGCGCGATCCAGGGGGCGGCGACACCCCGGCGGCGCAGCAACAGGAGGCCGGTAGCCAGAGCGAGCGCGGCGGTGACGATGCGGTGGTATACGTTGGGCACATCCAGCGAGCCATACTTGTAGAAATACAGGTTCACGGCGCTGAGCAGCGACACGTAGAGCAGCAGCAGGGCCGCGCTGCCGCTGATCCAGGCAAGGGCGCGGCGGGCGGGCTGCGACTCCGGGTTGCCGGGGCGGTAGAGCAGGGCGTAATAGGCACCGAAGGCGGCGATGACGACGGCATTGGTCACGCCGCCGCGCCCGTTGTTGAACAGGACGATCAGGCCTCCATCGGTAGGCGGACAGTACAGCCAGTCGAGCAGCAGGCTCAGCGTGGCAAGCCCCATCAGCAGCCAGGAGCCCAAGCGGAACAGGCCGATGCGCGACCGCAGGAACAGCCAGTACAGCAGCACGAACTCGGCGCTCCAGAACAGCGTGATGGCATGGCCTTCGACCTGCACCGGCACGGCCAACGTGGCGAAGGTGAGGGCGAGCCCGATGAGCACGTACAGCAGGTTGCGGTCGGTGCCGCGGCGGCGGAAGCAGTAGACTGCCAGCGCCAGGTCGATGACGCCCGAGGCAATGGTGAACAGTCCGTGGTAGCGGCCTCCCTGCACGTCGTCGAGCAGCAGCATGCCGGCGGCATAGTAGGCGGCCGTCAGGAGCAGCAGCAGCGTCAGGTCCCAGGCGCGGAAGGGCCGCCGGAAGCGGAGCGGGAAGGCGAGGCTGCTGGCCAGGAAGAGGGCGTACTGCAGCGTGACCAGTGCCAGGGCGCGGCCGTAATTCAGGGGGCGAAGGGCGCCGCCGATGTAGCCGTTGACGCGCAGCAGCCAGCCGGCCGTGAGCAGCGCCGTACATCCGAAAGCAAGGCCCTGCAGCAGCGGCCAGCGGCGGAAGAACGCGACGCCGAGGATGCCGGCGTTGAGGATGCCGAGGTAGAGAAAAAGGGCCGTGTAGTTGCCCGAGCCGTTGTCCACCAGCAGGGGCGTGGCGAAGCCACCGACAGTAGCAATGACCGCCAGTGCGAGCGAGTCGTAGAGCAGTGCCAGCAGCACCGCGCCCACGGTCACCAGCAGCATGAGCGCGAAGGCCAGCGGCTGTGAAAAGAGCTGGTATTGGTGATACGCAAAGGCGACCGTGCTGTACAGGACGGCGATGCCGCCACCAGCCAGCACGGCGCTGAAGGCGCGGTAGGACCGGCGCAGGTAGTGCGCGATGCCGAGCAGGCCGGCGCCGCAGCCGAAGCCGATGGCCACGCGGCCCGCCTCGTTGATCCAGTGCTGGTCGATGGCATATTTGACAAAGAAGGCGATGCCCAGCACGAGGATGGCGATGCCGATCTTGTTGACCAGGTTTTCGCCGATGAATT
Organism: Flaviaesturariibacter aridisoli; assembly: GCF_004343705.1. Taxonomy (GTDB): domain Bacteria; phylum Bacteroidota; class Bacteroidia; order Chitinophagales; family Chitinophagaceae; genus Flavisolibacter; species Flavisolibacter aridisoli. The sequence continues at coordinate 11,385 of NZ_SKFH01000057.1, forward strand.
TCTCCAGGTCGGGATGCTCGCGCTTGATGCGGTCGAGCACCGACCCGGGTGCGGGGGGCACGGGGTAGGTGGATGACGGTTGGGGCGGGGGCGGCGCCGGTTGGGGTACCGGCTTTGGCGGAGGTGGCGGTGTCTGGGGCCAGGGCGTTTGCGGCCGCGGGGCCGGGCGGGGTTGCGCAGGCCGCTCCTGCGGCATTTCCGAACGGGGTGCCGTGCCGCTCTCTTTGAGTTGCTTCAGGTCGTCCGAGAGCTGGCGCAGGCGCCCCGCGATCCGGTCCATCTCTTCCGCCCGCCGCGCGCCCTGGCGCAGCAGGATGGCCATGATGCACAGGAACAAGACAATGATCAATCCTTCCATGCGTTCGTTTTGGTACGTTTACCAATGTAGGTTTACCGCCACAAATTGCCCAAAACAATTCGTAAGCGATTTGATAAAGGTCAAAATAGCGCCGGCGCCCCGCCAGGACGGCCGCCTGCCGGAAAGGCTTTTTGCGGACGAAAAAACTATGTTACTTTCAATATGCCGGAGCTTAGCCCCGCCGGCGACTGCACCATGAACTTCCACAACCAACTAACCCGGATCCGGCGCAAGCTGCCCCTGGCGCGGATCTTCGACCAGGAGCTGGCGGCCTTCGGCGCAGCCACCCACCGCTATGAGCTCGGCGATACGGTGACGGAAGCCGAGTTAGCCGCCTTCGAGGCGCAACACGGCATTGAGCTGCCGCCCTGTTACCGCGCCTTCGTTACCGCGGTGGGCAGCGGCGGCCCGCAGGCTTCCCGCGAGGGCGCCGGTCCTGCCCACGGTCTCTATGCCTTCGGCACCGGTCTCGACGAGGTGGTGGACAGTGGGTTCAACCACCTGCGGCGCCCCGTTTTCTTCCACGCCGGCTTTACCGCCGACAGCTGGTTCGCGATGGTGCAGCAGCGCATCAGCGCCGTTACCGACAACGACTACGACCAATACTGCGCACGCCTCTACGCGGGCATCCTCACCATCGGCCACCAGGGCTGCAGCGGCTACCAGGGCCTCGTGCTCAACGGCCCGCTCCGCGGCCGCGTGCTGTATTACTACCAGGAGCCCGAGCTGATGCCCGAGCTGGCGCCGGAAGCGAACTTCCTCGATTGGTACGAAGGCTGGCTCGATACCTGCCTCCGGGAAGCGCGGCTTTGTTTGAGCTGACCTTTTAAGAAGCCGGGGTGGCTCGCCCGTATAAATACGGAGCTACCGAATCTTATGCGTAAGAAGCTCTTCTACCTGTTACTGGTTCTTACCGCCACTGCGCTTGCCACCGTCTTCTTTTGCAACCGCGCCGTAGACCGCGCCGCCGAAGGCCGGTTGTATACCGACGTAGGCGCCATCCCCTACCGCAAGGTGGGCCTGCTGCTCGGTACCGCGAAGCAACTTGAAAGCGGCTGGGAGAACCGCTATTATACCTATCGCATCGAGGCGGCTGCAGCCCTGCTGAAGGCGGGCAAGATCCGCTACCTCGTCATCAGTGGCGACAACAGCCGTAAGGACTACGACGAGCCCTCGCTGATGCGCGCCGACCTCATTGCCGCGGGCGTCGACTCGGCGCGGATCTTTCTCGACTACGCCGGCTTCCGCACCTTCGACTCGATGGTCCGCCTGCACGACGTGTTCGGGCAGGATTCGGTGACCGTCATCTCGCAGGCCTTCCACAACGAGCGCGCCCTCTACATCGCCGGCCGCGAGGGCATTTCGGCCATCGGCTTCAACGCCCGCGACGTGGGCGCCCGCTCCGGCCTGCGCGTGCAGGCCCGCGAGCGGCTGGCGCGCGTCAAGCTTTTCCTCGACTACCTCATGGGCACCAGGCCGAAGTTCCTCGGGCCGAAGGTGGTCTTGCCCTCCTGATCTTTTGCGCAGTGCTGCGCCTGTTCGTGCGGTTCCACTCCATCCCGACCTTGTCGTATCTTTCTTTCCAAACAGCACCCATGCGACCCATCCTTTGCCTGCTTCTTCTGCTGCTCGCCTCCGCCACGCGCGCGCAGCGCCCGCTCACCTCGCCCGAAGAGACCGTGCGGGCCTTCTTTGAGGGCTTCTCCGTGCGCAATGCCGACTCCATCGCGGCCACCGTTACACCCGACTTCGTGCTGCTCGAAGAAGGCGCCGTCTGGAACATGGATACGCTGCGCAGCAAGCTCGCGGTGCCGCCGAAGACGCCCTACACGCGGACCAACCAGCTCGAATTTTACCGCACGGAACGGTTGGGGCATATGGCCTGGGTGTATTACGACAACGTGGCCACCTTTACCGCTGGCACGCGGAGCCAAAGCGTGCACTGGCTCGAAAGCGCCGTGCTGGTACAGGACCGCAGCGGCCAGTGGAAGATCCGGATGCTGCACTCGACGCCGGTAAAGGAAGGCGGGAAACAGTAAAGCGGATCGGGTTGTTTCCGGGGTCAAAATATGGACGACCGCAGGTCGGCCCCCTTGCGCGCTGAGATCGCTTCCTCCCACAAATTGTATCCACCAGTACTGCTGTACAACCAGCAACGCGTTCGCTCGTCCTTCACCGTCCTCTGCGGTAAAATCCCAGGGAAATGTCCCGGCCCCGTTTCTGCCCGAAGATGCCCAGCCGGCTTTTACCTTCGCTTCATGACCCAATGCTCCGCCTTCTGGCTCGCGCGCTTCGACAACGAGGAAGACCTGATCAACTACATCGAGTACCACCACGATGCCGACGGCAACGCCAGCAGCCCGTTCGATGCCGCGCTCGGCGGCCCCGGTTACGACGACGACTTCCTCGAATGCGTGTACACCGACCCCGAAGACCTGGCCGAAGAAGTGGGCGACTTTTCGCACTCGGAACATTTCGGTGCCGACCTGCAGCAACGCATTCGCGCCATCGGCGGTACGTGGAATACGCTGCTGATGCTCACCGGGGCGGAAGGAGCGTACAACGAATGGCTGTTCCATGGCGAGCCCGCCGAAACGCCCGCGCCGCACCTGCGCTTTGTGGGCCGCTTTACTTACGACACCCCCGGGGAATAAGGTTGCCGACGGGTGCCCGTTTGGTGCTATTTTCAACCATGCGTTTTTCCTTCCTGCTCCTTGCCTTGCTGGGCGTTGCGCCTGCTTTCGCACAGAACCCGAAAGTGCCCGACAGCACGCTGAACAAAGTGTGCCAGGCGCTCGCCACCTCGCGGCAGTTGTCCGATTCGTCGAAAGTGGTGGAAGCCCTCGGGCTTCATCTTCTCCCGGTGTTGCAGGACCTGGGCGAGGACGATTTCCGGCAGGCCTATTACTATGCCTTCATCCGGCTGCAGCGCAACTGCCCCGAGTTTGCCCGCGTGGTAGCCCGGCTGGCGCCCCAAAAGGGCGACTGGCAGGAAGTGCCCGCGAAGCCCGTGAGCGAGGCCAGTGCCGACGACTGCAAGGCATTTCGCAAGTACCCCGTGCTGGCCTACCTCGAAAGCAGCGGCGATACGGTACGCGCGGTGCTGCGCGACGGCTACTGGGAAGACCGGTTTCCCGACGGCACGTATTCGCGACTGAAGATGCGCTGGCTCAGCGGCTGTGAATTCCAGATCGAATTCGTGGAGAGCAACAACCCTGCACGGGCCAGCTACAGCAAGCCCGGCGACAAATACAATTACGGGATCGTGCGCAAAGAGCCGGGGTACTTCCTGATGTCGGTCACTGCCGACGACCACAAGCAATACAGCACCTTCAAGCTGTATTATTAGGCACCCTGTTGCAACGATGCCTTCTCTGTTCCGGTATCTATCATCGATAAGTAAAAAGACCGCCCATGGGCGGTCTTTTTAATGAGGAGCAGAAGGGCGATCAGTGCGTGGCGTCGCCCTTTTGGGCGGCTCCGTCCGCTTCGGCAGCCTCCTGTTTGGCGGCCGCGGCGCGGCCCTGGCGGGCGGCGAGCACCTGGCGGCTGTCCCTGATCAGCGTATTGATCTTCAGGATGAGGCCGGGCCAGGGCTCAGCGCCTTCATCGGTGATCATAAAAGCATTGATGATGCCCACGAGTTTGTGGTACTCTTTATTGGCCTTTTTGCGAAGCGTTTCAATGTTTTCGGGGGTTGCTTGCGTCCGGTTGCTGCGCTCGGTATTGCGGTCGAGCGACAGCCGGATAACAGCCTCTTCGGCGCTGCGCAGTGCGGCGATCCAGGGATCGGCGCCGATGAGGGTGGCGGCTGCCGCCATTTCGGGGGCTTCGAGGTCGCGGAGGATGCCGTCGATGTCGAAGGTTTCATCGTCGATGCCCTGGTCGGTGATCTCGGTGATGGTGCCGTAATCGCGGAAGCGGGCATCCAGTTTTTTGCCGGCCGCCGCCTTATCCGCTTCGGGGTGACGGGTATACAGGGCGGCGAGCTGGGCCAGCGAGGAATAGTGCCGGTCGCGGTCCCCGTCGGCGATGCGGCGCTCGGTGCTGAGCTCCGATTCGTCGCCGCCGGCGTGCGCGGCCAGGATGCGCTGGTGGTAGGCCTGCAGCAGGCCGCGGGCAGCGCGGAGGCTGGCGGGTAGTGCGGGGTCTTTGGTGATTTCGAGCACGGTACCTGTATGGGCTACATACTCGCCGTGGTGCAGGGGGATGAGGCTGAACGGAGTAATCATCGGTTTTGGTTTAGAGGTAATGAAAAAGGTTTACAGAAAGCTACAGCTCATTCCCGGTACTATCAAGCCGGGAAATGCACAAAAAATGCACAATCCGGATCCTGGCTGTCAATCAATCAGTTAGCAGGCAGCCGGGTCCGGCCGGGAGGGCTTCCGCGCGCGGTTGGAGCTTCCCCAGGGGGTGAGGCGCGGCTGGCCGCGCGCGTTTGGCCCTCCCAGGGGGGTGGGGAAGGGCTAACCGTGCGCGGTTAGGCTTCCCCCGGGGGGTGGGGCGGCCCTGACCGTGCGCGGTTGGGGGCGCCCCAGGGGGGAGGCGGGTGCAACCGCCGGCGGTTAGGGGGAAGCGTAAAGGCGGGGTATGGCGGAACGGTGCCCGGGCGTAAAGGGGGCGGGAAGCGCGTAGAAGCGTTTGTAAGCGGGTACAAAGGGGGTAAGCGTTTAGGCCAAGGCTGTTCGGGTGCGTACAGCCGGCAGGAGCGGAACGGCCATTTTTGCTTGGCCGGGGCGTATGTCTTGCCTTTGCGCCGGGTTGCTATCCTATGGTTGAAGTATCTTTCAGGGGTTGGCCGCTTCCATAAATAAGATCCAGTACCAATGCCCGACAGAAACTTCACCCCCTTCCCGGTCCTGCAAACAGAGCGGCTGACACTCCGGCCACTCACGCTCCAGGACGACGAGCAAATATTCGCACTGCGCTCGGACGCTGCCGTTAACCGGTACCTCGACCGGAAGCCGAGCGAAACCATCGCGGACGCGCGGGCATTCATAGAGGCGATACAGGAACACAACCGGCGGAATGAATCCCTTTATTGGGCCATTGAATGCACGGGGACGGACCGGTTGATCGGAACGATCTGCCTGTTCGGTTTTTCCGGCGATCCTGCGCAGGCGGAAATCGGCTATGAATTATTACCGGGCTTCCAGGGAAAGGGCATTATGCAGGAAGCCCTTTCGGCCGTGATCGCTTATGCAACCGGCGCGCTCGGGCTCCGTTCCCTCGAAGCCGGTACCCATCGCGATAACGAGGGTTCAACAAAGCTGTTGGAAAAATTCGGTTTCCAAAGGCAGGGCGCCGACGGCCATTTCCTGTTGTATAAGCGGACAACTGCGGGTTGATGTACACATCGTGATCGACGGGATTCCCGGCATTGATGGAGGGCAGGCCTGCTGGCAATCCGCCACCCGGGGGTGCTGCGTCCGGCATCAGCCCCGGTTCGGCAACCTGTTTTTACACCTAACTTCCCGATCTGTTATGAAGCGATCCGACATCAAAGAATACCCTGACTACTTCGAATACTACATCAAGCTGGTGGACGACGTGGACCTGTCCGAAGCCTTCGATCGCAGCCTGGCGCAGATCGATGCGCTCGATGGGGCGCGCCTGAAGCGCATCGGGCGCAAAGCCTATGCGGAGGGGAAATGGTCGATGCATACCATCCTTCAGCACCTCACCGACTGGGAGCGCATCTGGTGCTACCGCACGCTGCTCTTTGCCCGCCAGGAAGGCACCATCCCCGAAGGCCTGGAGCAGGACGTGATGGCGGCGAACGGCAACGCCGACGAGTTGCCGGTGGAGCAGCTGCTCGCCGGGTTGCGCGCCGTGCGCGTGGCCACGAAGGCGTTGTTCGACAGCTTTAACGACGCCATCCTGGAAACGAACTGCGTCTTTTACAAATACCAGATGTCCGTACTCGCGATGGGCTTCAACATCATCGGGCACCAGCTTCATCATTTCAAGGTGATGGAGGAACGCTATTACCCATTGGATCACGCTTCCCAATAGCCCAGGCCATGCTGCAAAGGACTGCCCCGCGTTTCGTTTTCTTCCTGCTCCTGCTGACCCTCGGAGGTTGCCAACAGCCGGTGCCCTCGGTGTCGGGAGGCCCGCTCACGATCGTTTATGTCGAGGGCGACGACGGCCTCATCACCGACTCGCTGCGGATCGAAAGCCGGGGCGGGCGTGTGGCAGCCACTGAAACGGAGACGGACAACTTCTCGCAGCCGGCCCGCCGCGTTTCCCGGCACGTGGAGCAGTTAAGCGCTGCGCAACTGCGGGCGGTGGAGGTGTTTCTGCAGGCGTTCAGCCGCCTGGAGGCCACCTGCCCACAGGCGGGCAGCCGCACGCAGGAGCTCTCCGTCAGCGGCACCGGCTATGCCCGGACGCTGCGGGGCGATTGCACCTGGGGCAACGCGGGTTACCCGGCCCTACGGCGCGTATTGTTTGGCGAAATGACCGCGGGACGGGTGCCGGCATCTCGTCGGTTGGACGAGCGTTCCTCCCGTACCTTCGCGCCATGAATTTCGAGCAGCATTCCGAACAGTTTGAGCAGCATTCCGAAGACCAGCACCGCCTTTTCATCGCGCAGGCCGCCGAGAGCGGCTCCGTGTGGGCCCTCCGTTCCGATGAGGGCTTTGCCGTGTCGCCTTCCAACGAGTACGACGAGGCCGAGGTGATCCCGTTCTGGTCGAACCCCGAGGGCGCCCGCTCCCTCGCCACCGATGAGTGGGAGGCCTATGCGGCCGTAGAAATACCGCTTTCCGAATTCCTCGAAACCTGGATGCTCGGCATGCAAAGCGAGGAGCTGCTGGTAGGCACCAACTGGGACGCCGAGCTGGCCGGTACCGAGCTGGAGCCGATTGAGCTGGCCTATGTGCTGACGACGCGCCTGCTGGAGCAGGGCAAGACCATCGAGCTCGAGCACTTCGACTCCCTCCAGCACTTCCACGAGCAGCTGAAAGCAGCCCTGGAAGATTCGGACGGCAAGGACGAAGCGTAAACTTCCATTTCTGTAACCTATGGATAAAGAGGACCTGCGGTCCTCTTTTTTTCGCCTGCGGCGGATCGCGGCGACGCAACGACACGACGGCACAACGGGCCCAGTTGAATGCAAAACGTAGGTAGCAGCGCTTTCCAAAAACGTCGCGTCGTTGCGCCGCCGTGCCGTTGCGACCAAGGGCGCCTGCGCCCGCCCGCAGCGAGGACCTGCGGTCCTCTTTTTTTCGCCTGCGGCGGATCGCGGCGGCACGACGACATGGCGGCACAACGGGCCCAGTTGAATGCAAAACGTAGGTAGCAGCGCTTTCCA
>NZ_SKFH01000058.1 GCF_004343705.1 Flaviaesturariibacter aridisoli
AGCCGGGCCATATGCAATACCCGGTGTACCGGGTCGCACGATGATAAAAGGAAAAGAGACCCGGGGGGGTCTCTTTTTTATGAGGCGTTGTCTTCTTTAATAGGCTCTTTTTCCCCGTGTAGTTTTGTGGGGGAGGTGGGGTAAAAGAAAAAGCCTCAGTTTTCACTGAGGCTTTTAAAGAGATATGGCGGCTACCTACTCTCCCGCATGTTGGTGCAGTACCATCGGCCATGAGGGGCTTAACTTCTCTGTTCGGGATGGGAAGAGGTGAACACCCTCGGCAAAACCACCATAATATTGGTGATGATCGAGTCATCAATAAAGTGACATATTGGAATCGTTGCTAAACAAGCGAGAATAGATAAGAAAAAAATTAAAGCGTACGGGCAATTAGTACTACTCGACTTTGCTGTCACCAGCTTTACATCTGTAGCCTATCAACGTCATCGTCTCTGACGACCCTTAAAAGTAAACTCATCTTGAGGAAGGTTTCACGCTTAGATGCTTTCAGCGTTTATCCTGTCCGTACATAGCTACTCAGCGCTGCACCTGGCGGCACAACTGATACACCAGCGGTACGTACGACCCGGTCCTCTCGTACTAAGGTCATGTCCTCTCAATTTACTTGCGCCCACCACAGATAGGGACCGAACTGTCTTGCGACGTTCTGAACCCAGTTCACGTGCCACTTTAATCGGCGAACAGCCGAACCCTTGGGACCTTCTCCAGCCCCAGGATGTGACGAACCGACATCGAGGTGCCAAACCTCCCCGTCGATATGAGCTCTTGGGGGAGATCAGCCTGTTATCCCCGGAGTACCTTTTATCCTTTGAGCGATGGCCCTTCCATACGGAAACCACCGGATCACTTCAGCCGGCTTTCGCCCCTGCTCGACGCGTCTGTCTCACAGTCAAGCTCCCTTATACTGATGCGCTCTACGTACGATTACCAACCGTACTGAGGGAACCTTTGCAAGCCTCCGTTACTTTTTAGGAGGCGACCACCCCAGTCAAACTACCCACCATGCACTGTTTCCCGTAAGGGATTAGACCCTAAGCAAACGAAGGTTGGTATTTCAACGATGACTCCATGACTCCTGGCGAAGCCACTTCACAGTCTCCCAACTATCCTACACATCGGTTGCTCAGAATCAATGCAAAGTTGTAGTGAAGGTTCACGGGGTCTTTCCGTCCCGTGGCGGGTAACCGGCATCTTCACCGATACTACAATTTCACCGGGCTCGTGGAGGAGACAGTGTTCAACTCATTAGACCATTCGTGCAGGTCGGAACTTACCCGACAAGGAATTTCGCTACCTTAGGACCGTTATAGTTACGGCCGCCGTTTACTGGGGCTTCAGTCAGAAGCTTTGGGTTACCCCGAACATCCTTCCTTAACCTTCCAGCACCGGGCAGGTATCAGGCCCTATACGTCATCTTGCGATTTTGCAGAGCCCTGTGTTTTTGTTAAACAGTTGGTTGAACCATTTTACTGTGCCCTACCGAAGTAGGGACGCTTTATCCCGAAGTTACAGCGTCAATTTGCCTAGTTCCTTCTCCACGGCTCACCCGAGCGCCTTAGAATATTCATCCCGTCTACCTGTGTCGGTTTGCGGTACGGGCCGCATACGCCTAACCTTAGAGGTTTTTCTCGGCAGCTTTTAGGTTCACTCACCGCGGCCGAAGCTTTGGTGTACTTTCCCTCTTTGCCTTATCTTCCGGATTTGCCTGGAAAACAAATAGCTACAAGGTTAACCGCACTATTCCGTAAGTGCGGGGAACTTTCAATACTGCGTCACCCCATCGAAACGTATGCGGGTACGGGAATATTAACCCGTTTTCCATCAGATTCCCCTTTCGGGTGCTCCTAAGGACCCGACTAACCCTGATCCGATTAACGTTGATCAGGAACCCTTAGACTTGCGGCGACAAGGTTTTTCACCTTGTTTATCGTTACTTATACCTACATTTTCTTTTCTAACCGCTCCAGCATACGTCGCCGTACACCTTCGATGCTGTCAGAATGCTCCCCTACCGTATACGACTCAAAGTCGCAACATAAAGCTTCGGTTCGTAGTTTGATGCCCGATTATTTTCCGTGCAAGGTCTCTCGACCAGTGAGCTGTTACGCACTCTTTAAATGAATGGCTGCTTCCAAGCCAACATCCTGGCTGTTATAGAAACCTCACCTCGTTTGATCAACTTAACTACGTATTAGGGACCTTAGCTGTTATTCTGGGTTATTTCCCTCTCGGCCATGGACCTTAGCGCCCACAGCCTCACTGCCACAGATATTTATGAGCATTCGGAGTTTGTCAGGGTTTGGTAGGCGGTGAAGCCCCCTAGCCCAATCAGTAGCTCTACCTCTCATAAACTTCTTATATGTGACGCTGTTCCTAAAAACATTTCGGGGAGAACGAGCTATCTCTCAGTTTGATTGGCCTTTCACCCCTATCCACAGGTCATCCCATAACTTTTCAACGTTAATGAGTTCGGACCTCCAGAGAGTGTTACCCCTCCTTCATCCTGCCCATGGATAGATCACAAAGTTTCGCGTCTACCCCCACTGACTAAGCGCCCTGTTCGGACTCGCTTTCGCTACGGCTCCGTTACTTAAGAACTTAACCTCGCCAGTGAGGAGTAACTCGTAGGTTCATTATGCAAAAGGCACGCCGTCACCCATTACTAGGCTCCGACCGCTTGTAGGCACACGGTTTCAGGTACTATTTCACTCCCTTGTTTAGGGTGCTTTTCACCTTTCCCTTACGGTACTGGTTCACTATCGGTCTCTGAGGAGTATTTAGCCTTACCAGATGGTGCTGGCAGATTCAAGCAGGATTTCTCCGGTCCCGCCCTACTCAGGGTACTGCTCGTCCAAGTCAATTTACGCGTACGCAGCTTTCATGCTCTATGGCCCAACTTTCCAGAAGGTTCCGCTTGATGACTCTTTCTAAATGCAGCCCTACAACCCCAAAGGAGCACGCTCCTTTGGTTTAGGCTATTCCCGTTTCGCTCGCCACTACTCAGGGAATCACTATTTGTTTTCTTTTCCTCCCGGTACTTAGATGTTTCAGTTCTCGGGGTTGGCTTCCTTTCGGATAATACACCTTCAGTGTACTGGGTTGACCCATTCGGAGATCCAGGGATATAATACTCGTGTGCAGTTCCCCCTGGCTTATCGCAGCTTACCACGTCCTTCATCGCCTCTCAGAGCCTAGGCATCCACCATGTGCCCTTAATTGCTTTAAAAAATTTAGAAATTGTATTTGTTACCCGACCACTTCAGAAAAGACCATCCATTATTGCTAACAGTGATCTAAAATTCTAAGTGTGATCGATCTTGAGATTACTCTCGGTTTAACAACTTTATTGATTCCAATATGTCAAAGAACTTCCCGGTCCACCAGGCAGCAGGAAGAATCAGTAATCAGTAATGAGTAGACACTCATAAGGCAGATCACCTTTTCCCATACGGCCATTCCGTGGGCGGCTTTTGTCAAATGTTGTGGTTGCGAACCACCAGGCTATCACACACCGTGATACCACATCTAAAGAAAGAAAAGCAAAGAACTCTTTTTTGTGGAGGATAACGGATTCGAACCGTTGACCCCCTGCGTGCAAGGCAGGTGCTCTAGCCAGCTGAGCTAATCCCCCAGGATTAAATGTCACCAGCGCCTCGAGCGTCACACCCCATCAACCCGCACAGTCTCCTCGCAGCTTCGGTTTGGTAGACCCGAGCAGATTTGAACTGCTGACCCCTACATTATCAGTGTAGTGCTCTAACCAGGCTGAGCTACGGATCTTTTTGTAGCCCATCCCGATCACTCGGGAACGGGTTCCATCTGAAAAGAACAATAAATTGAAAGAAAGAAGAAAAACAACATAGCGCGCTCCATTAACGTGTGCGCCCGAAGGCAGCACCGTTGATCCAGCTCTAAAAAGGAGGTATTCCAGCCGCACCTTCCGATACGGCTACCTTGTTACGACTTAGCCCCAGTTACTAGTTTTACCCTAGGCGACTCCTTGCGGTTATCGACTTTAGGTACACCCAGCTTCCATGGCTTGACGGGCGGTGTGTGCAAGGTCCGGGAACGTATTCACCGTATCATTGCTGATATACGATTACTAGCGATTCCAGCTTCACGCAGTCGAGTTGCAGACTGCGATCCGAACTGAGAGTCGGTTTTTGGGATTGGCTCCTTATCGCTAAGTGGCAGCCCTTTGTCCGACCCATTGTAGCACGTGTGTAGCCCTGGGCATAAAGGCCATGATGACCTGACATCATCCCCTCCTTCCTCGCGTCTTACGACGGCAGTTTCACTAGAGTTCCCAGCGTTACCTGATGGCAACTAGTGATGGGGGTTGCGCTCGTTGCGGGACTTAACCCAACACCTCACGGCACGAGCTGACGACGGCCATGCAGCACCTTACCGGCGGTGTATTGCTACAAAGTGAGCTTTCACCCACAGTCCACCGGCATTCTAGCCCAGGTAAGGTTCCTCGCGTATCATCGAATTAAACCACATGCTCCACCGCTTGTGCGGACCCCCGCCAATTCCTTTGAGTTTCAACCTTGCGGTCGTACTTCCCAGGTGGGATACTTAATGCTTTCGCTCAGACACACACAGTGTATCGCGTATGTCGAGTATCCATCGTTTAGGGCGTGGACTACCAGGGTATCTAATCCTGTTTGATCCCCACGCTTTCGTGCCTCAGAGTCAATGCAGGTGTAGCGAGCTGCCTTCGCAATCGGTGTTCTATGTCATATCTAAGCATTTCACCGCTACATGACATATTCCGCTCACCTCCACCGCATTCAAGACAGATAGTATCAATGGCAGTTTTCGGGTTAAGCCCAAAGATTTCACCACTGACTTACCTGCCCTCCTACGCACCCTTTAAACCCAGTGAATCCGGATAACGCTTGCACCCTCCGTATTACCGCGGCTGCTGGCACGGAGTTAGCCGGTGCTTATTCCTAGGGTACCGTCAGACTACGTAGAAACGTAGATTTCGTCCCCCATAAAAGAAGTTTACAATCCAGAGGACCTTCATCCTTCACGCGGCATGGCTGGTTCAGACTTGCGTCCATTGACCAATATTCCTTACTGCTGCCTCCCGTAGGAGTCGGGCCCGTGTCTCAGTGCCCGTGTGACTGGTCGTGCTCTCACACCAGTTACTGATCGCAGGCTTGGTGGGCCGTTACCCCGCCAACTACCTAATCAGCCGCACACCCATCCAGAACCGCCTGAGCTTTAATAGCTGAGTGATGCCACTCCACTATCTTATGGGGTATTAATCTTCCTTTCGGAAGGCTATCCCCCAGTTCCGGGTAAGTTGTGTACGTGTTCCGCACCCGTTTGCCGGTCGCCATCAGTGTGTATTGCTACACACCATGCTGCCCCTCGACTTGCATGTATTAAGCCTGCCGCTAGCGTTCATCCTGAGCCAGGATCAAACTCTCCATTGTAAAAGTGTTTGACTTCCTGACTAGAAAATTCTCGTTCGAAAATTGTCGAGTCATTTGTGTCGAATTTTATTCGCTAATGATCAACCTTACCTTAATGTAGCCTAACCGAAGTTAGTTGCTACGTTGCTTCCCTTTCTTTCAAAGAACTTCAATCCGTCCGTATTCCTACTTCCAAATTGTTTCGCAGATGACCCGGTTTCGAACCGCAGACCGCCTCACTTTTAAAGCGTCTCACCCATCGTTTTTCTAAAGAACTCCTTCCAATTGCGCCCCTCCGTTTTTCGAAGCGGAGTGCAAAGGTAAGAGCTTCTTTTATTCTGACCAAATTTATTTTTTAAACTTCCCGGCGTTTCTTCCAAACCACCACTCCATCTAATCACCTGGTCAACCGTATCTTAAGAACTGTTTGCCTCGTTTCAGAAGCGGAGTGCAAAGATAGAAGGTCCAACGTTACCAGCCAAACTTTTTTCGAAATTTATTTTCAGAAAAACCTTCGTAACTCATTGAAACCCAATCCTTTAAAGAGCACCACCCTGTCGTAAAGCGGAGTGCAAAGATAAGGGCTTCCAACCTCCCTCGCCAAATCTTTTTTGAAGAAATCCCCAAATAATTTGTGAAAGAAAAACACCACCCAAACAACGAAAACAACGTGCTGCCACCCGT
>NZ_SKFH01000059.1 GCF_004343705.1 Flaviaesturariibacter aridisoli
TTCTTTCCACCACCCATCTGACAGGAAGGGGGGAGAAGCGGTTGGAGTGTCTGCGCTGAATGAGCACCCACCGGATCCTGCCTCCTGCGGTAAAAGCCGGTGGTCCGTCGTAGCCGCCGTCGGCGACAATAGTGCGCACCGAAGGGCGGTCCTCCACATCATCGCGCAGCACGCGCGCCCCGGTCTTGTCATGAACAAAAGCGGAAGTAACGCCGGCGGCAATGACGGTGCCCTGGGTGTCCACAGCCAGGTGGCGCTTTCTTCCCTTTACCTTTTTGCCCGCATCATAACCCACCTCGTCGCCTGTGCCGGCCACGGTTTTTACCGACTGGGCATCAATGAGCAGCATCGAAGGCTCGCCGCTTCTGCCTTGCCGGCGCCGCAGCTGAATGCCCACCAGGTATAGCGCCCGGTCCAGCAGTCCGTAGCGGGCCCACTTGTTCAGGTAGTACCATACCAGGCGGTAATCGCCGTACTGCGGCGGAAGCGAGCGCCACTTGCAGCCGTTGCTCAAAAGATAAATGATGCCGCTGAAGATCAGTTGAAGGGAATGCTTGCGCCGCCGCACCTTCGGCTCAAATATTGTAGCTACTTTATTCCAAAGGGCGTCAGGCACCTGATACAGAGTTTGCATTGTAACCAATGTTTGTTCACCTCTCTATCAGCAAGCAAGACGCCCTTTTTCCTTTTGGCTCAGCTCAAACCAGACATACTGAAAACCAACTAACTAATTTTAGACAGCCTCTAAGAGGCTATCTAAAAATGATTCGTTGAAAGTGCGTTAGTAGCGAACCGTCCCGAAGGGACGGAATATCGGTAGCCCCGGGTGCAACCCGGGGTTAAATGCGGGTAGGTTAACCGCGCACCCTGTAGGGGTGCCACCGCGTAGAACAGGCCCTCCCGGAGGCTTAAGCCCCCGGGATAAAGTGGCGCCCCTACAGGGCGCGCCTTTTCACCCCGGCTCACGCTACCCCGGGTTATACCCGGGGCTACCAACATGCTGCTTCTTCGAGGCAGTACTTACCATCGGGTAATCAACCACTTAATTTTAGACAGTCTCTAAGAAAACCAAGCGGGCTATGTAAAAAATTGAAAGCGGCCCCTGGCCGCTTTTTTTATGTAAGGGCGTCGCTTGTGCGACGCCTTTGATGTTATTGCGGTCCTTTCGCTGCGCCCGCAATGACCTTCGGTCGCTGACGCAGGCCAACGGCCCCTCAAAACCTCTCAACATCCTCCAAAACCTTTCTCTACGGATTATAATCATACGGCAGCAGGTCCGCCAGGTTCTTCCAGCTCCAATACCCCTGGTTCACCCAGCTGCGCTGCTCGGTAAAGTAGCCGTTCGGCTTCACCAGGATCGCGTCCCGTAGTTCTACGTACGACATCTGGGCGGGCACGTTCTTCGGCAGGTTCATCTGCTCCAGGTAAGCGGGCTCGGGGCGCGCCTTGGTGTAGGAGATGCTCACCATCCGCGGAAACCAGAGCTCCACGTTGCCGGTGCTGTCGGCGAAATAATAAGCGGAATCGTAGGGATTGGTAAGGCGGTCGAACTTGGTGTTGCTCGTTTCCGAAAGCAGGTCCACCGTAAAGCCGTCCTCCTTCAGCGTGCTGTCGAAGTAGGCGCGCGTGAAGTGCAGGCGCGAGCCCAGGTAGGCGCGCTCACGGGCTTTGGCCCAGGCGGCCTGCTGCGCGGCGTCGCCCTCGAGCGGGAGAAAGAGGCAGTTGCCGCGGTACGAGTTGAGCCCCGACTTGTAGTAATACACGAAGGAGTCGAGGTTGTATTGCAGGCTGTAGCCCAGCGCGCTGTTGGTGATGCGCAGCGGCTCGGAGGCGAATACTTTCAGCTTGTCGCTGCGCTTGTAGTAAAAAAACTTGAGCGCCTGCGGGTTCTCCAGCTTTGTTTCCTTCGCATTGGCGGTGCGGCCGATAAAATAGTCGAGGAAGAAGGATCCGTACTTCTCCCAGCCGTCGGGCACTTCGTTGTTGCTTTGAATAACCACCTCGGTGAGGCTCTTGTCCTCTTTTTTCAGGGCGATGTCCTGCGTGCGGTCGCCGGTGGCCTCGATGTTGAAGCGCTGCGTTTCGTAGCCGGTGAAAGACACTACGAGCTCGTAGCCGCCTTTGCCCAGCGACAGCTTATAGGTACCGTCGCCTTTCGACACGGCGCCCACCGTGGTGTTCTGCGCAAAGACCGAAGCCCCTTGCAGCGGCTGCTTCGTTTCGGCGTCGGTGACGGTGCCCGACACGATGCCCTGCGCAAAAGAGCAAAGCGTCAGCAGGGTGGAGAAAAAGAGGAGGGACAGTTTTTTCATAAGGGTTTAAAGATACTATTACCGAGACGCAGCCGGGCGGCAATTCGTTGGCAGGTGATAAGTTGTGCTCGCAATGACTCGCCTCAGGCGAGTCGCGGGCGCCAGCGACCCTCAGAACCTTCAAAACCCTGAAAACCTGCCCACAGCCTATTTCCCCTGGACCAGCTTCAGCACCTGCCCGAAGGCCTGCTGGTTGGCGCGGCTGTTCAGCGATGCTTCGATGTCTTTCTTCTCGCCGCGGGTGAGGTGGAAGTTGAGCGCAGCCTTGTTTTCCTGCTTGTCGGGGATGTACTGGAACGAAATGCGGTGCACCGGGAAGCGGTTCGTGCCGAGGTAGTAGGCCGCCATGTCGCCCTGCGCGTAATCCATCATCTTGTACCAGTTGTGCTGCAGCAGGAAGAACGGCTTGACGGCGTTCTCGGTCATCGTGGCGGCGTCGTAGGGATTTTCCCAGCCGCCGTCCATGCGGTCGCGCACCTGGATCAGCAGGGCGCCGCGGGTGTTCTGCTCGATCCATTCGTGCATCGACGAAAGGAAGCGCAGGGCCGTTTCCACGCCGTAATTGTCGCGGAGGCCGCCGTCCATCACATCCACCGCGGGCCGGGTGGGCAGCAGCACGTTGGGCAGCACCACGGGAAAGGTGGCGTTCATCCGCAGCGCCGTCAGCAGGCGCAGGTTGTAGGGATCCTGGTTGCGGAAAAAGCTCACGAAGTCCACGGCATCGGGGGAATTGTTTTCCAGCGAATCCGACGGCGGCGCCATCATGAAGCGCAGGGGCTGCGTGGAAATGAGCAGCTTCTTGGCGTCGCGGGTGATGACGTTGTGAAAGAACATCAGCGGGATGCGGGCCTCGCTCTCGTCGCTGATGTAGTCGCGCAGGTGCTGGTTGAGGAAGCCCCGCGTGTTGTTGTCGAGCGCCAGCTCGAAAGAGTAGCCCCGGTCTTTGATATAGCTGTGATTTCCTACGCGCACCGTTTGCTGCGGTGCAAAAAGGTCGCGCAGCACGAAGGACGTGAAGGTGGGGTTGAGCAGGTCTTCGGCGATATCGTCCACCCACATCTTCGACTGCAGGTTGAGCGAGGGCAGGCGCAGCTTGCGGCGGTACAGCTCGCGGTAGTAGGTGGCGCCGATCATGCCGCCCGAGGCGCCGGTGATGAGGAAGGTGCGCTTCATCATGCCGTTGCCGGTGATCGAGTCGAGGTGTTGCAGCACGTTCATGGTGAAGGTGGCGCTGCGCGTGCCGCCGCCCGAGGTGGCCAGCACCACTAGCAGCGGCTTTTCCTCGCCCTGGCGCGCCTTCCAGCGGTTCAGCACGGCGATCATGTTTTGCTTGTCCTTCGCTACGTCGGCGGGGTTGGCCAGTGCCGCGAGGCTTTGCTGCGTATACTCCGGATGCTTGCCGGGGGCGCTGTAGTCGAGGCCGTAGGCGCGGTTGCGCGGGTCGATCCAGCCTTGCTGGTACATGGCGTTGAGCGCCAGCAGGAACAGCAGCAGCGCCGGCACGCTCCAGCTCTGGAAGAAGTAGGCAAAGGCCCCCGACACCCCGATGAGGATGGCGCAGAACAGCGTGATGGAAGCCGCCGCGGGCAGCTGGAAGGCGCGCATGTCGAGGAAGTAGGCGATCAGCACGAGGGCGAGGTAGGCGATCACCATGCTCACCACGGCGGCAAAGTGGTGGCGCTTGAAGATCTTTTCCATCAGCTCCTGCGAATAGTGGCTCACATCGCGGCAGCGGCGCACGCGGAGCAGCGAGTCCAAGAACCACTCGGAGCGGATGAGGGCACGGCCACCGGGCTGTTGCTGCTCGGGCTGCAGGTGCGCAATGACGTGGTTGGCCTTCTTGAACAGGGGCTGCAGGCCGCGCAGGATCGTCTTATCGGCCCGGAAGAAATAAAAGAACGAGATCGTGAGCACGAACAGCAGGCCGGCCGCAAAGCCGAGGATGAGAAAGAGGATCTCCACGTTGGGAATCAGCTCGCGGTAGTGGGCGTAGGCGTAGGCTTTGAACAGGAAAAAGAAGAGGAACGACAGCGGCAGTACGGCGTTGTTGATGCAGTATTTGAGGAAGGGAAACTGCGTGGCGGCGAGGAAGGTAAAGTGGCGGCTAAAGAGGATGAAGGTGGTGATGTTCCAGCACATGATGAACACGCCCACCGAGGCGCCCACCAGCAGGGTGCTCAACGCATTGACGTTGCCCAGGTACTCGGGCGCCAGGAAGAGCGCTTCGGCCCCGAAGGTCTTCATGAAGGCACCGCCCACGGTAGCAAACAACAGCAGCCAGAAGATCAGCAGGATCTGGTATTTCCGGAAGTGCAGGAAAAGGAGCTGTACGGGTAACGAATAAAATAGGCCTCTCAAATACCTCATGGAAGGGACGGGGTGTTGCGGCGTAAGTTACTCTTGAATCGCGGATGTCTGATCTCGGATGTCTGATTTGTCCGGCAACTGGTCTACCGTACAAGATCAGACATCCGAAATCAGAGATCAGACATCTACAGCACTGAGGGTCGTTTCACGCGCAGCAGGAACGCATTCGCCACCAGCGACAGCAGCAGGAAGAGGGCGCAAAGCTGGTGCAGCTGGGCCATCCACTCGAAGGTGTTCCAGCGCGTGGCGCGGATACCGGTGGCGCTGAGCACCGTGGCGATGCCGAGTGCTACCTGGATCAGCACAAAGAGCGCGGGCAGCCAGCGGGCGCGGCCGAAGAGCGCCGTGGCGCGGTAGCGGAAGGCTTTGAAGGTCCACAGCAGGATGAGCACCGTGAGCAGGTAGGCCAGGTTGCGGTGCACGAAGTGGATGCTGATCCGGTCTTCGAGGAGGCTGACGATGCCGGCGGGAAAGAGGCGCGGGAAGAAGGAGCCGTTGATGTCGGGCCAGGTGGGCGCGGCGGGCGCGGCGCGGTGGCCGGCCATCAGGGCGCCGAAAATGAGCTGCACACCCAGCAGGCCCACCAGCCACCAGCAGGCGAGGCGCAGGCGGGGTGCCGTCACCTTGTCGCCCGGCTTCGTGAGCAGCTGCAGGGCGAACCAGAACGTGTAGCAAAGCAGGCCCAGCGCGAAAATAAAATGCAGCGCGAGCCGCGTGGGCTTCACGTACACCGCGTCGCCTTCGAGGCCGGAGGCCACCATGATCCAGCCCACGGCCCCTTGCAGGGCGCCGAGCACGAAGAGCACCAGCAGCGGCTTGATCATGTCCTGGCGGAAGCGGCGCTGCACCAGGAATACGATGAACGGAATGGCGAACACGACCCCGATGAGGCGGCCCCACAGGCGGTGGAACCATTCCCAGAAAAAGATGAATTTGAAGTCGGACAGGGTAAAGTCCGAATTGAGCAGGCGGTATTGCGGCGAGGCCTGGTACTTGTGAAACTCGGCCAGCCACTGCGCCTGGCTGAGCGGCGGCAGTGCGCCCGTCACTACGTTCCATTCCGTGATGGAAAGGCCGGAGCCCGTGAGGCGGGTAATGCCGCCGAGGATGACCTGGATAATGACCATGCCCACCCCGATGAGCAGCCAGATGGCCACGGGGCGCGACGAACGGTACAGATGGGTGGTAGCCAAAAGAAATGGGTTTTGCAGTGCGGGGCAAAAGTACGAGGGGAAAGGTTCTGAGGGTTTTCAAGGTTTTTAAGGTTCTGAGGGCTTTTAAGGAAGCGGCGCGAAGTGTCCTTTTGCCCCGGTCACCACCAACCTTATTTAACCTTGCGAACCCTAAAAACTCTAAAAACCTTAAGAACGTTTTTTACCCTGCTTCCACTTCCCACTTCCGACTTGATTACTTTTGCAGCGTGCTGCTCCCCTATTTCCAGGATACGCTTTTAGAAGCCGGTCTCGATGAGGCCGGGCGCGGCTGCCTGGCCGGGCCGGTGTATGCCGCCGCGGTGATCCTGCCGCGCAGCTTTCAGCACCCGCTCCTCAACGACTCGAAGCAACTCACCGAAAAGGAACGCTACGAGCTGCGGCCCGTGATCGAAGAGGCGGCCATCGCCTGGGCCGTGGCTTCGCTCGAACCCGTGGTGATCGACGAGATCAACATCCTGCGGGCGGCGTTCCGGGGCATGCACGACGCCGTGGCGCAGCTGGCCGTGGTGCCCGAGCTGCTGCTGGTAGACGGCAACCGCTTTTCGCCCTACGCCTTCATCCCGCACCAGTGCATCGTGCAGGGCGACGCCCTTTATGCTTCCATCGCCGCCGCCTCGGTGCTGGCCAAGACCTACCGCGACGACCACATGAAGCGCCTCCACCACGACTTCCCGCACTACAACTGGGCGTCCAACAAGGGCTACGCCAC
>NZ_SKFH01000060.1 GCF_004343705.1 Flaviaesturariibacter aridisoli
GAGTCGAACCGGTGACCTTCCCGCCCGCAGGCGGGACGCGCTAGCCAACCTACCTTCAGGTAGGGGCATAAAAAAACCCCGCATTTCTGCGAGGCTTCTTTAAAGCGTGGAGAATGCCGAACAAAACTCGAATCTTTTTGAAAAAGACCTATTGTTAATCAATGACTTAAGTACATAACTGTTAATTTAAATATCGGAAACACTAATAAAAAAAGTAAGGTCAGTCAAGACTCAAACCAAAGGGCAACTAAGTTCGATTCCAGTTCTGTGCACTTTTCGTAGATAAGCTTTTGATGATTAATGACAATTTTAATGTCTTAATTATCAGAAGTCTTTCTTTTCGACTTTCTGGAGACAGGTCTCCTTTTTGGCGACACTGGGCACCAAGTTCGAACGCCCAATAGAATGGCATTTTAATGTGCCAGCATCTGCAACAAAGGACACCGAGCTTGTCTGGAGCAGCGCTTGATCCGAAATGGGGGCCGAATTAACAAAAACCCTGGAAAGGGCATGACTGTTATCCGATCGCAAAAGGTGACGACTAGCCAATACTACGCTCGGCCCTCATTCCTCCCCCCGTTACTCCATTGGCTTTTCCATTAAGTCCCAATAAGTAGTAGAATCTTTAATTTGTGGCAAAGATCCTGTCCATGTTTGATTTTGCTCAGGCGAACGAAGAAATTGAAAAAAAGAGTTTGCTTACTGGCCGGACTGATCAATTGATCAATCTGGTGATTGATCATAAGAAATTTGTCTTCACAAAAGAAGAGATTACGTTTGACTTTGCACCGCTACTAGAAAACGGAGTTATTGAAATTAGCGGAGACACGGTTCAGTTAACGGAGCATAATTTCCTCTCTTATTTTGCCTATCGGGCCTTTGCCCTAAAGTTCAACTTTGAACTAAGCGAAGACATAGGCGCTCTGTTTCAATTCTTGGAAGCAATCAGGGATCATTTTGATTCGGGAAAAAATACTGGAATTACCCGCTTTTTAAGAGGGGTAGATGCCATTAGCCTCTTTCTTCACCACCAGCACTACACTCAAAAAGTCACATCCTTATTCGAAAGCTTTGATAATGTCGGAAAAGCGCGGATTTTTCTTTACACCGAAGCTCTGGGGCGCTTTCTTCCGCATCATCAATTTGCCCCTGCGGACCTCTTGAGTCTTTTGAAAGAGCTGTATGCCTTCCATAAATATGATGAACCAGGCGTGGCTAACTTCAACGTTTTCCGGCTAAGAGAAGGCTTACGACAACTCGCGCAGATCCGACCAGAAAAAGCTCAAGAGTTAGAGGTCTTCTTATTGGAAAATTTCGACGGAATTAGCGAGGACATCACTATCAATATCTGGACAGGGCTGATTCAAAAGGATCGTTTGTTTCTCTCGAAACTTCGAGACTATGTGCAAAGGGAGGTCTACCAGCCTGCTATTATTGTCGTTTTGGCCACAAAAGGTTTATTCAATCAGGAAGAAGTCTTGGAAATACTCCGTCTGGTTGGTGAAATCCATAATAACAGTAAAAAATACAGGCTGCAGTTACCAAAGTTATACTGTAGCATACTTGCCAACTCTGCCGTATTGGACAGTCAGATCCGGGAACGGTGCTTCGCTTCCCTAAATGAGTTAATTATCGATCCCGATCCCGACTTTGCATTTGCTGTCATGAATGAGCTCCGTTTTATGGAAGGCTATGAAATTGAGAAAACGGCACTTCTGAAAACATTAGTGGAACAGGAACATTTCGAGCAGAAGCTCATACCATCTATATCGTGGATTTTTTTTGAGTTCCATGAGAGTTCTTTATATTTTGATTTTCTCAATTCGCTCACCGCCAAATTCAAATATAAAATTGACGAAGCCATTTTTGAACACACCATTCAGCCTTTGAGGAATAAGGGAGAGGTTGCATTTGACCAACAACTCATTGCTTTTTTAATTCACGACTCTGGAGAACTTCGGTGGATTGGATCCCGAATTCTAAGCAAGCTTATTTTACACCATGGGATGGTCTGTTTTGCCACCAACGTATTAGACCTGCCTCCCAAATCGCAGTTTAAGCTCTTTACGTCAGTGCTATCACTGATTAATGAAGCGAAATCTACGTTACCCCTGATACTCCCTTTGTTGCACTCACAGAACGAAGCTGTGAGGGAAGGACTTATCAGCCGCCTGGAGTTACTTTCGGAAGATTACGGTAGCCAGGTGACAGAAGCGCTGAATGACCATTGGCCGAAAACAACAGAGGAGCAGCAGACTATCTATGACAGGATCCAATACTATATGGAGGTCTTTTTCGACCGGGCAAAAAGGAAGACCCAAGTGAAAGAACTGAACCCTTTATATATACAAGCTGCCAATTTCAATAACTACATGGAAAGTTATCAAAAGCATTTTGAAAGAACCATCAATGAGGGTGTGGACAAGAATAGTATCATGCGGCAGTTGGCAACAACAGTAATTTTGGCAAAGGGTGGCGGCTGGCAACATGCCGAGACAGGCGAAGTAATGCAACTTTCGTCTGTTGGCACTTCCATGACGCTGCCCCGCAGTTATTTTGTCAGCCCGGATAACTTTGAATGGGACCGGATGGTTGAGCGATTAGAAAACTGGAAAAATTTTTTACCTGAATGGGAAGCAACACCTTAATGGTTAGTGATTATCTGAGGAGTCTCAAAGAAGATACAGAATTGGATTACCTTTTCCCAATTCTGCTGAATTTGATGGGATTTCGCATTGTAACCACGCCGAAGGAGTCCAAAGGACAACCTCAATACGGAAAAGACATCATTGCAATAGGCAAAGACTATGATGGGACACGGAAACGTTTTTATTTTGAATTGAAAGGCCATGCGGATAGAGATATAGACGATACAGTCCTGATGAAGCGCGATGGGATCATGGAATCGCTGAGGGCTGCAAAGTATACTGTCTTTAAAGACAGTTCGATAAGTGACTTCAATGCCCTTCCGGTGAAGTTTGTGTTGGTCCACAACGGTGTTTTGAAAAACAATACAAGGCCCACCTTTGAAGGGTTTATCGCCCAGGAATTCCCGGACAGTAATTTTGAGCGCTGGGACATCTATCGACTTACGGATTTATTTAGCCAGTATCTCTTCGGTGAATATTTACTAACTGACGAAGAAAGTGTCCGGCATTTCAAGCGAACACTTGTCTTATTGGATGCACCTGATTATGATTTTTCCGACTTCAAACAACTGGTCCAACTCCAACAAAAGAAAATTACCGGAATCAAGGGACGTTCCTTTACGAAGTTTTTTGCAACCTTGAATTTATTAGGTGTCATTGTGGTTCATTACAGCCGGGAAAACAATAATCTTGAGCCGGCCAAACAATGCCTGAATTACGTCATTTTAAAGACATGGCATTGGATACTGGCAAACGGATTAGCGGAGAAAAAGGCTGTTATCACTGAATTTCGAAAGCTGCTGACGATTCATTTTGAGTTGCTGCAAGAATATTTCGTGAAGACCCTGCCATATGCGTGTGAGTATGAAGGGCTTTTTGCAGAACGAGGCGGCCCTTTTGAAACTATTGGCTATCCATTGCGAAGTTTTGACTATCTCAACTCTCTCATATATTACTTTGAAGCAAGAGCCTATTGGCCGGGGTTTGATGGAACAACACAGCAGAAAAAACAAAATCTACGAAACAGGCAAAAAGAAATTATCAAAAAACTGATCAGGGGGAATATTGGTTGCAGACGGCCAGTGATCGATAGCAACTCCATCGCTATTCTCAATGTATTCTTGTTCTTTTTCAGGGACGAGGTGCTAACGGATGATGACAAAGAATTCATTCATGACTACTTGCTCCAATTGTTCGATAATATCCTAATCATATACCAGCAACACCAGCGGTTTCCTGAACTGAGTGGCAACATATCTGCTTTAAGTGAATTTATTATTACTGGCAAACGACCGGCAGAATATGAAGATCGATCATCCCTCCTCCTCACCATCCTTTTTGAATTAACGACGGTGCTGGACAATGAAGAAATTTATTCACTGTTTCGCCAAGGAGTTGATGGTAAGATCAATCTTCAAACAGCTTTTTCATCGCTACCGGACGAAGAATTCGAGAAAGCCCTTTTTGAGAAGAATTTAAACCAGGTTTATTACGTCGAAACCAGTATTTCACTTCCTGAAGACTTTAAAGCGTTCAGAACTGCAGTTTCCGAAAAGAAATTGGCAGCACGTCATTATAAAACGGACGCAGCAGGCTTCCACTTCTTACGCATTCTGGCGCACGTTTATTACCAGAACGAATGGCTACCAGACGAATGGAGAGCCTTCCTTTAAAAACACGACAAAAGATTTTTTTCATTTTTATACCCTAACCATATGTACATTATCCCCTCCCAAGTTGAAAAGTACTGCAACAAGATCGGCGACGAAATTCACATAGAAGTTGATCTAGAAGACAAAAACGTCATGTTCCGGTTTGTAAGAGGTAAGTTTGAAATGCATGGAAACACCGCTGTGTTTCTCTCAGGCCAAGAAATTCGAGAACTTCTGGAACTGAACAACATTATTGGAAAAGGTAGCCAAGTGGAAGCAATACTTCATTCGACAACTGGTGACAAAGATGAAACTATCCATGATTTGATTTACAACACCATTGCAAAGTATGCTCTTCAGATGTTGAATACGGCCATGGGGAAAGATTACTTTCCCGACATGGCAGCACTTCCGCAACACTACGAAACCTATTTTCATCGGCATTCATCGAAATGATAGAGTAACCTCGACATTGATAGTCAATTAGCTGTAATATCGAATCTTTCAAAAAGCTCGAACCTCGGCTAGTTCCGTGCACCTTTTGTAGATAAGCTTTTGATGAATAATGACGATTTTAATGTCTTGATTATCAGAAGCTTTTCTTATTTAGAATAAGGCAACTACAAACTTTTTAGCGCGACAGAACTATCTGTTCGAACATTAAATAAACTTGATGCTTACTACGTCACAGATCTGACACGAATTCTCATTAATTCCCGCAGTTTCAGCGCATTGAGAATCCAGTCCTAGACACCTTTCCTAAAAATCAAAAATCAGCTTCAGGTTCTCGACAAGTTCGAACTCCGGCTAGTCCTGTGCACAACTAGAAAAGGCAATCCCAAATGGTTGTCGTTTATTTTGCTGGAATCCACTTTGGTAGCCGACTTCATGGAGTATAATGCTCCCTGAATTTGAAACCAGAGGTTAAGTTAAGAAAGGATGTACTTTTAACTACCTCAAATGAAGAAGCAGACCCGCCGCAAATTCACCCCCGCGTTCAAGGCTAAAGTAGCACTGGAAGCCATCAAGAACCAGCAAACCCTCGCTGAGCTCTCCAAAAAATTTGAAGTATCCGCCGTGATGATCTCGCGCTGGAAGTCGGAGTTCCTGGAAAACATGAGCGCTGTTTTTGAAAAGTCTTCCGACACGGAAGGCGAGCCCGTAGACTGCAAACGCCGGCGATATTGACCACCCTGCGCCGGTGGAAGTTGACCACCTGGCGCCGGAGCAAACTGACCACCCCGCGCCGGAGTAAATTGACCACTTCCGCCGGAGCAAATTGACCACCCTTTCACTGACGCTTTACTAATCCCTGAGCCGGGCATCTGCGGCAACCATTGATCTGCTGCCACCTTTAGAAAAAAGGGCAGCACCGATGGCTAATCA
>NZ_SKFH01000061.1 GCF_004343705.1 Flaviaesturariibacter aridisoli
GAGTGTATCGTGGTCAATCCCGCCGACATCCCCGGCACCGATGCCGAGCGAAGAGGCAAGACCGATGCGGTGGACGCCCGCCGCCTCGCCAACCACCTCGCCGCCGGCCTCTTGCGCGGCATCCACGTACCCTCCGAAAAGCTGCAGAAGCACAGAAGCCTCATCCGCTTTAGAAAGAAGCTCTGGGGCGACCTCACCCGCTGTAAAAACCGGTTGAAGAGTGAGCTTCGCTTCCAGGGCGTCACCATACCCCCGCCCTTTGACAACCCGCACTGGAGCCACAACTTCCTCCACTGGATCGAAGCCACTGCAAGCAAAGACGCAGACCTGCAGGACACCCTGGAGCTGATGCTGGAAGAAGTGCGCCACCTGCGGCTTCTCTTACTGAAAACCGAAAAGAAGCTGCGCGCCCTCATGCGCACCGAAGCCTACGAACGGCAAGAGCAACTCCTGCGCTCCGTGCCCGGCATCGGTCCCATCACCGCCCAGCTCTTTACGCTCGAGGTCGGCGACGTAGCCCGGTTTAAAAATTTCGACGCCCTCAACCGCTTCGTGGGCCTCTGCCCCGACGAGCACTCAAGTGGTGAGCGGCAGCAGCACACCGGTATTACCCAACGCCGGCACAACCAGCTCCGAAGCCACCTCGTGGAAGCTTCGTGGCAATTGATCCGACGGGACCCGGCCATGCTCGATGCCTACAAAAAGCTATGTAGCCGCATGAAGCCTGAGCAAGCCCTCATCCGCATTGCCCGCAGGCTGCTGCGAAGAATGCGGGCCGTGTTGCTATCCGGGCGGATGTATGTGAGGGGCATCGAGCAGGGCAGCAGTGAGGAGATCAACGCACCGGAGCCGCCGGAGAAGAAAAGGAAAGGACGGCAACCCAAACAAGAAACAACCAACTAAGAAAACCTAGGCCTTACTAGAACAGCAACAACAACCCTCCGACTTCTTCTGACAGGTAACTACATGGAAGCTTCCAAAACATACCGGCGGCCGACTGCTCAACATGGGCTGCACTCTTTACTGAGGTGCTCCGCAACAGTCTGCAGCGGCCGCCTTTTCTTAACTACTGATAAAGACCTGCAGCAACTCCACGTCGGTTGACTGCTCATAGGAGCCTGCTTCACTAAACAACCTGGAAGAAAAACACCGGCAGCGAATAGAGCATACAAGGCAACCTTGCCCCTGCCGGGCAGGCTTGCGCTTCACAAACCATGATTGCTGCCACATAAAAAAAGCGGTGAGACACCGCCTGCAATCATGGTTCGCGAAGCACCGAAAAAAATAAAGTGGTTACCTCATGCAACGAATCCCTTTACATAGGAGCCCCTGTTAAGCGCAGGCGGCCATTATTGAGAGAGCTGCCACCTGACCAAATCTAAGATTGAGGTTTCGTCCTCAGCACCCCGCTGTTTTATGTATTGAAATAAGTACAAACACTCCTTTTTCAAAAAGAGAAATTGAACCTGTTGCCTAGGCCATGGAATGTTAGCCTCCTGTTTATATAAAATGTCAGTCGGCCCCCTCTTTCCATATGAAAGTGAAAATCTGGATAAGGTGGTTGAACAGGCAATCAAATTGTCGGCTTTTTTCAAATAAGTAAGCGCGTTGCCTTTCCATTCGAAAACTAGCACAGTTCCGTATTCAGGACCATGCCCTTTTATCCGAAGGCTCCCGTTAGGAAGTTCCTCTACATGGTACGAAACCTGAGTTGTTTGTTCTGGACTCCCCTCCCTTAATAGAAGATCTTTTGATAAAGAAAACTTTTGACTACTATCAATCTTGAAAACAAGCAACTCGCCGCCATTGGTAAACTGATAATCCAAAATATCATTTCTAACCTTACTGGCAAAGGCGTACTTCCTGGTGATTTGCTTCAGTGTAAAAGATGTCAGATAGTTGAAATCGGTCGAATCTAACTTTCGTTGTTCCCATTTTAATTCTCCATCAATTGAATGGAGATCTTGATCTCCTTCAATGAGCGCACGCGAAAAAGTTGTCAGAACATATGCCACTAGTCCAATTAACACGCATAATGATGTCACTAAAATGATTCTTCGCATATAGGATAGGTAGCTTGCGCTTAACTCTAAGATATACGCAATTACACGCACCACCAAAACTTTGAAAATCAATCATCAAGCATTATCCAAAATTGGATTGTCGTTAGGACAATCCAATCTCACCACTCGATCCGGCCCTTGTTGAAAAGATCGTCCAGCGGACTGACGATATTCACCAGCTGCTGCCGGCTCACGTGCAGGTAGCGCTCCGTAGTCTTGATGTTGAAATGGCCCAGGAGGTCCTTGATATACCGGATATCCGTACCCTTCTCCAGCAAGTGCGTAGCGAAGCTATGCCGCAGGCTGTGTATGCCTACCTCCTTCCGTATGCCCGCTGCTACGCGGGCATTCTGAAAAATCTGCTGAATGGTCCGCGTCGGGTAGGCGGTGCCCGTTTGCTCACTTTCAAAGAGGTACTCCTTCGGACGCGGCCGGTAACCGCGCAGGTAGGCGCGCAAAATGTCGAGCAATACGGGACTCAGCGTCACATAACGGTCCTTCTTCCCTTTGGCCTGGCGCACCAGGATCTGCATCCGGTCGCTGTCGATGTCCGCCAGCCGGAGCGCAGCTACCTCGCTGACACGCAATCCCGCACTGTAAGCCGTAAACAACATGGCCTTGTGCTTCCGGTTCGCCAGGGCCCGGAACAGCCGGCCCAACTCCTCCTCACCCAGCACTTTCGGAAGCACGATCCGTCGCTTCGGCCGCGGCACCGAAACGAAAAACCGCTCCCGTCCCAGCACGTGCTCATAGTAAAACTTAAGGGCGTTGATCCGGCTGTGTACCGTGCCTTCTCCAAGCCCGCCCTCCAGCAAACCGACCAGGTACGCCCGCACGTCTTCTGTGCCCGCATCGTCTGCCGGCCGTTCGCCCAGGTGGCGCAGCCACTGCATAAACTCGTTTCGATACGTCTTCCGCGTCGAAGGGCTGTAGGCCTTCAGTACCAGTTGTTCCTCCAGCCGCCTGAGCGCCGCTTCGTTAGCCGGGGGGAGTACGGCCCCGCTCCTCGGCCCTTCCAGGTACTGGCGCAAAGCAGACGTATCCAGTTGCGCCCGCCCCCCGACGGCGCTCCGTAGCCGTTCATATTCCGCCCGGCTCAGGGGCAGCTACCAGCAACGGTGCGTACGGCTCCATCGAATTCCGGTCAATTCGCGCAGCAACCCCTCAATAGGGCTCCCCCGATCGAAACGGATCCCGAGGCATTCCGCCCCGCGATGATGAAAAGCCGTCAACGTAACTACCGGTAGGTCCATAAGGCAAAGCTCCCATCCTCCATGTGGCGCACCATGGGAATATACCCGCTCCCGGCCGTTCTTTTTCCCACCGCAAACCGTTGTTTTTCCCCGACCGCCGTAGCTTTTCCACCTTCACTGCGTTCCGGCGGACAGCGAGCGAAGGCGCGTCCCTGTCCGCCGTAGCATTTCCTCCTTCACTGCGTTCCTGCGGACGGCGAGCGAAGGCGCGTCCCCGACCGGGAACATCCCGGTGTCAGCGGGGCGTATTCTGGAGCCAACCAACTGGCTTCCGGTACGGACAACGTAAATTCCGATGATGACGAAGTGCATTCCGGTACTTGCGAAATGTATTCCGACGCCGACCAAGTATATTCCGATGTTGACGAAATGTATTCTGACGCTGACGAAGTATATTCCGACGCCGTCGAAGTATATTCCGACACCGACGAACCGTATTCCGACACGAAAGAAGAATATTCCGATGCCGGCAAAGTATATTCCTTTGAAAACGAAGTCTGTTCCGGTGCCTTTAACCTGAATTCCGGCGCCGCCCGTCCCCGGTTCTGCAACACCGTTACCAAAATATTTCCGCCCTTACCCGTTCCGGGTTTCGAAAAAACCGTTTAGCTTCCTTTTATCGCTTTCGTATCCCTTGAACCAGCGCCGGAAAGACACCGCCATTTTTTAAACCAAAAAGCATTTACCATGACTGCTAAACAAGAACCGCAGTACGACATGTTTGAGTTGGTCGAAAAGTGTCTCAAGGCCAACCTGTCCATCTTCGAAACGATGCCCGCCGTGAAACGTACCGCCAATCGTTTCCTCAGCCTCGTCAATGACATCGGCGTGGCCGCCGGCCGCCGCGAGGCTATTGGCTTCAGCGGCACCGACAAGTTCCTCGCCCGCACCGCCCTCGCCGAAGTGCTCGCCGGCGTCGGGGGCATTATCGGCGCCTGGGCTATCGATACCGGCGACAACAACCTCCATAGGCAGGTGGCGCACAGTAAATCCGATTTCAAAAACATGCGCGACTCCGACCTCAAAGTGGTCGCCAACCATTTCAAAACTATCGTCGACACCCACGCGGCCGACCTGGAGCCTTTCGGCCTTGACGCCGACATGCGCACCGACCTCGAAGCCAATATAGGCCGCTTCACCGACCTCAAAACCGCCACCCGCAGCGGCGTCGTTGACCGGAAAAAAGAAAACGCGAAACTCAAAACCTTTTTCACCGCCGCCAACAAGATCCTTAACGAGCAACTGGACAAACTGATCCGCGCCCAGCAAAAGAAACATCCGGAGCTGGTCGCTGCCTACAACAACGCCCGCATCATCGTCAACAACGCCAGCCGCAAGAAGACGACGCCTGCGGCGTAAAAACAGTTTGTAGTTTGTAGTTTGTAGTTTCGGTACCTGCCAACGTTTCTGCTAACGAAAAAGCGCCCGTTTACCGGGCGCTTTTTCTTTTTCGCATTTTTCGTCGCCGCGCTTCGCGCAACCGGAAACCGGAAACTGGAAACCAGAAACCGGCCTCCCCTCCGCCGCGCTTCGCGCAACTACAAACTATAAACTGTAAACTATAAACTTATTTAGGTAAAAGCTCCTTCGGAAGGGTCAATCCCCCTTCTTCGTCCTGCCACGAAAGGTTCGCGATCCACCAGCGCCCGTTGCTTTTCACGAGGGTAAGGTAGTTCACCCCGCGCTGCTCCACTTTGCCGCCGGGTGTAAAGCGGTATTGGTACGAAGAAGCTACGGTGGCCACGTTGCCGAACTGCTGCACCTGGCGGCCCAACTCCTCCTCGTAAAAACCCTGCTGCTCGAAAGCCGGGGCATTCATGCGGGCGTATTGCGCCGGCGTGAAGTCCTGGTAGCGGCCGCCGGGGGCGCTGGCGCCCATGCGGGCCTCGGGCAGGAAGAGGCTGTTGAAGCGGTTCCAGTCGCGCGCGCCGGCGGGCCCGGAGATGACGGCGTAGGTGGCCTTCAGGATCGCGTCCACGCTTTCCACGTCGGCAGGCGCCGCGGCGGGCGCGGCCGCGGGTTCGGGCTTCGCCTGCAGCCAGGCCTGGCGTACGGCGCGCTGCTGCGCAGTGGCGTTGGGGTTGAACTGGAGGCGATTCGGCTGCTCCACGAACTGCACGGTGCTGCGCAGCGTCATCGTGTCGATGCTGCCGGCCGCGTTCTTCCGGCCGATCTTCACCTCGAAGGGCGCGCCTTCCTTCATGGCGGCCCGCACCTGCGGGAACCGCTCCACGAAGTTCTTTTCGTTCAGTTCGGTGCCGTTGATGGCGTAGATCTCGTCGCCCACTTTATAGCCCACGGCGCGGCCGAAAGCGTTGGGATGGAACGGCGGAAAGATCTGCACCACGCCCTTCTCGTTGGGCAGCAGGCTGATGCTGCCCATGGTCGGCACCTTGCCGCCCGGCGCCAGCTGCACGCCGGCCAGTCCGAAATACTGGTCGTACGGGATCGGGGTAGCGCCGGCTACGTATTTCAGCAGGAAGTCTTTTGCTTCGGGGTACGACAGTTCGGCGATGGCGTCGAACAGCTCGGGGTCGTTGAACGCGCGGTACTTGCCGTAGCGCACCCCCAGGTCGTAGGTCAGGTTGCGGAGGCCGTAGCGGCCACCCGATTTGTCGAGCAGCAGCAGGTCGAGGCAGGCGGCGATGAGGGCGCCCTTCTGGTACACGTTGCCGTACTGCGCCGCCCATTTGCCGGTGGCGCCGAGGCTCAGCTCGGTAAAGGGCAGCGAGTCTTTATAGGCCGAGCGCGAATAGTTGATCTTTTGCGTCAGGCGGTCCAGGAACTGCTGCGGCGGGATGAGGCCGTACTTCACCTGCACGTGGTGCGCCGTGTATTCGGTTACGCCCTCGTACAGCCACAGGTGGCGGCTCATCACGGGCTGGTCGAAGTTGAACTCCTTTACCTCGCGCGACGAGATCGTCAGTGGGGTGATGATGTGGAAGAACTCGTGGCTCGACATGTCTACCAGCCCTTCGCGCTGCTGCTCGGCCGGGAGGTCCTGCAGGTAATAGAAAGAAGACGTGGGATGCTCCAGGGCGCCGCTGAGGCCCTTCGGGAAGGAATGCTTCGCCCCCGGCTCGTAGAAGTAATACAGGAAGGCGTAGCGGTCGGCGGGCAGCTTGCCGCCCAGGTATTGGCGCGCGGCGTCGAGCAGGTCGTGCATCCAGCCGGCGATCTGTGCCGCATGGATCTGCTTGCCCGGCGAGTACACCGACACCAGCACCTGGCAGTTGCCCACCTGCACCGTAGCGGTATCGGGCACCGTGTACATCACGGGGTAATTATACAGCTCGTCGAGGTTGGGTGCGGAAAAGGCGTCGGCCGTGGCCGAGGAGCTGTCGGGCACCAGGCTCGTGGACGCCCACATACCGGCCGGTTTGTTCACCAGCACGTTGAAGGGGATGTTGCGCTGTCCTTCCAGGTAGCCGAGCAGGCCGGGGAAGTTGAGCGAGAAGTTCTTGCCGGGCTCGAAGTTGGTGGCGCACATCGGGTATACCTGGTGCTGCACGCCCACGGCGTCGAAGATGTCTTCCACCTCGTAGCGGATGCGGGCCATGCGGTTGCTCCCCGAGATCCGCCATTGGTTCGTATTGAGCTGTTTCACCGGCAGCGCCTTTCCGGCGGCGTCGAAGGCCTGCACGTCGTGGATGAATTTGCCGTAGTCGGCGATGATGTACGTGCCGGGGATGATCTTGGGCATCGAGAAGGTCACCTCGGGGGCCGACACTTTGGGCGTCTGGAGGTTTACGGTCAGCGCGTCGTTGTGCAGCGCATTGAGATCCAGCGTATAGCGGTAGCGTTCCTGGGCGCCGGAGGTCAGTGCGGCAAGGAGTGCCCCACAACTGAGCAGTTTGGATAGATGTTTCAACATTTTTTGGGTATTTAACACCCGCCGTCGGGCGGAAGTGGCTTCAAAGTAGCGCGGTCCGATTATTTAAGCGATGAAATAAGGATCAACGGGCTTATTTCGTGTTCGGCCTGGTTGTCGGGTGTCCCTTTTCCCCATAATGCGGTTTTCGACGAGCTACCCGGCTTCTGGCGACAAAACCCCGGTAATGTCAGTTGATTGTTAAATATTGTTGTAACATCGAAATGCTCGTAAACTTTGGGGACCTTTACGCGTTCTCAGACAGGAATGATTCTATAACGAACTTTAATACTTAAGCTTATGCGTCGTGAACGTGCTGTATTAGCCAACACCATACCCTTCAACCTGAAGACCCTGCAGCAGATCGAAGACCGCGGATTCAAGTATGTTCAGGTCAAAGGCTTCACCACCGATCGTCACTACGATTACGTGGAGCCCCAGTTCCTGGTGCTGTTCCCCATGAAAGAACTGCCTACGGACCAGGACCAGAAAGACATTTACGAGCCGGTCAAGAGCGACCTGCTGAAGCAGTGGGCCAAAGAAGAGCAGTACGGCATGCCCGTAGTGATCGCCAAAGTGGCCTAAGGCCCCCTGTCCGCTGTAGCTTTAGCGAAAGCGGACCACCCCGGCCCTCCCCGAGCGGGA
>NZ_SKFH01000062.1 GCF_004343705.1 Flaviaesturariibacter aridisoli
CGGGTAACGACCCTTACCCCGGATGAGTGGCTGCACGAGCTGGTACAGGCCGAGTGGGACGAGCGGCAGAACCGCTCCATCGACCAGCGCATCCGACTCGCCCGCTTCCGCTACCGCGCCTCCCTGGAAGAACTGCACTACGGCGAGGGCCGTGGGCTGGACCGGTTACAAGTGGAACGGCTGGCGGCCTGCACCTTTATCGACAAGGCAGAACCTGTAGTGATTACCGGATCCACGGGTTCGGGCAAGTCCTACCTGGCTTCCGCCCTGGGCTACCATGCCTGCGCCTGTGGCTACAAGGTGATCTACCACCACATGCCCAAGCTCTTGTCGCGCCTGAAAATGAGTAAAGCCGACGGATCATACCTCAAGGAAGTAGCCCGCATCGAGCGGCAGCAGCTACTGATCCTGGACGACTTTGGCCTGCAGCCCCTCGATGCTCAAGGGCGCAACGCACTGATGGAGCTGGTAGAAGACCGCCATGGTAAGAGCTCGCTGATCATCACCTCGCAGGTACCTGTGTCGGGCTGGCACGACATCATCGGCGAACATACCGTGGCCGACGCCATCCTGGACCGCATCGTCCATGCCGCTCACCGCGTGGAACTTAAAGGAGAGTCCATGCGCAAACGAAGGACAGCCACCACTAGTTGAGAGAACCCGTAAATTTGATGAAGAAGGGAGCCTAAAAACAGCCCCGAATAAACCACATTACCTAACCGCCAAAAGATGCCTGCTCAAATTAGTTGCGCCAGTAATATGTGCCGAATCTCCGCCACGATATCAGGTGGTCAATTTGCTCCGGCGTAGGGTGGTCAGTTTGAACGGCGCATGCACTGATGCGAAGAAATTGGAGGACTGGATAGAAAGGGGGGAGATACCATTTCTGGAGCTGAAAAAGCATCTAAAAATGGGTAATCTCCGCTTGCGTTCTATTGAGAGTCTTTACAGCCCTGCGCCACAGGTTAATACCGCTTCGCTTGCAGGAATTATTACAAACTATAACACATTAAAAGAAGAAATAACTGCAATCAACACCACTAACAACGGCACCGAGATTCACCTGAATCCAGCTGAAACAACCAAATTCTTCGAAGCACTAGATCGAGTTAAGCGTGATCTAATAAACATTTTGATCAGTTCTTAGGGGATATTCCAAGGCAGCTAAAAGTGTTTAAACTCATTTTTTTAGAGCCAGCGCAGTATAGCTCCTTGCCGCCCGCTCGTATAACACGGCAAGAAAGATCCTAACGATGATGATAACTGCAACAAGGTTGTCTAGATCATACTTTTTTCGTTACGCTGGCGCTAAGCCAGCACGATATTCATTTGCTTGCTGTCGCAGTTTACGCCGTCCGTAGGCAGTGCCAGGGTTATATGGTTTGCGCTTCGCCATAACTATTAGTTTGGGTTTTCAGGTTGGATCAGAATGTGAACTTTAAGGCTAAGGCCGTCGTTCAAAATAATCCCGAAGTAGAACGCTTGCTTGTACATTCCAAACAAAATTTTACGCTTCATTCTCAACAACTTATAGTTCTTGTACATCAATGATGATTAGCCCATCAGCACTGAAAGCTTTTTTGGTTCGAACAAATAATTACTGTACGAAAAGTGCGCAGAACTGAATTCGAACCTACCGAAATCCTCTAAATACTCTAACCATTTTCATTCAACTTCAACGTTTTCAATTTTGTGAATTCGCGTTGTTTAAAGTACCTCTAAGTAAGGATCATCATAGTCGTTATCATCCGAAGGGAGTTTCTTGTCGTCTTTGGGTTTTGCTCGCTTTTCGAGATAGAGCCACACGCCAGCTCCAATTAGGAGCCCACCCAGCAGAAGTATCGGGATCAAGTATTTGTTCTTCGAAGGTGTTTTAAGGTCTTTTACAGGAGTTGCCGCTAATTCAGGAATGGCTGCCTTCGGGAAAACGGCTGGCGCTTTGACAGACGTACCGGGGCTTTTCGGAACATTCAGCTCAATATTCGGCATCACATCAGACGGGGTAATCTCCCAGTTAGTGAGTTTGGCTAACTCCTCGAGGGTAAAGGGTACGGTTTTCGGATTAATCATACGTAGGGGTTTGGGTTCTATAGTGAATGGTAAATTCGTTTTTGCCTTTTACTGTTTGCTCCAAGCCAAAGCGGTAAAACCAAACGACCGGCAGACCGGTTTCCAGGTTTTTCTCTAAGGTGCCGCAACGGCTATCAAGGCCCAGTGCCTGCAGCACCTCTTTGGTGATTACCTGAGGGAAAGTGTCTTGCCGGAGGAAGAGTGCCTCCAGGATCTGATCGCAGCGGCGCCGTACCGGGTCGCTGTTATAACGGACTTGGTTTTCGAGGTGCCGTTTGTCATTATGGAAGTTTGAACGGCACTGGCTAACACAATACTTCATGCGCCGGTCATGCGGTTCAAAGGAGGAAGAACATTTAGGGTTAGCGCACTTTTGGGGCGGGTGTAATCGTTT
The DNA here is from genome assembly GCF_004343705.1 of Flaviaesturariibacter aridisoli. Classification (GTDB taxonomy): domain Bacteria; phylum Bacteroidota; class Bacteroidia; order Chitinophagales; family Chitinophagaceae; genus Flavisolibacter; species Flavisolibacter aridisoli. Next base: position 2,465 of record NZ_SKFH01000062.1, read on the forward strand.
TGAGGCCATCTAAAAATATTTTCACTCTAAGTTAAATAATAAATCTAGATTTGGACTCTAACTAGGTTTTTTATGCCAAAAGTTTCCGATAATGACCTCGCAAGTATTACCGATTTTAAGGACTTTCTCTATCAGAAGATTGTTCCCTTAGAGGACTTATTTGACTACAAAGGGGAGCCGTTAGAAAAGATCCTCCCTTTCTGGCGCAAGATGAAGTTGATTCCATTTATCCCTAAAGGGAAAAAAGCACAAATAAGTTTCGCTAATCTGATCTGGCTTCACCTCTTAGACCTGCTTCGTCAGTTCAATGTGCCAATCGAGAACATGGAAAAAGTAACGGAATACTTTTTCAAAGATGCCTATGACGCGAGTCTTCCGGAAAAAAGGTTAAAGGCCAACTTGGAATATTACCGCAAAAAGGAGGTGGCAGGCACGCTCGATTTTGATGAAATTCAGAACCTCCGGTACATAGAAGAATTTCTTCAGGATGAGGCAAAGCTGCAAGTACTGAAGCTAGATATAAATTACCTGACTGAAATGATCGTCAATTGCCTTGACAGCCGGATGGACAGAGGCATTCTCATTTTTCTGGACGGTCGGGTAGGAGAGTTTGATGGGGACGAATACAACTCCCACCGCGACGGAGTGATTATTGATCCTACAGAACCCCACATCTATATATCGGTCATTCATCTGTTGCGGTTTTTTGTAAAAGACGCCCAGCTATCCGAGGTCGTAGTACCGCAATTGCTTAACGAAGATGAGCGTATAGTTCTGAGGGAATTAAGGTCAAAAAACCTTCAAACCCTTACAATTACCCTTAAAGACGAGGATCCACATAAAGTTGGTGGACGCATCGTGCGCTTCGATGCCACTCATGGAGGACGCCTGAGTGAAGCAGAAGCCCAGCAGATCAAAGACATCTTGGGTCTTCAGAATTACGAAGGCATTGAACTTACGACCCAAAACCACAAAGACATCAAATTCAAAAGAACCCGAAAACGATTTATAAAGGATTCCGATTGACCCGGTTCCTATGGTTGCACCTCTTGCCCGCCTTCCGGTTGCCCCGGCCCGGGTAGTAAGCAGGTGAAAAATGTATCAAAAAACAAAAAACTATGTAGCGACAACAAAAGTTGGCCGATTAACAACAAAAGAAGGACAGGAGAATCAACCGCCATTTCAATTGGAGCAGCACAGAAATCCGCTGCCGGTTGACCTGAAAACCTGTACCCGAATTTTGAACAAGGGCAGCGAACAAGCGCTCAGTGAAAGCGAAGTGGAGCAAATTGCCAACTTCCTTTGGGCATTGGCACAAATCAGCTGCGACATTTATCTGGACGAGAAAAACAAGTAAACGCATGAAACGAGTGATTCTGGCAACCCGCGTAAGCTCGGATGAACAAGCCAAAGGTTACAGCCTTCAAAATCAGGAGGAAGCTCTACGTGCCTTCTGCAGTAAAGAGGGACACCAGATTGTTCAAACCTACCGCGAGGACCACTCCGCCAAAAACTTCAATCGCCCGGAGTTCAAAAAGTTGCTCCAGTTTATCCGGGCAAACAAGGGCAAGGTAGACCTGCTGCTGGTGACCACCTGGTGCCGGTTCTCCCGGAACCTTACCGAGTCCTTCAAGATGATCGAACGATTAAGGGGCTATGGCGTAGAGGTGCAGGCCATCGAACAGCCCTTGGACCTTTCCATTCCGGAAAACCAGATGATCCTGGCGGTTTACCTGTCCCTGCCTGATATAGACAACCGGCGGCGATCGATCAAGATCACTACCGGGGTGCGTTCGGCCAAAAAGGAAGGCCGCTGGCTCGGGCAGCCTCCATTTGGTTATAAGCGAACCTGGGACGAAAAAGGCAAGCCGAAGATCGAGCCCGGTCCGCAAGCCGATCTGGTAAAGAAAGCCTTTGCCTTTATTGCTCAGGGGAAAACGCAGGCCGAGGTCCGGGAGTTGCTCAAAAAGAGTGGCAAGTACTTTTCGCGTTCGACATTTTCGGAGCTGATCCGCAACAGGGTATATATAGGTGAGGTCCGCGTAAAAGAAGAGGACGGAAGCTCTTACTGGGTAAAAGGATTACACGACGGGCTGGTGAGCGCTGATACTTTTTCACGGGTACAGGCCAGCCTCGAGGGACGCCTGCACAAGTTGGGCTTTGTAAAAGCTAAATCTGCCCGGCCCGACTTTCCCCTTCGCGGAGCAATTCTCTGCGGCAATTGCCAGAATCCGCTTACCGGAAGCGCTTCCAAAGGCAGGAACGGCTACCACGCTTATTACCATTGTAACCATTGCCATGAGGTGCGCCTGCGCGCAGCCCAAGTGCATGATCATGTGGAAGCGATTTTTGGAGAGATGAAGTTGTCGAAGAACGCAACTGCCCTTTACAAATTGATGCTGTCACATCTGCTCAAAAAGCAGGAAGTTGAAAAAGTGCGCCCCAAGGAAAAGATCGAGGAGGATCTGCGCAGAAATGAAGAGCGCTCCCGCAATATTGAAGACGACTATGTGGACCGAAAAATAGACACCGAGACCTTCAACCGGATGCAACTTCGATTCAAAGCCGAACGGGAAAAGCTACAGGCAGAACTAGCCGCTCAAACAAAAGCTGAAAGCCCTTATCAGGAGCTACTAAAGAAGGGGCTGGCACTCGTAGGAAACCTCCCGGCGCTTTACGGCAAAGCTGACATCCAGCAGAAAAAAGACATCCTCGGTTCGATTTTTCCGGAAAAGCTTCTTTTTTCGAAAAACGAATGTCGAACCGCCCGCATCAACGAAGTCCTTCGGCTAATACTAGCCATGGACGCGGGTTTCGGGCATAAAAAAACCGGACAGACCTTCAAAAATTTGAGTCTGTCCGGTGATGTGGAGGATACCGGAGTCGAACCGGTGACCTTCCCGCCCGCAGGCGGGACGCGCTAGCCAACCTACCTTCAGGTAGGGGCATAAAAAAACCCCGCATTTCTGCGAGGCTTC
>NZ_SKFH01000063.1 GCF_004343705.1 Flaviaesturariibacter aridisoli
CTGCTGGCACGGAGTTAGCCGGTGCTTATTCCTAGGGTACCGTCAGACTACGTAGAAACGTAGATTTCGTCCCCCATAAAAGAAGTTTACAATCCAGAGGACCTTCATCCTTCACGCGGCATGGCTGGTTCAGACTTGCGTCCATTGACCAATATTCCTTACTGCTGCCTCCCGTAGGAGTCGGGCCCGTGTCTCAGTGCCCGTGTGACTGGTCGTGCTCTCACACCAGTTACTGATCGCAGGCTTGGTGGGCCGTTACCCCGCCAACTACCTAATCAGCCGCACACCCATCCAGAACCGCCTGAGCTTTAATAGCTGAGTGATGCCACTCCACTATCTTATGGGGTATTAATCTTCCTTTCGGAAGGCTATCCCCCAGTTCCGGGTAAGTTGTGTACGTGTTCCGCACCCGTTTGCCGGTCGCCATCAGTGTGTATTGCTACACACCATGCTGCCCCTCGACTTGCATGTATTAAGCCTGCCGCTAGCGTTCATCCTGAGCCAGGATCAAACTCTCCATTGTAAAAGTGTTTGACTTCCTGACTAGAAAATTCTCGTTCGAAAATTGTCGAGTCATTTGTGTCGAATTTTATTCGCTAATGATCAACCTTACCTTAATGTAGCCTAACCGAAGTTAGTTGCTACGTTGCTTCCCTTTCTTTCAAAGAACTTCAATCCGTCCGTATTCCTACTTCCAAATTGTTTCGCAGATGACCCGGTTTCGAACCGCAGACCGCCTCACTTTTAAAGCGTCTCACCCATCGTTTTTCTAAAGAACTCCTTCCAATTGCGCCCCTCCGTTTTTCGAAGCGGAGTGCAAAGGTAAGAGCTTCTTTTATTCTGACCAAATTTATTTTTTAAACTTCCCGGCGTTTCTTCCAAACCACCACTCCATCTAATCACCTGGTCAACCGTATCTTAAGAACTGTTTGCCTCGTTTCAGAAGCGGAGTGCAAAGATAGAAGGTCCAACGTTACCAGCCAAACTTTTTTCGAAATTTATTTTCAGAAAAACCTTCGTAACTCATTGAAACCCAATCCTTTAAAGAGCACCACCCTGTCGTAAAGCGGAGTGCAAAGATAAGGGCTTCCAACCTCCCTCGCCAAATCTTTTTTGAAGAAATCCCCAAATAATTTGTGAAAGAAAAACACCACCCAAACAACGAAAACAACGTGCTGCCACCCGTCCCGTTCCCTTGCAATCCCTACCTTCAAAAAGCGGACGCAAAGATAGCACGCTCAGCCATAACAGCCAAACAATCAGAAAAGAAAAGTGGCAAAAAGTCCGGAAACCGCCTGTCAGCGCGGGAAGTAGTTTTCCGGGTACTTAACCTGGATCAGGTATAACCCGGTCGCGGCGATGGAATGACCGCATTTGGCCTCTTCTGTAAAAAGCCGTTTGAAACTGTCGAGGCTCAGCTTCCCCCGTCCCACCTTCAGCTGGGTAGCCGTCAACAAGCGCACCATACCCCGCAGAAAGCGGTTTCCTTCTATATGGTAGAGGAACTCCTCTCCCCTTTCCACCCATTCCGATACGGCGATCTGGCAGCGGAAGTTCTTCACCTGCGTGTTCGTCTTCGAAAAGGCCCAGAAATTCGTTTGCTCCTTTATATAAGCAGCGGTCTCGGCGAGGGCGTCGTGGTCCAGCCGGTAGGGATAAAAGAGCGCGGTCTCCTGGAGGAAGGGATTCTTCTGTGTGTATAAGTGGTATTCATACTCCCGCGCAATGGCGTCAAAGCGGGAATGCGCCCCTTCGGGCATCGGCAGCAGGCGCCTGACGACGATGTCGCCGGGCAAAATGGCGTTGAGCTTATAAACCAGTTGCGGATGGAGCTCGCCGGCGTCAAAGTGGAAGTAGTTCTGCAGCGCGTGCACGCCCGCATCGGTGCGCGACGAGCCGGTCAGGGATACCGGGTGACGCTGAATGAGCGCGATGGCACCTTCCAGCTCCGACTGGATCGTCCGTGCATTCTCCTGGATTTGGAAGCCGTTGTACCGGGTGCCCTTATAGGCCACCTCGATGAAATAGCGCGTCATGGATTACTTCGTCGCCCTGGGGCTGCTGAGTTCAAAAAGCCGGTCGGCGAGGTAAGCGTCTTTCAGACCCAGCTCGAGCTCGGGGAAATTGTGCTGGTCGGAAACGTGGCCCCAGGCAGATTCGTAAAAGTTGTAGCGGCCCAGGTCGGTCAGGAAGAGGGTGCCGAGCAGCTTCAGCTCCGCTACCGAATAGCAGCGCTTGCGAAATTCTTTGCGCGCCACCGTTACCATATCGCCTTCGTCTTCCGCGGCCGCCAGGTTCTTGCGGAACCGGAGGAAATCCTTCTGCTCGGCCACGGCTGCACAACTGATATCGGGCACCGCCCAGGCGCGGGGACGCGCGCCGCTGACAGGCGCGGTCTGGGCCGGCACGGCGGGCGTTGCCGCCACGCTGTCTTTGACCGTACCGGAAACGACAGCTACAGGGGGCGCCACCAGGATGGTATCCACGGGCCCTTTCGACGCTGCCGGCTGTGCAGCTACCAGCACCGTATCCACGGGCGCCGGCGTGCTGGCCAACTCCTGTCGGCGCAGGACGGTGTCGGCCACCGGGGCCGGTACGTACACCTCTTTAGGGTTCGGGATGAGCAGGCGGATCGTATCGGAGCTTTCGCCCAGCTTGTCGATGAACACCAGTCCGAAACCTTCCGTGGTGGAGCTTTCGGAGCGACGTGTTACCAATGAGCGGTGGTAAGGTTCCTCGGTTTCAACCGGTGCGGGTTGCACGGCCACGGCCATTGTGTCGGCAGCCGGGATCGCCGTGGTCGATTGGGGCGGCAGGGTATCGGCGGCCGGCGCGACGACCACCGCCACTACTTCGGGGGTGGGAACAGCTTTCATGGGAGCGGGCGGCAACGTCTCCACTGCGGCGGTGGCCGCGGAGGGACCGGAGCTGAGCAGCGTCAGGTCGTCGGAGGCCTGCACGAGGCGGCGGGTAAAGGGATCGGCCGCCGCCAGGAGCTGCCGGCTTTCCTCCTCGCTGGGGCCAACGGCGGCGAGCGCCTTAGTGAGGGAAAGCGATTGGAGATCGAACAGGTTCCAGGCGCCGCCCACCTGCTTCAGCACAAAACCCTTGTCCTCGCCCTTCATGACCACCGGAAAGCGGTTCTCGGTCGTGCTGCCGGGAAAGCCCACCTGCAGCAGGTAGCTGCTGTCGCGCAGCCCGGAAAGAATGACGTAGCCGGATGCAGCGGAGGATGACACCTGGTCGCCGAGGCGCACGTAGAACGGAGCGCCGTTGTCGCTCTGCATATATATAAAGTATACTTTTTGCGCACCGGCCGCCAGGCCGAGGACGAGCAGCGCGCAGAAGAGTCCGATTCTTTTCATGTTGCTCAAAATTACTGTTTTTGGCGGGCGATGCAAGGGAAAAGCCCGTTCATACCGGGGAACGGCGCGCGGACACAATTTAGTACGCCGCGCCGCCCCAAAGGCTAGATTTGCAGTACTTATCAAACACGCAATATGAAATCTCTCTTCCTCGCAGGAGTCCTCTGCCTCGCCGGCGCGGGCGCCTTTGCCCAGACCACGACCATACAGGGAACCGATTCGGCACGCAGGCCGGCGCCCTTGCCGTACCGCGCTACGTCCGAAAAGATCAACGACCTCGTGCACACCAAGCTCGACGCCCGCTTTGATTATTCGAAGTCGCAGCTGAAAGGCAAGGCCTGGATCACGCTTCGCCCCCACTTCTACCCCACCGACTCCCTGCGCCTCGATGCCAAAGGCATGGAGATCCGCGAAGTGTCGCTGGTGAAGGGCGGCGTCAACAGCAAGCTGAAATACGACTACAACGGCGAGCAGCTCGCCATCCGCCTCGGCCGCACGTTCCGCAGCAACGAGCCTTACACCATCTATATCGATTACATCGCTAAGCCCGACGAATACAAAACCGCCGGCTCGGCGGCCATCACCGATGCCAAGGGCCTGTATTTTATCAACCCGCGCGGCGAAGAGCCCAACAAGCCCACGCAGATCTGGACGCAGGGTGAGACCGAGGCTACTTCGGTATGGGTACCCACCATCGACAAACCGAACCAGAAGACCACCGAAGAGATCCTGATGACCGTGCCGGCCAAATATGTGACGCTCAGCAACGGCCTGCTGGTAAAGCAGACCAGGAACGCCGACGGCACCCGCACGGACCACTGGAAGATGGACCAGCCGCACGCCCCCTACCTGTTCTTCATGGGCGTGGGTGATTTCTCCATTACGAAAGACAAGTACAAAGGCAAGGAAGTAAGCTACTACGTGGAGAAGGATTATGCCCCCGTAGCCCGCCGCATCTTTGGCAACACGCCAGAAATGATGGCCTTCTTCAGCCGCATTACCGGCGTGGATTACCCCTGGGCCAAGTACGCCCAGATCGTGGGCCGCGACTACGTGAGCGGCGCTATGGAAAACACCACGGCCACGCTGCACCAGGAATCGGCCCAGCAGGACGCCCGCGAGCTTTCGGACGGCAACGACTGGGAAGGCACCATCGCCCACGAACTGTTTCACCAATGGTTCGGCGACTACGTAACCGCCGAAAGCTGGAGCAACCTCACCCTCAACGAATCCTTCGCCAACTATTCCGAGTACCTGTGGAACGAGTATAAATACGGGAAGGACGCCGCCGATGCGCACAACTACAGCGACATGCAGGGCTACCTGATGAGCGGCAGCGACAAGAAAGACCTCGTGCGCTTCCAGTACAACGACAAGGAAGACATGTTCGACGCGGTAAGCTACAACAAAGGTGGCCGCATCCTCAACATGCTGCGCACCTACGTGGGCGACAGCGCCTTCTTCAAAGCGCTCAACGTATACCTGACCACCAACAAGTTCAAAAGCGCCGAGGCCCAGCAGCTGCGCCTCGCCTTCGAGGACGTGACCGGCAAAGACCTCAACTGGTTCTGGAACCAGTGGTATTACGGCAGCGGCCACCCCAAACTCGACATCAACTACAGCTACGACGAAGCCGCCAGGATGGTGCGCGTGATCGTGCAGCAAAAACAAAGCGGCGACAAGCTGTTTACGCTGCCGGTGAACATCGATGTTTACAATGGCGCCAACCGCAGCCGCCATTTTGTATGGGTGACCGGCAGGACCGACACCTTCAGCTTTGCCTCCAATGCGAAGCCGAGCCTCGTGAACTTCGACGCCGACAAGGTGCTGCTTGCTACCAAAACGGAGAACAAAACACTCGACGAATACATTCACCAGTATAAATACGCCGGCAACTACCTCGACCGCCGCGAGGCGCTCGAGCTGGCCGCACGCCGCCAGGAAGATCCGAAAGCGCTCGACCTGCTGCTGCAAGGCCTGGCCGACCGCTACGAGGGCCTGCGCTCCTATGCCGCTTCGCGCCTCGATTTGAAGAAAGAGGCCGTAAAGACCGCCGCCGAAGCACCGCTGTCGAAGCTCGCCGCCTCCGACCCGAAGCGCACGGTGAAAGCCGTGGCCATCACCAAGCTCGGTGAGTACCGCAAGGCGCAATACAGCCCGCTGTTCCGCACGGCGGTGAACGATTCGTCGTACACGGTAGCAGGCAACGCGCTCGAAGCGCTGGCCAAGATTGACAGCGCCGCTGCGATTGGCGAAGCGAAGCGTCTCTCCAAAGAAAAGAGTAAGGGCAAGCTGGCCTCCTCTGTTACGGGCCTGCTGCTGGCCTCCGGCGACCCGAGTGCCAACGAGCGCATCGTGTCCGACTACATCGCTATGGCGCCGAGCCAGGAGAAGTACACGTCCATGGGCAACATGCTGAAGGCGTTGGCGCAAACTGCCGACCCCTCGCTGTTCCGACGCGGCGTCGACGATGTGTTCGCCTTCCTGGGCATCGTGGTCAAGCAGATCCCCGAAGAATTCCGCGACCAGGCCCTGGGCCCCGTCAACGAGCAACTGAAGAAAGTGGTGAAGACGCAGCGCGATGCCGGCCGCACCGCCTCCGCAGAGTACCTGGAGCAGAAGCTGGCGAAAAAACCCTTCTAAAGAATCGCTGATGTCGGATGTCTGATTTCTGATTTTCACGAATCCCGCAAATAAGAAAAGCTTCCCCGCGGGGAAGCTTTTCTTTTATCAAACATCCGGGATCAGACGTCAGCCATTACTCAGGCGCCGGGCTTCTTCTTGGGCGTGTCATCCACCTCGAAGCCCCAGTCGCCGAGGCGTTTGGGATTTTTCTTGTGGACGCCCTTGAGTACGTCGCGGCTCGCGGTAATGGCACCGTCGATATCGCCTAACAGTTGGTCGCGCTCGCGGTAGGCCTTCTCGGCCTCCTTGCGGTGAAATTCGGCTTTGTCGTGCCATTCGGCGGCAGGGGCCATCTTGGGTCCCATCCGGTCCCAGTTGAAATCCTGGATCGACCGCAGCGGGCTGTCCGCACCGTCGTCGCCGTGCTTTTTGAAAATCTTTTTACCCAGAGCGATCTTTTCCCCAACGTTACCGGGGATCTTGATCCGTGGCTGATTGTTGGCCATAGCAGTAAAATTTTGGTTGATAAAGGAGCCAAATTAACCTGTCGGCACTACCCAAACAATAGTAGAAATACGGCAAATGGTCCATTGGCTCCCCCTGCTGAACATCCCACCCCCACCCTCAACGTTCACCCCCCGGGGGCAACGATGGATTTCCTGATCCGAATGTTCGATTCGCCCTTACGAACTTTAGAGCGCCGGGTCGGAACATGGCGACCGCAGCCGCGAACGTTCCAGCCGGCGGTATGGGCCGAGAAATCGTCGTTTTCAGCAGCGCCACTCCCCGGCTCGAATGTTCCCCCCCGGGGGGTCAACGCTGAGATCGATGATTCCAATGTTAGAACCGGTGGTTTCAACGTTGCCGCCGCCCCTGCAATGTGCCGGCCCCGGGTGCCGGCAGGAGCGGTCCGGCTGTAAAGGACCGGGACACCGGACCCACCTCCGCTCCGGCAAAATGGCCGCACTTTGTGAAAAAATGCGGCATACAATCGCCCCTGAAAAGTAAACAGAAACCGGCCCCGGCTTACTTTCGCGTTGTGGAAAAGAAGGAATTATTGGAAATGTTGCACCAGCGTATGATCGAGGAGATTATGGATTACGCCATCATCCTGATCGACACCGACGGCACCATCCTGTCGTGGAATAAAGGCGCGGAGCAGATCAAGGGCTACAAAGCCGACGAAATCCTCGGGCAAAACTTCCGGATGTTTTACATGCCGCAGGACCGCGAAGCCAGGTTGCCCGAATTGCTTCTGGAGCAGGCCACCAAGGAAGGACGCGCCCGGCACATCGGCCGGCGTGTACGCAAGAACGGCACTACCTTCTGGGGCAGCATCCTCATCACGGCGCTGCACGACAACGAAGGCAAGGTGATGGGCTTTACCAAACTTACTAAGGAGCTTGGCGACAACGAGATCGACTAACGGCAGCCCCCCGAGCCGGCTAACGGGCCGCCTGCCCGGGCGCCTTTCTATGATGCGGAACAATCGTAAATAAAAAGAAAAG
>NZ_SKFH01000064.1 GCF_004343705.1 Flaviaesturariibacter aridisoli
GAGAGTGTAAACTAAACTGTGTCAGGTTGAGACGATTTCTCATCTTTAAAACAGTTTATGAAAAAGGAAAAGAAGGATTTGTTGTCCGGCCTTGATCCGGAAGTTCGCCAGCAGGCCCTGGATCAGTTTATGAGCGGGAAGGCGGTTTTTGGCAAGGAGGGCGCCCTGGGGCCTTTGCTGCAGCAGTTGCTGGAAGCTGCCCTGGAAGGGGAACTCGCCGCGCATTTGAAGGAAGAACAGCCGTATTTAGAAGGGGAGGCGAACCGGCGCAACGGTTTTTCCCGTAAGCAGCTTCGAACCGCCGCCGGCACTATCGAACTATCCACGCCCCGCGACCGCCTGGGTTCCTTTGAGCCGGACCTGGTCAAAAAGCGGCAAACCATTCTGGCCGATAACCTCGAGGAAAAGATTCTGGGTTTGTACGGGCTGGGGATGTCGCTTCGGGATATCTCGCGGCATATCGAAGAGATGTACGGCACCGAGATCTCCCACACGGTCTTATCCGAGATCACCGACCGGGTGGTTCCTGCGGTGAAGGCCTGGCAGAGCCGGCCCCTGGACCCCGTCTATCCCATTATGTGGCTGGATGCCATGTACTATAAAGTGCGGGACGAGGAGTCCGGTAAGGTGGTGACGCGCTGCCTGTATAATATACTGGGCATCCTTCCCTCGGGCCACAAGGAGGTATTGGGCTGCTACGTGAGCGGGTCGGAAGGAGCGCGCTTCTGGCTCTCGGTCCTTACAGACCTGAAGAGCCGCGGGGTAGAGGACGTGCTGATTGCCTGTATCGATAACCTGAGCGGATTTGACGATGCCATCAGGACGGTGTATCCGTATTGCGACGTGCAGAGCTGCATCGTCCACCAGTTGCGCAACTCCGCCAAATATGTAGCTTCTAAAGACCAGCGTGCTGTTCTAAAGGAGCTGAAGGCGGTGTATGGGGCCGTGAACCGAAGTGTTGGGGAGAGCGCCCTGGAAGCCTTTGCAGGCAAATGGACAAAGCAGTATCCGCTGGTGGTGAACTCGTGGCAGACCAACTGGGATAAGCTCTCCACCTTCTTCGATTACCCGGAGCACGTACGCCGGGTGATCTATACGACCAACACCATCGAAGGCTATCACCGGCAATTGCGCAAGGTCACCAAAACAAAAGGAGCCTTCGTCAATGACATGGCGCTATTGAAGCTCATTTACCTGGCACAGGAGCGCATCGCACGAAAATGGACCATGCCCCTGCCCAATTGGGCCCAAAGCGCACAACAACTCAAAATCATCTTCGGCGACCGAATGCCAATATCTTTATAACCCAACTGACACAGTTTAGCTGACATTACCGCGGCTACGACGAACAGGCAGGGCACACCGCAAGTGGGCAAACGCAAACTGCCGAACCCACTACCCATTCCTCATCTCGTTCTCTTGTTCTCTTTTTCTCTCGTTCTCTCGTTCTCTTTTTCTCTCGTTCTCACGTTCTCATTTCAACGCCTTCGGAAACAGGATGTTGTTTTCGAGGTGCACGTGCCGGTGCAGGTCGGTCTCGAATGCCTGCAGTGCCTGCAGGGCGAGTCGATGCGTGGTGCAGGCGCCTTCGGGCGCGGTGTAATTATGGGTCAGTTCGCGGATCCCCGCCATCAGCTCGCCGGCCTGCGTGTGCTCGTCTTCCAGCAGGCGGATCGGCATCGACACGAGGTCGGGCGAACCCTGCAGCAATCCCTGGTCCTGCTGCACGAGGCGCGGGAACAACACCTGTTCTTCCTGCTGCATATGCCCGTACAGTTCTTCCAGCAACTCGGAAAAGAGCGCGTGCACTTCTTTCATATGCGGGTAGCGGTCGCCGTGCTTGACGGCCACTTTGGTCACGAACTGGTAGGTCTGCGGGCCCTGCAGCTTGATGTAGCCGTGGTGCACCCGCACGATGTAGCCGGTGAGCTCAGTTAGCGTGTAGTCGTTGAAATCGGAAACCGACGCATCGGTCTGCAGGGCCGTTTTGAGTTCCTTGGCCAGTTCGTTGGCGTCGATGCCTTTTTCGGCACAGGCGCTGGCGAGGCCGCGTTTGCCCTTGCAGCAGAAGTCGAGGCCGTGGCGGGCAAAAACGCCGGCGGCACGGTAGTCTTCGGTTACGATCTGGGCGAGTGTCTTTTCGGAAAAGGCGGATACCATGGGTTTCGTATTTAGGCGCCAAAGCTACCCGCCGCCGGCGGCGCCGCAGCTGATGGGAGTGAGGCGCGCGGCTGAGCAAAGTCAGCTTTCCCGGCAACCGGTCCGGATAGATTTGCGGCTACATTTTGTGACTGCTATGACCAACGCGCCTACCGTTTCAGAAATCGTACGCCACGACTACCGCGCCGCCGACGTGTTCCGGAAGTGGGGCATCAACTACTGCTGCGGCGGCAACCGCCCACTCGAAGAAGTATGCCGCCTGCAGGGGATCGACCGCGATGCCGTTGAAGCCGACCTGGCGGGCACCCGCCGCGGCCGCCGGCTCCTCCCCGGCATAGACCCCAACGCCTGGCCGCTGCCCTTCCTCATCGACTATATCCAGCAACTCCACCACGCTTTCCTGCGCAACAGCGGCTGGGCGCTGGGCCGCCAGCTGCACGACTTTGCTGCCGGCCACGAAAAGAAATACCCCTACCTCCGGGAGGTGGACTTCGCTTTCGCCGACCTGCTGGAGCAGTGCATCGAACAGGTGGAGGCGGAAGAAGAGGGGCTTTTTCCCTACCTGCGCCAGCTCTGGAACGCCCGAAGCAACCACGACGAATACGGCGCCCTCTACCTGCGGACACTCGTTCGTCCGAAGGCCCATGCCGATGGCGAACGCCGTGTGTTGCCCTTGCTGGAACGCGTGCGCGCCCTCACCGGTAACTATACGTTCGGTGAAGACGCCTGCACCAACCACCAGGTGCTGTACCACAAACTGCGCGACTTCGACGAAGACCTGGTACAGCACCTGTACCTCGAGCAGTCCGTGCTGCAACCCCGCGCCGCGCTGCTGGAAAAAGAACTGCGCGCACTTTGATCCGGCAACTTAAGTTTGCAGGCAAAGCGTTTTGTCTTGAAAATGCCGCAATTGTCCCCCCGGCAAGCCAGTGTGTATGCACTGGCGGCCTTCCTGCTTACCATCGGCGTCAACGCCTGGCTGCCCGGTTATTCCATTGTGCTGAGCGGCCTGCTGGTGGTGATCTTCCTGTCGGTATTCGTCAGTACGCGCAGCTCGACGCTGATCGCGGGCGGCGTGAGCCTCGGCGTGGTGCTGTTCTTCCTGGTACGGGACGGCGGCGGCGGCCGCGAGCCGTGGACGCAATACCTGTTCATCTCCCTGCTGATCATTTTCACTACGCTCATTGTGCTGTACATCAAAGGACTTATCCGGGCCATGCAGTTTGATAAGTCGCATATGACCTCGCTCTTCGAAAACGCCACCGAAGGGATCATCCTCACCAACAGCCAGGCGGAGATCATCCTGGTCAACCCGGCGGCCACGCGGATGTTCGGCTACGACGAAGGTGAGCTGGTCGGCAAACCCGTGGAAACGCTGCTGCCGCGGAAATACCGCGCCGGCCACGTGCACCTGCGCAACGAATTTTACCACCATCCCAGCAACCGCCGCATGGGTTCGGGCCGCGACCTCAACGGCCAGCGCCGCGACGGCACCAACTTTCCCGTAGAGGTCAGCCTCAGCGCTTACCGGCAGGGAACGGAACAATACGTGATCGCCTTTATTGTAGACATCACCCACCGAAAAGAGATCGAAACCAGTATGCTGCACCAGCAACAGGAGCTTGAAAAGGTGAGCAGCGACATGCGCCGCCTCAACACCGAGCTGGAAGTAAAGGTGGAAGAACGAACACTCATTCTGAAGGAAGCCCTCCAGCGCCTGGAGCAATCGCAGGCCGAGCTCAGCGACGCCCTCGATAAAGAACGCGAGCTCAACGAGATCAAAAGCCGCTTTGTGTCGATGGCCTCGCACGAGTTCCGCACCCCGCTCAGCGCCGTGCTTTCCTCCGCGTCGCTACTGGCCAAGTACACCACTTCCGAGCAGCAGCCCAACCGCGACAAGCACATCAACCGCATCCGCGATTCGGTAAAGCACCTCAACGACCTGCTCGAAGACTTCCTGTCGCTGGGCAAGCTCGACGAAGGAAAGGTGGGGGCGCAGCCGGTGCCGTTCAACCTCAAGGAGACCGTGGCCGACACCATCGACGACGTGCGCGGGCTCGTGCGCGCCGGCCAGGAGATCCACTTCAGCCACGAAGGCGTCGAAGAAGCATTCAATGACAAGAAGCTTCTGCGCAACATCCTGATCAACCTCGTCAGCAACGCCCTCAAGTTTTCTGAAGAGCAGGGCGCCGTCTGGATCCGCAGCCGCGCCGACGGCCGGCAGGCGGTGATCGAGGTGGAAGACCGCGGCATCGGCATTTCGGAGGAAGACCAGCAGCACCTCTTTTCCAGCTTTTTCCGCGGCCGCAATGCCGTCAACATCCAGGGCACGGGCCTCGGCCTTCATATTGTGAAGCGTTATGCCGATCTTATGGGCGGATCGATCGCCCTGCGCAGCAAGCTCGGCGAAGGAACCACCCTCACGCTCCGCTTCCCGGTTCGGCTGGAGAGTGATGAGTAATGAGTAATGAGTAATGAGTAATGAGTAATGAGTAATGAGTAATGAGTAATGAGTAATGAGTAATGAGTAAAAAATTGCGACGAACAAGTTACCAAT
>NZ_SKFH01000065.1 GCF_004343705.1 Flaviaesturariibacter aridisoli
TTATTATCCCTTTGGCATGCAGATGCCGGGCCGGAAATACCCGCTCCCGGGGCCGCTTCCGCTGGCTGGCGCCGGCTCACCTTCCTCGCCCATCGAGCTGTACCGCCACGGCTTCAAAACCCAGGTTTCAGGCAGCTCCACAACTTACTCGGCTGCCCCCAACACGCTGAGCGCCTACCTGGACTCCTCGAAGTGGACGCTGTCCACCCCCGGCTATTCCGGTGTGTTCGTGAGCTATCCCTCGCCGGTCACCTCGGGCCCCTCCATGGACTCGGCCCTGGGCTTTGCCGTCACCCCCACGGGCGGCGCCTCCATGACGCTCACCTTCCAGGTAAAGCCGGGCTATAGGGCCACCATCACCTCCTTTAGCTTCTACAACCGGAGTACGGCGGTGGACCCGCTGACCGACTCCACCACCGGCTACCGCTACTGGTATATGACCATCAATGGGGTCAACGTAGGCGGCGATACCCTCAACCGCTACTCGGTGCCGCTGCTCTCCACCGGCACCCGCATGCTGGAAAATGCCCTCAGTGCACTGACGGGTACGGTGACGGTCACCCTGCACTACTACCGCTCCGGCAACCAGACCGGCACCCTGCGCATCGACAACTTTGTGCTCAATGGCTTTGTCCAGCAGATCCCTACCGGAAGCATGCCGCTGACCAGCACAGAAGGGAAACGCTACCGCTATGGGTTCAATGGCAAAGAGTACGATCCTGAGGTCTATGGCGAAGGAAATGAACAGGACTATGGAATGCGGATCTATGATCCCAGAATCGGGAAATTTCTGAGCGTAGATCCGCTGGCAAATGCATTTCCTTGGTATTCGTCTTATCAGTTTGCAGGGAATAAGCCGGTTTGGGTAATTGACCTTGATGGTGCAGAAGAAAGAATACCACAAATTCCATATGGTTCTACTCAGCTATATCTTGTTTCCGAAACAACTTGTCAGGGGTGTGCGCAAAGGTCAATAGAGCACCGCTTCCCTCCGCCGAAACCTAAGAAACCTGCTCAGAAACCGACTCCAGTACTGTCAAAGGCAGATATGTCCCCATTGGCTGAAAGGGGGCGTGAAGCCTCTCGAACCAAGGCCCAGCAAGAAAAAGTAGCGCAAAATGCAGTTATGGACCCGCTTGCTATTAATATGGCCTTGCCGGTACTTCAAACTGCTAAAGATCTTGTACAATCACCAATAAAGCATGGATATGGTATTTATGAAGGAATCAAAGACGGTGATAAATCGCAGGTGTTTTGGAATTCGGTTGGGTTAGTAGCTGACGCCGCTCCTCTTTGGCTAAGAGGTGGGGCCGGCACCACGGAAACTTTTTATAGAAGCATGAGCGTTGAGGACTTCTCAGTTTTTCAAAGTACTGGCAAAATCCCTGCTACTGGTGAAACATTTATTTCTCCCACCCGTGCGTTTTCAGAAGGATATAGCGGTGTGCTAGTCCGGCTCGATGTGAAAGCAGGAACATTAAATGAACTATTGAGCATAGGTGTTCGTGATCCAGCTCATCCAATGACACAAGCGTTAGGCTTGCCAGCTATTTCAAAAGGATGGACAGGCTCTAATGCTTTTTTCAAGCAAGAAGCTGGGCAGATAAATATTGGACTCGGAAATGGCCAAGCTCTTCAAACGTTTAATAAAAATATTGCAAGTTTTCAGGAAATTGGGCGAAAACCATAATTTATGAACCAACGAGAAAAAGATTTGATTTTGAGCTTGGCTCAAAAAAAAATATCTATCGACGATTTTGCACGGGAATATGGTGTAAACTTCCTTGACAACAAGAGGCAAATCTTGATGATGCTTAACGACGCTTTCAACTCGAAAGACTCGGAAGAAGTTGAATATTCGATGCTTCTAGGGTTCCATTTAAATGCCTTTTCTCCTGAGTACGCACCGTTGCTTTGTAAGTTACTGCTGGCAGACTGGCATTATAAGCATGAGGACATTGTATTTATACTACAAAAGCTCAAGAACCCTAATACTGTCGATTGCCTGTATGATGTGATTTTCGCTAAATTCAGTTATTTAGAATATGATGACTCTTACTCTTTAGCTAGGAAAGCTATTCATGCTTTAGCTGACATTGACACAAATGAAGCAAGAGCGATGTTGCAAAGGTTGTCAAATTCCGATATTCCAATTATCAGGGAAAAGGCAAAAAAACAACTGAAGTATTAAAAGTCCAATGGATTATAAGGTAGTTCTATAGGTAGACCTTCCTCGGCTTCATTTAGTTTTCCCCTATCAATTAAAGACTTAATGCGCTTGGCGCTCTCTGTGATATCGGTAATTTTTAATATCCATTCTGTTGTATAAAGATGAACAGCTCTGGGCTTTAATCCTATTTGAATTGTTCGATAATTAAGTTTGTTTAAATGAATATCCCTTTCTGGGTCCCATTGGATTATTACATCTGCTAGAGAAGTCGACTTTTTCCAAGCATTGTAATCTGCGAATGCAACGTTGTCAAAACTCGAAGGGCAACCATTGATAATGGCCCATTTGAATCCTTCATGCTTAATATCTATAGCTAATATTCGTTCTTGATTTTGCTTGCTTCCCCAGCCAGACCGATACATCATCCAGCAAAAGGAGGGTTTAATCCAAGTTGTCCTATTTTTCTTAAAATCTGAGTTGCAAAAACTTTGATTAGTTACAGCATTTTGAGCAATAGACTCATTAAATGCCTGATAAACTCTTATAAAGTCACTTGTAAAGAATGCCCTAATTTCTCTTTCAGCTGGGATGAGATCCAAATGCTTCAAATAATTAAATTGAAATGATGTAAATGTGTATTGCTCCTTTGAAATATCTTCAGAAGTGCAAGACAATTGCAATGGTTGAACACATCTGCATTAATATTTCATGTTAAAGGCTGCACGCAGACTATTGAATTCCAAGAATATTGCTATACAAAGAAAATGCTTTCACAAAATAGTTGTTAGGACTTTATGGTCAATTTTCGTGTTTTACCGGGAAAGCCCAAATCAGTCCCAGTGGGCACGGAATAGTCGTGGAGTTATTATCCCTTTGGCATGCAGATGCCGGGGCGGAAATACCCGCTTCCCGGGCCGCTTCCGCTCACTGGTGCCGGCTCCCCTTCCTCGCCCATCGAGTTGTACCGCCACGGCTTCAAAACCCAGGTTTCGGGCAGCTCCCAGACCTACTCAGCTGCCCCCAACACGCTGAGCGCCTACCTGGACTCTTCGAAGTGGACGCTGTCCACCCCGGGCTATTCCGGTGTGTTTGTGAGCTATCCCTCGCCGGTCACCTCGGGCCCCTCTATGGACTCGGCCCTGGGCTTTGCCGTCACCCCCACGGGCGGGGCCTCCATGACGCTCAGCCTCCAGGTAAAGCCGGGCTACAGGGCCACCATCACCTCCTTTAGCTTCTACAACCGGAGTACGGCCGTGGACCCGCTGACCGACTCCACCACGGGCTACCGCTACTGGTACCTAACCATCAACGGGGTGAACGTGGGTGGCGATACCCTGAACCGCTACTCGGTGCCGCTGCTCTCCACCGGCACCCGCGTGCTGGACGATGCCCTCAGTGCGCTGACGGGCACGGTAACCGTCACCTTGCACTACTACCGCTCCGGCAACCCCAGCGGCACCCTGCGCATCGACAACTTTGTCCTCAATGGCTTTGTCCAGCAGATCCCCACCGGAAGCATGCCGATTACCAGCACAGAAGGAAAAGGATATAGATATGGGTTCAATGGCAAGGAGTACGA
>NZ_SKFH01000066.1 GCF_004343705.1 Flaviaesturariibacter aridisoli
GGGGTTAGGGGATGGGCAAGGAAGGGGTTAGGGGATGGGCAAGGAAGGGGTTAGGGGATGGGCAAGAAAGGGGTTAGGGGATGGGCAAGGAAGGGGTTAGAGGTTGGGCTTCGTCTTGATAAACACATATGGATCCTGCTCCGCGTATTCGTTTTGCTTCGTCGTCACGCTCCGCACTTTGCCTTTGAGTTCTTCGAACCGGATGCTGAAGATGCCGTATTCGATGTTGTTGTAGGTCATGAGCCAGTCGCCGTTGTCCATATACTGAAGCGTCGCTTCGAGGTCTTCGTGGTTGAGGAAGCGGATGACGAGGTTGTCGCCTTCGGTGCGGATGCGGATGGAGCCGTAGAGCCCGTTCTGGTAGGTGCCGGCGTATTCGGTGAGCGGCAGCGGGGGCTTCGTGCCCTTCACGCGGGCTTTCCAGGCGGCGATCTCCTGCAACTGTTCGGCGAGCTCCTTACGGAAGCCGGGCAGGAACTGCTGGCTGCGGTCCACCCAGGGCACGTTGAGGTAGGCGTCCAGGATCTGGTAGCGCAGCGCCTCGAAGAAGCTCTGGTTGTCGTTGTTGGTGAGGATGGCGATGCCCAGGCGCTCTTCGGGCACGAAGCACACGTTGCTGACCATGCCGCCCGCGCCGCCGGTGTGCCAGTATACCTGCTTGCCGTTGTAATCGGTAGCAAACACGCCGAGCCCGTAGGTGCGGAAATGCGTGGGGAAGGCCGACGAGCGGCGGCTGCCCACCACGATGTTGCCGTCGCGGGTTTTCTGCAGCACCGAAAAGGGCAGGAGGCGTTGGCCTTTCCAGCGGCCGGAATCCAGCTGGAACAGAAGCCAATGGGAAAGGTCGCTCACGTTGCTCACGATGGAAGCGGCAGGAGCGAGGTTGTTCCAGTTGTCGTAAGGCACGCGCTGCAGCTTGCCGGTGAACGACGACGTATAGGGCGTTGCCACATTGGGTTGCTTTTCAATACCGGTGGACAGGAGCTGGGTTTCGTTCATGTCGAGCGGGCGCACGATGCTGTCGCGCACGAAGTCTTCCCAGGTATAGCCCGTTACGCGGGGGATCACCTGGCCGGCCGTCAGGAAGCAGCTGTTGCAGTAGCCATAATCCTGGCGGAACTGCTGGCTCGGCTTCAGCAGGCGCATGCGCTTCATGATCTCGTCGCGCGAGAGCATCGTGTTCCAGAAGGTGAAGTCACCCTGGAAGGTTTTGGTACCGATGCGGTGGGAGAGCAGGTCGCGGATGGTGACGAGCTGGGTGGCGGCCGGCTCATAGAGCCGGTACTCGGGGAAATACTTGCGGATCGGGTCGTTGAGGTTGATCTTGCCGCGGGCGTCGAGCAGGGCCAGCGCGGTGCCGGTGAACAGCTTCGTGTTGGAGGCGATCATGAACAGCGTGTGGGCGTCCACGGGCTGACGGCTCTCCACGTCGCGTATGCCGAAGCCCTTGGCGAGCACTACCTGCCCGTCTTTTACGATCACCACCGAAAGGCCGGGAAGGTCCCAGTCCTGGAGGCCGCGGGCGATGTAGCTCTCGAGGCTGTCGCGGATAAAGGCGGGTTGCTGGGCGGAGGCTGCGAAGGAGCAGCAGGTCAGGAGGAAGGGTATGATCTTTTTCATGGCTGGCGAAGGGATTTCGGCCAAAGTACAACAATTCCCTATTTGAGGTGAGCCGTTCCGCGCTTGTGCGACAACGTGGGGTCGGGGATAAAACAAAACAGCCGGGTTGGTCTGGCACAACTTTTATGCGTTTACCCCTATTCTTAACCAACAATTTCTATATGAAAAAGACGTTTGTCTTACCAGCTCTGATTGCAACGACCTTATTCGCCTCCTGTAACAGCGGCGAGAATTCCTCCAGCGCAAGCTCCGACACCACCGTGAGCACCACGAACACCACCACGGTAACACCGGATACCGCCACAACCAGTCATACGACTACAACCACGCCGGCCAGCACGTACAGCAGCACCCCGCTCAATGAAATGGATCGCGCCTTTGTGATGAAGGCCGCCATGGGGGGCAAAATGGAAGTGGACGCCGGCAATCTCGCCCAGACCAACGCCATGAACGACCGCGTGAAAGCTTTCGGCTCGATGATGGTGCGCGACCACTCGGCCGCCAACCAGGAGCTGATGAGCCTTGCACAGGCAAAGGGCCTCATGCTTACCGACAGCAGCAGCAAAATGATGCAGGATCACATGACGTCCATGCAGAAAATGCAGGGCAAAGCCTTCGACAAACACTACATGGGCATGATGGTGACCGACCACAACAAAGACGTGGCCGAGTTCGAAAAAGCAGCCAGCAGCGCCAACGACCCCGACCTGAAAGCCTGGGCCGCCAAAACACTCCCTACCCTCAAAATGCACCAGGACAGCGCGAAGGCCATCAACATGGCCATCAAGTAAGCGCGGATCTCTGATACCGGATGTCTAATGTAAAGAGCCCTGTCCAACGGACAGGGCTCTTTCGTGCTTGCACACGAAGTTGAAATTAATATCAGACATCCGGCATCCGAAATCAGCGATATTCCCCATACACGCCGCGCAGCACATCCGCGATCTCGCCGAGGGTGCAGTGGGCTTCCACGCCTTCAATAACGTGGGGCATCAGGTTGCCGCCGTCGGTGGCGGCGCCCCGGATGCGCTCCAGGCATCGGGTGGCGGCAACGGCATCGCGGCGGGCGCGCAAGGCCTGCAGCTTCTGCGACTGGGCGTCGCGGATGGAGTCGTCGATCCGGAACCCGGGCACGGGATCTTCTTTACCTACGGTAAACTTGTTGACACCCACGATGATCTTCTCGCCGCTTTCGATACCGCGCTGGTAGGCATAGGCGCTGCGGGCGATCTCGTCCTGTATGAAGCCCTGCTCGATGGCCGTCACCGAACCGCCCATGGCGTCGATCTGTTTCAGCAGCGTCCAGGCTTTTTCCTCCACTTCATCGGTGAGGTTTTCCACGAAGTAGGAGCCGGCCAGCGGGTCGACCGTGTCGGGGGCGCCGCTTTCGAATGCCACTACCTGCTGGGTGCGCAGGGCGATGCGGGCCGCCTCTTCGGTGGGCAGGCTCAGGGCCTCGTCGTAGCCGTTGGTGTGCAGCGACTGGGTGCCCCCGAGTACTGCTGCCAGCGTCTGGATCGTTACGCGGGAAATGTTGTTGAGCGGCTGTTGCGCCGTGAGGGTGGAGCCGCCGGTCTGGGTATGAAAGCGCAGCATCATGGCCTTCGGATCGGTGGCGCCGAGTTCTTTCATGATACGGGCCCACATGCGGCGGGCGGCGCGGAACTTGGCCACTTCCTCAAAGAGGTTGTTGTGCGCATTGAAAAAGAAGGAAAGGCGCTTGCCGAACACGTTGATGTCGAGCCCCTTTTCGAGCGCGGCCTGCACATAGGCCTTGCCGTTAGCCAGCGTAAACGCGATCTCCTGCACGGCCGTAGAGCCCGCTTCGCGGATATGGTAACCGGAGATCGAGATCGTGTTCCACTTCGGCAGCTCGCGGCTGCACCACTCGAAGATGTCGGTGATGATCCGCATGGAAGGCTTAGGCGGGTAGATATAGGTGCCGCGGGCTGCGTACTCTTTGAGGATGTCGTTCTGGATGGTGCCGGAAATCTTCTTCAGATCGGCGCCCTGCTTTTTGGCCTGCGCTACATAGAAAGAGAGGAGGATGTAGGCCGTTGCGTTGATGGTCATCGAAGTCGAAACATCTTCGAGCCTGATGCCTTTGAACAACGTGTCGATATCGTCGAGCGAATCGATGGCCACACCTACCTTGCCTACTTCGCCTTCGGCCAGGGGATGGTCGGAATCGTAGCCGATCTGCGTGGGCAGGTCGAAGGCCACGGAGAGGCCCATCACACCCTGCGAGAGCAGGTAGTGGTAGCGTTTGTTGCTTTCTTCGGCGGTGGAAAATCCGGCGTACTGCCGCATCGTCCAGAGCTTGCCGCGGTACATGTCGGGCTGTACGCCGCGGGTAAAGGGAAATGTGCCGGGCTGCTCGTCCATCGGGATGGGATGGTCGGCCGGAGTGTACAGCGGCTTTATTTCAATTTCGGAGTCGGTGCGGAGGGGTGTCATCGTGAGCCGTGAGCCGTGAACCGTGAGCAAGTTCAGAGGGTTGTGTTCGTTATTAAAAGGCCGCGTGCGTCAGCGCTCACGGCTGACGGCTCACGGCGGACGATTACCGCATGATCTTCTTCGCCTCGGCATTCAGCGTTTCGAGGGCGGACGTATGGAGGGCCGTGCCTTCCTGCTGCATCATCACTTCGAGCAGTTGCTTGTTGAGGTCGGCGGCACGTGCGTCGGGGGGGAGCACGCCGGCCACCTGGTTGATCACCAGCAGGCTTTGGTCGCGGAGGTTGCGCACGGCGGCCCAGGCGGTGTCCGACACATAGATCTGCTGCGAGGCGTTGTAATCGTATTCCTGCTTGATGTTTTCGATAAGCACGTAGCGCATTTCCTGGGCGCTGAGGTCGGCGGAAGCGGTGCGGCCGATGAGGGCCGGCAGCGAGATGCGCTCGCACAGCAGCACGAGGCGTTCGTAGGCGGTCAGGCGCAGGGGCAGCGCAGCGCCGCCTGCGGCGGCGGCGGGAGCGGGAGCTTCGGCCGCGGTCCCCTTACGGAAGAGGGCCACCAGCGCTACGGCCAGGGCCGCCGCTGACACCAGCAGCGCGATTTCGGGAGTATCCATATTCATAGCGGGCTCAAAAATAGGACGGAAAAGTGGGAAGTGGGAAGTGGGAAGTCGGAAGTGCGAAGTATGCGGTGGGAACAAGGCCGCGCAGGCGGTTCCGATCGCTGGTAACCGGGATAGCGGGGCCGCATGTCAAGAGAATGCCATTATTTACGCCTGTTTCCATCCGCCGCGATATCTGCTTTACCTTTGGGGTATGGAAACGACAACGATGAGCCCCGTGCGCTTTACCGCCAGCGCCGCCGCCGAGATCCGCCGCCTGCTGGAAGGTGCTGATGCCGACGGGGGCAAGGAGCTGCGCATCGGCGTAAAGGGCGGCGGCTGCTCGGGCATGTCCTACGTGCTCGAATTCGACCAGCGCCACGACAGCGACCAGGAATATGATTCCGAAGGCATCCGCTTCATCATGGACCGGAGCCACGAGCTTTACCTCTTCGGGGTGGAAGTGGATTGGGAGAACGGCCTCTCCAACCGCGGCTTTACCTTCCGGAACCCGAACGCGTCGACCACCTGTGGATGCGGTTCGTCTTTCGCCGTATAATCGCGAATGCTCACGCCCGATAATGAAGAACGGATGCCAAAGGCATCCGTTCTTTTTTGCTGGTTCCGACGATCCTGCGCTACGCAGGACAACCTCACAATTTGATTCCCACAAACACGCTCAGCACGCGGTGCTTGTTCGCGTCGTCGGCATTGCTGTTGCTGCCCGACTGCAGTTTGGCCAGCCCCAATCCGTAGTTGACCCCGATCACGGCCAACTTGCCTTCGAAGCCTGCGGTACCGTTGAGCCCGTAGTCGAAGCGGCGGAGTATGCCGAAACCGGTGCCTTCCTCCTGGTTGAAGGTGGAAGGGTCATCGTTGGAGAAGCGGATGCTGCGCTCGCCATTGACGCCCAGCAGCGCGCTGCCTTCGGTGCGCACCTTGCCGGTGATGCCCATGGCCACATAGGGGCCGGCGCCGAAAAAGAAATGGCTGCCGCCGCCGACCGGAGGCTTCACTACCAGGTTCACCGGCACTTCTATATAGTAGGGATTCGTGCTTTGCTTGTAATAGCCGACCTGGCCCGGCTCGCGGTACTGGACTTTCGCGCCCTTGCCGGTGAACAAAATGCCGGGCTGCAGCGCCAGCATATTGGTGCCTAACTTGATGTTGCCTATCAGGCCGACCTGGAACGACGTCAGCATATTGGAGGCGTCGGCACGGCCCGAAGCCGTAGTGGAGATGTTGGCGAAATTGACGCCGGCGCGGATCTGTTGCGCCTGCACAGCGCCGAAAGTACCAGAAAGGAGCAGTAAGGTAAAGAGGCCTTTTCGCATAGATGTGTTTTTGAGCCTCATCCATACAAAAGCTCTGCCAAAAGGTGAATCCCGGCGCGGTGGCCGGGATTCATTCAATTATAGCAGCATGGCTTCAGCCTGACTCTGCCCAGCGTATGGGCACATACGTACCGGCAAGGACGCGGTTCTTCACGGTACGATTAACAGGTCGCAACAGGTATTGGATCTTCAGGAAGATCATATCCGCAAGAGCTTCCAAAGCCACCGGAACGATACATTACAAGTAACATTATAGGATCAGAAAGGGATTGTCGGCATTGAAGGCCGATTTGGAACCAGATTTTCTGTTACGGTTGGTAAAGCGCGATTTGAACCAGCGAATCATCTTTGTGAACATAGAACTACCGTTTTTAGAGTTAACAGAAAGGACTGATTATCAAGGGGTAGGTGGTGGTTCAAACTCCAGGCCAAAGCCCGGCGTCGTGGTGATTCCTGAGGATGCTCCTCCAAGTTAGTCATTTCTTCCCGTTCACCAAACCCATCCGCGCACTTTTTTTTACGATTTCTTTAGCGTTCATGGGCAAACGAAAAGTGCCGGACGAACGTCCGGCAC
>NZ_SKFH01000067.1 GCF_004343705.1 Flaviaesturariibacter aridisoli
TCGGACCCCGGAACCGATATGGCGCCCCTTCGGGGCGCATCGTTACCGTACCGCCGTTTACCGGCAGGCTGCGCCTGCCGGCTACCGATATGGCGCCCTTTACGGGCGCGGTCTTGCCTACCAAAATGTGTCCACATGATAGGGTTCACCCGGGGCTACCAACATGCTGCCTCTTCGAGGCAGTACTTACCATCAGGTAATCAACCACTTAATTTTAGACAGCCTCAAAGGGTTATTGAGGATTATTTGATCGCGAAACAGGAAAGAAATCCTTTCAACGCGGAGAAGGCAAAGCAATAAGCGGCTGTCGCAAATGACGAACAGCAACAACGGGGCATAGAAACATCGTTTTCTCAAAAACAGTATCCCTGCGTCCTTAGCCAGCTTTGTGCTCAGGTTCTTTTCTTGTTTTCCAGCCGTGTAAACAGACGCAGCATGGGTCGATCTTCTTTTACAGGCTTTTCAAAGTTGAAAAGGTATTCAGAAATTCCGCCGACGGCTGTTCCTTTTTGTGAAGGCATGGCCGGATTCTGCGGACACCATTTCGAACCTGGGAAGAGTTCCGCGGAAACCGCGGGCACCTTTTCAAAGTTGTGAAGGGGCCAGCGGAATCCGCAAGCCCCATCACAAATTGCAGATCAATGGGTTATGAATAGCCCCGAAACGGGACCACTGCCGCTTGCCGATGCGGTTCCTGCGAAATAAGCAAGCTGGAACGAGTTTTTTACCGTACCGGCAAAGCGCTCCTTTTGCCCAACGACCATTCCTCCTCCCGCAAGCCCGGCGTTCCGCGGATCTACGAAGCGTACCCGGACATGTACCGCTTCGAGCAACTCCCTGCGCTTGCCCGCCTCATTCTCGACGGGCATACGGAAGATTTCGCCCGTGCGCAATACGAACTGTCGCGGCAGTTCGAGCTGCCCCTGCTGCAGCACCTGAGCCGCTATAGCTTCGAGGAGCTGATGGAGATCACCCGGAGCACCCAGGCGGAGTTCCTGAAATGCCTTGCCGACAATGCCGGCCTTTCGATGATCCGCGTGGCCACCGAACGCTGGCTCAGCAACCAGCTGCAGGTGCTCCACTATTACGACGTACTGGTGGAAGACATCACGGTGCTCAACCACATCCGCGCCGAAGCCCTCCGGCGCTTCATCCCGCAGTATACTACCGACCTCAGCACCGCCTTGCAGCTGACGAGCGAGATCGACCGGCTGCTGATGGGTTTTACGACCTCGTCGATGGTCAATTTTATCGACCTGCTGCGCCAGCGGATCGCGAGCCAGGAGACGCAGCTTCTCGAAGCCGAATCCATTGCGCACCTCGGGTCGTTCGACTGGGATATTACCAGCAACCAGACGCGGAGCTCGCCCGAGATGCGCCGGATCATCGGCAGCAACGAACCGGTCGGCCTGGAACTTTTTCTCGACCTCGTGCACCCAGAGGACAGCCCCGCCCTGCAGGCCGCCATCGCCGAGTCCTTTGCCGGCGGCCAGCTGCAGTGCGAATTCCGCCTGCAGTCGGGCGCGCAGGTGAAGACCGTCTGGGCGCGGGGCGTGGTGCATTTTGACGAAGGCGGGCAGCCGCTGCGTATGCTCGGTGTCATCCAGGACGTATCGGACCGCAAGCGGATGGAAGAAACGCTGCTGCTCAAAACACTGGAGCTCGAACGCTCCAACGAAGAACTCCAGCAGTTCGCTTCCGTGGCTTCGCACGACCTGAAAGAGCCCTTGCGCAAGATCGCGCTCTATTCGGGCCTTATTGAGAACGAAGAATCAGCGGCGCTAACGCCCGCGGGCCTGAAGAACCTGGGGCGGATCAGGGATGCCGCCCGGCGGATGCGCCTGCTTATCGAGGACATCCTTGCATTTTCCTCGCTCAGCAAGGAAGGGGAGGCGCGGCCCGTTTCGCTGGAGCGCTTATTGGGCGAGGTAGTGGATGTGCTCGAATCGCGCATCCGGGAAACGGGCGCCACGCTGCACTACGGCGGCCTGCCGGAGGCGGTGGTGATCCCCTTCCAGTTTCGCCAGCTTTTTCAAAACCTGCTCAGCAACTCGCTCAAGTTCATCCGGCCGGGCACCAACCCTGTCATTCACGTGCGGCACAGCTATGTCAACGCGCCTGAAACCGCCGAGCGCCTGGCGCCGGCAAGCCGCTACCTGCAGCTCGAATTCAGCGACAACGGCATCGGCTTTCCCGAGCATTATGCCGAAAAGATTTTCGGACTGTTCAGCCGCCTCCACAGCCGCAACCAGTTTGAAGGCACCGGCCTGGGCCTCGCCATCTGCCGGAAGGTGGTCGAAAACCACGGCGGCCGCATCGAAGCCGTATCGACACCCGGCGGGGGCGCGACCTTCCGGATCACCATACCGCAGTAAAATGGAAGCCCCCCTCCAGACTTCCCATTTTGGACCTGGCTGCTTAATTGTGGCATCATGTTTTAACGGAATGGTAGTATGAACCTCGTGGATATCCTCCTCCTGCTCGTTTTGGTCGCATCGGTATGGGCCGGCTTTCAGCGTGGCTTCCTGGCCGGCGTGCTGGAGCTGCTGGCCTGGGCGCTGAGCCTTTCCATTGCCTGGGCCGCCTACCCCTACGTGGCCGGCTGGCTGAAGGGGGTGATTCCGTCGGTGGGTGTGTGGGCGCAGCCCCTGTCGTTCGTGGCGTTGCTGCTCGTTGTGCGGGGCGTCTCTTCCTTCGGCATCCGCAGGGCCCTGGCGCGCTGGAGCGACTTCGACCGGCAGCCGGTCAACCGGGCCCTGGGCATGTTGCCGGGGCTGGTGAACGGCGCGGTGTACGCCATCCTCATCGCGGGCCTGCTGCTGACGGTGCCGATTTCCGATAAACTTTCCGCGGCATCGCAGAACAGCCGCATCGCGGGGATGCTCGCAGGCGAGGCCGAGTGGGCCAACCGGCGCCTGGCGCCCATTTTCGACGAAGCGATCCGCAACAGCATGACGACGGTGGGCACGGAGGTACGTCCCAACGAAACCGTGGCGCTCCACTTCAAAGTGGCAAGCCCCAAACCCCGCCCGGACCTCGAAAGCAGGATGCTGGAGCTGGTGAACGAAGAGCGCGCGCAGCAGGGACTTCCCGCGCTGAAGCCCGATCCCGAAATGACCGCCGTAGCCCGTGCCCATGCCCGTGATATGTTTGCCCGCGGCTACTTTTCCCACTACACTCCCGAACGCAAAGATCCCTTCGACCGGATGCAGGCCTCCGGCGTGCGCTTCCTCACGGCAGGGGAGAACCTGGCGCTCGGGCAGACCTTGCAGATCTGTCACCGCGGGCTGATGAACTCGCCGGGCCACCGCGCCAACATCCTCCACGCCTCCTTCGGGCGCCTGGGAATCGGCGTGCTCGACGGCGGCCTCTACGGGCTGATGATCGCGCAGGAGTTTCGGAACTGACAAACCGAAAAGAGCGTTATTTTTGGGCATGCGCACCTACCAACCATTGCTCGCAGGCCTCATTCTCGTCGTTGGCCTTGCTTCCTGCCAGAAAGAAGTGGATACTGTACTGCCCGCCACCACAACCACCGGCAACGGGGGAAATAACGGGGGCAACAATGGCGGCAATAACGGCGGCAATGGTGGTTCTACCGGTGGCACCGTGACCGACTCGAGCTACATGCCCCTCGTTACCGGCAACTGGTGGAAGATGAAGGATTCGACGACCGGTAACGTGCAGACCTACACCGTCACCGCCAATACGCTTCCCTATAATGGCCGCACCTTCAGCGCGGTTTATGTACAACCCACGTCCAACGGCATCGACACGGGTTATTATGGCCACGACGCCGTCGACTACCGCTTCCTCGCGCTGGTGAGCGCCCCGAGCGTGCGCCTGGAATTCCTCTACCTCCGCGACACAACGGCCGGCACTACCTGGACGGCCAACGCCGGCAGCGCCAACGGCTTTGCCGCCACCGTCGATGGCCGGGTGGTTGCGACCAACCAGACCAAAACGATACAGGGCGTTACCTACTACAAAGTCATTCACTCCTACATCGAGCTGTCGTACGCCCTCATTGGCACGGCCGCCCGTTACGATTACTATTCGGCCAAAGGCGTTGGCATCATCGCGGTGTACAGCGAAGCCGGCATGCCCGGTGCGCCGCAGACGCGCGTGGTGCAGGAACTCACGACGTATCATGTCAACTAAAGATCCAAACGCATAAAAAAAGCCCCTCGCCAAAGACGAGGGGCTTTTTCAATCAGTTTTATCGGGTCAGGAGCGTTGGTTTTCACGAACACGGTGGCAAAGGGTTTCAACCGCGAAGCTGAAGGCCAGGGCGAACGCGATGGTTTCCCAAAGCGACTCCTTTACAAAGAAGGCCACGAACATCATGATGAGGCAAAAGAGGCAGACCACAACGGTCAGGGCGTTCTTCTCAGAGAAATACTTTTTCATGCTGTTGGATTTTACACGAGGACGTTTAACGAGGCACAAACCTACGAATACAGCGACAATGCGCGAAACAGCTTCGATAGAAGGGGGAAATTTGTCGGCGGGTGCGTGAGCACTTACCGATCACCCTGACCACCCGCTTGCTCATTGCGCCGGCGGCGGTGGCAGCAGGCCCTTTGCTTCGGCAACGAGGCAGGTGAGGGATTTCTGAAGGATGTCTTTTTGCTCTTCGGTCAGTGTGATCACAAGGGCGTCCTTACCAGAACCGAAGGTGAACAGGCGCACCTTGTTGTCGAGCATTTTGCGCAGGCCGGCCACCGGCTCCTGCCCGTTGCGGAAGAGTATGTGAAAAAAGCCCTCGCAGTTCATCGTGCCCCCATTGCGGTAGGTAGACCGCAGCTTCGTGCCGTCGAAATTGGCCACCACGGTAGAGTCTTCAGTGAAGCAGGCGCCGGGGGCCGACAGCACGAAAAAGAAGTCGATCTCCTTGCTGGTGGCTTCCACGCTGAGCTTGTGGCCGCCCACCAGCATCTGGCCGGTGGTGATGCGCACCTCCTTGGTATACGGGTCGCGGCTGCGGCGGAGCATCGCACAATCCTGGGCATCGGAAAACAGGGGGGCCAGCAAAAGGAACAGGAGGTATTTTTTCATAAACCGGGGGTTCGGGTAAAGATACGGTCAACCGAAAGATGCGCTTCGGCGTTGTAACGTTGTACGGCGTCCCGAAATTATCTTAGCGCCGAAAGCATTTCATCTGAAAACCAAAATCGCCCTTATGCAATTTCCGCGTATTGCTTTTTCGCTGCTGAGCCTCCTGGTGCTGGCAGCCTGCTCCAACAACGAACCTACCGCCACCGCCGACGGGAAAAGCGCCGCCAGACCCGCGGCCATTAAAGAGGAAGCGGTGAACCTTCGCGCCGAAGGCCTCACCCTCAACAGCTTCCTGTATTACGATTCGGCTTCGTCCGCCCGCCGGCCCGCCATCGTGGTGGTGCCCGAGTGGTGGGGACTGACCGATTACGCCAAAATGCGCGCCCGCCAGCTTGCCGACCTCGGGTATATGGCCATCGCTCTCGACATGTACGGCGACGGCAAAGTAGCGGCCAACCCGCAGGAAGCCCAGGCGCTTGCCATGCCCTTTTATACGAACCCGGCACTTTTCGCCGGCCGCATCGACGCGGCGCTCACGTACCTGCGCAGCCGCACCGAAGCCGACAGCAGCCGTCTCGGCGCTATGGGCTATTGCTTCGGAGGGTCGGCCGTGCTCCATGCCGCACGCCTCGGGCTCCCGCTGAAGGGCGTGGTTTCCTTCCATGGCGATTTCCCCGACACGGCCTGGGCCAAAGGTGCCTACAACGGCCAGGTGCTGATCTGCCACGGTGCCGCTGACTCCTTTGTGCCGATGGACAAGTTCGAGCTGTTCAAACGCCGCCTCGACAGCGCCGGCGTGCCCCATACCGACAAGGTCTACGCCGATGCGACGCATGCTTTCACCAACCCGGCGGCTACCGAGACCGGCCAGAAATTCAAGATGCCGATCCGTTACAACGGTGCCGCCGATACGGCCTCCTGGAACGACATGAAGGCGTTCTGGTCGTCGGTGCTCAAATAAGTGTAAAACACATAGGGCGGCTTGCCGCGCCGGCGCGCAGGGCGGAATTTTTGAA
>NZ_SKFH01000068.1 GCF_004343705.1 Flaviaesturariibacter aridisoli
TGCGTCTCGCGGAAAACCAGCTGCGTCTCGCGGAAAACCAGCTGCGTCTCGCGGAAAACCAGCTGCGTCTCGCGGAAAACCAGCTGCGTCTCGCGGAAACCAGGTGCGTCTCCTGAAGCCTGCTTTACCGCTGGCGCCGGACTTTAAACCCTGGTTCCGTCACGGGCTCGGCGGATTCGCTGACGGCCACGTTTTCGACGACGGCCTTTTCGGGGCCGCGGCGGCACCATGCAATAAACGAGTCGATTTTTTCCGCAGGGCCAGCGGCGAGCGCTTCCACGGCGCCGTCGGGGCAATTACGCACCCAGCCGCGCAGGCCCAGTTCCTCCGCCATCTCCTGGGCCGTGGCGCGGTAAAAAACGCCCTGCACCTTCCCGGTGATCCGTAGAAATACTGTTCGCATCAGTAATCCTCCTTTTCTTTTTTGGCCCTGGCGGCGCGGATCATCTCGCCATAGCTCCAGCCCCGTGCCAGTCCGTCCACCATCTGGGCAATGCGTTTGGCGCGTGTCGGCTCCGTTTTGGCGCTGTCCACCCAGCGCACGAAATAGCGTTGGTGGCCCGGCGTGAGCGCCCGGAAAAAAGCGGCAGCCGCCGGCTCGTCGGCCAGGCATTCGTTGATGTCGGCGGGCACTTCGAAGGCGTCGGTGTCTACCGACAGCTCCACGCTCACAGCCGCGCCGCGTTCCTTTTTCAGCTCCTTGCGCATCGCCGCGTTAACGGCCAGGATAAAAGCGCCCTCGCCCATGGGCACCAGCGCTACGCCCTTGACCGGCATTTTGTCGATACGGCCTTTGACGCGGTAGGAGCTACGGCAGCCGGGGTTCAATTCCTCTGCCAGGTCAGCGGCCAGGGCGATGTAGGTCCAGCCCGTTTTTTCACCGAGCTGGCCGAAGCGTTCGAGTTGAGTCGTAAAGCGGATGCGGGCCATGAGGACCTAAACTTAGGAAAGATTCGGGCACCGGCCGCTCCGTGGCACAGGATTGGCGCAGATGCCCCAAACGAAATTTTATGCAGGAAGATAACAAGCGCGGCGGTACGCCGCCCGAGGGCCGCGACCAGGAGCCGCAGGAGCGCTCCGGCAACCAGCAACAACAGCATTCGGATGAGACGCCGATCTATCTCACCAGCAACAGCACGCTGCAAACCGAGGCGGAACATCGCCACGACCAGTCGGTAGATCCCCGGCAAGACCGCACGATCGACGTGAACCGCGACGACCAGCACGAGATCCGCGCCGGCCGGCTGACGGGCCGCGACGAAACCGACAACGATCAGAATACCACCGTTTAAAAAGAAACCTATGGATACGAATCGCAAAGGAATCAATGGGCAGGAGCAGCCCGACAAGCTCGCCAACAGGGGCCATGGCCCCGAGGGAGTTGACAAGGCGCCAGGTGAAGAGCCAAGCCAGGACAATGTGCAGTTTACCCAGCAGACCCAAAAAGGCAAGCAATCCGTCGACGCCGATCCGGACCGGCAAGAGGACCGGGCCATTGATGAGCAGGACATTTAGCGGAGTTTACAGTTTACGGTTTGTAGTTTTTTTAGGTTTGAAGACTTTTACTCAGCCCGGCTTGCGATTACTTCCCTTTGCGTTCACCGGTAAACGATAAACTATAAACTGCAAACTGGAAACTGGCTTACTTTTAACGCATGTCATGTCAATTCTCCCTCCCCATGAGTGGCGAGCCGCAGGCTGCCCTCGACAAAGCCCGTAAAGCTGTACAAAGCCAGGGCGGAACGTTTACAGGCGATACGAATGCCGGCCAGTTCAGCGTAACGGTGTTCGGAAACGTCATTGCCGGCAACTATACGGTGGCCGGAAGTGAGCTCCAGGTGCTGATAACGGAAAAGCCTTTCCTGCTTCCCTGCCCGGCAATTGAAAGCTACCTCAAGAGTGCGATCCATTAAGAAAGCCTTAACGGGATTTTTCCCCGGTTGGCCGAGCGCGGGACGGGTTTAGCCTAAGGAACCGTGAAAAGGACGGTTGGTAAGTGTATTTTCATAGTGTCATTGCTGCTATGACAATCGAATCTGACCAATGGGGTCGCAACCAAACTAACGTTCCGTTGCCTGTAACGGGGTCGTAACCAAACTAACTTCCCGCATCGAATCCGCTCCTGTTCAGGAACCATCAATGCTTTAGCCGTGAATGTTCACGGCTTTTTTCATGCCCTTCCTGGACTTCAACAACCTGTTAAAAGCCGGCGTTGGCGCGCGCGCCGGTACCTTTGCCCTTCATGAGCCAAACGATCCGCCGGCTGCTGCTGCTCAGCCTCATCCTTACCTGCGCTGCACCTCTCTTTGCGCAGGTGACCCTCACGGTGTCGGTAACCGACGCCGGTAAAAAGCCGATTCCCTTTGCTTCCGTACAGGCACGCGATTTTTCCGACAGCAGCCGGAACGTCCACCTGGTGGCCGACAGCAACGGCATCGCCCGCTTCGACGTTTCCGCCGGTATCTGGGAGATCGGCGCCAGCTCCGTCAACTTTTTGCCCGGGAAAAAAACCTTGCGTGTAGGCCCGGGTCCGGCGCGGCTGGTGCTGGCGCTGGACGCCTCGGGAACACTAAGAGGCTGTCTAAATTTAAGTCATTAGTTTTTTGAGGGTTATGTGGATGGCGCTCATCAGGAGCATGGCGCGGGACATAACGATAGTTTTTTCATAGTCCTTGGCGAGTCTTCGGTAATTGATCAACCAGGAGAAGGTTCTTTCCACCACCCATCTGACAGGAAGGGGGGAGAAGCGGTTGGAGTGTCTGCGCTGAATGAGCACCCACCGGATCCTGCCTCCTGCGGTAAAAGCCGGTGGTCCGTCGTAGCCGCCGTCGGCGACAATAGTGCGCACCGAAGGGCGGTCCTCCACATCATCGCGCAGCACGCGCGCCCCGGTCTTGTCATGAACAAAAGCGGAAGTAACGCCGGCGGCAATGACGGTGCCCTGGGTGTCCACAGCCAGGTGGCGCTTTCTTCCCTTTACCTTTTTGCCCGCATCATAACCCACCTCGTCGCCTGTGCCGGCCACGGTTTTTACCGACTGGGCATCAATGAGCAGCATCGAAGGCTCGCCGCTTCTGCCTTGCCGGCGCCGCAGCTGAATGCCCACCAGGTATAGCGCCCGGTCCAGCAGTCCGTAGCGGGCCCACTTGTTCAGGTAGTACCATACCAGGCGGTAATCGCCGTACTGCGGCGGAAGCGAGCGCCACTTGCAGCCGTTGCTCAAAAGATAAA
>NZ_SKFH01000069.1 GCF_004343705.1 Flaviaesturariibacter aridisoli
CCAGGAAGCGCATAGGTTACTTGTTTACCGCGAAGAGTAGGCTGTCTTTGGGCTCGCCGCACTTCAGCATCCCGCCCTTATAGGTCGGGTGATGGAGGCCCATATAGGGATTGCGTACGGTGCTGCTGCTGTTGAGCCACACCCCTGGTTCGGTGTCATTGAAGGCCATGTTGCACTCGATCAGGTAGGTCGGGGCGGCATCGTAGCGGATCACGCGCAGCAGGTCGTACAGGTTCTGGGAGAGCGAATTGAAGCTGCGGCGGGCTTCAGTGAGGTTGGGAGCCGTCTGCATGGCCGTCAGGTCGCCGGCAAACATGTCTTTGTAGCTGATGGCGGTTTCATAGATGGCCGTGTCCTTGTGCAGCTCATCGTACGCCACGGATCCGAGGCTCGTTTGCAGCTTGGCCGCCTGTGTTTTTACCGCCGCACTGTCCCAGTTTACCAATTGCTCGCGCAGGGCATCGTAGTCGGCCATGGCTTTGCCCACCGACGTGTTAAAAGCCGCGCTGTACTTGCTCTGGGCCACGGGCTTCTGCTTTTCGGGCTCGGGGCCTGCCGGCTCTTCGGACTGGTGAAAGGCGACAAAATAAACCCCCAGGGCGGCTGCGGCCAGGGCGAGGATCCAGATGAATTTCCGCATGGGGGCAAAATTAGGCAAGTTTACAGTTGACCGTTTACAGTTTATGGTTTATAGTTGCCCAAACCGTGAAACCCTTCCCAAAGCCCGTTTAAGGCGCATCTCAACCCCATAAACTATAAACTATAAACTATCTTTGCGCTCTCCTAAAACTCTCCTTCTCTATGCTCGCAGGCTTTCAAAACGTGACTTTCGAATTCGGGGCGCGGACCATCGTGAAAGATGCCACCTGGCACATTCACCCGCAGGAACGCATTGGCCTGGTAGGCTACAACGGCACCGGCAAATCCACCCTGCTCAAGGTGCTGGTGGGCGAATACCAGCCCTCCAACGGTACCGTGGAGCGCGGGCGCAATACCAGCATCGGCTACCTTCACCAGGATCTCCTCTCCTTTGAGACGAGCGAGTCGATCCTCCAGGTGGCGCAGCATGCCTTCGACCGGGCCGTGGCCATCGGTAAGGAGCTCGACGAGCTGACGAAGAAGCTGGAGACCGAGCAGACCGACGAACTGCTGCACCTGTACAGCGACAAGCTGCACGAATTTGAAGAAGCCGGCGGGTACGAGATGGAATATAAGACGGGCGAAGTGCTCCAGGGCCTCGGCTTTTCCAACGCCGACCTGCAGCGTCCCTACCAGGAATTCTCCGGTGGCTGGCGGATGCGGGTGCTATTGGCCCGCATGATCCTGCAGCAGCCCGACCTGCTGCTGCTCGACGAACCGACGAACCACCTGGACCTTCCCTCGATCGAGTGGCTGGAAAAATACCTCCTCCACTATAAGGGCGCCGTGGTCATGGTGAGCCACGACCGCTTTTTCCTCAACCGCATGGTAAAGAAGATCGTGGAGCTGTACCAGCGCGAGCTGCATTTTTATACCGGCAACTACGAATACTACGAGCAGGAGAAAGAGCTGCGCATCGAGCAGCAGCAGCGTGCCTACGAAAACCAGCAGGATTATATCCGTCAGAACGAACGCCTGGTGGAACGCTTCCGTGCCAAAGCTTCGAAAGCAGCGATGGCCCAGAGCATCATGAAAAAACTCGACAAGCTGGATCGCATCGAAGACGTCGGCATCGAGCGCCCTGACCTGCGCATCAACTTCGCCATCGACAAGGTGCCGGGCAAAGTGCTGTGTGAGTTGAAGGGCGTCACCAAGAAGTTCCCGAGCCTGACCATCGTGGAAAATGCCAGCGCCGAGATCGAGCGGGGCGACAAGATCGCGCTGGTGGGTGCGAACGGTAAGGGCAAATCGACCCTCCTGCGCATCATTGCCGGGACCGAACCCATACAGGGCGAGCGCAAGTGGGGCCATAACGTGGACGAGGCTTTCTACGCGCAGCACCAGATGGAGGCGCTCAACGGAAACAATACACTCATCGACGAACTGAAAGACGCCGGCTCGAAAAAAACGGAGCAGGAACTACGGACACTGCTCGGATGCTTCCTCTTCAGCGGCGATGATGCCGATAAGAAAATCAAGGTGCTGAGCGGCGGCGAGAAGGCCCGCGTGGCACTGGCCAAGACGATCATTTCCAAAGCCAACTTCCTGCTGCTCGACGAACCGACGAACCACCTGGACATTCATTCCAACGAGCTGCTGATCGACGCGCTGAACCGCTATGAAGGCACCTATGTGCTGGTGAGCCACGACCGTTATTTTATTTCCAAGACGGCCAACAAGATCTGGGAGATCGTAGACCACGAGATCCGTGAATTCAAAGGAACGTACGACGAATGGTCGGAATGGAAAGAGCGGCGCGCACAGGCCGAGCGCGAGGCCTCCAAGGCGGCTTCCGCCAACACGGCGGTTGAAGCGACGCCCAAAGGCGGGAAGAAAGC
This sequence comes from Flaviaesturariibacter aridisoli, assembly GCF_004343705.1. Lineage (GTDB taxonomy): Bacteria > Bacteroidota > Bacteroidia > Chitinophagales > Chitinophagaceae > Flavisolibacter > Flavisolibacter aridisoli. The sequence goes on from NZ_SKFH01000069.1 coordinate 2,478, forward strand.
CGAAGTGAAAAAAGAAGTTCCGAAGGCGGAGGAGCCCGTTCCGACCATTGCCAAGAAAGCGATCAACAAGGAACTGCAGAAAGAGCTGCAAAGACAGCAGCGCCTGTTTGGTCAGGTAGAGCACGACCTTGCCCGGCTAAACGAGCAAAAGGCGACACTGGAAGCTGCGCTGGCGGCACCGGATACGTATGCCAATCCCGACATGTTCAAAAAAACCGAGACCGACTACGCCGCTGTTCAGAAAAAGATCGGCGAGCTGAACAAGGAGTACGAGCAGCTCTTCGATAAGATCATCGAGCTGGAAGCGCAGCTCTAAACAGTTTGGAGTTTGTGGTTTGGCGTCTGGAGTTCGGCGATGCGCACCCGCCTGAGGAGGAACTTTGCCGGCTAACGATCAGCCACAAACGCCCTGCTCCCACCCGTTCCCGGTCGGGTATAATACTTGCAGTGACATTGCTTCATAAATCAACGCTATGAAGCAACTCTTTTTAAGCCTGGCGGTAGCCGGCACGCTGCTCAGCGGTGGCCTGGCCTCCTGCAAAGGCAAGGACAAAAAAAAGGTAGAGACGGAAACCACCTACCCGGGCCAGGAGACCACCACGAATCCGCCGGTGAACCAGCCGGTGACCATCTCCGCCGATGATTCGCTGCGGCAGCGGCTCCCGGCAGTGACGAAAGATTACCCGAACGTGCAGGCGACCGTCAGCAACGGCGAGGTAACGCTTACGGGCACGGTTGAGCGCGAACGTCTACCCCGCCTCATGCAGGCCGTACAGGCGATGAACCCGCGCAAGGTCAACAATCAGTTAACCATCAAATAAGCAGCTATGGCAGTACAGGAGAAATACGGGCGCCTTGTGCAGGCCGCTCAGCAGGCCGGCGTGCGCAACTTGGCAGTACGCGAGCAGAACAACGTTTTGTACATCGACGGGGAGGCGCCGAACGGGCAGGTAAAAGACCAGCTCTGGCAGATCTACAACGAGATCGATCCTGACTTCCGCGCCGGCGACCTCGTGCTCGACGTCAACGTGGGGGCGTCGGCTGCGGGCAGCCGTGCCAAGGTGACCACGCAGGAGTCGAACCTCAACATCCGCAAGGGCCCCGGCACCGACCAGCAGGTGGTGGGCAAGGCGGCGCACAATGATTACGTGACCCTCATCAGCAAGGCCAACGAACAGTGGTGGCTGGTGCGCACCAGCAACGGTGTGGAGGGTTATGCGTCGGCGCAGTACCTGTCGCCGGAGTAAGAAGTTTGTAGTGGGTGGTTTGTAGTTTGTAGTTCCGCAATGCGGCGTCCGATTCTTTTCGTTCGCCAGCCAACTACCAACTACAAGCCTCCAACTATTTTATTGCTTCTCCGCGGAATGCATCTTGATGAAATCCGACACGAGGTAGGCGATCAGCTTCCCGGTGGACTCATCTGTTCTTCCATTCGAAAGACGTACCGCCCCTTCGCAGATGTGGAGGTAGGCGCATTTGGCGTTGCCGGCGCAGAGGTTAATAAACTGGCGCGCATGTAACGGCAGCAGTCCCGATGGCGTAGCCGCACTCGTGAGGGCGCCCTGCACGGCGTCGAGGTCGACCTCGATGCCGCACCAGGTGTCGTCGGTAAACTCAATGGCGTGCGCAATGGCTTGCTGGAACGTGCGTTTGCCGTGGATAAAAA
>NZ_SKFH01000070.1 GCF_004343705.1 Flaviaesturariibacter aridisoli
AGCTATGAAGTGCGCCTGGCCTCGCTGGCCGCGCAGCCTACCGACGGCGTCGCGCTCAACACGATTACGCAGGCGCTTGCTACCGGCTGGACCGACGTGAGCTACAACAACAACGGTTCGATCAACACCGGCCTGAACGTCACGAACCCCGTGATCACGCTGGGCGCGGTGACGGCCAGCAAGCCCAATGTCAACTTCGGCATAGATGCCCTGCCTGCTGCGGTTACCGTTTCTGCTACTTCTGCAGTGAATCCAGGTGGTGCGAACAATGCCGTTGTTCCGGCCACATCTTTCAGCGGTACCGACGCGGTGGACCTGGCCGGTGGCAGCATCAGCTATGTGCGCCTGACGGCGTTCCCCGCCAACGCTACTTCCATTACCGTTACCGGTGCCCTGACGGCCGGCGGTGCGGTAACGACCACCACCTACACAGCGGGTACCTTCCCCGCCGCTGGTCTCTATATCGCTACGGGTGCCAACGGCAACCTGTCCAATGCGAATGCCGTTCAGGTAGACCCGGTCAACGGTGCGGCCTCGGTGGCGCTTTCCTATAAGGTGGTGGATGCTGCCGGTATCGAGTCGGCCAGCACCGGAACGGCTAGCGTGTCCTTCACCGACCTGGTGGTATCGGGTTCGGTATACAACGATGTTAACGGCGGCACCATCAACGGACCGCTCATTTCGAGCGCCGGCGGTGCCCTGTATGTGAACCTGGTCAACGCCGCCACCAATACGGTGGTCGCTTCCAAGGCGGTCAGCGGTGGTGCCTATTCCTTCAATACGGCCGACGGTCTGCAGAACAACATCACCACCTATGCGCTCGTGCTCACCAACGCGGCCACTGCAACCGGCTCCACGCTGCCTTCGACTGCCTGGACCTACACCGCCGAAGGTGTGAGCGGCACTACCGGTGACGGCGCTCCCAACGGCACCTATGCTTTCGGCGCCAGCATCACGGCCAGTACCGTGATCGACTTCGGTGTCGACGCACTGCCGGCTACCACGGCCCTAACCACCGCTGCGACGCAGCAAAATCCCGGCGGCACCAACACGGTGACCGTTCCGGCCACGGCCTTCAGCGGCACCGATGCCGATGCAGCCAACGGCGGCGTCATCAGCTACGTGCACATCACCGACTTCCCCGCCAATGCCACGACGATCACGCTCATCGGGTCCACCACGATCGGCGGCCCGGTAACCACGACCATCTACACGTCGGCCACCTTCCCGGCCGGCGGCGTGTATATTGCCACGGCTGCCAACGGCAACCTGTCCAACGCGGCTGCCGTTAAAGTAGACCCGGTGAACGGTGCGGTGAACGTAGACATCCCCTACCGCGCGGTAGACAATGCCGGTAAGGAAAGCCTTGCCAGCGGCGCGGCCCGCCAGCCCCTGAGCGACGTGAGCATCTCGGGCTCGGTATACGACGACCCGGATGCCGGCATCATCAACGGCACGCTGCGCAGCAACGCCGGCGGTCAATTATATGTGAACCTCGTGAGCGGCACGACGCTGGTAGCCTCCAAAGCTGTGAGCGCTGCCGGTACCTATAGCTTCAGCACCGCCGACGGCCTGCAGAACAACGTAGGCGACTACACGCTGGTGCTGACCAATACGGCGCTGGCCACGACCTCGACGCTGCCTTCGGCCGCCTTTACCTACACGGCAGAAGGCACCACCGGCACGACGGGCGACGGTCTTGCCAACGGCACCTTTACTTTCGGTGCCAACGTAACCGCCAATACGGTGATCGATTTCGGTATCGACGCCCTTCCCACCGTGACGGCGCTGACCACGGCTACGTCGCAGGTGAACCCCGGCGGCACCGCCACCATCACCGTTCCGGCTTCGACGTTCAGTGGCGCCGACGCGGGTGATCTTTCGGGCGGCCTCGTCAGCTACATCCTGCTGACGGCCTTCCCGGCAAACGCTACTTCGATCACGGTTACCGGTGCCACCACCATTGGCGGCGCCGTGACCACCACGACCTATACTTCGGGCACCTTCCCCGGCGGCGGCCTCTACATTGCCACCAACGGCGCGGGCAACCCCTCCACGACAATCACGGTCGACCCGGCCAACGGTGCGCTGAACGTTGACTTCAGCTACCGCAGCATCGACAACGCCGGCAAGGCCAGTACCGCTACCGGTACGGCCCGCCAGCCGCTCAGCGACCTGGTCATTTCGGGTACGGTATACGACGATGCCGACGGCAACAGCAACGCGCTGATCGACGGTACGCCGATCTCCAACGCCAACGGCCAGCTCTTTGTAAACCTGGTGAACACCGCCGGCAATACGGTGGTGGCTTCCCGCAGCCTCAGCAACGGCACCTTCAGCTTCGGTACCGCCGATGGTCTTCGCAACGACATCAGCACCTATGCGCTGGTGCTCACCGACGCAGCCGGCAACACGGTAGCCGCCCTCAGCAGCAACTGGGTAAATACCGGTGAAGGCCTGTCGGGTACTTCCGGCGACGCCAACGCCAATGGTCGCTTCCTGTTCGGTGCGAACGTAACGACCAACAAAGTGATCGACTTTGGTATCGACGCCCTGCCGGCCCCGGCGGCGCTGACCACCGCGACCGCGCAGGTGAACCCCGGCGGCACCGCTACGGTGACCATTCCTGCCACGACCTTCAGCGGTACCGACGCCTCCGACCTGAGCGGCGGTCGCATCAACTACATCCACATCCTTTCGTTCCCGGCCAACGCCACGACGGTGACCTTCGCCGCCGCAGCGACTACACCGGGTGGCGCAACCGCCAACGCAACCTATACCACCGCCAACTTCCCGGTAGGAGGGGTGTACATCGCTACCAACGCTGCGGGCAACCCGTCTTCGGCTATCGTGGTCGATCCGGCCAACGGCGCGGTGAACGTTGACTTCACCTACAAAGTGGTCGACAACGCCAACCGGGAAAGCGCGGCTTCGGGCATTGCCCGCCAGCCGCTGACCGACCTGACCATTGCCGGTACGGTTTACGACGACGTGACCGCTGGTACGATCGACGGCACGCCGATCTCCAACGCCGGAGGCCAGCTGTACGTGAACCTCGTCAACACGGCGACGAACACCGTAGTGGCCAGCCAGGCCCTTACCGACGGCACGTTCAGCTTTGGCACTGCCGACGGTCTTCGCAACGACATCGGTACCTACCGCCTTGTGCTGACCAGCAGCGCTTCGGCAACCGCGTCCACACTGCCCTCCACCGCCTGGGTATACATGGCAGAAGGCAGCAGCGGCACGAGCGGCGACGCCCTGGCCAACGGCACCTTCGACTTCGGCGGCAACGTCGGCACGAGCCGGACCATCGACTTCGCCATCGAGGCGCTGCCGGTGCCTGCCGCACTGACGATCGCCACGCCGCAGGTGAACCCCGGTGGCACCAATACGGTGACCATCCCGGCCGCAACCTTTGTGGCTTCCGATGCGACCGACCTGGGCGGCGGTGCCGTCAGCTACATCCGCATCACGGCCCTGCCGGCCAATGCTACCTCGGTGACCCTCAGCGGCAGCACGACGCCTGGCGGCCCGGTCAGTACGGTAACCTATGGTACCGGCTTCACGGCCTTCCCGGCCGGCGGCGTGTACCTGGCTACCAACGCGTCGGGCAACCCCACGCAAGCCATCACGGTTGATCCCGTGAACGGCGCCGTGAACGTCGACTTCACGTTCACCGCCATCGACAACTCGGGCAAGGAAAGCCTGACGAGCGGCATCGCCCGCCAGCCCCTCACCGACATTGCGATCAGCGGTACCATTTACGACGATGTAAACGGCACCAAAGACGGCATCATCAACGGTACGCCGGTTGGCAGCCTCAGCAGCACGCAACTCTATGTGAGCCTCGTGAGCGGCGGCAACGTGGTAGCGACGCAGGCGGTTGCCGGCAACGGTACCTACAGCTTCTCGTCGGCCAACGGTGTGCAGACCGGTACTACCTACACGGTGGTGCTCAGCACTACGGCTGGAACCATCGGCCAGCCCGCTCCGGCCGCTGCCCTGCCCTCGGGTTGGGTGAATACGGCGGAAGGCACGACGGCCGCCGGCGACGGCGACCACAACGGCCAGGCCAGCACCGGCGCGCTCGCCGGTAACAGCACGGTGAACTTCGGCGTCAACGCACTGCCGGTAGCGACCAGCAGCACCAGCACCGCCCTGGCCAACCCCAGCGGCAACACGCTCGTGACCATTCCTTCGGCTTCCTTCCCGGGCACCGATCCGGAAGTAAACAACACGGGTGAGATCAGCTTCGTGCACCTGACGTCTTTCCCCTCGAACGTAACGTCGGTATACGCCTACAGCAGCACCTCGGTCAATGGACCGTTCGCCTTCGCTACCTATACGTCGTTCCCTGCCGGCGGCATTTACCTGCCCACCAGCCTTCCCGGCTACCTGTTGCCGGTAGACGCCCTGCAGATCGATCCCGTAGACAATGCGCTGAACGCACAATTCAACTA
>NZ_SKFH01000071.1 GCF_004343705.1 Flaviaesturariibacter aridisoli
CCGATGAAGTCATAGTCACCGCTGCTGCCATAGCTCTGGCCGTGCCACACGATGGGGACGCAGCTGCTGGCTGTCGTATCGGTATGCGATCCGCTATTAAGGGTGAAGTGAAGGGTCACCGTATCGGGGCATCCGGCCGCCGTAGTGCCGATGAAGTCGTAGTCGCCGCTGCTGCCGTAGCTCTGGCCATGCCACACGATGGGGACGCAGCTGCTGGCTGTCGTATCAGCGTGGTTGCCCTGGTTGAGGGTGAAGTGCAGCGTCACCGTATCGGGACAACCGGCAGCCGTAGTGCCGATGAAGTCATAGTCACCGCTGCTGCCATAGCTCTG
>NZ_SKFH01000072.1 GCF_004343705.1 Flaviaesturariibacter aridisoli
CTCGGCTTTTTCTTCGAGCGACTTGCGGGCGTCTTCCACTTCCTTGTTCTTCGCTTCCACTTCTTCCTTCTGCTTCACGAGCAGGTGGGCCTTGTCCTGCAGCTCTTCGTTGGTACGGCGCAGCTCGTCGGCGAGGCTTTGCGACTGCTCGAGCAGGGACTCTGTACGGCTGTTGGCCTCGATGGTGTTCAGTACGATACCGATCGACTCCGTCAGCTGGCCGAGGAAGTCGAGGTGGGTAACCGAGAAGGGTTCAAAGGAACCGAGCTCGATAACGGCCTTCACTTCGGTTTCGAACAGTACGGGCAGTACGATCACGTTTTTGGGAACGGCCTGGCCGAGGCCGGTGCCGATCTTGAAATAGGTTTTGGGCACGTTGGTCAGTAGGATCCGCTCTTTCTCTACGGCGCACTGGCCTACCAGGCCCTGGCCGAGCGCGAACTCCTTCTGCAGCGCCACTTCTTCGTTATAGGCATAGGCCGAGAAGAGCTTAAGCTTTCTCGAGCGCTCTTCGTCGTCCTGCTCCAGGATGTAGAACATACCCTGCTGGGCGTTCACCACCTGGGCCAGCTCGGAAAGGATCCGGCGGGTTACCGTGGCGAGGTCTTTCTGCCCCTGCAGCATCTGTGTAAACTTGGCGAGGTTGGATTTCAGCCAGTCCTGCTCCTGGTTTCGAAGCGTCGTTTCCCGCAGGTTGGCGATCATCTGGTTGATGGTATCCTTCAGTTCCTCGAGCTCACCCTTCGCTTCTACGCGGATGAGTCGGGTCAGGTCACCCTTGGTTACCGAAAGGGCCACCTCCGAGATGGCGCGCACCTGGATGGTGAGGTTCTCCGCGAGCTGGTTTACGTTCTCGGTCAGGTTTTTCCAGATACCGGAGGCACCGGGCACTACGGCCTGGCCACCGAGTCGTCCTTCCACACCCACCTCACGGGCAACCGTAGTTACCTGGTCGGCGAAGAGGGCGAGGGTATCGATCATCTCGTTGATGGTTTCGGTCAGCTGGGCTACCTCACCACGCGATACGATCGAGAGTTTTTGTTTCAGGTTACCGGTGGCCACCGCGGTTACTACCTTGGCGATACCGCGCACCTGGTTGGTCAGGTTGGAGGCCATCATGTTCACGGAGTCGGTCAGGTCCTTCCAGGTACCGGCAACGCCCTGCACCTCGGCCTGTCCGCCCAGCTTACCTTCCGTACCTACTTCACGGGCCACACGGGTCACCTCAAAGGCGAAGGAGTTGAGCTGGTCCACCATCGTGTTGATGGTATTCTTCAGGTCGAGGATCTCTCCTTTTACGTCGATGGTTACTTTCTTCGAAAGGTCACCGGAGGCCACGGCCTTGGTTACCTCGGCGATGTTCCGCACCTGCAGGGTCAGGTTACCGGTCATCTGGTTTACGGAGTCGGTCAGGTCCTTCCAGGTACCGGCAACGCCTGGTACGAAGGCCTGGCCACCGAGCTTACCATCGGTACCCACCTCACGGGCCACACGCGTCACCTCGGAGGCGAAGGCGCGGAGCTGGTCCACCATCGTGTTGAGCGTTTCTTTCAGCTGGAGGATCTCGCCGCGCACGTCCACCGTAATTTTCTTCGACATGTCCCCGTTCGCCACGGCGATGGCCACCTCGGCGATGTTCCGCACCTGCGCGGTCAGGTTCGAGGCCATCTGGTTTACGGAGTCGGTCAGGTCCTTCCAGGTACCGGCGACGCCGGGCACGTGTGCCTGGCCACCGAGCTTACCTTCCGTACCCACCTCACGCGCCACGCGCGTTACTTCCGATGCGAAGGCCCGGAGCTGCTCCACCATCGTATTGATGGTGTTCTTCAGCTCGAGGATCTCGCCTTTTACGTCCACCTCGATCTTGCGCGACAGGTCACCGTTTGCCACCGCGGTCGTTACTTCCGCGATGTTCCGCACCTGCGCCGTCAGGTTCGAGGCCATTTTATTTACCGAGTCGGTCAGGTCCTTCCACAGGCCCTCCACACCCGGTACGTCTGCCTGGCCACCCAGCTTACCCTCGGAACCTACTTCCCGCGCAACGCGGAATACTTCGGAACCGAAGGAGTTCAGCTGGTCCACCATCGTGTTGATCGTATTCTTCAGCTCAAGGATCTCCCCGCGTACGTCCACCGTGATCTTGCGCGACAGGTCGCCCTTCGCCACGGCCGTTGTTACTTCGGCGATGTTCCGCACCTGCGCGGTCAGGTTGGAGGCCATCTGGTTTACCGAGTCGGTAAGGTCCTTCCAGGTACCACCTACGCCCTGCACCTTGGCCTGGCCACCGAGTTTACCCTCGGTACCCACTTCAAGGGCCACACGCGTTACTTCCGATGCAAAGGAGTTCAGCTGGTCCACCATCGTGTTGATGGTCTTCTTCAGCTCTAGGATCTCACCCTGTACGTTAACCGTAATCTTTTTGGAAAGGTCACCGTTGGCCACCGCTGTTGTTACCTCGGCGATGTTCCGCACCTGGGCTGTCAGGTTGGAGGCCATCTGGTTCACCGAATCGGTCAGGTCCTTCCAGGTACCACCAACGCCCTGCACTTTGGCCTGGCCACCGAGCTTTCCTTCCGTACCTACTTCAAGGGCCACACGGGTCACCTCGGAAGCGAAGGAGTTGAGCTGGTCCACCATCCGGTTAATTACGTCTTTGATCTGGAGGATCTCACCTTTTACGTCCACCGTGATCTTCTGGGTAAGGTCACCGTTGGCGATGGCGGTTGCTACTTTGGATACGTCACGGAGCTGAACGGTGAGGTTACCGGCCAGCAGGTTTACGTTGTCGGTAAGGTCTTTCCACACACCACCGACGCCTTTTACAGTTGCCTGTCCACCGAGCTTACCTTCCGAGCCCACTTCACGGGCCACCCGGCTTACCTCGGAGGAGAAGGAGTTCAGCTGGTCCACCATCGTATTAATGGTGTTCTTCAGCTCGAGGATCTCCCCTTTTACGTCTACCGTGATCTTGCGCGACAGGTCGCCACGGGCCACGGCCGTTGTTACTTCGGCGATGTTACGTACCTGGCCCGTCAGTTTGGAGGCCATCTGGTTTACGGAGTCGGTCAGGTCCTTCCAGGTTCCGGCTACGCCCGGCACTTCCGCCTGGCCGCCGAGTTTACCTTCGGTACCTACCTCACGCGCCACGCGCGTTACTTCCGATGAGAACGAGTTGAGCTGGTCCACCATCGTATTAATGGTGTTCTTCAGCTCCAGGATCTCGCCCTGTACGTCTACGGTAATTTTTTTGGAGAGGTCGCCTTTCGCCACGGCGGTGGTTACTTCGGCGATATTACGCACCTGGGCGGTCAGGTTACCGGCCATCAGGTTTACGGAGTCGGTCAGGTCTTTCCACACACCGGCCACGCCTTTCACGCGGGCCTGGCCACCCAGCTTACCCTCGGAGCCTACTTCGCGCGCCACGCGCGTTACTTCGGCCGCAAAGAGGTTCAGCTGTTTCACCATGTCGTTCACCTCGCGTGCGATGCGGGCAAATTCCCCTTGCAGCACGTGGTCGCCGATCTGCAGGGTCATTTCCTGCGACAGGTTGCCTTTTGCTACCGAGGAGATCACGTGGGCGATCTCAATGGTGGGGTGAACGAGGTCGGAAATAAGGCCGTTGATGGCTTCCACCCCGGAGCTCCAGGAGCC
>NZ_SKFH01000073.1 GCF_004343705.1 Flaviaesturariibacter aridisoli
GTGCTCGAGGGTGATCCTTCCAAAGAGGGCCCCTTTACCGTGCGCCTGCAGATGCCCGCCAATTATACGATACCGCCGCATACGCACCCGACCATCGAGCACGTGACGGTGATCGAAGGCAGCGCCTATTTTGGGATGGGCAACACCTTGAACCGCGGTGCCGCCAAGCAACTGAAGCGGGGCGGCTATGCCGTGCTGCCGGCCAACATGGCGCACTATGCTTTTTCGAAGAGCAGGGCCGTCGTGCAGGTGCACGGTATGGGGCCCTTCGCCATCACCTACATCAATCCAGCCGATGACCCGCGCAACAAGCACTAACGGGTAACGCCGGGCCGGCAGGCCCGGCGTTCGCTTCCGGGGCACCGGAACGGGCGATCGGCGGGGTATTTTCGTCCGCGATGATCGCCTATTTCCGAGGAGAGCCGGACCGCGCAGGCACGGGGGGCACGCGACGGCGCAGCGAAGGGCGGCACGGCGAACGGGCCGAGACCTACCCCAACCTGCAATCGGTTGATAATCAAAAGCAAAATGCTGTTGTAGCCGCGGAACACGCTATTGTCGCCGCGGAAGCATCTAATGGACCCGCGGAGGCCGCTAACGTCGCCGCGGAGCCTGCTGTTGGACCCGCGGAGCCATCTATCGCCGCCGCGGAGGCATCTATCGTTGCCGCGGAAGCATCTATCGTCGCCGCGGAAGCATCTCTCGTTGCCGCGGAGCCATCTCTCGTACTCGCGGAAGCATGGCCCGTCGGCGCGGAGGCATCTGTCGTCGTCGCGGAAGCAACTGTCGGAACCAGGGGCGGGTCTGCTGGCGCGGAAAGCTACCCATTTGTTTTTTCCGAAAGATGAGTTATATTGGTCTTGTCTTCCGCCCCCTTTGAAACCGACTGCTACCTTAAAAACACTTTTATTTTTTAACGCTAAAATTTAAAAGTGATGACCAAAGTTCAAAACCGTTACATCGCCATGTACGGCGCCATTCTCTTGTTTTGCAAAGAAAATCAGGCCCTGGTTGCACTCAGCCCGGCGTTTCAAAAGGCAGTTTTGTGGCTGAATGGGCAGGTGAACCGCATCGATGCGGCGGTGCTGCGCCAGCAAAAGAACCAGCAGGGCGGCGGCGCCAAAAAGACGACGCGCGAGATCATTTGCGCCACCGGTGCCGTGCTGAGCTCCCTGGCAGCGGGCTGGGCCAACGAAGAAGGGCTTGCCGACATGGAAGCCCGCAACACCTGGACGGAGCCGAAGCTGGACAAGCTCTCCGATGCCCGCCTGCACGCGGTGTGTACCCTCATTGCGGAAGATGCCCACACGGCCCTTGCCGGCGGTGCCGAAAACGGGATCACCGACGAATCAATCACCGGCTTCACTGCTGCCCTGGGCCTTTTCAAGGAAGAAAAAGATGCGCCGCGCAAAACCACCACGGCCCGCAGCACGCAGACCAACGAGTTGAAGAAACTCATTGCACAAACCAACGACGGCCTCAAAAAGCGGATGGACCGGAACGCTGCGTTTTACAAATCCAAACACCCGGAATTCTATTTTGAATACAAGGAAGCCCGCAAACTGATCGACCCCGCATCGAGGCCGAAGAAGGAAGCGGTGAACGAAGCTTGATGTGTCATCAGGTAGATAGTTTTTGGTTTAGATACCCCGTGATGAGCGGGGTATTTTTTTGTCCCGCCTTACTGCAAATGTGCCCTGCGCCGCACACGGTTTATGCGGCCCCTCCCACGGCGCGCATGCCTCTGGCATGCATCGATGCCATCCGCCCCCGGGGATTTCATCCCGGGTTGTGAAGCGTGCATGCCTCCGGCATGCGGGGGGATTTGCCATCCGTCGTTTCGTTTCCCGGGATTTCATCCCGGGTTGTGAAGCGCGCATGCCTCCGGCATGCCGGGGGCTGTCGTCCGTCGTTTCGTTTCCCCGGGATTTCATCCCGGGTTGTGAAGCGTGCATGCCTCCGGCATGCCGGGGGGGATTTGCCATCCGTCGTTTCGTTCCCCCGGGATTTCATCCCGGGTTGTGAAGCGTGCATGCCTCCGGCATGCCGGGGGGGATTTGCCATCCGTCGTTCGTTCC
>NZ_SKFH01000074.1 GCF_004343705.1 Flaviaesturariibacter aridisoli
TGGAACTGCAATTGTGGCCACCTTAAAACGCCGCCAGCCATGGGTGGTGCCGACCTTAGCTTTGGTGCTTTTTTATGCCTTGGGCTGGCTTGGGTTCACCGGTTGGCAGCAAGCCAAGCAAATTATCTATTTGCCCATACGTTTGGGCTCTGGATTCTTGCCCTACCTGCTAATCGGGGCCATCATGGTCGTAGCTGGTGTTTGGCTACTCATTTCGGGACTTCGCAGAAATTCCCTTGGTTACGTTGAGCAGCAAGCCGTGGTTGGACCGCACTGCGCTTAACAGGGGCTCTTGCGCTAGCCTGGTTTCCTAAACTTGTATCTTTCCTAAAGCAGACCGGCCAGACGCAAAGCCCTGGTCGTTAAGCGCAATGCTACCGTCTGAGATGCAGAAAAGACCAATTAAATTCCTCAAGCCGTTTCTATTGTACCTCGGAGCCTATTGGTTCTGCGCCTATGGTTGCGAGACCCTAGGCCTGCTTTATGACTGGCGGCTTGTAGAGCTCGCCAAGACAAACCCGAACTGGAGAAATGAGCTCAACGCTGGACAGATTTCTCCGGAGCGTCTTGTTTACCTTCCGGTCGCAAGGGACTTTGCCAATTTGTTAGGGCTCTTGGTTGCAAGTGGAACTGCAATTGTGGCCACCTTAAAACGCCGCCAGCCATGGGTGGTGCCGACCTTAGCTTTGGTGCTTTTTTATGCCTTGGGCTGGCTTGGGTTCACCGGTTGGCAGCAAGCCAAGCAAATTATCTATTTGCCCATACGTTTGGGCTCTGGATTCTTGCCCTACCTGCTAATCGGGGCCATCATGGTCGTAGCTGGTGTTTGGCTACTCATTTCGGGACTTCGCAGAAATTCCCTTGGTTACGTTGAGCAGCAAGCCGTGGTTGGACCGCACTGCGCTTAACAGGGGCTCTTGCGCTAGCCTGGTTTCCTAAACTTGTATCTTTCCTAAAGCAGACCGGCCAGACGCAAAGCCCTGGTCGTTAAGCGCAATGCTACCGTCTGAGATGCAGAAAAGACCAATTAAATTCCTCAAGCCGTTTCTATTGTACCTCGGAGCCTATTGGTTCTGCGCCTATGGTTGCGAGACCCTAGGCCTGCTTTATGACTGGCGGCTTGTAGAGCTCGCCAAGACAAACCCGAACTGGAGAAATGAGCTCAACGCTGGACAGATTTCTCCGGAGCGTCTTGTTTACCTTCCGGTCGCAAGGGACTTTGCCAATTTGTTAGGGCTCTTGGTTGCAAGTGGAACTGCAATTGTGGCCACCTTAAAACGCCGCCAGCCATGGGTGGTGCCGACCTTAGCTTTGGTGCTTTTTTATGCCTTGGGCTGGCTTGGGTTCACCGGTTGGCAGCAAGCCAAGCAAATTATCTATTTGCCCATACGTTTGGGCTCTGGATTCTTGCCCTACCTGCTAATCGGGGCCATCATGGTCGTAGCTGGTGTTTGGCTACTCATTTCGGGACTTCGCAGAAATTCCCTTGGTTACGTTGAGCAGCAAGCCGTGGTTGGACCGCACTGCGCTTAACAGGGGCTCTTGCGCTAGCCTGGTTTCCTAAACTTGTATCTTTCCTAAAGCAGACCGGCCAGACGCAAAGCCCTGGTCGTTAGCAGCAACCCTACACTCCTAAGTTCGTAAGGCGTAACAATGGCATTAACAAAAACAGATCTCAAGTATATTGTCCCGTTTCTTTTATTCGTTGGACTTGGCTTATGGGGATCGTTTCATTTTCCATTTCGGGAGGACAAAAAAGCTCTGGCACTCACGTTTCGATGGTGCTTTCTTCCTTCGCTGGTTCTCGGTGTACTTTACGGTTATTATGGAGGGTACAAACGTGCGCCTGCACAAGCTAAATGGCGCAACGTTCTTGCTGTATTTGCGTTAACGATTTTCGCAACCTTGATTTTTCTTCGCTCTTTCCAAGGCTATATTTTCTTAGCAAATAGATACTTCGGTATGCAAAACGACATCCTTGTGTGGGGTATCATTTCAAAAGTGGACGCTCCCAAGAAAAAGAAGCCTTTGAATTCATACACGATATACCTGGACTGCGGTAACAAGGCTGAAATTGTCTTAGACGTTCCTGGAACGGAATGGCATGAAGGGCTTCCTTTTTCAAAAGTGCTTCGAAAGGGGTCTTTAGGACTTCTCTACGGGAACTAACATTCAATCTTGCCGGGCTGCTGCTAACAGGGGCTCCTATGTAAAGGGATTCGTTGCATGAGGTAACCACTTTATTTTTTTCGGTGCTTCGCGAACCATGATTGCAGGCGGTGTCTCACCGCTTTTTTTATGTGGCAGCAATCATGGTTTGTGAAGCGCAAGCCTGCCCGGCAGGGGCAAGGTTGCCTTGTATGCTCTATTCGCTGCCGGTGTTTTTCTTCCAGGTTGTTTAGTGAAGCAGGCTCCTATGAGCAGTCAACCGACGTGGAGTTGCTGCAGGTCTTTATCAGTAGTTAAGAAAAGGCGGCCGCTGCAGACTGTTGCGGAGCACCTCAGTAAAGAGTGCAGCCCATGTTGAGCAGTCGGCCGCCGGTATGTTTTGGAAGCTTCCATGTAGTTACCTGTCAGAAGAAGTCGGAGGGTTGTTGTTGCTGTTCTAGTAAGGCCTAGGTTTTCTTAGTTGGTTGTTTCTTGTTTGGGTTGCCGTCCTTTCCTTTTCTTCTCCGGCGGCTCCGGTGCGTTGATCTCCTCACTGCTGCCCTGCTCGATGCCCCTCACATACATCCGCCCGGATAGCAACACGGCCCGCATTCTTCGCAGCAGCCTGCGGGCAATGCGGATGAGGGCTTGCTCAGGCTTCATGCGGCTACATAGCTTTTTGTAGGCATCGAGCATGGCCGGGTCCCGTCGGATCAATTGCCACGAAGCTTCCACGAGGTGGCTTCGGAGCTGGTTGTGCCGGCGTTGGGTAATACCGGTGTGCTGCTGCCGCTCACCACTTGAGTGCTCGTCGGGGCAGAGGCCCACGAAGCGGTTGAGGGCGTCGAAATTTTTAAACCGGGCTACGTCGCCGACCTCGAGCGTAAAGAGCTGGGCGGTGATGGGACCGATGCCGGGCACGGAGCGCAGGAGTTGCTCTTGCCGTTCGTAGGCTTCGGTGCGCATGAGGGCGCGCAGCTTCTTTTCGGTTTTCAGTAAGAGAAGCCGCAGGTGGCGCACTTCTTCCAGCATCAGCTCCAGGGTGTCCTGCAGGTCTGCGTCTTTGCTTGCAGTGGCTTCGATCCAGTGGAGGAAGTTGTGGCTCCAGTGCGGGTTGTCAAAGGGCGGGGGTATGGTGACGCCCTGGAAGCGAAGCTCACTCTTCAACCGGTTTTTACAGCGGGTGAGGTCGCCCCAGAGCTTCTTTCTAAAGCGGATGAGGCTTCTGTGCTTCTGCAGCTTTTCGGAGGGTACGTGGATGCCGCGCAAGAGGCCGGCGGCGAGGTGGTTGGCGAGGCGGCGGGCGTCCACCGCATCGGTCTTGCCTCTTCGCTCGGCATCGGTGCCGGGGATGTCGGCGGGATTGACCACGATACACTC
>NZ_SKFH01000075.1 GCF_004343705.1 Flaviaesturariibacter aridisoli
GCCCTCGCCTTCGAATGGAATCGGCGAGACCCCGCACCGCGAAGCGGTGCTATCCCGGTAGCCGGCGGGCAAAGCCCGCCGGAACGGATTGAAAGCGGGAGGACGGCGCCCTGGAAGGGCGCCATCTTTATTACGTCCGGCGCAGCCGGGCGGTGGAATGACGCATCCCGGCCGGCCAATTGGCCCCGCTCATCGGGGGTGGCAGCTCCCCGGTGACCTTCGGTCCGAGGCCTCGGACCCCGGAACCGATATGGCGACCCTTCGGGGCGCATCGTTACCGTACCGCCGTTTACCGGCAGGCTGCGCCTGTCGGCTACCGATATGGCGCCCTTTACGGGCGCGGTCTTGCCTACCAAAATGTGTCCACACGATAGGGCTTGCGCCCGGGGCTACCGACAGACCGCCCCGCTAGAGCGGTTCGCTACCAAAGCATTTCCAATAACTAATTTCCGGACAGCCACATAATGATCAATTAATAATCTCCCCCTTAACATTCGCCAGCCGCTCACGCCATTGCTGTCGCTCCTCGTCGGTCAGCCGCACCCAGTCGGTCACTTCGCCCACGATCTTCAGCGGTGCCCTGCTGCGGTAGGAGCGCGTCGGGTTGCCCGGGAACTTTTTGTCGGTTACGTTCGGGTCGTTCTCGAAGGGGCCGGTGGGCTCCACAACGTACACGCGCTCTTCCCCTTCGCCCGCCGCCAGCGCCGCCGCCAGCCCCGCCCCGTTGACGAGCGCCGTGAAATAAATATGATTCATCAGCACCTCGGGCCGGTAGTTGGACGGGTACCCCGCGGTCAGTAATTCGCCCACCTGCAGGTCTGCCCGGGTGCCGTGGTAGAAAGGGCCTTCGTCGGCAACGTCGGTCCAGCCGAGGTCGATGTATTTGTGAGGCATGTTTGCGTGCTTTTATTGCTGTTCACCCGGCAGCAGGGCGGTTGTAGATCTACGGTCATCGGAAACCCTGGCCGTCCCTGATCTGCCTGTCGTGGTTCGAAAGCAAGGTGCTACTGCGCATTCTTGATGTAGTTGGGCGAAACGCACTCCTGCCAGTACTCCACTATTTTTTCAATGACGCGTTTCAGGTCTTCGTAGTTGGACGGTTTGACGAAGAAACCCTGGATGGACCTCGAATACGCTTCGATGACATGCTTCTGCTCGGCGCTGGTGGAAAAAAAGAGGTAGGGGATGGACTTCAGTCGCAGGTCTTCGTTGTTGTGTACCTTTTCGCGCAACTCGATGCCATTAAGCTTGGGCATGTTGATGTCGGACAAAACCAGGAAGGGTTCGATCGACGTTTCGGTCAGAAAGTTCAGGGCTTCGTAGCTGTCGCCGAAAAAAATGAGTTCGTTCCTGTAGTTCAATTCCGCAAAAACATCGGTCAGGATTTCCTGGTCGTCCAGGTCGTCTTCGATGATGATGATGGGCCCATGCTTGTTCATTTTTTTTGTTTTTGACGCGGGTTCAACTGCTTGATTCCGTAAACGGCCACTCCTGTAACCGGGCCATTGCCACCCGGTGCCGACGCCGGCGGAGCGGCTCATCGGCAGGATGCGCGCCCATCCTTCGAATATAGGCTATTAAATCGGGTTCAACCTGATCGGGGCAGGGCGTCGCAACCGGTCAAACGATGCGGTTCCTGCCGGGACGGCGTCGTCTTGCGCGCCTGCGAATCCATTCGGGGCACGATAGTTGGGCTCTGTATGGAAGGACATTCCCCCCACTTCATTAAGCCGGCACTTTCCCCCCTTCCAGGCTCCGCTTGTCCATCCACCCACGTAATTAGTTACCATGAAAAAGAATATTTTGTTTTTAGCGATGGCTTTTTGCTGCCTGTTCGCGCTCCCCGCTGCCGGCCAGAAATATAAAACGCCGGCGGACACGGTCCGGCTCAACCAGGAACTGGTGAAAGCCAGCAATGAGGCCGCCCGGCTTACCGCCGAACTTGCCGTTGCGCAAAACAACCTGCCGGGCTACGTGGCACGGGCCGAAAAAGCGCATGCCACCGCTGAAGGCACCGCGCAACAAAGCAGCGACCAGGCCGGCAAGGCTACCAACGGCAACGTGAGCGATGCACGCAGCGCGAAGAAAAAAGCACGGCGCGCCTTCAACGATGCGGAAAACGCGAGCGACGCGCGTAATGATATCAAAAAGCAGCAGCGGAAGATCGACCGGCTGACGGCCCAATTGGAACAAAAGCAAAAAATTGTTTCCGGGCTGGAAGAAATGCGCGGCAACATCCGCTCGCTCCCGCAATAACCGGCCTGTTGCACAAGCGGCAACGGCACAGCATCGTTGCGCGGTCGCCCGGTGCCTCCGCCGGCCGGCCCCGATCGTCGTCAAAACCAACTGAAGCAGAAGCC
>NZ_SKFH01000076.1 GCF_004343705.1 Flaviaesturariibacter aridisoli
GCGGGACGCTCGTACTACGATGATGCAGCTGCGCCAGGTTCAATCAAATAAGAGTAGTCCTGCAAAAGAACTCGCTCTGCGTCTCCTCCAACCTCCGCGACCAAAAGTCTTTCTCCCTGTCTTCGCGTGCAGAGAAGCGTCGCTACAGCGATTCCCCATGCTGGCTCAAATCCAATCCCATTCGTTCTTCGTCATTCGACACGCGCAGCGGCAGGAGCGCATTCATCTCCGTGCCGATACGGTTCAATTCCTGTGCGGTCATGGAACAAAGCTGGCAAATAGAGCGCGGGTGTCCGTGGGAAGAAGAACAGGATTTTATGGGATTTTTCCCCTGGAATTTCAACGCGGAGAAGGGGAGGAAATACTTTGGGCGCAGAGGGGGCTAAGTGCGCAACGTTTGCTTACTATGGTGCCGTCCATTCGCAAGGCAGCAACCTCGCTGCTCTTCGTAGGCGGAGCGTTCTGCTGCGCAGAACATGCGCGGGGGCTGAACTACTGTTCGTAAAGTACTATTTTGACCGGACTTGCCTTGGCATTCAAGTTTAGTCACAGTCGATACCAGTCAAGCTGTCTCCGCGCATGTCCC
>NZ_SKFH01000077.1 GCF_004343705.1 Flaviaesturariibacter aridisoli
GCCTTCTCCTGGCAGGGACAGACCTACACCCAGAGTGGTGACTACAACTACACCACGACCAATGGCGCCTGCACCGATACGGTGACGCTGCATCTGACCATTGCCTCTGGTGTGCATACCGACACCACCGCTACCGCCTGCGGCGCCTTCTCCTGGCAGGGACAGACCTACACCCAGAGTGGCGACTACGACTACGTGAGTGTGAACGGCGCTTGCCAGGATACGGTCACGCTGCACCTGACGATCACTACCGGCAACCACAGCGATACCACCGCCACTGCCTGCGGCGCCTTCTCCTGGCAGGGACAGACCTA
>NZ_SKFH01000078.1 GCF_004343705.1 Flaviaesturariibacter aridisoli
AGTGCCAGCGAGGGTGAGAATGGCTTCGCTATGCTGGCAATGAAGGGACCTTGTTGGAAGAATTGGTTTCCGTTGCGCCGTCTGTCGCTGCGCCGTTGCGACCAAGGGGCGCTTGCCGCCCCGCCGGCCATAGCCTATGGCGACGGCAGCGCCCCGCTACCCTCCGTGCTGGTGGACCGGGCAAGCCCTTCGTCGGCAGGCTGCAAGCAGCCTCGCAACGCGAAGACGCGACGGCACGACGGCGCAACGAGGCTCCAATTATCCGTTTCATTGCGAGCGCAACGAAGTGGAGCGAAGCAATCTGTAGCCCGTCCACGCTGCAGCCAAAAGGGGCAACAGTGCCAGC
>NZ_SKFH01000079.1 GCF_004343705.1 Flaviaesturariibacter aridisoli
TCACCCAAGGGGGCCACGGCGCGCGATACGGCGAAGTCGAACTTTCGGTTCGTCACCTCCTCGGCGCGGCTGTGCTGGGTGGTCAGGTTGTCGAGCCCGAGGGCCTCTTTAACGGCTTCGACGATCTTGAGCTTCTTGCCGATGGAATCCACGAGGTGGAATTTCACGTTCGGGAAGAAGATGGCCAGCGGCACACCCGGGAAGCCGCCGCCGGTGCCGATATCGATGATCTCCAGCCCGTCGGGGAACGGAAAGGCCGCCGCGATGGCGAGCGAGTGCAGGACATGCTTCTCGTAGAGGCTGTCGATATCCTTGCGGGAAATGACGTTGATCTTCGCGTTCCAGTCTTTATAAAGCTCGTCGAGGGCTCCGAATTGTTCGAGCTGCCGGGGCGTGAAGTCGGAGAAGTATTTTAATAAGATGTCCATGCGGAGCAAAGATAGGGCGGCCCGAGGCGCAATGACCGAAGCCCTTCGCCAAGCGAAGGGCTTCTGTTCTATTGCCTGCGTGATCTGCGTGCTACCAACTCATCTTCTTCGGCTTCTTCCACACCGCCGGCGCAAAAAGAATGTAGTAGAAAAACTGCCAGATGTCCCAGAAGATAAAGCCTGCGAAGAGGTCTTTTTCCCCGAGCTTCTTCATGCCTTTGCTCCAGACCACCCCGATGCTGATCCAGCGGAGGGCCAGCGGGATGAGCGGCCAGCGCCAGTCGAACAGGACGAGGGAGGCAGCGAGCAGCGGGTAGAACAGCACAAAGCTCAGGGTGTAGAGGCCGAGCAGCCACTTGATGGCGGGCTTGTAGTATTTGCCGGTGGAATAGTGCCGGTTCTTCTGGCGGCGCCATTCCTTCCAGCTTTGTTTCGGGCGCGACAGGGTAAAGGCCTCGGGGTCGATCACCACGGCGGTGTTGTCTTTCGTGGCCACCTTATTAATAAAGAGGTCGTCGTCGCCGGAGGGGATGTGGTTGATGCTGGAAAAGCCTTTGTGGCGGAAGAAAGTGCCCTTGCGGTAGGCCAGGTTGCGCCCGACACCCATGTAGGGGCGGCCTGCGAGGGCGTAGCCGAAGTATTGCAGCGCGGTGTGGAAGGTCTCGAAGCGGATGGCCTTGTTGAGAAAGCCCTTCTGGCGGTGGTAGGCGCCGTAGCCGAGTACGACCTCTATGCCGTCGTCGAAGGCGTCCTGCATCCGGTAGATCCAGTGCTCCGAGGCGGGCACGCAGTCGGCGTCGGTGAGGAGCAGCAGCTCGTGCTTCGCTTCCTTGATGCCCACCGACAGCGGGTATTTCTTCCCGGCGATGAGCTTTGCCTCCTGCTGCAGCTCCACGATGTGCAGGTCTTTATAGGTTTTCTGAAAATCTTCGAGCACATAGCGGGTGTCATCGAGCGAGTTGTCGTTGACTACCACCACCTCGCGCGTGGAGGGGTATTGCTGCAGCAGCACGCCGGGCAGGTGGCGCACGAGGTTTTCGTCCTCATCGCGGGCGCAGATGATGACGCTCACGGGGTGCTGCCGCGACACCTCGCGGTCGCGCGGCTTCCAGGTGCCGACACGGCGGAAGAAGTACAGGTAATAATACAGTTGGATCGCCGCAACCACACAAAAGGCGACGAAAAGGGCAAGGCCCCAGCTCATAAGCATGCCGCAAAGATACGCCCCCTGTCCCCCGAAGGGGGCACTTAGACCGAAGAAACTTTCCTGTTTTGCCGCTTGCCAAAGGTAGTTTCGTCGTAACGGGGTACCTATTCAGAAGAAAATTTCCACGAAAATGCCCCCTTCGGGGGACAGGGGGCTAATTTGCGCCCCCTATGGCCGCACTTTCTTTCCAGCTCCATCAAACCGATGCCCAGAGCGCCGCCCGCGCCGGCACGATCACAACTGACC
Organism: Flaviaesturariibacter aridisoli; assembly: GCF_004343705.1. Taxonomy (GTDB): domain Bacteria; phylum Bacteroidota; class Bacteroidia; order Chitinophagales; family Chitinophagaceae; genus Flavisolibacter; species Flavisolibacter aridisoli. The sequence goes on from NZ_SKFH01000079.1 coordinate 1,882, forward strand.
ACGGGGTCATTGAAACACCCATCTTCATGCCGGTGGGTACGGTGGGTTCGGTGAAGGCCCTGTCGCAGCAGCAGCTCAAAACCGAGGTGGATCCCCGCATTATCCTGGGCAACACCTACCACCTCTACCTGCGTCCCGGCATGGAAACGATGGAAGCGGCCGGCGGCCTCCACCAGTTCATCAACTGGGACCGTCCCATGCTCACCGACTCGGGTGGCTACCAGGTGTTTTCGCTGGCCGCGAACCGCAAGATCACCGAGGAGGGCGTCACCTTCCGCTCGCATATCGACGGGTCGAAGCACCTGTTTACACCCGAAAGCGTGATGGACGTGGAGCGCACGATCGGCGCCGACATCATGATGGCGTTTGACGAGTGCCCGCCGGCCAATTGCGAATACCGCTATGCCCTCGACTCGATGAACCGCACCCACCGCTGGCTCGACCGCTGCTTCGCGCGTTTCAATGATACACCGGATAAATACGGGCACACGCAAAACCTGTTTCCCATCGTGCAGGGCGCGGTCTTCCACGACCTGAGAAATGCTTCCTGCGACTACATTGCCGCCAAAGGCGCCACCGGCAACGCCATCGGCGGCCTCAGCGTAGGTGAACCCGAAGCCGTGATGTACGAGATCGCGGCACTGTGCTGCGAGCGCCTGCCGAAAGACAAGCCCCGCTACCTGATGGGTGTGGGCACGCCCTGGAACATCCTTGAGAACATCGCCCTTGGCGTGGATATGTTCGACTGCGTAATGCCCACCCGCAACGGCCGCAACGCCATGTTGTTCACCACCCGCGGGGTCATCAACATCGACAACAAAAAGTGGGAGCGCGATTTCTCGCCCATCGACCCGGGGCTGGACTGCGAAACGAGCCAGTATTATACCAAGGCATACCTCCGTCACCTGTTTAAGGCCGGCGAATACCTGGCCCTCACGATCGCCTCCATACAGAACCTGGCCTTTTACCTCTGGCTCGTGCGCGAAGCGCGCAAGCATATATTGGCGGGTGATTTCCTGAGCTGGAAGAATGAGCTGGTTCCGGTGCTGAAAACACGGCTGTAATCTCTGTGTCCCGCCGCCTCAAAGACGCGTCGTTACCGGAAGTAAAGCCTCCGTGCCTGTCCCGCCTGCGGGACGCTTGAATTACGCAAGGCCACGAAGTGATGCCAGTC
>NZ_SKFH01000080.1 GCF_004343705.1 Flaviaesturariibacter aridisoli
CGGCGCCCTGACGCCCTTCACGCAGAACATCGGTACGCCCTCGGCGGTGCAGTCGGTTTCTGTTTCGGCCGCCAACCTTACCGACGACCTGACCATCACGCCGCCGGCCAACTACGAAGTGTCGAGCAACGGCGCTACCTGGTTCAACAGCAGCAACCCGCTGGTGCTGACGGCTACGTCGGGTGCTATCGCCGCCACGCCGATCAGCGTGCGCCTCAATTCGCCCTCGCTGGGTGCCTGGTCGGGCGACATCGTGCTGAGCAGCCCCGGCGCCACTTCGGTGAACGTGCCCGTGACCGGCAACACCGCGATCATCGTGCCCGTGACCGAGCAAGTGCTGCAGTGGTGGCCGATGACGCAGAACAATACCGACTCCGCTAACGTTCGATCGGTAGCTGTTGCCCCGAGCACGACGCGCTTCGGTAAGCTGGTTCCCTCCAACGGCACCACCGTTGCCGTGGTTCCGCCCTACAGCGTGCAGCGCGGTCAGGCGCTCAGCGCCACCCCCGGCGGCGATGGCCTCTGGTCCACCGCGGGCGGCGGCCCCGGCGGTAACCTCAACCGCACCTTCTACGAGCAGTTCGTGGTGAAAGCCAACACGACGCACCGCCTCGTTGTCGATTCCTTTATCATTACGTCCGCGTTCTACAACTCGTCCAGCAGCACCAAGCTCGGTGTGGTCTGGTCAAAGACAGGGTTCGCAACCGACTCGGCCAACGTCAGCACCAACCCGGGACCGTTTACCAACCCCATCCTGCTGAACAACCAGACCTCCGGGCCGACCGATAACTACCGCCTGGCACTGAACGGCACGACCGGTGTGACGGTGGAGCCCGGCGACTCGCTGACGATCCGCATTTACTTCAGCTGCTCTTCTTCGACGGCCGGCCGCTACGCGCTGGTGAAAGACGCCATCGTGAAAGGCGTTCCCATCGATACGTCCATCCACCCGCCGGTTATCACGGCAAACCCCGCCACCCTTCCGGCGTTCACGCAGACGCTTGGTATTCCTTCAACCCCGCAGAGCTATACGCTGTCGGCTACGAACATGACCACCGCGCTGCTGGTGCTGGCCCCTGCGAATTACGAAGTGTCGCTCGACGGCAACACCTGGTACAACAGCGTTACCCCGATCGTGATCGAACCGGTGTCCGGCATCATTGCCAGCCGTACGGTGCAGGTGCGTCTCAACGCCCCGGCCGTAGGAGCTTACTCGGGCAACGTGCGCAACACGGTCGCCGCCGGCACCAACGCCAACGTGGCCGTCAGCGGTACCACCGCCGCCATTCCCACGATCGTGACCACGAGCAGTATGGGGCCCTTCTCGCAAACCCTTGGCTCTCCTTCGGCCACGCAGACCTATACGGTGCGGGGCCTCAACCTGACTACCGACCTGGTGATCGCGCCCCCGGCCGACTTCGAGATCTCCGCAGACGGCGGCACTACCTGGTTTACCAGCAGCAGCCCGCTGACGCTGACCCCTGTTTCGGGATCGGTTGCCAGCACCACGATCACCGTGCGCCTCAATGCGCCGGTATCGGGCTCCTACAGCGGCAACATCGGCCACACGAGCAGCGGTGCCACTACGGTGAACGTTCCGGTAACGGGCATCACCTCGGGCACGCCGACGCTCATCAGCAACGGCTCGCTGAACCCCTTCAGCCAGACGGTGGGCACGCCTTCGGCCGTGCAGACTTACACGATCTCGGGCAGCGCACTCTCCGGTGCCGTGACCCTCACGCCGCCCGCCGGTTTTGAAGTGTCTTCCGACGGTGGCGCAACCTGGTTCAACAGCACAACGCCTCTCACGCTGACGCCTTCGGCCGGTACGCTGGCCACGACGACCATCAGCGTTCGTCTCAACGCCGCAACGGCCGGCACCTATGGTGGCAACATCACCCATGCCAGCGCCGGCGCTACTCCGGTAGCCGTAGCGGTGAACGGTACGGCTGTACTGCCGCCTTCGGTATTAGTAACCGCCGCGCTGGCGCCGTTCAGCCAGACGGTGGGCACGCCTTCGGCCGTGCAGACCTATACGATCTCGGGCGCCAACCTCGTGAGCAGTGTGACGATCGTGCCGCCCGCAGGCTACGAGATCTCGGCTGACGGGGGCACCAACTGGTTCAGCAGCACCTCGTCGCCCGCACTGACGCTTTCGCCTGCATCGGGCACCGTCGCCACCACGGCCATCAGCGTGCGCCTCAACGCCGCTACGGCCGGTACCTTCAACGGGAACATCGTCAACACCGGCAGCGGCTTTACCACGGTGAACGTGCCGGTAACGGGTGTGGCCGTGCTGCCGCCCACGGTGACCGTGAGCGCCGCGCTCAACAGCTTCGCACAAACGATCGGCGCCCCGAGCGCCACGCAATCGTACACCCTGTCGGGACAAAACCTGACGGCTCCCGTAACGATCACCGCACCGGCGGGCTACCAGATCTCGATCGATGGCGGCAGCACCTGGGCCATAACGGCCACGGTAACGCCGGCCGCAGGCATCATCGCGCCCGTGACGGTTTCGGTGCGCCTCAACGCAACAACACCCGGCAACTACGGTGGCAGCATCAGCAATGCCAGCACGGGCGCCGCTACCCGCAACGTGACCCTGAGCGGCACCGCCGTGGCACCGCCTTCGCTGACCGTTACCGGCACGCCACTGCAGCCCTTCCTGCAGCAGCTCGGCCAACCCTCTGCCGTACAGACCTATGTGCTGACGGGCTCTTCGCTGGTGGGCAACACGACCGTGACCCCGCCGTCGGGCTACCAGGTCTCGATCGACACTGGCCGCACCTGGTCGTTCCAGCCGATCGTGATCAACGGCACGGGCGGTGTGGTGCTGGTGAGCGTACGGCTCAACGCCGGCACCGTAGGCATCTACAACGGTACCATCACCCACGCCACTGCCGGCACCGCTGTGCTCCATGTGGCTGTAACGGGAAGCACGTCGGGCACGGCCAACCGTGCGTACGCCCTGTACCCGGTTCCGGCCTACAGCCAGATCTACTTTGTGCACCCGAGCGATCACCGCGCGGCCACGATCACGATCTACGGCACT
>NZ_SKFH01000081.1 GCF_004343705.1 Flaviaesturariibacter aridisoli
TGAAGGTCCACAGCAGGATGAGCACCGTGAGCAGGTAGGCCAGGTTGCGGTGCACGAAGTGGATGCTGATCCGGTCTTCGAGGAGGCTGACGATGCCGGCGGGAAAGAGGCGCGGGAAGAAGGAGCCGTTGATGTCGGGCCAGGTGGGCGCGGCGGGCGCGGCGCGGTGGCCGGCCATCAGGGCGCCGAAAATGAGCTGCACACCCAGCAGGCCCACCAGCCACCAGCAGGCGAGGCGCAGGCGGGGTGCCGTCACCTTGTCGCCCGGCTTCGTGAGCAGCTGCAGGGCGAACCAGAACGTGTAGCAAAGCAGGCCCAGCGCGAAAATAAAATGCAGCGCGAGCCGCGTGGGCTTCACGTACACCGCGTCGCCTTCGAGGCCGGAGGCCACCATGATCCAGCCCACGGCCCCTTGCAGGGCGCCGAGCACGAAGAGCACCAGCAGCGGCTTGATCATGTCCTGGCGGAAGCGGCGCTGCACCAGGAATACGATGAACGGAATGGCGAACACGACCCCGATGAGGCGGCCCCACAGGCGGTGGAACCATTCCCAGAAAAAGATGAATTTGAAGTCGGACAGGGTAAAGTCCGAATTGAGCAGGCGGTATTGCGGCGAGGCCTGGTACTTGTGAAACTCGGCCAGCCACTGCGCCTGGCTGAGCGGCGGCAGTGCGCCCGTCACTACGTTCCATTCCGTGATGGAAAGGCCGGAGCCCGTGAGGCGGGTAATGCCGCCGAGGATGACCTGGATAATGACCATGCCCACCCCGATGAGCAGCCAGATGGCCACGGGGCGCGACGAACGGTACAGATGGGTGGTAGCCAAAAGAAATGGGTTTTGCAGTGCGGGGCAAAAGTACGAGGGGAAAGGTTCTGAGGGTTTTCAAGGTTTTTAAGGTTCTGAGGGCTTTTAAGGAAGCGGCGCGAAGTGTCCTTTTGCCCCGGTCACCACCAACCTTATTTAACCTTGCGAACCCTAAAAACTCTAAAAACCTTAAGAACGTTTTTTACCCTGCTTCCACTTCCCACTTCCGACTTGATTACTTTTGCAGCGTGCTGCTCCCCTATTTCCAGGATACGCTTTTAGAAGCCGGTCTCGATGAGGCCGGGCGCGGCTGCCTGGCCGGGCCGGTGTATGCCGCCGCGGTGATCCTGCCGCGCAGCTTTCAGCACCCGCTCCTCAACGACTCGAAGCAACTCACCGAAAAGGAACGCTACGAGCTGCGGCCCGTGATCGAAGAGGCGGCCATCGCCTGGGCCGTGGCTTCGCTCGAACCCGTGGTGATCGACGAGATCAACATCCTGCGGGCGGCGTTCCGGGGCATGCACGACGCCGTGGCGCAGCTGGCCGTGGTGCCCGAGCTGCTGCTGGTAGACGGCAACCGCTTTTCGCCCTACGCCTTCATCCCGCACCAGTGCATCGTGCAGGGCGACGCCCTTTATGCTTCCATCGCCGCCGCCTCGGTGCTGGCCAAGACCTACCGCGACGACCACATGAAGCGCCTCCACCACGACTTCCCGCACTACAACTGGGCGTCCAACAAGGGCTACGCCACCAAAGACCACCAGCAGGCGCTCAACCAGCACGGTCCCTGCCTGCACCACCGCCGCTCCTTCCGCCTCGACTACCAGCCCACCCCGGCCCCGTCCGCCGAAGCTTCCGCGAAGGCGGCCCCGTCCGCCGAAGCTTCCGCACAGCCAGACCTGTCCGCCCTCGTTTAAGACAGGCGGTTCCACCTTTCCGGTAGTGCTACCGGATCCAGAAATATCCGGCCGCCCGCTTCTTTTGTCGCAGTGCCCGCTACTGTTTACGTTCCGTCAGGTCTTGTTTTCCAATGGTAACGGACCCTTTTGCCGTTGTCAGGTCTTGTTTTCGCGTTGTTGCTGACCAAATGGCCGTTGTCGGGTCTTGTTTTCGTCTTGTTGCTGACCAAATGGCCGTTGTCAGGTCTTGTTCTCGCGTTGTTGCTGACCAAATGGCCGTTGTCAGGTCTTGTTCTCTCCTTGTTACTGACCAAATGGCCGTTGTCAGGTCTTGTTTTCCAATAGTTATGGACTTAGTTACAGCTGTCAGGTCCTGCTCTCACGCCGTCAGGCTACTGGGTGCTGCCCGGCCGGCTGCCCGTTCCCGTTGCCGGCTGTTTTTCGCCGGCTACCCCTGGGGGTTGCTTCCGGTGTTCGCCGGCGTTCGGTCCATATCGGCCGGGGTTTTTGACTCGTTGCCCGGGGTTATGCGCTCGTCGGGTGGGGTACTTGTTTGGCCGGGCAGGGTAGGAGCGTTGTCGGGCAGGGTTTTACGGTTGTCAGCAGCGGTTAGTGCCCCATCGCCGGCACGGGGCGGGCCCTGCCCGCCGAAGCTTCAGCGAAGGCGGGTGAGAAATGGGGGATATTCCCCGGATTTTTAAACCCGATGCAGCGTTTGCGGTCTATCTACCGTCTTATAGACACTTGCTGCACTTTTTTTCAAAAGTCTGCTGTAAAGAATGGTTGAAGGTTAAACAGGAAGGCCCCGTTGGGGTCTTTTTGTTTTGGGGAGGGTAGAGCAAATGAGTACATGAGGGGCGAGGGAGGGATGATTGTCTGACTTCAGGTAATCTTCCCTTCGCTGCAAGCCTCCTGACGAAGATCACCTTTCGCGGCAACTTCCTTTTCTAGCTTTGCGGGCGCAAACGGGGGCCGCCCCGGCGGTCCTTTCAAAACCTTGTGTTATGAATCAAGTCCGCTATCTCTTTTTGGCCATTTTCATCCTGCTGGCCGGCTGGAGCCTCTATTGGATCGGGGAGCAGGTTTTCCTGACCGAACAACGCAGCGCCGCGCTCACGTCCGTCAAAACCGCTGCTGCCAGCACCGCCACTCCGGGCACTGCCGCTAAGGCCACCGCGCCGGCCGCCGCCCCCGGCAAAGGTATCTTCCAGCAAAACTGCGCCGCCTGCCACGCCCTCGACAAAGACATGACCGGCCCCGCCCTGCGCGGCCTTACCTCCCGCGGGCCCTGGGCCGACCGCAAAAAGCTCTATGCCTGG
>NZ_SKFH01000082.1 GCF_004343705.1 Flaviaesturariibacter aridisoli
CGAGGCCCTTTCGTGCGGAGGTCCCGGCTGCATTACAGTTGCGTTCAGGGGCGAGGCCTAGCGCGATGAGGTCCCGTTCGCAGGCGAACGGGATGACGACCCTTTGCGCGGCGCGCATTGGCCCCATACGGGCTGCTTCGTAAACAAATACATTCGGGTGATGGGGGCCCAAGGGCTTGAGGAGGGTCTGATGAAGCCAGCTACCTGCGGGCAAAGCAGGCGGGATACGTTCGTAGACGAGGCCCTTTCGTGCGGAGGTCCCGGCTGCATTACAGTTGCGTTCAGGGGCGAGGCCTAGCGCGATGAGGTCCCGTTCGCAGGCGAACGGGATGACGACCCTTTGCGCGGCGCGCATTGGCCCCATACGGGCTGCTTCGTAAACAAATACATTCGGGTGATGGGGGCCCAAGGGCTTGAGGAGGGTCTGATGAAGCCAGCTACCTGCGGGCAAAGCAGGCGGGATACGTTCGTAGACGAGGCCCTTTCGTGCGGAGGTCCCGGCTGCATTACAGTTGCGTTCAGGGGCGAGGCCTAGCGCGATGAGGTCCCGTTCGCAGGCGAACGGGATGACGACCCTTTGCGCGGCGCGCATTGGCCCCATACGGGCTGCTTCGTAAACAAATACATTCGGGTGATGGGGGCCCAAGGGCTTGAGGAGGGTCTGATGAAGCCAGCTACCTGCGGGCAAAGCAGGCGGGATACGTTCGTAGACGAGGCCCTTTCGTGCGGAGGTCCCGGCTGCATTACAGTTGCGTTCAGGGGCGAGGCCTAGCGCGATGAGGTCCCGTTCGCAGGCGAACGGGATGACGACCCTTTGCGCGGCGCGCATTGGCCCCATACGGGCTGCTTCGTAAACAAATACATTCGGGTGATGGGGGCCCAAGGGCTTGAGGAGGGTCTGATGAAGCCAGCTACCTGCGGGCAAAGCAGGCGGGATACGTTCGTAGACGAGGCCCTTTCGTGCGGAGGTCCCGGCTGCATTACAGTTGCGTTCAGGGGCGAGGCCTAGCGCGATGAGGTCCCGTTCGCAGGCGAACGGGATGACGACCCTTTGCGCGGCGCGCATTGGCCCCATACGGGCTGCTTCGTAAACAAATACATTCGGGTGATGGGGGCCCAAGGGCTTGAGGAGGGTCTGATGAAGCCAGCTACCTGCGGGCAAAGCAGGCGGGATACGTTCGTAGACGAGGCCCTTTCGTGCGGAGGTCCCGGCTGCATTACAGTTGCGTTCAGGGGCGAGGCCTAGCGCGATGAGGTCCCGTTCGCAGGCGAACGGGATGACGACCCTTTGCGCGGCGCGCATTGGCCCCATACGGGCTGCTTCGTAAACAAATACATTCGGGTGATGGGGGCCCAAGGGCTTGAGGAGGGTCTGATGAAGCCAGCTACCTGCGGGCAAAGCAGGCGGGATACGTTCGTAGACGAGGCCCTTTCGTGCGGAGGTCCCGGCTGCATTACAGTTGCGTTCAGGGGCGAGGCCTAGCGCGATGAGGTCCCGTTCGCAGGCGAACGGGATGACGACCCTTTGCGCGGCGCGCATTGGCCCCATACGGGCTGCTTCGTAAACAAATACATTCGGGTGATGGGGGCCCAAGGGCTTGAGGAGGGTCTGATGAAGCCAGCTACCTGCGGGCAAAGCAGGCGGGATACGTTCGTAGACGAGGCCCTTTCGTGCGGAGGTCCCGGCTGCATTACAGTTGCGTTCAGGGGCGAGGCCTAGCGCGATGAGGTCCCGTTCGCAGGCGAACGGGATGACGACCCTTTGCGCGGCGCGCATTGGCCCCATACGGGCTGCTTCGTAAACAAATACATTCGGGTGATGGGGGCCCAAGGGCTTGAGGAGGGTCTGATGAAGCCAGCTACCTGCGGGCAAAGCAGGCGGGATACGTTCGTAGACGAGGCCCTTTCGTGCGGAGGTCCCGGCTGCATTACAGTTGCGTTCAGGGGCGAGGCCTAGCGCGATGAGGTCCCGTTCGCAGGCGAACGGGATGACGACCCTTTGCGCGGCGCGCATT
>NZ_SKFH01000083.1 GCF_004343705.1 Flaviaesturariibacter aridisoli
TTTATCTTTTGAGCAACGGCTGCAAGTGGCGCTCGCTTCCGCCGCAGTACGGCGATTACCGCCTGGTATGGTACTACCTGAACAAGTGGGCCCGCTACGGACTGCTGGACCGGGCGCTATACCTGGTGGGCATTCAGCTGCGGCGCCGGCAAGGCAGAAGCGGCGAGCCTTCGATGCTGCTCATTGATGCCCAGTCGGTAAAAACCGTGGCCGGCACAGGCGACGAGGTGGGTTATGATGCGGGCAAAAAGGTAAAGGGAAGAAAGCGCCACCTGGCTGTGGACACCCAGGGCACCGTCATTGCCGCCGGCGTTACTTCCGCTTTTGTTCATGACAAGACCGGGGCGCGCGTGCTGCGCGATGATGTGGAGGACCGCCCTTCGGTGCGCACTATTGTCGCCGACGGCGGCTACGACGGACCACCGGCTTTTACCGCAGGAGGCAGGATCCGGTGGGTGCTCATTCAGCGCAGACACTCCAACCGCTTCTCCCCCCTTCCTGTCAGATGGGTGGTGGAAAGAACCTTCTCCTGGTTGATCAATTACCGAAGACTCGCCAAGGACTATGAAAAAACTATCGTTATGTCCCGCGCCATGCTCCTGATGAGCGCCATCCACATAACCCTCAAAAAACTAATGACTTAAATTTAGACAGCCTCTTAGCGGTTCCGAACACTTCTTCGACTTAAATAAACCTTCCGGTATGCGACTCCGCAACTTTCCGGAGTCCTTCCGGCTTGCCGGCATACACGAGGTTGCCGCCGGCATCGCCGGCCTCGGGGCCGAGGTCGATCACCCAGTCGGCGCAGCGGATGACGTCGGTGTTGTGTTCGATCACGAGGATGCTGTGGCCCTGCGCAATGAGCGCGTTGAAGGAAGCCAGCAGCTTTTTGATGTCGTGAAAGTGCAGACCCGTGGTGGGCTCGTCGAAGATGAACAGGATGTGCCCCGCTGCTCGGCCCTTGCCGAGGAAGGAAGCGAGCTTTACCCGTTGCGCTTCGCCACCCGACAGCGTGTCGGAGCTTTGTCCCAGCTTCACATAGCCGAGCCCCACATCGCTCAGCGGCTTCAGCGCGCCGGCGATGCTTTTCTCGTCTGCAAAGAATTCGATGGCTTCGTCCACGCTCAGCTCGAGCACTTCGAATACGTTCTTGCCTTTGTATTGCACATCGAGTACTTCCTCTTTAAACTTCTTGCCAGCACACACTTCGCAGGTAAGGTGCACGTCGGCGAGGAACTGCATTTCCACGATCTTCTCGCCCTCGCCCTTGCAGGCGTCGCAGCGGCCGCCGTCGACGTTGAAGGAGAAGTGCTTCGCGGCAAAACCGCGGATCTTGGAGAGGCCCTGCGATGCATAGAGGTCACGAATACCGTTCCAGGCCTGGATATAGGTGACCGGGTTGGAGCGCGACGATTTGCCGATCGGGTTCTGGTCCACAAGCTCCACGGCGGTGATGCTCTCGATATCGCCCGAAACACCTTTGTGCAGTCCCACCTTTTCACCCAGCTCGCCCTTCAGCTTTTGCAGCGCGGGGTAGAGAATATGTTTCACCAGCGTGGTCTTGCCCGAGCCGCTCACGCCGCTCACCACGGTGAGCACGCCGAGCGGAAATTCCACGGTCACGTTGCGAAGGTTGTGCTGCCGCGCGCCTTCCACCTTGACCGAATATTTCCATTTGCGCACCACCTTCGGCGCATCGATTGTAAGCACGCCGCTGAGGTACTGACCCGTGAGGCTGTTCGGGTTGGCGATGATCGCATCGTAGTCGCCTTCGGCCACTACTTCGCCACCGAGGTGCGACGCCAGCGGACCCATGTCGATGATGTGATCGGCCTCCCGCATCATCATCTCGTCGTGCTCCACAACAACAACGGTGTTGCCGAGGTCGCGCAGTTCTTTGAGCACGGAGATGAGGTTTTCGGTGTCGCGCGGGTGCAGGCCGATGGAAGGCTCGTCGAGGATGTAGAGCGAGTTGGTGAGGTTGGAGCCGAGCGAGCGCGTGAGCTGAATGCGCTGCGACTCGCCGCCCGACAGCGTATTGGCGAGGCGGTTGAGCGTAAGGTAGCCCAGGCCCACTTTCAGCAGCGTGTCCACACGGTGGGTGATCTCGATGGTGATGCGCTTGGCTACCGTCTTTTCAAACTCGCTCAGCTTCGGCAGCGCGTCGTCGAGCCAGGTCTTGAGATCGCGCACGGGCAGCTCGCTCAGCTCGCCGATATGCCGGCCCTGTATTTTTACGTACAGGGCTTCCTTGCGCAACCGGTAGCCTTCGCACTCGGGGCATTTGGTGCGGCCCCGGTAGCGGCTCAGGAGCACGCGGTACTGCACCTTGTATAAGTTCTGTTCTACTTCTTTAAAAAAATCGTCGATGCCTTCGGTAAAAGCATTGCCCTTCCACAGCAGCTCGTATTGCTCTTTCGTAAGATCGGCGATGGGCGCGTGCACCGGGAAGCCGTTGCGGCGGGCGGCGCGCACGAAGTTCTCGCGCCACTGCCCGAGCTTCTCACCTTTCCAGGGGGCCACGGCGCCTTCGTATACCGACAGCAATTTGTTGGGGATCACGAGGTCTTCGTCGATGCCCAGCACCGCGGCGAAGCCTTCGCATACGGGACAGGCCCCGAGCGGGTTGTTGAACGAAAACAGGTTGGGCTGCGGCTCTTCGAACTGCATGCCGTCGAGCTCGAAGCGGTTGTTGAAATTAAGCAGTCGCTTGCCGTCCACTTCGAGGTACACATCACCTTCGCCTTCATAAAAAGCGGTGCCGATGGAGTCGCCGAGGCGGTGCTCGTCGTCTTCGTCGAGGGGGCGGGCCACAAACCGGTCAATGAGCACGTATACGTTATCGGGGTAGCGGAAGGCGTTGCTGAATGCTTCGGCATCCTGCAGCAGGTCTTCGATATGGTACGTAGAACTACTGTCGATGGGGGCTTCCTGCTGGCTGCGCGAAAGGGCCGACACGTAGAGGCGTGTGAAGCCTTTTTGCAGGAGGATGTTGAGCTCCTCGCGCTCGTCGCGGTTGCGGTGGAGGCGAAAGGCCGTGAGCAGGAACAGCTTGCTGCCTTCGTGCTGCACGCGCATGGCTTCGAGCACGTCGCCGACATCGTCTTTGCGCACCTCGCGGCCCGACACGGGCGACAGCGTGCGGCCCACGCGGGCGAAAAGCAGGCGCAGGTAATCGTAGATCTCGGTCATCGAGCCCACGGTGGAGCGCGGCGTGCGGGTGATCACCTTCTGCTCGATGGCGATGGCAGGCGCCAGGCCGCGGATATAATCCACGTCGGGCTTGTCCATGCGGTTGAGAAACTGCCGCACGTAGGCCGAGAGGCTTTCGGCGTAGCGCCGCTGCCCTTCGGCATACAGCGTGTCGATGGTGAGCGAGGATTTGCCGGAGCCGGACACACCCGTTACTACGATGAGCTTGTTGCGGGGAAAGGCTACGTCCACGTTCTTGAGGTTGTGAACGCGGGCTCCTTTGATATAGATGCCGTCGGCGGCGGGTGCCGGCGCCGCGGGGGTTTTCGTTTTACGTGCGCTTGCCTGTTTCATAAGAGGTGCCGCAAAGGTATACCATTACCACTCGCTGCTAATCCTTTTAGCAAAAGGATGATTAACACTTTCTTTGCAAAAAGATCGCTTCCGGATGGAGCCCTGCCGTTGTTTGTATTAAAATTCACTTTATTTTAGTACCGGAATCATTAACACAAACCGTCGGCCTATCGCTCCAACTTCTACTCTGTAAACGTCCTTTTTCGATAACCTAGCCGTAGAAGTTATGTCGACGCTATCCAAACTGTCCGATCAGGATCTGATCAACCTGTTTATTTCCGGGAATGTAAACGCCCTCGAGACGCTGGTATTGCGTCACAAGGACAAGCTTTATACTTCCATTCACTTTCTGGTGAAAGACAAGTACCTCGCCGAGGACATCTTCCAGGATGTGTTCATCCGCATTATCGATACGGTGCGCAGCGGGCGCTATACCGACGAGGGCAAGTTCCTGCCCTGGGCCATGCGCATCGCCCACAACCTCTGCGTGGATCACTTCCGCAAAGTGAAGCGCACCCCCACCATCAAGACCGGCGACGACCAGGACATCTTCGAAGTGCTCAACTTCACCGAGCCTTCGGCCGAAGACACGATGATCCGGAGCCAGAGCCACCACCGCGTGCGCCTCATGCTCGACCGGTTGCCCGAAGACCAGCGCGAGGTGATCATCCTGCGGCATTATGCCGACATGAGCTTCAAGGAGATTGCCGCCATGACCGGCTGCAGTATTAACACGGCGCTGGGAAGAATGCGCTACGGCCTGATTAACTTGCGCAAGATGATGGCGCAGAAACAAATAGCACTCTGATCGTGCGGCGTGAGCCGTCAGGCGTGACGAAAGCCGCGCACCTGATTCACGGTTCACGCCTCACGCCTCACGATATTGCCATTCCCGGGCTCTGACCGTCCTCTTTCCCTTTGCTTGCCCGCGGAAAGTTGTTTGGGAATGGCGCCTAGTTGAAAAGCCCCTTGCGGGGCTTTTTTTAATGAATAATGTTTAATGTATAATGAGTAATGATTAAGGAGAGCCGGTGGGGAAATAGCAGTCGATGGTGGGGAAAACACCATGGTCGGCAGAAGCGTGCGTCTCAGCTTTGTGAAAAAAATGGAATCGCGTCGTTATGATCTGGAGGATCGTCTTATCCGCTTCGGAGTTTCAATCATTCGCCTGGCTGGAAAACTACCCAAGACCTATGCTGGGAATCACATCTCCGGCCAATTGACCCGGAGTGGCACCTCGCCGGCATTCCAATACGGTGAGGCTCAGGCTGCTGAAAGCAGGGCGGACTTTCTGCATAAGATGAAAGTCGGCTTGAAAGAACTGAAAGAAACATTTGTCAACCTGAAAATGATCCGGTTGCTTGAATGGCTTCCCGACGGTGACCTGCTGCCGGATCTGGAAGAAAACCGGCAATTGATCTCGATTTTTGTCAGCAGTATACAGACAGCGGAAAGAAATGGCCTACAGGGGAACCGCCCACTTAAACATTAGTCATTAAACATTAAATATTAAACATTCCCCCGCCGCTCATCCCGGGCCCACCGCGGATTGCCTTCACTTTGCTACATTCGTTCCCGTTCCTTATCACAAATACTGATTATGAAAAAACAATTCCTCCTGTGGTCGGCCGGGCTGCTGCTGTCGGTTTCGGCAGGGGCGCAGGCGCCCAAGGTGCAATTCGAGAAATACACCTTGCCCAACGGCCTCAAGGTGATCCTGCACCGCGACACCACCGCACCCGTGGTGGCCGTAACCGCCCTCTACCACGTGGGCTCCAAGAACGAAGACACGGCCCGCACCGGCTTCGCCCACTTCTTTGAGCACCTGCTCTTCGAAGGCTCCGATAACATCAAGCGCGGCGAGTTCGACAAGTACGTCACCAACGCCGGCGGCGCCCTCAACGCCAACACCTCGCAGGACCGCACCTTCTACTACGAGCTGCTGCCCTCCAACCAGGTGAAGCTGGGCCTCTGGCTCGAAAGCGAGCGCATGATGCACGCCAAGATCGAGCAGGTGGGCGTCAACACGCAGCGCGAAGTGGTGAAGGAAGAACGCCGCCAGCGCTACGAGAACCAGCCCTACGGAACCATCTTCCCCGAGATCCTGCGCCGCGCCTTCCGCGAGCATCCCTACCGCTGGGCGCCCATCGGCTCCATGGAGCACCTCAACAACGCCAAGCTCGAGGAGTTCATGGATTTCTACAAGACCTTCTACGTACCCAACAACTGCGTGCTGTCCATCGCCGGCGACTTCAACATCGCCGACGTGAAAAAGCAGATCGCCGACTACTTCGGTCCCATCCCGCGCGGCACGAAGCCCATCCCGCGCCCGACGATCCAGGAGAAGCCGCTCGGCGGCGAAGTGCGCGACGTGGTGCGCGACAACATCCAGCTGCCGGCCATCATCCAGGCTTACCGCGCCCCGGCGCAGGGCACGCCCGAATACTACGCCTTCAACATGCTCTCCACGCTGCTCTCCGGAGGCCCCTCGAGCCGCATGAACAAGGTGATGGTCGACGACCGCGAGCTCTCCGTAGCCACCGGCGCCCTGCCCTTCTTCAATGAAGACGCCGGCCTGTTCATTACCTACTCGATCAACAACATGGGCGTGAAGCCCGCCGCCGCCGAAAAGGTGATGGACTCGCTCATGAGCGTGGCCCGCAACACGCTGGTGTCGGACAAGGAATTCCAGAAGGTGAAGAACCAGATCACGACCGAGTTCGTTACTTCCAACGCCACCATGGCCGGTATCGCCGAAAGCCTCGCCAACTACGAAGTGTACTTCGGCGACGCCAACCTCATTAACACCGAGATCGAGAAATACAACAAGGTGACCCGCCAGGACCTCCTCAACGTAGCGAAGAAATACCTCGTTCCGGAAAACCGCGTGGTGCTGTATTACCTGCCGAAAGACAGCAAGGAAGAAATGCCGGGCAAGACGTTCTAGATCGTGAAGCGTGAGCCGTGAACCGTGAGCGTCTTGCTCACGCCTGACGCCTCACGCCTGACGCATCCTTCAGTTTCATTATTTGAAAAAAGCTTCTCTATTATGAAAAAGTCTCTTCTCTATATCCTCGGCTTCCTGCCCGTCGTTGCACTGGCGCAGGTAGACCGCTCCAAGGCCCCCGCGCCCGCACCGGCGCCGGCCATCAAGATCGCACAGCCGGCCACCTACACGCTGCCCAACGGCCTGCGTGTGTTCGTGGTCACCAACCGCAAGATCCCCCAGGTGAGCGCCACCCTCACGCTCGACATGGACGGCATCGTGGAAGGCGACAAAACCGGCGTTTCCTCCCTCGCCGGCGAGCTGATGCGCCGCGGCACCAAGACCATGAACAAGGCCCAGCTCGATGAAGCCATCGACTTCCTCGGAGCCACCGTGGGCACATCGGGCATGAGCGCTTCGGCTTCTTCGCTGAAGAACAACTTCCCGAAAGTGTTCGCCCTCCTGAGCGACATGATCCTGCGCCCCAGCTTCCCGGCCACCGAGCTGGAAAAAGCCCGCACCCAGTCGCTCTCGGCCCTGCAGCAGCAGAAAGACAACCCCTCGGCCATCGCCACCAACGTAGCCAACCGCCTCGCCTACGGCAAAGACCATCCCTACGGCGACATCGAAACCGAGGCTTCGCTCAAGAGCATCACGGTGCCCGACGTGCGCAACTACGTGAACACCTACTGGAAGCCCAACAACGCCTTCCTCGTGTTCGTGGGCGACATCAGCGCCGCCGAAGCAAAGACGCTTACCGACAAGTATTTCGGCGCCTGGAAGAGGGGCACCGTGCGGAAGCAGGAGTACGCCCTCCCCAAGGCGCCGGCCAAAACCTTCATCGCCCTCGTTGACCGCCCCGCCTCGGTGCAGAGCCAGATCGAATTCATCGCGCCCGTAGAACTACGGCCCGGCACCCCCGACGCCATCCCGGTATCGGTGATGAGCAACATCCTCGGCGGTGGCTTCTCCGGACGCCTCTTCGCCTCGCTGCGCGAGAAGTACGGCTTCACCTACGGTGCCTATTCCAACATTTCGCCCAACCGCCTCGTGGGCAGCTTCACCGCCACCGCCTCGGTGCGCAACGAGAAGACCGACAGCGCCCTCGGCGCCTTCGTATACGAGTTCAACCGCATCCGCGGCGAAGCCATCGGCGACACCGAAGTGACACGCATGAAGAACTACCTCTCGGGCTCCTTCGCCCGATCGCTCGAGAGCCCCGGCACCATCGCCCAGTTCGCCCTCAATATCGCGCGCAACAAGCTGCCCGCCGACTACTACCAGACCTACCTGCAGCGCCTCGCCGGCGTCAGCCCCGACGCCGTGACCTCCATGGCCAACAAATACGTGCAGCCGGGCAACCTGGTCGTAGTGATCGTGGGCAACGCGAAGCAGATCGCGCCGGGCCTGGAGAAATACGGTGAGGTGCGCTACTTCGACGTATACGGCAACCCCGTGGCCGCCCCCGCCGCCAGCCGCAAGGCCGACGCCTCCCTGACCGCACAGTCCGTGCTGCAAAAGGCCGCCGACGCCGTGGCCAAACCCGAAGCCATGAGTGCCCTGAAAGACGTTGTGATCAATGGGTCGCTCGGCGTGATGGGGCAAGCCCTCGATGTGAGCGAAAAGATCATTGTGCCCGGCACTTATTCGATGGACATTTCCGCCGGCGGCCAGCTGTTTCAGCGCCAGCAGGTGAAGAACGGCAAGTACGTAAACACCCGCCAGGGCCAGGAGCAGCCCGCGGAAGAATCGTTCAAAGAGAACCTCAACGCCAAGGCCGCCTTCTTCGAAGACGCCTACCTGCTGAAAACACCCGGCTATCAATTCACCCTCGGCGACATCGAGAAGGTGAACGGCAAAGACGCGGTAGCCGTGCAGGTGCAGGGCCCCTCGGGCAAAAGCAACACGCACTACTACGACCTCGCCAGCGGCCTCCGCGTGAAGAGCGTTACAGAGCGCGAAGCGCCCGGCGGCCAGAAGGCCCTCATCCAGACCTTCTACTCCGAATACAAAACGTTCAACGGCGTGCAGATCCCCACCCACGTGGTCATCGACCAGGGCCAGCTGAAGCTGGAGCTGGACCGCTCCGATATCAAGGTGAACACCGGCCTGAAGGAAAGCGATATGCAATAGTTAACCGGTTGATCAATTAATGCCATTAACGGGTTAATCAATTAATGTCATCAACCGGTTCATAGAAAAACCCCTCGTCAGAGGGGTTTTTCTATGCGTTTAACTCACTTTTTTCGGGTGCAGGCTTTTGGCCCAGTAATGCAAGATGGTCTGGAAGGTGTCGCACAGCTCCGCAAAGTTCTGGGCCTTGACGAAGAAGCCCTGCGCCGGCAGGTCGTAGGCATACTGGATCTGGCGTTCCGAAGCGCTCGTGGACCAGAAGATAAAGGGCACGCTCTTGTAGCGGAGGGTGGCGTGCTCGGTAATGCGCTTGCGCACCGCGAAGCCGTCGGCGCCCGGCAGGTTAACGTCGCTGATAATCAGGTAGGGCGATAGTTCGGAGTGCTCGAGAAAAGCCACCAGCTCGTCGCCCGTGCTGAAGTACTGGATCGGGCGCGTGATGCCCAACGACTCGGCCGCCTCGCGTATCAGGTCGAGGTCGTCCTGGTCGTCGTCGAGTATAATGATCGGGTTGCTTTCCGTGGCCGCGTTGCTTTCCATGACAGCAAGGTAGGCAGGTTGCCGCAGCTTTACCGGCACTTTTTTCACCCCTTCCGCCCGCCGGCTCAGCGTTCGTTTCTTTTTTCCAAAACCTTTCGTTAGATTGAGCTACGGAACGCCGTTCCCCATCCCCGCCAACCGGAAAGCACCCCAAAACCAACGCGTATGCCGTTACACACGGTTGCTTTCCCCACCGCTCCTTTCCGGAAACCCCTTCCGGCACGCCTGCATCCCCGCCCGCCCGACCCGGAAAATTTTCCGAACTACCCCCGGATACGCCCGCTATAGGAGGGAAATCTTTCCGAAGCAGCTCCGGCGCATCCAGACCTACCCCGGAAAACTTTCCGATGTACCTCCCGGCGCTCCCGACAGGGTCCGGAAAGATTTCCGAAACACCTCGGAATAGTCCGCACCTGGTTCGGAAATATTTCCGACGTACCTCCGGACGCTCCGGGTATGGGTGGGAAATATTTCCCGGGTTGCCCGGAAGTCTTCGCAGTATGTAATCACTTGTCAACCAATTAACTAATCGCCTAATCAACGTTCTATGCAAAGTGTAGAAAATACCTTCAAGCTCCTGTTCAACGACGAAAAGACCACCGACGAGCGCAAAGCCGCTTTTGCCCGCGATATGGTGGCCCGCCTGCTGCGCCCCCGCCGCGAGCCCTTCACCTCGCTGGCCCGTAAGATCGAAGGGCCCCTCGCCGTGCTGGAGGGGGAGATCGGCCAGGGCGACAGCTCGCTGCAGCGCCAGAAAAGCCATACGCGCAACGCCCATAGCTTCCTGGACCGCTTCCGCGACGGGCTGGCGGCCGACGAGCTCGCCATCGCCGGCGCCCTGGGCGGGTACGACAGCAACGGCTACCGGGAATTCTTTCCCGGCGGCGGCATCTCCGAGTACAAAGACGCCCCGCTGAGCGAAGTGCCCCGTCTCTTCCTGCGCCTGTCGGCCGCTGCGCAGGAGTACAGCGCGCAGCTGCCCGCCGCGCTGGTGCAGCGCTACAGCGCCTACCCCGACCAGTGGAAGGCCCTTTCGGAAACCAGCAGCCAGAGCCGTAAAGACCGCAAGGAAGACCAGAACGACGTCAGCGACGCCCGTCGTGCGGTAGACCTCGCTTGCCATGTGGCCGGCCACGGCGTGGCCATGGAATACCCCGGCGATGTGGAGCGCTGCAAGGAATTCGCCAACATCCACCTGCTGCTGCCGGCGCAGACCCATTCCCTGACCCCTTCCGGAAGGGAAGGGGAATAAAGAAGCCCCTATAAAAAGCCCCGGACGTTGCAGTCTGGGGCTTTATTATTCCCGGCTCCTTTGGAGAGAGCCTGTCCCGCCTCGGCGGGAGGCCAGGGGTGAGGCGGCCCCCCCAAAGTGTTTCCCCAACTACCTGAAAAGCCCCGACCCAGCGCGGGGCTTTTTCGTCGCCGGAATGGGCCACCACAACTGATTCCGGATTAGAAACTTCCTGATTGGCGGTATCTTGCCCGTCCTACTTCGAATAACCCTTTGAAAACCATGCAGGCATCCACTCTCGAGCGTACCGAAAACCTCATCAGGTCCGGCCTGGAGGTCCAGAAAAGCCCCTTTTTCTCGGAGCTTCTCGACCGGATCACGGACGGTTTTTTCGCCTTCGACCGCGACTGGCGTTTCGTGTTTGCCAACGAGCGCACCGAGCAGATCCTGAACATCCGCCGCGAGGACTATATCGGCCGCACGTTCCAGGAGTGTTTTCCGGGGATGGAAGACTCGCCCTTCGCCGTTGCCTACCGCGAGGCCTACCAAACGGGCCGCCCGGCCAAGGCCGAAGCCTGGTTTGAACCCTTCAGCGCCTGGATCTCCATCGACGTTTATCCCTCTGCTTCCGGCCTCTCCGTGCTTTTCCGCGATGTGACCGAGCAGCACCGCCACGACGAGCAGAGAGCCCTGTACGAGACCACGCTCCGCCAGCAGCACGACCTCCTCAGCGGGGTGCTCGAGCGCATGCACGAAGGCTTCTTCTTCCTCGATCGGGAGTTGACCGTTCGTTACTGGAACAAAACCATCGAGCAGATGACCGGTATTCCCGGCGACGAGGTCCTGTATAAATCGGTGTTCGCCTCTTTCGCGGAGGACGCCTGCACGATCTACCGCGGCTTCTACGCTCGGGCGCTGGCCGGCGAAACGGTCATCGAGGAATACCTCTGCCCCGTAACGCACCACTGGCTGCAGATCAAGGTGCATCCCTCCGACGAGGGTCTTACCGTATTCATCAAGGACATTCACGAAAAGCGCATCACGGAGGAAAAGCAGCGCAACTACGAGCGCAAGCTCCGCGAGCAGAGCGACATCATGGTGGGCGTACTGGAGCAGATGCAGGATGCTTTCGTGACCATCAGCCGCGAAGGCCGCATCGTGTACTGGAATGCGCAGGCCGAAGCCATCCTGCGCCGGAGCCGCCACGAGGTGCTGGGCCACAACCTCTTCGAGGTCTTCCCGCACATCCGCGACACCGAAGTATACGAGGTGTACCAGCAGCTGAAGAGCGACCCGACCCCCATACACCGGACCTTCTACGGCCCCAAAACGGGCCGCTGGTTTGAGCTCAACGCCTATACAACCCAGAAGGGCATTACCGTGTTCTTCCGCGACGTGACGCGGCAGCGCGCCGACGAGCGCACGCTCGACCAGCTGTCGCTCGTGGCCAAAAAGACCAACAACATCGTCGCCCTCTCCGACGCGCAGCAGCGCATCATCTGGGTGAACGAAGCCTTTACGCGCATCACCGGCTACACCGCCGCCGAAGCCATCGGCCGCCCCAACGGCGAGATCTTCGACGGCCCCGGCACCGACGCCGAGGTGATCCACTTTGTGCGGGCCTGCGTCGCCGACCGCAAGGCCTTCCGCGTGGAAGCACTCAACTACAAAAAGAACGGGGACGTATACTGGGCCGACATTTCCTGCCAGCCCGTGTTCGACGAGCACGGCGAGCTGCAGCACTTCTTTTCCATCGCCACCGACATCACCGAGCGCAAGCGCCTGCAGGAGCAGCTCGACGAAGAAATGCGCGAGCGCCAGCAAATGATCACGGCCGCCGCCATCAAGGCCCAGGAAAGCGAGCGCGCCCTCGTCAGCCAGGAGCTGCACGACAACGTGAACCAGGTGCTGACGACCGTAAAGCTTTATACCGAGCTCGTGCGCGACGGCATTGGCGACCAGCAGGAGCTGATGAACAAATCGGTGGACCTGCTGCAGCGCTCCATCACCGAGATCCGGAGCCTGTCGAAGCGGCTGTCGGCGCCCTCGCTGGGCAACATCCGCCTGCGCGATTCCGTGCACGAACTCACCAACGCCGTGGCGGCCACCAACCAGCTCCAGGTGTCGCTCGACACCGAAGCCCTCAACGACGCGGATGTAGAGCAGGACGTGCACCTCGCCGTGTACCGCATCCTGCAGGAGCAATTAACCAACGTGCTGAAGCACGCCGGCGCCACGGCGGTAGAAATACGGTTTACCCGCAAGGGCTGCCAGCTGGAAATGCAGGTGCAGGATAACGGCAAGGGCTTCGATCCGCGCCGCCGGAGCAACGGCATCGGCATCACCAACATGATGACGCGCGCCGAAAGCGTACACGGTTTTCTTCAACTCGACACCGCCCCGGGCCAGGGCTGCTCGCTGATGGTGCGCGTGCCCTGTACCGATCAGGCGGCGAGGTCCTGATACAGGAAATAAACAAATACGGTGGCGGCCAGCAGGAACAGGAGCAATGCCAGGCGGAGCAGTTGCGAGCGGTCGCTGCGGCGGTAGCGGTCGTGCATCGGCATCGTTTAATCTTTTAAAAAGTAATAGGCCAGGCCCACGATAAGGGAGCAAAGCAGGCCGATGATGAAGCAGCCCTGACCGTCGCTGAGTGTGAAACGTCGTTTTTCCATGGTCGTTTGATGCCACCAAGTTTACCTATTTTCCGCTAAGTGTAAACGGCTATGGGTGGAGTTGACCAAAAGGGCGGTAAAATCCCGGAAACAGGCGGTAAAAAAGAAAGCACCCCCGGAGGAATGCTTCTCAAACAAGTTGCCGGATGGCGGAAAAAAGGGAACAGTTGGTTTAGGTGCCGACCTCTGGGCCGACCTGCGGTGGTTTCCGAAGGTGCCGGCCGCAAGCAAGGAAGCCCTGCGTTGTGTCCACAAATTTACCATTACCTGCCGGCCTGGCCGCTACCGAAAATTCGGTATTTTGGGGACCAACCGGCGCAAAGCCGCTTCCGGCGCGGCCTGCACGCCACGGATTAGCTACCTTAGCCCGCACCCAACCCCTGCTTTTCCGCTCATGCGCCTGTTGTTGTTGCCCTTTTTACTGTTGTGCTCGCTGCTTGCCGCGGCGCAGACCGACTCGCTCTACCAGGTGCCGGGTGTGCCCTCGCGGGAAGTGTATGACCTCCTGCGCGACCACAACGGTTTTCTCTGGCTGGCCCATAACGCCGGCATCAGCCGCTACGACGGGCAGCGGATGGTGAGCTTCGGCAACCCGCGGCAAAACGGCCGCGCGATGACCGACCTCTGCGAAGACGGGCAGGGACGCATCTGGTGCCACAACTTCGAAGGACAGATCCTCTACATCGAGCACCACAAGCTGCAGGTGCTCGAAGCGTTCCGCTACAACGAAGAGTCGGCCTTCCCAAGGATCGGCCTCCTCGGCGACGAGCTTGTATCCAGCTCCAGCAAAGGTCTTTTTACCTGCAACACCCGGACGCTCGAATGCCACTATTACGAGCTGCCCTTCCCTACGGCTTCCATCGCTGTACTTTCCAACGGCGTGCTGGCCTGGATGCCCGGCATCAACCGCGGGTTCTGGTGGTACCAGAAAGGGAAAGGTATCCGGCACATCGCGTGTTCGCTCCGGTTGCCCAAGGCACAGGAAGCGGCCCTGCAGGCCGAATCGCTCAACGATACCGCCTACTTTGTCATCAACCCGCAGGGAACCTACTACAAGCTCCGCGTGAGCGGCGATTCGGTGCAGGTGTCGGGAGCACAGCACGCCGGCGGCTTCATCAACACCATCACCATCGACCGGGGTGAACTGTGGGTGCACACCAACACCACGAGTCGCAGCAGCAAGGGGCAGGTCATCAACAACCAGGCGCTGACCAACGCTTTATCCGACATCCAGGGACACCGCTTTTTCAGTAGCCTTCGTCGCGGACTGCTGGCCGCTACGCCCGCCGCCGCCGCGCTTCGGGTGCCCTCCTTCCTGGAAAAAGGCGACTACATCCGGACCCTCAGCGTGTCGGCCGCCGGAACCGAACTGTTCGGCACGCAGCAGGGTTATGTTTACCTGCGCGATCGGGGCCGCATCACCGGAAGGTTCCGCCTCGACCCGTCGTTCCGCGCGGTGCAAAAATTTTACCCGCTCAACGACAGCCTCTACCTCGTGACTACGGCCACCGGCCTGCACCGCCTCAACCTGCAACGGCACCAGATGTACGTGCTCGACACCTTTGTGCAGATACGCGACATTTCGATTAAGGGCAACCGGGCGGTGATCGCCACCAGCTACGGCGTACTGGAACTCACGCCCACCGAACTGGCCACGGCCCGGACGACCAGCTACGCGCACCCGTTCAACCAGGACTGGCGCCGCACGCGTACGGCCTGCCTCGGACCCGACGGCACGCTCTTCGCTTCCTTCAACAGCGGGCTCTTTTTCTGGCGGGGCCGCGACAGCGGCAACCTGACTTTCGAAGGCACCCGCCTGTATACAACTCGCGTGCGCAACTTTGCCGGCAAGGTGCTCATTGCCACTTTCAACAAAGGCCTGTTGCAATACGACAATGGCCGGTTGAAGACCGTGCTGAGCATGCCGGAGGGCATGGCCAACGCGGTGCCCGAGCTGAAGGTGTCGGGCAGCACCGCCTGGATCGTGTATGAAGACCAGGTGCAGGAGCTCGATCCGCAGCTACACGTGCGCGACGTGAACGGGCTGCCCTTCAGGGGTGCCGAGGTGCTCGACCTGCTGGAGCGGCCCGACTCGCTGGTGGTGGCCACGGAAAAAGGTCTTTACCTCCTGCCCCGCCACAGCGGCCCCGGCATCACCGCCACGCACAGCGTTATCGATAACATCCGCGTCAACGACAGCGCCGGCAACGTGGTCGGCCGCAGCAGCTTCCGCCACCAGGAGAACACCTTTTCCATCGATGTGGCCACACCCTGGTTTGCCGGCCACGACCGGCTCCGCTACCGCTACCGCTTGTGCAGCCGCGAGGACGGCAACTGCGCCTGGCTCATGTCGGATGAAGGACAACGTTCCTTCTCGTTCATCAACCTGCCGCCGGGCTCCTATACGTTTTCGGCCGAAGCGGTGAATACGATCGGCACGCCCCTGGCCCCCGAGGTGCGCTATTCGTTTACGATCAACCCGCCCTGGTGGGGCACCTGGTGGGCGCGCCTGCTGATGGTAGCACTCCTCACTACGCTCTTCTTCCTGCTGGGCCTTTACGGGCAGCGCCGCCGCGCCCGCCGCCAGCGCACGCGCTACGAAAAAATGCTGGCCGTGGAGCACGAGCGCCAGCGCATCTCCGCCGAGATCCACGACGACCTTGGTGCCACCCTCTCCGGCGTGCGCCTGCTGGCCGAGCTGGCCCGCGAAAAAGTGCCCCCCGGCCCCCTCCAGGTCGACCTCGAAAAGATCCACCAGTCCATCACTTCCCTCACGGAAAAAACACGCGAGGTGATCTGGACGTTGAACCCCGAGCAGGACTCCATGGAGTCGCTCCTGCTTTATATTCAGAAAGGTGCGCAGCATCTCTTCGAAGCCTCGCCGATCCAGCTGCAGGTGCAGCTGCCCGTGGAGGTGCCGCCTCTGCGCATCTCCGGCGACGTGCGCCGGCACGTACACCTGGCCGTGAAGGAAGCGCTGCACAACTGCCTGAAGCACTCGGGCGCCACCTGGTGCCGCCTGCAGCTGGAGTGCAACGAAGAGCGCCTCCACATGACCGTGCAGGACAACGGTACGGGGTTGCCCGAAGCCGGTGGCCGCACCGCCTTTTCGTCGGGCATGCGCAGCATGCAGCAACGCATGGCTTACGCCGGCGGAACGCTGCAGATCCACTCCGGCAAGGAGGGAACGGAAATCGATTTTATGATTCCTCTTCACCAAAACAACGGCTAACTTCCACGTCCTATGAAAGGAATTCTGTACCTGCTCCTCCTCCTGCTTACCTGCTGCGCTGAAGCGCAGGAGGATGCATGGACGCCGGTGCCCGGGCTTCCTTCCAACGAGGCCTACGACCTGCTGCGCGACCGCAAGGGTCACCTTTGGGTGGCGCACAATGCCGGCCTCAGCCGCTACGATGGGCGCAGCTTTGTGCACTACAGCAACCCGCTGCAAAATGGCCGCGCCGTGACCGACCTCTGCGAAGACCGGCAGGGACGCATCTGGTGCCACAACTTCGAAGGACAGATCTTTTATACCGACAGCAACAGCCTGCAACTGCTTGGGGGCTACGACTTCCGGCAGGAGCGCTATTTCCCCCGCATCGCCATCAGCGGCGACGAGCTCGTGGCTACCTCCGTGCGCGGCTTCTTTACCTGCCGCACGGCAGACATGCAGGTGCGCTTATACCCGATGACCGAAACCACCTCGCTGACAGCGCTGCCGGGAGGCGTACTCCTTTTGTCGCCGGGCTACGGCTTCTTCTGGTACCAGCCGGGGAAGCGGCTGCGCCAGCTCCAATCGAACCTTACCATCGTGGAGCGGCAGGACTATGTGCTGCAGCCTGAAGCCCGCGGCGACACTGCGCAGATGCTGGTGAACCCGGCGGGGCTCGTGTACCGACTGCTGGTGCGCAACGACAGCCTGGTCGTGCTGAACAGGCAGCAGATGCCCAGCTACGTCAACGCGCTGACCACCGATGGCGACGACTGGTGGATCCATACCAACACGCAAAGCATCAGCGGCAAAGGACGCCGCATCGGGGGGCGCCATCTGTCCAACATCGTCAGCGACGTGCAGGGACACAGCTTCGCCTCGAGTGTGAAATACGGGCTGCTGGCCCGCTACCACTCGCAAGCGGTACGGTTGTCGCTGCCCTTCCTCGCCGCCGGCGACTATGTAAAGTCAATGCGCCGGTTGCGGCTCGGGACCTATCTCCTCGGCACCCAGCAGGGTGCCTTGTATTGGGTGGAAAACGGGGCGCTGCGGGCGCAATTCCGCATCAACCCCGCCAATGGGCCTATCGAGCATATCTGGAAGCTTTCCGACAGCCTCTACCTGCTGGCGGGCAACCTCGGCTGCTTCCGCCTCGACCTGCAGCAGCGCCGCGTAACGACAGTCGATTTCAACATGGTGGTGAAAGACGTAGCCACGGCGGGGGAGCGCGTGGTGATCGCCACGACCACGGGGGTGCTGCCCACCGATGTGGGCTTTCTGCGGGAGACCGAAAGCCTGCGCAGGTTGGTGCCCACCGGCACCAACCTGCGCCGCTGCCGCTCGGTGTGCATTGGCCCCGACGGGTTGCTCTACGTGTCGTTTAACAAGGGCTCCTTTGCCTGGGGCGCGCACGACAGCACCAAGCTAACGTTCCAGGGTGGGCCGCTGTATGCCACGCGGATCCGCAACTTCGGCACCGAACTGCTGATCGCCACCTTCACCCGCGGCCTCTTTGTAAAGCGCCCCGGCGGCGCCCTCGAGCCGTTGCCCGTAACGGCCAGCCCGCAGGCCAATACGGCGCCCGACATCAAGATCGCCGGCAACACGGCCTGGGTCCTTTACGACGACGTCATCCAGCAGCTGGGCCACGACCTGCACGCCCGCGAGCTGAGCGACCTGCCCTTCCGCGGGTCGGAGGTGCTCGACCTCCTCGACGACGACGGCAGCCTGCTGGCCGCCACTACCCAGGGCCTCTTCCGCCTGCCCCCATCCGGCAGCGCCGGGCCCGTTACCCATACCAGCATCGACTACCTGCGCGTCAACGACAGCATCAACGCCAGCGGGCAGCACCAGTTCAGCCACCGGCAAAACAATGTCAGCATCAGCCTGTCCACGCCCTGGTTCACCTCCAGCGACCACCTGCGCTACCGCTACCGACTTTGCCCGGAAAGCAACTGCAGCTGGCTGCTGTCGCCGGAAGGTCAGAGTTCTTTTACTTTCATCAACCTCTCGCCCGGCACGTATACATTTACCGCCATCGCCGTCAACGGCAACGGCACGCCCCTGGCTCCCGAGGTGCGTTATTCGTTTACGATCAACCCGCCCTGGTGGGGCACCTGGTGGGCGCGCCTGCTGATGGTAGCACTCCTCACTACGCTCTTCTTCCTGCTGGGCCTTTACGGGCAGCGCCGCCGCGCCCGCCGCCAGCGCACGCGCTACGAAAAAATGCTGGCCGTGGAGCACGAGCGCCAGCGCATCTCCGCCGAGATCCACGACGACCTTGGTGCCACCCTCTCCGGCGTGCGCCTGCTGGCCGAGCTGGCCCGCGAAAAAGTGCCCCCCGGCCCCCTCCAGGTCGACCTCGAAAAAATCCACCAGTCCATCACTTCCCTCACGGAAAAAACACGCGAGGTGATCTGGACGTTGAACCCCGAGCAGGACTCCATGGAGTCGCTCCTGCTCTATATTCAGAAAGGTGCGCAGCATCTCTTCGAAGCCTCGCCGATCCAGCTGCAGGTGCAGCTGCCCGTGGAGGTGCCGCCGCTGCGCATCTCCGGCGACGTGCGCCGGCATGTGCACCTGGCCGTCAAGGAAGCGCTGCACAACTGCCTGAAGCACTCGGGCGCCACCTGGTGCCGCCTGCAGCTGGAGTGCAACGAAGAGCGCCTCCACATGACCGTGCAGGACAACGGTACGGGGTTGCCCGAAGCCGGTGGCCGCACCGCCTTTTCGTCGGGCATGCGCAGCATGCAGCAACGCATGGCTTACGCCGGCGGAACGCTGCAGATCCACTCCGGCAAAGAGGGAACGCAAATTGATTTTATCATCCCGATAACCCGCATTGCATGAAACCAGTAGTATCGCTTGTAGAAGACAGCAAAACCTTCCAGGAGGCGCTGGCCCGTGTGGTGTCCGAGAGCGACAAGTTCCGGCTCGGCACCATTTACGGCTCGGCCGAAGACGCCGCGGCATTGCTCGATGAAGCACCCGACATCGTTATTGTAGATATACAACTCCCCGGGCAGAGCGGCATCGACCTCATTCGCAGCATCCGCCGGCAGCACGGCCAGATGCGTTTCCTCGTGTGCAGCATCCACGACGACGACGACAAGATCATGCAGGCCCTCGAAAGCGGCGCGGAAGGATATATACTGAAAGACAGCTCCGCCTCGCAGATCCGCGCGGCGTTGGAAGAAATGCTGCAGGGTGGTGCCCCGATGTCGCCCTACATTGCGCGGCGCGTCATCTCTTTCTTCCGCAAGCCCGCCGACCTCCCGCCCGCCGCGGTGCTCACCATCCGCGAGCAGGAAGTGCTCAACCTGCTGGCCGCGGGCCTTCAGTACAAGCAGATCGCCGACCGTCTCTTCCTGAGCGTGGAAACGGTAAAGACCCACCTGCGCAACATCTATGCAAAGCTCCACGTGCAAAACAAAATGGAAGCCGTGAACAAGTGGCGGAAGGGAGATGCGGGGATGTGAGGACGTGAATCGTCAATCGTGAATAAGCAAAAGCCCCGGACGGAAAGGTCCGGGGCTTTTGTATGCCCGGGTGGGCTGTTATAGGATGGGTTCTACAATTTCACAAACGGCAGCGTCGTTTGCACACCGCTTTCCTCGTCCCCGACCACGAGGTGATAGGTGCCGGGGTGCAGCAGGCCGACAAACACAGAGGCCGACGCCCCCTTCAGTTGCAAGCCTTTGAGCAGCGTTGTACCGTTGGCATTCCGTACTTCTACGGTGAGGCGTTTGGCACTGCCGTTGTACCCCACGCGCAACACATCGCCAGACACCGGGTTGGGACTGAGCGTGAGGGCGGTACGCAGCGTCTGGGCGCCGCCTCCTGTGTTTCCGCTTTGCGTTATCGTGCCGCAAGGGTTGACCGTAATACGGAAGGCGATAAGCTTACCGGGACAAGTGCTGCTACCATTGCCCAGCGGCGTTACCTTGATATAGGCGTAGCGTGGGCCGGGGCCGGGGTTGACCGTTGTAAACGACGGCAGGCTCGTGCCCGTGCCCGCAGCGGCGAGGCCGATCGAGGCGTTGTCGTTGGTCCAGCTGAACGAGGTGGCCGTGCCGGCAAAAGGAATTGCCGGCGTGGGTATACCGCTACAGAAAACCTGGTTGCCGATGGGATTCACCGTTGCTTGGGGGTTGATGGTTAATACGGTGGATGCCGATGCACTGCAACCGCCCGTTGCGCTCACCGTATAAAATACATGGTAGGTTCCAGGCACCGATGCACCCAGGTTGATGGATCCATCCACGGCGTTCAACGCAAGTCCTGCCGGCGATGCCGTATAGACTCCGCCCGCGGACCCGCTCCGGCGAACATACGCCCAGGCGTACTGGCAATAGGTGCTCTGCGGGTAAGAGATGCTACCGGCCGAAGGCGAAACCGTGTAGGTATAAGTGATCGTCCCGCCAGCGCAACCGTTGGCGAAAGGCGTTACGGAGATCGTTGCCTGAGCCGCGGCACCCGTGTTATTCTGCGCAGTAAATGCCCCGATGCTGTTGGAGCCGCCTGCGCCGGCTCCGATGGCCGGGTTGCTGTTGGTCCAGGTGTATAAAGTGCCCGCAACGGGTCCTGTGAAGGTCTGGTCACCAACCTGGGTACCGGCGCACAGCGCAGCATCGGCAGGAGCATTGCTCACCGAAGGTTGCGGCTGCACCGTGATACGAAAGGACTGCTGTTTGAAACTGCAGCCGCTTCCACCCGATCCATAAACGGCAATGACGGCGTAGGCGGCTGTGGCGCTTTGATTTTGTGTTACGAACGGCGGCAGGTCGCCGAGGCCGGATGTGGCAAGACCAATTCCGGGGTTGCTGTTTGTCCAACTGTAGGTAAAGCCCGGTACGACGGCGAAAGGCGGCGGCGTAGTGAGCATGCCGGAGCAATACACCTGGTTCGGCGCCGACAATAATGCGCTGCCCGGACGAATGGCCACTTGGGTATTACCGGCCGCACCGCAGCCGCTGCTCGTTCCGTACGTTACCGTATAAATACCGCTAGCGGAGGCCGCCAGGTCGATGGCGCCACTGACCGGATCGATGGAAAGGCCAGCGGGAATAGCCGAGAAGCTACCACCATTGGTACCGCTCAGAAATACAGGAGCCGTGCCAGTTGCCAAGCAGTACGGACTTCCCGGGTAAGCGATGGTGGCGGCGAACGCCTGGATGATCGTGACCTGCGTACTACTGCTGAAGCTGCTGCAGCCGTTGGCGGCCGCAACCGAATAAGTGATGGTATACACACCCGGCTGCGAAAGATTCGTGTTGATCGCGCCGGAACCGCTGTTGATGGCCAAACCGGAAGGGGCAGCGCTGAACGTGCCGCCGGCCGTACCCACGCGGGTTGCACCTTGCTCGCCCGAGTTCTGGCAAAAGGAATTTGCGCTATAACTGATACTTGCCGAGGCTGCGCTGCTGATGACCACCGCGGCCTGCGTGCTGAACGACGGGCAATTTCCCCCGGCAGCAACGGCATACGTGACTGTGTAGCTACCGGGCGTGGAGGCGATCGTATTGATACTTCCGCTCACCGCATCGATCGAAAGTCCCGAAGTGGATTGGAAGCTGCCGCCCATAGTGCCGGTCAGCGTGGCGTCCACTGTTCCCGTGCTCACGCAGTAGGGACTGCCTGGGTAGCTGATGCTGGCGTCGGCCGCAGCGGAGATCGTGACGCTGGCGGTCCTGCTGTACGCACTGCAGCCCCCCGATGCGGCGATACTGTAGGTAACCGTATAAGTACCCGGCGTGGAACTGGAAGGAGAAAAGTCTCCCGAAATTGCATTAATGGAAAGGCCAGCGGGTGTTGCACTGAAAACACCGCCTTGAGTTCCCGAAAGCGAAACGGAGCCGCTGCCTGTCGAAACGCAGAAGGGCGACGTGGGATAAGTGATAGTGGCCGATGGAGCGGCATTAACGGTCAACGACGTGTTGGTGGACACGGCTGCAAAGCATCCGTTTGCTGCCATCGTATAAGTCAGCTGATAGGTGCCGGGTACGGAGCTCGCAGGCACAACCTGGCCCGTATTGGCATCGAGGCTCAGCCCGGCCGGGGAAGCGCTGAACATGCCCCCCGCCTGCCCGCTCAACGCCGGCAACGCCGCATCGTCACTGGCGCAGTAAGCCGCTTTGGCGTAAACGATCGTCCCGGCATCGGGCCGGCCCGTTACCTGCAGAGCACTGCTGCCTTCTCCCACCGACAACGGGCCGGAACTCACGACGCGTACTTTGTAGCCATTGCCTGAAGCAGCGGTAACGGGAATAGTACCATTGATCGTTCCTGCAGCGGTGCCCGGCAGGCTTCCGATTTCCGTGGGATTGCTGAAGCTACCCGTGGGATCACTAAGCTGCAGTGTAAATACGTTGCCGGCAGTGAAGCTTTGATTCACGGTAAAAGGGACCGCAATGGCGGCACCGGCGCAATAGCTGGCAGGGCTGATGCTGCCCGGCGTAGCCAAATATTCCTGCAGCCGGGCCACGCGGTTTCGACCCGTACCGTTGTAAGAAGTAAAGTTGCCCCCGATGATCGCCTTGCCGTCGGCTTGCAGGGCCACCGCGAAAATACCCTGCGCGCCGCTACCCGGATCGAAGCTCGCGTCGAGGCTGCCGTCGGCAAGCACCCGCGCGATGCCGTTGCGTGCTACATTGTCCACCAAGGTAAAGGTTCCGGCGATGATCGCACGACCGTTGGGCTGCACGGCGATGCTGCTGACGGTGGCACCCGTAAAACCACCTTGGTAAAAGCTTCCGTCCGCATTAAGGACGGCCAGGCCGGTACAGGGATTATTCGTGCCGTTATAAAAGGTAAAATCACCGCCGATATAGACCCTCCCGGAGCTTTGCAAACCGATGGCGGATACGGTACACGACCCGCTGGTACCGGAAAAATATATAGGAACACCGGCCGTAAAGGTGGCATCAAGCGTGCCGTCCGCATTGAGTCGTTTGATATAGGCTGTCTTGGTGGTATTGGATGTGGACCCGGTAGTGCCCCCAACGAGAATTTTACCGTCCGGCTGCAGCGCCAGCGCGCGCACTTGTCCCGTAATCACACCCGTGGCATTGAAACTAAGGTCTACCGATCCCGTACTGGTCAACCGCGCGATATAGGCCCGGCTTTGTCCCGCAAACGTGGTAAAGGTTCCGCCGATGATGACCTTTCCGTCGGGCTGCAGCAGCATTCGGTACGTTACCGAAGCTACGTTGCCGCTGCCCGAACTGAATGTGTTATCGATCGTTCCATCCGTATTAATACGGGCTACCGAGTTGGCGGTGCTGCCGTTGTATTGCTGAATGCTGCCGCAGATCAGCACTTTGCCATCCGGCTGCTGCAGGAACTGCGTAATGGCTCCAACCGTTCCGGTGCCTGATGCGAAAGCGCTCTCAATCGTGCCATCGCTTTTCAAACAGGCAATGCCCGTTGCCGGTATGCCATTGTAGCTTGTCAGGCTACCGCCAACCAGGTATTTACCACTTGCCAGTGCTACAACCGATTGCACGAGGTCATCGGCGCCGGAGGGTGTGTTAAAGGTCATATCCACTGCTGCGGTCGATGTGAGGCGTGTCAGGAAGCCGCGCTTTCTTCCGCCGAAGGTGCTGAACGATCCACCGGCGATGATCGATGTTCCCTGGAGTGCCACGGTATTAACGTCTCCGCCTGTTCCCGTTGGAGGTACATAGGTTGCATCGAGGGCTCCATCCGTGTTGAGGCGTGCGATGAATTGCCGGGTAGTGGTGTTGTGGTTCAGGAAGGCTCCGCCGATAATGAGCTTGCCATCCGCCTGCTGCACCACCGAATAGATCTGCCGGTCCACCCCGGTTGCCTGTGTGAAGGTCGCGTCGAGCGAGCCGTCGCTGTTGACGCGTGCGATCCGGATGCGCGTGCTCCCGTTGTAGGTGCTGAAGTTGCCCGCCACCCATATCTTTCCATCGCTGCGCACCAGGAGGTGATTTACAAAAAGACCCGGACCGGTACCGCTGTTCAGCGTTCCGTCGAAGGCTCCGGCCGCAGTAAGGCGGCAGAAGTAGCTTTTGCTGTTGCCATTGAAGTTCGTAAACGATCCACCCAGCAGGATCTTTCCATCGGCCTGTTGC
Organism: Flaviaesturariibacter aridisoli; assembly: GCF_004343705.1. Lineage (GTDB taxonomy): Bacteria > Bacteroidota > Bacteroidia > Chitinophagales > Chitinophagaceae > Flavisolibacter > Flavisolibacter aridisoli. The sequence continues at coordinate 24,422 of NZ_SKFH01000083.1, forward strand.
GCCATGGTCTTAATGACGCTGTTCGCACCCGTGCCCGAACCGAACGTTGCGTCCGCCGCACCGTCTGCGGTGAGCCGTTTGATGTAGCCGGTAGCAGTGCCATTCCAGGCAGTAAAATCGCCGGCAACAACGATCTTGCCATCCGACTGAACAAGAATGGCTTTCACTGAATTGTTGGCACCGACGCCCGCATCGAAAGCGACATCCAGGGTACCATCTGCATTCAGTCGGATGATCGAATTGCGTGCAGTCCCATTATAGGAGGTGATGGTGCCTGCTACGAGGTATTTGCCGGTGCTCAGCTGGGTGATGCAATACACCGTGCCTATAAGCCCGCTGCCGCCGCTATTGAACGTTTCGTCGCGCGTACCATCGCTGTTGAGGCGCAACAGCCGCATCGCCGCTTGCCCATTGTACGTACTGAATTGCCCGCCGACCAGCACCTTGTTGTCGCTTTGCACATAGGTGCTGTATACGATCTGGTTGAACATATCGCCCGCACCGTTACCGGCGTCGGTCGGGTTGAAGGTCAGGTCCGGTCGCCCGGCTTGGGCAAGGACGGACTGCATACCAATAACGAGCAGGGCGAACAGGAGATTGAAGGAACGCATAAGCAGTTTTTAAGCAGTGAACCCGCCCGGAATGGCGGGCAACATCTGGAAAGCAAAGACGGAGCGACAGCCTGGAATGCGAAAAACGCTGTCGCAGGGGGCCGTGTCAGTAAAATTCAACAAAAAATTCGTTTGCCGCAATACCTGCCAACAGGTAATTTTCGGATGGAGACCCGTATTTTTACGGATAGCGCTCGCGCACGTTTCCTGCTTTCACACAGCCGGCAACCAAACCAATCCGACTACTACCCATGGTACAGCCTTTTCCCATTTCCGTTCAAGAAAAGATCGACGCGGCCATCGAAGCCGCGCGGCCAACGCTGGAGCTCCTGCCCGGTGTGTCGATCGTCAACGACATCCGCGACGGGTCGGTGCACTTCATGTCGCAACGCGGACTGCAGTTGCTGGGCACCTCGCTCGCCGAGCTCCGCGAGATGGGCGCCGCCTACCACGAGCGCTTCTTCAACGCCGAGCAGGCGGCGGAATACGTGCCGCTGGTGCTCGACCTGGTGGCCCGCAACGACCCTGCCGAAACCCTCACCTTCTTTCAGCAGGTCCGCTTCGCCGGCGAGCCGGGCTGGCAGTGGCACCTCAGCTCCCTGCGCATTTTCGTGCAGGACGAATCGGGTACGCCGGTGGCGCTGCTCGCTTTCGCCCAGCACCTCAACCCCGAGCGCCACTTTACCCGCAAGGTCGACCGGTTGCTCAAGGAGCTCGACTTCATTCACCTGCACGCACAGACCTTCGAAACGCTCGGCGACCGCGAACGCGAAGTGCTCAAGCTGATGGCCGAAGGTTGCTCTACCGCCGAAGTCGCGGAAAAACTGAATATCTCGGTGCTCACCGCCGAAACCCACCGCAAGAACGTACGCCGCAAGCTGAAGGCCCAGCACAGTAACGACCTGCTCCGCTATGCCAGCGCCTTCGATCTCATCTAGAACGTGAGGCGTGAGGCGTGAGACGTGAGCGGAAAATCATCGCTACCTCTTTTGCATAAAAAGGAAAGCCCCCGGCCTTGCAGCCGGGGGCTTTCCTTTTTCGTCCAGGGAAGGAGCCGGCAATGGGGTTAGCGCATCAGCACCACCTGCCCATTCCTGCGGATGATATTTCCGCTGCTGTCGCGGCCTTCGGCCACCCAGATGTAGGTATCGGCACGCAGGGGCTGACCCTTGTAGCGACCGTCCCAGCCCTGGTTGATGGCCGTAGTGGCAAACACCTCGCGGCCCAGCTGGTCATACACGCGGAAGTAGCGGAAGGTGGTCAGGCCCACGGTGATCGGCTTCAGCAGATCGTTCACGCCGTCGCCGTCGGGCGAGAAGGCCGTGGGAACGAAGATGTCGTCGCCTTTCTGAACGCGCACCAGCAGGGTATCCACCGTGACGCAACCCGAAGCGAAGGATACCTGGATGCGGTATTCCTGCTGCTGGCTGAGGGTGGCCACCGGGTACCAGATGAAGGGGTTGCTGAGGCCCGTGGCGGGCGTCCAGCTATACCGGCCATTGGGCAGGTTGCGGGCATGGAGCTCCGTGGCGCGGCCGCTGACCACGTCCTGCGTGGCCAGGCGCTGACCCGGCAGCGGTGCTTCGAT
>NZ_SKFH01000084.1 GCF_004343705.1 Flaviaesturariibacter aridisoli
CCGCTGCTGTCGCGGCCTTCGGCCACCCAGATGTAGGTATCGGCACGCAGGGGCTGACCCTTGTAGCGACCGTCCCAGCCCTGGTTGATGGCCGTAGTGGCAAACACCTCGCGGCCCAGCTGGTCATACACGCGGAAGTAGCGGAAGGTGGTCAGGCCCACGGTGATCGGCTTCAGCAGATCGTTCACGCCGTCGCCGTCGGGCGAGAAGGCCGTGGGAACGAAGATGTCGTCGCCTTTCTGAACGCGCACCAGCAGGGTATCCACCGTGACGCAACCCGAAGCGAAGGATACCTGGATGCGGTATTCCTGCTGCTGGCTGAGGGTGGCCACCGGGTACCAGATGAAGGGGTTGCTGAGGCCCGTGGCGGGCGTCCAGCTATACCGGCCATTGGGCAGGTTGCGGGCATGGAGCTCCGTGGCGCGGCCGCTGACCACGTCCTGCGTGGCCAGGCGCTGACCCGGCAGCGGTGCTTCGATGCGAATGGTTTGCCGCACGGTATCGTTGAGCGATGTACAGCCATTCGGCGAGGCAATGAGCTGCACCGTATAGTTGCCCGTGCCGCCATACGTAGCCGCGGGGTGCTGCAGCGTGCTGTTCTGCCCGTTGCCGAAGCTCCATTGGTAGGTTACGATGCCGGAGCCGCCCGTGCCGGAGGTGTTGGTAAACTGCACCGGCGTGTTCACGCAATAGCTGTTGAATGTAAAGCCGGCCGTGGGCTTTTGTACGAGCGTCAATACGATGCTGTTGGAAGCCGCGCGTGTGCAGCCGAAGCTGTTGCTGATGTTGACCGTATACGTGCCTGCTGTGCTCGCATTGAAGGTAGCACCGGTAGCACCCGGGATCGGGTTGCCACCAAGGAACCACTGGTACGAGGTGCCGCCCGAAGCCTGCAGCTGGGTGCTGCCGCCGGCGCAGATAAGCGTTCCATTGGGTGCCGTGATCGTGCCCGTGGGCAGCGGGTTGACCGTGATCGCAAAAGTGACGGCTGTGCCGGCGCAACCATTTGCCGTCGGCGTCACGGTCACATTGGCCACGATGGGAGTCGTGCCATTATTGACAGCCGTAAACGGTGCAATGTTTCCGCTGCCGGCAGCCCCGAGGCCGATCGCGGTATTGTCGTTCGCCCAGCTGAACTGCGTACCCGCCACGGGGCCGTTGAAATTGGGCACGTTGATGCCTTGCCCGGCGCAAACCGTTACTGGCGCTACTGCGTTGACGACCGCGGTCGGGTTGACAGTGATCGTAAAGGTTTGCACGCTGCCCGCGCAGCCGGCCGCCGAAGGCGTTACTGTTATGGTTGCGGTCACCGGCAACGTCGTGCTGTTGGTGGCGGTGAACGAAGCGATGTCGCCCGTTCCCGCGGCAGCCAGCCCGATGGAAGGCGTGCTGTTGGTCCAGCTGTAGGTCGTGCCACTGACCGCACCGCTGAAGTTCACCGCGGTGGTAGCCGCGCGGTTGCAGACCGCCTGGCCCGCGAGGGCAGTAACCGACGGTGTCGGGTTTACCGTAATGGTAAAGGTCGCCGGGTTGCCGGCACAGGTCTGCCCGCTGTTGCTGAATGAAGGTGTTACGGTAATAGTAGCCGTCACCGCTGCATTCGTGTTATTCAGGGCCGCAAATGAAGCGATGTTGCCGGTGCCTGCAGCAGCGAGGCCAATGGAAGCGGTGTTGTTGGTCCAGTTATACACTGCGCCCGCAACACTGCCGCCGAAGCTAATGGCCGTTGTGTTCGCACCGTTGCAAAGCGACTGGTTCGTCACCACATTCACAGACGGTGTCGGGTTGACGGTAATCGTGAAGGTTTGCGCAGCGCCCGGGCAGCCGGCCGCAGAAGGGATAACGGTGATCGTCGCAACCTGCACCGTAGAACTACTGTTCACGGCGGTGAAGGAAGCGATGTTGCCGGTGCCGCTTCCAGCCAGCCCGATCGACGTGTTGCTGTTCGTCCAGCTGTACGTTGTGCCGCTCACCGGTCCGCTGAAGCTGACCGCCGCGGTGGCCGACCCGTTGCACAACACCTGACTGCTCACCGCTGTTGCGGCAGGCGTGGGATTGACGGTAATGGTAAACGTCACCGGTGTGCCCGTGCAGGTTTGTCCACCGCTGGCGAACGACGGCGTTACGGTTATCGTTGCCGTCTGTACCGTAGCAGTGGCGTTCACCGCGGTAAAAGCGGCGATATTGCCCGTGCCGCTGGCTGCAAGCCCGATGGAGGGATTGTTGTTGGTCCAGTTGAACACGGTGCCCGGCACCGCGCCGCTGAAGCTGACGGCCGTCGTGGCCGCCCCGGCGCAGAGCGTCTGACCGGTTACTGCGTTCACCACGGGTGTCGGGTTGACGGTAATGGTAAATGTCTTCGGCGTTCCCGCGCATTGCAGCGAAGCGGTCGTAAACTGGCCGAGCGCGATGGGCGCCGCGCCAACCGCTACGCTGGTCACCGCGTTCGTGGCCGCATTGATAATCGATACGCTGTTGGAGTTGCGGTTGGCCACGTATACCGTGCTGCCATCCGGACTCACGGCCACACCGTAGGGGTAGTTGCCCACGGCGATGGAAGCTGTCAGCGCGTTCGTGGCCGTATTGATCACCGACACGTTGTTGTTGCCGCTGTTGGTCACATACACTTTCGAGCCGTCGGGGCTTACGGCCACACCGAGCGGGTCGGCGCCCACAGGGATGGTCGCCGTCACACTGTTCGACGCCGTGCTGATCACCGACACGGAGGCCGAGCCGTTATTCACCACGTACACTTTGCTGCCGTCGGCGCTGAGCGCCACACCCTGCGGGAAGGCCCCGACGCCGATGCTGGCCAGCACTGCATTGCTGGCAGTGTTGAGCACCACCAGCTTGCCGGCGCTTACCGACGAAGCCACATAGAGCCGCGCACCGTCGGCCGATACGGCCATGCCTTCGGGTTGCGTCACGTTGGTCATGAAGGTCGACACGTTGCTGGCCACGTCGATCCACGATACGGCGTTGTCGGTCCAGCCGTTCACATACACACGCGTACCGTCGGGCGAAGCCGCGAGGCCGTGCGGTGCGTTGTAAGGCGAGCTGCCCGTAACACTATTGGTTGTTGTGTTGATGACCGATACGGAATTACCACCGGTGTTCGACACATAGATCTTGCTGCGGTCGGGGAGCACGGCAACGCCGAAGGGATTGGCGCCTACCGTGATGGGGCTACCGATGGCGGCACCGGTGCTGAGGTCGATCATGCTCACCGTACCCGACGTGTTGTTGGGCACATAGGCGCGGCCGCTCAGGGTTGCCTGCGGCGTCACCGTGATGGTGGCCGTAACGGGCGCCGTGCCGTTGTTGACCGCCGTAAAGGAAGCGATATTGCCGCTGCCCGACGGCGCGAGTCCGATCGAAGGATTGTTGTTCGTCCAGGTATAAGCCGTACTGGCCACCGTGCCGCTGAAAACCACGGCGGTGCTGCCCGTGTTGTTGCACATGATCTGGCTGGCTACGGTATTGACGGTCGGTGTCGGGTTGACCGTAATGCTGAACGAAGCGGCCGTTCCCGGGCAGGTGGTTCCGCCGGCGGTATAGGAAGGCGTGACGGTTACGAGTGCCGTCACCGCTGCCGTACCATTGTTCACCGCCGCGAAGGAGGCGATGTTGCCCGAGCCCGAAGCGGCCAGGCCGATGGAGGTCGTGTTATTGGCCCAGTTGTATACCGTGCCGGGCACACTTCCGCTGAAGGTGACGGCGGTCGTGTTCGCGCCGTTGCACAGGTTCTGGCTTACAATGGCGTTCACCGTCGGGGCGGGGTTCACCGTAATGGTGAAGGGTTGGGGCGCACCGGGACAACCGGCCGCGGAAGGCAGCACGGTGATCGTTGCCGTTTGTGCCGTAGCAGTTGCATTCGCCGCGGTAAAGGAAGCGATGTTGCCCGAGCCCGTGGCCCCAAGCCCGATCGACGGGTTGCTGTTCGTCCAGGTATAGGTGCTGCCACTGACGGCGCCGCTGAAGGTCACCGCGGTCGTGGCCGCGCCGGCGCAAACCGTCTGGCTGGCCACTGCGGCCACGGTGGGCGTCGGGTTGACGGTAATGGTAAAGGTGGCTGCGCTGCCTGTGCAGGTAACGCCGCCAGCCGTGTACGAAGGCGTTACGGTAATCGTTGCGGTCTGTGCCGTAGCAGTACTGTTCACCGCGGTGAACGAAGCGATGTTGCCGGTGCCCGTGGCAGCGAGCCCGATCGCGGAATTGCTGTTGGCCCAGGTATACACGGTTCCGGGCACGGTGCCCGAGAAGCTAACGGCCGTGGTAGCCCCGCCGGCGCAAAGTGTTTGAGCGGTGATCGCATTGACCGTTGGTACCGGGTTCACGCTTACGGTCACGGGGCCGCCGTTGGCCACGCAGCCGTTTGCGGTGACCGTTACCGAATAGTTGCCGGCGGCGCTGGCGCTGATGCTCGACGTAGTGGCTCCGTTGGACCACAGGTACGTAGCGCCGGGCGTTGTGGGTGCCGAGAGCGTCACGCTGCCGCCGCTGCAGATCGTTAGCGGGCCGGAGGCGCTGATGGTGGCCGTTACCGGCGGGTTGATAGTGATGTTTGCCGTTGCCGTCACCTGCGGGCAAGGGCCGGAAGCGGCGATCGTGTAGGTAACGGTATAAGTACCGGGTGTGGACGCCGCGATGTCAACGGCACCGGTGCTGCTGTTGAGGGAAAGGCCCGTGGTGGACGAATACGTACCGCCCGCCGTACCGGCGAAGGTGGGCGATGCCGTTCCGGTGCCGCTGCAATAGGGCGAGCTGGTGTAGGAGAAGCTGGCGGTGCGTTGCGGCGATACCGTGATCGTAAAGGTCTTCGGCGCCGCGGCACAGAAGCCCGCGTTGGCAGTCATGCTTACCGTGATGGTCGCCGTCACGGGCGCGCCACTATTGTTAACAGCAGTGAAGGCAGGAAGGTTGCCCGTACCACTGGCCGCCAGCCCGATGCCGGGCGTGTTGTTGGTCCAGGTAAAACCCGATCCGTTCGTGCCGCTGAACGTGACCGCCGACGTGGCACTGCCGCCGCACACCGTTTGGTTGCCGGGTTGCGTGATCACGGCGGCCGCCTGGATCGTTACGCTCGTGCTGCTGGTCAGCTCGCTGCAGCCGTTGGCAGCGGCGATCGTATACGTCACCGTATAGGTGCCCGGCGTGCTGGCCGCCAGGTCGATAACGCCCGTCGTGGCGTCGATGCTCAGGCCGGTGGTAGACGAATAGCTGCCGCCCGTGGTGCCGCTGAAGGTCAGCGTAGCGGTACCGGTAGCGCAGAAGGGCGTGCCGCTGTAGCTGATGCTCGCGGTCGGTGCCGGGTTGACGGTGATGGTGAAAGATTGGGGCGTGCCGTTGCAGGACACATATGTTTCGCAGGCGTCGAGCAGCTGCACTTCGGCGGCGCTGAGGGCGCGGCTGTAGAGGCGGAAGTTGTCGAGCGTGCTGCCCGCCGGCAGGCTGGCCGACGAACTGTAGCCGCCGACTTTGAAGGGGCCTGCGCCGGTAAACGAAACGCCCCCCTGGGGCACCGACTGCACAAGGGTGCCGTTCACGTAGGCGTGGATCACGTTGGCCGCGGCGTCGTACACAAAGGTCGTGGTGCTGGCGCCGGTGCTGGCGCCGCCAGGCGCCAGTACGTCCGCTAAGGGGCCGCGCAGGATCCAGTTGCCCGCGCCGGCCACACCGCCGGTGAACACGCGGAAGCCGCCGGCGTTCACGTCACCCAATATATAATAGGTACTGGTGGTGCTGGGCACGTTGCTCGTTTTGAAGGAAAGCGTCCAGCTGCTGTTGCCCAGGTTGGGCGCCCAGTTCGTATTGACATAGTCGCCCGTTGATGCCTGACCCGTGCCGATCAGCGAATTGCCGCAGGTGCCGGCGCCCTTCGTTTGACCGCCCCCGATCGTAGCCGTGGTCGTTCCGGCCGGGGGCGCGGATGCCAGGTTGGGCACGGAGGTGCCGGTGCCTTCAAACGTGTAATAGAACAGGTCGGGCAAGGGAGCGGCAGACACCGGAGAGCTGCTGCCCACCGGGGTGACGGTAACCGTAGCCGTTGCCGGCGCATTGGTACCATTGACGGCCGTAAACGAAGCGATGTTCCCGCTGCCGCTGGCCGCCAGCCCGATCGACGGGTTGCTGTTCGTCCAGGTGTAGCTGCCGGCTGTGCCGCTGAAGGTCACCGCCGTGCTGGCGGCGCCCGCGCACAGCGCCTGGTTGCCCGGCGCATTCACGGTAACGCTGGCGTTGATCGTCACGCTCGCCGTGGCCGTCACCGCGCTGCAGCCGTTGGCAGCCGGAACGGTATAGGTTATCGTGTAGGTACCCGCCGTGCTGGCTGCCAGGTCGATGACGCCGGTAGTAGTGTTGATGCTGAGGCCGGAAGCCGATGTATACGTGCCGCCGCCCGTGCCGGTGCGGGTAGGGGTAGCCGTACCCGTTGCGCAAAAGGGCGAGCCGCTATAGGAGATCGTCGCCGCCGGCTGCGGGTTCACCGTAATGGTGAAGCTGCGCGACTGGCCCTGGCAACCATTGGCCGTGGGCGTTACGAAGATCGTGGCCGTTTGCGGCGTGCTGCCGGCGTTCACGGCCGTAAAGGATGGAATGTCGCCCGAGCCGCTGGCCGCCAGGCCGATGGAAGGATTGGCGTTCACCCAGCTATAGGTCGTTCCGGCTATGCCGCCCGAGAAGGTCACGGCCGCCGTCGCGCCGCCAGCGCAAACCGACTGGCTGCCGGGCACGTTGACCGAGGTCGACGGCTTCACTGTAATGGTGAACGTGTTGGCGTTGCCGGCGCAGGTCACGCCATTATTGGTGTAAGACGGTGTTACGGTAAACAGGCCCGAAATGTTCGTCGTGCCCGGGTTGGTGCCGGTAAACGAGAGCCCGTTGCCCGAGCCCGTCGCATCGGCGCCGATGGCCGGGTTGTCGAGGGTCCAACTGTAGTCGGCGCCGGGCACGTTGCCGCCGTTCGAGATCGACAGGCCGATGCCCTGGTTGTTACAAATGGAAGTGGAGAAGCCCGCGTTGTTCCAGGAAGGCTTCGGGTTCACCGTCAGCGTAAAGGTCTTCGGCGTGCCGTTGCACTGGTAAGTAGCCGCCAGCATGTTGCCGATGCCGATGGGGCCGTTGGCGCCGGCAAAGGCTACCGTGCTGCCGGTGTTCAAAGACGCATCGATGATCGACAAGTTGTTCGAAAGGCGGTTGGCTACGTACACCTTGCCACCGTCGGGCGACACCGAGATGCCGTACGGGTAGGTGCCCACCGGGATGTTTCCCAAAACCGTGTTGGTCGCCGTATTGATCACCGACACCGCGTTGGAGGCGGCGTTGCTGACGTATACGCGGCTGCCGTCGGGCGAAATAGCGATGCCGAGCGGCGCCGTGCCCACGGGAATGTTCTGCACGGAATAGGTGCTGGCGTCGATCACCGACACCGAGGCGTTGTTGGCGTTGGTCACATAGATAAAGCGTCCGTTGGGCGCTACGGCCACGCCCTGGGGATAGTCGCCTACCGCCACCGTCACGACCGTGTAGGGCGCCGTGGTATTGACCACGTACAGGTAACCGGGCGCCGTGGCCGAAGCGACGTATACCTTCTGGCCGTCGGGCGAAACCGCCATGCCTTCGGGGTTGGGCACGATCGCCATGAAGTTCGACACGTAGGTCGGGCTGCTCATGTCGATCCAGCTGAGCGCGCCGCTGTTGCCGGGGGTGTACCCGTTCACATACACGCGGCTGCCGTCGGGCGAAGGCACCAGGCCGTGCGGGTTGTTGTAGGGTGATGTGCCCACAACGGTATTGCTGGCGGTATTGATCACCGACACCACGTTACTGGCCGAAGAAGCCACCAGCACCTTGCTGCGGTCGGGCAGCACCGTCACGCCGAAGGGTCCGTTGGCCACGGGAATAGTGGCTACCACGACATTGTTGGCCAGGTTCAGCACCGAAACCGTATTGCCGTTCAGGTTGGGAATGTAGGCGAAGCCCTGGAGGCCACTGCCCACTGGCGTTACCGTGATCGTGGACGTGAGGGGCGTGTTGCCGCCGTTGCTGGCGGTAAACGCCGCTATGTTGCCGCTGCCGCTGGCGGCGAGGCCGGTAGCCGTATTGTTGTTGGTCCAGGTATAAGACCCGGCGGTGCCGGCGAAGGCGGTCAGCGTCGTGGTCGACCCGGCGCACGCCGTAGCGTTGGCAGGCTGCGTCACATCGGCCTGCGTGTTGATGCCGATGCGCACCGACGACTGGGCCTGGCTGCAGCCGCCGGCGGCGGCCACCGTGTAGGTAACCGTGTAGAGGCCGGGCGTGGAAGCGGCCAGGTCGATGGCGCCGGTGCCGGCGTTGAGGGACAACCCCGCCGTGGAGGTCCAGGTGCCGCCGGCCGTGCCCGTAAGCGTGGGCATAGCCGTGCCCGAAGGGCAGAAAGGCGTGCCCGGGTAGGAGAAGGTGGCCGTCGGCTGTGCGTTCACGGTAACCGTAATGGGAGACGAGGCTTCGTTGCCGCAGATCCGCACGCGGTAAAAGCCGCTGGCAGTAGCCGTATACTGCTGGCTGGTTGCCCCGGGAATGGTCACCCAGGTGGTTCCGTTTGCCGAAGACTGCCATTCGTTGCCGTCCACCATGCTCGAGTTCATCGACACGAAACCGCCGGAGCAAACCGTGGTGGCACCGTCGGCGGTGGCGGTGGGGAACTTGTAGGCCTGGCTGTACTTGTCGGAGAGGTAGCGGTTCACCGTCTGGATCTCGCAGCCCGTGAGCTTGCGCTCGTACACGATCATTTCGGCGATCTCGCCCTGGAAGAAATTATCGTCGCCGTCGTAGCCGATGCGCAGGGCGGTCTGGGCATTGCTGGCATGCGTAAAATCGGAGGTGGTGGCTACCAGCTGGCCATTGAAGTAAACGGCGCTCCCGTTGTCGACGCCGTTGTTGACGCCGCCGCTCACGTTGCCGTCGTACAGCGTGGTCACGAGCCGCACCAAACCGGGCGCACCCGCATTCGGGAGGTCGATGGTAAACGGCGCTACGGTCTGCCCGCGCGACACCGCGCCGTCGTTGCCGTTGAGGCGCGTGAAGAGAAAACGGTCCCAGCCGCCGTTGTCGTTGCCCCACACCGCCTGCTGGCCGAGGTTGGCCGTGGCGCCCTGGCGGTACACGGTGAAGATGGTGACGTCGGGACGCACGGCCGCGCGGATGTCGAGCCCCGGCACGGTATAGCCGGCTACGACGCTTGCCGTGCGGTTGAAGGAAATGGTACCCGCTGTGCCGATGGCCCCGCTGTTATAAACAGGCGCCGTGGTGCCGCCGCCGCCGAGCGCTACGGCGTTGAGGCCGTTGCCCGACTTATCGGTCCAGGTAACCACCGCCGAGCCGTTGCCCGGGGCCGTTCCGTTGCCGTTGGGATCCGAGCCGTCGAGCCAGAGTTTCAGCCCGGAGATCGTGTTGGGCGCCTGTGCGAAGGCGCATACGGAACCGATAGTGGCCACCAGGGCCAGCAGGAATCTTTTTTTCATAAAGCAGTAGTTGGTGGTGTTTCGGCAGGGGTACAGCAGCGGCGTGATCGGGCCGGCGCAGCGGTTCAGCACTGCAAATAAAACCCGTTTTTCCCAGTAAACAAACCGCCGGAGCACCCGGCCCGACGACTCCAGCGCAAAAGTAGCCTGGCCCGCGGCCCCCGCCAATACCAGTTTCCGGGTATTCGCTGCACGGCACAGTAGGGCATGATTGTTTTGGCACAGCTTGTAAAACCCACTTCGTTTATGAATCGCTTAGCAGGCAAAGTAGTCATCGTCACCGGCGGCGCCACCGGCATCGGCGAGGCCATCTCCCGCAAATTTGCCCGCGAGGGCGCCTCCGTTGTCGTCAATGGCTACCCCGAAGATCCGGTCAACGACGTCGTGCGCGACATCCTCCAGGAATCCGGCATCGCCTCCGCCTTCGCCGGCGACGTGTCGCAGGAATCCGTAGCGATGGCCTGCGTACAGCACGCCGTGACCACGTACGGAAAGCTCGACGTGCTGATCAACAACGCCGGCGTCTTCCCGGTCATGGCCACCGTGGAGAACTACCCCATCGACGTGTTCGAATACCTGCTCAAGAACAATATCCGCTCGGCCTTCCTGATGACGCGCTACGCCGTGCCGGAGCTGCGCAAGACGAAGGGCTGTATCGTGTCGGCCGGCTCCGAGTCGGGCTTCCTGGGTCTCGGCGAAAACGCGGTGTATGGCGGCACGAAAGGTTTCATGCACGCCTTTACCCGCGGCGTCGCGGTAGAGGGCGCGCCCTATGGCGTCCGCGCCAACTGCGTATGCCCCGGCGGCATCGACACGGCCTGGACCCACAAGGAAACCGGCCCCATGACCGCCAAGCACGAGCAGATGATCATCCAGGGCACGCCCATGGGCCGCCGCGGCACGCCCGAGGAGATCGCCAACGCCTACCTCTTTCTTGCCTCCGATGAAGCTTCCTACGTCACGGGGGCCCTCTTTTCCGTCGACGGCGGCATCACTATCGGCAAGGGCGCCGTGGGCGACGAGGTGAAGAAAGAAGCCAGCGAAGCGCCCGCCGGCGACCTCCAGCTGCACCACTCCATGGACGGCGCCACCAACATGCTCCGCGGCCGCGAGCCGCAGCTGGGACAAAAGGCCCCGTAGGAATACTGGATTACTTGAGTACATGAATAATAGAGTACTTGAGGGAAGGGGTGCGGGTTATTTACCTCACCATTCAGGTAATCATGTACTCTATTATTCAAGTAATCCCCCCTCGACCCTTTAACCTAATCAATCTTTCCTCCCATGTCGAAGCCCGTATTTACCACCAAGTCCTCGACGATCCACAAGATGGATTACAACGAGGCCGAGAAAACGCTGGAGATCGAATTCCGCAGCGGGAACGTATACCGCTACTACAACGTGCCGCCCCGGATGTTCAAGGTCTTTCAGCTTTACATCGAATGCGAGGGCTCCGCGGGCTCCTTCTTCAACGAATACATCAAGAACCAGTTTACCTCCGAGCGGATCAAAGCGGGCTCGGGAGAAGAAGAATAAGTTACCGGTTATTCGATTAACCGGTTCATGGGCATTTCATCTAAATGCCGAACAAATCAACCATGGAAGGACCGAGTCTTGTTATTTTGAAAGAGCAGGCCGTGAAATTCGTGGGCAAGCCCGTCATCGCCGCCACGGGCGCGGCGCGGATCGACTTCGACCGCATTACCGGCCAGACCCTGCGCCGCCTCGACACCTGGGGCAAGCACTTCCTGATGCTGTTCGACGACTGCTACATCCGCATCCACTACCTGATGTTCGGAAATTATTACATCGACAGCCGGCATGACAACCCCGAAAAGGTTGCCAAGCTCACCCTGCAGTTTCGCAACGGCGAATGGAACCACTATAACTGCGCCGTCAAGATCAACGAGGGCACCGATATCGACGCCGTCTACGATTTCCGTATCGACCTGATGAACGACCAATGGGATCCCGCACGGGCGCGCAAAACGCTGGAGGCGCACCCCGGCCGGCTCGTGAGCGACGCCCTGCTGGACCAGCAGGTGTTCTCCGGCCTCGGCAACATCATGAAGAACGAAATCCTCTTCCGCACGCGCATCCACCCCGAAAGCCGCGTGGGCGCCCTGCCCGACAAAAAGCTGAAGGAGCTCGTCGCCGAAGCGCGCACCTATGCTTTCGACTTTCTCCACTGGAAAAAAGAGGGCACCCTCAAGCGCCACTGGCAGGCACACACGAAAAAGATCTGTCCGCGCTGCGACATTCCGCTCATCAAGCGCCACACCGGCGTCACGCCCCGCCGCAGCTTCTTTTGTGAGCAGTGCCAGGAGTTGTACGTGTAGGCGCAGAGGCGCTCCAATTGTACGTCAGTGCGAGCGAAACGAAGGGGCTCAGGGACGGTCCGCCCCGCAATTAGAGATGGGCGGTACTCCTGGCTTTCCTTGCAATACCGATGTGCTGCGACGTACAGGCGGTCAGGGAACGACGACGATCTTCTCCGTTTGTTGCCGGCCCCTGGCGAATTGCAGGCGCAGCAGGTACGAGCCGGGCGGGATACCGGAAAGTGAGATCGTTCCCGGGTCGCCGGCAGGCCGGCCCCACTGGCGCAACAGCCTTCCGCCCATATCAAACAGAAAGAGGCTTTGCAGGTCTGCGGTACCCGGCACATGCACGACGTCGCGGGCAGGATTGGGGTAAACGCGCGTTTCTACGGCCGCAACGGCCGGCGGCCGGCGTACATAGGCGCGCCGGGTGCGCAGGATACAGCCCCCGCAGCGGATGCGGCGGATTACCGGCGCCGTAACGACTACTTCTTTCAATTCAGCCAACGGTTCCATCCGGATCGCCGGCAGCGTGTCGGCCGTCGTCACCTCCACCGTGCGGAAGCCGGCATAACTCACCCGCAGTACGGCCGGTCGTGACAGCCGCGGCACCCGGAACAAGCCGTTCGAGTCGGCCAGCACCGCGGTGCCGTTGGCCAGCGTGATACTGGCAAACGGCAAGCCCTTGCCCTGCAGGTCTGTTACGGTGCCCCGGAGCTCCCGCAGGCGATCCTGCCCGTCGATAACAAAACAGCTATGATACCGGCCCCTGAGGGCCGATCGCAAGTCCACATACCCGGCACCCGGGGCGTGCTGCTGCGCGGTATCCACCTTTCGGCGAGCGGCCGACCCCGGTTGAGCATTGGCGTTACCTGCGAGCAGTGCGCTCACCAGTACCAGAACGGGCGATCTCCATGACAGGAACATACGGATTGGTTTACAGTGACGACAGGATGTATTCGAAAGACCGTCGGACAAAGGCCAATGCTGCATCAGCAACAAGCTTCCCGCTGATAATGGCCGGAGAACACTGGTGAACACCCGGAGAACGCTTATGCCTGCCCGAAAATGCCATAGGAGCGGCGGGAGATCGCTTGGAACGAGCCAAAGATGACAGGTAGGCAGCCAGAACTGACAGGTGGGCAGCGGAAGATGGCTCGTACAACGTTGGAGATCGTTTGTATGGGTACCGACATGACAGGTATGCATACGAACATGACAGGTATACAGGTGGAGGCGACAGGTAGAAAACCGGGGCCGACAGGTATGCAGCCCGGGATGACAGGTATGCAGCCGCCCCGCCAGCAAATCGCCCAACCGGAAACAAGCAACCGGCAACCGGCAACAAAAAAAGGCCGCCCCTTGCGGGACGGCCTTGCCAGAACAAAGGAGCAGGCTCCTGTTTAGAGTTTCACGATCGTGCGAACGATCGAAGTACCCGTGCGGGGGTCAGCGAACTGGATCGAGTAGGAACCGGGGCGCAGGGCGCTCAGGTCTACTTGGATGTTGGTGGAGGCCACGCGGCGTACCGGCATCAGGATCGTTCCGTAGGCGTCGCGCACCAGCACGTCGAGCTGCTGGGCGGTACCGCTGTACTGTACGCGAACCACACCCGTGCTGGGGTTCGGGCCAGCGATCACCGAACGGTCGAAGGCGATACGTGCGTCGGCGTCACCGGTGCCCGTGCTGCCGGCTGTGCAGTTTTGCGTCTGCACCTGGAAGGTCATCGGCGTACCCACGCAATGGTTGGCGATCGGCGTTACGGCGATGGTGGAGGTCACACCCACCGTGTTGGAAGCGGTGAACGCGGGGATCGTGTTGGTGCCCTTGCGCTGCGACAGGCCGATGGCGGCGTTGGAGGAGGTCCAGGCAAAGTAGGTACCCGGCGTTGCGCTGCTGAAAGACATCGGCGCCACAGCGGTGCCGGTGCAATAGAACTGGTCGGCAACGGGGTTGGCCTCCGGTACCGGGTTAACGGCAATACGGAAGGCCATGTTGCGGAAGGTGCAACCCGTGCCGCCCGAGGGCTTCACGTTGAACTGCGCATACTCGATGGCAGGGCCCGCATTGCCGGCCACGAACGAAGGCAGGTCGCCGGAGCCCGAAGCCACGAAACCGATGTTGGGGTTGCTGTTCGTCCAGTTGTAGGTCAGGCCCTGGATGGGGCTGCTGAACGTAACAGGATTGGTGGGGGAACCGGAGCAGAGCGATTGGTTGGGAACATTGTTCATACCGGTAGGCATCGCGATCTGCGGGCGAACGGCGATCTGCGTGTTGAGGGTGCCACCCGAATACGTATACGATGCGGTGTGCAGGCCGGCAGTAGATGCGGCCAGGTCCACGTCACCGGTCACAGGATCGATCGAGAGCCCGGCGTCGCCGCTGTACACGCCGCCGGCCGGGTACGAATTGGTGATCGTGGCGCTACCGCTGGTGCCGCAGTAAGGGCTGCCGCTATACGTGAAAGCAGGCACCGTGTAATCCAGCACTGCGTATGCCGGCATAGCTACAATAAAAGGCCGCTCGCCCGCCATGCGGAACAGGTACTGACTCGTGTGCGCATGGATGGTGGGCTGAAGAACCCACTCCATTTCATAGGTAGTGGTCATCGCCTGGTCAACGTGGAAACTGATCACGGCAGGGCCGCTTCCGTCTCCGACGTAGCCGCCCATGTGCGGAACCGTACCAGAAAGCTGGTCGGTGGTGGGCGTACCGCCCGTCACGTTCGGACTCGTGGCAATCACGAAATCGTTGCTGGTGTTGTTGGTGACCGAGATCCAGACGCCGCTGCCATCCGCCATGTACTGCAGTCCGGCAGCAACCACCGTGTCCTTCGTTTCCGGACCAGAAACATCGTAGCTCATACGCAGGCGCAGGGTTTGACCAGCCGCATTGGAGAGGGAAAGGGGCGTGCCTTCAGGAGCGCGCCAGGTGGCGGTGGCTTCATTGCCGTCGTCGTTGCGCCAGCGATACTGCGTTGGCGAGATAAAGCTGCCTCCGAATGCGAAGGCCGATGCGCTGCTCACGAGCAACGCCAGGAAGAGTACCATTTTTCTCATGATCGTGTGTTTGGGGATTATTGTTTAGGTTTCGAAAAAAAGCGGTTACAGGTCGCCAATACGACCAGGATGAACAGGTTGAAGAAGAGATGCGAAGGGGGCAGCCCCTCGTGCAGTTGCAGGCTGGCGGGGCGCGCCGCGGGCTCGTGGCCGTCGAAGCGGGCGGCGATATCGCCGGCGGCCCGGATGACGCCGGCCACGCCCATGTTGATGTTCACGACAAGGTCCTTACGGTTCTCCACGGCGCGGATGCGGCACTGGTTGAAGTGCCCTGCCGCCACATAGGTGTCGGCAAACCAGTTGTCGTTGCCCAGCACAGCCAGCCAGGTAGCGCCGGCGGCGGCGCGGGCGCGGGCTTGCGCGGGAATCGTGGCCTCGTTGCACAGCAGCAGTCCGGCCGGGCCCCAGGCCGACGGCACGGGGGCGCCGCCCGACCCGGCGCGGAAGCGCGTGCCGTTGCCACTCTGGAAAGGCAGTACCAGTCCGCCCACAAAGGGGCGTTCGGCGCCTGCGAGCAATTCCTGTTTGTCGTAACGCCCTTGCAACGCGCCTGCCCCGTCAAAGAGGTACAGCGAGTTGCTCCGCAGCGGGTCGGCCGCGGTGCCGTCCGACGACATGCCGAGCAGCATTGCCGAGCCGGCGGCCGTGCTCGTGGTTCGCAGCGCGCCCACAAAGTCGTCGTCGGGTCGGTAGGTCCAGGGCACGGTGGTTTCGGTCCACACGGTAAGCGCCGGGCGCAATGCCGCCGCCTGGCGGTTGAGGGCGAGGAGGTGTTGAACGAGCTGGTTGCCGTTTTCGGGATCCCACAAAAGGTCGGTAGACAGGGCGGGTTGCACGAGGGCCACGTCTATGGAAGGCAGGCTGGCCGCTTTCGTTTCGGCAGCGCGGTGGAGCGCCCATCCGCCCGTAAGTTGCAACAGCAGCAGGGCCCCTGCGGGCAGGGCGGCGCGCCAGCGGCGCGTATGCCAGGAAACGGCGAAGAGGTAGGCGGGAACCACCAGCAGGAAGGTCAGCGCAAACACGCCTCCAAACACCGCGGGCTGCAGCAGCAACGTGCTTTGTCCCGCGGCGGAGCCCCAGGCATAGCTCATAAAGGGCACGGCGCTGAACAGCCAGGCGCGCCCCCATTCGAACAACACCCACACGGCGCCAAAGAACAGGGCGTTGCCCCAGTGGGCGGCGGCGCTGCTGCCCCGGCGGCGCAGGAACGCGAAAAGGGCGAACTGCAGCCCGAAAAAGGGTGCCATCAGGGTCCAGGAAGCCACGTAGCAGCCGATAGCCATGAGCCAGTTGCCACCGGTGTATTTCAGCAGCACCGGCACCATCCAGTAATTGAGCAGGATGGCCGTTCCGCACATAAAGGCCACACCCGTTACGGCGGCCTCGCGCAGGCTCCGGGCCTGCAGCAACAGGATGGCGGCGCAGGCCACAGCCAGAAGACCCGGCACATACTGCACGCGGGCCACCGCCAGCGTATTGCACACGCAGGCGAGCAGCAGGGGCAGCCAATGGCGGCGCAGGAAGCCGCGCGGGGGAGGCGGGGCTTGCACGACGGTTTCCTTGTGAAGGGGACGCGTTGCAGTGGTCATAAGCAGGAGCGCCCGGGGCGCAACTTGGTAGTGTGTTGTTTGGTGATACGGCGCAATCGGTAAAGGACGGTCAGGGGAAATCCTTATTGACAGCAAATATAGACGACGCCGCGAGATAATTTCCGCGGCGTCAAAAATTCCGTATAAATACGGCAAATGGTCAGGAAAGCCAGGCGGCGATCATCATGGAGAGTGCGCCCACAAAGAGGCCGCTGTATACTTCGGCGCTGTTGTGGTCGCCCGAAAGCAGGCGGGCCGTGCAGATAAGCCCGGTCAGCAGCAGGCCTACCGAAAGGTAGAAGCCCCAGGCAAAGGGCGAGGCGAGGGCCAGCACAAACAGGAAGGTGACGCCGGTGCCGGCGGCGAGGGCGTGCATTGAGATCTTAAGCCAGGCGTTGAGCACGAGGCCCGCGCTGGAGGCGAGGAACACGCCCAGGGCGAAGGCCGCCAGCGGCAGCGGGAAGGATCCCTGCTTGTGCAGCACGTACCACATCCAGAAGTAATAAATGCCGCAGCCCACGTAGGGAATGATGCGGTCTTTCTGCGAGCGCAGGCGGATGGAGTCCACGAAGCCGAGGCCTTTGGCCAGCAGCACCGTTACGAGCGGAAACAGGATGTACATCAGCCCGAAGGAAAGCGAGATCCGCGTTTTCACCAGCGGGTCGAGCGCGATGGTGAGCGGGCTCACCCACAGGGTGAACAGCAGGATATATACCGGGATGAACAGCGGGTGCAGCACCACGGAAATGAATTCGGCGCCCCAGCGGAGGGCGGGATGGAAAGCAGGTGCTGCAGGCGTGTCGGGGGTCATGAGGGAGCAAAGGTAGCGAAGGAGGGAGAACGATTAATTGATTACTTGAGTACATGATTACATGATTTTAGAGGTGTAGGTTCCCTCATGTATTCAAGTAATCATGTACTCAAGTAATCTAGTACTCCTCAGAGCTCTTTCCGGAGGCGGGCCACCGGGATGTTGAGCTGCTCGCGGTATTTGGCTACGGTGCGGCGGGCGATATTGTATCCTTTTTCCTGCAGCAGCTCGGTGAGGCGCTCGTCGGAAAGAGGTTTTTTCTTGCTTTCCCCTTCAATGAGGTCGCTCAGGATCTTTTTCACCTCGCGGGTGGACACTTCCTCGCCCGAGTCGGTGGTGAGCGATTCGGAGAAGAAGAACTTGAGGCGGTAGGTGCCGAACTCGGTCTGCACGAACTTGGAATTGGCCACACGGCTCACCGTGGAGATGTCGAGGCCGGTGCGCTCGGCGATGTCTTTGAGGATCATCGGGCGGAGCGAGGTCTCATCGCCGGTCATGAAGAATTCCTGCTGGTGGTTCATGATGGCGGTCATCGTGCTGAGCAGGGTATGCTGGCGCTGCTTGATGGCGTCGATGAACCATTTGGCGGAGTCGATCTTTTGCTTGATAAACAGGACGGCTTCCTTCTGGCGGCGGTCTTTTTTCTGGCCGCGGTCGTATTCCTTCAGCATGTCGCGGTAGCCTTCGGAGATGCGCAGCTCGGGGGCGTTCTTTGAGTTGAGCGTCAGTTCGAGCTTGCCGCCGTTGTTGTAGATAAAGAAGTCGGGCACCACGTAGCTCTCGGCTTTGTTGATCTCGCCCACGTTGCCCCCCGGCTTCGGGTTGAGCTTCGTGATCTGGGTCATCACGTCCTTGAGGCCTTCGTCGCTGAGGTTGAGGCCACGCTGGATCTTTTCGTAGTGCTTCTTGGTGAATTCGTCGAAGTAGCGGGTGAGGGCGGCGATGGCGATGTCCACTTCCTTGCCGTCGATCTTCTGGCGGTTCAGCTGGAGGATGAGGCATTCCTGGAGGGTGCGGGCGGCGACGCCGGGCGGGTCGAAATTCTGGATCCGCTTGATGAGGCCTTCCACTTCTTCGTCGCTCGTCATCACGTTCTGCCGGAAGGCGAGGTCGTCCACGATGGCCGACGTCTCGCGGCGCAGGTAACCGTCTTCGTCGATGGAGCCGATGATCTGCTCGGCGATCTTATAAAGGCGTTCGTCGAGGTTGAGCATTCCGAGCTGGGCTTCGAGCTGTTCGTAGAAGGAGGTTTCCACGCGGTAGGGCAGGGTGGTCTTTTCCTCCTGGTCGCCGTAGTTCTCGTCGCGCATCTTATAGTCGGCGATGTCGTCGTCGCCTTCCGATACGTAGTCGGAGATATCGATATTCTCGTAGGGGTCGTCGTTGCTGTCGCTGTCTTCGGTATAGTCGTCGTCGGAGTCGTTGGAGGCGAACTCGTCGGGGGTTTCATCGCCCTCGAAGCCTTCGTCGGCGAGCTCGAGCGCGGGGTTTTCTTCCAGTTCCTCCTTGATGCGATCATCCAGGATGGCCGTAGGCACCTGCAGCAGTTTCATCAATTGAATCTGCTGGGGCGACAGCTTTTGTAACAGCTTTTGTTGTAAACTCTGATTCAGGCTCATAATCCTCGGTTTCTGCGGGGTCTCCGCGTCAAGCATTCACGCCGTAAATTTACACCAAATCATCCGGGATGACGAAGCGGTGGACCGGCTTAGGTTGTTTGTTGTTTTTTTGTCTGGACTGCGACGCGCAGCTGGGAAAGCCGCGCCCCGATTCGATTGCCCCTATATCTATAAAAACGGTGCCACCGGATTTCTATACCCGCCGGCTTTCGTTTTTCTGCCGCACCGAATGGTCGCTCCAAAAGGCGACGGGACGCCCGGTTTTCCTGCGCCTGGGCAGCAAGGAATATGTGGATTATTTGGAACAGAAACCGGGCGCGAAGCGCCCGTGAGGCTTGAGGCGCAAAGCGCGGCAAAAAGAACGGATGCCCAAGGCATCCATTCCTGATTACCGGCGTTAGCACTCACGGCTCACGGCTCACGCCTCACGAACTTCCCACTTCCTTTGCCGAAGGCCCACTTAATTACTTGCTAGAGAGGGTCGCCCGGCCAGCCAGGGCATCGGCGGCACCTGCGCGGGTACGCGGTAATAATTCAGGCGGAGCGTATCGTTCCAGCCGTTCGGGTTGCGCTCGAAGCTTTTGGAGCTGAAGTAGAGCGAGCCCTGGATCTGCGGGTACTTCCGCAGCAACTCGATCTGCCGTGGGATCTGGTCCTGCCGCTTCCAGGCGGGATTGCTTTCGTAGTAGCGGTAGATGCCGTGGCCGATGTATACGTGGCGGCCATAGCTGTGCTTCGCCCACCAGTCTACCAATGTGGTATAGTCTGCCTTGGAGAAGCCGATCTCCCAATAGAGCTGCGGCGTCACGTAGTCGATCCAGCCTTTGCGGAGCCAGAGCAGGATGTCGGCATAGAGGTCGTCGTAATTCGTTTGACCCGCCTGCGTGGCCGAACCTTCGGGGTCGGTGCTCTTGTTGCGCCACACGCCGAAGGGCGAGATGCCGAACTTCACCCAGGGCTTTGCTTCCTTGATGGCGCGGCCGATCTTGTTGATGATGGAGTCGGTATTGCTGCGGCGCCAGGCACCTTTTTCGAGGCCGTTGCCATATTTGCGGAAGGAGGCGCTGTCCGGGAATTCCTTACCGGCGATGCGGTAGGGATAAAAGTAGTCGTCCATGTGAATGGCGTCCACGTCGTAACGGCTCACGATGTCGGTCACCACGTCCACCACCCACTGTTGCGCTTCGGGGTTGCCGGGGTCGAAGTAGCGGGTGCCGCCATAGTCGAGAAACCATTCAGGGTGTTGCTTCGTGATATGGCCGGGGGCGATGGAGGATTTGGCGATGCTGAAGGTGGCGCGGTACGGGTTGAGCCAGGCGTGGTATTCCATGCCGCGCTTGTGGGCTTCTTCGACGCCGAAGGCCACGGGGTCCCAGAGGGGCAGCGGCGCGCGGCCTTGCTGGCCGGTAAGCCACTGGCTCCAGGGCTCGTAGGGCGAGGGGTAAAAGGCGTCGGCGGCGGGGCGCACCTGCACCACCATGGCGTTCATGCCGTTGGCCTTGTGCAGGTCCAGCTGGCGGCGGAAGTCGATCTGCTGTGAGTCGACGTTGTATTGCCCGCGTGCGGGCCAGTCGATATTGTCTACGGAAGCCATCCATACGCCGCGGAATTCATAGCGGGGCGCGCCGGAGGGCAGGCTGTCGCGGGAGGCCATCTTGCTGCTGTCCGCCACCTGGGCGAACGAGCAAACGGAAGCGAGTAAAAGCGACAGGAAGAAGGTGGCTTTTTTCATACGATAACGGGTGGGGGTTCTTAAGACTGGCGGAATCCGCTCAAGATTACTAATAAACGAATTAAGGGGTGCATCATTTAACGCGGCTTTAGCCGCGGATCTTATCCAGCAGGGTGCTGAGCTGGGCGGCTTCGTTCTCGCTAAGGCTTTTCATGATCGCCTGGATATGGTCATCGCCCTTGTCGAGGCGCGCGAGCAGGGCGAGGCCCTTGTCGGATATGGTCACGTCCACGAGGCGCTTGTCTTTGGCGCAGGTCACCTTTTGCACCAGCTCCTTGGCCACGAGGCGGTCCACGATGCGCGAGGTGTCGCTCATTTTATCGAGCATCCGGGCGCGGATCTGCAGCGTCGACAGCGGCGCCGCCGCGCCGCGCAGGATGCGGAGGATGTTGTATTGCTGGTGTGTGATGTCTTCGCAGGCGAGAAAGGTTTTGATTTGCTCCATCACCCAGCCGTAGGTATACAGCAGGTTGATCATCGCTTTCTGCTTGGCGCTGACAAACTTTGTCTGGCGGATATCTTGTTCTAGACCCATATAGCGGAAATAAAGGTAGGGAGCGGCCAGACAGCGAAGTCTTAAAGTGGGAGGTCGGAAGTTGGAAATTCGTGAGCCGCCGGGCGTGAAGCCTGAGCGCTGGCGCCGGTATCGAAAGGCTTAAGGCGTGGAGCACCCGTTTTCTGCCGCGCTTGCGGTTCACGGCTCACGCTTCACGCCTCACGTTTCACGTTTCCCACACCTTGACGCCCTCGGAGCAGTTGGCGCAGATATCGATATTCTTACGGCTCTGCAGTACTTCGGTGCGGAAGCGCTGGTACTCGCCGCTGCGCCAGATGTCGGCAAAGGGGCGCTGGCGCAGGTGACCGAGGCGGTGCTGCGCATCCTTGTCGAAGCAGCAAGGCACCACGGCGCCGTCCCAGGTGATGACGGGATCGTGCCAGAGGCGCCAGCAGTGGTTGGCGTTGTTGCCCTTGAATTCCATCCGGCCCTCCGTATTTCTACGGTAGCGGCTGTATTTGCCATTTTGCGGAATGAGCCCGTTGGGATCGTTTTCGTAGTCGTATACCTGCGCGGTCTTGAACCACACATCATCCACCCCGATCTCTTTCGCCAGCTGCCGGACGTCTTCCACCTGGTGCTCGTTGTGGCGCACTACCAGGAACTGGAACACCACGAAGGGCGTTTTGCTTTTGAGCTCCCGCTTCCACTTCACGACGTTGCGCGCGCCCTCGAGCACTTTGTCGAGGCGGCCGCCCACGCGGTATTGCTCGTAGGTTTCCTGCGTGGTGCCGTCGATGGAGATGATGAGGCGGTCGAGGCCGCTCTCCACGGTGCGGCGGGCTACGTCGTCTTTGAGGTAATGCGCATTCGTGGAGGTGGCGGTGTAGATCTTTTTTTGCGTGGCGTAGCGCACCATCTCCAGGAAACCGGGGTTGAGAAAGGGTTCGCCCTGGAAATAAAACACGAGGTAGCTCAGGTCGGGGGCGAGGCTGTCGATGGTGTCGCGGAAGAAGTCTTTCTGCAGCATCCCCGTGGGCCGTGTAAAGGCGCGGAGGCCCGAGGGGCATTCGGGGCAGCGCAGGTTACAGCTGGTGGTGGGCTCGAAAGAAATGGAGATGGGCATGCCCCAATGAACGGCCTTGCCGGTCCAGCGGCTCAGGTAGTACGAGCTCCACACCTTCGTCATGTTCCACACACGGCGCGGCGTCAGCTTCGACAGGAAGTTCAGGCTATCGGTCCAGTTGAAGGGCATTCGCGCAAAGGTAGGCGGCGCGCCGCAAGCGGCGGAGAGAGAAACGACGCAGATCTTTTATGATTTTTAGGATGAACGCAGGTTTTCGTTCGTGTGCGTCGGTAACATCCCGACAACGGATATCCGGCTGCGCCTGCCGCCTGCCGTACCAGCATTGTTTCTCTGGGTTCCGCGCCTTGCCGGTTGCCGCCTTCAGTTGGACGGCCGCTCCACGCGGGTCTTGCGCAGGAACGTGCCGCCATAGACCATCTGGTAGCTGTTTTTGTACTTTTCATAACGCTCATTTGCCTGCTCGTGGTTGCGCACGGTTTGCAACAGCACCCGCTGGGTGAAATAGGCGCTGCCGGCGCGGCGCCCCAAGCTTGGATCCACGGAGTACCAGGCAAAATCGGAGGTTTTATACGCATCGAGGTTGCTGTTGGCCATGGGCCGGAAATCGACCAGTAAGGTAAAGTGCGTGGAGTCTTTGAAGGCGTTGAAGTCGGCTTCCGAAAGTGTCACCGCGGGTTTCGGAGGCTCGGGACGCACAAACTGGAGTCGCTGGGACAGTTGCTGCGTACGATTCATGCGGCGAAACAGGGACAGCAGTTCGTCCTGCTCGGCCGCGGTGATGAGGCCGGCATACGAATAAAAGGGCGCATCCGGTGCTAACCGGTGCTTCACCGCCAGCTCCTCGTATCGGGCCATTTCCGCAGCCGAAAGGCCTTCGGCCGTGGCGGGCGGGAAGTTGCGGGCGCGCACGGAATCGATTTGGGCCTGAACCTGGGTGCGCGTCATACCGGGCCCGGTGGACAGTGTAGCCTGTTGCGCGCCGGCAGTAAGGGAGAACAGGAGGGGAATCGAGGCGATGAGGAGCCTTTTCATGACGGTGATTTAGGAACCGTAAGGTACTTCAATTCCCCTGTTCCTTGTTCTGCGGTTCCTTCCCTAGTTTCGCAGCCATGGCCCGCTCCCGCCGCACGAAGCAAACCCGCAAATACGTCCAGCGCTTTATCGTGCTGGCGCTGCTGCTTGTGCTGGCCTGCCTCGGCTGGCTGACCTGGCTGTGGTGGCAGGAGCGCGACGAAACCGGCATGGTGCGCTACCCCGAGTTCGGCATTTCGATGCCCACGCAGTACGCCATCCACGGTATCGATGTCAGCCGCTACCAGGAAGGCATCGGCTGGAGTTCGGTCAGCGCGATGGACATCGACGGCATCCGCATCGGATTTGCCTTCATCAAGGCCACCGAGGGCGTGTCGAGTGCCGACCCGCAGTTTCGCCGAAACTGGAAGGGGAGCAAAAAGGCGGGGATCGTGCGGGGTGCCTACCATTTTTTCAGTCCGGGCAAGAGCGGGCGCCTGCAGGCCGAGCACTTCATCCGCACCGTTCCCCTCGAGCAGGGCGACCTGCCGCCGGTGGTGGACATCGAAGGGGCGGCCAATGTAAAGCCCGACTTGCTGCGCCGCGAGCTGAAGGCCTGGCTCGACATCACCGAACGGTACTACGGCGTACGCCCTATTTTGTATACGTACCTCAATTTTTACGAGCGCTACCTGCAGGGGCATTTCGACGACTACCCGCTGTGGGTGGCGCACTACCTGCAGCCCGAGGGGCCGCGGATCACGCGCACCTGGGCCTTCTGGCAACACTCCGAGCAGGGCCACGTGAACGGCATCCGCGCACGCGTGGATTTCAACGTTTTCAGCGGCGACTCCACTGCTTTTCGCGCGCTCTTAGTACCTTGACGCATGGATGAATACGACCGGAGCTTTGACCCCGAGATGCGGCGCTACCTGAAAAAAGTGCTCCGGACCCTGTTCCTGGGTCTTTTCTGGATGCTGTTCATGGCGCTCTTTGGCCTCTACCTCGGCTGGGGCATCGTGTACCGAGGCCGCGTCGACGGCTTCAATATTTTCTTCTACTGCTTTTTCGCCCTTTCCCTGACGGGGTTGATCTGGTATTACCGGCGCCTCTGGAAATCGTGAGCCGTCAGCCGTGAGCCGTGAGCAACGCGATGCGCGGCAAAAAGAACGGATGCCGTTGGCATCCGTTCTTCGTTATAGGCGTCAGCGCTCACGGCTCACGGCTGACGCCTCACGCTTCACGCTTCACGACGTGTGGTCCGACACGATCACCCAGCGGCCTTTCACCTTGCGGAACAGCAGGTCGTAGTGGCCGCCCACATCGCCTTTGCTGCGGGCGAGGTGCCACTTGCCCACCACGAAATAATAGTCCTTGGCGAGCCGCTTCAGCAGCAGCAGCTCGAACGAGAGCTTTCCCATGGTGGCGGTGTCGGGATAGCCCTTAAGGTAGTTGGCCAGCGTCTTGTCCCAGCCGTAGGTGAGGCCTTTGGAGCCGATGAACAGGAGGGAGTCGCTTTTCCAGTAGCCTTCCATGAAGGCGGGGATGTCGCCCCGGTTCCAGGCGGCCACCTGCCGGTCGAGCACGGCGCGCACGGCGGCTTCGTCGCGGCTTTGGGCGGCGGCAGACAACGTCAGGAACAGGCAGAGGGCGAGCAGGATCCGTTTCATGGGCGGAAGATACCGAAAAGGCCCCGACGGTTATCGTCGGGGCCTGAGGCTTCATTGTATCCGCTTCGCTTTCGGCTTCCGCAGCTCCCAGAGCTCACCGAGGATCACACTAACGGCGACAGCGGTAAGAAACCAGGAGTTTTGCCGGCTGCCATTGGATGCTACCAGCCAGGCCATGGCGATAAGTACCAGGCTGCATCCGATCCGCATGTAGGTCCGGGCAGGCCTTGTAATCCGCGACGTATAGTAGGCACCGCCGACCATTACGACAGCGAAAGCTACGACAAGGAGGATTTCATTCATATGGAGGTGGTTTTAATCCGGTAACAGAGAAGACGAACCGATCTCAAAGATTGCCCACTACAAAAGGCGCTTTTTTATTTCGGCAATTGCGCACGAATCCAAATTTCTGACCACTGAGCGAAGCACCGGCGTTTCCGGAAAACCCATCCGGTGTGTCCACAGAAAACTTCAGGTAGCTTAGGTGCCCTGATGCGTCGAATTTGCGCTGCAGGTAGCTGATCTTGAAATGCAGACTCGCCATGTTTTCCGCGATTCGATCCAGGTCCTTTTGACTCATCCGGTTGTGGAACAGAACCTTCACCTTTTTAGAGTCCTTGCAATTACTTTTGCTTTGGGCAAGAGCCGAAAGGGACAGGGTGCAAAAGGCCAGCACCAGAATGCGGCCTCTTGTTGCAAACTTTTTCATACAGCTTTGGTTTTGATAAATTTAGAAATAAGCTCCGACAACTGAACAAATTAACGTCGAACTGGTCGTCGCGATCCTTAGTCCTTGCAGCAATAACAGCGAGTAGATTTAGCGGAGCAGCAAGAATAATAGCCATCCTTACAATGCACTTTACAGGTTTGATTGATACCCATATACTCTTCTTTAATTTCACAATCCGATGAACCTGCCCCACCTGAAGTACACGATCCTTTCGAACAGATATTTTCAGCAAGGGGCGCGTTTTTCGCGAAATCCTCGGCCTCTTTACTAATCCCATTGCGGCCGGTAACATCTGCTGCAGCCAGGTAATTGAATGGATCCTGATAAGTGCTTTTTGCCAACGCATCCCCTTTCCAACCACCAGTCAGGTAGGATAGTCCGTAAGCAAGGAAAACGTCGCTGGCCAGGTTTTTTCCGATGATCTCGTTGTTTCTCAACCTTTCGATTTCTTTTTGCGTTTCCGCTTCATCTAGGCCGAATACAAACACTTTTTCGAGTTGGTTGTCGATCAGGAAGACTACTCTTTGATCCTTATGAATAAAAATCGAGGCTTGCTTGCTGCTCAGTTCCGGAAAGGGTTGTGCCTTATCGGATGTCAACACAAATGCACGATCATAAAGGTTCGATGATGTCGTACTGAGCGTCAGGACAGCGGTATTGACCTTTGTTTGGTGCACTTGAACAGAGCCAGATAAAGACTCGTAAAACTGGTTGGAATAGAGAGCGCGAACTGCGTCAGTAATCTTGGTTTGGGCATGGGCATTTAGGAACACTACCAGTGCCAGAATAAAAAATAGGAAGCTTTTCATGTTAAAAGTGTTTATTAGGTCCCTACTCTTTGAACCGGATTTTCGGGATGCTCCGTCCATGGCCATTGGAGCAACCAAGGTACTTTCCCCGGAAGGGCGTTTCCATGTGAAAAAACACAGAAAAAAATGTTTTTTTTCCCATCGCGGGGTGCCGGCCCCATCAGCGTCAGGCCCCGGAGGCCGCGCCGGCCGTACCTTTGCCGCATGTCGCGCAAACGCCTTTTTTACGTGGGGTTCTTCTCCATACTGTTCCTCGGCTTCGTAGCCGCGCTGGCCATCGCCGTGCCCGATTTCTTCAAGAACCGCCTGCCACCGGTATCGGAAGTGCAACCCTTCTCCTTTATCAACCAGGACGGCCGGACGGTCACCGAAAAGGACATCGCCGGCAAAGTGACCGCGGTGAACTTCTTTTTCACCACCTGCAAGAGCGTTTGCCCCAAGATGAACAACAACCTGAAGCCGATCTACGAGGCGTTCAAAGGGGAAAAGGACTTCCTCCTGCTGTCGCATACCTCCGACCCCGGCCGCGACTCCGCCGCCACCCTGAAACGTTATGCCGATTCGATGGGCGTGAACACGCAGCAATGGATGTTTCTTACGGGCCGCAAAGACAGCCTGTACAAGGCCGCCCGCCTCAGCTACAAGATCGACGACCCCAACAACAGCGTGGCCAACATCGACGACGACTTCCTGCACACCCAGTTCGTGGCGCTGGTAGACCGCGACGGCAAAGTGCTGCACATCTACGACGGGCTGAAAACAAGTGAATTGAAGGAAATGGAGGCAGAGATCCGTAAATTGCTGAAGAAATAAAGCTGCCCATGGGCGCCTCCACACACAAAGCAACAGAAGCCCGCATCGCCGAGATCCTGCGGCGCAAAACCCTCAGCATCACCGACAGCCGGAAGAAGATCCTGTCCATCTTCCTGGCGCACCCCGACGCGCTCGCACATGGCGACATTGAAAAA
Organism: Flaviaesturariibacter aridisoli; assembly: GCF_004343705.1. Taxonomy (GTDB): domain Bacteria; phylum Bacteroidota; class Bacteroidia; order Chitinophagales; family Chitinophagaceae; genus Flavisolibacter; species Flavisolibacter aridisoli. The sequence goes on from NZ_SKFH01000084.1 coordinate 27,400, forward strand.
AAGGCCGGCGAGAAATTCGACCGCGTAACCGTATACCGCACGCTCCAGACTTTCGTGGATAAAGGCATCCTCCATACCATTCCCACCGCAGACAACTCAGTGCTCTATGCCCTGTGCAAGGACTGCGACGAAGGCCACCACCACGACGACCACGTGCATTTCATCTGCAACAACTGCCACAAAACCTACTGCCTCGACGGCGTGGTCACGCCGCGCATCAACCTGCACGAAGGCTACCGCGCCAGCTCGGTGCAGGTGCTTATGCACGGCATCTGCCGGGAGTGCAACCCGGGATGAAGTGGGAAGTGGGAAGTGCGAAGTCGGAAGTAGCTCGCCTTGCGGCACGCTTGCTCCGTGTACAAAGTACTTTCTTTGCTTCTCCGCGTTACAAACCGCGCTCCCGCGTAACGGGCCGCAGCGTCGTGTCGCCCGTTACCCGGAACACTTTCGTTTCGCTGTCGGGCGTGGCCACGAGCAGCTCGCGGCGATGGCGGTTGCGGGCCAGCAGCTCTCCCCCGGCGCGGGCCGCCAGGTCCCAGAAGTAGTAGGCGCGGCGCGCGGCGTTGTAGAGCCACACGTGGTAACTGCGCTGGCTCAGGCTGCTCTCCTGTGCGTTGAGCAGCACCAGGTCGGGGTGGCCGTCGAAGTTGACGTCTTCGGTGATAATGCGGCCGCCTTCCTCGAAGTCGCGGCTCACCCAGCGCTCCGTCAGGTCGAGCGTCGTATCGGTCTCCTGGAACAGGGGCACCGCAAAGCAGTTGCGGCTTTCGCCGGCGAGGATTGCTCCCAGCTGCTCGTTGCTGCAATGCAGCGTGCGGAGCGAGTCGAACTCAGCGCCGCGGTATACCAGCGATCCTTCCCACACGTCGCCGTTGACCGCCAGGCGCAGGTGCGCCTGCCGCGTCGGGCCGTCGCCGGTATAAGAAGCGGGCTGCACGCCGGCGGGCGGCTTTACCGGCCACTGTCCGAAAGGACGCTTCGGCTCACTGCTGCAGGAGCTGAAAAAGGTAAGGGCGATACCGGGCAATAAAACGGGATGAAAAAGAAGACGGCGCAAGGGTTTCATGGAATGGAGTTGGAAGACAACAAAGTTCGAAAAAAGCCCCGACGGTCGGAGGCCAATTGTGTGTTAAAGGAGCCGCCCATCCCCTTACCCCTTCCCGAGAGGAAGGGGGATGAAACGACCCGATCGCAAGGGATCGGGTCGTTTCACAACAAAGGTCGGGTCCGGAATTTAGAAGGTTTCTTTGGCCTTAGTGCCCCCTTCGGGGGTCAGGGGGCTTTTCACGTATTTCTCCAGCCAGGCATTCTGCTCCCACAGCAGGTGCAGCAGGTTTTCGCGGCCGCGGTAGCTGTGGGCCTCGTAGGGCAGCGACACGTAGCGCACGGTGCCGCCATGGCCCTTGATGGCGTTGTACAGCCGCTCGGAGTTGATGGGAAAGGTGCCGGGGTTGTCGTCGGAGTCGCCGTGAATGAGCAGCAGCGGCGTCTTGATGGCATCGGCATACGTAAACGGACTCATCTCGGTATAGAACTCGGGGGCCTGCCAGTAGGTGCGCTCTTCGTTCTGGAAACCGAAAGGCGTCAGCGTGCGGTTGTAGGCGCCGCTGCGGGCGATCCCGGCCTTGAACAGCTTTGTATGGGCCAGCAGGTTGGCGGTCATGAAAGCGCCGTAGCTGTGGCCGCCCACTGCCACGCGGGCCCGGTCGCCCACACCCATGTCGGCGAGCTTGTTGATGGCCGCCTCGGCATTCCACACGAGCTGCTGGCGGAAGTTGTCGTTGGGGCGCGCGCCGGTCCTGGCCACGATAGGCATCTCGGCGTTGTCGAGCACAGCGTAGCCCTGCGTCACCCAAAATACCGGCGAAGCCCAGGAAACGGTCGTAAAGCGGTACTGCGAGCCGCGCACCTGCGCGGCGTCGGCGGCCGACTGGTACTCGCGCGGGTAGGCCCATACGATCACGGGCAGCGGACCGTCTTTTTCCTTGTTGTACCCGGCGGGCAGGTACAGGTCGCCGGTGAGGTCCACGGAGTCGGCGCGCTGGTATTTGATCTTTTGCTTCGTCACGCCCTGCAGCCCGGGATACGGGTTGGCGAAGGCCGTGAGGGCTTTTTCGGAACCGGCCTTCAGGTCGCGGAGGTAGTAGTTGGGTGCCTGCTGCTGGCTTTCGCGGCGGGTGAGCAGGAGGCCTTTTTCGGCGTCGATAACATCGGCCACGTATTCGTACTGGCCTTCGGGGCAGCGCCACAGTACTTCCCGCTTGCCGGTCTGTAGCTCCAGGGTGGCCAGGAAGGGGCGATCGCCCTGGGGCGAGGAACCAACGGGGTTGTTGTACAGCAGCTTCGTGCCGTTGGCGGTAAACAGCAGCACATTACGGCCCCAGGTGTTGCGGTGCAGCACCGGCGACCCGGGATTGTTGTAGGCGTCGGTCTGGCTGAGGTCGTACAGCTTCGCCAGCGCGCCGCTGCCGGCATGGTACACGTCGATGCGGCTCAGCTGCTTCGAGCGCAGGCCTTCTTCCACCAGCGCCACGCTGCTGTTGCCCCAGGTGGCGCCGCGGTAGCGCATCTCTGTTTTAAACAATTCTTTCGGTGTGCCGCTGAAGGGCGCCGCCAGCGCATACACGGCGTCGTGGTGGGGCACTGCTTTGCGGATGAGGCCACTGTCGAGGGGCTGCGCCCAGGTGATGGTGGCGGGCTCGTCGTCGCGCCAGTCGAAGGCGCGGGGCACGTTCTGCGTGTTGTCGTAGCCGCTCGGCGTGCCTTCCGAGGAAGGCAGTTCAGCCAGCACCTTCACGGTCTTGCCCGCGCGGTCGGTGAGGGTAACGGCCGAGGGAAAGCCGCCGGCCGTTACGAGGTACGAAAAAGGCTTGCGGATCGTACGCATCATCAGGTAGTTTTTGTCGGGCGAGAGGCTGAACGACAGGTAACGCGCCGGGGCGCCCACTTTCGTTTCAACGCCGCCTTTCCACTGCGTCAGCTGCGCGGTGGCGTAGAAGTCGAACAGTTCCTCGTCGTACGGCGTTTTGATCAGGTCCTGGAAAGTGGCGCTGGGCGCCGCCTTGCCGAGGTTTTGCTGCACCGCCGGCCCGCGGGGCGTAATCTTCTTTTTGGGTGCGGCCGTTGCGGGCTGCACCACGGCCTTGTACAGGATCGTGTTGTCGTCGGCCCAGGCGAAGGCGCTGCCCAGCGTGTTGTTGACCGCCTGCTTGTTGATCTTCACCGCTTTTTGCGTTGCCACGTCCACCACGTAGAGGTCTACCCGGTTGGCGCTGATGGACAGGAAAGCCACCTTGGTCTGCGACGGGTTCCACTGGGCGGGGCCGGCGCTGAGGTCGGCGGGCAGCCCGCTCACGGCGTGCTCCTTGCCGCTGGCGAGGTGCTTGAGGCGAAAGCCGTTGCTGTAGGTCTGGCGCGTGGGCGAAAAATTATTGGGGTTGAGGCGGAGGCCCGCGATGCGCAGCTCCGGCTGACCGAGTTCTTCCACCGACGGGTAGGAATTGCGCTCGGCGAGCAGCATCCATTGGGCTTTGTCGTCTACGGATACGCTGGGGGTCGGCTTTGCCAGCAGCAGGTCGGCGATGGCCTTGGGCGGAAGCTGGTAGGTAAGGCCGTCCTGGGCCTGCGCCAGCAGGGAGCCGCCCAGGAACAGGGTAAGGAGGATTTTCTTCATGTGCAGGGATTGATGGGTAGCAAAATACGAAATGTGCCGCTGTACCGGCAGCGGTTGCTTACAGCGAAAGCGCATACGCCTGCCGCAGTCCGCAGCAAGGAAAAAATGCGTTCCCGGCTGTCCCATCAATACGAACGCCGCTCCTCCGGAGCGGCGTTCGCTTATTAGCAGACCAGCAGATTGGCTCATTAGCAGATTTCATTACTGCCGCACAAGCGACCGCTGCACCGTCTCCCCGGTGAAGGGGTCGGAGAGCTGCACGATGTAGTAGCCGGCTGACAAGCCGCCCATATCGAGCGTGGCGGTATTGTTCCGCACGTACAGCAGCCCTTTTTTCACGAAACCCGCCGAGGTGACCAGCGTGGCATTCAACGGGCCGCTGTAGCCTTCCACCCGCACGGTAACCAGCCCGCGCGTGGGGTTGGGAAACAGGGTAATGGCGGCGGTACGCAGCGCACCGGGTGGCACGACCACGCTGTCTTCGGGGGCGACGGAGCAATCCGCCACCCGGATGCGGAACACCATGGCCTTGCCGGTGCAGGTGCCGGCGCCGCCTTCAGGCACTACGCGGAGGGTAGCGGTCCCTGTGCCGGTGGGCACGAACGACGGCAGGCTGCCCGTGCCGCCCGTCGCCAGCCCGATGGAGGGGTTGTCGTTGGTCCAGCGGTAGCTGCTGGCATTGCCGCTGAACGTAACCGGCGTGCTCGCCTGCCCGTTGCAGAAAACCGCGTTGGGCGCCGGGTTGACGGTGGCGCGGGGCAGCACGGTGAGCGACGTCGTGGCCGTTGCGTTGCAGCCGCTACCGGCTGCTACCGAGTAGGTGATGGTAAAGGAGCCGGCCGCAGAGGCCGCCAGGTTCACGGTGCCGCTCTGCGCATCCAGGTTGAGACCCGAAGGTGCTGCGCTGAACTGTCCGCCACCCGAGCCGGTGCGCTGCACGAAGGCCCGGCCGCCGGGGCAATACGACGCTTGCAAGTAGCTGATGCTGCCTGCCGCCGGCGACACACTGAGGTTGAAAGCAATGGGTGTGCCGTTGCAGGCATTGGCGCGGGGCGTTACCTTGATGGTAGCCGTTTGCGGAAGGCCGTTCGGGCTCAGGGGCAGGAATGCGGGAATGGTGCCCGTGCCGGCGGCCACCAGTCCGATGGCGCTGTTGTCGTTGGTCCAGCTGAATATGGTCCCGGGAACAGCCCCGGTGAAAATCACCGGCGTCGTGGACTGGCCCGCGCAAACCGTTTGGTTGCTTACGGCGTTCACGGTGGGTGTGGGATTGATGGTGATGCGGAACACAAAAGCCTGGATGCTGCAGCCGCTGCCGCCGCTGGGCTGCACGCGGATGCTGGCCAGGAGGGGCGCTGTGCCGCTGTTCTGCGCCGTAAAGGCGGGCAGGTCGCCGGTGCCGGCGGCCGGCAGGCCGATGGCCGGGGCGGCGTTCGTCCAGCTGTAGGCAAGACCAGGCAGCCCGTCGAAGACCGTGGCCGGAGCCGCGGTTCCCGCACACAGCACCTGGTTGGGCTGGCCGGCCACGAAGCTATCAGGCCGGATGGCCACCGAGGTAGTAACGCTGCTGCTGCCAGCACGGTAGGTAACGGTGTAGGTGCCTGCTTGCGCCGTAGACAGGTTGATGATCCCGGTAGCGGCATCGATGGGCAAGCCCGACGGCGTAGCCGAGAAAGAGCCGCCCGGTGTTCCGGTGACCAGCGGCTGCGCGCTGCCCGTGTCGCGGCAATACGGCGTGCCGGGGTAGGCGATGCTGTCGGGCGCCGGCTCGTCCTGCGTAAGACGGGACAGGAGTGGCCGCGGCAAGCCGTTGGCGGAAGAAAGCTGAAATGTCGGGGGCGCCGCCACGGGAGCGGGCGCCCGTCTTCCGCGCTGTGCGTATAGGCACACGGAAAGGATGAGCAGCAGGATGCTGAACAGGTGTTTTTTCATGGTTAGACGGTTTGGTTTCAGGTAAAAACAGCGGTGCCTGCAGGATAGGGCCGGCAGGGCATGGCTGAGTCATTCAATAAGTTTGGGGGGGATGTGTAGGTACCTGCAAAAAAAGCACCCGGCCTTTTTGTGGAAGCACAGCGCTAGCGCAGCGGTGGCTGGCGGAGCCAATTAATTGTGAAGGCCGAAAACAAAAAGGGCTGCCGCCGCAAACTAGCCTACCTTCAATGTTCATTGAGCATCAGGCATCAGCGCCGGATTTCTTTTCTCCCCCTCTCGCTCCTCCACTCCTGCATCCTGTTCAATTCAACCGCACATTATGAAGATCTACATTGCCAATTTCAATGGTGCAGTTACCTGTGCTGACCTGAGAGCGTTTGTGGCCCCCTTTGGCATCGCTACCCATTCTGAGATCGCCCTCGATGCATGTACCGGGAACTCGCGCGGTTTCGGCTTTGTGACGATGGATGACACCGAAGCGAAGGCCGCCATCGACACGCTTCACAACAGCCTTTGGAACGGTCACCGCATTACCCTGCAGGAAGTAACGGTGCAGCGGAGAACCTTCCGCGCCCCTTCTTCGGCCGCCGGCACGATACCGCCCGGCATCTATTAAAAAACGAAGCGATGAACGACGCCGACCAGATTCTTGCCCGCTTCCACCCTGTGGCCAGCCGCGCCTTTTTCGGGCAGCTGAACGCTTTTGAAGAAGCCGTGCAAGGCATCGACCGCGCCCATAACGAGCGGATCTACGGCGCCCTCCGCGAGCAGCACCTCCGCTCGCTGCGCGGCATACTCGAAGACGAAGCCCGGTATTTTCTGCAACAGCACCAGGGCGTGCCGCAGCTGGGCGCCATCGACCTGCACCTGCGGCAACTCATTCAGGGATACCTGTACCGCTTTGTGCAGCACTGCGCCTGAGCCCGCTTTGTGAACGCCTTACCCCGGAGCGATCCGGACTAAATACTTGCCCATGATCCCGATCAAAGAATTGCGTCTCGGCAACCACGTGTGGGTCGATCAAACGATCTGCACGGTCACCCTGCTGCACGAAGACCCCATGTTCGCCGACGGCCCCTGCGTGGGCTACGAAGGCCCCGACGGCCACGGCTTCCGTTGTGTGGACGACCCCGCCCTCGAAGGCATTGCGCTCAGCGACGAGCTGCTCGGCCGGCTGGCCTACGTGTTTCACCCGCACTTCAAACTTTGGCAGCATCCGAAAAAGCCCGGCACCTTCAGCATGGAGCTGGACCGCGATCATACCGCGCTCGACTTCGGGCACCGTACCATCCTGAAAGAGATCGCCAGCCTGCACACCCTGCAGAATCTTTATTTCCTGCTTTCCGGCGAAGAGCTCGTGCTGGCCGGCGCGCCGCGCCCAGTGCCCAACCGCCTACCCTGTTAAACACGCGAAACCCCGCTCAGGCGGGGTTTCGCTTCCGTAACCGGACGATTGTTTAATGTACCTGCGGGTGCGTCACGTTCTTCAGCTCTTCGTTCACAAACAGCATCAGGTCGGCAATGTGGTCGGGGGAAAGCGAGAATTTGAGGCCCGCCGCTTCGTAAAGCTCCGGTAGCGTTTTAGTGCCGCCGAGCGACAGGGCGTTGGTATAATTGCGCACCGCCCCTTCGCGGTTTTCCTTGAACTGCTTCCACAACCCGATGGCGCCGAGCTGGGCGATGCCGTACTCGATATAATAGAACGGCACTTCGTAGAGGTGCAGCTGGCGCTGCCAGGAATACTTGCGAAATTCTTCGAGCCCCGTTACGTCGATGGAGAGCGAGGTATAATCGTTGACGATGCGGCGCCAGTTTTCGGCGCGTTCGTCCAGCGTGTGGGTCGGGTTTTCGTATACCCAGTGCTGGAATTTGTCGATCGTGGCGATCCAGGGGAAGATGCTGATGACGCGCTCCAGCTGGTGCTCGCGGGCGCGACGCAGGTCTTCCTCGTTGTCGAAATAAACGTCCCAGTAGTCCATGCTCATCAGCTCCATGGCCATTGACGCCACTTCGGCGATCTCCATGGGGTATTGCTTGAAGGCCGTCAGCGGCAGCTTGTGGGCCAGGAAGGAATGGATGGCGTGGCCGCCTTCGTGCACCATCGTGGTCACGTCGCTCATCTGGCCGGCGGCATTCATAAAGATGAAGGGCGCGCCTGTTTCCTCGAGCGGGCAGTTGTAGCCGCCGGGGGCCTTGCCCTTGCGCGAGTCGAGGTCGAAGCGGTTCATCTCTTTCATCTTCACGAGGCAGTCGGCAAAGAAGGGATCGAGCTTGCGGAAGCAGTCGACGGTCTTGTTCACCAGCTCGTCGCCGGTCTGGAAGGGTGTGAGCGGCTTGATGCCTTCGGGCTCGGCCTCGGTATCCCAGGGGCGCAGGTTGGGCAGGGCGAGCTTCTGGCGCTTGCGGTCGTAAATGAAATCCACCAGCGGCAGCACGTGCGTCTTCACCGCTTCGTGAAACTGGAAGCAGTCTTCCTTGGTATAATCGAAGCGGCCCATCTCCACGAACTTATAGTCGCGGTAATTGTCGAAGCCGGCGTTTTTGGCGATCTGCGTGCGCAGGTCCACGAGCTTCGTATACATATCGTTGAGGGTGTCCTTGTCCTGCATCCGGCGCTCCTGGATCTTGAAATACACGCGCTCGCGGAGGCTGCGGTCGGGGCTTTCGAGAAACTTGGCGGCCTGCTGCAGCGTGTATTCCTGGCCGTCGAGCTCGATGCTCATCTTGCCGGTAACGACGCCGTATTGCTGCGCGAGCACGGAGGTCTCGGATTGCAGCGGGATGTTGGCCTCGCGAAACAGCTCGATGCTTTTGCGCACGGAGCGGAGGTAGGTGCCGTATTGCGCCGGGTCGAGCTCGGCGGCCAGCGGCGACTCCACCAGCTTGCGGTTGAGGCGGTCGGCGTAGGGCTGCATCGGCGGCTGGATTTGCGTTACGAAGAAGGTAAAGGCGTCTTCTAGGGCTTTATTCTCCGTGTCGCAGGTCATACGGATCTGGCGCCAGGCGGCGTCTTCGCCCACCACGGCTTCGAGTTCGGAGAGGTCGCGGAGCCACTGCTCGAGGGCATCGCGCTGGTCGATGTTGCGGTTGACAAGGTCTTCGAAGTAAGGCTGCAGGCCGGCCCAGTCGGTCACTTTAAAATCTTCGGGGAGAAAATGACGGGGCAGCTTCTGAATATCCGCGCTGTAGTTCATGGTCAATAGTGAATGGTGATTGGTGAAAGTAAAGCAGGGCCAATGAAAAAACCAGGCCCGGCGGGGGGGGCTGTGTGCGACGACGGCCTTCGGCGTCATTGCGCGCGCAGCGAAGCAAACTCCGCGACTTTAAGACCGTACCCAACTTTAAGCGACTTCCATTAAAAGCGCTTTCAAAGCGAGCGGAGTTTTCGTGACGGAGGAGGCCGCTGCGCGGAGTTTATCCCGCCTCAGCGGGGCCCGCAATGACAAAAAGCCTCCCGTGTCCCGGGAGGCTTTTTTATCGTGCCACACAGCTTATTCGGCCGCGTCGTCTTTCTTCTTCTTCGGAGCGGCCTTTTTCTTGGGCTTTTCCTCGGTGGCGGCGTCGTCGCCGTCGGTGGAAGCTTCCGCTTTCGGAGCCGCTTTTTTCTTCGGGGCCGCCTTCTTGGGCTTGGCTTCCCCGGCCGTTTCTGCAGCTGCGTCGGCTACCGGGGCTTCGGTTTCGCTGCCAGCCTGGGCGTCGGTGCCGTCCTCGGCGGGGGCCGTGGGCACCTTGAACGCGATGCCGTTGGCGTTGAGCGACTCATACCACTTCACCATCTTCTTCATGTCGCTGGTATACACACGCTCGAAGTCGAGGGCGGGGAACGCTTTTTCAAAGTAGCCTTTGAGGGCTTTGCTGTCCTTCACGTCGGGCAGGGCCACGCCGCTTGCTTTCATAGCTTCGAACACTTCGGCCAGGTTCACGTTTTCGCCGCTGGTATAGATCTCGATGCTTTCCAGGTGCGAGAGGTTGTGTATGCGCGACGAAACGAATTTGGTGGTCTTGTCTTCTACCGAACGCACCAGCGCCCCGTCGTTCTTGCTGCTCACAATCTCATACAGCCCGGGTAAGCCGGTCACGGCTACAATTCTGTTGTACTCCATGGGTTGGGTTTTAAAGGGGCTGCAATATAACCAAAGGTTCGTAAGGTCCTGAGGGTTTTTAGGGTTCTGCCGGTTTACCTGGCAAACCCTAAGAACCTTCAGAACTATCAAAACCTTAAAAACCCTATTCACGTCTTTCACCTTAATTAACCTCGCCGCCTCCCGTCCGGAATGGTTTTAGCTGAATTTTGGCCAAAATTCCCCCGGATATGTTCCTGCGAAGAGCCGTATTGTTTTCCCTGGCATTGCTGTGTTTTGTGGCCACCAACGCCCAGACGGGTTCTGTCAGCGGCCGCGTGCGCGACCCCGAAACGCTCGTCAACCTGCGCGGCGCCACCGTGGGCCTGCGCTCCATCCGCGACTCTTCGTTTTTCGTCACTACCAACACCGACTCCCTCGGTCGCTTCCGCTTCGACGGCCTCCGCCCCGACTCGTTCCGCGTGCGCTTTTCCTACGTGGGCTATGCGCAATACGAGCAGACCTTCCGCCTCGACAGCAACAGCAGCGCCGACCTCGACGACATCCTGCTGCCCCGCTCCAGCAAGGAGCTCCAGGGCGTGGTGATCGTGGGCACCACCCCGCCCGCCATGCAGAAGAACGACACCGTGCAGTTCAACGCCTCCTCTTATAAGGTAAATCCCGACGCCTCCTCCGAAGACCTCGTGCGCAAGCTCCCCGGCATCACCATCGAAAACGGCCAGGTGAAATCCAACGGCGAGGCCGTGCAGAAGGTGACCATCGACGGGCGCGAGCTTTTCGGCGACGACGCCACCGCCGCCCTCCGCAACCTGCCCGCCGAGGTGATCGACAAGATCCAGGTGTTCGACCGCCTCTCCGACCAGGCGCAGCTCACGGGCTTCGACGACGGCAATTCCCAGCGCGGCATCAACATCGTTACGAAAGCCAATATGCGCAACGGGCAGTTCGGCCGCATCTACGCCGGCGCCGGCACCGACGAGAAGGCCTCCGCCCTGCGCTACAGCGCCGGCGGCAACACCACCATCCTCAAAGAAAACCGCCGCATCTCCATCGTGGGCAACTTCAACAACATCAACCAGCAAAACTTTGCGCAGCAAGACCTGCTGGGCGTTACCTCCACCGGCAGCAACCGCGGTGGCGGCCGCCAGGGCGGCGGAGGACGCAGCGGCGGCGGTGGCCGCCCGCAGACCGGCGGCGCCAACGGCAACTTCGGGTCCTCGGCCAACTTCCTCGTGGGCCAGCAGCAGGGCATCAACCGCACCACCGCCCTCGGCGTCAACTTCAGCGACCTCTGGGGGAAAAAGAAAAACCTGACCGTCACCGGCTCCTACTTCTTCAACAACGGACGCAACAATACCTACGAAGAATCCGTCACCGACTACTTCGCCGCCAGCAAGAACGCCTTCAGCCGCACCACCGACACCACGCGCTCCTTCAGCAACAATACCAACCACCGCATCAACGGCCGCCTCGAATGGCGCATCGACTCGTTCAACCAGCTCATATTCACCCCCAGCCTGTCGTTCCAGCTCAACGAAACCGAGCGGCAGACCGCCCGCTTCTTCGGCTACAACACCAACAACGCGGGCCTCACCGAGCGCCTCACGGCCAACAACAGCAACAGCAGCCGCAAGGGCAACAACGTCAACGGGTCGCTGCTGTACCGCCACTCCTTCGCCAAACGTGGCCGCACCTTCTCCATCAACGTCAACCGCACCTCCAACCAGCGCACCGGCGAAACCTATGTCAGCACCCGCGACCGCCGCTTCTTCGGCACGACGCCGGGCAACGACTCGGCCAGCCAGCGCTTCACCGACCAGGACAATGACGGCTGGCAGCTCAATACGAACTTCATTTACATCGAACCCATCGGAAAGAAGGCGCAGCTGCAGCTCAATTATAACCCCGTGGTATCGCGCAGCAACGCCGACCAGCAGACCTACGCCTTCGACTCCGCGCAGGGTAAATACAGCCGCTTCGTAGACTCGCTGTCGAACCGGTTCAACAACCGCACGGACGCACAGAACGCCGGCCTCTCCTACCGCTTCGGCGACCGCGACCGCATGGTTTCATTCGGCGCCAACTACCAGCACACGCGCCTCCGCAGCGACCAGACCTTCCCGCGCCCGCTCAACGTAGACAACGCCTTCGACAACATCCTGCCCAACGCGATGCTGCGCTGGAAGCTGAGCACCCGCAGCTCGGTACGCTTCAACTACCGCGCGCAGGTGGCTACACCGTCGGTGACGCAGCTGCAGGGTGTGGTGGACTTCACCAACGCCCCCATTTACACCGTGGGCAACCCCGACCTCGACCCGCAATACACGCACACGCTGAGCGGCCAGTATACGTTCACGAACACAGCCAAGGGCCAGCTGCTGGTGCTCAACCTGTTCGGGCAGGCCGCCAACAACTACATCTCCACCGCCACCTTCCAGCCTACCCAGGCCGATTCGGTGGTAGCCGGTTACAAGATCCCACAACTGGCGCAGCTCAATAAGCCCGTCAACCTCGATGGCTACCGCAGCCTGCGCGGCCTCGTCAACTACGCTTTTCCCATCAAGCCGATCAAGACGAACCTGAACTTCAACACCGGCGTGCAGTGGAACCGCCTGCCCGGCATCGTCAACAACGTGCGCACGCAGACCGACAACACGGTGTTCAGCCTCGGCACCGTGGCGGCGAGCAACATCAGCCAGCACGTGGACTTCACCGTATCGTACACGGCCAACTTCAACGACGTCAACAGCCGCACCACGTCGAAAGATTCGGTCTCGCGCTTCAGCTACTTCCAGCACGTTGCCTCGGTGCAGCTCAACCTGCTGTCGAAGAACGGCTGGCTGCTGCAGACCGACGCGAGCAACCAGTATTATTCGGGTTATTCGGGCACCCCTTCCCAGATCTATACGTTGTGGAACCTGGCCGTGGGCAAGAAGCTGGGTAAGAGCCGCAATGCCGACATCCGCCTGTCGGTGTTCGACCTGCTGGGCCAGAACCAAAGCATCCTCCGCGAGGTGCAGCCCACCTACATCGAAACGCAAACCACGCAGGTGCTGCAACGCTACTTCCTGCTCACCTTCACCTACAACCTGCGCAACTTCGGCACGGCCGCCGCCCGGGCGGCCAACCGCGCCGCGGCGGGTACGCGGTAACCACCCCACCCCCTCCCCGGGCGGGAGGGGAGCGCCAACGGGCGCCGGGGAATCCTAATAAAAGGACAGGGCGGCCTCTGCGAAACGCACTCCGCTCCCCATGACAAAGGCCCCGCACCGCGGGGCCTTTGTGCTCCCCGCTCCCCTGGAGAGGGGTTGGGGGTGAGGTCGGTGCTTATTGCTTCACCACCGTCACCGCTTCGCTTGCCTCGCCATTGCCGGCGATCGCCTTCAGGTGGTAGGGACCCGCGGCCAGCCCGGCCAGGTCCATATTCACCGTGGTGGAAGCACCGGCTTCCGTCAGCACGCTTTGCTGACGCACCACGCGGCCCTGCATATCCGTGATCTGGAGCACCACGTCGCCCCCCTGGGCCGAGGCCTGCAGGCGAACCGAGGCAGCGCCCTTCACGGGGTTGGGGTAAATGCCATCCACGGTGATGATACCGCTCTTGTCGCTTTTCAGCATGACCACCGCGCTGTACTTCGAGCGGCCGTCGAGGTCTTCCTGCTTCAAACGATAATACCACTTGCTGCCTGCCGTGATGTTCTCAGCAAATGTGTAATTGATATCCGAGGTGCTGTTGCCACCGGCCGCACGGCTGGTCACAAAAGACACCTG